>NZ_CP040735.1:0-1370000 GCF_030323845.1 Methanobacterium sp. CWC-01
GAACAAGAAAGCTGGCAAATACACCTCACCGACGAGGATATAGCCTACTGGAAGGCCTGTTATCAAAGATTAATGAACATTGTCCGTGGGGCCAGAATCCTGGACCATTAAAAGGTACTTCACCTCACGGAAGAAAATGAATTATTTTTACTACTCAACTTTTACCAGTACTCTGCTTTTTAGTGAGGCCAGGTTATGGATCTATTAATGGCTTCCGATTCAGATCTCATTGAAAGCAAAAGTTTATATTATTAGTCCATCATAATATTGTTTGACATGAACAACGGAGTGGTTGTTGTGGTATCCAATATAATAGAAAAACTACCAACACGGGAAGATTATTTTGGTGAAACTAAGTATTATTCACCTCGGTTTGCCGCCCTAGGAAATCATTCACACCCCAAAATTGGTGAAGGAAAGTACTACTCGCCCCGGAATGCCACTTCCAAAAATTATTGCCCACCGGAAAAATCAGAAGTTCCCCCCAAGAACCGAACCAAAAACCGGGAAGATTTTCATGTCCGAGAAGCTACTGGCCCAGCCAGTCACTCCTCACCTGAAATCTGCAATGAAAAAGAAGAGTATTACGAATCGCCCCCCAATGAATCCATCGATGCCCTAATACTCTTCACCTCCTCTTATCTGGAGGACAACCGTAAACGCTACGATCAGGAGAGGTACCTGGTCTGTAACAACTGCGGGGGCTACTACCACTTACAGGACGATGAAGAGCCGGAAGACTTCTCAGATGAATGTGAGTGTGGGGGAAGGCTGGAGTACAAATACGGTGACTAAAGAATCACATTCTTGAGTGCCTCCAGGTTCAGGGCAATGAAGGGCGCAGCACCGGGACTGGAGAGTATCTTCCACTGTTTTATGGGTTTTTCCTGATAGGCCTGTTCTAGTATTTCCTGCAGCTGGGGAACCGGGGTGTATATGACCTTCTCAATTTTAGCCAGATCCTCACTGGTTAACTGACTTTTATAGGACTCAATCTGGTCCTGGAATGTTTCCACCACATTTACCTGGCGGATAACCAGGGCCTTCAACATAAGGGCCGGGATCCGGGTGAAAAGGCCCATCATCTCCAGTACATCCTGGGGGTTTAGCTCATCCATACCATTCACTTCTCTTCATTTAATTAATTTCTTTCTAGAGTCAAATTGAATGCAAAGATTTATATTGGTATCATACTATAATATTGCCTAACGGGAACAACGGAGTTAGAGTGATGGTACCAGATTTTTTAAAATATCTCAGCCAAGATGAAGAAAAACACTTCAGTGCTCGTAAATATTACTCGAGCATATTCTTCACCAAAGACCAATCTCCCCACAAAATTGACTCCCTTAATGACCCGGATGATGATCCGGTCCCCAGCCCGGACCAGGGAGATGATGAAACCGGGTACTATTCACCGGAATTATACCGGGATGAAGAAGAGTATTATGGTTCCCCCCTAAACCAGTCAGAAGATGATGCCCTAGTACTCTTCACCACCTCTTTCATCGAGGAAGAGGTCATCAGGAAATGTATAAATGAGATTAGTCCGGATTACCTTCGGTCCAAGGAATGGGAACTGAGATGGCTGGCGGCCAAGGTGAGGTTCAGAGCGTAACCCTAAGGGGCCAATAGATATAAAAGGCCCACCACCACTATAATCAGGATAAATCCGGCTAAAAACAGTCCACCGCGACTGGTACTTTCTCTTTTTCTACGGGCGAAGTGCTGCAGGGACTCCATAGACTCCTTATGATCCTTATCCGGCATGTATCTATTTTTGTAATCACTTATATTAATAAAGTACTACAATGGATCCTTATTTTTAGACTGAAGGGCAACACTCTTCATGGATAGCGCCCACCGTAACCGTGTACTGATCCTCCTATTTATGGGGGTGTTCATGGGCTCCCTGGATATCGGCATCGTGGGACCGGCCCTTCCCGCAATACAATCATTTTTTGGAGTGGACGAGAGGCTCATATCCTGGATATTCTCCATATACATACTTTTTTTCATGATCGGCACCCCCATCATGGCCAAACTGTCGGATATATATGGACGCCGGACCATCTACGTCCTGGACGTGGCTATCTTCGCCCTGGGCTCCCTCATAACCATATTGTCCTCTAGTTTCTGGATGATACTCCTGGGCCGGGCTGTGCAGGGATTCGGAGCAGGAGGGATTTTCCCGGTGGCCAGTGCCTTCATCGGGGACACCTTCCCCCCGGATAAAAGAGGAGGAGCCCTGGGAATAATTGGCTCAGTGTGGGGATTATCCGGCATACTGGGACCCATCATCGGGGCTCTGCTTTTAAACTATGCCTGGGAATGGTTGTTCATAATAAACCTTCCCATCGCCGCTCTCGTCATTGCACTCAGCTACTTGATACTTCCCGCCACCAAAAAACTGGAAAAAATTAGCTTTGACTGGGCCGGAACTATACTCCTGGCCTTACTGGTCACCTCCCTGGCACTGGGGGTTAACCAGATAGACACCAGCAACTTCCTGGCCAGCCTGTCCTCCCTGATGGTATGGCCCTTCCTGATACTGGCGTTGATCTTCTTACTGCTACTGGTGAGGACCGAAAGAACAGCCCCGGACCCGGTGGTGCAGATCGGCCTTTACCACAGCCGGGAGGTGAAGGTGGCCACCAGCATCGCCATTGGCACCGGCCTGTCCCAGACCGCCATAGTATTCATGCCCTCCCTGGCCGTGGCTGCCCTGTCCCTATCCACCTCCCAGGCCAGTCTGATGGTCATCCCCCTGGTACTGGCCCTGGGTATCAGCGCCCCGGTTATTGGACGGTTACTGGACCGGTACGGCACCCGCATCATCATGATCGGTGGTACCCTGCTTTTAGCCGGAGGACTCTTCCTGTTAAGCACCCTGGCCAGCAGCTTCTACCTGTTTATCCTGTCCGGGATCATCATCGGCCTGGGCCTGGGAACCGTTATAGGCTCCCCCCTGCGCTACATAATGCTCACTGAAACACCCCCACCCCAGCGTGCCTCAGGACAGGCTCTCATTAACTTCAACTCCAGTGCTGGTCAGCTGGTGGGTGGCACTCTCATCGGAGCGGTCATCGCCTCCCAGGGAGGGGGGCTGGCAGGTTACTCCTCCGCTTACCTGCTGATTGCTGGCATCGCCATTATAATGTTCTTGTTAACCCTTAACCTGAAAAGAAGGAAGGAACAATTGGCCACCATGTTTAAGAGTAACCAGGAAGATCGGGAATAGTAACTTTTATCCATAGAAGATGACAACTAATATATACTAATTTGTTCAGTGAATACTAATTTAATTTGAAATTTTATTAACTTCTTTTAGAAGAGGTACATGAGCAGATATTTTAAGGAGAATAATCATGTCTGAAGAGTTTTACGAAAAATTAAGGGAAATATCCAAGTTTCTAGAAAGAGAAGGTGAAGGTATTAGCTACATCAGTAACAAACCCGACACCTACACCATCGGCACCAGGAAATACAGTGAAAAGATTGTGGAATACCTGGATAAAACCTTGGAGTCCTGGGAAGGCAGCGAACCCCAACTCAAAGAGAAGAAAGGAAAAAGCAAACAGGAAAAGAAGGTAGGTTATCTCTGGAAGATACCCGTTAGTTAGGTATCTCACCTTTTTATTATTTCTTTAACCCTACCAACACGCCCATCCTGGAGGCGCACCTTAATGCCGTGGGGATGGTAACTGGAACGGGTTAGTAAGTCCTTCACCAGTCCCCGGGTAAGTTTACCACTGCGCTGATCTTTTTTAAGTACAATTAAAACTTCAGCGCCCGCTTTAATATTCTTACGATCTTTACCGCTCATCATAATCATTCCTCTAAATAGATATCGGGATTAATTCCAGCTTCAATACTTATTCCAATCTTAAACTTGGTACTCTAACCCGGGGTTGCCGGATTAATTTGGGTAAAAGATAATATACACCTTCTAGCATAATGAGAATATAACTTTTTGTTATAAACTAGAAATCTTTCACACTAAACTATGTTCTAAATTTATAAGCAGGTAGGCAAATTATGTGGTTAAAAAATGTTTTAAGAATCCTCCTAGTACTGATACTGCTGGGAAGCATTCTCATGGTCTATTTATACATACCAGGGAAAGATACTGAAACTAATTTGATGCTGGGTGAACACCATGTACTGGTCCTGGCTGCGGATCCGGGTGAGCAACGACCGGGCATAGGGGCCATTGATATGGCCTTTGTGGTTACTGTGGTGGACGGTGATATCAA
Source organism: Methanobacterium sp. CWC-01 (assembly GCF_030323845.1). Classification (NCBI taxonomy): domain Archaea; kingdom Methanobacteriati; phylum Methanobacteriota; class Methanobacteria; order Methanobacteriales; family Methanobacteriaceae; genus Methanobacterium; species Methanobacterium aridiramus. The sequence goes on from NZ_CP040735.1 coordinate 4,257, forward strand.
AAATATGACCGCCGTGTACCCCGGTGGTATGGCCCATCCCACCGAAGCGGCACCAGCCGAAGTACAGGCCCAGGGTGTCCAGGTACTGCTCCTCCACGACTCTTTCTGGTGGAACGATACCGCTAAGGATGCTAAGCTAGCCCAGGAGATCGTGGAATACAACACTGGACTCAAGAGTGACGCTGTGGTGGTATTCACTCCCGATGCAGTGGATGCCATGATAAATTCGGTGGGTGGTGTTTACGTAGAAGGTGTGGGGACTGTAAACGGTAGTTCTATCGATTTCCTGCGGGATGAACAGGCCCTGGGCAACACCCGGGGCGCCAGTGTGGAATCATTAATGAAGCCCCTGTGGGCGGCCTATCAGGACCCCACCAAAAAGACGGCATTGATGCAGGCAGTGGCCAACCAGTACATCCAGGGAAATATCGTGGTGGAACCCGAGGCACTCTTCGTCCAGTTCGCCCTGGCCAATGGTATAACTAAAATATTCACCTGAACCGGGAGTTAGATCTCTATGAAAGGAATCATACTGGCCGGAGGATCCGGAACCCGTCTGTACCCCATCACCAAGGCCGTGTCCAAGCAGTTACTTCCCATCTATGATAAGCCCATGATCTACTATCCCCTGTCGGTGTTGATGCTGGCCGGGATAAGGGAGATCCTCATCATATCCACACCACGGGACATATCCGCCTACCAGGAACTCTTAGGGGATGGGAGTGACCTGGGCGTGTCATTCCATTATAAAGTACAGGACCAGCCCCGGGGGCTGGCCGATGCCTTCATCGTAGGGGAAGACTTCATCGGCACCGATAAGGTGGCCCTGGTGCTGGGTGATAACATCTTCCACGGACACCGCTTCAGCGAGATCCTGGAAAGAGCTGCTTCCCTGGAGAAGGGAGCTGTAGTATTCGGTTATTACGTCAAAAACCCCCAAGCCTTTGGCGTGGTAGAATTTGATAAAGGTGGTAACGTACTCTCCCTGGAAGAAAAACCGGAACATCCCAAATCCAACTACGTGGTGCCAGGACTCTACTTCTACGACAACCAGGTGGTGGAGATCGCCAAGAACGTCAAACCCTCAGACCGGGGCGAGATCGAGATCACCTCGGTCAACGATGCCTACCTGAAAAAGAAACAGTTAAAAGTGGAGTTGCTGGGTAGGGGTATGGCCTGGCTGGATACCGGGACCCATATAGGTTTGTTGGAGGCCAGTAATTTCATAGAGGCCATCCAGAAGAGACAAGGATTTTACATTGCCTGCTTGGAAGAAATTGCCTACCATAATGGCTGGATAGGTGCGGATAAGGTTCTTGAAACCGCTAAGAGTCTGGAAAAGACAGATTACAGTAAATATTTGACTGATCTGGTTAACCATGAACCACTATAAATAATGGAGTTCTTTTATGGGCAAATTCAAATTCACAGAAACATCCATCGCCGGGGTTTACATCATAGAACCAACCGTATTCGGCGATGAACGGGGCTATTTCATGGAAACCTATCATGCCCAGGAATTTAAAAAAGCCGGTCTTGATTTTAACTTCGTCCAGGATAACCAGTCCAAGTCCCGGAAGGGAGTGCTACGGGGACTGCACTTCCAGCTCACCCAACCCCAGGGTAAACTGGTCCGGGTTATCAAGGGAGAAGTCTTCGACGTGGCCGTGGATTTAAGGAAAGATTCACCCACCTACAGTAAGTGGGAGGGGGTGGTTTTATCCGAAGAGAATAAGAAGCAGTTCTACGTCCCGGAAGGATTTGCCCATGGCTTTTTAGTACTCTCAGAGGAAGCCGAATTCACCTATAAATGCACCAACTTCTTCGATGCCGATGATGAGGGGGGACTCATGTGGAACGACCCCGATATAGCTATAGACTGGCCCCTGAACCGGGTGGATGAAGTACTCCTATCCGATAAGGATCAGGGATGGAAAACTCTGCAGGAAAGTGGAGTTGAGTTTTAGGATAAGGGTGGATCAATCCTGATACTACCCAAATTAACTAAAGGACCCATCTAATCTAAGTTTCTTTTTTGGTTAAAAACATTATATAAACTAATTTTTTTCTTCGTGGTATTCTTCTTCGGCGTTTATGGACCATAAGTTGTCTTTGGTATCCACATCATCGATGATGTTCTCCACGGCCAGCATGGCGGTAAGCATGGAGTGGTCCATGTTGTTGTAACGGTGCATTCCATTCCTTCCTATTAAGAATAAGTTTTTGAACTGGTCTGTGAATTCTCTTATCTCACCGAAACGTTGGTAGCTGCCAAAATAGGCAGGGTACGTCTTGGGTACCCGGATCACCACACTATCATTCACGGCTTCTTCATCAATGATATCTATTTTGGAAAGTTCTGAAATGGCAAAGGAGGTGAAATCCTCATCTTTCATATTCCACATTTCATCACCCTCGAAACAAAAATATTCTAATCCTATCCAGATCTTATCCTGGTCCGATACCAAGTAGGGACTCCAGTTATTGAATATCTGCAGTCTTCCCAACTTCACATCCCGTTCCTGGATGTATATCCAGTTATCGGGGACGATGTTGTTGATGGTTTCCATTGGAGTTTCATTTTTGATCTTCATATCATCCACCAGCAACCCCACCGTTATGAAATCACGGTACATCAGTCCCTCTGCAATATCCTTAACCTCATGGGGGATTTCTCCCTGGAAAGAATTTACCAGATCCTGGACCGGCATGGTGGAAAAAAAGTAGTCTGCCTCGACCCGTATCTGCTCACCCGTTACCTCATCCTTAACCAGGACTGCCTGCACTTGGTCTTTCTCGGTTTCTATTCCAACCACACGGTTAAGAAGATTCAATCGACCACCAGCAGTGGTGATCATCCGGGCCACCTCCTCCCACATTTGACCTGGACCATATTTAGGGTACATAAACTGGCCAATGAGACTGGTTTCCACTTTTTTCTGGGTTAGGTCTTCAGTGTTCTGTCGGGGTAGGCCCTCCTTCACGGCATGGCTAATGGCCTTCTTTACGGACAGTCCTTTTACCCTTTGTGCCCCCCAGTCAGCGTTGATCTGATTACAGGGTACCCCCCAAACCTTTTCGGTGTAATCTTTGAAGAAGGTTAGGTACAGTTCCCGTCCAAAACGGTTGATGAAGAAGTCCTCTAAAGATTCTTCAGGATCAATAGGTGCAAATGAGGCTTTAAAGTAGCTTAAACCAATTTTAATGGTACTTTTAAGGCCTAAGTTTGCTATGGTTTTCCAGTTCAGGGTCACCGGGTAATCAAAGAATTTGCGGGTGAAAAAAATTCGGGATAGCCTGCTTCGATTCAGCATTACCTTATTATCGTTTTCAGGGTCTGGTGCATGGCCAGTTATAATTTCTGATGATCCAATTGCCTTTTTTTTACTTGCTATAGCAAGGGGAACCTTTCTTCCCAATATTGAATCATCCCTAGCTGGACTCCCCTGGAGGGGTAGTATGTTCTGCCACCACTCCATGACCCGATCCGACTTTGAAAAAAACCGGTGCCCACCAATATCAATGCGGTTACCCTTATAATCCACTGTTTTAGATATACCACCAATCGAGTCAGTTGCTTCATATATAATCGGTTTAATATCAGTTTTATCAAGAAGTTCGTAGGCTGCAGTAAGCCCTGCAGGTCCTGCACCTATTATAACCGCCTTTTTTTGATTCCTATTCATTACAATCACTTAATACTATCAAATTTGTCACCGGAATAATACAAATTTTCTGGCGAAAAAATTCCAGAACAGAACAATAACTGCCGATATCATCTTGGAAATTAAATAGTAGAACCCAATCTCTGCTGTGAAAAACCATATAAAAATTTCGTTCAGTCCCAAACCAACAATCCCAATTAAGCTAAAAACTCCAAATTCAAGAGTCGAATTCTCTAATGTCCGATTATTAAAAACCCAGGAGATACTCAGCCCATAATTAACTATTAAACCCAATATAAAAGCTATAGCTGCAGATACAAGGTAATAAAGACCAAAAAAGTCAGTGAGAACAAATAATGAACCAAAATCAACTAGAAAAGCTGCTCCTCCCACAAAGAAGTACCTGACTAATTGAATTATAGTTCTCTCACTTTGCTGTTTTAACAATGTATTTAACGTCTCTTTTACCATTTAACCACTTAATTATAATTTTTTAAAATATTAGGCGATATTCTATAGAAATAATAATTCTTTACACGTTTAGACGTGGCATTTTCCAAAAATGGTGTCCAGTAACTTGATGGGGGTCCAGAAAATACAATCATAATGTTATAATTGCCCTTAATATCTTTGGTCTTTTCCTTAATGTCTGATATGGACTGTATTTTGTACACTGGCTTCATTGAAAGTGATATTTGCTGCGGAGGAAGACTCTTAATCTCGAAATCCGGTGAAAATACAACGTCATAATAATTGGTATGTTTATGGATAATCCCACCTAAGACGGTGTAGTTTTTATTGGGAGATGGAAACATGCTTAGTTGATCAGAACTTGCTATGGTTGTACCGGTTAATAAAAGTGCCACTAAGCAAATGACTAATAGTTTTAGATTTAACTTATTTTTACCAATGAGCAAAAATTTTTTTGGGACCCCAGGATCTTCAAAAAGCTGATAAATTAGTACTGGTATGATAACAAAGGGAATAATACTCAAAGGCACCGAAAATTTAAGAACAGAAAATTCATGAACAAAACTATGGTTTTTAAAAAGAAAGATCTGAATGATGCAAGGCAATAACAACATCCAAGACAGCAGTAGTGTGTCTTTTAACTTATCATTTGTCTTATGCGCTTTAAAATATTTTATAACAAGATAACAGCTGAATATTAACATTAAAAGCAGGATAATAACCAACATAATATGTGCAAAATACCCGAAACTTTCGGTTAAATGGTCTGAAAAAGTTTCTAGAAACCGATTCAAAGTTAAAGTACCAGTGTATTCACTACTAGATGAAAGACTAGCCCGTACAGAAAAGGCATGAATGGTCCGATCAAAGTTTTCTAAAGAATAAATTTGCAACAGGAACAGGACCCCCACTATCAATACTGGAGCCCAGAAATACAAAGTTTTTAGAAGGAACCTATGAATATCCCCTCTTATTTTAATTTCATTATTAATAATCCGTTTAAGGTAAACAGTGGACACGATAGGGATGAAAAGCCAATCAGTTAAGACTCCATAAAACATTACCAGCGCTTGTAAAATGCTCAGGATAAAAATTACTCTTTTAGATGATGCAAATCTTAAAACTTCCAGGAAAATAAAAAGAACAAATGGTAAAATAACGGCCTGGTCTGAAAAAAATACGTTCTGATGCCAATATAGTGTTCCTGGCATTAAGAGTTCGAATAATATAGGTATGGTAGCAAAAAGTGCTGAATTTATAAGATCCACTTCTATTTGTCTTGATAAAAAGAAAAAAACCAATATTGATAGGAAAAATGCGATGAGAAAATGATTAACCAAGTTATATTTCATTATCATAGATATTGTTGGTTCTTTTTCTCGGATTTTGCTTAAAACATAGATGGGGATTATAGCTCCTGGAGGGTAGGAGGTGTATGGACTTCTACTTTTCAGAGTTGGAAATTCAACAGAAGCAGGATACTCAAACATGCCCAAATGAATATTTATTGGACCTTCATGGTACCATTCCTTGCTAAATTCTAGTGTACTTCCAGTTAACCATTGTTTCCCACCCCCAGAAAGTTCTTCGACTCGCCAGGGTTCCCGAATTTCTAGCGTATAATAGAATAGTGTAAATGTGAAAAATAACAGACCAAGTACACACATTAACATGTATAAATTTTTTCTTGAAGGATGACTTTCTAAAATCATAACAATCAGTTTAATTTGTGAATTTTTTTTTAAATCTTAGTTTATAAAAATTTGATTTAATTTAAATCTTAAATATAAATAACGATTTTTTTTATGATTTTTTACCATAAGATCCAATGAGATTAGAAGTTTCATCTGCAATCAGTCAAGTAAACTTTTTATTCTAATTCAGTAGCTATTTAGAAACGTGTATATGCCTAATAAATCTATAAATGAAGTATTTTCTATAAAAGTGTTTATATAAGTCAGCAGCACTAATAAATTCAAGAGAAGTGTATTAGTTTATCATAATTTGATCATGTAAGGTAATGTTAAAATGCATAAATTTTTGAAGAAATCGTTTGAAAAAGAAATAGGAATAATACTATTCATTGTTGGTTTATCACTATTATTGGTTTTTTTATTAAACTCCTTAAATCTTTCTATTTGGTGTGATGAGGTCATTTCTTTACGTATTGTATCTGTTGATTGGTTTAGTATGATTTCTGCGGTGGGTAAGGATTTCCATCCCCCACTTTATTATATCATCTTAAAGGCTGTGCTTGATTTTTTTAATTTTCTCTCAATTCCAGTTAATAAAATCATTTTAGCTAAATTAGTTTCCATAATTCCTCTGATCCTATTATTGGTGGTTAGTTTCACTAAAATCCGGGAGAATTTTGGTTGGTTATGTGCAGGTATTTTTTCACTCTGCATTATAGGAATGCCTCAGATCCTACGTTACGGTATAGAAATCCGGATGTACACTTGGGCCCTGTTATTTTTAACTATTGTTTTTATCTATGCCTACCAGATCATGAGAGAATCCAACCTTAAAAATTGGACCATACTCACGATTTTCTCATTATTAACGATTTATACGCGTTATATTGTAGCTGTACCTGTAATTTTAATCTATTTAGGTTTAATGCTATATTTAATTCTTAAAAATAAAGAAGAACTTAAAAAATGGATAATATCAGTAATAACGGTTATAATATTATTTTTACCATGGCTTCCCACCTTTATATACCAGTTAAAATACTCTTCATTATCCACCTCTTGGGTTGCCCATATTACTTTAGACAATATCCAGTGGTTCTTCTGGTTCATCCTTTCAGCTAACACCAATCCTTCTATTGATGGAATTTTGTTGTTCAGTGCACTAATAAGTGTGTTAACCATTTTTTTAATACAAAAAAAAGAACCTGCAGATTATTTTGCAGTATCTGGAATATTGATTCTGGTCTTTACCGTCTGTTTTGCAGTAGTATTTGCTTATTTAACAAATCCAATGTTTATTACTAGGGATATGGTTCCTCTGTTGGGTTGTTTTTGGCTAGGTTTTTCTATTCTAGTTAGTAAGAACTATTCCAAAAAACAGATTTTCATACCAATATTAATAGTTCTCCTGGTGGTTAGTTTTGTGAATATAGACTTCATGATAACCAATGAAGAACACAATCAAAAAAACAATGTGAAAATCGAGGGAATAATACAACAAATAGAACCTAATGATGTAATAATATACACTCACTCTCATTGTTATGTGGTATATTCTGGATTCAACAATTCATACAATGATTCGTACTTAGCCGGATACAATAATTACCTTATTCTATCAAAAAACCATATTAATTTGATACCTAATGCTTTATCTGAAAATAAAACCGTCTGGATATTTTATACCGAGAACGGTACGGTAGAATTGAAGGATCTAGAAAATATATCACTAGAAAATGGTTACGACTTAAAAAAAGTGGCTATATTCACTAAATCCTTAACTGATGATCAATTCCCTACCACAATATATCGCATTTCTCCTACTTGATAATAAAACAGTAAGACTATTAGAATATAATCCAGAATTTGATTTGAAAAGGAATAAAAAATATTGTTAAATGGCACCATAGATAACTTCCATTCACCGGGATTTTATGTATTAATACATTATCAGAGAGATTAGATAAAGACTTGCAAATAACTATCCTAAATTATAAATCAACCAGTAAAAGAAAAGGAGCTAAACCAATGGTTAAAGTACTAGTCACCGGGGGAGCAGGATTCATTGGCAGTAATTTCGTACGTTACATGCTGGATAGCCACCCCCACTATGAGTTAGTGAATTTAGATGCCCTCACCTACTGTGGAAACCTGGAAAACCTGAGTGGAGTGGAAGAGAATCCTAATTACACCTTCATTAAAGGAGATATAACCGATAAAGATTTGGTTTTTGGTATAGTGGAGGATATGGATTTGATTGTGAACTTTGCCGCGGAGTCCCACGTGGACCGCAGTATTGAAGATCCGGCTATATTCATTAAATCCAATGTACTGGGCACTCAGACCCTTTTAGATGCCGCCCAGAAATTAGGGGTGGACAAGTTTTTACAGATATCCACCGATGAAGTGTACGGTAGCCTGGGGGAAGAGGGATACTTCCGAGAAAACACCCCCTTAGCTCCTAACAGCCCCTACTCTGCCAGTAAAGCCGCCGCAGATCTGATGGTCAGGGCCTATCATAAAACCTTCAGGTTACCCATGAACATCACCCGCTGCTCCAACAACTACGGTCCCTACCAGTTCCCGGAGAAACTGATTCCCCTGATGATATCCAACGCCCTGGAAAACAAATCCCTGCCGGTCTATGGTGATGGACTGCATGTTCGGGACTGGCTGCATGTATACGACCACTGCACCGCCATTGATCTGGTCCTCCATCAGGGAAAAGATGGAGAAGTCTACAACATCGGTGGTAACAACGAGAAAAAGAATATAGAAATCGTTAAACTGATCCTTAAAATTCTGGATAAACCAGAATCTCTGATTACACGTGTGGAAGATAGGAAAGGCCATGATCGAAGATACGCCATTGATTCATCGAAAATACAAAACCAGTTAGGTTGGAAACCTAAATACACCTTCGAGCTTGGTATCTCTGAAACAATAGAGTGGTATTTAGAACATGAAGAATGGTTAGAAACCGTGAAAAGCGGAGAATACCAGAACTACTATGAGAAGATGTATGTGGAGAGATGATTTATATGACTGGACGCCTTTAAACGACTTTAATAGTTTGAAATAAGGAAATGTTCGAGAGGTAGTTTCATAAGTATTTGGATGATCAGCTGCAGGGGTATCAGAGGTAGATTTAGTTCTTAAATGATGCTGAATAATTAGTGAAAAATTAATTTTTTTATTGATTCCTTTTAAGCACATTTCTAAACTTTCTAAGTGGTTTAGTGAGTTTCCAACTATTAGAAGATGTTATTTCATGAATGAGTTGTTTTTTATAGTTAATTTCAATCTGATACTCCTTTTTTAAGGTTTCAATCTCTTCTTCTAAATTGCTTATTCTTTTCCTTAGTTCAAATTCTCGGTATGTATCCGAATTAATAATGAATTGATATTCCACTGTATTTGAAGAATTTAAATTAGCAATACAAAAAGGATTCATTTTTATGAAATTTCGCTTGATAATTTCAAAAAATCTCTTTTTATACTGCTCGTCTACTTGTCTGTAGCGGGATAAAATGCTTGAAACTCGTACATTCGAAAAACTTGTTATATATCTGTCCTGGTTATCAGTTTTCCTAATAATTTCTTCTATTTGATCATAGATTTCAACAATGTCAAAGTATCGTTCATTAGCAGAGGTAATGAATGAACCCTCACGATTTATCCTATAGAAATATAGAGAATCCCTAACTAAAGAAACTTTACTGGCGTTTAAGTAGGTTTCGTAGAAAAAAGGATTATCATCAAAGTCCAATCCTTCTGGAAATTTTGCACCAATTTCTTTTAAAAATTTTGATTTGTAGATCTTGTTCCAGGGCGTGACCGATATTGCAAACAAAAAATCTTCAGTATCTATATGGGTAAATACACGGTCATAAAAACTTGCATCAAAGCACGTTAAAGTAAAATAGGGGATATCATACCTTAATTCTTTATTTATATCATCAAATAGCTGAGCAGGAAACATTACCATGTCACTGTCATGTAATTTGGCATTTCGATATAATTTTTCATACATATCCAGTTCTGCCCAGTCATCAGAATCTATAAATCCTGTGTATTCCCCATTAACATATTCCAAACCCATATTCCTGGCTGATGAAATTCCACCATTTTCCTTACTGATAACCATGATCCTATCATCTTTTTTGGCATATTCTTCTAAAATTTGCAGAGAATTGTCGGTTGAACCATCATTAACACAGATAATTTCTATTTCCTTCAATGTTTGATTGACTACACTATCCAAACACTGTCTAAGATAATTCTCAACATTATAAACAACGATGATTACTGATATTTTTATGGGGTACATCGAAATACTCCAGATTTGATTATGACTAAATTAAAATCTACAATCTTTGGTGATAATAAAATTTTATCAGTTATTTATCTATCCAAACATATACTCCAAGTGTGTGCCCAGAATTTGCTATTATCGATGAATCTATTAATTTAAGGTAGGGATAATGTGTTTCCATATAAACTGATGTAACGTCAGGTTGTAAATGTTTTTCAAAATGATTCCCATATAACTCATCCTGTTCATACTCATAAGGTATTGAAATTACAATGGCTCTGCATTTTTTACGCTCTATAAATCCTGATAACAAATTTTTAGCTGATTCTAGCTCGATATGTTCTAAAACATCACCCATTATTATTAGATCATAAAAATCAAAATTAAAATCAAGGATGTTTTCTATGAAAATATGATCATAAATTATATTTAAGCCCATTTCTTCAATATTTTGCCCATAGATGTCTATCCCATCAATATTTTGATAATAAAAGGCTCTTAATAACTTACCATAAACTCCTGATCCAAAACCTACATCTAAAATTTTTGCATCTTTTTTTATGTTTTCTAAAATAAATTTTAATATAGCTGATTTACCTGCATCAGGACTTAATCCTCTCAAAGAAAAATTCAAACTATAACCGACCATTTCAGTTCTTTCAGCCAATAATCTTTCATTTTCTGTTTGAATTTTCATTAACTGATTTTTTATGCTGAGATAATCCTTCTCTAAACTCATAATTTGCTGTTTCAGATTCTCATTATCAACTTCTAATTCCTTAAACATGCCTGTATTTCGTATTTGGTTCTTAATTACTCTTTTTAACATTTTATTATCCTAGTTCGATTATAAGAATCAATATATTTAATTATTTATTATAATTTACATCTATAACCATGATTTTCTATTTTACAAGATCATTGCATCTTAAATAGCACTAATTTTAGCAAGTGAAGTCAATATCATAAAAGAGAATAAAATGTTAAGATACAATATTCATGGAATTGAATTGAATTACTCATCAGGTGCTTAAATGAAATATAAGATTAGTATAATTATTCCAGTTTTTAATGTGGAAAATTACATTAGAAAAGCTTTAGAGTCCATTATGAGTCAGACTATCGGTTATGAGCATCTTGAAGTGATAATGGTTGATGATTGTTCCACTGACGAAAGTGGTGACATAATAGACGAATATGCAGATAAATATGATAATTTTAAAGCCATACATTTATCGAAAAATAGTGGAAACCCGGGTAAACCTAAGAATATTGGATTAAAAATCGCTACTTCAGATTATTTGATGTTCCTTGACGCTGATGACTATTATGCTGATGATGCATGTGAAATCTTGTACAAGAAGATCATAAAAGAAGATGTAGATATTGTATCGAGCAATTATATTACTGTTTTTGAAAATAGGACAGAATTCTACGAACGTTATAAGGATATTGAAGAAATTAATGTAAAAAAAATTCATGATGAACCTAAATTATTGGCAGTATCACACATGCATTGGACTAAAATTTATAAAAGGCACTTTATCCTTGATAACGGAATCCAGTTTATTGAAGATATACCAAATGATGATTTAGTTTTTGTTGTCAATGCATTTTTGGAAGCTGATGGTATTATTTACTTAGATAAACATGTTGCGGTTAATTATTCTAGAATATGTGAATCTGAGGGGATAGCATCAGTAAGCCGAGCCAAAGATATGAAAACTCTTAAATTTATGACGTACGGATATATTGAAACTTTTAATCTGCTGAAAAAATTTAAAAAGAAAGAATATTTTCCCATTGTTTTCAGGGCACACTTACAATTTTGGGCAAATAATTTCATTACTAGCCATTTAACTTATAGAGAAAAGAATGAACTTCTAGAAGAGATAGCAATTCTTTTTGAAGAATTTAGCCAATACGGAATAAACCCCAATCATAACTATTTAATTCCTTTTTTCTGGAGCATAAGTAATAAAGAATATAATCAAGCCATATCAATCTCTGAATCACTTAAAGACCTTTTAATAACCAAACAGAACCTAGAATCTAGAAAATTCAACCTAGAAAACCAATTAAAAATTACACTAGCAGAAAAAAGCCGATTAGAAAAAGAACTAAACAGAACCAAAGAAGAATTAAGTAAGAATTTATCAACAATTGGCTACTTGAAATATAAATCAAAAAATATTGTTTCACGTACAGAAAATAAACTCAAAAATAAGCGCCTATAATTTTAAGCAATGGAATTCCGCATATTATTGAACTATACAAATGTTTAGATACAATGAATTGTCTTAAGTGAAAAATAAGCGTTTTATTGGACCATCAAACAATCATTGAATATATCTTACTAATGAATGGACAGAAGTGCCTATTTTCCATATGGGGTGTCATATGCCCGTTAATAAAAAAATAATTTCAATTGGAATGGTTAAAAATGAAGTCGATATAATCGAATCATATGTACGTTATAATCTAAATATAGTGGATGGAATGGTTATTTTAGATAATGGTAGTACTGATAATACGCTTAAAATTTTAAAGGAACTTCAAAATGAAGGATTAGCTTTATATATCCTGGAAGATACGGATAGAAAATATGAACAAGCCATTAAAATGAATCAGCTCTTACTTAAAGCTGTAAATGAGTTCAACGCAGATGTGGTTGTTCCATTAGATGCTGACGAATTTTTAATGTCATCTGAAGGAGGAAATCCTAGGAAAATATTGGAAAATATTGAGCCTAATACTTACTATTTAGCCAAATGGAAATCTTACGTCCCTATGTTTGATGGAAATGAAGATGAAAAATTTATTCCATTAAAAATAACAAAATGTAGAGACGATATTTTTGAAGAATATTATAAAGTAATACTCCCCAAAGAATTGGTTTTTGAATATGATGTTGAATTAACATTTGGTAATCATGATTTAATGTATGATCCCACCTATGAAGAAGTCATTAATAGTGTTATTAATCCTGATCTACGAATAGCTCATTTTCCTATTCGTTCAAAGGAGCAAACAATTTCAAAAATAGCAGTTGGCTGGATTTATAGTTTGTATAGAACCGTAAGAGTAGGAGACCAAAGCTTCCATTGGAAAGTAATTTTTGATGAATTAAAAGAAAATGAAATTTCAAATGAAGATATTACAAATATCGCCAAACAGTTTGCCTTAACAAATGAAAAAAATGTAACTGCCCATGAGGATCCTTTGGATTTAACGTTCTGTAGCGATATTGAAATATCCTATTCCAATTATACCGTTCAACCGATTGCAAACATTTTAAATAGTTGTGAATGGCTTTTTAGTGCCTATACCAATTCAATAAATGAATTAAATGAAGAAAAAGAACAGTTAAAATTTGTTATAAATGAATATAAGAACAGTAAATCATGGAAAATAACAGCACCTCTTCGATACATAAGTAACAAAAAAGAGGATATCAAAAAGAGAATCAGATGAATTAATGTCCCTTAATTTATAAAAAAATCATTGATTAAAAAAAAAGTTAAAATTGATAATAACGGTTTACTTGAGATAATTTGACTATTTCTTGGAAATGAGTTTCTAAGATATTTAGATATTAAGATTTACAGTTTCAAGATGTCCTATTAAACTAATAAAAAACCTTTGAATAGTTAAATAATAGATAAACTTCGAGCTTGGTATCTCTGAAAAATAGAGTGGTATTTAGAACATGAGGAATGGTTAGAAACCGTGAAAAGCGGGGAATACCAGAACTACTATGAGAAGATGTATAGCAAAAAATGATTTCATGCTGTTGGTAGAGGCTGTCCATGATGGAAAGTGGGTCTAAAAAGGATCATCGTGAGAGATTGAAAAATCGGCTGAGGATTCTTAGAAACAATGTTAGGGATGATCTCCAGGCTGCCACCTATCAGATCAGTTCCCTCCGGACTAAAATTTCAAACCTTCCTGTTTTTAAAAAAAGGCCAGAACCAATCATCCTCAGTCAACGTGAAATTGACAAAAAAAAGAGGGAAATTAAAGATATTAACACCGCCAATATCAATTTATTCCCCTTTGATGAGAACAGTCCCCTGGTATCGATTATTGTTTTGAACCGGAATGGATTGGGACATTTGAAGCGTCTGTTTGATAATTTTTGTAACAATATCCATTATCCTAACTATGAGATCATCGTGGTGGATAATGCGTCCATTGACGATTCAATCAGCTTTTTAGAAGATCTGAAGAATACCTTACCCTTAGAGATAATAGAAAATAAAACTAACCAATCCTTTTCCCAGGCCAATAACTCAGCGGTGGATGTGGCTCGAGGCGAATTTGTACTACTTTTAAATAATGATGTGGAACCCCTGTATGGTTGGCTCAACCAGATGATGCAGGTGGCCTTAAGATCCCAGGAAGTGGGGGCGGTGGGGGCTAAGTTGGTCTATCCCTACACCTCCACGTCACGTTACAACCAGGATAACTCTTTCAGAATTCAGCATGCTGGAATTGCCTTCCGGTATGAAGGAAACTTCATCAAACCCTACAACCGGGGTAATGGTCTGGAACCATTTGAGGATAGGGTGAATAGAGAAGAGCCCCGGGCTGCAGTTACCGCTGCCGCCCTGCTGGTGAAGAAGGATACCTATTTAGAGGTGGGGGGACTGGATGAAGGTTACCATTATGGATATGAAGATGTGGATTTTTGTCTGAAACTCCTGAAAAATGGTTATAAGAATTTATACTGCCCCCAGGCGCTCCTGTTTCATTACGAGTTCGGTACCCAAGAAAATGATCCAAACCAGGATGTTAAAAATCGCAGGATCAGTAACCGGGAACTTTTTACCCGAAAATGGAGGAACTGGTTACGGAAAGAGTTACGTAGGGATAAAATAAATGCAAGCGGTTTATTTTCGGACAAGCCAATCCAAGTCGCTTTGGTAGTTACAGAATGTGGTGCGGATGCTTCTGCCGGGGATTACTTCACTGCACTGGAACTTGGAGAAGCCCTTAAGGAGTTGGGATGGGATGTAAGATTTTTACCACAACAGGGGCCGGGATACTGGTACGATGTTCCGGATGAGGTGGATGTCTTAATTTCATTACTGGATACCTACGATCCACGTAGAATTAAGTGTGCCAACCCGTTCCTGATTAAGATTGGCTGGCCCCGTAACTGGTTCGACCGGTGGGTGGAAAATCCTGGCTTTTATACTTATAATTTGATATTCACGCCCAGTAAGATTGCTTCCAGATATATTGAAAGGAGAACTGGAAAAAGGGCGCGTTTACTGCCTATCGCCACCAATCTTTCCCGGTTTAATGGGGAGGTTTCACCGCGGGAGGAGTTTTCCTGTGATTACTGTTTCACCGGTAGCTACTGGAAATATCAGCGGGATATAATCACCATGCTGGACCCGGAGAGTCTTCCCTTCCAGTTCAAGTTGTACGGTAAAAACTGGGAGCAATTCGATAAGTTCAAAAAATATTATCAAGGATTCATCAGCTACTCCGACCTGCCAGCGGTCTACGCCTCCACCAAAATCGTCATCGACGACGCCAACCAGGCCACCAAAGAATACGGGGCTGTGAACAGCCGGGTCTACGATGCCCTGGCCACCGGGACCCTGGTAATAACCAATGGTAAACTCGGAGCAGAGGAAACCTTTAAGGGTTTACTGCCAGTTTATAATTCTAAACAGGAATTGAATCATCTTATTGAATATTATCTGGGAAATGAAACCGAAAGAAAAGCCAAAACCAGGGAACTTCAACTTCTGGTGCTGGGAAACCACACCTATGGTAACCGGGCCGCCACCTTAAAAAAAGCCTTGGAAGATTACGTTCTTAACCCTAAAATTTCCATTAAAGTTCCGGCTCCCCAATGGAAAACTGCCCACCGCTGGGGGGACTACCATTTGGCTCTAGGTTTAAAAAAAGAGTTCGAAAAAAGGGATTGTGAGGTGCTGTTGCAGATCTTACCGGAATGGTACCAGGAGCAGGATGTTGACTGTGATGTGGTGATAGTTTTAAGGGGTTTAAGTAAGTACCAACCAAAAAAATATCACTTCAATATTATGTGGAACATTTCACACCCGGACAATGTTGATATAGATGAATACAACCAGTATAACCATGTTTTTATAGCTTCCGAGCTCTGGGCCCAGCATATCCAAAAGCAGGCCCAGGTGACTGTGGAACCATTGCTACAGTGTACGGATCCGGAACTGTTTTATCCGGAATTTTCCAGCAAATATCAACATGAGCTTCTCTTTGTAGGTAACTCCCGGAAGGTGTTCCGGAAGATATTAAAGGATTTATTACCCACTGACAAGGACCTGGCGGTTTATGGTACTGATTGGAACTGGATTATTAAAAGAAAATACATAAAAGGGAAACATATACCGAACCAGGAATTGAGAAGGGCTTATTCTTCCTGTAAAATATTACTAAATGATCACTGGGAGGATATGCGGGAGAAGGGATTTTTATCTAACCGCTTGTTTGATGGATTCGCCTCAGGGGCTTTTATCATATCCGACCCGGTCCAGGGTGCTGGTGAGGTATTCGCCGATGCCCTGGTGACCTACCAGGATCCTGATGATCTTCATAGCTTAGTAGACCATTATCTGGAACAGGACCCCGAACGGAAAAGAAAAGCTGCTAGGGGAAGAGAAATCGTATTAGGGCAGCATACCTTTGAGAAGAGAGTGGAACGAATTTTAGAGGTAGTGAATCGTTGATATCTACCAATCCAAAAATTCCCGAACTTTATCCTTTACGATCTGAGAATAACTTTTTCTGGTTTTAACTGCTAAAGCAGCAGCATACTGACTCTCAATACCGGATTTAGTGGCTAATTCATCAATAATTAACAATAAATCCAAGATGGCTTTATCAGTTAAATCGAATTCATCAATATTGGCTAGAACATCATTTAAAGCCGTGTGGTAGATGATGCCGCCGGTGAGGGTGATCTCGGCCTTGGGAAAATACTTTCTCACATTTTCTAAAATGCGTTGGGAGTCTGCTGCTTCACTGGGATCTGCTTCTTCCATTTTCTGGATGTCCGGACGGGAAACTGTACGATCCAGGAATCGGTCCGTTGAATGTGGACTCTGCAGATATTTATAAGGGAGTGTCCTTCTAATTCTGGTGCACAGGTCCAGGGCGGCATCGGACCATTGGAATCGATTAGGACCCACATAATCATCCATGTAAAAAACACCTCCCACCTCTAAAATATCGTAACTCCATTTAATAGCACATTCCACATCCAACATGTGATGCAGGGAATTGTTCCAATGAACGAAGTCCACGGTATCTGTAAATTTATAGGAGTAGAAGTCTTCGTTGGTAAAAGTTACCTGGTCTCTTAAACCCAGGGATGCAGCTTCATCACCCGCAAGTTCTATGCGCTTTTGAGACAGTTCAAATAGGGTGAATTTCTTTACCAGACCTTCCTTTAACAGCTCAAATTCTTTGCTTCCATCAACAAATCCCACCGAAACTCCGTGCTCAAAAAACCTTCCCATAGCTTTAAGTTTATGGTTAAGACCTTGGCTGACTCCATCAACGGCTCTGCCACAGACTAAGCTGTTGACATGTTCATGGATCGCTGGAAATTCCCACCATCTAGTTTTTAAGGAGTGGGTACTATTCTTTGACCAGTGCTCATCAATCCTTTTTGCCGTTTCTTTATCCATTATGGAACTATTTGTATTACCTAGGATTATTAATTTACCATAAACCAATAGAAATTAGGTGGAAATATCACGGAAAGATTTAGCACATTTTATTAGATTTCAAATCCTTCCCCCATCCACCAATGATTCATCAAAAGAAAACGTGAACAAACATCACGGTCCTTATGGCTAAAATAGCCTAATGGCAAAAAATATATATCAAAATAGTAATCCAATTGAACAAAGATTACTAAGGCTAACACATTAGGAATTTCACCAATAATCCCCCTAAAGGAAATTGTGACGCGCATAGTAGCTAGTAAATATCTTGCTTTGAACCGATAACACTTGATTCATAAGATAAAATAGTGGGGATGGTCTGTGAAGTAGTGTAGGGCACTCCATTCTTAAAGGCGTGCAGGCCAGATTACTAATAATGAAAATGATGGGGTAAGAAACTCGGAAAAGAGGAAAGATATAATAATTGGACATCATATATTCTAAAAATCGAAGTGAACATAATAAAAGATTATGAAATAATGATTCGGGCCTATTATGATAACCAATCTCGACTACAAAAATTTACGTCCACTCAACGATCTAAAAGAACTAGGTGAGGGGCGATACCTAGCTACCGGCGAGGACCCCTACTTGGAGATAAAGAATCTGCCGAAGGATTTAATTCAGGAAATAACAATAGAACTAGAATCCCAGGCCGGACAGATAATCGAAATTTACTGGACCCACAGCAGAACTCAATCCTATTCCCCTTCGTTACGTTCTTCCCAAAAACTGATACCGGGTGCCATGAACACCTATCGATTCTTAATAGACGCGGAAAAAGGGATTAAAAAACTCAGAATTGATCCGACCAATGCTACCGGATCAATTGTAATTAAAAATATTGGAATATTCCATTTAACCTCCAAAGAGAAAGAGAAACTAACTACAGTCCCTCCCTATAAAAACATCCCCAAAATTACTTTAAAGGGTAAAAATGGGTTCCTGTTTTTAATAAATGATTCCAACCATGAACTACGACAACACTTCGATCTATCCTACCACAATAACTTTGACCCGGAGCTGTTCATTAAAAATCTAAATTTTAAAAAGAAATATTGCACCCAACGCCACATCCAATATCATTTTTTCATAACCCCTGATAAAAGCCTGGTTTGTAAAGATTTTTTACCATTTGAAGTCAGGGGGGTTAAACGTAATTATGATTCAATAAAAGAGTTAGTGCCTGATTTTATTAACCGAGTAGATCCAAATTGCTATTTCAAGAATGATTCCCATATTAATTATTCCGGAGGTAAAATTTTATCCTACTGTTACTTGAATCAGGTAGATACTAACCTTAAGGAGTCTGAATTTAACCAGGTACTGGATGGGCAGATATCCGTGGTTGATGGTTTCCATGACGGTGATCTTACCTACGAAAAAAATTGGTCATACCCTGAGGAAGAAAAGAAAAGATACCTTAAGGAACCAACCATTACCTATCGAAATGATTTCCTCCAGGATAAATCAGATGTACTCCCGGAAGAATTTAAATATGTGGGTATCAGAGAAACCAAATACTATTTGAATCCCAAGGGCTTTACCAATTTGAAAGTTCTAATTTTCAGTGATTCTTCCTTCGATTTCCTCAAGGATGTACTATCCACTTATTTTAAAGAAATATTATTCTATTGGGATCACTGGTTTTTTAACAAAGAACTCATAGATTGGTATAAACCAGATATAATCTTCGAAATAAGAACGGAAAGGTTTCTAGAAAATATGAAATATGAAATTAGGTAAATTCTGTTTTTACTTTTTTTAAAGATTAAAAAGGTTACAATAGGGGATCCCCTACTAGAGGGCTCCTTAAACTTAATATTTTTACGAGAATTATATAATAAGAAAGAAACATATTGACAACAAGTAATCATAATTGAAATAGCTAAAAAAAAGACATGCTAAGATATTTTTGGTGAACTGATAATACTTGATTCAGATTTGAAGAGGTAAAAATAACATGAATCGTCTGTGGAATAGTGTGATGCGCCCCATTCTAGAAGGCATCCATGCCAAATATATAGTTGAAGTGGGTTCCGATGATGGTATAAATACCAGAAACATTTTAGAATACTGCCGGGACCATGATGCCCATATGACGGCTATTGATCCCCTTCCCAAGTTCGATGTGGATCAATACCAAGAAGAATATGGGGATAAATTCGAAATTTACCAAGAACTGAGTCTGGACCGATTACCCCAATTAGAAGATTATGACGCCATCTTATTAGACGGTGATCATAACTGGTACACTGTCTACCATGAATTAAAAGCCATAGAAGAGAGTTTTAAAAATAAAGAGAAATATCCAATCATATTCTTACATGATGTAGGCTGGCCCTACTCCCGACGCGACCTCTACTACGATCCAGAAACCATCCCCCAAGAGTACCGACACCAGTACCAGAGACAGGGAATACTCCCCGGCCAGTCCCACCTGGCCGAGAAGGGTGGACTGAACCCGGGCCTTTTTAACTCCATAAATGATAATGATCCTAAAAATGGAGTTTTAACTGCTTTAGAAGACTTCAGGGAAGAGTCTCATCTAAAACTTAGTTTTAGGTGTGTCGATGCATTTTTTGGACTTGGAATTTTAAGCCCCCAAGACCCTGAACTGGACGAAATGATAGATACCGTTATTCATAATGTTGATCTGGCCCATATCCTGGAAAAGGAGCGAGTGAAATTAACTATTGCCGAAAGTGAAGCAAGAAGTCTTAATCACCGAATCACATCTCAGTTAGAGGAAACTGAAGATAAATTAGGTCAAACTGAAGAAGAACTGACTGTATCCAACGAGTTAATCAGAAAGAAGGATATCTTAATCCAGGCCCTGAAGAAAAAAGAGAGGGATTTGGGTGTGTTGAGTGGTCAGCTTGATAATCTTACTGCTCGATTTTATGAACTGGAATATCAGAGCAATAAAAACCGCTCCTTCAAGCAGAAACTCATTTCAAAATTCCCCAGCCTGTACATCATCCTCAACCGGAACAACCAGGGCCTGAAAAACACTTACCTAAACATCAAAGGCCACCACGCCATCCGAAAGAACCACCTATTCAACATCGGATACTACCTCCAAAACAACGGCGACGTGAGAGTTTCAGGTGCAGATCCCCTGCTTCACTACTTGTATCACGGCTATCAGGAAGGAAGAAACCCCCACCCCCAATTCGACACCAAATACTACACCCAAACCTACCCCGACGTCCAAAAATCCAAACTAAACCCCCTCATACACTACAGCCTCTACGGAAAAAAAGAAAAAAGAAAAACCTACCGCTCCCGAACTTCAACATCTGAACTGGAAATTCTGGAGAAAATCGACTCGGAAAAAACATTCCACCGCCAGGTACGAGGGAAACCTGAGAAATTGAACATCGCTTATGTGTTATGGGATTTCCCGGCACTATCACAGACCTTTGTAATGAATGAGTTACGGTGGTTGGTTGAAAATAACTATAATGTGAAAGTTTTCTACAAAACCAGACCAGATAAAGAGGCTAAACTTGATTTTGAAATTGAAGCTATCCACATTGAAGATGCCCCGGAACTGATTAAGAAAATCAAGGAACATGATATCAACGTAATGCACACCCATTTTGTCTACCCGGCCTGCACCCTGCTCACCTACCCTGCTGCCGAAGCTACTGGGGTTCCTTTCACCATTTCTGCCCATGCCATAGATATCTTCCATCATCTAAATGATGAACGGAATAAGATCGGTGAAATTAGTAGAAATGATCTGTGTTTGAGGATTTATGTGCCTGGAAAGTTCCATTTTAATTATTTAGCTCAGAGGGGTGTTCCTGAACAGAAGATCATGTTTTTACGTCAGGCCACCAGCTACGAAATTGAAAAGATTAATCTGGATGACCCCCGGTTCAAACGGGAGATTAAAAATGTAATAACCATTGCTCGGTTCATTGAAAAGAAAGGAATTGATACCCTTATTGAGGCCGCTAAAATTTTGGAAAATGAGGATCTGACCTTTAAAATTTATGGCTACGGCCCGCTGGAAGAGGACCTGAAAAAGCAGTGTGAAGAATTGGAATTGAAGAATGTTATCTTCGAAGGCCCCATTAAGGGTGATGCTGCTCTTAAGGAAAGCTACCAGGACGGGGATATATTTATATTACCCTGCAGAAGAGCCGCTAACGGAGACATGGATGGGATGCCCACGGTTATTTTTGAAGCCATGGCCTATGGAATCCCCGTTATAACCACCAATGTGTCTTCTATACCCGAATTTGTTTTAAACGATTATTCAGGATTCGTGGTTGATCCCGATGACCCCTCGGCTCTGGCCAGTAAAATACTTCACGTTAAAAACATGCCCCTAAACGATCTGACCGCCACATTGAGACATGCCCAGGAACAGGTGCAGAAAATTTCCAATGTGAATGAAACCATCGAGACCATGGTCGATATCTGGAGCAACCATAAAATCGACATATTCATGGTTACCTACCAGAAAGGGGATTATAAAGATTTAGAGACCATGAAGGAAATTTTGGACCGTATTTTCAGACACACCACTCTTGACTTTGATTTAACCATAATCGACAATGGTAGTGATGAAGATTTCAAGAACTTCCTTCTGGAATATTCACAATCATATCCGAACATCTCCCTGATATTCCTAAAAGAAAATATACAGTGCGGTCCAGCATCTAATCTGGCTTTAGAGAAAATGGAAAACGAATTTGCCATTTACATTTGCAGTAATGAAGGATTTGTTCTAGAACATGACTGGGAACGTGAAGCTTTAAGTTACATGAAAAAACATCCACAGGTGGGAATCGCTGGCAACCTGATTCATTCACCGAGTTTCTACAATGGAAGAACCTACCGAGAACAGGAATGGTTTAAGAAATTTAGGAATAAAGAACATATCCTAGGAAAAGATGACGTTCCATTCCGACACGTGCAAGGCGGGGCCTATATTCTACGGAGAGCAGCCTACCAACAAAGCGGAGGATTCAATCCACTTCTACCCCAGGGTCATATGGACGTGGAATACAGTTACTACCTGGAAAGTAACGGCTGGGAGTTAGGTGAAGTCCCAGATTGGGTTTCACTTAGTAAAAAAACCCGTCCAGGAGTTTTCACCTTCCTTGATGAGAACACAACCTTGGTGCATCCTTTAAAATTAGAGGAAACAAACCAGATAGAACAGAGCACCTTAAATTGCAATATCTGCCATGGCCAATTGAAGGATAATATATGTACTTCCTGCAATTCTGACAGTTCTGAAAGGGCCATATACCGGATAATTGGGAAAACAGATAAAACACACCGTTCCTTAAAGTGCACCTTATTATTAGACCATAACAGCATCCACAACACACTCACCGAACCATTTTTCAAATTGGTAAATCAGAAATACTCCAAAATTAGCATCAAAGAGCCTTTAGATGACGTTTTCGAGGATTTAACTGAACAAACTGACGTGTTAATCACTAATATGGATTTAGGCACTGAATATAAGAAACTGCTCACTAACATTGTTGATAAATTAAGTGGAGAGGGAATATTGGTCCTGCAATTATCCAACGACCAGATCATAAACAATCAGATAAAAGAATTTTTAAGCAGCCAGGATTTTTCCATTAAAAGTGTTGAATTTGTCTCTTTAAAATTAACAAACAAAGAATTCATTGTTGTGGAGCGTCTATCCCATGTATAAATATTTGCTGATTGGTGGTAATGGTTTTATTGGTACAAACATCATATACAAACTCCTTGAAAAGGGAAGGGATGTCTATTGTATTGATGTTTACGATTCCAACACCAAAAATATTGATGATAAACATTTTAAGAGTTTCATTAACGATTTAAGCGATACTGACCTGGTGAAAGAGTTGGTGGACGCCACCGATATTATAATCTACTTGGCCTCCACTTCCAATGTAAGAGATTCATCCAGTGATAGTCTAATCGAATTAGGCAATATTGAAAGCTTTATAAACACCTTAGAGATTATAAAGGAATATAAGAATAAAAAATTAATTTTAGCCTCCTCGGGGGGTACGGTGTACGGTGAACCCGGAGATATGCCGGTTAATGAAGATCATTGCCTGATGCCCATATCACCCTACGGAATAGGGAAGGTGTGCGTGGAAAACTTTTTAAAATATTACAGCTCTAAATATGGAATTAAATACGTAATATGCCGATATTCCAACCCCTATGGCCAGTTCCAAAACCCATTTAGCGGTGTGGGGGTAATAAATAAGGTTTTATATGATTATCATGCCGGTAATGAAACCGAGATCATAGGAAATCCTGATGCCTCGGTTAGGGACTATATTTATATCTCGGACCTGGTGGATGCCACCCTAGAAGTTGCCGAAAATAAAAGTGCCGAAAATAACATCTTTAACGTTGGAAGCGGAAGGGGACACTCCCTAACTGAAATTCTAACCGAAATCGAATCGGTTCTGGGCTATAAACTGAGACTGAAAAAAGGAAACTTTGGAATAGAGAATGTATCCAAAATCGTTCTGGATATAACCAAAATTAACGAGACTGTGGGATGGAACCCTAAAATAGGCTTAAGAGAAGGTATTAGTTTAAACAATGAGTGGATTAAG
Organism: Methanobacterium sp. CWC-01; assembly: GCF_030323845.1. Taxonomy (NCBI): domain Archaea; kingdom Methanobacteriati; phylum Methanobacteriota; class Methanobacteria; order Methanobacteriales; family Methanobacteriaceae; genus Methanobacterium; species Methanobacterium aridiramus. Next base: position 28,731 of record NZ_CP040735.1, read on the forward strand.
CAGATTTTAGATGTTCAAAAATGATTTGTTGATCAAAATTTAAAAACATCACTTGATTTAGCTGATCGTTACCTCTGAAGTTGTGAGTATTGAGTGTGAAAAATGAAAAAAGAAATTCTCATTGACACCATAAAAGAAATCGAATCAATTCGAAAAGAGACGAGGGATTTGGGTGTGTTGAGTGGTCAGCTTGATAATCTCACTGCTCGATTTTATGAACTGGAATATCAGAGCAATAAAAACCGCTCCTTCAAGCAGAAACTCATTTCAAAATTCCCCAGCCTGTACATCATCCTCAACCGGAACAACCAGGGCCTGAAAAACACTTACCTAAACATCAAAGGCCACCACGCCATCCGAAAGAACCACCTATTCAACATCGGATACTACCTCCAAAACAACGGCGACGTGAGAGTTTCAGGTGCAGATCCCCTGCTTCACTACTTGTATCACGGCTATCAGGAAGGAAGAAACCCCCACCCCCAATTCGACACCAAATACTACACCCAAACCTACCCCGACGTCCAAAAATCCAAACTAAACCCCCTCATACACTACAGCCTCTACGGAAAAAAAGAAAAAAGAAAAACCTACCAAGTTACAGAACCATCCCCCAAACCAGCCGTGGTGCTGACTGAGAGGGAAGCCCAGGCCAGGCATGAAGAAATTTTGAAGAAAAATAGTTCACTTTTCGATCTTCATCCCTTTGATGATACCGCACCGCTAGTTTCCATCATCATATTAAACCGGAATGGCATGGAACACCTGAAAAGGTTGTTTAAAGACTTTGAAAAGAATATCCAGTACCCTAATTATGAGGTCCTAGTTGTGGATAATGCTTCTACTGATGATTCGGTGAGTTTTTTAGAAGAAATTGCTACTGAAATCCCATTGAATATAATTAAAAATACCAAGAATGAATCATTTTCCAAGGCCAATAACCAAGCGGTTAAGGTTGCCAATGGGGAATATGTGCTGCTCCTTAATAATGACACCGAACCCACCTATGGTTGGCTTAATCAGATGATGCACACCGGACTTAAGTACCAGAGAGTAGGTACGGTAGGGGCTAAACTGGTTTATCCCGACTGTTCAGCATCTGTTTTTAATAAACACAATTCCTTCCGGATTCAACATACCGGGATAGTGTTTCAGAATCTCCATAATTTCTTCCGGCCATACAACCGCGGCAGTGGAGGAGAACCATTTGATTCAGCCTATAATTCGGAGCATTACAGTGCCGGGAATACGGCGGCTGCTTTGCTTGTCAAAAAAGATTTGTATCAGGAAGTGGGTGGATTGGATGAAGATTACTATTATGGTTACGAAGACGTGGATTTCTGTCTTAAATTACTAAAAAACGGTTATAAGCATATCTACTGTCCTACCGCACTTTTATTCCACTATGAATTTGGATCGGATGAGAAAATTGAGGATTTCAACCATAGAGATAAAAAATTTGAAAAAAACCGCAATCTTCTCATGGATAAATGGTTTGACTGGCTTTCTGAACATTTTTATGAGGATAAATTGGAAGACAAGGGTATCTTCTCGGAAAAGGCACTTAATGTTGCCTTCGTGGTTACCGAGTGTGGTGTGGATGCTTCTGCCGGGGATTACTTCACTGCAATGGAACTTGGCGAAGCCCTCCAGGAACTGGGTTGGGGAGTCCATTTTCTACCCCGAAGTGACCCTGAAAACTGGTACAATGTCCCTGATGAGATAGACGTACTTATATCCTTACTCGATGCTTACGATCCCCGGAAGGTCAGAAGTAACAATCATTATTTGGTAAAGATTGCCTGGCCCCGTAACTGGTTCGACCGCTGGGCGGCACATCCCGGTCTACCGGAATATGATCTCATCTTCGCTTCCAGCCAAACCGCATGTGACTACATTAAAAAGAATAGCAAACGATATGCAGTTTTACTCCCCATTGCCACCAATATTTCCCGATTTAATGAGGATGTTGCACCGCGGGAGGAGTTTTCCTGTGATTACTGTTTCACCGGTAGCTACTGGGATAGTGAGCGGGATATAATCACCATGCTGGATCCGGAGAGTCTTCCCTTCCAGTTCAAGTTGTACGGTAAAAACTGGGAGCAATTCGAAAAATTCCAGGACTATTACCAGGGATTTATCAACTACTCCGACCTGCCAGCGGTCTACGCCTCCACCAAAATCGTCATCGATGACGCCAACCATGTTACTAAAGAGTACGGTGCTGTGAACAGCCGGGTCTACGATGCCCTGGCCACCGGGACCCTGGTAATAACCAATGGTAAAATCGGAGCAGAAGAAACCTTTAAGGGCCTGCTACCCTACTTCACCACCAAGGAAGAACTGGCACAACTTCTCGAATACTACTTAACCCACCCCGAAAAAAGGATAAAAATCGCCCAAAAACTGCAAAAATACACACTCCAAAATCACACCTACCAAAACAGGGCACAAACCCTTAAAAAAACCCTGACTTTATGGTATGAACTGCAGCTTTAATCTATGATGAACCTAATTAATTAATTCAGATGATAACATGAGAATTACAGTTATTGGAACAGGATACGTTGGTTTAGTCACTGGAACTTGCTTCTCAGAGATGGGAAACAAGGTTTTCTGTGTCGATATTGACCAGGGGAAAGTTGAAGATCTCCAGAAGGGCATCATCCCCATCTATGAACCGGGACTAGAGGAACTGGTAATTAAAAATCAGGATAATGGTGACCTTCATTTCACCACCGACTTAAAAAAAGGCCTTGATAATTCTGATATCTGTTTCATAGCAGTGGGAACCCCTATGGGTGAGGATGGGAGTGCGAACCTGGATTATGTGCGGAGTGCGGCAAGAGAAATTGGGCAAATCCTATCCCACAACCTGATCGTGGTGAATAAGTCCACTGTTTCGGTGGGAACTGCTGAGAAGGTGAAAAAAACCATAGATCAAGAGCTAGAAAAAAGGGGGGTGACTTACCAGGTCCATGTAGCCTCAAACCCTGAATTCTTAAGGGAAGGTTCAGCAGTATCAGATTTTATACGCCCGGAAAGGGTGGTCATTGGATCTGATAATGAGGGAGTGATAGAAACCCTGAAGGAATTATACACCCCCTTCACCATTAACCATGAACAATTCATAATAATGGATGTGCGCAGTGCGGAAATGACCAAGTATGCCTCCAATGCCATGTTGGCCACACGCATCTCATTTATGAATGAAATGGCCAATATCTGTGAACTGGTGGGGGCCGATATAAATAATGTCCGGGAAGGGATGGGCAGTGACACCCGAATAGGATACAGCTTCCTGTATCCTGGCTGTGGTTACGGAGGAAGTTGCCTCCCCAAAGACGTTAAAGCTTTAATCAAAACCGCTTCAGAATATGGCTATGAATCCAGGATACTCAAGGAAGTGGAACTGGTTAACGAAAAACAAAAACTGGTGTTGGTGAATAAGATAATTAAGAGATTTGGAAAGGATCTATCACCATACACCTTTGCAGTGTGGGGTTTAGCCTTTAAACCTGGAACTGATGATATGAGGGAGTCAGCAGCGGTGATAATCATTAAGGAGTTAACTAAATTAGGTGCTAAAATAAAGGCCTATGACCCACAAGCAACTACCAATGCCCAGCGGTATTATTTTAAAAACAATCCCCATATAGAATTTTCACCAAACAAGTATGATGCTTTAAATGATGCGGACGCCCTCCTCCTGGTCACCGAATGGAAGGAATTCCGAAGTCCCGATTTTGACGAGATCAAAGAGCGAATGAAAAATGAAATTATTTTAGATGGTAGAAATCAGTACAATCCACAGATCCTTATAGATTTGGGCTTTGAATATTATCAGATTGGTAATTAAAACGAAACATCTAAAGGTGGCTTCCAATCTAACCTTAAATGGAGTTAATTGATGATATTAGATCATAGATTTATTGCAAATTTTAAAAAGTACCAATTTCTACTTAACCAATTGGTATCCCGGGATATCAAAATTAAATATCGGAGATCTGTTCTGGGAATATTCTGGAGTTTTCTAGAACCCCTACTGACCATGATCGTTTTGACCATCATCTTTTCCACACTTTTCAAGGGCTTCGGAGTAAGCAACTACCCGGTGTACCTATTAACTGGCCGGCTGATCTTCACATTTTTTGCCAGCGGTTCCAGTGCTGCTATGCGCTCCATTAGGGGTAACGCTTCTATAATAAAAACCATTTACGTTCCCAAGTACATTTACTCATTGGCGGTGATAATTTCCAACTTTGTAACCTTCATACTGTCACTGGTTGTCCTGCTCTTGGTGATGTTAGCCACTAATGCCCCCTTCACCATTTACCTGGTACTAACCATCCTGCCCATCATGGTGTTACTCGTTTTAACCATAGGCGCCGGTCTGATCTTAGCTACTTTTAATGTGTTCTTCCGGGATATAGAACATTTATACGGGGTCTTTTTAACTCTCCTAATGTACGCCACACCTATTTTTTATCCGGCCAGCATCGTACCGGAAAGCTGGAGGTTCATTCAAACACTTAACCCCCTATTTGGAATTATTGAGTCCTGTAGGAGCGTTTTTATCTTCGGAACCATTTATGACCCCTTACAGCTATTGTGGCCGGCAGTATCATCACTCATTATACTACTAACCGGATTGTTTGTTTTTTATAAATCCCAGGACAAATTCATACTACACATTTAAGAGAAAGGTGAAATATTGGAAGAAACAGTTATAAAGATTGATAACGTGGGAATGAAGTTCAACCTGAGCCAGGAGAAAACCGACAACCTCAAAGAGTACGTTATCAAATTTTTGAAAATGCAACTGAGATTCCAGCCATTCTGGGCCCTTAGGAAGGTTTCACTGGAAGTAAAACAGGGTGACCGGGTTGGGCTGGTGGGTTTAAATGGCGCTGGGAAAAGTACGTTACTCAAATTAATTTCAGGAGTAATGAAACCCACAGAAGGCAGTATAGAAGTTAAAGGACGAATATCACCTTTATTAGAAATTGGATCTGGATTTGATCCGGACTACACTGGTAGGGAGAACATATTTCTTAACGGAGCCCTGATGGGCTACTCTAAGGATTTTTTAGAAAGCAAATACCAGGAGATCGTTGAATTTTCTGAACTGGAAGATTTCATTGACGTGCCCTTGAAAAATTATTCAACTGGTATGCGGGCCCGCCTGGGATTCTCCATAGCCACCTCGGTACAGCCCGAGATATTAATCCTGGATGAAGTGCTATCGGTGGGTGACGCCAGATTCCAGGAAAAAAGCAGACTCAGGATGGAATCCATACTCGGCGGACAGGTTACCCTACTATTCGTTTCACACTCCACCGCACAGGTAAAAAACATGTGCAACCGGGCCATATGGCTAGAAAAAGGCAGATTAGTTATGGATGGTTCTGCTGAGGAAGTATGCGCTAAGTATGAAGAAAGTATCCGATAATTGAGTTATTTACATAATTTCTGGTGCCTATGATGAATATAACCGTCATCATCCCTAACTACAACGGCAAACAATACCTGAAAACCTGCTTCGAGTCGGTAAGGATGCAGAACCATCTTCACCAGGTGATCGTGGTGGACAACGGCTCCAGCGATGGTAGTGTGGATTTTATAAGAGAGAACTACCCCGATTTCACCCTCCTTGAAAATGAAAAAAACCTGGGCTTCGCTGCAGCGGTGAATCAGGGGGTTAAGGCCAGTCGTACTGACTATTTTTTTCTGCTCAATAATGATGTGGAACTGGAGCACAACTGCACCTCCAACCTCCTGGAATGTATAGAAACAGATGAAAAAATCTTCGCTGTGTCATCCAGGATGGTGCAGTATCAGGACCGGGGTAAGATGGATGATGCCGGGGATGAGTACACCATACTGGGCTGGACCCGGAGGGTGGGTTATGATAAACCAACTGAGAAGTACAATGAACCCCAGGAAGTGTTCAGTGCCTGTGGGGGGGCATCACTTTATCGTAAAAAGGTGTTAAGGGATATTGGCTACTTCGATGAGAACTTCTTCACCTACCTGGAGGATGTGGATCTCAGCTACCGGGCCCGGATTTATGGTTATAAATGTGTTTACTGCCCCGGGGCGGTGGTGTACCATGTGGGCAGTGCCACCAGCGGAGGCCGCTACAACCAGTTCAAGATACCACTATCTGCCCGGAACAACGTCTATCTCCCCTACAAGAACATGCCCTGGCCCCAGCTTATGGTAAATATGATATTCCTGCTAATGGGCTTTTTCATCAAATACCTGTTTTTTTTACGGCAGGGCTATGGTAAACTATACCTCCAGGGATTAAACGAGGGGGTACATTCTTTAAATGTAATACGTCGCGTAAAATTTAAGAGGAAACACTGGAAGAACTACTTTAAAATTGAGTGGTTACTCATCAAAAACACGTTACTATTTATCTTCTTCTAGAAACAATCATAACAGAGAACATGAAGGATCTCTCCATAATTATCGTCAACTACCGCACCTACCAGCTAACCCGGCAGACCCTGGAATCGGTGCTGGAAAAGGACCATCCCTTCGACTACCAGATCTACCTGGTGGACGACCACTCCGGGGATGGTAGTTTGGAGAAGTTACAGCAAGAGTTCCAGGGCATGGAGCTCATAACCTTCATTGCCAGCCCGGAAAACCGGGGCTTTGCCCATGCCAACAACCTGGCCCTGGAACAAATTAACTCCCGGTATGTGCTGTTGTTAAACTCGGACACCCAGATCATCGGTGACTGCTTGGAGAAGTGTCTGGAGTATATGGCAAAGGACCCTGAAGTCGGGGTTCTGGGATGTAAGGTGTTACTGCCAGATGGTAGACTGGATTTAGCCTGCCGTAGGAGCTTCCCCACCTTCAGCGTCTCTTTTTATCGGATGACTGGTCTTTCCAAGCTCTTCCCACATAGCCGGCGTTTCGGCCAGTACAACCTGACCTATCTCGATGAGGATGAAACCTATCCGGTGGACTGTGTGGTGGGGGCCTTCATGTTGGTGAGATGGATCACCATCCAGGAAGTGGGACTCCTGGATGAGGATTTCTTCATGTACGGGGAGGATATTGACTGGTGTTATCGCATCAAATCTGCTGGGTGGAAGATCATCTACTACAGCCCGGCCCAGATACTCCACCATAAGGGTGGTAGTGGGGCTAATGAGAAACTCCTGAATGAATTTTACCGGTCCATGTACCTCTTTTATAAAAAACATTACCAGATGCAGTATTCCTGGTATGTAACTGCCCTGACCTACGGGGGGATCGGTGTTATATGGGGGTTGAAACTTTTCTTTTTAAAAATAAGAAAGTTTTTTAAGTACTTTGCTAAATAAATAAAGTATAAACCCGGTGAATCCCAAAACTTAATTAATTCGATATCATTCGGAGTGCTTTTTAAATGATCAAGCAGTACCAGAGATTCTTAAACCTGATCCTCATCTTCATCGACCTGGCGGTCATAACCTTCTCCCTTTTCCTGGCCTGGTACATACGCTTCGAAACTAATCTATTGGGCTTCGGTAGGAGTGAATGGGGACTTTACCATTACATGATGCCCCTAGTTTTGATTATCCCCATGTATATTCTCCTGTATTATAATTTCCATCTGTATGACCCTCAGAGGACCAGCCGGGACATTGGATCCGAGGCCTTCGAGATCATAAAGGCCAACATCGTGGGTGTACTGGTTCTGGTGGCGGTGCTCTTTGTACTGGATTTAACGGATTACTCCCGGTTTTTACTGGCCATGTTCGCCATTTTCAGCACCACCTTCTCCATCCTGGAACGCTACCTACTGCGCCGTACACTGCAGTATTTCCGCAGCAAGGATTACAACATTAAATATATCCTGGTAATAGGAGCCGGAGAACTGGCAGAGAAGTTCAGCCGGAAAGTGGCAGATAACAATTACCTGGGCTACCGGATCATAGGCTTTTTAGATGATAAAAAAGATTTAGGTTATGAAATCCTTCATTCCCAAGTCATTGGTAGAATAGAGGAACTGGAACAGGTGATAATGACCAAAGAGGTGGATCAGGTCATCGTCACCCTTCCCCTACGACACTACGACCTCTTCGAACAGATCGTAGACACCTGTGAGAAGCACGGTATCAAAGCCGAGATCATACCCGACTACTACCGTTACTTCCCGGCTAAGCCTTACATAGACCTCATTGATGATATGCCCCTTATTAAGATACGCTACGTGCCCCTGGACAATTCCTTTAGAAATGCCATGAAGCGGATTTTAGATATCATCTTCGCACTGGTGGCCCTGATAATTCTGTCACCCCTGCTGGTGGTGGTGGCCATCCTGGTTAAGGTAAATTCCCCCGGCCCCATCATCTTCCAACAGGTACGGGTGGGTCTTAACCGTAAAAACTTCCAGATGTACAAATTTCGCAGTATGAAGGTCCAGGATGAGGAAGTGGAAAAGTCACAGTGGACCACCAAAGACGACCCCCGTAAGACCCGTTTCGGATCGTTCATACGCAGGACCAGTATCGATGAGTTACCCCAGCTGGTGAATATCTTAAAAGGTGAAATGAGCCTCATCGGCCCCCGACCAGAACGGCCCCTCTTTGTGGAGAACTTCCGGGACCAGATACCCAAGTACATGATAAAACACCATGTACGTCCCGGGATGACAGGGTGGGCCCAGGTTAACGGCTACCGGGGTAATACTTCCATCAAGAAAAGGATAGAGTATGACATTTACTACGTGGAGAACTGGACCATAGGATTGGACATCAGAATATTCTTCCGCAGCCTGTTCCACCTTTTGGATGAAAATGCCTACTGATTTTATTTAGGTAAGAATCGCTCATTTCTGGAAAATAGGTGTCACAGTTCCCCTTCCGGAAACTTTACCCCGGCCTTACCAGCCGAAGAATAGGGCAGGGCTTTAATAAGGTTGTCCAGACGCTCGTAGGGTATTGTTAAAAACAGGGTGTTTTCTTCAAATCCATGATGTTTTCTAGCGGTCCAATCTCCCAGAGAGAGGTTGGTCTGGCCCGACATCACCGAATAGGATATCACTGCGTGGCACAGGGCCCCGGTGGGCTCGATGCGGGGTGGTATCCCATCCCAGTAGGAGTCCAGATGCAGCAGCCGGCAGCCCAATTCAGGGTTCACCAGGAAGATCACCACATCGGGGCGGAGTTTGGCCTTGGATAGGGGGGTGAAGATGATCTTATCAGCCACCCCGGTGGGAGGAGGAGTGTTAATGGTTTGGCTGCGCTCGAAAGCCACCACTGAATGATAAAGCTTCTCTCCACGGGTTAAGAAGCGCTGGATGCGCCTCTTCCTCTGGGCGGTGGGTGGTTCGGTAAGTCCACCGTGCCAGGTTCCACCGGGACACCGGGAGGTATTCTCATCCAGTATGAAACTCTCACCATCGGCAGTGCGGCGCAGAGCCTCGCAGATGGGCACTTTATCATGTTTATCAGATTCTATCTGGTCAATGGTGAAGGTCACGGCCACTGGCTCATTCTTAAGGTGTAAAACTTCCTTCAATATTTGGGACTGTTCCTTGAGATTCATCTTATACCTCCTACAACTATTTTTTTATATAGAAATTCAACACATAAAACAATTAAGAGAGAATTTTAAATGGGAGGAGGATTTATGAGGCGGTTTTCAATATTCTCAATATTTATATTCAGTTTATTATTTGGAATTGTTTTTGGTGGAGCAGTATCTGCAGTTGAAAATGTGACAACCTTAAATGGAGAAGATCTAATGAATTCTGACATAACTGCCCCCACCATTACCGCCACTGATCCGGCCCAGAATGAGGTGAACGTATCCAAGTCTCAAGTAATCACTGTTACCTTCAGTGAGGATATTAAGGCTGGATCGAATTGGATTGAGGTTTTAAATAGTAGTGGAAGCCCAGTACCCCTCACTACCTCCATTAACGATAACGTGCTCACCATCACCCCGGAGGTTCCCTTTAGTAATGGGAAGCATTTATTGCTCATACATACCGGGAGTGTTACTGATCTAGCTGGTAACCAGGTCGCTGCCTATGTATCCAGTTTCACGGTGGATGCTATTGGTCCCCGGGTATCAACCACCGACCCGGCTAACAAGGCTACCAATGTGGCTGCTACTAAGGAGATCAATGTTACCTTCAATGAGAATATTCAATCCGGAAGCATGTGGATCGAACTAGTCAACAGCAGCGGATCATCCATACCCCTAAACTTCTCCATCAACGGAAAAACACTCACCATAACCCACGAACCACTACCAGAATCCCCCTACAACCTACTCATACACACCGGCGCACTAACCGACTCCAATGGCAACCCCACATCACCCCAGGTCAGCAAATTCAGTGTGAAGTCTGTAGTAACCTCCATAGATCCTGCCCATGGAGCCTTGAATGTGCTTATAACTAGGGACCTTAAGGTAACCTTCAACGACTTCATCCAGGCCGGAAGCATGTGGATCGAACTAGTCAACAGCAGCGGAACTTCCATACCCCTAAACTTCTCCATCAACGGAAAAACACTCACCATAACCCACGAACCACTACCAGAATCCCCCTACAACCTACTCATACACACCGGCGCACTAACCGACCTTGCCGGTAACAGGGTAACATCCCAAATCAGCACCTTCAGTGCCGGGACCTACGTGGCCCGGATCGAAGTCATATATTCCGGAACTGGAGGGGATATCACCAAAAATTCCCTGGTTTACAACAGTATTCCTCATACGTCAACTACTGACCAGATACTTGCCGCTGCAAAAAAAGGGACCCCAATGGTTACTATTGGGACTGGAAGCGGCCCTAAAGTGATGATTGTGGCAGGGGTGCATGGAAACGAACTACCGGCAGTTATAGCCGTCATGAAACTGATAAACGATCTCAGCAAAAAATCCATGGCCGGAACTATTTACGTGGTGCCCTTCGCTATTCCTTCCAATACAGTGGCAGTAACCCGGTACTGGAATGGTGTGAATCCAAACCATGTGGCCAACCAGGCCGGTACCCCGACTAATAAAATAGTAACAATGGCCAAGCAGCTTAAAGTTAAAGCTTTAGCCGATTTTCACTCCACTCAACCGGGAGGTGTTCCTGGAAAAAACAGCGTCCTGTGTACCAAATATCCGACCTATGAAAGCTACAAAATTGCATTATCCATTAGTAAACAAACCGGGCACAGTTTAATTTATGAATACCAGGCCGGAGCATCTTATCCCGGAGCAGTGGAAGACGTCTGTAACTTAGCAAAAATACCAGCAGTAACCTGCGAAGTATTATCTGCCCATGGTACCGTGGCTTCTGGAAGTGTAACAAGCTCATATAACCAGATGATCGCTTTTTTAAGGTATGAGACTCTAATTAATTAATCTAACTAAGTTTCATCCTGGAATTCTGGTAGGGGTATGCTAAACTAGTAATAAATATTTTTTTTTATTGGTAAGGGAAACAAATGGGTTTATTATAAATTTTATCCGAATTTTTTTTAAACAAAATTAAATAGTGGTTTAAACATATATAATCTGTTAATCATGGATTAGAGCAGTTAGAGGGGGTTTTTGTTATGGATTTTAAGTTTAAAAATAAGGATGAGATTACTCTGGTCCTGGGGGGTGAGGCTGGTCAGGGTATCCAGACTGTGGAACAGATACTCCTGTGGGCCTTTAAGATGACTGGTTTTAATGTCTGTGCCACTAAGGAGTACATGTCCCGGGTGCGGGGAGGTCAGAATTCCACCCAGATCCGGGTGTCCAACCAGAGGGTGTCGGCCTTCCGGGAGCACACCGACCTGCTGGTGGCCCTGAGCCCCGGGGCCCTGGAACACCTGCAGGACCGGGTGTCTCTGGATACGGTGGTTCTAGGGGATGAAAAGGTGGTGGCTGATGTTGCCCTGGGTTTGCCCTTTTCTAGACTGGCCCAGGAGGTGGGGGGGCCTATCTTCGCCAACATCATCGCCGCCGGGGCAGTGTGCAGTCTGTTCCAGGTGGAAGCTGATATCTTCAATCAATGCCTGTCGGCCATGTTCTCCCGGAAGGGAGAGGAGATACTCAGGAAGGATATCCTGGCCGGGGAGAAGGGCTACCAGCTGGCCGAGTCCTGGCCCAAAATTGTTCTAGAAAAAGATTCCACACTATCATCCCAGATTCTGTTAAATGGCAGCGAGGCCGTGGCCCTGGGCTGCATGGCCGGTGGTTGTAAATTCATATCCTCCTATCCCATGACCCCCTCCACAGCGGTCCAGACCTTCCTGGCTGAACATGGATCCGAGGTGGGACTGGTGTATGAACAGGCCGAGGATGAAATTGCTGCCTTGAACATGGCACTGGGAGCTTCCTACGCCGGGGCTCCCAGTATGGTAGCCACCTCTGGCAGCGGCTTTGCCCTCATGACCGAGGCCGTGGGCCTTTCGGGTATGATGGAAATCCCGGTGGTGATCTACATTGGAATGCGGCCGGGACCAGCGGTGGGTCTTCCCACCCGTACCGCCCAGGAGGACCTGAATTTGGCCCTGTACAGTGGTCCGGGAGAATTTGCCCGGGCCATCTTCGCCCCGGGCCAGCTGGAAGATGCCTACCAGTTATCTCAGAGGGCCTTCCACCTGGCGGATAAGTACCAGATCCCGGTTTTCATACTCAGTGACCAGTACCTGGCCGATCTCAACTGCAACCTCCCGGAGGATGGTCTGGTGGATGTGGAACCTGAAAAGTACCTGGTAGAAACCGAGGAAAACTACCAGCGTTACCAGTTGACCCCGGATGGCATCTCTCCCCGGGGAGTGCCTGGCTATGGAAGGGGACTGGTGGTGGTGGATGCTGATGAACACGATCAGGAGGGACATATCACCGAGGATCTGGAACTGCGCACCAGGATGGTGGAGAAGCGTTACCATAAACTCAGGATGCTGAGGGATGAGGCCCTGGCCCCGGTACTTTACGGTGAGGACGACTGTGAGGTGCTCCTGGTTGGCTGGGGTTCCACCTATCATCCCCTGGAGGAGGCCCGGCGGGAGTTGGACCGGGATGATGTGGGTGTTTTACACTTCCAGCAGCTTTATCCAATGCACCCGGACACGGATAAGTACCTGGAAGGTAAGAAAACACTGATCTATGAGAACAACATCCAGGGCCAGCTGGCCAACCTCCTGAAGCTGGAAGCCGGGGTGGACATCCAGAAGAGGGTTCTAAAGTACAATGGGATGCCCTTCTCAGTGGAGGAAGTGCTGCGCAGTGTAAGGGAGGTGGTGTAGATGAAACCGGAAGTTTATGACATGCCCGATGCGGATGTGGCCTGGTGTCCGGGTTGTGGGAATTTTGGTATCTTAAAGGCCCTGAAAATGGCCCTGGCCGACCTGGAAATCTGGCCTGAGAATCTGGTGCTGGTATCCGGGATTGGACAGGCAGGTAAGCTCCCCCACTACCTTAAAGGTAACGTTTACAATGGCCTGCATGGCCGGTCCCTATCCCCGGCCACTGGCATCAAATCCGCCCATCCCCAGCTCACGGTGGTGGATGTCAGTGGTGATGGCTGCATGTACGGGGAGGGTGGTAACCATTTCCTGCACACCATCCGCCGTAACGTGAACCTCACCAACCTGGTGCACAACAACATGGTCTACGGTTTAACCAAGGGACAGGCCAGTCCCACCAGTCTCCGGGACTTCCACACCCCTCTCCAGGTGGAGGGGGTGTTTGAGGAACCCTTCAATCCCTTATCAGTAGCCCTTGCTCTGGGTGCTGGTTTCGTGGCCCGGGCCTTCTCCGGGGATATAGAACGAACCAGGGATATCATAAAAAAAGCTATCCTGCATAAGGGCTACGCCCTGGTGGATATATTCCAGCCCTGCGTAACCTTCAACCGGGTGAACACCTACCGGTGGTTCCGGGACAACACCTACTACCTGGAAGATCACAACCCCACCGACCGGGTAGAGGCCTTCCGGAGGGCCATCGAGACCGGTCCCTATCCCCTGGGGATATTCTACCAGAACCCGGGGAAGAAGACCTTCGAGGAGAATCTGTCCATTTATATGGAGGATGAAAGGCCCCTCCACCAGAGGGAGATTAAGCGGGAGGCGGTTAGAAAACTGATCCAGTCTAAGAAAAAGATTTAATTAATGAAGCTGTATCTAAAAAATTACTAAACTACTAAAATAAATAATATTAAAAATTAGGACCTACAGGTAGGCCCTTTGCACGGCGTTCTGTTTCAGGAAGGCCTTTTTGGCGTAGTTGGTCTCGTCCAGGAGGATGCTGATCCTTTCCACGAAGTCAGTTCCCTGCTCGATAGCCTCATCAGCCTCTTCAGGGGAGGGGAAGGCCTGGAAGTGGTACAGATCCTGGTGGTGTAGGTTTAACATCCATTGTAGTAAATCTGTCCATTCTTCTTCCAGAAGTCCCTCCCGGTAATATTTTTGTAGGTAAAGGGCCAGGTATTCTGGTTTATCTTCCTGGTAACCATCACGCAGTAATACTGATCGGGCGGCATGGAAGAATGCCATGTAACAGGCAATACGTGAGGAACGGTACCCACCACTACTACAATTAAGTTGAGCCTCCTTCAGCCATATGCGAGCTTCTTTAAGGGACAGTTGACTTTTTAGCGGGGAGGGGTTTATCTTTTCGATGTAACCCTGATGGTACAGTCTGTTTACTTCTTCCATAACAATCACCATATTGGTTAATTTCATTCACGACGGTGCCCCCCCTGCACTTTCTTAGTTAAACCTACGAGTATTAATAATTTTGTTGATTAGGCATAACAATATTGCCGGTATGAACAATACTGGCATTTAGGCGTACTATTTCTAGTGGAAAAAATTTTCCCTAAAAGGAATAATCCTAATAAATAGCCCTTAGGAGATATGAACATCCTGATATTTAAAAAAAAGACTTTATTTCACTCATCGCATGGGTCCACGTGGACCACCACGTCCTTAACCCCCGGGATGTTGGTTTTCAATTTATCCTCAGCCTGGTGAGCTATCCTATGGGCTTGGTTTACCGAATAACAGGCATCCAGGGTGATGTGCAGGTCAACATAGATCTGGGAAGCCACTCCCCGGGAGCGTATGCGGTGGCAGTCCTTCACCTCCTCCAACTGGCACACTACCTCCCGGATCAGTTCCTCACTGAGTGGAGCCCGGTCCAGGAGCACATCTGAGCTCTGCTTTATGATCTTGACACCCATCCTGGCAATCAGGACCACAATCAGCAGGGAGATGATGGGATCCGCCAGGTTAAAGCCCAGTTTGATGAGTACAAAGCCCCCTATCACCACCAGGGAGGAGTAGATATCGCTCCGGGTGTGCATGGAGTCAGAGATAAGAATGCTGCTACCCAGCTCCTGACCCTTACGGTTCTCATACCAGGACACGGTGATGTTAACGGCAATGGTCACCCCCATTACCAGGAAGCTGAGGATGGTAATGTCCGGGACTGTTGGATTTAAAAACCGTCCCCAGGCGGATTGTAAGATCTCAAAACAGGTTACAAAGAGCAGTACTGCTATCCCCAGGGAAGAGAAGGTTTCGAACTTGGAGTGGCCGTAGGGGTGACTGGGGTCCGGTGGTCGTGAGGCCAGGATGATCCCCACCACCCCAATAACATTGGAGGTGGCATCGAAGAGGGAATGGAAACCGTCGGAGACCATGCTCAGAGAATTAGTGTACCAGCCATAGAGTAGTTTGGCCAGGGACACGGCCAGGTTAAGTACCAGTACTAAAAGTAGCACCCTTTTAACGGTGGTGTAGTAGGAATCATCTGGCAACTGTGGTTCACCTCACTTTTAAATAAAGGTAAAAAATCTGAGGGCTGGTACCTCTTAACATCTTATATGAGTATTCCTAGTTGAAAAATTGTAACAACCTACCTATCTCCCCATCCCTTTCCGGTAGAGAAGGTAATAACGGATGGCCAGGATCATGAAGAGAAGGATCACCCCGGCCATGACCACATAACCCCGATCCATAAATCCTAGACCTCCCTTTTCGGGTCGCCCTTTTTATAAACCTCCGCACCAACTCCCAACCGTGATTTACCCGGTCCCCGGGTCACTTCCCCCTCTTCCAATGGGAGGTCGGTGTCCTCCTTTTTGCCCATGAGCTTCAGCATCCGGGAGAGTATGTACTGGGTGCTTCTTTTGTGCAGGGGCTGGTTATCATTTCCACATTTGGGGGAGTAGATACAGGAGGGACAGCCCACCCGGCACTGGCAGGAGCGCACCATGTCGTAGGTAACCTCCACCAGTTCCTCCATGAGCTCCACTGCCTTCTCTGCCAGGCCAATCCCGCCCTGGAAGGCGTCGTAGATGAAGATGGTGGCCGCCCTGGTATCCGGATGGTGGGGGGTGGACAGTCCTCCAATGTCAAAACGGTCACAGAGCACCTTCAGGGGGAACATGGCAATAAGGGCGTGTTCGGTGCCGTGCAAGCCACCTTCGTAGACCTCCTGGCCACTGATGTAGTGGTTTATCTGGTCCTCTATATCCCCGGGGAGGGTGAACCACAATCCCTTGGTCCTGAAGTGCAGGGGGGGTAGGTTAAGAGGGTGGGTGGCCACGGTCTTACCCTGGCTGATACGTTTGTAGCGGTAGTAGTGTTCAGTGACCTCCACTTCCCCGTAATGTACCTGGAACTGGCCAATTTCCTTGCTGGTGAGCTCCTGGAGCACCCGCACGTCCACTTCCTTCAGGACTTGGGTGTGGTAGTTCAGATTCCGCTTGCGTACCCTGACCTCCTGTTTCTGGAGGTTGAAATCCTCCACCAGGTAGGTTTCTCCCTTGTTAATGAGCACCGCTCCCTGATGGGCCTCCAGGTAGGCATGGGGCCGGTCCAGGGTTTCCAGTAGTCGTTCGTCATGGTAGACCCGGAACTCGTCCCGGGATATGTGGTGCAGTCCCATCTGGAAGGCGGGGCTACCCTTACCCTTGTAGGTGAACCGGTCCCGGCTTTCCCGTACCTGATCGCTGCGTATCAGGTGGCCCATGAAGCCCGGGCCTGCCTGGAAGTAGTTCTTTATTTCATCCCGGCTGAGGGGCAGTTCGCTCATGGCGCATAAGAGGTGGTTGAAGGTGATGTGCACGTTCTGCAGGTCAATGATAGCATTCTCATGGGGCCGGTCGAAGAATACCTGGGGATTTTTCATGAAGTACTGGTCCAGAGGTCCCTCGAAGGCCACCAACACCACCAGGGAGTCGTTGTTTTTCCTACCGGAGCGGCCGGCCTGCTGCCAGGTGGAGATCATGGTGCCGGGGTAGCCGGAGATGATCACCACATCCAGGCTGCCGATATCTATGCCCAGCTCCAGGGCATTGGTGGTGGTCACCCCCAGAAGCTCCCCGGTTTTCAGGCCGTATTCGATATCCCTACGCTCCCGGGCCAGGTAACCGGCGCGGTAGGCGGTGACCAGACCAGTCAGTTCGGGGTGGGTATCCTGCAGTTCCTGCAGACTCCAACGGGCTATGAGCTCAGCCATACGCCGGCTGAGGGTGAAGCAAAGGGTCTGCAAACCTCTCCTGATAAAAAACAAAAAAAGGTTGGTGGTTTCCACATGGGTGGAGACACTATCCGGGGACAGGTAGGGATTGTAGAACAGGAAGTGCTTCCTACCCCGGGGGGAGCTGTCCTGGTCGATGAGTTGGAAGGGCTGGCCCACCAGTTTCAGGCTGAATTCCTCGGGGTTGGCCAGGGTGGCCGAGGATAGGATGAACTGGGGGTCGCTGCCGTAATAGTTGCAGATACGCCTTAACCTCCGGATGAGGAAGGCCACATTAGATCCGAAGACTCCACGGTACTGGTGGGCCTCGTCGATTACTATGAACTTCAGCTGGGAGTAGAAACGCTCCCACTGGTGGTGCCAACCCAGTATCAGGTGCAGCTGGTAGGGGTTGGTTAGGACCATCCGGGAGTGTCGGCGTATCTCCGGACGAATATCCCGGGGGGTGTCCCCATCGTAGATGGCCGGATCCAGGTCCATATTGCAGGCCTTCTCCAACCCCCTCAGCACCCGTAGCTGGTCATTGGACAGAGCCTTGGCCGGGTAGATGTAGAGGGCTGTGGCCTGGGAATCCCGGGACAGTTTCTCCAGAACCGGAAGGTTAAAAGCCAGGGTCTTACCCGAGGCGGTGGGGGTGGTTATGAGTATGTTTTTACCCTCCCGTACATGTCGCATCGCATCGGCCTGGTGCCGGTATAGTTTGATCTTCTCCTGCTTAAGGTAGTCCTCAATATTAGGGGGCAGATCATCTACCTGGCGGTACTGGGCCTTTTGGGCTTCCAGTTCCTCCACGTGTTCCACCTTACCCTGGAAGCGGGGATCATTGGTTAGTTTTTCTAGAACATTTTCTACCATCAGTGCTTACCTCAAAAAAATGGGGAATGTAAGTTAGTCTACTCGGGGGAAGTTGATCATACCGTTGGGCATGGCCACCAGTTCACCCCGCTCCAGGTATTCCCGGAGTATATGGTTAACCCGGTCCCGGGTGGCCTGCCGGGTGGATTTGAAGCCAAACAGTCGGGCCACCTGGGTTACCAGTTCCTCGGGGTAGGTGGCGTACTGGGTCTCGATGACCAAAAGAACCGCCCTTTTAATTTCCTCATCACTTATAAGTTCAATGCGGGCGGGTATATTCTCACCACGGCGTCGAACCCTGATCTCGCCGGTCCGGGAGAACATGAAGTCGTCCTGACTCGTGAAAAGTCCCTTATCCAGGGCCAGCTGGAGGGAGGCATCCAGGGTCTCCTTGATCCGCCGGCCGGATCGCTTCAGTCCCCAGTGACTGCGTATCCTCTTGTAGAGTTCGCTGACATGGATGGGTCCCTCGGTATCCACCACCCGGCGCATGGCCGGGGCCACTTCCTGGGGCAGTTTCTCGTGAAGGGGTTTGTCCTTGGTAAGTTCCAGATCCCGACACAACTGGTAGGCGGGTATCATATCCTCCAAGTTAACCTCCACCGGTACCGGGGGTGCCTCCTCCTCCACCAGGGTTTCTTCCTCTATCAACTCCACTTCTGGTTTTTTCTTACCCTCCCGGGCTTCCTGGATGGCCATAAATAGTCGGTTAAGGCTTTCATCCCGGTTACGGTACCAGTCCGTGGACCAGATACGGTAGATGTTCCAGCCCAGACCCTCCAGGATCTGCTGACGGAGACGATCCCGGTCCCGGGCCACGGGGGCGCTGTAGTACATAGCGCCGTCACATTCAATACCCAACAGGTAACGATCCGGGTCTTCCGGGTCCACCACCGCCAGATCCAGGCGGTAGCCAGCGCAGCCCACCTGCTGGTGCACCACCAGGCCCTCCTCCTCCAGGGCGGATTTTATGGAGTCTTCAAAGGGGGAGGTGGTTTCCACGGTATGAGAATCCAGACTTTCCAGGCTGCGGTGCTCGGCGTATTCCAGGAAGGTCTTCAGGGCCCGGAGTCCGAATGCCGATCCTTCGGTGACGTTTTTAAGGTCCCCGGCGTGGAAGTTGGCAAACACCACGCATTTTTGTTTGGCCCGGGTGACCAGCACATTCAAACGCCGTTCCCCTCCATCCTTGTTCAGGGGTCCGAAGTTATGGGTTAGTTTTCCATCCTCATCAAAGCCATAGCCCACGCTGATGAAGATAACATCCCTCTCATCTCCCTGGATGGTCTCCAGGTTCTTAACGAAGAATTTTTCCTCCCACTCTCCGAAGAAGTGTTTGTGGAATTTCTGGGCCCGTGGGTGGCGTTTGAGTTCCAGTTCCAGGACCTCCAGGATGGCCTGCTGCTGGTTTACGTTGAAGGTGCCGATACCCAGACTCTTGGCATCCCCGTAGTTCTGGTAATGGTCGAAGGCAGCCTGGACTACGGCCTTGGCTTCCTCCAGGTTGGTGGAGGTACGTCCCCGGTCGTAGGTGGCTATCTCCCGGTCCAGGGGCACGTACATCAGGCCCAGCTGGTCTGAGCTGTGGCAGGGTGAGGGATAAACGAAGAGGTGATTGTTGTAGAATTCCTGATTTGAAACAGCTATGAGAGACTCGTGCCGGCTGCGGTAGTGCCAGCGCAGCATCTTAATGGGGAAGCTTCGCTTACAAAGGTGGAGGATGCTCTCCATGTCCATGAGGGAATCCAGTTCGTAGTCTTCCTCACCCAGGGGATGGATGATGATGTCGAAGAAGGTGGTGGGTGGCAGTTGCTTGGTATCGCCCATCACCACCAGCTGCCGGCCCCGCAGAAGGGCTCCCAGGGCGTCTTCGGGTTTGACCTGGCTGGCCTCGTCGAAGATAACCACGTCGAAGCTGAGGTTGGGCACCCCATGGGGATCCAGGAACTGGGCAATGGAGAGGGGGCTCATCATGAAGCAGGGTTTGATGGTTTGTATCAATCCACCCGCGGCCAGGAGCAATTTACGGATGGGCATGTGCCGTCTTTTACGGTTGAGCTCCGATAGGAGGATGCCCAGCTCGGAGGTTGGGGTCAGGTTGGTGTAAACGTTGGGACGGGTCTCACTGAGTCGGTGGGCGATGCGTTCCCGGTTAAGCATCAATAGTTCCTGGTCCAGTTCCACGAACTGACGTATCTTGTTCTGGTGCAGGTCTCCCACGAAGTTCTGCAATGCCGGGTCCTCCAGGAAGGCCTGGCGAAGCATGCTATCGGCATAATCACCCATTAAACAGGGCAGGAGATCCTCACCGTCCAGGAGATCCTCCTGGATGAGCTCCAGTAGGGGCTGGGCCAGGGGTGGTAGTTCCCGGGTCTGGGATAAGAACTGGGACCAGGTTAAAAGCCGGGGAACCTCCTCCCGGAAAAGGGTCAGCTGGGACCTTATAGAAGTAAATGGGGTGCGGTTGAATCCTTCCGGGAACACCCGCGAGCAATCCAGGTTCAGGTACTGGTTCACTTCCTTCCAGATTTTCAGGAGTTCCTGATAGGAGGAGTACACCCTCTGGGTGGTCTGGTCAATCTTTCCCAAATCCCTATCCTGGCTGAGTATCTCCAGGGTGTGCTGGGATATTTTTTCCTGATCCATTAATTGATTTATTCGGGTGATGAACTGTAACAGTTGCTGCAACTCCTCCAGGTTGCTGTCCTCCTGCTGCCAGGTAGTGCCGAAAAGTTGGGTGGCCCTCGGTTCCCATTCCTTTAGGGTGTTCCTGATATCCTCGGATGCCAGCACCTCCCTCAAGTCCTTGATGGCTTCCTCCTCATCCTCTGGTGGTTCTTCCTGGTATAATCCCGCGATCTTCTGTCGCAGCTGGAAGTAGCTATCCACCCGGCTTTTAAAGGAGGCTGCATCCAATTTTAATTTCTGGAACTGGAATTCTTCGGTGGGGAGGGGTATGAATCCCTGCAGGTGCTGGGCCAGGTTGGTGATGGTGTCCAGGTCCTCCTGCAGCTGGGAGATGTTGGTCTTGATCCGGGGGTTGGGTCCCTTCTCGAATTTTAAAAGGGCCTCGTCGGTTAGTTCCCCGGCCATAAGCATTTTGCGGAATCTTATCAGCCAATCGGCCAGGTCACAGATGAACTGGGCGTCGGTGTGCTCTCCCTGCCAGGCCTGGCCAAAGAGGGACTGGGCGGTTTCCTGGGAGTGCTGGATGGACATCTTCAGATCCTGAAGTCGGATCAGGCCCTCCAGGTCCCGGCGGATTTGCTGGTCATCAGTGGGAGCCTCCTCCCGGTATAGTTGAAGCACACTATTTTTAACCTTCTTGTAATCTCCGCTTAGAAACTTCAAACGCTTGGCTGAGACATTGCTGAAGCTGTCCAGCCGGTCCTGCAGATCCAGTTCCAGCACATCCTCCTTGAAGTGATGGATGAGTTTAAGCTGCTTACGGTACTCCCGCAGCTCCCGGATGATGCGCTTGGCTTCGGGACTGGCACTGTTCCAGTCTGGATTTTCCAGAAGATTCCTCTCCACGGGTGGGGCGCTGGCAATAAGCCTGGCCTCCTGCAGTGTGTCTTCTAACTCTTTCTTATTCTGGGGTGGTCGGAGTCCGGTTAGATCCACCAGTTGATTGAGATTTAGGTTAAGATTATCCAGGGCCTGGATCAGCTCTTCCAGGGAGTTTAATATTTCCTGACGGTAGTCAGTGAATACTGATCCCGGTACCAGGAGCAGGTTCTTCCGGTAGTCCTCCAGGGACTGTAACTCCCTCCGGAGGTCCATCTTCAGGGCCTTCTTCTGGAACTTGCGGGTGGTGGTCTGGAACCTCTCCAGCAGGGTTATTATTTCCCGGGCTTGCTCCTCATTCCAGTCCGGGTTGTCCAGTATCTTTAGTGGAAGGGCCTGGAAATTGGATATTTCCCGGATTATCTCCAGGGTTTCATCCACTCCCTCCCGGGAGGAGGGAATGGTTACGCCGGTGTGTATAGCCAGCTCCTCCAGGGCCAGTTCCATCTCCCCCATACTGGTCAGGGCGTCGGTGAAGAGTTTCTTGATCTCCTCCTGGTCGGAGGGGAAGATAACCCCGGGCTGGGCATATCTCCAGGGATATTCCTTCAGGGGTTTTATGAATCGGAGTAACTGGGAAAGGTCTTTCAGGGAGGACACCGCACTGTGCCAGTTTTCACGGGTGAAACTGGCCGGGTCGGTGATTAACATCCGGGGCAGTATCTGGTCTTTGTCCTGGAAGTGCTGTAAAGCTTCCTCCTTCATTCCATATAACTGGAATACGGAGAAGCCCATCTCTGGCAGGGGCCGGTGTATCATCTCCCGGTAGTGGTTTAACTCCCGGCGCACCTCATCCAGTTCATGGAACTTGTCCTCCATGGAGAGGGGTGGGGTAGGTGGCTGGTACAGGGTTCTCTGCAGCTCGTTCAGGACCTCCTTCTTCTTGGACTTGTGGCTGTGCAGCTCCAGACAGAAGTCTCCCAGGCCTATACTGTCCAGACGACTTTTAACCACCTGCAATGCGGCCATCTTTTCACTGACAAAGAGCACCGTCTTCCCGGAGGCCATGAGTTCGGCTATGAGGTTGACGATAGTCTGGGACTTACCCGTGCCGGGCGGCCCCTCCACCACCAGGTTTTTACCGTGTTTAACATCCTCGATAACCGCGAGTTGTGATGAGTCCGCGTCCAGTACGGTGTAAACATCCCTGGATTTGAGTTTGTAATCCACATCCTCCTCTATGAAGCCAGGGTCGGTTTCCTGGCTTTCCGGGTTGAACATGGCCTTGATGATGAGGTTCTGGTCAAAGGACAGCTCCGATGGCCAGTGGTCCGGGTCCAAGTCCTGAAACATGACGAATTTGGTGAAGCTGAAAAAGCCCAGGTACACTTCCCGGTGCACCCGCCAGCCCGGGGCGTGGGGTATGGATGCCTCCACCTCCTCCAAGTACTGTCTTATTCCCTCACTGTGGTGGGGCATCTTCAGGTCCGGGATGGTGATGTACTGTTCCTGTAGTTTGGCCTGGAGGGAGATGTTGGGGATGATGTCCTCCCCGTTCCAGGATAGCTTGTAAGCCCCTCCCACTCCTCGCCGTTCCAGCTGGACTGGTATCAGGATCAGGGGGGCCCGGTGTAGGTCGCCACTGGTCTCCGTCCATTCTAGAAAACCCAGGGCCAGGTAGAGTACATTGTATCCCTGTTCTTCGAACACGGTCCGGGCGTGTTGGTGGATTCGAAAGAGCCGTTTCTGCAACTCCCGGGCAGGTAGGTCGGTCTGCATGAACAAGTCCCGTATACGCTTGTCCACCTGGCCCTCGGAGGGTGGAAGCTCCCATAACAGGTCGGATTCCTCCTTGGTTAGGTGGAGGTCCTCCTCCAGGTCCATTACATCCAGGGCTAATTTCTGTCCCCGGGCATCGTAGACCTCCTTGAGTACGATCCGATCCGGGGAGTCTTCCGGGTCAACATCATCCAGTGAGGGTTCACGAGTAAAGTAACTATCTCCGGTGTCAGGGATATCATCTTCACTACCATGGGGTCCCTCCAGAGACTCTTCCGTATCCCGGAGGGATTGATTCTCATGGGAAGGTAACTCTTCCCCATCCTCTGGATATAATCCGTCCTCATCCACGGCGGATAAATCCTCCTCATCAGCGGGGGATAGTTCTCCCTCTGGATTCGGAGTGGATGGTTCATCTCCATCGGGACTTCCTGGTCCCGATTCTTCATCAGCACTCTCCAATGAGGGATCCATCACACTCCGATCCAGGGACTCATACTCACGTGGACGGAACTGGAGTTTTTTCTCATTTAAAACCAGTAAATCGTACAGTTCCTCTGGAATCTCATCTTCCATGGGTATGACCCTGGTTCGGGGCCGGAAATTCAGAAGCTGATTACGCATGGTTAGGTCTAGGAGGTTCTGTCTTAACTTGTCAAACTGTTTCTCTATTGCTTCCCTGGACTTGGCTATAATACCCACCCCTTGCTTTTCAAGTGGAAAAGGGATAAAGTTAATTTCAATTATTAATTAACAGAACCTTAAACATATAGTTTTCTCTTCCCTCCATCATGATAACCCCAAACCGGGAACCTATCTAAAATTTTACCCCAAAACTTACCCCCAACCTTACTGGTACTCCAGGAGTTCAACCTCAAATTATGATCATGATCAGTGCTAATCAGGAGCACTATAAAATTTTTTTATTTAATTTCTTTATAGTGAACAGTTTTTGGTAGGGACCAACACCCAGTTTCTGAACAAACGTTAGTTTTTTATAGGGGAAGTCCATAGTAAATGCATGTATTGAACAAACGTTTGTTCAATTCTAAATTATTGGTGGTTACGAAACCATGACCGATGCAGCCTTAAATTCTCAGAATGAGATTAAAAGAACCACGAAAGAGAAAATATTTGATGCTGCAGTAGATTTATTCTCTCTAAAAGGCTTCAGCAATGTGCCAGTAAGAGAGATAGCAAAAAAGGCCGGGATAAGGGAAGGTTCCATCTACAATCATTTTAGAAATAAAGAAGCGATCTTAGATGCCATCATCGATTATTTCAAGTTAGAAATGGCCAAGACCAACCTACCTTCTGAGGAAGCAGCGGCTCTGATGCAGGAGGGACCAGAAGTTTATCTGGAAATGGGTGCCCAGATATTCCTGTCTCGCATCAACACCCCCCAGTTTGGGAAGATATGGCGGCTGGTTTTGATGGAAAGCTACCACAATGAGAAAATACGGGATGTATTCAAAAAGGATTTAATAGAAGAACCCCTGGCTGGGTGGGAAAGTATATTCCAACTCATGGTTGAAAAGAAGATGATTAAACCCGTGAATCCCCGAATCATGGCTTATGAATACTGGTCATTTGTTATTTTCCTGCTTTTTGATTACTCCATTTTATATTATGAACAAGACTTTGGCTCCTACATGAAGGGTGGTTTAGAGAAAATGAACAACCACACCCGGCTCCTCTTAGAAGCCGTAAAAATAAGGGATAAACAAAGTCAGTTGAAATTTTAGCGGTTATGGAGGGATAAATATGGATAAAACGAGAGTGACAGCCTCAATTCTGGGTGTGTTTGCTGGATTAGGCGGTGGAGTGTTTCATGGAATTGGAGAAATTCTCCAGGGTAGTGTAGCTCCAGAGGGGATAATGATAGAGGCTTATCCGGCCATGCAAGCCACTGCAGGAGAGCCGGCCATGACCATAGTCCCCAACTTCATCATCACCGGAATTCTATCCATCATCATGGGGGTAGTGGTCACCTTATGGGCTGCTCTATATATAAGGAAGAAAAATGGAGGTTTAATCCTGATTTTGCTTTCAATAATAATGCTCTTACTTGGTGGTGGGATCATCCCACCTATAATTGGGATAATAGGCGGAATTATTGGTACCAGGATCAAGCAAGACAACCATTATTGATCGGATGTAAAAAAAATAATTGTTAGATTAATGAGAATATAATATGAGGTAGTTAGGATAGGAGAAAGAAATAATGGATAAAAATAAGGTCAAAAGTCACGGGAACTCTCTCCTAGTTCTATATTCATACCATCACCATAATACAGAAAAAATAGCTAAAGTCTTTGCAAAAGTTCTTGATGCACAAATAAAATGGCCGAAAGAGATCAATCCTGAAGAAATCCAGAAATATGATCTTATAGGTTTTGGATCAGGGATCTATAGTTCAAAACACCACGAATCACTCCTTGAAATCGTTGATAAATTGCCAGAGGTCACAGACAAAAAGGCATTTATTTTTTCGACTTGTGGAGCACCAATAGCGATTGGTGGCCAAAAAACACTCGATGATTATGCAATAAAGTGTCATTCTTTGCTTAGGGAAAAATTAAAATCTAAAGGCTACCTGATTATTGATGAATTTATTTGTGCAGGTTTTAACACCAATAGTTTTCTTAAACTATTTGGAGGAATAAATAAAGGTAGACCCAATGCCGAAGACCTTAAAAATGCAGAAGAGTTTGCTAAGCGTCTCATTTAAAATGTTGGTAAGGTCTAAATTAATCTTATATACCGATAATGGGGGAAATCTGATGTTACCAGAACTCTTAAACCAAGAAGAAATAGATATAAGGGATTCCCAGCTTGAGAACTGGAAGATCGTAGAAAACCATCATCTGGTGGGATTGTACCAGTTTGTTAACTTCGCCATGGCCCTGGAATTCACCCGAAAGGTGGGAGAGGTGGCCGAGGACTTGCAACACCATCCTGAAATCGATTTGTCCTGGGGGCAGGTGGAGATCACCATCTTCACCCATGACCGGGATGGTCTCACCGAGTTGGACTTCCAATTCGCCGCACGGGTGGAGGAGGCCTTCAACCCTCATAAGGAAGATGAAGTGGAAAAGTTCATGGTCCTCCTGGAGGAGGGGGACCTACTGGAGAAACGGGAGGCCGCCCGGAAGTTAGGTGGTCTGAAGGATTCCCGTGCTGTTCCCTCTTTGATAAGAGCGCTGACCAGTGAGGATGTGGCTCTCTCCCGTAGGGCAACTCGTTCTCTGGGCCGCCTCAATGATAGAAGGGCAGTGGATCCCCTGATCGATCTCTTGGAAAATGAGGATGACCTGCTGCGTCAGTACGCCCGGGACTCCCTGGTGGAACTGGACGAGTTCTCGGTTCCCGGACTTCTGAAGGCCGTTAAAAGTAGGGATAATAGGAAGAGAAAACTGGCAGTAGGGGCCCTCCTGGAGATCAGAGATGATGAGACCCTCCAGTTAAATGAATGACCGGGACTAGTACTATAATAAGGATAATAAGTATTTTCAAGCTATACAACCATATAGGTTGTCAGGCATATTGTTTATTTCTACAGCTGATCCCGCATCCTATCTACTCCCCCACCATTATCAGTTCCCCTATCCTCAGGATTCTTACCTTTATACCTTCGCCCCGGAGTTCCACTGCCAGGTCCTGAGGATCGGCTTGTAAGTGGTGGATAGGGACCACCAAGGAGGGTTGTATCGTTAAGGTGGCCTGGGCGGCTTCCTTGACGTTCATGGTGTAGGTTCCACCAATGGGTAGGAAGGCCACGTCAACAGGGCCCAGTTCACTCATTTCTGGGATGAGGTCGGTGTCTCCGGCGTGGTAGATCCGGTGGCCGTCTATTTCCAGGAGGTAACCCACCCCTTCTCCGGGTTTGTGAAACTTCCGGGTGGAGCTGCCTTCGGGTGTGTTGTAGGCCGGCAATACGGTGATCTTCACATCACCCAGTTCTAGCTCATCACCAGGGGCCACCACCCTTATCTGGTCTCCCAGTATTTCTTTAACCTTCTCCGGAGCCAGGACTAGGGTGTCGGGGCTACTGATCCGGTCCACGGTTACCTTCTTCACATGGTCCTGGTGATGATGGGTTATCAGGATGATATCTGCCTTTTCCAGGTCATCGGGAAGTCCATCCACCTCATCCGGCCAAGTGGAGAACTCTATGGCGGTGGGATGGTCCTGGTAGTATTTTTTTAGGTAGGAGGGATCCAGGTAGATTGTCTGATTCCGGGTTTTGATCTGCACCCAGGCGGGAGGGTACCATCTTAGGGCTATAGCCATTTAAATCACCTATTTTACCAAATATTTTACAAGAATTTTAGTAATTTTCTAAAAAGTCATGAATATGATTTCCAAGTGTTATCTTTGAATTTCTTGCATAAGTTTTTATTAGTCACTAAATACCAAGTGATAGTTGGAGGGGAAGAGGAAATGGATAGTTATCAACGGAAAATGGAACTTACTGTCATTGGAACTGTGAAATCACCCTATAAAAAAAAGGGTGAAGCTCCACATCAGGGCCGTAACTCGGAGGAGTTATCCCAGATTATAATAATGCCCGAATTTGAGGAGGGATTGGAGGGGGTGGAACGTTATCATCAGCTCTTCATCCTGTACTGGTTTGACCGGGCGGAGGAACCCCTACTGAAGGTGGTTCCCCCTGGACGCAAGAAGAAGAGGGGTATTTTCTCCACCCGGGGACCACCCCGTCCCAATCCCATTGGCCTGACCCTGGTGGATCTGGTTAAACGTGAGGGACCGGTCCTGACGGTGCGGGGACTGGAAGCCCTGGACGGATCTCCGGTGCTGGATATTAAACCTTACCTGCCCGATCTGGACAGTGTTTAAAAGTAAGTTATCTTTAAATATTCATTCACTTATTGTATGCTCAAACTGCGCAGCCGGTTCAAAGCCGCCGCAAATTCGTAGGGTCTGAATCTGGCCAGGCCCGGGGGCTTACTGCGTCCTGGTGGGCTTAGAACATCCAGGCCACTTTTTTCCATATCCGTTTCCACGAGGTGCAGTATCTCCAGGATGGTGTGCTGATTGTCCATGTAATGCTGGGCATGGTACAGGGCATAGGCCAGGGCCCGGGTCTGACTGGGGTCCACCAGCTGTTTTACCTGGGAAAGATCGATGGTGTCACTGCCCAGGAGTATGGTATCCTTCCCCCGGCTGGAGATCTTTATCTTTCGGCCCCGGTAGGGATTTATACTCTCCCTGAGTGGTGTGCGGTGGTGGTAGCTGAAGGGATGGGGCACCTCCCGGGACCGGCCAGTGGGGATCTGCTGGGCCACCATCCGGGCTTCCCTGGTGCGGTTTTGGGGCTGATAACGGTCCATCATAACCACAGTGTGGGCCACCTCGAAGTAGTCCCCGGAGCCACCCATGACCATGACCGTGGACACTCCCTCCTCTTCATACAACTCCAGGACCCGGTCTATGAAGGGGGTGATGGGTTCCTGGTGGGATTTGACCAGGACCTGCATCCTTTCATCCCTGATCATGAAGTTGGTCGCTGAAGTATCCTCATCGAAGAGTAGAAGATGGGAACCGGCTTCCAGGGCTTCCACGATGTTGGCGGCCTGGCTGGTGGAGCCCGAGGCATTCTGGGTGGAGAACTCACGGGTGCTCTCCATGAAGGGTGGTTCATGGATGAATGAGCTTATATCTGTTTTCTGGATGCTGCGACCATCCTCAGCACGGATTTTCACCGCTGATTCCCGGGTGACCACCAGTTCCCGGCCATCACCTGGCACGTGGTTGTAGATCCCGGCCTCCAACGCCTGCAGCAGGGTGGATTTTCCATGGTACCCTCCCCCCACGATGAGGGTCACCCCTTCAGGGATGCCCATACCCGTAACCATTCCCCGGTTGGGAGTGGATAGGGATACCCGCAGGGATGATGGTGATTTGAGGGGTACCGCAGTTTTCAGGGGCTGGGAACAAACACCACTGCGCCGGGGGAGTGTGGACCCCTCGGCCAGAAAAGCCACCAGACCCCTTTCAGAGAGCTGTTCCCGGAGGGCGTGAGCATCTTCGGTGAGGTTCAGGTGGGCCTCCACCTCCGGGTCTCCGGTGTAAAAACAGGATTCATCCACCATCAAAGGCAGGATATCCACCAGGAGATGTTTTGCTTCTTTCCCCATAATTCTCCGGCCTCTGGCTGGCAGTCCCAGGGAAAAGCGCATCTCCACATTCTCAGGACCAAGGTTAACACAGCTCCGCTCCAGGATCTCCTGGCCCCCAGCATCGATTCTGAAATCACCACTACGGCCGCTTCCCAGGATAGTGGCCGGGTGGGCGTGAATGGCCTTCTGGAAGGATCTAGCCAGGTAGTCCTCCAGGGCCACCCTCCGGATGGTGGAGTTAAAAAAGTGAGATGGGAAGTGGTGGTCTTCCACCTCCACCCGCAAGAGGGAGGGAGTGGCGTAGGGATCCCGTTGCACATGTTCCACGTGAAGGATGAAATGTTTAAACTGGTAGCTACCCCTCAGGTCCTGGTAGGCCTTGTATCCCCGGCCATGGATTCTACCCAGAATCTTACCCAAAAATTGACCATCCTTCATGTAAAACCCCCACGGTTTAATCCCAGAGTTATAATCCTTTTTATCATCAGAAGAATAACTTTAGATTAAATTATAAGAAAAAAGGTAATGAACATAGGGCTGGTAGTAGTGTGGCTTTAGATAATGGCCAGTTCCCCGGCGGAGGTTATTTCCAGCTGGTGGGGGTCGATGAATCCCATCTCCCGCAGCTCCCGGATGTGATTGTAAGTCATGCCCCGGCTGATACCAATTTTAAGAGCCAGGTTCTTCACCGAGGTGTCTCCTTTTTTAAGTTCCTCCAAGACCATGAGTTTAGTCTTGGAGATGCCGAAGTTGAGTATGGGCAGATCCACCACTTCACCATCTTCCTCGGTGACGTACACGATCCTCTCCACCATTTTATGACGGGCGTAACAGCCAAACAGGGCCCCCAATGCCTGGGGTTTGCGGCCACCGCTGATATTCACCACCACCCTCCTTCCCTGGGCATTTTCTGCCTCAATGACCTCGGCGGTGTCCTGGGCGATCTTCACCACCTCGTAGATGCTGGTTAGCTGGGTCTCGATATCCATGACCCGACCTACCGTTTCGGTGAGCATGCGCTCAGCTTCTAACTTTTTCTCCGGAGCATTCTCTTCACGTAATAAAACAAGTTTTTTTGGTGAAAAACGAGTTATACATGCCATCACCGGCTCCAAGGAGTAAATAGTAGATATTACAGTATTTTCTATACTACCACATCCCATCCACCCTTAAAAAAGGGTTTAATCTGTATTCTCCACAAACATCGGCCCAATATGGTCCTTCCTAGTTGTATGTTTAACAATGGGCAGATTTTGAATACATACTTATATAATGTTGAATTTTAGTTCCTCTCATATATAAATTTGTTTAACAGTTGTCCTATTTTCAGTTTAATACTTAAAAAATATTGACAAATGATGGTTTAGTCCTAGATAATAATCTACTCCTTTAAGCAGGGGGGAGGGTGATTACCAGGACAATTATCTCCATATGGAAGATGTTTTAAAAGGATTAGAGAAATTAAACCAATCAAAGCAGGTTTTCCAGGAGGATCTTGAAGCCGATGGCGATAAGTATTATACCGCCCACGATCTCAATCTTGCTCTCGAAGAGGTGGCCTACCTGTTTCCCGATGTAAACCCCCACCAGGGAGAGGATGAAAGTTACCAATCCGATGATGATGATGGGTTGTAAGAGGGAGATGTTTAAAAAGGCGAAGGTGACTCCCACGGCGAAGGCGTCGATACTGGTGGCCACTGACAAAAATAGAAGCTCACGGAGGGATAATATTTCACAGGCATCCTCCTCCGGGTGGCGGAAACTCTCGTAGATCATCTTGACCCCAACTAAGCCTAGGAGAATGAAGGCCACCCAGGGAGCCCACTGGCTCATGAAACTGGCCAGTTCCCGGCCGGAAGCCCAGCCCAGGACGGGCATAAGGGCCTGAAATCCTCCAAAAAATAGGGCAATGGTCAGGGCATGTTTAATATCGCAGCGTACGCTCAGGCCCCGGGTGATGGAGACGCTGAAGGCATCCATGGCCAGGCCCACCGCCAGTAATAGAATAGACAGAAGATCCATATTAAAAATCCCTAAACTAGTGTAAACTATTTTCTATAATTCTATTATCTAAGGATTACAATAATATAACAATAGGTGAGGGAGATTAGATTAAATTAAAATAGAAGAGGTATTAACATCAATCCCAACCACAGTGAAGATAACGAGGAACCCTTGTACTGGTTTCGCAGGGGAAACCAGCTTATGAAGGATGGATTATATTCTGACGCAGTTCTGGCCTATGACCGGGCCCTGGAGATGGACCCTGAAAACTCCTTTATGTGGGATAATCGGGGTGTGGCCCTATCCCATCTGGGTTTACTGGAAGAGTCCCAGGAATCATTCCAACTGGCACTAGACATGGACCCCTCCAATGCCCAGGCCTGGTCCAACCTGGGAGTGGCCCTGGCATCACAGAATCGCCTGGAAGAGGCCCTCAACTCCCTGGATCAGGCAGTGAAGTTGGATGAAAACAATGATGAAGCCTGGAATAATAGGGGCACGGCCCTCCTTGCCCTGAAAAAATACCAGGA
Organism: Methanobacterium sp. CWC-01; assembly: GCF_030323845.1. NCBI lineage: Archaea > Methanobacteriati > Methanobacteriota > Methanobacteria > Methanobacteriales > Methanobacteriaceae > Methanobacterium > Methanobacterium aridiramus. Next base: position 61,045 of record NZ_CP040735.1, read on the forward strand.
AGCCGTGGATTCCTTTGATCATGCCCTGAAAGTGAATTCCGATAATCCCCAGGCCTGGGCAGGTAAAGGATCCGCCCTGGGTTTTCTGGAACGCTACCCGGAAGCCATTGAGTGCATGGAACGATTCATTGAGTTGGCGGCTGGCCTGGACAGTCCCCAGGTGGAAGAGGCCTGGGCTATGATCCTGGAGTGGAAAATAAGAACTAAGGGAAAAGGGGATGAAGAGTAAGCTGGATAACAATTTTCCTAGTAATAAAAAGCTTTTTAGTAATAAGAGTGCTTCCAGAGATGGGGGGGTGTATAGGAGGGAAAAATGGCCTATTAATTTATCTCTGGAAGCATATATTTTCTGGTTTCAACGAGAAATAGTAGTTTTCAAGTGTTGAAACCAAACTAGGTATGTTGTGCTTTAAGTACACACTGACATATATACTTTGTGGTTAGGTATCTTAAAATTATCTAAATAACTTGAAAATTAGCTAGAGCCTGCATCCTGACCCTCACTCAATAGGGCCTTCAGTTTCTCCAGGTTCTCTTTCCTAAAGGCTATGACCTTTCTTTGTCCATTGTAGTCAAATTTGAATCGGGAAATTTCACTACCGAACTCCAGGTTTTCCATCCTGGCAATCTGGTACTGGTTCACCTTACCAGTGCGATTGGTGCCCCAGAAGTTTTTTCGATACTCAATTAGGCTCTCCACAGTCACCTCCAAATCAAAGGAGTCATCCTCCAGGAAGGCCACGGTCTTCTCCAGGTCCCGGTCACAGACCAGACAGTTACTGGTCTGGGGTGGATTGCCCACTCCACATTCCGGACATATCAGTGAAAAATCAGCCATTTGATTTTCAGGTTCCATGGTATCGGCATCCCTCTATAAATTCATGTGGTCAGGTACCATATAAATTTAAAAATACAAGAGAAAATTGATGACAACTAAAATTGTGGGTCCCATATTCACCGGGCGCAGCTGGGATGAGTACCTGAAGATGTTCAAACTAACCAGGGAGGAACTGAAGACCCGGAGTTTCCTGGACTGCGCCGCTGGTGCCAGCTCCTTCACCGCCTACCTGGCCAACGGTGGTGGTCGGGTGCAGGCGGTGGACCTTCTCTATGACCAGGACCCCCTGGTTCTTAAATCATTATGTCAGAAGCACCTGGAGGCCCTGGTAAAATCCCTGGAACCCATAAAGAGGGAGTTTGAATGGAGCTACTTCCGGGATCTGAACCACCTGAAGGAACATCGCAGTCGTAGCTGCCAGGAATTTTACCAGGACTACTCCCAGAATCCGAACCGTTACCAGAAGGGAGATCTAACCAGGCTACCCTTTGCTGATTCTGAATTTGATATAGTTCTCTCCTCCCATCTGCTTTTTATCTACGACCATCGTCTGGACCTGGACTTTCATCTACAGGTCCTAGATGAGATGTTGCGCGTGTCGGGGGAGGAGGTGCGGGTCTATCCCCTGGTGAAGCATGCGAATAAGACATCAGAATTCTTGAAGCCAGCCTGGCAGAGGATGTCAATGGTGGCGGAACTGGAACTGGTGAAGGTGAACTACCAGTTTCGCAGGGGTGGGAACCAGATGTTGATAATTAGAAAATCTTGATTTATTTATTCTTCTCCGGTTTTCCGGTAGGTTATGTCCTTGGCCAGACCCACCCTGCGATATATTTGCTTATTTTCGTTTATTACCGGGAAGGAACGGATCCTGATCCAGCGGGTGGCTCCATCCGGACGCTTTAATCGGCATTCCATGGATTTGGTCCGGGTCAGGTCATTGATTTCCAGGGATCCGTAGATGTGGTGGATGAACTTCTTCTGGTCCTGGGGGTGTATGGATTCAATCCAGGATCGGGGATTCTGGTAGAGTTGGCTTATGGAGGAGCCCCATATCTTCTGGTAGGAGGGACTCATGTACAGTAACTGGCCATTTAGAGGATCGATCATCCAGAAAACCTCCTCAATATTCCGGGCCATTAACTGGAAGATCTCCTCCCTCATCTTCATTTTAAATTCATTGAGCTTGCGGCGAGTTACATCCCTCAAAATAGCGGTGGTGTAGCATTTTCCTTCCAGCTGCCAGGAGTTGAGTGACATCTCCAGGGGAAATTCACTCCCATCCTTACGTAGACCATAAGACTCGAAAACTTTACCGGAACCATTATCTGGCTTGGATTGGGGCAGCTCCATCTGTCCGGCAAAGTCGGCCTGGTATCTTTCCGGGATCAGGATGTCCACTGGTTGTCCCAGTATATCCGCTTCACTGTAGTCGAAGATCCGTTCCAGACTGCGGTTGGAGAAAACCACGACCCCGTCCTCATCGGTGATGATGATGGCATCCATGGCGGTCTGGGCCAGGGTACGGAATTTCTCTTCACTGCCCTTTAAGGCCCGTTCCACCTGCATCTGTTTGGTGATATCCTCCATGGTCATGAGGTACTCGCCATTCTCCAAACGCACCGGTATGAAGTAGATGATCTTCACCTCTCCCCCTTTACTGGTTATGGGAAAAATGCGGGAAGCCTTATCCCCCGGTTTAGATCCTTTAAAATCTTCTATCCAGGTAGAAACTGCTTCACGCCTGGTTTCAGGATCAGGATAGGCCTTCTTAAACCATTCTTTTCCATTAGACACATCTTCCAGGGTGTAACCTGATATTTCCTCAAATTTGGGATTCACGTAGAGGTAGTGGCCCTGGGCATCAATAAGCACCAGTCCAAAGGGTGCATTCTCGGTTATAGTTCTTAATTTTGATTTTTCTGATAATAGATTCTCTTCTATCTGCTTTTGGGAGCTGATATCCCTACCCTCCGGGACCAGATACTGCAGGTTGCCCTCCGGATCATAGAACGGGTGCATGCTGTACTCGATCCATAGGGGGCCGTTTTTGGTGTAGATCTCCAGTTCTTCCTTGATGGTTTCTCCACCGGCACATAGCATAATGTCCTGTTCAATACGTTCCCGGAGCTGGGAGGAAAGTGACCAGAATTTCAAGTCCGGGAACATGGACCCCTGCACTTCCTCCAGGGTAGTGTCGATCAGGGCCAGGGGAGTGTTGTTAACAAACACCACCCGGCCATCAGGCTCCAGGACTGCTACGAAGGTTAGCATATCATCCAGCACCCCGGTCAGGAAGTTTCTCCTTTCCAGTAGGTAGATCTCATTTTTCTTGTTCTCGGTGATATCTCGGGCAATGAGCTGTACCGCTGGTGATTTTCCCTGGGGAGTGGTTATGGGCTGGAGGTTGGTGCTGAACCACCGTTTATCATCTTTTATCACGGTTTCCTCTTCTACGGTCATCCCCTGGTTGGTGTCAATCACCCGGCGTATACTTTCCATCTGACGTTCGGCATGTTCAGGGGGAAAGATGTCCCACATCTTCTTACCCACCAGTCCCTGGGGGTTCAGGCCAAAAAAACGGTTGGCACTGCTGTTGGCCATGACGAATTCGCCCTGGTAGTTCACCATGGCTATCGGGTCATCGGCATTTTCCACCAGCAACCGGTAACGCTCCTCACTCACCCGGAGGGCGTTCTCCATCCGGTGCTTGTAAAGGGCCATTTCCACCGTGTAGACGAGTTCCTGGGGATCCACCGGTTTTATCAGGTACCCGTAGGTGTTTAATAAATCATTTTTGCTCAAATACAGGTCAGTATTACCCGTGCTTAAAAAAATAAGAGGAAGACTGTTTTCGGTTTTAAATGAATCAATAACCTCTAAAACCCTGTTATCAGAATTAAAAACAACGTCCATGATGATAAGATCAGGGATAGAATCAGAAACTGTGTTTAAATATTCCTCACTAATATTAGAAACGTCAAGAACCTGAAAACCTTTATAATCCAATATCTGGCCAAGTTTCCGGGCTTCGAGGGCATCCTCCACCGCCACCATAATCGTGGTTTGTGACATTAACCAATTCCCTACAACTCTAGGGTATCCTATAAGTTATGGGTTACTATCAGGAGTCAAGAGGAAAAAAATAAATAGGGTAACCGTAATGCGGTATAAGCTGTTAAACTGGTTTAAAAATATTCATAACTCCCCTCATACGAAAAAGAGTTTGTAAACCACCATAGATGTGAATAACAATCCACCCAGGCCGGTGTTAACGTAAGGCAGATACCAGTACAACTTTTCAATGGCAAGATCCCGTTTTACCAGTAACAGGAGGGGGAAGAGCGGATATAGAAAGACCAGGAAGCTCAATGGATAAAATTCGGACAGGTAGACCACAATAACCGACAATGATGTCCAGAAAAGGAGGCACAATACTAGAGATGCTTTTTTCCCCACATATACGGGAGTGGTGTTTATTCCAGCATCGGCATCATATTTAATGTCTGGTATGGCGGAGAAGATGTGCATGGCGGATATGTGAAAGAAGGCTCCCAGCATATAAATCCCGGGTGGCAGGGAACCGGCGGCCAGGTAGTAGGCAAAAATACCGGGCATAATGTACAGGTAGTTGGAGGCAAAATCCAGGAAGGGCTTCTCTTTGAAGCGTAGCGGCCGGGCACTGTAGAAGTAGGATAGAAACAGGAAGATCCCGAAGAGTATCCTTTCAGTGTTATCCTGGATGAACATCAACAGGAAGGAAAAACCAGTGACCAGAAATATCAGGTTTAAAAGTCTTTTTTTATCACGTCTCTGGAGTCTTAATTCTTTTTCATCCTTTTTAGGATTTAGAAGATCAGTTTCCTCATCCCAGTAGTCGTTAACCCCGTAGATGAAGATGTTGGCTGGGAAGAAAAAGTAGAAAAGGTAGAGGTAGTACTCGGGGCGGAAGAAGTCTCCTAAAAAGGCAAAACCCAGGGCATATCCCACCACATAGGTGCCGCCGGAGTAGATCCAGAACCGGGGTCGGGATACCTTGAAGCTGAAGGATAAAAGGTTCATAACATACCCCTAGTTTGTCCGGATAACTATTAGTTGAATCCTAAGCGGAGGGAGTTGCTGAAGACGTGGCTGATGATCTGGGGTAGGGATGGTTTGACTTTGCGCTGGTAGACCACCAGGGGATCCTTTCTGATCTGGGCCCCAGTCCACTTGTAGAGGTCGGAGGCAGTTTTAACTGGTATCAGGTAACGGTAGGGTATATATTTGAATCCAGCCTCGGCTTTAACCTGCCACTCCATATAAGTATCCAGTTGTTTATGTACAAAGGATCTGAACCCCTCTGGATTCCTCCGGGCTTCTTCCGGTTGGAGACTGTCCAGTCCGAACATTTTTAGATCTTCCTGGGGGAAGTACACCCTTCCCAGATCCAGGTCCTCGTCGATGTCCCGGATGAAGTTGATGTACTGCATGGCCCTTCCCAGATACCGCGCGGCAGGGTAGGAATCAGGGGACAGGCCCATGATCCGGGCCATGAAGAGTCCCACCACCTCAGAGGAACCGTAGAGGTAGGTTAAAAGTTCATCCATGTCCTGGTACTCGGTTTTGGTAACGTCCATCTCCATGGATTTCAGGAAGGCCAGGGTCCATTTTTCATCGAATTTCTTCTCCGCGGATAAGTGGGCGAAGGAGTCCACCACCACATCCCCGGTGGTGATCCCCTCCCGGGCCTGGTGGTAACGTTCCTGGAAGGCATAAAAGCCTTCCGCATCCTGGGGGATGGCATCCACGTAGTCATCGGCCTTACGGAGGAAGCTGTAGAGTATGAAAACCTCTTCCTTAACCCGTTTTGGGAAAAAGAGGGTGCTGTAAAAGTATGTTTTGCTTCCCTTTTTAAAGAGGGAGTAGATGGTGCTATGGGTCATTTCATCCACCTTATATTGGTCACATCATTTACCATAATCTTCATTTATTTCTTTAGCTACAATTTCGGAGGATATAAAGGTCATGGGCACCCCTATACCAGGGTGGGTGTATTGTCCTGTGTAGTACAGGTTTTTTACCTTCTTACTTTTGTGTGCCGGACGGAACAGGGCTGTCTGGCGCATGGTATGGGAAAGTCCCAGGGCTGTGCCCTTGTAGGCGTTGTATCTTTCTTTGAAGTCGTTCAGGGCGAAGATCCTTTCCACCAGGATGTGGTCCCGGATGTTCTCTCCGGTTTTGGCCTCCAGATCATCCAGGATGTGCTGGTACAGCTTCTGACGACGTTCTTCGGTGTCCTCCAATCCCGGAGCCAGAGGTATCAGGATGAACAGGGTGTCCATGCCAGGTGGGGCGGCGGTGCGGTCGGTCTTGGAGGGTATGTTAACGTAGTAGGATGGATTTTCTGGCCAGGTCGCCTTTTTGGGGTCGAATAAGGTGTCGAAGCCTTCTGCCCAGTCTTTGTCCAGGAAGAGGTTGTGATGTACCAGGTTCTGCATCTCCCGATCAATACCCACGTAGGCCACCAGGGAGGATGGGGCTAATACCTTCTTTTCCCAGTAACTGGCCGGGTAGGTCTGGTACTTATCCTTCAGGAGTTCCATCTCGGTGAAGGGATAGTCCGCGTTGACCAGGACCAGGTCAGCCTCATAAATCCCGTTACTGGTCTGTACTCCTGTGGCCAGGCCATCCTCTACTATGATCTTCTCCACTGGTTCGTTGAATAGGAACTGGGTACCGTGGGACTGGGCCAGTTCGTAGATGGAACTGGCCACCCTTCTCATACCTCCCTGGGGATAGAAGACACCCATAGTGAGGTCGATGTGGGACATGATATGGTAAAGGGAGGGGGTGCGTTTGGGTGAGCTTCCCAGAAATCCAATGGAGTACTGCACTATCTTCCGGGCCTGGTCACTCTCGAATTTACGGTCCACGAAGTGCTCCAGGTTTTCCAGGATGTTAAGGCGAATACCGCTCAGGAGCATTTTACCATTCAAAAAGTCCAGGATGGTACGATAATCCTTGTATAAAAGTTCCTTAACCGATAATTCGTACATCTTCTCGGCTGAGGCCAGGTATTCCTTCAGTTTTTCGCCTCCATTTTCTTCGAAGGTGTCAAACAGGGCGAAGTTCTTCTCCAATTCGGATTCAACATCCACCACCTCGTCTTCGGAGAAGTAGACCCGGTAGGATGGGTCCAGGCGGTCCAGTTGGAAGAAGTCTTCCGGTTTTTTATTAAAGTTAGCGTAAAAGTGTTCGTACACATCGGGCATTAGGTACCAGGAGGGTCCCATGTCGAAGTGGAATCCCTGGTCACGGTAGACACTGGCCCGACCTCCCGGGCCTTCATTTTTTTCCAGTACCTTCACTTCATAGCCGTCTTTGGCCAGTAAAGCTGCTGCAGATAATCCTCCGAATCCGGCTCCTACTACTATAACTTTCATTTTTTTCCACCAAAGATGCTCTTAAAACTATGTACAAATATGGGGTCTATTTTCATAGACATTAAGATAGTATTTGCTAACTTACTATAAAAATTTTAACTTTAAAGGCACAATATAATTAATATTGAGTGTTTACGGGGTAATATTCTAGATAAAAAGACTGAATTTACAGAAATTTCTTTATTCTGAGTATTTCCCAGATTAAAGGAGTTGAACGCAGCTTGAACCTGGAAGATTTCATAAATCTACTTAAACTGGGACGTTTCCACTTTCTGGGGGCGGGTTTTTTCTTATTCACCGCGGGTGCCCTCCTGGCGGTGCTTTTTAACTTTCCCTCCTCCCTGGAAAGATTCTTATGGGCTTACTTGGTAGTGATGCCGGCCCATCTTTCGGTGTCCTACAGCAACGATTACTTCGACGTGGAGGTGGATAAACATGGAGAGCCCACCCTGTTTACCGGGGGCAGTGGCATCCTGGTCAAGCATCCCCACCTGCGACCCCTGGCTCGGAGAATTGCCCTCACCCTCATCGGGGGTTCCATCCTGCTGGCGGTCCTATTCACCATTTATTTTCAGGTGCCCCTGTTTCTGGTCCTGAGCATTCTGGGTGTTTTCCTGGCCTGGTACTACTCCGCCCCACCCCTGCAACTTTCCTATCGTGGCTGGGGGGAAGTAGCCATGGTAGCCAGTGGATTTTTAATTCCCAGTCTGGGTTTCCTGTCCCTGGCCGGTTACCTGACCCTGGAGAGTGTCATCTTCACCCTGCCCCTGATGTGCTACCAGGTGCTGTTTATCATGAGCGTGGAGATCCCTGACCTGGAAAGTGATGTGAAGGGAGCTAAACACACCTATGTAGCGGATCATGGCCGTTTAGCCGGGTTTAGATTGGCCGGTATTTTCGGGTCATTAGCTACGATCTTCTTCCTGTTACTATCCTTTTCTAATCTATTTGTGGTGCCCGATTTCAGGGTGGTGGCCCTGATTTCACTGTTACCCACGGGTCTGGCTTTATGGTCCTGGTGGAAGAGCAGCAACCAGAAGGAGACAGCCACCAGACTGGCCACCTACAACCTGGTAGGCTTATTCAGTTGCATCATCATCCTGGATGCCTACTTCTGGGCCCTGACTTAAAAAAAATGTTCAATTTCTGGAGAAATCACCCACATGCCCTCCAGTCTCCTTTAAGATGTAGATTACGAAGATTATCCCTATCAATCCCGGAATGAACAGGCCCAGATAGAAGCATACCGCTGCCCAGAAGGACAGGATAAGAAACAGACTGGAGACCACTCCCCGGGGTGGGGGCTGTTGCAGGGAGGCGCCCAGGACCAGGAGGGCCAGGCCCGATGCCAGGGCTCCGGTTAATATCCAACCCAGAAAGTTCGCCAGGGGCACATCGTAGAAGAAGCCGGGCCAGAGGTAGTTCCAGAAGTTAAGGGCCACCGCTGCCGGGTCCAGGACCAGATCAGCGGCTAATACCAAAAGCGCCGTGGCTGCTATGAAGAGAATTTTAGGGCCCAAGGGGGTTTCACCAGACTTGATATCTTTACTACCATTTTTTAGGATGGTCATATTACCAGCCAGGTATATGCATCCCAGGAATAGGGGTACGTAGGCGAAGGGGACTGTGAAGGGAGTGTATCCAAAGACCTTAGTCCCAATGAGACCGGTGTATTCGAAGGGGCTGTAGGGGAATCCGGTGATGATGGCCAGGGTTTCAATGATCAGGGCGTAGATGCTGAATATTACTATGGTTACCAGGCCCTTCTTCCAGCCCAACCATAGTATCATGGCCGCGTAACAGGGTAGCGAGAGGGCGATGATGAATATAGCAGATATATTGGCCATTTGGGACTTTATCTCCACGTTAGCCACGAAAAAAGCGACTACTATCAGGATAACTGCGGTAATGTAGAAGTATTTACTATAATCCCAGTTGATTTGCACAGACCTTCTCCCCCTTATCCTTAATCTTTGCATCCAGTACCTTAAAAAATAATATATGAAAGAGCACATAATCTAAACCTATGAGCGTACCACCCTTCGGTAACTCCAAGCCAGATCTTAAACGGGTACGGGGAATACTGGGCGTCCTGTCCAAGTACCGCTTCGGAAACACCCTGATGCAGTTGGGCTTTAGAAGAAAGCTTTCACCCGAATTTCTGCTGGGTGGAGATCTGGGTAAGGAGTTAGATAACACCGCCCCCTCACGTTTCCGCGCTGCCTTGGAGGAGTTGGGAACCACCTACATTAAACTGGGCCAGGTCCTGAGCACCCGACCGGATCTGGTTGGTATGGAGATTGCCGATGAATTATCCAGACTGCAGGATGATGTGCCTCCGGTTCCCTTCAGCGAAATCAAAGCGGTGGTGGAGGAGGAACTGGGATCCCCCCTGGAGGAATTATTCCAGGAATTTGAAGAAAAATCCATAGCCTCGGCATCCATAGCCCAGGTGCACAAAGCCCGGCTGATGGATGGAACTGAAGTGGCGGTTAAAGTACAGAAAAGGGGAATCATCGATATTATAAAACAGGATGTAGCCATCATGCGCTACCTGGCCCAGCAGGCCGATACCCGGATCAGGAAGGTTAAATATTATAATTTCCCTGGAATAGTGGATGAATTCGAGAGAACTATACGTAGAGAACTTGATTTTGCCCAGGAAGCCCGTAACATTGAACGTTTCCGCACCCTCTTTGAGGGGGATGAGAAAGTTTCTGCCCCGGAGGTGTACCGGGACTACTCCACCAGTAAAGTCCTGACCATGGAGTTTATACATGGTACCAAGATCAGTGAACTTTTAGAATCGGATGAAAAGATTAGTGGCAAGACCATCGCGCTGGTGGGTACCGAGTGCTACTTTAAACAGATATTTATGCACGGATTCTTCCACGCCGACCCCCACCCGGGTAACATCATGGTATTACCCGGTAACCGTTTATGCTTCGTGGACTTCGGCATGACCGGCCACCTGGAACGGGAGTTCCGGGATGACTTGGCAGAATTATTCATCTACACCGCCAAGTACGATGTTAAAGGCATTATCAACCAGATGGTGTACATGCGGATGATCGATGAGGACTCGGACCTGGAACACTTCAAGTACACCCTGATGGACCTCCTGGACCAGTACTACGGGGCGGAGATCAAGGATGTGGGGGGTATGATCACCGAGTTCAGCATGCCCGACGTGGTCTCCGAGCACCAGCTGAAACTGCCCCGGGATTTCATACTCCTGGGCCGGGTGCTGAGCATGGCCGAGGATCTGGGAAGGAAACTGGACCCCAACTTCAATGGTATAGAAGTGGCGGAGCCCATGATCCGCAAACTCCTGAAGGGACGTTTAAATCCTCTGCGCTGGAGAAACTACCAGGTACGCTATCTCTTCGAAACCGAGCACCTCCTGAAGGATCTGCCCCAGACTATTAACCGTATCCTGATGCGGGCCGAGGATGGCCGGATCAAGATGGAGATCGAACACAAAGAACTGGATGAGTTCTCCCTACACCTGGAGAAGATCACCAACCGGGTGGCTCTGGCCCTGATCATATCCTCCCTCATCATCGGCTCTTCTCTCATCATGCAGAGTGACAAGGGGATGCCCATGCCCGGTATCGGCTTTTCCACCATAGGCAGCATCATATTCTTGGTGGGTGCGGCTCTGGCCATTGGTTTCTCCATTGCCATACTGCGGAAGTTCAGTTAAGAGTTTTAATGCAGTCTAAGGTTTCCACCACCACATTTCAAAGGGTGATAAGAGTTGTACGATTATTTCGAGGTTATTCTGGGCATTATCTTAGTTCTGATCTTAAGTATAATTCTGGGACTTTTAATGGGTAGTCTGGGATCCTATCTGGGATTTCTGGCGGCCACCATGGTGGTGGGTTACCGCAGTCGGAATGACCTTGCAAAAGGAGCACTGTGGGGTGCACTTTGCGCGGTATTGGCTGGGGTGGTGTTTATGGTAACCATGTTCCTCATGACTAGCTTAATTGGCTTCGGACCAGGGGCATCTATGATGGAAATGGGGATATTGGCTATGATCATTGGGCTCATGGTAGATGGGCTTATCGGTTCGGTGGGCGGTGCACTGGGATGGTTAATGTGGGCTAAAGGCTTTTAAAACACCTGTTTTTGGTGATATATCCTCATCCAAGTTTTCTTATAAGGCCCTTTTATTTTGTTGTCGAAAATTTTATATCATCAGGCAAAGAAATTATAAGCTGACTCAAAATATGAGGTGAAAAAATGAAAGAAACCAAAAAAGAAATGAAAGAAATAGTTAAGGAGATGTTGGACGACACGGCCCGTACCGTGGATAAAGTCCGCTTCGACATTGAAAAGTCACTGGTTGACTACAAGTTCCTGCCGGGAAAGGACATACTGGAAACTGATGAAAGCGTCATCGTGCACTTAATACTCCCCGGTATCAAAAAAGAGGACATTTCATTAAAGCTCACCGAATCCAAGTTGAAGGTTAAAGCCAAATTCGACGTGGAACACAGTATGGGTGGTAGCTTCGTAACGGTCAAAGATCGTAAGACTGGCTACATTCACCGAACGGTACGCCTGCCCAAGAAGGTGGTCCCTGAAGAAGCAGAGGCCAAATTCGAAAACGGTGTATTGAAGATTGAAATACCCAAACAGGAAAAAGACGAAGGCATCAGCGTCGATATACTGTAAAATTGACATATATCCGATTAAAACCGGATATGACCTATTTTTTTATAATTATTTTACAAACTGGATCGTAGTTGGTGATTGGTTGACCAAAACCGAAGAACTCATTACAGAATTAATTGGAAAATTTGAAGACGATGACCCCCTGGTACGATTTGAGGCCGCCCAGAAACTAGGGGAAATAGGTGATGAAGCCATAGACCCTCTGGTTAAACTTTTAAAATCCAATGATGACCAGATGCGCAAATACGCCACCGTGGCCCTGAAGAATATGGGCTCCGAACAGGTGGCTGATAGCCTCATAGCCGCCCTGAAGGACCCTGACTTTGGGGTGCGTAAATTCTCGGCCAAAGCCCTGGGTGAGCTTAAAAGCAGTAAAGCCGTGAAGCCCCTCTTGGAAACCTTGGAAGATGATGATTGGGGTGTTCGCTTGGCAGTGATGAAGGCCCTGGGGGATATAGGTGATGAAAAGGCTATAGATCCCATTAAAAAGGCTAGAAGAAAAGCCACCGGGGATAAAGACTTCAAGAAGGTGGCCAACAAGGCCCTGAAGAAGATACAGAAAAAATAATCCCTGAGGTTTTCCATATGTATCGGGTGATCTTCCAGCTTAATGAAGCAGATGACTACCGCATTAACCTGGTTTTGAACAATATAACCAACCTCCTGTATGATCTGAAGGAAGCGGAGATCGAACTGGTGGCCTATTCTCAGGGAGTGGTGCTATACCTGAAAGAGGAAAATCCCCACTTGGAACGTGTACAGAACCTTCAAGGGAAGGGTGTGCACCTTGCAGTGTGTAAAAACACCATGCGATCCCTGAATCTTAAACCCGAGGACCTGTTAGAGGGAGTTAGGGTGGTCCCTTCGGGTGTGGGTGAGCTGGTAAGAAGGCAGAAGGATGGCTGGATTTACATCCGTCCCTGATCAATTCTAATTTTTTTAATAAGTATACATCTATTTTTTCAGATCAAGAGTGTAAAGGTCCCTGCGCCGGTTTTTTAGAAGGGGCAGCTCCTGGCGGATTTCATCCACCCGGGAGGCCTTAATAGAAGCGTATAGTATTTCTTCCCCGATACCCGCCTGGAATATCACCTCTCCCCAGGGATCAGCCACCAGGGAATGTCCGTAGGCTACATAGGATGCTTTTTCATCCCTGGCCGGCGAGCAAGTGGCCAGGTAGACCTGATTATCCAGGGCCCGTGTCCGTGAGAGGATCTCCCAGTGGGCGGGGCCAGTGGTCAAGTTAAAGGCCCCGGGGAACACCAGGAGTTGGGCCCCCTGCAGGGTCATGAGCCGGGCTAGTTCCGGGAAGCGGATGTCATAACAGATGGCCACTCCCAGTTTGCCGAAATCCGTGTCCACCACGGTGACCTGGTCTCCAGGGGTGAGGGTTTCTGATTCTTTAAACTGTATCTGGCCGGGAACATCTATATCGAAGAGGTGCAGCTTACGGTGGCGGCCTATCAGTTCCCCGGTGGGGTTGTAGATGAAGCTGGTGTTGTAAATGTGGTCCTGGTCCCTTTCGGGTATGGATCCAGCTACCAGGTAGACCTCTGTGTCCCGGGCTGCGCGAGATACGGCCTTTAGGGTGGGACTTTCATCTGCTCCTTCGGCGTATGATGGGAACTGGTCGGTCTGGTAGGGGCAGTTGAACATCTCCGGTAAAACCACCAAGTCCGCCTTTTCTCCTGCTTTTCTTATGAATTTAACAGCTTTTTTGACATTCTGAGTCTTATCTAACCCTACTTTCATCTGGCACAGTGCTATTTGGAAATCATTCATGAGAATCATACCATTAGGGGTTGTCAGTTACAACTAATTCCTTCACCGCCTGTCCATCACTCCAGGCACCCATAAAACGTTGCTGGCTGGTGTTTCCCAGGGCATATTCCTGGTTGGTGCCCTTAAATGAGGCGTCTAAAAGTCCGTCCAGGAGTTTCCAGGTGCCGTAGTAGTCCTGGGCGTCAACCAGGAAGTGGAAGTCCTGGCCCAGAACATTGAAACTGGCTGCCAGGGGGGTGAAGTGGTCGGCCACCAGTTCCGGGGTTCCATGAGTATCAGAGACCATTAAAATGTAGTCCTTGTTCTGAGGGGGTATCTGGGGGGTGCTGTTTATGATCCGGATAGCATCATCCGCTCCCACCCAGGTGTCCTGGTCACCGGCCAGGGCTAAAAGCAGGGTATTAGGGGGGATGTTGCTCAGATTTGCGAGTAGGGGCCCTACCTGATCCTGGGAGGAACGGGAGCGGCCGGGTTCCACAGCGAAGACCGCCAGGGGTGGGGATAAACCGTAGGTCGCATAAGTGGAAGCCATGTTCACGCTGATCAGTCCCCCCACCGAGTGGCCCACAACGGCCCACTGGTCCCGGATGGGACGTACGTGGTTGCCGGTTTCCAGGACTTTCAGGGCCTCCAGGGTGGAGTTGAAGGCGTTGGGGGTGAAGTGGTCGGAGGGTGTGGTGAAGTCCTCCTGGTAGCGGGGATAAATCACGATGTAGCCCTGTTTTACCAGGTGATCTATCCAGGCCTGGTAGAAGGTGGGGGTGGTAGCCAGCCAGCCGTGGTTAAAAACCACCACTGGCGCCGATTCAGGTTGAGGTGAGGCAGGCTCAAATATCCAGTACTGGGTGGCTCCTTCACCATGGACACTGGTGGTAACCCCATTATGGGTGTAATTGGATCCCCCTGTACCGGTGAGGGGCTGGGATGGTGCCTGGACCGTGGCATTTACCAGGGGGAGAGAGAAAGAATTGATAATTAGTAGCATGGTGAGGATGATGAAGGTCTTAGATAATGCCCTGTGGTACATGTGCTTAATTATGAGATGTAGCCATATTATATTTTATCTAAACCAAGCAAAGAGGTGTTTTCATGAGCTGTTACTTACGCCATATGAAAGATGTCCTGGAAGAGGCAGACCTTCACCCCCAGGACCGGAAAGAACGTAAAGAGGTGGACCTGGCCATACGTCGAGTAGTGGGAAAAAGTGAAAAGGACAAGTGCAACGTGGTGTGGAAGGAGGTTAAGGTCTGGCTGGCGGATGATGAGCAGAAGGCCCTCCTGGTGGAGAAGTTAAAGGGTTAGAGGTATCCTGGAATGTTTGAAGAAGAACTGGAAACCCACCACTTGTTCATCACCCATAATGGCCCGGGAGATGAGGAGTACCTGGCCTTCTTCCAGAGACTACTGGAGGCTCCTGAGTTCGAGTGGAAGGACCATGGAGTTCCGGATATGAATCAGGAAGAAGAACTGGAGGACCAGATCCGATCGGCCCAGGTGGTGGTGGTGCTATCGGGACTCTACAACCGCCACCGGGAACTGGTTAAAAAACAAGTGGAACTAGCCCTTAAGCTGGATAAACCCATAATTTTAATCCGGCCCTACGGACTGGAAGAGGTACCCCCAGAACTGGATAAACTGGCCAGTGGGGTGGTGGGCTGGAATCGGGTGTGTATTGTGGAAACCATTCTGGACGTTTTGGGGATAGAATAGATTAACTAACCCTTTACAAGATAAACGAGATTAACCCTTTTCTAGAAACGAGATCATCGAAACATTTTCTAATTTATAATTATTTTTAATCCCCGGAGCTGGACCTTTCCCCCCATTTTTAGTAGATTTATTTAGTAGATTACCCCATACCACATGATGATGAACACCGAACAGATCACACCCGATATCCTGACTCGGGCATTGGAGGGGGTTAATTATCTGCCGGATGAGAACCTGGTGATAACCCTTTTCCTGGCGCTGCAGATGAAAAAGCCCATCCTGGTGGAGGGTCCTCCGGGCACTGGTAAGACCGAACTGGCCAAGGCTACTTCCAGGGCCCTGGGCCGTGAATTTTTCCGGGTGCAGTGCTACGAGGGCATCACCTTTGAACAGATCGTGGGGGAGTGGAACTACCAGAAGCAGCTCCTGCAACTGGAGATATCCCGGCAGAAAAGTGGGGAGGAGGACATCTTCCAGGAGGGCTTTTTCATTAAACGTCCCCTGCTCCAGGCCTTCATCAACCAGCAGCCCGCGGTGATACTCATTGACGAGATAGACAAGGCCGATGAGGAGGTGGAGAGCTTCCTCCTGCAGGCCCTGGGGGAGAAGGAGATCACCGTCAACGACCTGGGTACCTTCCAGCTGGCCAACGATCTGCTGGTGGTTTTAACTTCCAACTCCCAGCGCACCCTCCTGGATGAAACCCGGGACCGCTGTTTATATCTGTACCTGGACTACCCCGACCCGGAGCGGGAGCTAGAAATCGTGAAGGCTCTGGTACCCGAGGCACCTTTACCCCTCCTGAAAGAAGTGGTAAGCCTTATCCAGCGTATTCGAAGGATGGATATCCTTAAAAAACCATCCATACGGGCCACAGTGGACTGGGTGCGCAGTTTATTGACCCTGGGTGAAGAAGAACCATCACCGGAGGTTCTGACCGAAACCCTGGGGGTGGTGGTCAAGTCCCAGGAGGATCGTAAGAAGGTGAAGGAACATCTTTTCAAGTTAGAGGGACATCTCTACGATGATTTTTAAGGGAAAATCATGGATAAAATAGTTAATTTTTCAGATCTTTTAAGACGTAACGGGATCCCGGCCAGTATCCGGAGCACCCAGACTGCCTGTCAGGTGGTGGAACAATTCCATCTTAAGGAGCCCCAGCTGCAGGATGCCCTGGCGGCGGTGTACGTGAAAACCCAGGGCCAGCGGGAGAAGTTCAATACCCTCTATGAGACCTTTTTCCAGGGGAATCCGGCACCATCCCCCGAGGAGGATGTACCTAAAAAGAAGAAAGTTAAATCTGTCGTTAACATCCCCAGCGAGGGTAAGAACCAGCACCAATTCTTCTTTAATGAGGAAAATCAATCTGAACTTAAGGCCGTGGAGATTCAGTCCACCGAAGTTGATTACCAGCCACCCCTGGAGGATTACCTGGACCTGGATGAGAAACGGGACCTGCTGCATCAGGATATTAACACCCTGAATTCCTTCCAGCCAGAACTTTTCCAGTTATGTCAGGAGATGGGTAAAAAGATAGCCACTTTAAGAAGCCGGCGGATGCGCCAGGCCCAGAGGCTCCGGCCGGATGTGCGCCGCACCATCCGTAAGAACCTTAAAAATGGGGGCACCCTCCTGGAGCTGGTGAAAACCCGTCCCCGGATAAAGGGGGGTTACTACTATTTCCTGTGTGATGTGAGCGGTTCCTGCGACTGGATAAGTAACTGGTTCTTCTGCCTGGTCTACGCTGCCCAGAACAGCTTCCGCCGGGTTAGGGTCTTTGACTTTGATAACAAGGTAGTGGAAACCACCTCCGCCCTGGGGGAAACCGGACTCCTGGATGCCTTCACCCGGGTAAGGGACCTCCGGATGAAGAACCTGATGATCCACGGCACCTCCAACATGTACCAGGCATTCACAGACTTCCAGGACCGGGCCACATTAAATGGCAGGTCCAACCTCATAATCCTGAGTGACTGCCGGGACTGGGCCGGGCCCAAGGAGGATGGCCAGCCCCTCAGCGCATCCCTCATCCGGGAGATGGCTGGAAAGTCCCGGAGGGTGTTGATTTTCAACCCGGAGGAGAACAAGAAGTGGGATGTGGTGGATAGCTGCGTAACCGAGTACCGGGATGCCGGGGCTCAGGTGCATGAGGTGCGTAACCTGGAGCAGATGGCCCGGCTGGTCAGTTTCATCTAAACAGTCATGTGCACCTTAAAGGGACCCCAATGTATTTGAAAAAAGCCATTACTTTTATTAGGCATTCCTAACTATGTAAAGTTATGAGTAACGGTAACCTCCTAGCGAACCCCCTGGTACAGGTACTCCTGGCCACCTGTTTCACCTGGTTCATGACTGGTCTGGGAGCTTCCACCGTATTTTTAACCAAAAATGTAGGCCGCCGTTTACTGGACGCTTCTCTGGGTTTTGCAGCGGGAGTTATGATCTCGGTAAGTTTCTTCTCTCTGCTTTTACCCGCCGCTACTATTTACACCGCGCCTAACGTGCCCCAGTGGTTCCCGGTTATATTCGGCTTCCTGTTAGGGGCTTTATTTCTGGGGGTCAGTGACCGGTTACTGCCCCACGTTCACCCTGGAGCTCCCTGTGCCGAAGCAGAGGGTATCCACACCACCTGGAAACGTAACCGTCTCCTGGTGCTGGCCATGGTATTACACCACATCCCCGAGGGACTGGCCATAGGGGTGGCCTTCGCTGCGGCAGCATTAAGCTACAACCCTTACTCACTGATGGCCGCTATAACCCTGGCTATTGGGATGGGTATTCACAACTTCCCGGAGGGAATGGCGGTGGCCATGCCCATGCGGGCCGAGGGAAAATCAGCCCTGAAAAGTTTCTGGTACGGTCAGCTCTCCGGGGTCTTCGAACCCCTATCTGCATTTCTGGGATTTGTACTGGTGGCGGTGTTTCAGCCCCTCCTACCTTACGCCCTGGGATTCGCAGCCGGAGCCATGATCTACGTGGCGGTGGAGGAGCTCATACCCGAATGTCAGCGGGGTAACCACACCGACCTGGCCACCTTCTCCCTGATCCTGGGCTTCGCCCTGATGATGGGTCTGAACATCGGATTTGCATAAAAATAAGGTTTTTTTTATCTGAAAAATTTGATCATGGACTCCAGATCCCGTCCACTATTTATCTCCTGTTCCAGATCCAAGTCCAGGTAGACCTTTCGGCCCTTCCCGTAGCTGGAAGATAGAATTAAGAGGTTTCCCTTGAGTTTGTACCCATCCACCGGGGTGTGGCCCACCACCATGGCCTGGCAATTCACCTTATCCAGGAACTGGTTCACATCCCTTTTTTTGGCCTCACGACGCCATAAAAGATCGTAAAGGGGCTGATTATCCAGGTAACCATTCCTGGTGAGGTTTATGATATCCTCTAAACTGTTTACACTAGTTGGCCCGGCGTGACTGATGAAGACCTGATTATCGGTTCTGACCGCCACCGGCAGGGTCTGGAAGAAATTTATGTATTCTTCTAATTTTTCCTCCCAGGCGTCGGGGAAAGTCTTCTTAAGAAGCTGTTCAAAATTAAGGTTCTGGTTCACTCCACCCTTGTAGATCAGTATCTTGGTGAGGGTGGCCCATTCATGGTTTCCCAGGAGGGGATGGAAGTTATCATACTTAGCGGAGTAGTACTGCATCTCTTCAATGATGTCGATGGAGTGGTCGTTTTCCCGGCCCATGGCATGTATGAAGTCGCCGGTGAGGATCAGATGGCACTTGCGGTTGAAACACTTCCCCCACAGGGTCATTATCTTGTTAAAATCCTCCAGATTGCCATGCAGATCCGTCACCACCAGGGCCCGGCCCCGGCGGGGTAGGGTGACCAGGTCCCCCTCCACGTATTTCATAATAATTATTTATTTTTTTCTCATATTTAATGGGTGGCTTAGTGATTAATTATTATAGGTTCCTAGGCCCAAAATATAAGTAAGGTTTAGGGGGTTTGATAATTGTTGAACCTTGGGAAGTCCGGGGGGGTTCGACAGTGGTCAGGACTGATCCTGATCATCCTAGTTTTTATTTTACTAGTTTTAGCCATATTTCAGAGGGTAACCCTGAGTCAGTGGCTCCAGAACGAGGGATTAGACGTACTCTACGCGGTTATACTGGCCATCATAGCTGGACTGGGCATTGAATTCTTTTATCGGAAGTTTTCAACCAAATCCCGGTTCTCCAAGACCACCATGGTTCTGAAGCCCCGTAAGGTGCTGGCCCGGGTGAACCTGCCCGATGGTAAACACCTCACCATCAGCAAGTACAACCGCATCTTCGGCCGGGAAGATTTCCTGGGGGTGGTGGTCGGTGAAAAACTACTCTACATTGGGAAGGAACACTTCAAGATCACCCGCATGGATGATGGATTCTACATCGAGGACCTGGACACCAAGAACGGTACCTGGGTCAATGGGGAGAATATCCAGGGCCTGGGTAAGATTAAATTAATGCACAACGATGAGATCGACGTGGCCCACGCCCTCTCCACCGTGTACCAGGAAGAAGACCTTTGAAGGGTAGATAGAAATGAATTGTAAGTTTGCAGGCTGTGAATCTGAAGCCTACCAGGAGGAGGATTACTGCATCTTACACTTGGATCTGCCCACCACAGGTGAGGATCTGGAGTTAATAAAGGAGTTGAAGGAAGAGGAAGTGGAGAGGAAGATCCAAGCTGGTGATCTCAACTTCAAGGGGGCTAAGTTTTATGATGTTAACTTCAGTGGCCTGCACATCCCCGGGGACCTGGTCCTGACCCAGGCCGTGGTGGAGAACGACTTTCACTGCCTGGACTCCGAGGTGGATGGTGGGATCTGGTTCGACCAGGGCCGGGTAGGGGGACATGCATTCTTCGAATCCTCCCTCATCCGGGGGAGCATCTCCTTTTTCAGGGGGAAAGTGGGGGGTAACATCTCCTTCGACCATGCCCGGGTGGATAAGTACGTGTGGTTTGAGGGAGTGAAGGTAGATGGGGAGGCCTCCTTTAATCACTGTTACCTGGGGAGCAGTATCTCCTTTAACCAGGCCCGGATCGATGAAAATGTATCCTTTTATGGGTCGACCATCGAGGGCAACGCCTGGTTCGAGGACGCCTACCTGGGGGGTAACACTTGGTTCGACCTGGCCGAGATCCGGGGAGCACTGTGTTTCAAGGGCACTCGGTTCAAGTACATCAAGAGCCAGGAGCGGGCCTGCCGCAGCGCCAAGATCCTGTGGGAGAAATTAGGCGACCGGGGCAAGGCCGACTACCACTTCTACCGGGAGATGGAGGCCAAAAGGAAACAGAAAGGATATCTTAGTCGTTACCTGGAGTTGATCGTCCAGTACCCCTTTGGCTACGGAGTGCGGCCCCTTCGGCTGATTCTTACCTTCATCGGCATAATGATCCTGTTTGGTTTATTTTACTGGGTGGCGGAGGGCATCTTCACCACCGATGTGCTGATGGAGAAGTTAAGGTTCAGTTTTCTGACCATGCTGATCCCGGCCTATGGTGTGATCAATGCCCAGACCGGGGTGTATGGGTGGTTAACTATCCTGGAGGCGTTTATTGGGGCCTTCACCTGGCCCACGTTTATGGTTATCTTCGCCCGGAAGTACATGCGCTGATTGATTCTCAGATAAAGTGAACACTTTGCCTTTTCTCGAGGAAAAAAATAGTAAATTCTTAATATTAGTAGTTACTATAATATATACTAATTAGTTTAGGGGGTTTGTATATGACTATGGATGAAAAGGTTAAAAAATTGAAAGAACAAATAGATACAGATGAAATGCCTTCAACTGTTGATAATGAAACATTAATTGATAAAGCGGCTTGGGCATATCTAGCAGGCTACGCAGCTGCTAAGAAAGAAGGTGATGTGAAAGCTGTAAATAACGATAAGATTAAGGCAGTAGAACCACCTACAGATACATTAACCGCCCCAGGAACAATTGAACCATTGAGGATATCTATCCCATGGTGGCCATAATATAATAAGAGGCTTAGATTTGGGAGATATACTCTACTTGAGCCATATATCCATTTTTTTAGTAAACTGTTTCCTGACACCACCAAATCTAAGTCGATTAAAAAAATATCTTCAAAAAAATGTCAGGCTCTAGATTATTAGTATTCATCGTAACATTTTTCACCGTGATAGTTTTAATTTTGACTATTTTTCAAACTGAAACATTAACTCAATGGCTTAAATACGAGTGGATGGATCTTATTTATGCTATTATCCTTGCTATAATCGCAGGATTATTAATTGAATTTATTTACAGAAGATATTCTGCCAAATCAAAGATGCTCCAAACTACCATGACTCCCGCAACAGAATCATCAAAGTTCATGGCAAAATTGGTGCTGAAAGAAAACCAGGAGTTTTTGATTAAAGAGTATGAAAGAACCTTTGGGAGGGAAGATTTCATTGGAGTTGTTCCTGCAGATGAATTAATGTTCATAGGCAAAGAACATTTCAAAATTACCAGAGACAATGATGGCTACTATATTGAAGATTTAAATACCAAAAATGGGACCTATTTAGATGGAGAAGATATTTCGGGACAGGGAAAACGAAAATTAACAGATGATGATGAGATATTAGTGGCTAAAACGTTGCGAATTAAATATTTTGAAGATTAATAGGTAGGTGGTTAAATGAATATCCATAACCGGAAATTCAAATTATTAATTATATTAGCCATATTTTTAATGCCCATCTTATCCATGGGCGCTTCTACTGCTCAAGATATTAAAGTAGCCTTTGATGAAACTGGATCTTTTGAAAAACGTTACACAATCTATAGCACTGGCCCATTGGGCGGGTCTAGTTTTGCTTCTGTATTAGAAGCCAATGGTTTAGAAGTGGTTAGATATACGGATTCTCCCATAACTTATGACAAGATTAAGGATTTTAATATCTTAATTATCATGGCCCCAGGACGAAACTACACTGATTCAGAGGTTCAATCGATACAAAAATTCGTGGAACGTGGAGGAGGACTATTTCTTGTTGGAGATGGGTGGGGTGTCGAGGATGGTGGTTTAAATTATTCATTTAACAAAATAGCCGATGCGTTTGGAGTATCGTACAAACCATATGAACTTGTAGCAGATTCTGTTAATTATATTGTATCACCAAGTCGAGTGAAAATTACTGATATCCAGAATAGCACTTTAACTACCGGAATTACTGAATTTATTTATTTCAGAGGGACTTACATCCAGAATACTGGTCCTTCTTCAGTAATAGCATATTCAAGTCCAGATTCATGGGCAGATCAAACTTTTCTAAAAAGTGATGGTTATTCAGATATAAATGAAATAAAAGACAGTAATGAAACTTCCGGACCATTCCCATTATGGTCATCATTAGAATATGGCCAGGGAAAAGTAGTATTCTTCGGAGCAGCAGGAACGTTCATAAATTCCTGGTTGTACCGCAGTAATGGATGGAAGGTGGGATTAAACTCTGTTTACTGGTTAGCAGATCAACCCATACCTGCAAATTATAAAAAAGCAGGATTGATCTCCCCAACGCTGGCTGATCTGGAAACTAAAATCGCAATTACTATCATAATAGCCATCATTATCATAGCCGGCCTATTTTTAGCTATTCAAAGAAGTAAGAAACAAGAAGCGTCTCAGACATTGAAGACCATCAAAACCTGGAAATTCAATTTATTGGCCATCTTGAATGGAGTATTCATGGCATTAGGTGCGTTACTGTTTATTTTAATGGGTTATTTTGTATTAGATATTTCAAGTTTAATATACGACCCCTATTTAGGATATACCTTGATCCCCATTGGCATAATATTCTTAATGATTTATGGAGGCATTATGTACAACCTCCTGATTAGGCAGAGGCTCAACAGCACTTACAACTTCTGCCTCATGGCTCTTCTAATTTTCTTCGCCGGATTTACTGTAATATTGGGGGATTTATTTGGATTTTCCATGATGGAGATTTTCACCATGGGAAGTTTATTCCTGCTAATTCCGTTAGTAATAAACTGGATAAGTATCAGACAGCACACTCAGGATCTGATCATAGAAGGAAAAGAGTTCAACAGGCTTCAGAAGATTTCAGAAAGATCATTGCCCTATGAACTGCAATCATTATATGCTGAACCCAGTTTTGTGGGGGAAGGAGGATTTGGCCGGGTATTTAAGGCTACGCGTAAGGATGGTATGGAAGTGGCCATAAAAATCCCCAAAAGCTTTGATAAACGCTCGGAAAAGATTTTCGTCTCTGAGGTCTCCAACTGGAGCCAGCTCGACCATCCACATATTGTCAAACTGTTCGGATTCAAAATATTGCCCATACCCTATCTCGAGATGGAGTACTGTGAAGAATCATTACCACATAAAAAACAGCCCAATGAAGTCGCGGTGGCTATTATCTACGAAATAGCCCAGGCACTAGGATATGCCCACCAGAAGAACATCATCCACGGTGATATCAAGACCTCCAACATCATGATTAAAAAAGGAGTATACAAGATATCCGATTGGGGCCTGAGCAAGGTCACCACAGATGGATCCGTAACCTTATCCGGTGCCACACCCCAATACGCTGCTCCTGAACAGATATCAAGGGAATTTGGTAGATCCGATGAAAGAACCGATATTTATCAGTTAGGAACTGTATTTTATGAGTTATTAACGGGCAAAGTTCCATTTGAGGGTGAAATGTCTGAGATATACGGATCCATACTTACTACCCAACCCACACTTCCCAGTGAGATTAATCCTGAATCAGCTCTCCTGGAACCCATAGTTATGAAGTGTCTGAGCAAGGTTAAAGATGAAAGGTATTCCTCCATGAGTGAACTTCAGAAGGACTTGAAGGAATATTACACCCCTATTAGTATGGATGAAACCATCGTGTTAAAGGAAGAGCCTGAAAATGGGAGATCATGAATAAATCGATATGGATAGGCGCTGTAGGCGGTTTATGCATTTTCATCATTATCCTATGGGCAATCTTTTTCTACAATTCAGACTTTGACCAGGAACTGATACAATCCAGTGAATCAGGGGTGGCCTGTGAAAAATTAATTAAGCAAATCGATAAGGAGTCCGATAATCAGAAGTCATTGGCTGAAAACCATTTAGAAGGCCATTTTACAGATATAAAATACTGGAATAATCCCAATGATCCAGAAAAAGAACTAACATTGGAAATTGACTTTTATCAACAGCAAATAAAAGCCATCAACAACTGTACAGAACTCCGAAAAAAGTACGTTAGAAAGGAAATATCAAAAGAAGAATTTCTCGCTCAGATAAAACAATATAAGATTATGATGAGTGAATAGGAGACCAAAATGGAAATACTAACCCACGTGGGAGGAACTCCGGGCAAAGACTGTGGTGGCTTCTGCAAGTTCTGCTACTTCAAAACCGTTAACTTCAAGGACCTCGACTCCGTGGCCCTGGGATGTAAATTCTGCCCGCCCCAGCAGATAGGGTGTAGCTACTGCCATGAACTCATCCGGGAAGTTAAAAATGGTTTTAAATCCCCCAACGAAGTTTTAACTCGTCTGGTAATGAACCTGGAGCAGCTTAGAAATACCCAGCAGGAGGTTCATGACCTGAAGATAAACGTGGGCAGCTGGGCCGATGTAATCAACTATCCCTACCTCCATGAACTCCTCGCTGTCTTCCAGAAATATGAATTTCCGGTGAACCTGGGCTACACCAGTGGTAAGGGCATAAAGGGGGCTGAAACTGCCGATGAACTGGTCGATAGGGGCGTAACTGAGGTTAGTTTCTCGGTGTTCTCCATGAACCCGGATTTAAGGCGGGAGTGGATGCGGGATAAGACTCCAGAAAAATCTTTAGAAGCCCTGCAGAGGTTATGCGAGTTGTGTGAGGTTAACGCCTCCACGGTGGTGGTGCCAGGGGTGATCACCAAGGAGGAGATCATCGATACCTGCAGCATCCTGGAGGAGTGGGGTATTAAATCCTTCGTGTTAAGTCGCTTTGCCAACCACCAGAATCAGGGCCTGCTTTTCAACTATAAACCGGTGGAGGATGGTATTGAATCCCAGCCTTACCAGGAGTTCTACGACCTGGTGGGCAATATTGCCCGAGAGTTCAGTTTCCGGGTTTTAGGGTCCCCGGCGGCGGATCCGGATAAGGGACTTCCCTACATCCTGGCCCGGAGGAGGAATAGAAAGTATCTCGAACAGTTACCCGCCATCGAATCCGAGGCCACCATTATCACCAGCTCCCTCTCCGCACCCTTCATGGAGAAGATATTCCAGGGGATAGATGGAAATGGGAATGTCAACATCCTGGCGGTGAATAAGGATATCGGGGATTTAATAGTCCCCGCCGATCTAGAAGAAGTGGATCTTAAATTTGTCAAATCCAAGGCCATCCTACCTGGAGGTGCACTACTCCACGATAAGGAGGCCCATCAGTTACTAAACCGGGATGATAAGAATAGAACAGTAGTGAGAGGTCCGGAGTTACTCTTTTTACCCAGCAACGTCTACCTGAATGGAAAGGAAGAAGAATTTATCGCCCACGAGTTAAGATCCTTCACGGAACTAATAAATCTGATCAACGCGACTTAAATTAAGTATTTTTTCTTAAAATTAATCTTTTTCCGCGGTGAAAAATATCAATGCCTGGTGTTCCTGGTGCTGATAATTCATAAAACCGCTTTTTTCCAGTAGTTCATCGAGTTCATCCACGGTGAAGAAGTGTATACCCTGGGGGTCCAGGTAGGTCTGTATGTGTTCTTCTTTTTCCCACTCTCCAGTTAATAGATAAGTCAGTCCCACCAACACTCCTCCCTCAACCAACACCCGGTGCATTTCTTTTAAAACTTTTCCAACATTATCAAAGAGGTGGAGGGCCACGAAGCAGATCACCAGATCAAAGGAGTCATCCTGGAAGGGCAGTTTATCGGCACCAGCCCGCACCAACTTCATCTCCGATGAATACTCCCTGGCCTGTTGGAGCATTCCCCAGGATAAATCCACTCCATACACTTCACTAGCCTTTGCCAGTAATCCCCGGCTGAAAAGACCGGTGCCGCAGGCCACGTCCAGCACCCGCTCCCCAGGCAGAATCATCTTCAGGAGAAGGTCCTGGAAGTACTGGTTTAACTCCGGTATGGCCTCCGGAGGCAGTTTCAGCCGCCCATAAAAATTATATAAAACAGATTGGTGCTCCCCGGACTCGTAGTTCTCTGCGGAGGCGTCAAAGAATTGGTACATCTCCTCCTGCGGTGACTCGAAAACTTCCCCATGGAAGTTGGGTATTCCTTCCTGTTGTGGATACTGCTGGCCACATTCTGTACATTTCAGGTCATCTCCACAATTAATCAGGGCCCCATGACATTTTGTGCAGCGTAGGATCTCGAGATTCATCCGTTTCTTCTCCCTCCATTTAAAAATACTTCAATTTCTCTCCCTCACCCGAAGTAATCCTTCAAAGTCACCTTCTTCTGATTCCCCAATTCCCTAGGGGCCTCCATGGATTTGAATTCCATCCCCTGGTTCTCCAGCATCTCCAGGGCATCATCCGTAGCTGAAGGAGCCACTAAAACCCCCCGGACATGGCCCTTGTGGTCCGTGAAACAGTCCAGGTACCGACGTAGTTGTTTAACCGCCTGCACCCCGGCCTTCCTACTTTTCAATTCCAGTATGGTAAGATTACCCTCCCGGTCCTTGCCCAGGATGTCAATGTAACCCTGGGGGGTGTGGTACTCCCGGCTAGTGGCCCGGAAGCCGGGTTCCACCAGTTCTGGTCGCTGCCAGATCATATCCCCCATGTCGGCCTCGTATCCGGCCAGTTCCAGGTCCTGGGAGTCCTCACCCCGGTAGTAGCTGATCTGGTAGCCCCGGTGGATCTCCACCTCCAGGGTCTCAGATGGGTTGCGGCGCATGCCCTTCAGGTACACTAGTCCATTTTTGAGTTCCACCGCCAGCTTGGTCTTGGCGGGTTGCCAGTTCACCGGTTCCAGGTTGCGGTCCTGGTGGATGATGAAGGCCCCGTCGGCCTTGATGAGTACGGTGCGGTCTCCCATTCCCAGGCGGCTGGTGGCCCGGCCATCATAGAAGACCTTGCAGGATGCGATTAAAGTTATGAAGGCCCTTTTTGACAGGCCCTGGATGAGTAGCTGGCATAATCGCTGGTTGTCAGGATAGTTCTCTGAGAAGAGTTTCATACTGCAGATTCTATTCAGATGACTAGAAATATTTCACGGTTATCATAACGATCGGGAGCTTGTTCATACTTGTCCGGTTTTAAATAACTAACCACACATAAGAATAGTTAGATGTCAGCCGAGCTCAACACCATCGAGACGGAACTCTCCCGGGGACACCTGGAAGAGGCCCTGGACTTTATAAAAGAGTATTATCTCTTACCCCAGCCGGAAAGATTCCCCCAGCTAAGGATGTACACTCGGGATGGCTATAAAGTTTTAAATTACCCGGCCCAGGATAAAACTGGAGAATGGACAGTTGATGTGGAAATAACCGCCCGTCAACCCTTCCAAGTAAAGTTAACTCCATCCCGTCCTGATATACAGGAGGTGGTGAACCGGCTCTCGGAGGAGGTGTTCATCGCCATCCAGTACTTCGAGGACCTGATACGTCAGTCCACCCTCTACTTCGCCTGGGTGGAGGGAAAGGAGATCATACCCGAGAAGCCACCCACCCAGCGTAAAAAGACCTCCTTCAAGATCTTCGGCAGTAACCTGCTCCTGATTTATCTGCTCTTTTTCGGGGTTAACATCGTTCTGTTCCTGCTGCTGGGCATGTACGCCGCAGTGGCAGCTATCCTGGGAGTGCAACTGGTCATCGTCCTCTTATCAGACCGTATCCTGGATAAGACCGCTGACTGGACCATCACCCCCGAAAATCCCCGGGTGCATATCCTGGAGTACCAGCTCCCGGTGGAGGACTTCAAGGAATTCCAGAAGAAGTTCGGCAAGGATGAGGTCCTGAAGATGAAAAACGAGATCTACCAGAGGAGTCTGGCCCAGGGACAGGAGCCCACCTGCGATCTGGGGGAGGATATCTTCCAGAAATACGGATTCCACTGTCAGGCCGAGGAAAAGGTCTCCAAGGTGGTAGATGTGTACCGAATTGTGGAGACTGCTGCTATGAAGTTCGGAATCCCCATGCCCCGCATCGCCGTCAGTAACACCATGATCGCCAACGCCGCTGCCACTGGCCCCAGTCCCAGCAGGGGATTGGTG
Organism: Methanobacterium sp. CWC-01; assembly: GCF_030323845.1. NCBI lineage: Archaea > Methanobacteriati > Methanobacteriota > Methanobacteria > Methanobacteriales > Methanobacteriaceae > Methanobacterium > Methanobacterium aridiramus. Next base: position 89,711 of record NZ_CP040735.1, read on the forward strand.
CTTATTACCACCGGACTCTTGGTGCAACTGGAAGAGGATGAAATTCTAGCAGTTTTAGGGCATGAAATGGGTCATCTGGCCGGACGCGACCCCCTAATTCTGTTTACTATTATCTCCCTGGAGTTTATACTGCGTTTCACCCTGCTCTTGCCTCTGGTGATCTTATCCCCCATTGTGTACCTCATCGTGGCCCTGGGCTTCATCTTCTTCGTGGCCAAGTTCTTCGAAACCCGGGCCGACCTCCTGTCGGCTATGAAGATCGGTCAGCCCCAGGTCCTGGCCCGGGCCCTGCGTAAGATTGGCTACCAGCGCCTCCAGGCCGAACGTATATCCCCCACCCGGGCTCCCAGCTGGCTGAACTTCGACCCCCATCCGCCCATCTACTTCCGCATCGACCGCCTGGAGCGGATGAAAACCCCCCTGGATGTTAAACGCCCCCTACTAAAATCGGCGAGAGATGTTTTTGATGGTTTCAAACGTTCCCTGGGGATAAAGTAGGTGTTGAGATGGATGTTACGCTACACTCTGTGGAAGGTAAAGATAAGGGTTGGCTAATAACACTCCAAAGCCAATTTCAGCCGGATATGAACCGAAAGGAACTCATGAAGATGGAGGACTGGGAGATAACCATTCAGGGTGAGCAGATCTATTTCAAAAACTACTTCGATCTTTCCGAACCCTGGGAAGATGAGCCCCTGGAAGAGATAATAAAGGCTGCCACCCTGGAAGTGGAGTGGAAGTTAAAACGGCTTTTAAAATGAATTTACTTATTTTTAGATACGTTTGGACCTACCAGGATGGAAAACACCAGTGCCAGTCCAGATATGATGGAAAACACCAGAAAGGCCACCCGCATGCTATCTAAAAATACCTGGTAGTTGGAGGGGTTGATCTCCACCTGGCCCAGGTAGATGGCGAAGATGAAAAGCATCAGGGCCAGTGATAGGGTTTGACCCAGATATATCATGGTGGAAAAGGCAGAAGAGGCCATTCCATAGATTTTACTATCAACTGAGCCCATGAAGATCCGGGTAGTAGGGGAGGAGAACATGGCCTGTCCCACCCCCACCAAGATGAGGGCCAGGACTGGGACCAGGATTATAGTTTCCTGGCTCAGGAAAGAGAGCATTAAGAGGCCCGCCGTAATTAAAATTAATCCACCAATGGGTAAAAACCGGTTTTCGGTTCTATCAGCAGCCCGACCAATGACCGGCGATAACACTGCCACCATTAATGGTTGGGCAGCTAAGATAAAAGCCGTGGTTTGAGGTTCCAATCCCCGCAGGGACTGAAAGTAGAGGCTGAGGAATGTGGCCATGGCGGAGATGGCAATGTTTAAAAAAAGCATCGATAGGGCTGTGAAGGAAGACCTTCTGCTTTTAAATATATCAAACTTCAAAATAGGGCTTTCAGTTCTTCTTTCCATTAAAAAGAAGCCCAGGATTCCCAGAAAACCTGCCACCAGTACTGTTTTTCCCAGATCTTCCAGGAGGGATGAGAACCCGTAGAGTAAGGCCACCAGGGATAAGGAGTAGATCAACGCCCCTTTGATATCGAAACTTTCCCCCTGGGCCTCGGCCCATTCCATCCTCAGCTTCCAGAAGAGTATGGAAAGGAGTATGATGCCGACAGGGATGTTGAATAGGTAGATGCTCCGCCAGCCCAGGTACTGTATGAGCACCCCTCCCAGGATGGGTCCCAGGAAGAGTCCGATGAAAACCGCACTTACGTACAGGCCCAGGGCTTCTCCCCTTCTTTCCATGGGGAACACTGAACTTAGAAGAGCCACCATGGTGGCGAAGATCATGGCACAGCCCAGGCCCTGCAGGAAGCTGAAAAACACTAATATTTCACCAGAATTGGAGAAGGCCGCTAGAAGGGAGGCAGTTGTGTAGATCAAAACCCCATAGGAGAATATTCTTTTTCGGCCGTAGATATCGGATAAGCGACCGAAAGGAAGGACAGTGGCCGCGTTAGCCAGAACGAAGGCGGTGGGTATCCATCCTAGGATAATCACATTTACCACCAGTTCCTTCTGGATGACGGGCAGGGCCAGGCTGAGGGAGGAACCCATGAATGGTATTAGAAAGGCGGCTAGAGATACCAGAAACAGAGTTATCCGCTGCATTGACCGGTCCACAATCAAAAATCATCACACCCCAAAACCTATTTTCATCCCCATTAATTATATGCCCTGATCCCCATACATAAAATTATACACAAAGTGATTTAGTATGGTATCAGATCTGGTGCTCTCTGGGCTGTGGGGATTTCTGGGAGGATTTGCCCTGGTTATAGGGGCCATCTTCGGCTACTACTACAAGATGCCTCCCAAGCTGGTGGCTTCTATCATGGCCTTTGGTAGTGGGGTGCTCCTATCAGCGGTGTCCTTCGAACTTTTAGACGAGGCCTACCAGCTGGGAAGTTTCCTAGACGTAGCGGTTGGGTTCCTGATGGGGGCTGTTATTTTCACTCTCACCAATCTGTATCTGGCCCGGAGGGGGGCTAAGCACCGGAAAAGGTCCCGTAGACCAGAGGACTTCGAAGGTAATGGTGTGGCCATTGCCGCAGGTTCAGTTATCGACGGAATCCCGGAGTCCATTGCCATTGGACTGACCATGATCGGAGGGTTGGGAGTGAGTACCGCCACCCTGGTGGCTGTGTTTCTATCCAACATACCCGAGGGCCTGTCCAGCTCGGCGGGTATGAAAAGTGACGGCTGGAAGGCCGCTCATGTCTTCAGTTTGTGGCTGGCCATTGCCCTTTCCACTGCTTTAGCCTCTATTCTGGGTTACACCGTTTTCCAGTTACTGCCAGCGGAGATTACCTCGGTGGCCCTGGCCATAGCTGCCGGTGGAATCCTGGCCATGCTGGTTGATACCATGATCCCGGAGGCCTTCAGCCAGACCCATGACCTGTCCGGCTTGATCACCGTGGTGGGATTTACCATATCCTTCATGCTATCCAAATTATACTAAAATGAGGAGAATATTATGCACGAATGTCCTTACTGCAGGAAACTGGAAGCCTACAACTTTGGGACGTACCTTGATCAGACCAAACACTGGATCATCTTCCTGGCACCCAATCAGAGCAACCTGGGTACCTGTGTAATTGCCCTCAACCGGCACCATGGCACTTTAACCGGACTAAACAGTGAAGAATGGGAGGAATTCGTCCAACTGGTGGAGAGGATGGAAAATGCGGTTAAAAAGGCCTTCCATTCCACCCTGGTTAACTGGGGTTGTCTGATGAACTCCTTTTATATGGAGAATAAGCCGGATCCCCACCTGCACTGGCACTTCATACCCCGCTACCGGGATCCGGTGGAGTTTGCCGGGCACACCTTCGAGGACCCCCACTTCGGTTACATGCGCCCCCGTCCCCCTAAAAAGATATCCGAGGATGTGCGGGTGGAGATAATGAGTAAAATAAGGAAACATATGTGAATTTCTTTATTCCGGGGAATTGTTCTTAATTTTTCTAGGATCATATCCTATTTCTGGGCGGCCTGTATATCCTGCAGGGCCTCTTCTATCTGCAGGCGCACGTACCATCTCTCATCTTCCAGGGCCTTTTCAAGAGCTGGTACTGCCCGCTCATCACCTATTTTTCCCAGGGCACTGGCTGCGTGTCGGCGGACACTGACATCACCATCCTGCAAGGCCGCCATAAGAGGATAGAGGGCCCGATTATCAGCGATCATACCCAGAGCCTCTATTGCTGCGCTGCGGAAGCTATAATCTTCATCTTCCAGGGTAGCCAGGAGATGCAAAACTGCCCGACCATCACCGATCATGCCCAGGGCAATGGCCGCCTGGTTTCTGATCTTATCATCTTGAAGGGCTTGTAGAAGAGGTTCCAGGGCACGATCATCTTTTATTTTTCCCAGGGACTCGGCAGCGTGAAGTTGTACATTCCACTGGTCATCGGTGAGGGTTTCTATGAGATCCGGCACGGCCAGGGGATCTCCCATTTCTCCCAGGGCAATGGCCGCATTGGAACGCACATCACCATTACCATCGGCTAATGCTTCCAGTAAAGGTTCCAGGGAGGATTTGTCTCTTTTTCTGCCCAGGGCCCGGGCTGCTTCCCAGCGGGTCTGGTCATCCCCCTTTTTCAGTGCTTTGATTAAACCCTTAATATTTCCTTCCCTTTCCAGTTTTGAAACATCAGGCCCATACTTACCGTCCAGAATCCCCATACATTCACCTACCCCTCATTTTGTGCTAATTACTATGTTGGGGATTAAATAAATAATATCCTTCCAAGTTAGTTTATGTATGAAGAAAGCGGTTTTTAAACTTAAAAAAGAGTTGAAATTAGTTATATAGGGCAAATAGGGTTTTAAATAGTATTGACTTTAAAAAGAATCTGCATCTATTTCTCTTCCGGTAATTTTCCATGTTGATGGTAGTGGTAGAAGGCATCCATGAACTGGGAGGCATAAGGATAGATCTCCATGAACTCGGCGAAGCTTTTCAGGTTGCAGATGGTGGATTTGCTCAGAACATGTTCCATGGCACAGGCATCATCACCAGCCACCTCCACACCCACTCCCAGGAGGTTTAAAAAGTCTTCTAGGACGGTGTGTCTTTCTTTGATGGCCTCGGCCACCTGCCGGCCCTCAGGGGTTAACTTTATCTCCCGGTAGCGCTGGTAAGAGACCAGGCCCATCTGGGATAATTTCTGCACTGCCTCCACCACACTTGGTGGTTTGACATTCAAAGCCTGAGAGATGTCCTTTACCTTAATTTCACCTTTATCCCTACTTAGACAGTACATGGTCTCCAGATAATCCTCCACACTCTGACTTAACCTGGGAATGGTTTTCATCTAATATCCCTCTTCTTTTTATCTTCTTTCCATTTTATCTGGATGCTTGCCTGGGAACATCGACCACAACTTGCGCAGTTATGTCCCACTATTTTGCGGATTACATTTAAAATTTTCATTTATATCACACTCCACATTAGGTTCAAAGTGGTTCCTGCCAGGAGGGCCACCACAACCATGATCAGGATCACCTTTAGCAGATCCTTAACCCCCAATTCCTTCAGAAGAACCACGAAGGTAGCTATACAGGGAAAGCTCACGGCAAGGAAGGTGGTGGCCACAGTGAGTTGTTGGGCGGTGAGATTTAGGGGTGCTAGCATGGCTGTGGCCAGATCTTTACGTAAAAAGCCCATGATCAATGCTCCAATGGCATCATCCGGCAGGCCCAGGAGGTTGGATAATATGGGGGACACCAGAATGGTGAGGAAGTCCATGATGCCAAAGATGTACAGGAGGTTGATGGCCAGAATTCCCAAAAACACAAAGGGAACTGCCTCGATTAGGAATCCTTTAACCCTGATCCAGGTTTTTTGCAGGAGGGTCTTGAGGTGGGGAATACGGTAGGGCGGTATTTCCACAAATATTTCTGGACTTTCCCCAGGAATTAATCGGTTTAAGACCATGCCCAGGGATATGAACAGAATGAATAGGGTCCCGTAAACCACAGCAATATACTGCAAGCCATAAGCGCCAAGAAGTCCAATTATAACTGCCGTCTGAGCCATGCAGGGAATGGACATTGCTATTAAAGCAGAAGCAATGAACTTTTCTCTTTTTCCTTCTAATATACGGGTGGATAGTACTGCCGGTACGTTGCAACCGAATCCCAGGATGATGGGGATTATGGAGAAGCCGTGTAACCCCAGACGATGCATCAAGCTGTCCACCAGTACGGCTAAACGGGGCAGATATCCCAGGTCTTCCAGTAAACCCAGAAAGAGATAGAAGGATAGTATGTAGGGCAACACCACTGCGAATTCCACGTACACCCCGGTGGTGAGTATACCGAAGGAGGTTTCATACTGGTAACCAGTACCAATCAGTATTTCATGGATCAGACCACTGGGAAATATATTACTAACCGTTTGAGTGATGAAGGGTCCGTAGTACTGGTAGTAAAGGGGATCCAGGAGGTAGGTGATTAAAAACTCCCCCAGACCAATAACCACCTGTAAAGTAATTATGATGGTAAATATGGCTATAAATATACCGTAAACCGGATGAACCGAAGCTCTTTCAAGTTTTTCCAGGAAAGTAGGGTGTCTATGCTCAATTTTTTGAAGACTGGATACTAATTGACCTATAAATGCCCATCGCTCTTCATCTTGCATGGGAATAATTTGAGGAGAGTATTTATGTTGATTTTTCAGGGCATCCTCCATTACTTCAGAGAGTTCCTTCAAGCCCTCCCCGGTGACAGCTACTAACGGAAGAATGGGAACCCCCAGTGCTTCAGATAGTCCTTGAATGTTCAGGTGTACTCCTCGTCTCTGGGCGCAGTCCCACATGTTCAGCACCACCACGGTGGGTAGTCCCCTCTCCAGGATCTGTAAAGTTAAAAAGAGATTACGTTCCAGATTGGTGGCATCCATCACAGAAATCACCAGATCCGGATCTTCCTCCTGAAACATTTTACGAGCCACTTCTTCAGCCTGACAGGCTGGTTGCAGGGAATATGTGCCGGGAACATCAATAAGTTCGGCGGTTATCTTTCCGAGTTTTAGGTTTCCCTTGGTGTAACCCACCGTAGTGCCAGGGTAGTTCGAGGAAGTGACCTGGACTCCGGTAAGTCGGGAGAAGACCACACTCTTACCCACGTTGGGGTTGCCCATTAAGAGTATTTTCATGATGATTACCTTTAGGGATTAAAATTAGACCATAATGATACGGGGGATGTTCATAGTGGTTCCACCATAACTTTAGCAGCCATTCCCCTTCCCAGGGCAATCTGACAACCATCCACTTCCAGTACTATCGGCCCCCGGAAGGGAGCTGCGGATAATTTCCGTATTTTTTTTCCTTTACGAAGATTAAGTGATTCTAAACGTCTTACCAATCCACGGCCGCCCTTAACTTCTATTATGGTTCCTAGTTGGCCATTTTTAAGCTGGTCTATGGTGATCATGATCAAACTTCCAGTAATGTGAACCAGATATTAGGTTCCCCTAACTATTTGTTAGGATAACCTAACTCTTCCATAATATATAAAGTTTGGGATCAGAATCTGCTGGACCTAAGTTTTACTTCTAAGGAAACCATTATAAGACATACCGGGGAATAATCTCTAACAAAAGAGGTAAGGACATAATATGGCAAAGTACAGTGTGGAAACATCCATAATCATCAGCATAGTAGTGGGTCTTATCATCTCCAACATTCCCATCGTGGGTATCCGGGGAATGTTCTTCATAATCATAGTGGGATTTATTGCCAGCTACTACACCGTTCCAGAGAAAACCAGCTATAAGGTGGGAGCCACGGCCGGGGTGGTTATGGCCATTATATTACTGGTAATTAGTTTTCTATCCCCACCGGATCTACCTTACACCCTGCCCAGTGCCACCTCTCTGGGAGTGTCAGCCATGGCCAACGAATTCTTCGTCCTGATACTTGGCATCATAATGTCACTTTTAATATACGGATTTCTGGGGGCCCTGGGAGGCTACCTGGCCACTCAGTTCTTCAATCCACCTGAAGTGGTAGAAAAACCCCGATACATGGAAAAAAAACCTAAAATGGTATCCAAAAAAAGGCCCAGAAGGACCTTGGAAAGAAAAAAACTTTAATTTTTTGGTGGGTTAATTGACAAAGGTACTGGTAGTCGGATCCGGGGCGGGGGGAGGCATTCTGGCCAGTGAACTATCCCGAAGGGGGGTGGAAGTTACCATCATCGAGAAGGGACCCTCCACTCCGCCGGGTGATGCTTACTGCCACTATGAGATCATAAATACCGGTGTAGAGATCCTTAAAACCGACTGCGTAGGGGGTACCACTATGGTAACCACCGGCAACGCCGTGAGAACCTGCCAGGAGGAGCTCAGAAAATACAACATCAATATTGATGCTGAGCTTGATGATGTGGAACAGGAAGTGGGAGTTTCCATCCTTCCGGACTCACTATTGGGGGAGGGAACTCGCAAGATAATGGACGGTGCCCGGGAACTGGGTTTCACCATGGGACCCATGCCCAAGTTCATTGACCCCCGTCTGTGCAAGCCCTGCGGTAAATGTGCCCTGGGATGTCCCCGTGATGCCAAATGGACCTCCCAGAATTACCTTAAAACTGCCGTTAACTTCGGAGCCAGTTTAATAGAAAACCGCCCCGTGGTGGATATAATAGTAAAAAATGGGGAATTGAAGGGAGTTACAACTACCAATAAAGATTATTTCGCTGATATAGTGGTGTTATCGGCTGGGGCCATGGCCACCCCCCGATTGTTGCAACAAGCAGGGATAAAAGCTGGGAAACAACTTTTTGTGGATACCTTCATCACCATCGGCGGAGTGCTAAAGGGTATTGGCTTCAACGAAGAGGTGCAAATGAACGCCCTCCTTAAAAGAGAGGATCTGATTATCACGCCCCATTTTTCCAGTATACTGGTAGATAAGATACCAGATGCGGCTCCGGAAGACATACTGGGCTTGATGGTGAAAATAAAAGATGATAACCAAGGCAGAGTCACAACTAATTCAGTTGTAAAGTACAGTACCGCCAGGGATGTGGGCCTGTTATGCGAGGGAGCGGCTATGGCCGGTTCCATACTAACAGCTGCTGGTGTTGATCCCCTAACCCTGGTGTCAAGTCCCGCTCGAGGAGCTCATCCCGGAGGAACGGCCGCTATTGGCGAAGTAGTTGATTCCAATCTGGAAACAGAAATAGATGGCCTATTTGTGGCCGATGCCAGTGTCCTGCCCCGTGCACCGGGAGCTCCACCAGTCCTGACCATCCTGGCCATGTCCAAGCGCCTGGGCAGATACTTATCCGCGGAAAGGGTTTAGATTCTTATTTTACGTATACCATCCATTAATTCATCCAGCACGGTGGCCATGTTCAGTTTATCCTGTGCTTCCAACACTTTCTCCAGTTCAGCATGGGTTTCCGGGTGTCGGGGTGCGGCGCTACAACCGGCCTCGGGCAGGATGGATATCTGGTAGGTGCCTATCTTCTTGGCCAGATTCTCAATCTCCACCTTATCTAGGCCTATCAGGGGGCTTAAGAGAGGCATGGTGGTGAAGTAACGGGTGGCCACCAGGTTAGGAAGTGTCTGGGATGCTACCTGGCCCATGCTACTCCCATCCAGGGTGGCCAGGGCTCCCTCTCTTCCTGCCAGTTTCTCAGCCACCTGGTACATGCCACTTTTGCACAGTACACAGGTCATGCGGGAAGGTGCCTCCTTCTGGCAGTGGGTGAGGAATTCACCATAATCCACACAGTAAAGATCTAAACGGGAGCCATGGGAGTATTCCTTAAGCTTCCCGGCCATTTTGGTGATTTTCTCCTCCTCGCCGGAGGTGTAGGGATAGTTGTTGAAGTGTAACGCGGTGATACTGCAGCCCCGCTTCATCATGAGATAACAGGCCACCGGAGAGTCAATTCCTGTCGATAGAAGGGCTACCAACCTCCCCTGGGTACCGATAGGCAGACCCCCGGGACCAGGGATTTTCTGGTGAAAGATGTAGGTCTTATCCTCCCTCACCTCCAGGAATATTTCAAAATCAGGGTTGGTGAGATCCACCCGGGACTGGGTGACTCCATAAACCACCGAACCAGCAAATGCTGCCAGTTCCTGGCTGGTGAACTTGTGCTGGCCCACCCGGCGGCAGCGGATGGCGAAGGAATCTTCGCCCGAGAATACACCTTCTTCCACCAACTCCCGGGTGTAGCTGGCTAACCTTTCTTTTATGACCCCATAGTCAGTGTCGGTGACCACGGCGGGGCTGAAGGACACCACCCCGAAGGTCTTGGTTAGAACCTCCACAGATCTATTTAGGTCTTCAACCTGGAGGAAGATGCGTCCCTGCTCCATGGTGGACTGGCATTCCAGGGCTGATTTAATGTTACTTAAAAGTCTTTTCTCAAACCGCTTCCGCACCACCGGACTTTTTATACCAATTTCCCCATAGCGGACGATTATTAAATCTTCTTTCATGATTCTCCTTTCGTAAATTTCTAAAGCCTTTTTATAGGTTGAGTAATCTAACTTTCTTTTTATTATGTTGAGTAATCTAATATTTTATTTGAATTTTAAGCTTGAATAATCATTGGTTTTTTTAAAGTGAAGAACCGGTCCCTGGTTAAAATAGAAATCCGTGAGGATATGAACATATTGGTGATCATGTTGCTAGAATCGCCTCTTCTAATTGGTGTGAAAGGGATGTAGCTAGCCAGTGAAATTGATTTTGGGCTTCCATCTGGAAGTCTAATTTTAGGTTTGAATAATAATTAAAAAAATAGATGACCCCGGGAAGCGAATCCCGGGAGGGAGGCGGTAGGAATTGAAATTTTTCTGTTATCCTGTTTTTACCGGTTGTGGCGGTCTGAGCAGAGTGAAGGCCAGTATTAGGCCTATAATGGCCAATACCAGGACGTAGGGGAACACCCCCAGGTAAGATCCAGTTGAGGTTTTTATGAACCCGGCCAGCTGGGGGCCGACTATGCCCCCGGCACCATAAGCCAAAAAGAGCAGACCATAATTCCGGGGATAATCCAGGTTTCCAAAGTAACTGCCGCAGGTGGTGGGTGCTATGGCCAGCCATCCTCCCAGACATCCCCACAGGATGGCAAAGGCCAGTATATAAACCGTGACGCTGGGTATCACCATGATAAGTAGTGACGCCAGGGTGATGAGGATGAAGGATAGTACGGCGGTGTTACGGGGTGTCACTCGGTCCGTTAAAAAACCAAAGACCGGTCTTCCGAAGCCGTTGAAAACAGCAAAGACACCCACCAGGGTGGTGGCCAGTGTCGCTTCCACCCCCACTTCCACTCCCAGGGGTTTGGAAATCCCGATGGCCATGAGACCGGCCAGACAGCCGATGAAGTAGCACACCCATAGGGCATAGAATGATCTGGTCCGGACCATGTCCTCCCGCATGAGTTCACATAAGGCATCCTGTCCCGGCTCGGGTGGAGTGGGAGTCCAACCTGCCGGGGTCCAACCCGTCTTTGGGAATCTGAGGGGTAAAGCCAGGAGTACGGTGAGTAGAATGAAGGCTATACCGAAGACGCGGAAGGTGTTCATAACCCCCGCCGAAGCTATTAGATACCCGGCGATGTTGGCGGTGATAAGTGCCGAGAAGCCGAACCCCAGGAGGGTTAGGCCCACGGCCAGCCCCCGTTTGTCGGGGAACCAGCGGGAGGCGACGGCCACTGGTACTCCGTAGGCTATGCCCACCCCCGCCCCGGCGATTACACCATAGAAGATGTACAGCCACTGTACGGAGATGGCGAAGGATGACAGAAGCCAACCCAGACCGGTCAGTAGACCGCCCATTATGACCATGTTTCTTGGCCCGTACTTTTCGATGTACTTCCCGGTGAAGGGCATGGCAATGGCAAAGAATGCCAGGAACACCGAGAAGGGCAGGAGAATCTCGTTGGCATTCACCACCTGCCCGAGTTGGGTGGTGAAGTATGTGGTTAGGGGTGCTACAAACACACTCCAGGAGTAGATGGTGCCCAGACAGAGGTTGATGATCATGCCCAGGACGACGAGTATCCATCGTCCCTTTAGAGCATCCATCCCCATTATTTTTTCATCTGCACTTTTTCCCATCAAATCACCCCAAAAACGTTTTAACTCATTCTTGGAGTTTTTATTTTGTTATTCTTCCAGGGTGGAGGTGTCACCTAGATCTTCACCTTCTTCCTGGGCGCGGAGTATTCGGCGCATGATCTTTCCACTACGGGTTTTGGGGAGTTTATCCACCTCTACGATCTCACCCAAAACAGCTACCGGTCCTAACTCGTATCGTACGTGTTTTTTTAGATCTTCGATGAGTTGGGTTTTGAGTTCGTTTCCTTCCCTCAAAATGACAAAGGCCTTTATGACCTCCCCCTTAATGGGATCAGACCGGCCGATAACTGCGGCCTCAGCCACTGCGGGGTGACTGACAAAGGCGGATTCCACCTCAGCTGATCCAATACGGTGCCCGGCAATTTTCAGTACATCATCGGAACGGCCCTGTATCCAGAAGTAACCGTCTTCGTCTTGACGTACCATGTCCCCCGCCTTGTAGACGCATCCAGGAATGTCTTTCCAGTATACGTCCAGGAAACGTTCCTTATCCTTGTAGAGGGTTCGGAACATGGAGGGCCAGGGATTTTTCACAACCAAATAGCCACCTTTGCCCAGTGGGACTTGGTTACCCTCTTCATCAACCACCTGGGCATCTATACCTGGAAATGCCCTGGTACAGGAGCCGGGTTTAAGGGGAGATACCGGTAGTGGAGATATGAGGTGCATGCCGGTTTCAGTCTGCCACCAGGTGTCCATAATGGGACATTTCTCCTTACCCACGTTGGTGTAGTACCACATCCAGGCCTCGGGGTTGATGGGTTCCCCCACCGTTCCCAGAATCCTCAGGGAACTGAGGTTGTAGAGGTTGGTGTATCTGGCCCCGAAACGCATCAGATGCCGGATAGCAGTGGGGGCGGTGTAAAACTTGGTAACCCCATATTTTTCCACGATCTTCCACCACACCCCCAGGTCGGGGTAGTCTGGCGCGCCCTCGTAGACCACGGTGGTGGTTCCCAGTAGTAACGGGCCGTATATAACGTAGCTGTGACCAGTGATCCATCCAATGTCTCCGGTACACCACCACATATCATCTTCATGAATGTCGAATATATTTCGCAGGGTGGTGGCCACCCCGACCATGTATCCAGCAGTAGTGTGCATAACCCCCTTGGGTTTACCAGTGCTGCCCGAGGTGTAGAGTATGAAAAGTGGGTCCTCAGCATCCATAGGTTCAGGAGGACAGTCCACCGGTTCTCCCTCCACCAGGCGTTCATAGAATATTTCCCGTCCCGATAGTTCGGATATTTCAATGTCACTGCCGGTGTGCTTGACCACCACGATGGTTTCAATGGTAGGACACTGCAGGATAGCCTCGTCAGCGATTTTCTTTAAATCAATGATCTTACCTCTCCGGTAGGTTCCATCGGCGGTGAATAATACCTTAGCTTTGGCATCGTTCATTCGATCCACAAAGGCTCCCACTGAGAGGCCGGAATAAACCACACTGTGCACCGCCCCGATCTTGTTGCAAGCCAGGAGCGCTATTAAAAGTTCGGGACACATGGGCAGGTACATGGAAACTGTGTCTCCCTTCTTGACTCCCAGGTTTTTCAGGGCGTTAGCCAGTTTATTAACTTCCAGGTACAGTTCGTAGTAGGTTATCTTCTTTTCATGACCTCGTTCGTTAATGTAAAGGATGGCGATCTGGTTACGTTTTTCGGTTTCGATCCAGCGGTCCACGGCATTGTAGGCCAGGTTAATCTTACCCCCGGTGAACCACTTATAGAATGGTTTTTCCGAGTCATCTAGGACTTTATCCCACTTCTTGAACCATTCAAATTGTTCTGCCTGCTCAGACCAGTATTTATCCAGGTCTTTACCCTTCTCTATTTCTGCATCCCAATCCTTGACGTGGGCTCGGTTTTTCACATCTTCGCTAGGTTTGAAAACCCTTTTCTCGTCCATAAGGACTGTGGTATCGTGTACCATTTATATTCCACCATTTTTCCCTGGTTAACTAATGATACTAACTAAGTTGCTCTTGCTATTTATATTTTACTATGATTAATCATTATAAATTCATATTAATCATGATAAATAAGTGATTTGAAGACTCAATAAAAAATGCTGTATTTTAGGGTTAATTGGAAAAATAAAAAAATAAAAAAAATGGAAGGATTTATCCTTCTATTACATCATGGGAGGCATTCCGCCCATTCCACCCATACCTGGTGGCATGCCTTCCATGCCTTCAGGTTCTTTAATACCGGAAGAGGCGATCATGTCGTCGATACGCAGGATCATCTCGGCGGCTTCGGCGGCAGACTGGATAGCCTGTTTTTTCACTCGTTGTGGTTCCACCACGTTGGCTTCCTTCATGTCGGTGACATCGCCTTTGAAGACGTCCAGGCCCATGTGGTGGCTGTGTTCATGGGCAGCCCTCAGGTCCACGATGGCATCGATCTGGTCCAGTCCGGCGTTCTCGGCCAGGGTTCTGGGAACCACTTCCAGGGCATCGGCGAAGGCAGAAATGGCCAGCTGTTCCCTACCGCTGACCGTGTCTGCGTAGTCACGCAGGGCCTTAGATATAGCTATTTCAGGTGCTCCTCCTCCATAAACAACTTTTCCATCTTCCACGGTGGATGATACCACACCAATGGCATCCTCCACAGCTCTTTCCACCTCAGCAGCCACATGTTTGGTGCTGCCCCGGAGGATGATGGACACTGCCTTGGGGTCCGGACACTCTTCAATGAAGGTCAGGACTTCGTCGAAGATCTTCTTCTCATAGACCTTCCCAGCTTCTCCCAGGTCATCAGAGCTGAGATCTTCGATGTTGGTCACTAATCGAGCACCGGTTGCTTTCTCTAATCTTTCCATGTCAGATTTTCTAACCCTCTTCAAGGCCAGGATTCCCTCCCGGGCCAGGTAGTGCTGGGCCAGGTCATCTATTCCCTTCTGGCAGAATATAACGTTGGCTCCGCTTTCTATGACTTTATCCACCATGTCCCGGATCATCTGTTCCTCATTTTCCAGGAAGGCCTGCATCTGAGTGGGGTCGGTTAGTTTGATCTTGGCATCTGTTTCCAGGTCCTTAACTTCCAGTGGGTACTTTAAAAGAGCTATCCGTGCGTTTTCAATATTCTTGGGCATGGAGTTGTCGGCTCGTCCCTTGTCCAGCACCACTCCGTTAACGATTTCTGACTCGTTAATGGTGGCACCCTGGATACGCTGGATGTTAATGCTTTTCTTGTTAACTTCACCGTCTTCTTCCACCTGCTGCACGGCGCTAACTATGAGTTCAGCCAGGGGTTCACGGGCAGTTTCGGTACCTTTCCCAGTCATGGCGGTCATGGCCACTTGCAGGAGGGTTTCACGGTCAGAAGCGTCCATGGAAATTTCTTCTAATACTTCCAGAGCCTTGGCTGCTGCTCGACGGTATCCCATTACCAGAGTGGTGGGGTGTATTTCCAGATCCAGCAGTTCTTCGGCTTTCTGGAGTAGTTCACCGGCAATGATAACCGCGGTGGTGGTTCCATCCCCCACTTCGTCTTCCTGGGTTTTGGCTACTTCCACCAGCATCTTGGCAGCAGGGTGTTCGATGTCCATTTCCCGGAGGATGGTCACCCCGTCGTTGGTCACCACGATATCACCCATACCATCTACCAGCATCTTGTCCATTCCCTTAGGACCCAATGTGGTTCTGACAATTCCTGCCAGGGCTTTTCCTGCCATTATGTTCATTCTTTGAGCGTCTCGTCCCAAAAGTCTTGATGTACCTTCAGGTAGTATTATAATCTGTTGGCCTTGTCCGCCTAACTGTGCCACAATATCATCTCCATTTTTCTTACAGTAATTTAGGGGTGGGTTAGAGGTTATATAAATACTTTCCTCATGGAGTAGAGTGCCGGTTACACCGTCCTAAGGTTACACCAGCATGAATCTACTATTCCACCCGGTAGTTAAACTCCCAGAGATACTTGCCTGATGTTTCCAGTCCCTCCAGGTGTTCCATCTCATGGGAGACACCGTAAGCCGCGGATCCCTCAAAGAATAATGGTCCTTCCATACGTTTAAGCACAATCTCCATGGAACCCGGATTCAGCTCGGCTAGGATAATATCGTCCGCCTGTAGTTCCACACGGTAAGGTCTTTCCACCAGTTCCCGCTCCTTCTTGTTGCCGCATTTTTCCAGGCGCAGTATCCGGCCCTCAGTATCGGTTACCCTAGGATTTACCAGGAGGGTCACCCTCTCCAGGGTGTAGCCTTCCTTTTTATCTTCATGGTAGCGGGTTATCTTCTCTTTAACCGCTAATGCTTCCAGATCCCTGGTTTTGAAGCTCCAGTCCCCGCCGAATTTAAGGGAGAAAAGAACGGGGAGAAAGGCATCAGGCTGGATATTCAGGCTTCTGATGGCGTTTTCTTCCTTCAAGTTAAAGGAGAGTTGTTTTTTCAAGCGATCATACTCTGAATAATCCAATCTATCACCAGAAATAATATTTAATTTAAAAAATTAGAGGATGTTGGTATCCACTTCGTTAATTGTTCTGCGGGAAGTCCTGGATAGCGCTGTCCACCACCCGGATTATGGCCTGGTCCAGGTCATCCTCTTCTCGAATGGCCAGGGGTATGTTGTCACAGTAAACCACTTCCATACCGGCCTCCAAGGCATCCTTGGTAGCCACGTCCACAGCCGCTGCCTTAAGTTCGGTGAGCATCACTTCCGCTTCGTCTAGGTACTTTTCAATATCCTGCTGAAGCAGGGGACGGTTAGAAAGATGGGATGTGGTACCCACTACCTGGCATCCGTAAACATTTTCCAGGTGCTCTATTAGGACCTCCTTAATGGAATCCGGGGCGGTGGTGGCAAATAACACCTTCTTACCCTGCACCGATTCTAAAGGTTTGGGCCGGAACACGGTGGATATAACGATAGCCCCGGGATTCAGGTTATTTATGAAGGTTTCAATGGTTTTTACCTTGTGTTTACTGGCCAGGGGCTCTTCGCACATGGTGATAACCACCAGGTCGGCTTTCTTGATCCGGAATGGTCCGAAGAAGCGTTCAATATTTATGAGGGGCTGGTTGGCACCCACCAGCACTACGTGTTTATCAGTTTTAACCGGGGGTATGGCAGCTCCACTGCCCTCCATTATCACAAAATCAGCATCAACTTCGTTGGCCATCTGGGCTCCTCTTTTCATGTTGGTGATGAACACCTGGCCCAGCATACCCCCACCACACCTTCGGCAGCCGATGGTCAGTATTCTGCTCATGAGGGCGTCTTCCCAGTGGTCCGAGGCGGCGTGAACTCCCTTGTTGGACTGTTCCATTAAGAATTGGGGTGTGATCTCGATCTGATCTCCCCTGACAATCTCCGGCTCCTTCGGGCCTCCACGACCCATGGCCACTACACAGGGATTGTATTTTTCTTTATGAATTAAACGAGCTGCATAAGCGGAAACTGCAGTTTTTCCTATGCGTTTACCGGTGCCCAGGATTTTCAGGGAAGGTTTTTGCAGTAGGTCATGTTCATCCAGGGGCTGGAACTGGAAATCCGGTCCCTCATAGGGGATGCCCATCTCCAACACCAGTGAAGCAATTTTGAACCGTTTGGAATAGTCCACCACTGGTTCATCACTGAGATCCATGACCACATCCGGTTCATGATCCGTTAAACTTTGACTAATAAGATGATAGGGAATTTCATGAAAATTTTCATCATAATAAACAGGCACTCCCAATTTTTCTTCGATAGACGCCGGTGACGCATCCCGAAGCTTTTCTGTGCCTCCAATAAAAACAGCAGCAACCACTTCGTTATGTTCCAGGTTATCCAGGGTTTCTAAGGCATTTCTGGTTACCGGGAAATAATGCTCACCATCAATTAGGCATATCATCTTCCTTAGGCCATCCATAATTCCACACTCCCGTCAGGAGTCTTTACATCATGATTTTCTGGTATTTTTTCTCGTATTTTAGGGGATCCTCATTCTGGGAGCGGATAAGTTCCTTTCTGGATCGCTTAACCAGTTCCGATAGGCCGTTGGAGATGTTGGAAGAGTTCCCTCCATTATTGGCAGCCACCACATGAGAGATGGAGGCTGATAAAACAAAAATAGCATGTTTGTGTTCGGCCTTAGTGCGGTGTATGTGATGTGGACTTATATTCAAGGATAGATATTCCCCGCATTCATCCTTAACCTCATATTCGCTTTCGAGATTTTTTAAAACATATACCAGAAATTGATGTAGCTGTATTAGCTCGTCTTTGTACATATCTACCAGACACCTCTATTTAAAGCGTTTTTAGATTAATTTGGTATGCATTTATACCTTTGTAATACCAAATTGGTATTACCCTTATTTGTACTACCCTATATTACTACCACTCATGATTTAAAAAAAGTCCTCAGCGGGTAGTAACTTCAAACCAATATCCAATGATTATGCACACGGTATTCTATAATTATAGTATCATTACAAATAAATCTTTTGACCCTCAACATAAAAATCGAAGTAAAGATACCAACCACTCACCCATAGTACAATCCTTAAAAGGCTACACTCCGTGGTGAAAAAAAATGAAAATCATAAAATTAAAAGACCAGGCAGGAGATGAACTTCTGTATAGGGCCCAAATCGATTCAGAAAGCGTTATTAAACCCGTTCGGGAAATTATCAGTGACGTGCGGAAAAATGGGGATCAGAGTCTAAAGTATTATACCCAGAAGTTTGACGGAGTTTCCCTTAGGGATTTCCAGGTCAGCAGCCAGGAGATAGACACTGCCCTGGAAAGGATTGAACCCCCAGTTTCAGAGGCCCTGGAAAGTGCCGCCCAGAACATAACCAAATTTCACCAGGCACAGCTTCCTCCGGAATGGTCCATTAACGTTCAGGAAGGAATCACTGCGGGACAGATAATAAGGCCCCTGGAAAAGGTGGGCTGCTACATTCCTGGAGGCCGGGCAGTATATCCATCCACCATCCTCATGACCGTCATCCCAGCCCGGGTGGCTGGAGTAGAAAAGGTGATATGCTGCACTCCCCCAGACCAGAACGGTACGGTGAAGGATGTGGTCCTGGCTGCGGCTCACCTGGCCGGAGCCCACCAGATCTATAAGGTAGGAGGAGCTCAGGCCATCGCTGCCATGGCCTACGGCACCGAAACCATTCCCATGGTGGATAAAATCGTGGGCCCTGGAAACATCTACGTTACCGCCGCTAAGAAGGAGGTGTACGGAACGGTGGATATCGACTTCCCAGCCGGGCCATCGGAGGTGCTAATTCTGGCTGATGAAGGTGGAAACCCCGAGTACATTGCCCTGGATCTTTTAGCCCAGGCCGAACATGACCCGGAGGCTGCATCGGTACTGGTAACCACTTCCCCAGAACTGGCCGAGGAGGTCAGCCAACTGGTAAAGCAGGAACTGCCCCTCATGAAAAGACGAGAAATCATAGAGGAGTCACTAGCAAAATATGGGCACATATTTGTGGCCTCATCCATGGAAGAGGCGGTCCGGTTCACCAATCGCTACGCTCCGGAACACCTGATCATCATGACCAACGAACCGGAAAAAGAAATGAAAAATATCAACAATGCCGGTTCCATATTCCTGGGAGATTTAACCCCGGTGGCCGCAGGTGATTATGGATCCGGAACCAACCACGTGCTTCCCACCTCATTTTGTGCACGCATGTACTCTGGTTTATCCACCGAATCCTTCCTGAAAAAACCCACCGTCCAGAAAATCACTAAAGAAGGACTGGATAATCTAGAAAAAACGGTGGTGACCCTGGCCGAATATGAAGGATTATATGCCCACGCTGAATCTTTCAAAAGGAGAATATCCAGGGATTAAGGTGAAGAGTCAGTCAAAAAAAATCGCATATCATAATGTTAAATATTTTATTAAGGCACTTTTATAAGGCCGGAATTTAGAGATTTATAGTATTAACTACATGAGGATAATTTTTGATATTAGATCGAATGATTATTTGATAAAATAATAATTTGATAGAAATAAAATCCATTTAATAATACACATTTTACGTTAACGAGGTGAATTAGATTGACAGAATCATTAGGAGATTGGAGACGAACCCATTATTCACGACAAGTAAAGCCCGATATGAACAGTCAGAAAGTCACTCTTATGGGATGGATTCACGAAATCCGTGACCTGGGTGGAATAATATTCCTGCTGTTAAGGGACCGGGATGGTGTAACCCAGATAACCGCTCCCAGCAAGAAGGTTTCACCGAAACTCTTGGAAGAGATCAGAAAACTCAGGAAAGAATCAGTGGTGGCAGTTAAGGGCAGCGTTCAGGAATCCGGCAAGGCCCCGGGTGGTGTGGAGATAATCCCTGAAGAGATAAAACTACTAAACCAGTCCCAGCAACCCCTACCCCTGGATCCCACCGAAAAGGTACGGGCGGAGATAGACACTCGACTGGATTCTCGCTTCCTGGACTTGCGTAAACACAGTGTGAACTCCATATTCAAGATAAAAAGTAGAATGCTCCATTCCGTCCGGCTGTTTCTGGAAGAACAGGAATTTATTGAAATTAACACCCCCAAACTGGTGGCTTCTGCCACCGAGGGAGGTACCGAACTTTTCCCCATAACCTACTTTGAAAGGGAGGCCTTCCTGGGCCAGAGTCCCCAGCTTTACAAGCAGATGATGATGGCCACCAGTCTGGACAAGGTTTACGAGATCGCACCCATCTTCCGGGCCGAGGAACATGACACCCTCCGACACCTTAACGAGGCCATCTCCATCGACGTGGAAGTGGCCTTCGCTGACCAGGACGATGTGATGATCCTCCTGGAGGAAATGGTGGCCAACGCCATAAAGGACGTGAAGAAAAGCTGCAGTGAGGAGCTGGAGACCATTGGTGTGGAACTGGAAGTTCCCAAAACACCCTTCCCCCGTCTACAGTACTCGGATGTGGTGGACCTGGTTAACGCCCAGGGGGTTAACCTCCGTTACGGCGAAGACCTTTCTCGGGCTGCAGAAAAGGCCATGGGAGAAGTAATGGATGGCTACTACTTCATCAGTGGTTGGCCCAGTGAGATCAAGCCCTTCTACGTCATGCCCAACAGTGAAAACCCCGAGATCAGTCATGCCTTTGACTTAATGTACCGGGATCTGGAGATATCCTCGGGGGCCATGCGGGTGCATCTGCATGATCTACTGGTAGATCGTATAAAAAGCAAGGGACTTAACCCTGATTCCTTCAACCGCTACCTGGCTGCCTTCCAGTTCGGCATGCCACCCCACGCGGGTTGGGGTCTGGGCGCGGAAAGATTTACCATGTGCCTCACCAGTGCCAAAAATGTAAGGGAAACTGTTCTCTTCCCCCGGGATCGCCGCCGGTTAACACCTTGATCCCCATTTTTTTCTCTTTTTTTTTAGTTTTGAGCTTCCCCTAGAAAATTTTTTTATTCTCATGGACAGGATATCTATGGAAAGAATTCAAATGAAATCATACGACATCGCCGTGGTGGGAGGAGGCCCAGCAGGGTGTATGGCCGCCATTAAAGCCAGTGAAGCTGGTAAGAAGGTGGTGCTTCTGGAGAGAAACCCGGAAATTGGACGGAAAATTCTTTTAACCGGGAATGGGCGCTGCAATCTCACCAACAATTCCTCCCTCACGGGTTTAATTGACAGGTTCGGTAGAAGAGGATCCTTTTTTCGCTCCGCCTTTTCCAGTTTCACCATCACTGATCTGGTAAACTTCTTCCAAGAGTCCGGTCTGGAAGTGAAAGAGGAAGATGGAGGAAGAATCTTCCCCATAACCAACCGTTCACAATCGGTGATCGACGTACTGCGGGCCCAGTTGAAAAAACATAAAGTAACCATAATCTACAACTACCGGGTGAAGGAGTTAAGAAAAATGGATGGATACTTCCAGCTTTCCAACAAAACCGAGGATAAGAAGGATCACACCAATAAACAGCATTTTGGTCCTGACTCTGAACAATACATCTCTCCGGATGATGATCTAATCCAGGCCACCAGAGTTATCCTATCCACCGGCGGGGCCTCCTACCCCAAAACCGGATCCACCGGTGATGGCTATGGGCTGGCTCAGAAGTTGGGGCACAATATAACCCCCCTCAAACCAGGCTTAGTCCCCTTGAAGATTAAAGAAAATTGGGCTCTGTCCCTACAGGGAGTTGTGCTCAAAAAAGTGGGCCTTACCTTCCGACACGGGAAGCAGGGGAAGATAAAGGGAGAAGGCGATATCCTTTTCACCCACTTCGGTGTATCGGGACCCACCCTCCTGGATCTGAGCCAGGAGGTGGTGAAGATCCTGGACAAGGAAGCTGAAGTAAAGTTGTACCTGGATCTGATGCCCACTGTTCCCCGAGAACAATTGGAAGATATTCTGCTTTCTGATTTTAAGAAACATAGTAAAAGGGATCTGCAGAACTACCTTAGGAGTTATCTGCCCCTGGGTTTCATCAAGACCTTCATGGAGGTGGTGGATATTGATCCCCATAAGAAGTTGAACCAGGTTAATCGTAAGGAACGATTGAAACTTGCCGATAACATTAAAGGACTGAAAATCACAGTTAGTGGTCATCTACCATTATCTAGGGCTATGGTTACCTGTGGAGGTGTTTCTAAAAATGAAATTGACCCACAAACCATGGAATCTCGTCTGATCCCAGGCCTGTACCTGGCAGGGGAGATTATAGCAGGATGTGCCCCCAGTGGTGGCTACAATTTACAGCAGGCATTCTCTACCGGTTTTCTGGCCGGTGCTAGTGCTATTATCGATTGAAATAAATTAATTTAAAAATAGGAGGGGTTTTATAAATTATTTTCAGGATTTACCCTTCTTTTTGGCTTTAACGTATTTCTCAATGGCCCGGGTACCAAAGTAGAATCCGATTATAATGGCCATTAACACCGTGAAACTCTGGATCAGGATGGTCACTGGCTGGCCAGGAAGATACTGCACACCACCAAATACCAAGAGGGGCATCATGGCAAAGTAAACTGCTATGAAGGACACGCTTAGGGCCTTTCTCACTTCGCCGGTGTTGAGGGGTGCGGTGCCGGACATGTAGTTGACCACCACCACCATACCAAAGAAGGTCACCAATCCCAGGGATATAAAGAACCAGTAGATGGGAAGGCCCATCAGATATATTATAATGGGGATAATGACTAGATCCAGCATAATCAGCAGTGTGATCATTTTAAGGGCGTTTTTCCATTTTTTTTCATTGGAAATACGTATTTTCCGGACTAGGTTGTCCCTTTCCTTGGTGAGCTTGATTTTATCCTTATCCAACCATTCAACCTGTCTTTCCAGATCGTTTTTTAGGGTTTCTATCTTGTTCAGCTTCTCCAGGTCCAGCTCCTGGATCTGGTGTTCCAGATCCATTTTTTGGCGTTGAAGTTCATTAACTTGTCTTTCCAGTTGTTCTCTTTCCTGTTCAATCATGGCCAAGCCCCCTGGAAATAATAAAAACTAAATCTAACTATGTCCAGACTATTATTTAAGTTTATAAGTGTGGCGGATGAAAATTCTGGTATAGAGATTCTTTAACGAAAAAACATGACTCCCCTGGTAGGATAAACCGACTCCACTACCCCCAGAAAACTTCCAGAAATCCCCCCACCATCTGGTGATCAGATATGATCAATGTTGTATACAATATTAAAATTTATAGGGAAGTTCTAAGAGATACAATTAAACAGGATGATCTAGTGGTGGAGTTAGGGTGCCACCTTGGCAATTCAACCAAAATTATGGCGGAATTAGCCCCGGAAGGTAGGATTATTGCACTGGACAAATCTGAGGAAGCAGCCCAGTCTATGAATGATCTTACCAGTTCCTATGCTAATATAAAGTTCTTAAAGGCAGATGTACGACTACATGAGACTCTGGAAAAAGTCGCCAAAAGGTTAAAAGAACAGGGTGGTTGTGACGTGTTATCCATTGACTTGGGTGGTGGTCACTATCCCGATACCACCTTCAAGGTGTTCTTCATCTGGTCATCAACTTTAAGACCCAGGGAAACCATAATTAGAAATAGAGGACTTTTAGATTTCCTGCACTCCTCAACAAGCTCTGAAATAATTAAATCCCAGGAGGGCTGGTTGGAATCCTCTGGTGGGGATGGTGTTCCTCCCCGACTTAAAGAACTCCAACTGTGGTCCACCAACATTTAACTAAAGGAGGGTGTTTATGATCGGCAAGCGAATCAGGATCGAAAGAATATTGGATCGGAAAACGGGAAGATGTGTCATTGTTCCCATGGATCATGGGGTTTCCATTGGACCGGTACCAGGCATAATCGACATGGCCCACACCATTGACGAGGCAGCCAGTGGCGGTGCTAATGCAGTTATAATGCACAAAGGAATGGTTGGAAGCGGACACAGAGGATATGGAAGGGATATAGGTTTGATAATACATCTCTCAGCCAGTACTGGCCTTGGACCAGATCCGAACCATAAGGTGCTGGTGACCTCGGTGGAGAAGGCCATCCAGATGGGAGCCGACGCTGTCTCGGTTCATGTTAACGTGGGATCCGAGAAAGAACCCGAAATGCTCATGCAGCTGGGAAGCATTGCCGAGATCTGTGATGACTGGGGAATGCCCCTCATCGCCATGATGTACCCCCGCGGTAAGAAGATCGATAATGAACATGATGCTGAAGTGGTTAAACTCGCCTCCCGGGCGGGCGCAGAACTGGGAGCCGATATCATCAAGACCAATTATACCGGAGATCCGGACACCTTCCAGGAAGTCATTGAAGGCTGCCCCGTGCCCCTGGTAATAGCTGGAGGCCCCCGGGTGGAGACCGACCGGGAACTTCTGGAAATGGTTAAAAACTCCGTAGATGTGGGAGGCGCTGGAGTGGCCATCGGACGGAACATTTTCCAGGCCAAATCACCCCGGAAGACTACCCGGGCCATTGCCGAAATCGTCCATAACAATCTGGGAGTGGATGAGGCCCTGAAGATTCTGAAAGGGTAAAATAGGTGGAAAGTATCATGAAATTTGCTTGGATAATGGCTGAAGGAACCGAGTGGGACCAAAAGAAGACCCTCATCACTGCCGCTTTGGAGTCAGGTATTGACCACGTGGTGGACTTCACCGACGTGGATAGAATTCGTAAATTAGGGAACATAACCATCATATCAGATATGGAAGGATCAGACATCGTACTGGTGGGTCGCAACGGAGAAGGAGACAGCACCCTGTCCCTGCCCCAGAACCTTGCCGAATCCAAGGATCTGGCAGCCGTGCGCCATCTGAAGAAAAGGGGTAAATTAACCGCCGCTTATGTGGAAATCACCAGTAAAAAACATGAGGAACTGGCTTCTCTCTTGGGAAGAGAAGCCGACTACTTGATACTGCTGGGCCGGGACTGGAAGGTGATACCCCTGGAGAACATAATCGCCGACCTGCAGAAGGAAGATGTGCAGCTCATCGCCTCGGTTTCTGACTTTGAAGAGGCCAAGCTGGCCCTGGAAACTCTGGAATACGGTACCGATGGAATCATGCTCTCTCCCCGTGAAGTGGGAGAGATCAAGAAGGTGGCCGAGTTACTGGAAAAGATTGAATCCGAATCTTACTCTTTGAAAGTTGCCACTGTTACCCGGGTGGAGCCAGTGGGCAGTGGCGACCGGGTTTGTGTGGACACCTGCAGTATGATGTCCCTGGGTGAGGGTATGCTGGTGGGATCCTACAGTCAGGGACTTTTCCTGGTGCACAGCGAATCCCTGGAGAGTGAATACGTGGCCTCCAGGCCCTTCCGAGTTAACGCTGGACCGGTGCATGCCTATGTCATGGCCCCCGGTAATCGTACCCGCTATCTCTCCGAAATCCAGACTGGAGATGAGATTCTAGCCGTGGATAAGGATGGTAAGACTCGAAACGTCATAGTGGGAAGGGTTAAAATTGAGAAAAGACCCCTGATGCTGGTGGAAGCAGAAACCGAAGGTGTGGTACTCCGGACTCTCTTACAAAATGCCGAGACAATTCGGCTGGTGGGAGAAGATGGTAACCCCATATCAGTGGCGGATCTGAAGATTGGTCACAAGATCATGGTTTATCTGGACGAATCGGCACGTCACTTCGGGATGGCCATCGAAGAGAGCATAATCGAGAAATAGGGTTCAAATTAACTCATTCCCTTTTTTTATTCTGTTGTATCAATATGCAGCTATGAAATAGATAGTATCCTTATCAGCACGGAATGAGTCCACTTCTAAGTAGGGAAGTTCATTAGCCAAAAAAGGAGTGCAGGAGTGAATAGAATGAGAGCATTTATGGCCGTAGAGATAGATTTTAGGTTGATAAACAAAATTTTAAAGGTGCAGGAAGCTATAAAAACGGCTGATGCCCAGGTTAAATTTGTGGATGGGGAAAACCTGCACTTCACCGTTAAGTTCTTCGGGGACATCACCCCGGACCAGGCCCAGCAGATTGCCAGCCTGACCGAAACCCGGTTGGAAAACCAGCACTCATTCCAGATGTACATCAAGGGTACAGGTGTATTTCCCAAACTGGACCGGCCTAGGGTATTATGGCTGGGAGTGGATAACCCCCAGGAATTCTCCCATTTACAGCAGAGGTTGGATGAAGATTGGGTGAGGATGGGTTTCAGGAAGGAACGCAGCTACATACCCCACCTTACCATAGGCCGGGTGAAGGGGCCTCGGAATCGGGAGGCCCTCATTAGTAAAATCCGGGAACTGGAGAGGGTAGATATTGGCCCCCTCCCAGTAGAAAAACTAGTGCTCAAAAAGAGTGATCTCACCCCGGTGGGACCCATCTACACCGACCTTCAGGAGTTCCCCCTGGGTTAGTTGTGAGGTGTCGAATTTTTGCCTGATCTCAATCTAATTCTTGAAAAAATAGAGCCCTCCCCGGAAGAAAAAAGGAAGGTGAAAGGTTTGGCCAGTGAACTCATTGGGATCATAAACCAGGAAGCCCATAAACAAGGCATCCCCGCCAATGCTATCCTGGTGGGCTCGGTGGCCAAGGGCACCAGACTGGCCGGCAAGGCTGATGTGGATATTTTCATAACCTTTCCCCTGAGCTGTTCCCAGGATTATCTAAAGAATAAAGGTCTGGAACTGGGTCACCACTGCATAGAGAAGATGGAAAGCGACTATGAAGAACGATATGCATCCCATCCCTACGTCACTGGATTCATAAATGGTTACCAGGTTGACTTCGTGCCATGCTATGCCATCAAGATTGGTAGTGAACTTAAATCTGCCGTGGACCGGACCGTGCTCCACACTGAATATATCAAGGCTAATCTAAAGCCAGAGCAGACAGGTGAAGTGCTCTTACTCAAGCGTTTCATGCAGGTGGTGGGTTGCTACGGCTCCGAATTCAAGGTGGGAGGATTCCCGGGTTATCTGGCAGAACTACTTATCCTCGAGTATGGGACATTCCTTAGGGTGCTGGAAGCTGCGTCTAAAGAGTGGATGCCCGGTTATATGGTGGATCTGGAAGAACATGGCACCGCCAGTAACTTTCATGATCCCTTGGTGGTGGTGGATCCGGTGGATGAGAACCGTAACGTTGCTGCCGCTTTAACCAGGCAGAAGATGGCCGAGTTTGTGGTGGCGGCCTCCCAGTATATTGAAAACCCCAGTCCGGACTTCTTTTTTGATAAAGAACGGAAAATCAATGCAAAGCTCCTTAAAGAGGAGCTCATATCTCGTGGGACGGAGAACCTTATTTTAAAATTTCACTCCCCTGAATTACCGGAGGATGCTCTCTATCCCCAGATCAGGAAGACCGAGCATTCCCTGGTGAATATCCTGAAAAGATCGGGTTTCCGGGTGTGGGGTAGTGATTCGGTTAGTTATCATAGCCAGGTGTTCATAATCCTGGAACTGGAGGTCTACAATCTCCCCCCCTTCAAGCGACACTATGGCCCCCAGGTGTGGAACCGGGTGCACAGTAGAATCTTCCAGGAAAAGTACCAGCCCCATTGCTGGGTGGAAGAAGATGCCTGGGTTGCCCTAGTTAGACGTGACCACACCACTGCTGAGTCATTATTAAAGTATGTTATCTCCCGGGATGGTATCCGGCATCTGCGGACCGGCCGACATCTCAAAGACCAGTTGATGGATGGATACCAGCTTCTGTCTCTTCCAGATTTTTTAGAAGACGAAACCCCAGACCAGAAGGTTCTGAATTGGCTCTATCACTACCTGCATAAAAACGAGTTTCCAGGGGATATTTATTGAAAACCGGATTAAGGAAACCGAATTAATCTATTCACATAACACCAAATAATCCATTTAATCTTTCGCTTTCCATTACCCTCAATAATACCGGTTATCCGCCAATCATGATTCCTTTCTTTCATATACAAATTGGGGCACGGCATCCTGGAAGGGGTCGAAGGTCTCCAGGTTTTTTATCTCGGTACATTTCATACTCACCATGGAGTGCAGGGAGGAAGGAAGTCTCAGTATACGTTTCAGATCAATGGATACCTTGGCATCCACCAGTCCCAGGTTAACAAAAGCCAGGGCTTTTGTCAGCCTTTTATATCGGATAGGCCCGATGGCATTTCGGAAAGGACCCCACTGGTCTTCAAGAAGCAGGTGACGGTTTTTTATCACGTCTTTGAGGAGTTTTTTATTAACCTCATCCAGTGTTATATCCTCGGTGAGGTGCAGTATGGATTGTTTTATCCGCTGGGTAAATACCCGTGGATAGCCGAAGGGTACGGTGAAGTGTTCCAAGTTGTAGGTCATTCCCTCATGGCCGTACTCGCTGCGGGGTACCTCGGCCCCCACCAGGTATTTGACGATCTGGGAGCGCACTTCACTGTCGGTGCCCAGCACTTCTTCGTCCTGGATCCGGAGGTGATATCCCCGACCAGAGTAGATCATATGAATCTCTTTAAGGCCCAAATCACCTTGCAGGGTGTCTTTAAGGTCGGATACTATATTTTTGGCCTGGTCCAGACACAACTCACAGACACTGTCACACTGGCAGGATCGAATGGGCAGATCCTTGGCATCCACATCGAAAACCAGCTCTGATTTAAGCCAGCCCTCCCTTCGATTGGGTTTCTGGTAGAAGGCTACCGAGGTGTAGGCGGCAAAGGGGGTGCGATAACGCATGAACTTGCGCAGGTGATCCTCATTGCGGAAGGTCCGGTAACGGTCGTTAGGCCCTCTTCCATGATGGTCAAAGCCGAACTCCCGCTGGTAGAGTGAATCACGTATGAAGCGGGGGATCTGTTTAATGTCCCATTCTTCCCGATAGTACCGACGCCTCTCCTCGGGGGTGGCTTTTTGAAATTCCATGATCGTTTCCTGTAAAATTTATTTATATATTTAAAGCTTCAATTCCAGCTAAGCGTCAATCCAGCCATTATCCTGGTTCTTTTTTTTACTTTCTTCAGCAGACCCTTTATCCTGTTCACCATCAGATTCTTGTTGTTTCTGTCTTAAAATCCAGTTTTTGCGGTTATAGTAGATTAGGGGGTTCCCGATCTTTTTACAATCCTCATCCGGACGGCACAGGTGAGGCAGGTGCAGTTTGATCTTCTCACAACTCATGGGGGTGTACCATTTTGTTTCCCCCTCATTTTCCTGCTTGAGGGTGGAGTGCATTCCAAATCCCAGTTTGGCGTTGATGTTGATTTTTTCCTGGGGCTGGTCCTCAAAAAGAGGTGGGACACACCTTTCAGCAGCCTCGTAGATGAGGGGTAACACTTCGTTGTGAACCACCTGCAGCTGAGGGTCCTTATCCGAGACCTGAACGGTGACATTCTGTTTGAAAATATCCGGACATAAACGGGCGTAGGATACGAAGGGGGTGATGAAAAGTACAATGGCATCGTTTCTTCCCCCGGATTTAATGCCCTCCAGGGCAGTTTTAACACAGGGAGGGAATGCCTCCCGGTTTAGAGGTCCACTGTAGGAGTATCCACCTCCCTTCCCTGAAGCCCCGAAACTGGCAGTGGGCTGTATTAGGATTTCAGTAACTCTATCAGCTAATTCCAGTAGCAGAGGGTTGGGTTCCACCATCAACCGGGCTTTCTCATGGACTTCGGCCATGTAATTCTCGGTTTGTTGCATGACCATCCGGATCAGGATTAGTTCCTGAAGTTCTTCTCCAATGAGAAGTTGGTACATCTTATCCGGGTCCCGGTGGTTGAGCCGTGACCCGAAACGTTCCCTGAAATCATCACGATCCAGGATCACCTCCCCCTGGTCCAGGATCAGATCGGAGAGTTGTATCCGTCGAGAACTTAAAAGGTGCTCAAAGAAGATCCACTTAACAGTTTCCTGGCTTAAAAGCTCCTGTAAAGTTTTTAGCACGAGTTCAACACGATCCCGGCTGTTTAACTCTTCCAACCGATTCTGGATCAGGCTGCCCTGGGATTCCACCATCAAACGACTCTCACGAGAATTAGGTCCGAATTTAACCCCTATAGCCTGGGAGAGAAGGTAAAAAGAGATGATATCATATTTTTCGATATCTTCCTGGAACAGAAATGCAAATTTTCGGTAATTGAAGTTAGGATCGTTACGTTTTTTTACATACCATTCCAATCGTTTAAGGGCCAGTTCTAGATAATTGCGGGGGATATCCTGGTCCCGCGATATATCCTGTGATTTACTACGGGTAACCAGCTCTATAAGCTCGGAGTTATCATTTATCAGGGTCTCAAGACTTCCCAACTGCCTTACTCTTTCCCGGCCCTCAATGGAGAGTGGATTTATAAAAGAAACCCCTACCATGATCTGATCTTGGTTTTCTAAAATAAAGTACTTGATGTATTGGCGAGGTGTCAAATTTTAAGGTGACAAATTTATATATACAAATATGAACAAAGGGAGATTTACCTTTTAATCAGTACTTATACTTTTTAAAATTATAAAATACGTTTTATGAGTTTATTGAGATTTAAAACCTGTATATGGGAGGAATAAATTTGAATAAGGTCTTTATCACCTGTGCTTTACCCTACGCCAATGGTCCCTGTCACCTGGGACACCTTAGATCAACCTACATACCCGCCGATATTTACGCCCGTTACAACCGTATGAAGGGTCGTGAAGTTCTTTTTGTCTGTGCCACCGACGAACATGGCACTCCCATTGCGGTGAAGGCTGAAAATGAGGGTAAGCCCCCGGTGGAGATTGCTGGACGTTACTATGAGATGATTAAAAGTGACCTGGATGCCTGCCATATCTCCTTCGACAACTTCTCCCGCACCACGGACCCCCTGCACTATCAGATCGCCCAGAACTTCTTTTTAGACCTTTACCAAAAGGGCTTCATCTACGAAGAAACTATAGAGCAACTTTACTGTTCGGAATGTGATCGTTTCCTCCCGGACAGGTATGTGGAGGGGAGCTGTCCCCAGTGCCAGGCGGAAGGGGCCAGGGGCGATCATTGCGAGTCCTGCGGTCGGCATTTAGACCCCCTGGAACTGTTAAATCCTACCTGTCTTATTTGTGACTCCAAGCCACAAGTTAGAGAGTCCAAACACTACTTCTTTAAGCTCACCCACTTCCAGAAACAGGTTCAGGAATGGATTGAATCTAATCCCGAACTCCCGGCAAATGTTCGTAACTACGCCCTGCAGTGGGTTAAGGAGGGACTTAAGGACTGGATCCTCACCCGAGATATGGAGTGGGGCATACCGGTGCCCCTGGAAGGTGCAGAGGGTAAGATCATATACGTGTGGGGTGAGGCTTTCCTGGGTTACATCTCCTCGGCGGCACAGTGGGCCCGGAAAGAAGGTAAAGCCTGGGAGCCTTACTGGGATGATGGTGCCGTGCATTTCATTGGCAAGGACATAATATACCATCACAGCATATTCTGGCCATCCCTGCTTCTGGGTTACGGATGTAAACTTCCCCGCACCATAGTAGCCGGGGAGTACCTATCTCTGGAGGGACTTAAAATGTCCACCAGTAAAAATTGGGTTATATGGGCCTCTGAATTCATGAAAAAATTTGATTACAATCTTTTAAGATATTATCTGGTTGCCAACGCCCCCCTCACCAGGGACACTGATTTTTCCTGGGATGACTTTCAGAGGAGAGTTAACGATGAACTGGCAGATATTCTGGGGAACTTTCTGCACCGAACCTTCTCCTTCACCCACCGCTTCTATGGAGGAAAGATTCCCCAGCCAGAAAAATGGAATGACACTGACCGGGCCCTGGAAGAACAGTTGAAAGCCCTGCCGGAAAGGGTTTCCGGGCATCTGGACAACTACCACTTCCGGGAGGGACTGCGGGAGATCATAGGCCTGGCTAAGGCTGGTAATAAATACTTCAACGACCATGAGCCCTGGAAGACCGTGAAGTCCAACCCCCAGGAGGCAGCCACCTGCCTGTATCTTTGTAACCAGGCGGCTAAGGCCATGGCCATCCTTTTATTCCCCTACCTTCCTGGTAAAGCCCAAGATATAATGGATATCCTGAACCTGGATGGATATGAGTTTAATTGGGATGATGCAGCCCAATTTATACCAGCAGAACATGAACTAGCCCCTGCTAAACCTTTATTCCCAAAAATAGATGATGAAGTAATTGAAAAAGAGAAGGAAGCTCTTTATGAAAATTTAGAGGAGAAAGAAGTTATGGATCTTATAAGTATTGAAGACTTTGCCCGAATGGACCTGCGGGTGGGTATGATTACTGGAGCAGAAACTGTGAAAGGCTCAGAAAACCTGCTGAAGTTGTTGGTGGATCTTAAATATAAACATATACAGGTGGTGGCTGGACTGGCCAAGAAGTACCAGCCAGCCGAGCTTATAAATCAGAAGGTAATTGTGCTGGTCAACCTCAAGCCAGCCAAGCTCTTTGGAATAAAATCAGAGGGCATGGTTCTGGCCACCCAGGACAGTCTCAACCTATTAAACCCCGGGAACGCCGAGGTGGGTGAAGGAATTAAATGAATGAATCCCTTCTTATTAGTCGGGCCGAGAAATTTTTATCCCAGATACCGGGATTTAATGGGGAGCTGGCCATTGATGCCAAATCCTTCCTAAAAATATATTGGCAGTTTAAGGATAACCTGGACACCCTTTACGAGTTTAGGGATAATATGGAGCTCAAGGGTTATAAGGCCCCCTACCGATCCTTGAAGTATGCTAGGGCGCAGTCTTCTGAGATGAAGATGGATGACCTCCATGATGTGAGCCGTCATACCCAGTTTTTTCGTATGCGGGCCGCTGCCAAGAAGAATATTTTAGACCGGGTTAAATCTGCCATAGCCTCGCATAAAATTGGCTTGGGCCACCTTGAAGAATATGCTATAGTTACCTGTAATTCCTGCCAGGCCCGTTACCGTGGGCATGAATTGAGCAAACTGAACCCGGCTGAATGTGAGTGCGGCTCTTCCCAGTTTAACATAACCATTAGTAATGACGGGATTTACCGGTTAGGTATTCTTAATTACCTTCCTCTCTCCGGGGATTACATGGTTAAAATGTCGGAACTATCGCCCCTTGGGAGAGAGGCCTTTCGGGGTTTGGTACGCCTTCTAAAACAGGAAAAACGCGGTATTGTTAAAACCCTTTCCATGGTTATTAAAGTAATGGAGGATGGTCGTTGGGTTCGTAAACGGGTTAATATCGACGCCCAGGAACAGTTGAACTATGAGAGGAAGATCAGGGAAACCTATGGGAAAAATGCCCGCATCGAGTTCATGCAGTTTCACCGGAAAAGACCGGCAATCATCAATGATAAGCACGTTCAAACCGCCCTGGCCCTGGGATATGTGGGGCACTCCGAAAATCTTGGAAAATCACTGCTACCCCTACTTCTGCAGCAAAAACTTAAAAATGAAAATAATTTACAAACCTATGATGCTTCTCTTAAAAAGGCAGAGGGTATGGCTAAAGATCAGAAGGAATGGGATGGAGATGGAAACCTCCAGGAAGATCTTTTAATGGAGATACTCCAGGAAGAAGGCCTGGCTGATAGTAAGGGCCAGATGAATCATGACTTGAAAGAGGATCTGCAGCTGAGGGATAAACTGCAAAAAGAGATTTTTCTGGAAATTCCCAGGGCTCTAATACTATGGGACCTGATGCGCTACTATTTATCCACGTCCTTCGACCGTCGCAGCAAACACTCCGGTCCCTTCCCCTATTTAAGACCATCACTGGATATTAATCAATTGAAAGCATTCCATGAATTCCCATCCCGAACTGCCAACAATATGAAAGGCGTTTTAGATGAAAATATTGAACCAATACTGAACATGGATAAGATCATATCCTTCAAGTTCTCTATGGAGAAAAAGACCCATGGTTTACATATTAAAATGGATCCAGCCATGGGGGCGGCTATTTTAAATATCAGGGGACAGGTTTCTATTCCCAGAGCTGCCCAGATCTTTGATGTTACGCTCCAAGAGGTAAAAAAACAGAAATCCAACCTGGTTACCCTCCAGAAGCCAACCACCCGCAAAGCCCAGAAGTTTCTGGAACTGGTCCGGGGATGATCCAAGATTACAGGATAAATAAAGATGTATATTGATGATGGGTGAGTATGGTGGAGGAAGTTTATGTGTCCCAGCCCCTGACTATCCAGCGGATTATGGAGCTTTTAGAGCTGCACCCGGATCTGGTGAAGATTAAATGTCCGCCCAGTTTGTACGTCCGTACCTCACCCAAATATCTGGATGCTCTTGAAAATCTGGGGGTAATAGTAGAACCAGAAAAAAGAAGTGGAAGACCACCTAAATATGGTGATAAAGAAGTTAAACGGATAAATGAACTTCTCTCCCAGGGTAAAACACCACGGGAGATAGCCCATGAAACTGACATCCCCTTAAAAAGCATCTACCACCTCATCCAGAAAACATTGACCCCTGGTCGACCCCGAAAGTATGATGATGAAACTGTGAATAGGGTGAAGGAACTCCATAAGTCAGGAATGAGTGCCAGGGTAATAGCTGAGCAACTGGACATTCCCCTGCGGAGTGTGTACTTTTTGATGAAAAGATGATCAATTTATAGATTGGTGAGTAGTAATGTTGATGAAATATCTTCTTAAGGTGATTGGAGTATGGACCTCAACGTCATAACCCAGTATCAGGGCCTCTTAATTTCCTCCAGTATCTGTGGAATTGTGGCCTTTTTAATTACCTTCTTAAGCATGCCCCGGCTCATAAGGAAGCTTAAAGGTGCTGAGATAGTGGGTCGAGATATACACAAACCCAGCAAGCCACTGGTAGCGGAGATGGGTGGTATTGGGATCTTATTCGGTTTCGCCATAGGAATGTTTTTGGGAGTTTATTTATATCCCCAATTTCAGGAACAACTTATTGTGAGCCTGCTGGTAATTTTACTGGTGGGTATTGTGGGGATGGTGGATGATCTGGTGCAGCTTTCCTCCCGGGAGAAGTTAATACTGCTCTGGCTGGCGGGATTACCCCTAATCTGGATCGCACCACCGAATGTAGGCCTGATCTACATGCTGTCCATGCCTTTTGCCGTTACCATCGCATCCAACCTTACCAACATGCTGGCTGGTTTGAATGGTATCGAATCCGGATTAGGAGCCATTGCCATGACTTCTCTCTCGGTTTCTTGCATTATCATGGGCAAAATAGATGTGGCCTTAATCAGCATGGCCATGCTAGGAGCACTCCTGGCCTTCTTATATTACAACCGCCACCCCTCCCGGGTTTTTCCAGGGGACGTGGGCACCCTCATCATTGGAGCCACCATCGTGGTGGTGGCATTTATTGGACGGGTTAAGATTATTGCTCTTATCGTACTCCTACCCAACATCATTGATAGTTTGCTCAAATTTTACAGTGTGGGGGTTATGGAACGACAGAACCACCAACCCACCCAGGTAGGACAGGATGGTAAACTGCAAGTGCCAGAAGGGGGTTTTAACTCCCTGATACGCTGGATTTTGAGACGTCCCATGGAAGAAAAGAACGTGGTGATACTGGTGTGGGGTATTGGTATGTTCTTTGGATTACTGGGAATCTTACTGGCCTATTTCTTAAAAAACAGTTTAATCTAATGTTTTAATGGTTTTATGCGTAAAAGGTCAACACCATTTAACATCGGCAGTGGTGTAATAATACCTGTAAGAAAAAACCGGATTAAATGCATTGTTGGTCATGTAATCAGTCTTGAAAGAGCCTGATATACTTTTACGCACATAATAGTTTATGCGTTCCCCCATGCAGTTTTTGTCGTCCTGGTTTTTTAGGGTGGGATCAGATGCATGTACTCTGATCTGTATTTTGGTTCTCTGATACACCGAATTATATCCTTGATTATTGTATTCAACTTTAAGGATTTGGATTTTGGATGGTAAAAGCAAGCGCTGGTTTTTATGGGTATAATTGGAGAAAGCCTGATCCGGGTAAAAGGCCAGACTGTCCAGATTAGCACCCTGGGTGGCACCATTGCGTGCCGCGGCCATGGCTATAGTGAGTTCACTGGATTCACTGGTTAATGAACCAAATAATAACACCATCAGGGGGATCATCGCCACTATCAGCATAAATTCAATGGAAATCTGTGCTCTGCTATCCATCATCTTCCTCCTTGTTAGTTTTTTTAGAGTTTCTCACTAATAACCAGGAAGTGGTTTCCATCCTTATCCCTCTGGTGGGTGATCCTGTAGGTAACGGTGGGGTAGAGGAATATTTGTTCCTCAGTATGCTTGGGGCCAGTGACTCTGGGCACAGAAGACGAGCTGAAGCAAATTCGATTATCCATATCCACAAATACTCCAGATGAGTTAACCTTTACCAGGTAGTCCATCCCATCAATTTCTGCTGGAATTTCCACCATAATTTCATGACCCTCCCCACCAGAATATGCATCTTCCAGTGATTGTGCAACTCTTTCTGCAATTATCCTGGCTTCAGCTGCTTCCCGGGTTAGATGAGCGGTTTCAGACCTCTCTTCAACAATTCCAATTATTCCTGTCAGGATTAGGAGGAATACCACCGTTGTTAACAATAGCTCCACACTCATCATACTATTAAATATATATGTAATACGTATTAATAATATATATTGCTAAGGTATTACTAAGGTGATGTAGATGGGAAGTGAAAAATTTGACCTATTGATACACTTCGACAGCAACAGGAACAGGTGGAATGGCCAGGAACTCATAGGAATACTAGAACTAGAAAAATTACTCCAAAATAGAGGAGTAGATTTTTTTATTAAGGAATCAGAGTTTCCCAACACGGTAATGGTGGAAATGGAAAATAATCCCCTGGAAACCTACCATTTCCTGCGTGAAAGCCCTACTAAAATTATATCCCGGGCCATATACATAGAAAGTACAGTTGAAACCTGCGGTAACCAAATAACAGAACGGGCAGTTAACTGCATCGGATCTAAGGCTCGTCCAGGAGAGACCTTCACAGTACGCTGCTACCTGAGGAAGCGAAGATATATTAATTCCTGCCAGAAACTAATAATCAGGATTGAAAATGAAATCCTTGGTAGGTGTAAACTCCAGTTAGATCATGAGAAACCGCGATGGATTGTTCATCTAGAATTTTTAGGTGAAAAAACAGGCATAACGGTTCTGGAAAGTGGATAAAGCCATGATTACGGGTTTATAGGTTTAAAAATGTACCGGATCATAAGATTTAAAGGTGGAGTATACAGGTTCGATGAACTGGCTGAATACTTGGAAGATGCCGGTGGAATGCTCTTTCAGGAAGATCGAATGCACATAATCCGGGGGAGCTCTTTTATCAGGGAGGAGTTGCAGGTCATGATGATCATCCCTCCTGATGAAGTGGAACATGTTAAATCCCTAGCTGAGGGAATAAAAGGCCAGATAGAGGAAGATCTAAACCTGGATCCACAAAAAGAACTGGAAATGTTCCATTACTTTTATCTGTACCACGCCCTTAGTCAGGCAGGTGGATGGATGAATCTATCCATGATTAAGGATTTAACCGATGCGCTATACCATGCAGAAGATCCACTTCCAGATTTGGTCTATTTAAATTATTTTAGCGAATCATCTCGCCCGGAAGACTTTAAAAAGTCCCTGGATATCATGTGCAGACTGCAGTTACTGGAAGTCCGGGATGAAACGGGTGAACCAGAATACCGGATAAAAAAAGATTAGATGTGATTTATTGATAATCCGGGGTGAATATTTAGTAACTATTGGGATAATGGCCATAATCCTGGGAATCTTTGTCTTAATTGTGGGATCACTCCTCCTTTCTCCGGCCAAAGGTGAAGAGTCAACTAAGAGCACTTCACAAGTACGTGGTGGGGGAGTGGTGATGATTGGACCCATACCCATCATCTTTGGTACTGATAAAGGAAGTGCCATGGTGATGGTGATACTGGCCATCATCCTGATGGTGGTATCCTACCTGATTTTCTACCGGTGATAGGGATTTTTGAACGTATCACATTTTTTTCTAGATAATGAAAAAGGCTTATATTTTAAAAACCCATATCTAAAAAGAATAAATAATAAAATCAAAGAGTTTGTCTTAAGAGTGATGATATGAAGATTTCTGTGGTTATCCCCGCCCTTAATGAAGAAGGTATTGTTGGAAAAACAGTGCAGTCAATACCCCAAGAGAAATTAGAGGAAATGGGCCTGGAAACCGAGATAATTGTGGTGGATAACGCATCCACGGATAATACTGCCAGGGAGGCTGAAGAAGCCGGAGCCAGAGTTATTCACGAATGCCATCGTGGATACGGCAATGCTTATAGGAGAGGTCTTAACGAAGCCACTGGAGATATTATCTTAATGGGGGATGCAGATGGCACCTATCCCCTCAGTGAAGCTTATGAATTTATCCAGCCTATTATCAATGATGGCAAAGAATTTGTAATGGGATCCCGGTTAAAAGGAGACATAAAAAAGGGAGCCATGCCACCTCTTCATCGATATATTGGCAACCCATTTCTCACCTGGGTGCTGAATATATTATTTAAAACTGGAATCTCTGATGCCCATTGTGGTATGAGGGCCATGACCAGTGAGGCCTGGAAAAAGTTAGGCCTTAGAACGGCGGGAATGGAATTCGCCTCAGAGATGGTCATCGAAGCATCCCGGAAAAAGTTAAGAATAGCCGAAGTCCCCATTACCTATTACCCTAGAGAGGGGGAATCGAAGCTCAGCTCATTTTCAGATGGCTGGAGACACCTCCGATTCATGATGCTATACCGTCCCGGGCCCTTCCTGCTCATTCCAGGAGTTATTGCTCTGGTGGTAGGTGTAACCCTGGCCTCCTTTGTATGGTTTGCCGGCCAATCCCGGATGCACTCCCTGATCCTAGGCAGCCTGTTACTTCTCATCGGTTATCAATTGCTGCTTTCCTGGCTCTATTTTGGGGCTTTCGCCGAATCCTACGGTGTCACTTCTTCTCGATTAAAAAAGAAGCTCATAAGCTACCATTCCCTAGAAAAGGAACTGCTTCTGGGGCTTTTACTCCTGCTTTGTGGAGTAATAATTGGTCTTAACGTGCTTTATAACTGGAGTGCCGGGGGTTTTGGTGCCCTATCCCAGATACAGCAGGCCATGATTGCCATGATACTGTCCATTCTAGGCATCCAAACCATATTCTCAGGCATGTTCTTGAGCTTACTGTTACTGAATAAGGATGAAAAGATTAAATTAGATAAGAACTAGTTCAAGATCCGAGTATGTTATTTATTTAATCAGGAGTTTTTTAAAATGAAAATAGCCTTCATCTACGACGTTGCCTATCCCTGGGTAACTGGAGGGGCGGAGATGAGGGTATACGAAGTGGCTAGGCGACTGGCTTTCCAGGGACATGAGGTGCACTGGTACACCCTGGGCTGGTGGTGGGACGAAATTAACCAGGAAGATCTGGTGAAAGATGGAATAATATTCCATGGAGTTTCAAAGCCCATCTCCATCTACAGTGGGAGTCGCAGATCCATAAAAGAGGCCATTTATTTCGCATTAAAACTTTTAAGACCGTTATTCAGGGAAAAATTTGATGTGGTGGACTGTCAGGGCTTTCCCTTCTTTTCCTGCTTCACTGCCTGGTTCCACTCTCTAGTTGGACGTTCCCGACTGATTATAACTCTCCATGAGGTGTGGGGAGAATACTGGTACCGTTACCTGGGAAGGATGGGTGTCCTGGGTAGGGTGGTAGAAAAGTTGATGGTCCACCTGACCAGTAATCTCATTACTGTGTCTTACAGAACCTTCCAGGATTTGCAGAAGCAGCGAAAGATTGATGCCCGGATAATTCCCAACGGCCTGGATTTTGAAAGAATACAAGGATTAAAACCATCCCCCCAGGTATCAGATGTCATATTTGCAGGCCGTCTAATCCCAGAAAAGGGTGTGGATCTTCTGATCCGAGCCCTGCCACTGGTGAAAGAGGTTCATCCTGATCTGAAATGTTTTATAACTGGAGACGGTCCAGAACGTGATAATCTTGAATTATTAGCTTCGGAACTCCAGTTGAAAAGGAATATAAAATTCACCGGCTTTCTAAAGGACCACAATGAACTTCTAAAGATTATGAAGTCATCCCAGGTCTTCGTGTTTCCCAGTAAGAGAGAAGGGTTTGGTATGGTAGTCCTGGAAGCCAATGCCTGTGGATTGCCAGTGGTGGTGGTTGAACATCCCATGAATGCTGCAGTAGAGCTGGTAAAGAATAATCAAAACGGCTTTATCGTTGAAGGATCTGAAGTTGCCCTGGCTGATGGAATCATCACTGGATTAAAAAATAAGAAAAACTTGGAAGCGGCGTGTGTTGAATTTGCCCGAGGCTATGATTGGGATGAGATAGTGCTGAACCTGGAGGATTTCTACCAGGAGGTTATTAAATCCACCTGATTTACCGAATTTACCATATAAGTCCCAATCAATATTTTAGCGTGCCTATACAAAGTGACCATTATGAAGATACTGCAAACTCCAGTTAGATTCTATCCCTTTACCGGTGGTGTGGAAAACTACGTATATTATCTATCCCGGGAACTGGTTAAAGCCGGGAATGGAGTGGAAGTAATCTGTGCTAATGAACCCCCATCACTTGACGAAGATACTGTGGATGGTATTAAAGTAAAAAGATTGTCTTATACCGGTAAAATTGCAAACACCAATATCACGCCCCATCTCCCACTCTCACTATCCAGAATAGACTGTGATCTAATACATACCCACATACCCACTCCCTGGAGTGCTGATTGGAGTGCCTTCTATTCTAAAATAAAGAAAAAGCCTTTAATTGTCACCTACCATAATGACATCATCGGCAGAGGCCTTGCAAATTCAATTGCACAGGTTTATAATGCCACTGCCCTCAAAATAGTACTTAGACAGGCTGAAAAGATAGTTATAACCCAAGCGGGTTATCTGCAGTCCTCTTCCCATTTAAAAAATTATGAGGATAAACTGGAAGTTATACCCACCGGGGTTGATTTGGATAAATTCGGGCCTGAAGCTCAAAAAGAAGAAAACACAATTTTCTTCCTGAGCCTTCTTGATGAATTTCACAAGTACAAGGGGTTGGAATATTTATTAAAGGCTATCTTAATTGTTAAAAAAGAAATTCCAGGTGTTAAATTAATTATAGGTGGAAAGGGCGTTCTTTTAAACTTCTACCAGGATCTGGTTTATTCCTGGGGATTGGAAGCCAACGTTGACTTTGCAGGATTCATACCCGACAAAAAAATAGCT
Organism: Methanobacterium sp. CWC-01; assembly: GCF_030323845.1. NCBI lineage: Archaea > Methanobacteriati > Methanobacteriota > Methanobacteria > Methanobacteriales > Methanobacteriaceae > Methanobacterium > Methanobacterium aridiramus. The sequence continues at coordinate 130,965 of NZ_CP040735.1, forward strand.
GAATATTACAGTAAAGCCAATGTTTTTGTGCTGCCATCCATATCATCACTCCAGGAAGGTTTTGGAATAGTGGCCCTGGAGGCACTGGCCTGCCAAACACCAGTGATCACCACTAAAATAGTGGGTGTGGCTGCTGATTTAGAAAAAGTCCAGGCCGGAATGGTAGTCCCATCCAAAGACCCACAAAAACTTGCAGCTGGAATAATTCAAATACTTCAGGATGGAAAGTTACAGAAGGGGATGGGAACCAGAGGGAGAAAACTGGTGGAAGAAAAATACACCTGGCAGAGCGTTGCCTTAAAAATGGAAAAACTATATAATACCATTATATCAAATAAAACCTAAATTCAAGCTATTTTTAATCCCTCAAAATCTCGAATTACAAAAGCAATAAATCATAAAATCCAATATCCAAATTGAGGGTGTAAGAGATGAAATAGAAGTCTTCCAGTCATCAGGTGAACAAAGGATGTTTGAATCAAGTAAGCTCAATATCAAAAATTTCATGGCAATACTGCTTTTAATGCTTCTTTTAATAGATTTGTCCATCATCCTAGACTTGTTTATATTAAAACCGGTTTTAAGCTTTTTATTTTTCAGCATTGTTCCTGGTTTATTGATATATTTAGTCATAAAGCCCACACAAATGGACTTTTTAAAAAAAATCGTCTTGTGGGTGGGTTTGAGCATTTTTTTCCTGATGAGTGTGGGTCTTTTACTCAACACCATATATCCGCTGGTCCCTGAACCATTATCCTTAGCACCCGTACTGATATCCTTAAACGTTGTTTTAATTGTTTTAGCCATTGTGGCTTACTGGCGGAATAAAGATGACTTTGAAATTACTGATGCTTTTAATTTTAAGATGAATTTAGAGGATAAATTAATTTCTCCCCTGATATTTCCTTTTTTATTACCGTTACTGGCCATTCTGGGAACTTACCTTATGAACATCAGCCAGAATAATATCCTGCTTTTAATCATGCTGTTCTTGATACCATTATACCTAATTGCCATTGTTTACTTGCAAAAAAGGGTTCACTGGGCTACATATCCTTTGGCATTGTGGTTAATTAGCCTCAGCTTGCTTTTAATGTACGGTTTGACCTCCTCCTACCTCATGGGCCGGGATGTCCATCTGGAGTACTACTGTTTCCAGTTAAGTCTTTCCAACTTCCACTGGGATCTTAATGCATATTATAATGCTTACAATGCCTGTATCAGTGTAAACATTCTACCCCTCATCTACCATGTGCTTTCGGGAGTGCAGGGAGAGTATATCTTTAAAGTTTTCATGGCCTTTATAGGCTCCATAATTCCACTGATCGTCTACCTGGTGGCAAATAAATACATCTCCAGGAGATATGCCTTCTTTGCTGGAATTCTCTTTGTTTTTCAGCTATTCTTCATCAGTTTATTAGGTGCAGTACGGCAGGAGATTGCCATTCTCTTTTTCTTCCTGACCATCATGGTGGTATTTGACTTTGAAATCAATAAATCAGCCCAAAAGGTACTAACTGTGATCTTCATTGTTTCCACTCTTATCTCCCATTATTCCACAGCTTACGTGGCCTTCGTGCTCATCTTGCCCATATTACTCTTACCATTCTTTAAGGGTTTGTTTAAAGACCGGAAACTGGTCTTCACCAACATGGATATCATCCTTATCTCCCTGACCTTCATATTGATTTGGTACTTCCTGGTGGCCAAGGTTCAGTTTGCCAGTGGAGCACAGGTAGTGGGCAGAACCGTGGCGGCGGCTGCAGCCGGGGGTGGTGGAACAACATCGGCACTAATATCCACCCGGGGAGCTTACGTACTCGGTGTTCTGGGTGTGGTTCTTAAATCACTTCCCAACACCATCAGCGTCCTGGTCCACGACGCTATGTTTGCCACTATACTGGTGGGCCTTTACACCCTCCTACGCAAATATAAATACTATAGATCAAAATTCGGGACCCAATTTTTACTGGGAATAGTAATATCCATAAGTCTTCTGGTTTTATTCGTGGCCCTGCCCTACATATCCATTGCCTACGATGCCTCCCGGTTATTCTTCCAGTTGATCATATTTCTAGCACCGGTTTTTATCATTGGCTGCATAACCATTGCTAGATGGATAAAAAAACCAGAATGGGATGTGGTAGTAATTTTAATTCTCTTAATTTCCCTGTTTACCTGTGTAACCTACCTACATTATAGCCTACTAGGCACTCCCTACTCTGCACAGTACGAAAATGACAGCATCATCCGCCAGGAACTGTTCATCTATAATACTGAGATTAAATCATCCCAGTGGCTATATAATTATGGACAGGAAAATCTTACAATATATTCCGATGGAAGAGAGGTTTCCAGGTTTTTCACAGCTTATGGGGAAAATATTCAGGATAGGAAAATAAATGACTCCTTCTTTGGTTGGAACCAAACCATAGAGGAGGGTTATATCTTCTTAGGACACGTCAATGTCCGTAACAATAGGATTATAGATATTGGCAATGACATTATCAGTGTAGAATTGTCACCCTATTCCAATTTGTTTGAAAGAAAGAGTAGAGTTTATGATAATGGGGGTAGCCAGGTATGGTGGTAGCTGACCAGGACAATAACCACCAAAAATCCAGGATACTTTTTGTACATCACACCGCTATGTGGTACCGAAAACCCTTCTTTAAAGCTTTAAGCCAATCTTATCCAGTTGAATTTCTGTTCACCAATGTGGAAGGGTACAACCAGACCTACCAAACCCAGTTGTCCCAGAAAATTCCGGGTATGGATGGCGTGAATTACAGGGTGGTGCCTAAAAGGTTGGGGTTAGCCTGGGGTGCTATTAAAAGAGTTATGGGGGATTATGATGTATTTGTAGGGGGAAGTTGGGATACTCCCTCCGATCTAATTGAAACCATTTTTTATTTTCTCATTGTTAAACTTAAAAAAAGGCCTTTTATCCTGTGGAGAGAAGATTGGGATTGGAATGTCCATTCTCTCAAAAGAAAATTGGTAAAATTTTTTGCAGGATTTTTTGGTCGTCATGCAGACGCAGTGCTAGTGCCAGGCATTAAACACTGCGAATTTTTTTCTAACTTAGGGGTAAGTACTGAAAAAATATTTATCATGCCCAATGTAAGTAACATCACCCTGAAAGACCAGGATTACCATCATCGGGATATGATTATCCAGGAAAATAATTTAAAGGGTGAAAAGATTGTTTTATTCGTGGGACGGCTCATCGATCTTAAGGGGGTTCAGTACCTGCTTCCTGCATTTGCAAAATTAAGACAAAAGATGGAAAACGTGGTTTTATTTATTTTAGGTGAGGGCGAATGCCAGGAAGAGCTGGAGAATATTTCTCGAAACCTGAAGTTAGAAAACAAAGTTTATTTTATGGGAAACATCGATAATGAACTTCTGGGGGCCTATTACCTGCTCTGCAATGTGTTTGTTCTCCCATCCATAACCACCCACTACGCGGATGCCTGTCCCCTGGTGGTTAACGAGGCCATGTATTTCGGAAAACCGGTGGTAACCAGTGATGCAGTGGGAACCACCTTCATGATCGAAGAGGGGATTAATGGATATGTGGTGGAGGAAAGAAACTCTGAAGCTCTCTTTGAAGCATTGTACCGAATTTTATCTGATGATGCCCTGGAAGAGAAGATGGGACAAGCTTCTAAAAAGATTATTGAGGATGGATTTACCTATCAAAACATGATGGAAGGTTTCAATCAGGCCATGGAATTTCTAAATAAACATGAAAAAATGAAAAAAACTTAAAATTTTATTCTTAACCTTTCAATAAGACTGTCAGGTACAATTTAATTATTTGAAGCACATAAAGGGGCAAGTATCGATGGTAATGATGATTATGGGCTTTGAGAAAGGTTAAGTTGGATTTAATTTCCATTAAAGCCCTATTTACCGAATCTGAACTCCTTTTTTTTCGAGAAACCGCTTCCTTGTGCCATATGTATGAATTTAAGACTACTAAAGATTTATAACCCTTTTTTTTTAGTTTAATTGCTAGATCAATGTCTTCGCATCCAAAAAAGAGCTCCGGGTTAAGGGTGTGGATGGGTATTTTTCTGGTTTTCATTAGAAGGGCTGCCCCGGAGATCCAGTCACATTCGATTAAAGAGCCGGGGAAGTCTTCCAACCGGTTAACTTCAACCAGATCATAGTAACCGGGGTATTGAGAAATATTCACCTTACCTCCCAGATTGGCCACTACATCACGCTGACCATCCACATCATAATAATAAATTAGTGGTCCCAAAAGTCCTATTTTTTCATCCTTCTCCGCCACTATGACCAGATTACTCAAGAAATCAGGATCAACTATGGTGTCGTTGTTTAAAAGGAGAACATAATCCGGGTCAAACATCTCCAGGGCATACTCCACAGCAATATTATTACCCACCGCAAAACCATAATTCTCCCGATTTTTTATGAGGGTAAGTTTATATAAAGAGCTAGAATTATAAAAATTAAAACTATTCCCATCATTTTCACCTAAACCTCCCTCTATCTGGTCTTCAGTCAGTTCAAAAACCTCAATGGGCTTATTCCGGGAAGTGTAAGTAAAGAAAGGAGACTCCACCCCCAGATCACCCCGACAATACTCCCTAATCCGAGAAAGAGAATCATCCTCCGAAGCATTATCCACCACCACCACATCAAAACACGGATAATCCACCCGATACAACGACTCCAAACACTCCACCGTATCCTCCCAACCATTCCAATTGAGAACAATCACCGAAACTTTAGGATTCATGGCTTGCTCCATAATTTATGGCACATTCATATTTACCATAATCAAGTGTCCATATACTTGATATCTGTTTTATCTGGTTATTAGTAATTATCTGGTTGTTAGTAAGTTTATTTAGAGCTAAAAATACTTTTAAAAATTATAAAATAGGAGTGTAAAAGTACAGTGGAATATTTACGGGCATCAACATTATTTTTCCTTAAAATACTTCCGCCCAGAACAAACAATCCCTCTTTGAGGAGTGTGAAAAGATAGAGGAATTTGTGACTGTTATTACCATTTTTAACCACATATCTGGTGGTGTTTTTGGTACTTAAAATGGTCATGCCGGGTAGCACTGATTTTTTAGTTATGGTTCGGCCTCTTTTATGATATACTATTGCTTTAGGTGAGAACACAGCTTTCCAACCATTGTTATAAGCTCTCCAGGATAAATCGGCATCTTCTCCCAGGGTTATGTAACTAATGTCAAGGAGGCCTATATCCAAAAGCATCTCCCTTTTATAAAGTGCAGCAGCGGCCATGGCCCCAACAACGTTAACATCTTGGTCATATTGACCTTCATCAACCTCCCCATGTCCACGATCCACTATCCTACCCCAACTAATCACGTGACCGGCTGAATCAATGATATGGGGATCGGTGGCATTCAATAATTTTGGTCCGACAATCCCAATCCGATCCTCTCCGGTTGCCTTGATCATTTCACGTAGAAACTGGGGATCAACTATGGTGTCGTTGTTTAAAAGGAGAACATAATCCGGGTCAAACATCTCCAGGGCATACTCCACAGCAATATTATTACCCACCGCAAAACCATAATTCTCCCGATTTTTTATGAGGGTAAGTTTATATAAAGAGCTAGAATTATAAAAATTAAAACTATTCCCATCATTTTCACCTAAACCTCCCTCTATCTGGTCTTCAGTCAGTTCAAAAACCTCAATGGGCTTATTCCGGGAAGTGTAAGTAAAGAAAGGAGACTCCACCCCCAGATCACCCCGACAATACTCCCTAATCCGAGAAAGAGAATCATCCTCCGAAGCATTATCCACCACCACCACATCAAAACACGGATAATCCACCCGATACAACGACTCCAAACACTCCACCGTATCCTCCCAACCATTCCAATTGAGAACAATCACCGAAACCCGAGGAAACATGATAATGCACTGATCTTTTTTAGTTGTTTATTAAAATTATAAAATAAGGTTATCTTTCTATTTTTCATCCATTAACCGGTTTAGATGCCAGGAAAGCCTATCTCCGGCATGTTTTAATGTCCAGTATTTTTTTACATATTTCATGCCGTTTTTTGACATTTCATATCTTTTTTCATCGTTGCTTAAAAGTTCCAGGGTTGCTTTTGCAAAGAGGGATTCATCACGTTCGGTATGTAATCCTGTCTTTCCGTGAATAACCGTTTCTCGAACACCCCCCTCCTTTACCGCCACCACGGGAGTGCCGCAACTCATAGCTTCCAGGGGCACCAGTCCAAAGGGTTCTAAATAGGGAGCATAAAGTACTAATTTGGCTCTATTGTATAGTGAAACCAGTTTTATATCATCGATTAAATTTAGGATATCCATACAAACATTCAAACAAGAGGCTAAATTTTGGAGGTATTCCTCCCACCCTGGCTCGGAGAAGTTGGAGACGATTACCAGTCTAGGGCGGACTTCGGGTTCGATTAATGCTAAAGACCGTATCAAGAAGTCATAGCCCTTGGATGGGCGGCAGCTTCCCACTGATAAGACCAAATTTTCTTCGGTAACTTTCTGGGGCTGGAATAAATCTGTATCGATTCCAAGGTAGGATACGAAGGAGTTAACACCGTAGACTCTTAGTATGGATTCTCTGGTGAAGTAAGAATTGGTTAAAATATATTTAGCATGGGAAATATTATTTTTATCCAGCTTCAAATCCTTGTTATCTGCGTAATCAAATACCAGCCTTTTCAGTAAATTTATTTGTCTTTTCCGGTGTGATATTGCTTCTAAAATGGCTTCATTACGCGGAGGCTGGGGGCAGTAGTAAACAGTTGGCTTTTTTATGTATTTCAAAAAAAACGGGGTCATGGTGAACTGATCCTGTTCACTGAAGACCAGGTCGTAGTCGGCCGAGTTAATTCTTTCCGCAATTTGTTTATGAGTTTTTTCTAAATCCCACAGGGAGATGGATTTAATGATGGGTGGAACGTATTTCAAGGATGAATATAAGTATCCTGTCCCTGTTTTTTTAACTGGAAAGACTTCTAAATTCCTGGAAACATTTTTCAGGGGTAAAAACTGTTCATTAGCAGTGGAGGGGACAAAAACATCCACTTCATGCCCCTCTTTATCCAGGTAATCTACATAACCATAAAGGGCCCTTTTGGCCCCTCCAGATGGCAAGTTATGGAATACTGCTATTTTCATGAAATTTTCACCCTTTTTAGCCTTTAAACGCTTTAGCTTCTTTTTAATTTATTTTATTTTTTAGATTTTCTAATATTCCGGCCCAGTTTTATTCCCTGAACAGTTCCATTGATTAAGGCCTTAAACATGGACCAGTTTCGTTGGTAGATTAATTGATATCCGCTTTCCACCATAACATCCTTGAGAAAGTGTTTTAAAAATTTCTGGTAGACTTTCTTATCGGCGTGTTTCCTAATAAAATAAAGCCTGTTTCGATTATGATAATACGTTTTTAAATAGTTTTCACTGGAAGTTCCGTATTTATGCCATATCCTGGACTTAAATGCATATAAAGATGTATAACCATGTTCTCTTCCGGTAAAACACCAATCCACATCCTCCCAGTACATGAATAACCTTGAATCCAAAAGACCAATATCTTTTATAACAGTTCTTGTTACCAGCAGGCAGGAACCACCCACATAATCTAGTTCATAGATCTTATCATACTGACCCGTATCAAATTCTCCAAAGCCCAGCTCATGAGATTCACCCCTCATGAGATCAATATAACCTCCACCTGCAGCTTGTAAAACATTTTTATCATGATAAAAAAAGGTCTTAGATCCTACAAATCCGATCTCCTTTTCTTCTTCAGCTAAGCTAACCATTTCAGCCATAAAATTTTCATCCACCACTGTGTCGTTATTAAGAAGAAGAATATATTGTGGATTGAAGTTTTCCATGACAAATATCATGCCAATATTGTTCCCATCTGCGAAACCGTGGTTTTTGTGGTTTTTGATGAGGACGAGCTCTTTCCGAACTTCTGGGGTGGAGTTGGATGGATCAGGAACATTTTTTTCTTTTTCAGGTATACTGCTCCGGACCTGCTCTTCAGTCAGTTCCAAAACCTCAATGGGCTTATTCCGGGAAGTGTAAGTAAAGAAAGGAGACTCCACCCCCAGATCACCCCGACAATACTCCCTAATCCGAGAAAGAGAATCATCCTCCGAAGCATTATCCACCACCACCACATCAAAACACGGATAATCCACCCGATACAACGACTCCAAACACTCCACCGTATCCTCCCAACCATTCCAATTGAGAACAATCACCGAAACCCGAGGTGCCATAGTATCACATGAATTTAGATAATATAAATTTTTTAATCTGACATCCTGAAATAGACCATTTTTTAGAGTGAATTTGGATTCAATTATTTATTTGTAACTTATTGTTACTTTTCATTTATTTTTATCTGATTTTATTGGATATTAGTGGTTAGAGGAGACAGCGACATTAATGTTGGAATTTGCTCATGAACCGGGGGTTAGTTTAATTTGGTGATAATATTTCCATAAGTTAAGGACCGGACAGGTTTTGAATTTATAATGTGTACTTCTAGAATTATATGAAAAGAGATCCCATTAATTAGTATCTTTATTGGAGAATACTGTATGGAAAAGGAACCCGAACTTTCGGTAATTATTCTGAATTATAAAAACCCTGAACTAACAGTAAAATGTGTTAATCATTTAACTGAAGCTTCAGAAGAAGCTAAGATCCATACCGAGACAATTATTGTTGATAACAGTGCCCAAGAAACTGCCAGTATCCTGAGAAAGTTATTGCCACGAGATGTTAAAATCATCGAAAATGAAAAGAACCTGGGCTTTTCTAAGGCCAACAACCAAGGTATCAGTATCAGCAGGGGAGACTATGTTCTGCTTCTAAATAATGATGCTTTTATCAGCCATGAAGTATTGGAGACTGGAATCAGATTTTTAGAGGAAAATCTGGATTGTGGGATATGGGCTCCAAAACTGGTAGGGGAAGATGGTACTTTTCAAATGACTTGTGCTCGATTACCATCCATTAAGGGTTTGATGGTTGAGTATTTGCTATTGAGAAGTTATGATCGGTATCTAGACTCTGAATCCTGGAAGGAACCTCGAGTCGTGGGGGCAGTTATCGGTGCATTTATGCTTATTAGAAGAAGGGTTATTGAAACCATCGGAATGCTGGATGAAGATTTCTTCTTTACCGTGGAAGACATTGACTATTGCTTTAGAGTTAATGAAGCTAATTTCAAAATATATTATGACCCCACCGTGAGTATGGTGCACCTGGTATCAGCTTCACAAAAAAAAGGAATTGAATATCCTAAACTCCATACGAACCGCATTTTATACTTCAAGAAGAACGAAGGGATGCTTTCAGGCTTTATTTCAGGAATTATTATTAACCTGGGACTTTTATTAAGGAAGGTTTTATAGAACATCCGGTTTTGAACCATCCAGCCCAGTTCTTCCCTAGTTTATTCCTTTCCTCACCCGGTTCTGCAGCAATCAGCGGCCATATCTCACTTTCTTTCCCTATTTTCTTCCCATTATCTGACGGAGGATATCCCAATCATCATCTTGGAAGGTGCGAATAGCAAATAGAACCACAAAATAGATTAGTGCTCCCAGGGCGATCTCCAGAAACAGGTTGGTTTTAAAGTACAGCAGGAAAAGGAGCATAATAATACTGGCCACCACTGGTTTAAAAAAGACATCCTGCAGACGCACTTTACTGAAGGTTCGGGAAAGGATGAACAGACATAAAATGAATATGAATAATTCAGTGACTACGGTCACCACCGCTGCGCCTACATAGCTATATGTGGGGATTAAAACCAGGTTCAGAGCAATATTAATAATCATGGAGAGGAAAGTCACCTTCAAAAGCACGTTCTGACGATTCATGGCCGGCAGTATAGTTCCAAAGATATAATTAAGGAAGGTGATGGGTATGGCCCATATAAGAATCTGTAAAATAATGATGGAAGGGGTAAAGGCACTTTTATAGATTAACAATACTATTTCTGGGGCTAAGACAGTGGTTCCTACTGATACTGGTATCGATAAGATGGCCAGATACTTGAAAGACTTCTGATAGGATAGTTTCAAAGTTTCGTGTGAGGATAGATGGAGACTGGAAAATACTGGGAACACAGCAGTGGCAAAAACTCCCGGTAAGAACAGGAAAACCTCCATCAAACGATAAGATGCGCTGTACCAGCCAACCACCGTGCTGCCCTTAAGTAGGGACAGGAGGATGGTGTCGACTCGGTATGCAATCAATGAAAATATGCTTACCAGAGAGAGTGGCAAAGCCATCATCAGAGTGGGTTTCCAAAACCCCAAATCGATATTAAATGAGGGGAATTGGAATTCTCGAATGTATACCGAAACAATGAAGATAAAAACCACTATATTCGACACCATATAAAGTGTGGCAAAGGAATATATGCCTAAATTATTAAAAATTACAAAAAATGTCCCAATAAGCATTATGGAACTGTTAAGTACATTGGCAATAGATTGGAATTCCATTTTTTCATAGGACTGGAAGATGGGATAGAAAATCCCAGATAGGGCATTGATAAGGGTGGATCCAGTGATTATGTAGACTACTACCTTAATCTCATCTGTATATCCAAAAAGATACACTATAACTGCAGTTAAAATAAAGGTAAAAAGTGCCAGCATTAATTTTATAACCGCCACATTACTGGTATACTTATCAACCAGAGATTTATCCCGGGCTACTTCCCTAACCGTAAGGGTTCCCAACCCCAGATCAGTGAAAACTACTAAAATACCGGTAATGGCCAGTGCCAGGGATATGATACCGAATCCTTCTGCACCCAGGTAGCGTGCACTGTACATGGTTATGAAAAAACCCATTATGTAAGTTATAATCTGGGAAATGAATAACATAGTGGTATTTTTTGCTATTTTACGTACTCTGCTCATTTAAATCCCTGGTTTAATATTAATGTTCTCGTCATTGCCAAGAATATGCTGAAGTCTATGGCTTCGGTAAAGTTTCTGGCTCCAGCAATATTTTTACATCATTTGATTCCCTTATTCCCTTTATCTCTATTTGCTTTAAGAATATTTAACTCAAATAGTATCGAACATCCCCATGTGAAAGAAAAAAATACAGTTATTGATTTATAAGCTATTTCATTATTAAATAACTATATTAAATAACTAAAATCTATCATCGGCTGAAATTAGTTCTAATAACCCCCAATTTAATATATACTTTATGACAACAAGTTCCATAAACTGATAAAGATTCCATATTAAAACCATATTAGAATAATCTTCAACCCTTATAACACGATGTGATGCTGTTGGACCATGCGGAAGAACCAAATTACGTTTGTATATTTCCCCATCTATATAACTTCCAGTTAATCAAGGATGTGGGCATGATCCCCTTTACCATGGGCAAGTTATTCAATTACCAGGCATCCATAGTCACTTATCCCAACGATGATTATAGCTACATGGATCATGACTTGAAAAACAAGAACTTCAAGTTAAATTTCATTAAAAAGAGATTTAAAAATCATAAATATGACATCATCCTGTATCTACTCCGTAACTCAAGAAGCATTGATGTATTGCATGTTTTCCACTTTCACGATACACTGAACATTCTGATTTACTTTTTAATTTACAAGTCAATGAACTGGAACGGTAAAATATACGCTAAACTGGATGCTGATTATGATCTAACCACGTTTTTAGCCGAAGATGAAGGTTTCTGGCCTTTCGTACGGAACTTTATTCTTAAATATCTGGTTGATGTTTTAAGCGTGGAAACTGAAGAGAATTATCATAGACTCTTGAACAGCAACTTAAATTACCAGGGTAAACTTATCTATATGCCCAATGGGGTGGATATACACATAAAAAAGAATCAAATCCAGACAGACAATAAAAAAGATTACATATTAACAGTGGGGAGATTGGGGTCCAAAGAAAAGGCCACGGAAGTATTATTAGAGGCTTTTTCTAAAATTAGAGATTTTAGAAACTGGAAATTAATATTGGTTGGTGATTTTGAGGACCAATTTCAGGACTATGTAAATGAATATTTTCAAAACAACCCCCATTTAAAGGAAAAGGTCTATCTGGCAGGTTTTATAGAGGATCGGGAAAAAATTTACCAGTATTATGCTCAGTCCAGGATATTCTGTTTTACCTCCCGGAGAGAGAGTTTTGGGATCGCCCTGGTTGAAGCCGCTTATTTTGGGAATTATTTAGTCTCAACCGATGTGGGTGGAGCTCGGGATGTTCTTAAAGTGACAGAGTATGGTGAATTATTTGAAATTGACAATGTTGACATGTTAACTAACCGATTAGAGGATTTAATAAATAACTGGCGTAAATATGAGAGTAACCCCAACCAGAAGATGTGTTTAATGGAAGAGAATTTTAGCTGGTCACATTTGTGTGAAAAACTTTATAAAAAATTAAATGAATAGACAGGACAAGTGATTTAAATGAAGATTACAGTTATAGGGTCAGGATACGTGGGATTAGTAACCGCAGCATGTTTTGCTGATCTAGGAAACCAGGTTTTATGCGCCAAAAAAACTTCAAAAAATTTAGACAAACTCAATCAGGGCATATCACATATTTATGAGCCGGGTTTGGATGAAATTCTGAATAGATGCCTGGATAAAGGGACCATAGAATTTACTAATGACATAAAAAGGGCCATAGATTTTAGTGATCTTATTTTCATTTGTGTAGGAACCCCTCAGAGTGAAACGGGGAAAGCTGATTTATCCCAGGTTGAGGATGTGGCTCGGCAAATTGCGGAGAACATGACTGACTATAAATTGATCGTTGAGAAGTCCACAGTACCGGTGAATACCCATCAGTGGGTTAAAAAGACGGTGCAAAGATATTCTAATGGTAATATTCAGTTCGATGTGGCCTCTAACCCCGAATTTTTAAGGGAAGGCACCGGTGTATATGACTTCAACAATCCCGATAGGATTGTGGTGGGGGTTGAAAGTGAGAATGCCCATAAAATATTCCAGGAACTGTATAGGCCATTCACTGAAAAAGGTGATGTGCTCCTCATAACCACACCGGCTGCGGCAGAACTTATAAAACATGCATCTAACTCTTTTCTGGCCATGAAAATTTCATACATTAACATGGTGGCGGAATTATGCGAAAAGGTGGGGATTGATGTTAATATGATCGCCGATGGAATTGGATATGACCAGAGAATCGGAAGATCCTTCCTTAATGCTGGTATCGGTTATGGTGGCTCCTGTTTTCCCAAGGATGTCAGGGCCTTTATAAAAATAGCAGAGGACCATGGATTGGATTTTGGTCTTTTAAGGGAAACCGAGAAAATTAATTCCCAGATGCGGGAACGATTTTTGGAAAAAGTGGAAAATGTGCTGTGGATTAATAAAGACAAGAATATAACCATCTGGGGTCTGGCCTTTAAACCGGACACCGATGATATCAGAGAGGCACCCTCCATCGATATAGTAAGAAAACTTTATGAAACCGATGCTAATTTGCGATTGTACGATCCCCAGGCCGGGGAAAACTTCCAGAATTTATTCCCTGAGAATGAGAACATAAGGTACTGTTCAGATAAATATGAGGCTTTAAAAGACTCTGATGCCCTTCTCTTAATCACCGAATGGGATGAATTCAAAAATGCAGACTTAAATAAGGTAAAAAATCTTATGAGGCTACCCATAATCATTGATGGTCGGAACATGTTTGAATCCGAGATTATGGAGGGATTTGAGTATTACAGTGTTGGAAGAGAAAATACTAATCAATCGGAGAAACCTTAAATGAAAAAAGTTCTCATCACCGGCGCAGCCGGTTTTATTGGGAGTCATCTCTGTGATCGGTTTATTAAAGAAGGATGGTACGTTATTGGGGTAGATAATTTCCTGAGTGGGAATCCAGAAAACTTGGAACATCTCTCTTCAAACCAGAATTTTGAATTTATTGAAAGGGATATTATCACCGGATTAAATTATGCAGGCCACCTGGATCTTATTTTACATTTTGCCTGTCCTGCTAGTCCTGTTGATTATTTAAATTTCCCAATAGAGACCCTTATGGTTGATTCTGTTGGAACATCCCATGTTCTAAACTTAGCTAAGGAAAAAAAATCCAGATACATATTTGCATCCACATCGGAGGTTTATGGTGACCCCCAGATCCATCCCCAACCCGAAAGTTATAGGGGAAATGTCAATCCGGTGGGCCCTCGCTCCGTTTATGACGAAGCTAAAAGGTTTTCTGAAGCATTATCCATGGCTTACTATCGGGAATATGGGCTGGATGTCCGGATCGTCCGAATCTTCAATACCTACGGTCCTCGTATGAAATTGGAAGACGGTAGGGTGGTTCCTAACTTCATCTTCCAAGCTTTGAAAGGCATGGATCTAACGGTTTATGGTGATGGAAGTCAAACCCGCAGTTTTTGCTATGTGGATGATCTGGTTGAAGGTATTGTTCTAGTGGCAGAGCAGGAAGAGATTGATTATAGGGTTTTAAATCTGGGCAACCCCGATGAATATAAAATAATTGATTTCGCCCAGATAATCATTGAAAAAACAGGTTCCAACTCCAAAATAATCTTCAAACCTTTACCCCGGGATGATCCCAAAATGAGAAAACCAGACATCACTAAGGCCGTGGAATGTCTCCAGTGGAAACCTGAAATCTCCCTGGATGAAGGTATCAGAAGAACTATTGAATTTTTCCAGTCCGAAATTGAGGATCATGAAATTGAGGATCAGGATTGAGTTGGTCCGCTATCCATTAACCATGGAAAAAAAGTGATAATATGACTTTAGAAGCCAAGAAAAACTATGATCTCAGCGTAGCCTACCGGATATACCCCCGGGTTTCTAAAGTCCCCCCAGTTTTTAAGGATGATAAGTATAAACTATCTGAATTCTGTCTGAAATCATTTAAAAATAGTTTAGGAGATTTAAAAGCTAAAATTTTCGTTTTATTGGATGGCTGCCCTCCCGAGTATGAAGAACTCTTTAAAAAATATTTTGAGGATGAAGATTTAGAGCTGATTAATTTAGAGGGAGTGGGTAATTTGGCCACCTTTGCCCTTCAAATTAAAATACTTCTGGAACAGAAATTTTCGGACACAGTTTATTTTGCTGAGGATGATTACTTTTACATGCCAAACCAGTTTAGTGAGATGTTAGAACTGTTGAAAGAGAATGATGATGTGAATTTTGTATCACCCTACGACCATCCCGATGACTACCTTCTAAAGTTACATGAACATCCTTACCAGGTAAAGGCCTCATCCATCCGGCACTGGAGAACCGCGTCATCAACATGCCTCACCTTCCTGACTGATAAAACCACCCTGAAAAAGACCAGAGAAGTTTTCGAAAGCTACACACACGGTAATCATGATGCCAGTGTGTGGATGAGTCTAACTAAATACAACATGTTCAATCCCTTTAAGACCATAAAAAACCGAAAAGAACATCTCTACTATAAAGTAATACGCCTGGCATGGCGCTATAACCGTAAACAGTTACTTCTGGGTAAGAAATGGAAACTCTGGGTTCCCTTACCCACCATTGGCATTCATTTAGAGAGTGATTTTTTACCTCCCACCAGTAAATGCCGGGAATTCATGGAAGATGAAGTTTCTAAAATGGATTTTTAAATAGCAATCATAGAAGAATGGTATAAGAAGATATAAGATAGAGAATAAGAAGATATAAAATAAAAAATAGCCATTTAATGGCTTAAACCTCAAATTGATGCATGTAAACCATTTATAATAACCTATTTTCACTTTTCAAGAAATGATTTAGCTGATGTTTGGTTATATCGCTTAAACTGTGTTTTATTTCAGCTCCTAATTTTTGGATCTTTTTGGTATCAGAAAGTAATATGGGGACCTCGGCGGGACGGAACCTTTCTGGGTTAAATTCAATTAAAACCTTTCCCTGGTCGGTGTGCACATCTATACCCTTATCTGCGATGGTGTACTCCAGTTCCCCTTCCATAATCATCCGGTCAACCTTGGTTTTCGGGAATTTGATACCAAATATGGAGCCTTCGTCCATCTCCGTGGGATAATCTATTATTTTCTCACCATTAAGTGTTTCAATTTTGTTTATGTTCCAGCCTGCTTCTTCCAATCCCAGTAAGATGTAACTGAGGACGGAGTTGGTGCGCATGGATCCCTGATTGTAAACTTCTCCCTTGAGACCCTTATCTGCCAGTAGCAGGTAGCCTTTAACAATATCCTCCACGTGTGACCAGTCTCGGAGCGAGTTGAGGTTACCGATTAGGATCCGATCTTGTTCACCAAATTTGAGCTTCATAATCTGCCGGGCAATAACAGAAGTAACAAACATTATACCCCTCCCTGCCCCTTCATGATTAAATCCACGGGAAACCACGTTATCCAATCCATAAGAATGATAATAATTACGCATCAGGAAATCGCCATAGACTTTAGAGACTGCATAGGGGGACATGGGCCTTAAAGGATTGGTTTCCTTTATTGGTACCTCTGGTATATGTTCGGGTTCAGGGAAAACTGTGCCATATTCTTTCTTTGCTTTCTGGTACTGTTCCTCTGAAGATAAAACCAGGCCATACTCCTCACTGGTTCCGGCAAAGACAATTTTAGTACTTAAATCTTTGATACGTACAGCTTCAAGAAGGTTAGCAGTTCCCAAACAGTTTGCGTACTGGGTTTCTATTGCATTGTGAAAGGAACGCTCCACAAATGACTGGGCGGCCAGATGAAAAATATAGTCTGGTTGGGATTGATCAAATGCATTGGCAAGAGAAGTTATATCAATTAAATCTCCTTCTATGAGATTTATCTTATCGGCAACTCCCCGGTCTTTTAAATTTTTAGGCATGGAACCGTCGGCCCTTCTTCTGATGAAGCCATGAACATTGGCCTCTCTTTTTATTAGTTCTCTCCCTAGATAAGAGCCTACGAAACCACTTATACCAGTGATAAGCACATTTTTATCTTTCCAATTCATCTGATACCCTCGAACAGTATTATCCATAAATTTATATCTAATTTAATGTAGCCCTATGAATTTAAGCTTTTAGTTTATGATCCTCCCTGAAGTATTGCACCGTCTCCATCAGATTATCTTTAAAGTTACTCTTAGGACGGAATCCTAAAGATTTAGATAGATCTACATTGGCCTGGGAATGTTTTATTTCACCTGGACGAGCATCTTCGTACTGGGGGGTTAGATCTTCTCCCATTATTTGTGAGATCATTTCGAACAGTTTATTTATACTGAGGCTGTTGCCGTTAGCAATGTTAAAAACGCCAGTTATATCCGATTCTGCGCTCTTCAGGTTGGCCTCCACAACTTCCTTGACATATATGAAGTCCCTGGTCTGTTCTCCGTCACCATAAATCACTGGCTGTTTACCTATCAGGATAGATAAAATAAATTTAGGTATTACTGCCGCATATTGAGAGTTAGGATCCTGGCGCGGGCCGAATACGTTAAAATATCGCAGGGCTACAGTTGGTAGTCCGTACACTTCACTAAATACTTGGCAGTATAATTCCCCTGCAGCTTTACTTACTGCGTAGGGAGATTTAGGATTTAATGGTTCTTTTTCAGATAAAGGTAGATTATAGTTATCACCATAAACCGCTGAACTTGATGCCATTACTACCTTTTTTACACCAGTTCGACGGGCTGCGTCTAAAACTTTAAGAGTGCCGGTAACGTTTACTTCATTGCATTGCAAAGGATTTTCAACACTTAACGGTACACTGGCCAAGGCAGCATGGTGAAAAACATAATCAACACCCTCAAAAATGCTAATCAGATCTACCTGGTTAATATCACCCAAGTCCAGGCTGATATTATCCAGGGGAAGGTGTTCTATGTTCTCCACGTGGCCGGAGAATTCATTATCTATGATAAGTACCTGGTTTTCTCGGGAAAGTTCCTCCACCAAGTGGGAACCAATAAATCCCAATCCACCAGTTACTGCTACTTTCTTGTGTCTCATTGATGACCAACCTGTGAGGAAATCCTGCATTATTTGGGTTTTTTAGAACTTTTCCAAACTTTAATTATGTCTTTACCGATTAAAATCAATTTTTATACATCTCATATCTGATTAAAATACCATTTATATCCATTCTAAATCAGCATCTGTCTCATCCGTGACTTTATCACCAGTATTAAGAGTTTCTACAGGTTCTATTAATAAAAGATGGCATTCTGCATTACAGGAAGGTTTATGTTCAATCCCCCTGGGTATAACCACCATATCCCCTTTTTCTAGATTCAAGGTTTTACTTTTAAGATCAATTTGTAAGCTCCCCTCTATGACTATAAAAGCTTCATCTGTTTCTGGATGGCGGTGCCAGATAAATTCCCTTTTGGCCTTTACAATTTTGAAATAATAGTCGTTCATCTGGGCAATTATCTTGTAGCTGTGAAGTTCATCCACTTTCTGGAATTTATCCTTAAAATTAACTACTTCAATATCCATAACAATCACCACCATATGCAACCCATAAATAGCACATCTTATCTAAAAAAGGTAAATAATGGCCTTTCTCAAGAAACATTCAATTGCAGGAATAGATAACGATGGGCGTTGTTGGTGTCGGGAAGCTTATACAGGAACATCTCCAGCTTCTGAATACTAGAGGTTTGAGCTGCAAATTCCAGGGGTATTTCCTTTTTTTCACTATGGGATAGGGCGAATTCTTCATTGTAAATAGTGGAGTTGTCCAGCTTGACCACCAAAAGATAGTCCACCTGCTGGTACTCATGGTTGACCACCACCATGAAAATCTTACCCGCTTCACCAGTGGTTAAATTTACTGGATAATTACCAGCCTGCCCCTCTGCATTTAATACATAGAATTCCGTGAATTTTTCACTGGGCTGAGGGTTTATAATAATGTAAGTGACAGATAAGACCCCAATAACTATTAATATGACTATTATTAGTGAGAAGTAGCTGTCTTTATTCATAGTAAGCTCCGGATAGTGCTGTGGAAAGTTAATGTCCCCAACTGTCTTCCTATCAATTTATATGCTATTTTCTTAAGAAGACGGTTGTTCCCTTTATCCCCAATAGATTT
This sequence comes from Methanobacterium sp. CWC-01, assembly GCF_030323845.1. NCBI lineage: Archaea > Methanobacteriati > Methanobacteriota > Methanobacteria > Methanobacteriales > Methanobacteriaceae > Methanobacterium > Methanobacterium aridiramus. Next base: position 150,114 of record NZ_CP040735.1, read on the forward strand.
TAGTATCCTCCTATTAATATTTGATAGGCAAAACTCTTTAAGAGAGATTAAAAACATTTATATACAGTAGTTAGGATAAGGTTTTATCATGATTATTCATGTCAATGTTCTCAGTTATCTCCTGGCCCTGGGCCTGGCAGTGATACTAGGACTGGTTTTAAGGCTTCCTTTGCTGCCTGAACGACCAATGAGATATTCCTGGACCATCAGTGTTATTTTTCCCACGGCAATACTAGCACTTGGTTTTTATGCCATGCTGGATCAACTGGGATACCAGGGACTTATAGTTGGTGCCTCAGTAGGAGTTATCACCGCTTTGTTCTGTAAATTCCTTCTGGAAAAATTAGTACCCCGACCGGAGGATTCATAATGAACGAGATAATTGGAATCATAATGGCCACCATCATTTGCTGGCTGAACTTCGTATTCATCGATACCTGGATGGGTCTGCCTGAAAAACCAGGGGTAAAAGGTGCCGAGGTTATTGGAAGGGCCGTTAAAAGAAGAGGTGGAAGCCTGGCCGGTGGGTTCTTCCAGGGCAACATCGTATGCTCCCCTGATGCATCAGCCGGGACGTTACTGGCATCAGTAGGTAGTTACGCCATTGGCATCCCTGAAGGAGGACTTATCGCCGCTACATTAGTCTACTTTGGTAACCGGCTCTGTGCGGACCCAGGATACGCCGGGACCACCGGTGCCCTGAGCATCACCGTTATTATATATCTTACTTCCCTGGTGGGAATGAAACCTGAATTCTATATTGTGGGCATGGTACTGGCCATCGTCACCATCCAGGGATTAGCACATCCTTCAGCCTCCCTTCTGCTGGGTAAGCTGGCCCAAAAGATGGGGCGCCACACGAAACTGACTTAGAAGGTGAAATCATGTTCATGGAGATATTAGGCATCATAGTTGTTCTCATGGCCCTGAGAGTCCTTATTGCCCAAGATCGGGCGGAAAGGATGTTATATTTAAACGCCATGAGCTTCGCCATATCTGCACTCATAGTTTTATACATTCAAACGCCCTTCGGAGCAATAATGGCCATCACCTATTTTGTAGCCTCAACTATAAGCTCCAACGCCATAGCTTACTCTATTGGAAGGGTTAAAAAGGAGATCCTGGTGAAATAAATGCTGGAATGGATTACTCTTACCACTGTATCGGCAGCGGTACTCATTATAGGTACGATAGGTATCATTGTCCTGCCTAAGCCTGTGGATAAAGTTATAATGCTCAGCCTCCTCCAGGGAGGATTCATTGGTATGATCGTATCTGCCAAATACCTGGACGTGGCCATGGCCGCCGCCATCTTCGACCCCATAGCCACGGTCATATTCCTGATTGGTATAACTAAGATTCAGGATATTCGTAACCAAAGACAAGAAGAGGAGGAAGGGAACCTTGCTTGAAGTCCAGATCTGGTTCTACACGGGTTGTGCCCTGGTAATTTTGGGCAGCATCGCCACGGTGATTGGCCCCGGGGTTAAGGATCCCCTGGTTCGAACTATCAACACTGAAATACCTGCAGTAGGTGTTTCATTAATATTTTTAACATATAACCATACCATAGCCCTTCTAACCTTCATTGCTGCTACAGCTATCATTACTCTGATACTACTAAGGGCTATTGTGCGCCTGGAAGAAATGGGGGTGGAGCTGTGAATATTGGAAGAATATGGAATTCCCTGGCCAACCCTAAACGTATCCCCCGATTATTTGCATTAATACTGGCCTTAATTTTGCTGGCCGGTTTCATAATCCCCATAAGCCTTAATGATCACCAATTATATCCCCGTCCTACACCACAAAGCCAAATAGATGACCAAGATCCGCTGGCTCCCTACGACCGGGGAGGAGTTCCTTTAGAAGAAACAGGTATTGTTAGAGCCCAGTATCCCCAAAATGCCCTTGAATTAGGCCAAATAACAGCTTATCTTACACCCATAGCTATAGGGGTTAAGGACACTACACTCTACTATGGTACCTCCATATATTCATCACCGGGTGGCCTCATCGATGAGATACTCTACTACACCCGTGGTTTTGACACCATACTGGAGTCTACCATTCTGATGATGGCCTTTATCATAGCCAGCTGGGTGGCCCTACACTTCACTATGCGCCGGGAAGAAGAGGAGGATGAACAATGATTGTCCCGGAAGTAGTACCCCAGATAGTTGTATCCCTGTATCCCGTGGCCATCTGGGTGGGAGTGATAACTGGTCTTATTGGACTTCTGGGCATATCATTTCAAAAGAACGATTTATCAGTATTAATCCTAACCGACATAGTAGGTGTGGCCATGCTCATCTTCGTGGCAGGAGTAGCTACCGATTTGGCCGAGGCCCTTATCCTGCCAGGACTGGTGGTGGAGTTAGCTGAAATAATGGCCATTTCTGAAATTCTCCTCAGTAGAGAGATACGCAAGAGCAGCAGAAGTAGAAAAGAATTAGCCCCCACTGCCTTACCCTTAAACATGGAAATTCTGAAAACCGCCCCTACCTTCATCGCGGTTCTACTGATTGCCTACGGCATATTCCTCAGCGGTTTCACCGGGGGTGCCGTGGCTGGTGGAGGAATATTGTTCTATGTATTATCCAAAAGCGCTCGAGGCCTGCCTGTAGAGTTGTTTGAGGGATTAGCTGGCGTGTCAGGTATTGCCTGGGTCTTCTGGATAGTGGGATTCTTACTGTTCTTTGTAGGTCCACCATACTGGTTACTGGGACTGATGTTATCAGCCTTCGGTCTACTGATCAAGGTGGCCTCTAAGGTGGGGCTTATTGGAATGTTGACTCGTGAAGAATTCAAGAAGGAGTAGAAAAACATGGACTTAGCAACTATCGGAGGACAACTCTTAGGAACCATCCCCCTGGGGGATATTGTACTGTACCTGACTCCCTTCAACCTCTTCATGTTTGGAGGAGCCCTGGCCTTCACCACCCTCATTGCCATCAGCCGTACCGAAACCCAGGTAGAAGCCGAGTTCGGGACCTTGAAAGATAAAGAGGTTAAAGTTGATCTGCAAGAGTTTAAGATCCGCCGTTTCCTGGCCATTGTATGCGGACTGGCCACTGCCGGAGCCATGATCACAGGAGATCTGTTCAACTTCACCCTGTTCGTGACTCTCATTGGTATCGTGAATATCGGTATCGTGTCTGCCGTGAGGCAGGTTGATGTCTTAAATGCTGCCTTCCAGTATGGCCTAATCGCCATGATGGCATCACTACCACTTTTCGGTGGAGCCGCCATCCTCCTGGCATCTACCGGGACTTTAAGTCTCCTGGAACTGGTGAAAATGCCCTACGTAACCTCCATGATGACCTTCGGATCCATCCTGCTCCTCATGGGAATCATCGGAGAAACAGGGGTGGCACCATTCTACGCCACCAAGGCCGAAATGTTCCGTACCCCAGGATCACCCTTTATCCTGATCATACACCTATCATCCCTACTGGTGATTGTAAGGGCCATAGAGGTGCTTTTAATAATAAACAAACCATTCTAAAAATAGCAAGAACTAGGTGAATCTTAATGAAGACCCTGACCATAACAAGTTATCTGATGTTCATAATATCCATAGGAGGGATTATATACGCCCTGCTGGCAAACCCTCCCGCCTGGATCGTTTACGCCATAGCTATACTGTTCATACCCCTATCCATCCTTAGCTTTGGTCTCTTAATCATGGCCAGTAGTAAGAAAGAAGAAGAAGACGAGCGTGCCAGAGAACCATTCATCGGATATTAAGGTGAAAAGATGAATTTAATGTTTAACATACTCCTGAACGTGACTATTGCTTTCCTGCTAGGCAGTCTACTATTTGGACTCCAGCGGAAGGTCATGGCCAGGATACAGATGCGACCCGGACCACCCATAATACAACATTTACTGCACACCCTTAAATTTTATATTAAAGAGTCATCATTCCCTAAAACCGCCGCTATGCCATTTTATATCGCCATAGCCAGTATTCTATGTGTTATATGGGTTTCTGCAGTGATCGTGGGTCCGGTGACCCAGGGATCATTACTTCTGATATTCGCCATCTACGCCCTGCATAAGATCGTGGAGCATAACGCCGGGAGCTCATCAGGATCCCCCTATGGAAAGCTCAGCTGCGTAAGGGCTGTTTTTTCAGCAGCCGCGGAGGTACCCCTTTTTGCAGTGCTCATCATCATCTACCTTAAAACCGGTACCATGATTCTTTCCGATATTACCGCTTACCAGACCCAGAACGGGGCATTACTGTTCACCATCCCCCTGGCGGCCTTGATGTTCTTTGTGTTAATATTATCCAAGGCACCCTACTCCCCCTTTGCCATCACCAAAGGAAAAGATATTATCAGTGGATATGAAACCGAACACTTCGGTCTTCTCCGGGGATACCTGATGATCTCCGAATCCATAGCCTGGTACATGCTGCTCTGGATATTTTTAACTGTATTCCTGGGCCCTTTAAGTTTACTGGGATACCTGGTGGGTATGGTGGTCATCAGTGTCATTGTGGCCTTCATAAATGCCACCACACCCCTGTTAAACCCCAACCACTCCATAATGGTCCAGGTGACCCTGGCCTTCATTGGTATCGTGGGGTCCATCATATTATTAATGCTTTAAAAGGTCAATCTAGAAAAGGAGAATTAATAGCATGGAAAAAGAAAGAGATATTCTGTTCCTCACAGCCCTGGTAGCAGCCGGAGCCACTCTGGCCAGCGGGCTGGCAGCTTCACTGCAGTGGATGGTGGTGCTGCCTCTGACCTTAGGAGTACTAATCCTGATGGTCCTGATCTTATTCCAGTACCGTAAGGGAGGCATACACCTCTCAGAAAAACTGGAGACTGGAGCCTTCATCCTGGTTGTGGTTTTCTTCGCATTATCCTTCATCTACCTATTCAAACCCGCTTAACGGTGATTAAATGAACGAAACTTCCTACCTATTATACTTGATATCATTCGTACTAGGATCTGTGGTGGGCCTGGTGCTCAGTTACCAGAAATACAAGAGTCCCTTCGCCATTGACAAAATAGATGTCCTGGCCATGATAATAGCCATTATTGGATGGTTCCTAACCCTTAACAGCCCCCTATTAACCTTTATCCCCTCTTATGTTTCCATTGCCATTGGACTGTTTTTAGTAGCCATGGTACTGGGAATGAGACCTGGTTACGGTAGGTACGAGACCATAATCGGCCTGGTGGTGGGTGGAATTATCTGGCTCTTAAGGACGGTGGCCCTATGAATGAGGATAAACTTATCGATAGCAGTCCCGACGATGAAGAACTTCTCCGCACCATGAAGATGCGGATCGTGAAGAGTTACCGCTGGCAGGAAGATATTATTAAACCCTTCTCCAAGGAACTGGACATTTCACAGGAAGATCTGGAGGATATTCTCATAAAAAGACTGGACATGTCCAGTTTAGAAGCAATACACGCCCGCTTCGAAAATTCCAAGGAAAGATGCCTGAAAGAAAGGATAGATGCTGATCTCCGTCTCTGCTGGCTCTGTGATGTTACGAACCTGTTGAGTGCCCAGGAAGCAGATGAAATTAAGACTAAAATAGCCCGGGAAATAATTTGGGAAAATAAAAATTACAAAAAAGCCCTGGAAGATGGGTGGAAAGACCTTCTAGAATATTTAATGAGGTAAAGAAATGGTAAGATCCCTTAAAGACATTATAAGAAGCAGTTCCATACATGTATGTTTAATTAACACCGGAGGGTGTAACGGCTGCGATATTGAAGTAGTGGCCCTCCTATCACCACGCTATGATCTAGAACAGTACGGTATCTACGTACACAACAACCCCCGGGAGGCGGATGTAATCCTGGTTACCGGTGCTGTGACCGAACAGTGGGTGGAGAAACTTCGAAGAATTTACACCAAAGCCCCAGAACCAAAAATAGTGGTGGCACTGGGTAACTGTCCCTTAACTGGCGACGTTTTCAATCAGGAAGGAGGTAGCGTCTATGCACCTGTCTCTGATTTTATACCCGTAGCTGCGGAAGTCTCAGGATGCCCGCCAAGACCTTCAGAAATACTAGCCGCCATCTTAAGCGTGGCCCCAGGAGCCATTGCCGCCCGAGGGAGGGAAAAAGAATGATACTACCCATTGGACCCATTCACCCTGGACTTAAAGAACCCCTACGATTAAAGCTTAAAACTCAGGGAGAAAAGGTCATAAGTGCAGAAATCGATTATGGATACGTTCATCGTGGAATAGAGCGTGTCATGCAGGGTAAAACCTGGCAAAAAGCTATTTATCTATCAGAAAGGGTTTGTGGAATATGTTCCTACATACACACCCAAACCTTTGCCGAGACCTTTGAAAAGATATCCGGTGAACAGGCCCCGATACGTGCCCAGTACCTTAGAGTTTTAACCAATGAATTGGACCGTATTCAAAGCCATCTCATTGCCAATTCAACCTATTTCAAAGCTATAGAGCATGAAACCCTTTTCATGTACATGTTAGCCCTTCGAGAACCCATCATGGATGCCATAGAACTTTTAACTGGCAATCGAGTTAATATGGGCTGGAATGTGGTGGGCGGAGTGCGAATGGATGCTAAAAAAACCCACCTTGACAGTATCTTGAAGATTATCACTGAATTTGAAGCAGAATATCCCAAGTATGTGGAGATGTTCGATCAGGGACCGCTTCTGGGTCTGCGTTCCAAAGACGTAGGGAAAATGAGCCATGAAGATGCCATAAAAGCCCATGCTGTAGGCCCCATTGGAAGGGCATCCAGTATTAAACATGACTGGAGAGTGGACCATCCCACCTACCATGACCATCTGGACTTTGAAGTTATCTGGAGGAAAGAGGGAGACAACTATGCCCGGATGATGAATCGCTTCGACGAGATCACCATATCCCTGTACCTCATCAGACAAGTCATCGAGAACATCCCCCCTGGTGATGTGCGTAAAAAGATTGACATACCACCGGGATATGCTGATTGGAGAAACGAAGCACCTCGAGGTGAGGTGAGCTACATGATCGAGACCAATGGTAATCTAATACAGAATATTTCCATTCGAACTCCAAGTATCATGAACATCGATGCCTGTGCCAAGTACATGCTGCATGATGTGGCCACCGTGGCCGATGCCGTGGCTACCTACGCCAGTGTAGACCCCTGCATTGCCTGCACCGAAAGGGTCATCATACTGGATGAATCTGGAAAAAAAAGAGAAGTTGAAGGTATTCATAATTTAAAGTTAAGTTGATGTCCTATGTCATCTGTAATCTGGTACCTCTACGAATTCGCCCGAAAATCCTGGGCTGAAAGCTTCGCCGGAGCCAAAACTAACCCCGAGATCATGGAAACTCCCGAAAGATTCCGTGACTTCCCCCAGGTCATTCCTGAAAACTGTATCGCCTGCGGCGCCTGTACAGCAGCCTGTCCGGCGCCAGCAGCTATTAAACTGGTGCGTAGCGAGGATAATAGTCATGAAGAAGGAATCACCTACCCAGTTATAAATAACCGGGGTTGTATCCGCTGTGGATTCTGTGCGGAAGTGTGCCCCACCGATCCCAAGACTCTGCTTTGTGGTGAGAATCACCTTATCCGGGAAGAATTCACTATTCTCCCGGTGGACAAGACCTACACCATTGACGATTACCTCTGCATTCGCTGCAAAAAGTGCATGAACACTTGCCCTGTTGAAGGAGCCATAATTGAAGAGGACAACAAAATCATCATTGACAAAGCCAAATGTATCAGCTGCGGGGAATGTTTGAAGACCTGTCCAGTGAAAGGAGCAGTTAAAGGCATATTCGTATCCAACGTACAAGAACAGAAACAGATAATTCAAATGGTGGTTAACACCCTGGAAGAAAGAATCGAACAGGAAGAAGAGAAGATTAAAGAACTTACAGGGGGAGAAGTTTTCAAGGTGGACTTCCCAATTGATGATCTGGTGGAAAGAGCCCGGAATATAGTGTCCAACGACGATCTTATCCTGGACGTCATTCAGAAGATGACGGACCGATTGAAGATGCGAATTATTACCTGGGACGATGGTAAATGTAACGACTGCCGTTTATGTGTAGCTGAATGTCCCTCTGGTGCTATAACCTACACTAAAGAAAAAGGAGTTCAAAGGAATCCTGATAAATGTCTGCGGTGCAGTACTTGCTATCAGACCTGCCCATTTGGAGTGGTAGGTTATTATGTTGCCCGTTTCCTTTTAGATGAACCTCGTTTAGAGGGCGGGGTGATTCATATAACGGTTAAACCATCCCAACTACCTCAAGGAGCTGGTTAATATGGCCGAAACCACACCCCAATCCAAAAAAGTTTACAAACCACTTCGAGAAGTGGAAGTGGAATACGAAATTGATCATGAAAAGTGTGAAAAGTGCCAGGAACGTCCCTGCCTATCCTCCTGTCCCGTGGATGCCCTACATGAAGTTCCACCCTACGATCAGGTGGAAATTGACGAAAAATGTGTTGGCTGTGTTTTATGTCGGGAAGCATGCCCCTATGATGCCATAAAAATGGAAACCACTTTGTCAGAACCCGTTCTGGAAAATATACCTAACATAAACACCAAACTCTGCATTCACTGCGGTTCTTGTGTAGATGCCTGTCGAACTGGAGCAATACAGCTAATATCCTCCGGAACGGAAGAAGCACACAGTGTTATCGATGAAGATAAATGTGTCAGATGCGGATTTTGTTCACGGGTTTGTCCCACCGAGGCCATTAAATATGGTGAGATACTCCCCCGATCAGTGGTGGGTGGCAAGGCCATTGTGGTGAATCAGAAGGACTGTATTGGCTGCATGACATGTACCAGGGTATGCCCCTCCCGAGGAGCCATAAATGTGGGGAAAGTCAGTAAATTACCCTTCATCAACCCTTCCTACTGTGCCCGCTGTGAGGAGTGTATGGATGTTTGTCCCTCCACTGCCATCAAGTACTCTTCTCGGAAGAAGGCCTATCAAAATTATAGCAAGATCAAAACCATGGAAATCGTTTCCGAACTTTTGGAGAAGGACAGTGAAAGACTGGCCAAGGAAGCAGTTAAAATAGATTCCATCCTGGAAAAGATTGCCAGACGAGTCAGTTACCAGCACCAGGAAGCCGAATTCACCCAGGATGTTACTGGCCTGGTTGAAGATGAAATCAAGTCCCTGGTGGATGGTGATCTGGAACTGGAGGATGTGGGGGACATAATTGAAGCCACCTCCCCCCGCAGAGAAATTGCCGTCTTGGAAGAGGAATGTTTAGGTTGTGGTGCCTGTATAAATGAGTGCCCGGTAGACTGTATTGAACTGGAAATGCCCAGCCCCATCCACATTGGGGAAGGATGTGTTTCTTGCGGCCAATGTGTAGAAGTCTGTCCAGTTCAGGCCATTGAGCTAAGCGAGGAGTATTTTCAGGCGTCAGAAGGCCAGATACTCTTTAAAAGGAGAAGGGTGGAAGGACCCCGAAGTGGTGAAGTTACCATTGACCATGTAAGTTGCCAGGCCTGCGGTGTTTGCGTCAATAAATGTCCTGTGGATGCCATGAGTCTGGAAGACGACGTGGTGAGTGTTGATCCAGAAAAATGCATTAAATGCGGTGAATGCGAGTCCATCTGCCCGGTACGTGCTGTTAAATTAATAACCGCTGATTAATTTTTATTTACTACTGGAGGACTTTAATTGGGCCATAGATTTCTGGTATCTGATTGTGAAGGACCTATATCATTAAATGACAACGCATATGAACTGGCAGGATACTTCATACCCCAGGGTGAGAAATTCTTTCAGATCGTGAGCCGCTACGATGATATTCTGGTGGAGATGGAAAGACCGGGATACAATGCTGGAAACACTCTGAAATTAATTGCTCCATTTTTAAAGGCATATGGTGCCACCAACCAGAACGTGGAAACCTTTTCCGAAAAAAACGTTCTTCTGGTGCCTGGAGCTCAAAAGACTCTGATACATCTGCAGGAGCTCTTGCCCAGTTTCATCGTCAGCACCAGTTACCAGCAGTATCTAGAGGCCCTGTGCCAGGTAACCGGATTCCCACTGGAGAACAGTTATTACACCCACCTGGATCTGGATAAATATGAAATAGACCCCCATGAGAAGGATCAGCTGTGGAAGCTTAAAAAATCGGCAGTAGAAAACCCTGAATTTAAAAATCTGGAACACATCTTCTGGGAAGAACTACCCCAGATGAGGATCAGCTCTCTGATGGATGATATTAAACCGGTGGGAGGATCCGCTAAGAAGGAGGCGGTAGAGGATATAATGAGCCGTTTCGGTTACCAGGCCGAGGATTTAATTTATATCGGTGATAGTATCACCGATGTAGAACCACTGCACTTCGCCAAAGATGAAGGTGGGCTGGCGGTGTCCTTCAATGGTAACAATTACGCCCTGGATGAGGCATCGGTGGCAGTTATATCCAATAACACCCTGATTTTATCATTACTGGCGGATCTCTTTAAACGAGAGGGAACCGAAAAAGTACTGGAATTTGCAGATAGTTACGCTGCCCATTCTCAAGAAGCCCTTCAAAGTTATTCTTTAAACAGCCAGCTGGCGCCTCAACTCTCCCACACCCATACCCAGTTGGAGGTGGTCACCCCTCACAACCTGGAACGCTTGAAGTCAGAGAGTGGAGAGTTCCGGAAGCATATACGTGGTGAATCCATTGGAGGTTTGGGTTAGGATGGTTAAAAACAAGAATCTGGATAAGGTGGATAATACCTACGCCGAGGCCTTTAGTGGAATGTTCTGCAGAGCCCTGGTTACTGCTGATGATGAGGAAACTCTCACCCGAGCCGCCTACGACGCCACATCCACACCCGGAGCAGTTATTGGTCGGGTGGAAGGCGGGATAGAATCCTGGGTTAGTCCGGAACACACCCCTGACGGTAGAAAGGGTGCTATTCTCCAGTTCTGGTATGGTAGTGATGATCTGGAGAAGTTCGAGGTGGAACTCTCCTACCGGATACGACAGGACATCCTGGTGAAACCCTTCACCACCCTGTTCAACGCATCACCCTCACCAGAGGGATATATCGACACCATGAAACAGGTGGGCCACTGCGGGGATGGTTATGAATGGGAGGAAGAGATTTATGGAAGAAACATGATTGTGGTCCCCATAGCCATTCCTGACTTTAAAATCGAACGTCAGTTAGGCTACGCTACTGGTATTATGGGTGCTAACTTCTGGTACATGTGTCGTGACAAAGAAGCCGTGCTGGATGGGGGTCGTGAGGCACTACGGGCCATCAAGGAGGTGGAAGGAGTGATCACTCCCTTTGACATATGTTCCGCGGCTTCCAAGCCAGAGACCAACTACCCCTGGATCGGTCCCACCACCAACCATCCTTACTGTCCCTCGCTTTCCACTTTGCTCCAGGATGAATCTCAAGTTCCTCCCGGGGTGAATTATATTCCGGAGATTGTCATCAATGGATGGAGTATGGAAGCAGTAGAGGAAGCCATGAAAGTAGGAATTGAAGTTTTACTGGATTATAAGAGTGTTCTAAAAGTTTCTGCCGGGAATTATGGTGGAAAACTAGGCCAGTATAATATACAACTAAAAAGGTTGTTCAAATGATTTTGGATGTTATTGGGTTCGGAGCTCTTAATCTGGATCGTATTTACCAAGTGAACCGTTTAGCCGGGCCGGACGAAGAATCCTACATCAAAAACGTGTCCGAGTCCTGTGGAGGTTCAGCTGCCAACACCATCATCGGATTATCCCGCCTCGGATTAAAAACAGGCTTTGTAGGTAAGGTAGCCACTGATCGGGAAGGTAAGTTACTAATAAACAACCTGAAAAAGGAGGGTGCGGATACCAGCGGCCTGATCATAGCGCAGGAGGGTCGAAGTGGTATGGTGCATGGTTTTGTGGATGAGGATGGTGAACGGGCCCTGTATGTCGACCCCGGAGTAAACGACCAGGTATTGCTTGATGAAATTGATTATGGGTACACTGCCAATTGTAGCCTGTTACACCTAAGTTCATTTGTAGGAGATTCAATTAAATCCCAGGAGGCGGTTCTAGAAAGACTTCCTGAGGATACTACAGTTAGCATGGACCCAGGAATGTTATACGCCCATCAAGGCCTGAAGAACCTTGAGAAACTTTTAAACAGTACTGATATTCTATTATTAAATCAGCAGGAACTTGACGTACTGCTTCCCAGCCGGGACTTTGAAGATCAGGTTGAAACCCTATTTAATTACGATATAAAGATTCTGGCTGTTAAAAACGGGAGTGAGGGATGTTTCGTTTCTGATGGTGAAGAGTATCACCAGATCTACGCCTTTGAGGTGCCCTGCTTAGATACCACCGGCGCCGGTGATGCCTTCAACGCTGGATTTATCCACGGCATCCTCCAGGGTTATGATATAAAAGATGCAGGAGTTTTAGGTAACTACGTTGCATCCTGCAGCATACAGGAGTATGGAGCCTGCAGGGGACTGCCCTACCAGGGGGATATTCCCCACTTAAAGAATCCAGATGATTTATCCCCTGATTAGTACAGTGGAGAGGATGGGGTGGGGTATTAATATGGTAGGTTGCTTAAAAATATATCAATGAAAATAGGTTCGTTAGGTTTTCTCAAAAAATAGAGGGTTATCCATGGAGATAATATTTAAAAAGAAAAAAGAGGCCCTGAAAAATCAGGTGGCCCTTAAATCACTGGATCTGGATGAGAAGCAAGAGGACTTCCACCCGGAAATCATGGCTGGCTCCCTGGAAGACAAATTCATTACCATTTCTCCGGAATGTGTGAGGTGCAATCTCTGCGCTGTAGAATGTCCAGTTGATGCCATACAAGAAGCCACCACTAACCGACCGGCCCGCATACTTGACAACTGCGTTAAGTGTGAGATATGTGCCCAGACCTGTCCAGTGGGTGCAGTTCATGTAATGGAAAGCACCTCCCAGGTGGATGAAGATGTTGAATTCCGAATACAAGACTTGAAAACCCCCCACCGAAAACTGCGCATGAAAGAAATTATGGTGGACCCTGCCAAATGTAAATCTCACGCTATCTGCGCTCAGTTCTGTCCAACTGGTGCCATTACCGTTGAAGATGGAGAAGTTGCCATCATAGACAAAAAGGCCTGTGTAGGTTGTGGCGCCTGTGTAAGTGTCTGTCCGGAGAAGGCCATAAACCTGGAACGAGAACTGGGACCGGTAATTAAAACTAGGGAGCTTCTCATTGATCAGGATACCTGTGTGCAGTGCCAGGTATGTGAAGAAAACTGTCCGGTGGACGCTATTAAAGCCGGAGCAGACCTGGTGACTTTAGATGAAGATAAATGCATATTATGTGAAGTTTGTTCTACCAAATGCCCAGTGGGGGCCCTAAAACTGAGAGAGGTTGCCAGATGAAAGTTAAGGAAATAATGGATAAGGAGTTTATAGAAGTCAGCCCAGGTGATAGCATCGTGGATGCCTCCCTTAAAATGGAAAAACACCGTAAGTTCACCACCCCCGTGGTTGATACTCAGGGAAAGCTGGTGGGATGGATCACGTCCCTGGATGTGACCAGGGGCCTTAGAGAAGGTCAAGAAAACGTTAACGAAATTATGCACAGTAAAGATGATATCGTACACGTTCACCAGGATGATCCAGCCCGTCTGGCGGTGCTCAATGCATCTCAACATAAAGTGGTTAGCATTCCAGTCCTGGATGATGAGGATGTGGTGAAGGGAGTGGTACGCACCTTTGATATAGTTAAAACTCTCTCAACCCTTTACGAGGTTAAGGTTTACAAGATCTTTGAGGCCATGACCCGAGAATTGAAGGGAGTTACCTGGGAAGAACTGATGGAAGCATCGGCCATTGTAACCCGACGCAGAACCGGAAAAAGAGTTACTCCTGAGGATTATGAACGAAGAATTAAAAATTCAACATTCGGAGAAGCTATTTGGGCTACTGGAGGCCTTGAAAAATTCTTTGTAGGCCTCATAGCCATTGGAGAACTGGTAATAGCCCGTAAAGTGGCCAGGGCACGGCAATGATGCTAAATCTCCCAAGATCTATTTTTTTATACTTTTATCTCTTTCTTAATTAATTCAGTCTATTATTTTAAGACTTAAGTGCTCATTTTAGTTTAAAAGCTGCTTTAATTGGATTAATCCTGGTTTTAGAGAACAAAATGCAGACATTATAAAATCGAATAAGATATCAATAAAAAAGAATCTATTTATTATAAAGATTGTTGATGAAAATACCTTCACTCCTGTTTATCCATTTCATTAAAAAATCAGTATAAAAAATCAGTATGATACCTGTCCTGGAACCACTTTTAGGAGAAGATGAATTAAATAATGTGATAGAAGCTGTCAAAAGCAGTTGGATTAGTTCCCAAGGCAAATTCATCGGCGAATTTGAGGAAGGCTTTGCTGACTATCACCAGGTTAAACATGCTATTGCCACCTCCAATGGGACTACTGCACTCCACCTGGCTCTTAAAAGCTTGGGTATAGGTAAAGGGGATGAGGTCATTGTTCCCACCCTAACCTTTGCAGCTACTGCTAACGCTGTGCTTTATTGTAATGCAGAGCCGGTTTTTGTTGATTCACACCCAGAATACTGGTGCATGGACCCTGATAACCTGGAGGATAAAGTCAACAGTAGAACCAAAGCCATTATTCCTGTCCATCTATACGGCCATCCCTGTGATATGGATCCCATCATGGATGTGGCCGAGGACCATCATCTTTACGTGGTCGAAGATGCCGCCGAAGCACATGGCGCTCTATACAAGGGTAAAAAGGTGGGAACCTTTGGAGACATATCCTGCTATTCATTCTATGGAAACAAAATAATAACCACCGGCGAAGGTGGGATGTGTATAACCAGTGATGAAACTCTGGAAAGTAAGATGAGAATCCTGCGGGATCATGGGATGAACACCAATAGAAGATACTGGCATGATGTCATCGGATTCAACTACCGAATGACTAATCTGCAGGCTGCAATTGGAGTAGCCCAGTTGCAGAAACTGGACCAGTTCATTGCAAAAAAAAGGGAAAACGCCAGTTATTACCACCGTATGCTAAAGGATCTTCGGGATGATGGGCTGATCTCTTTACATCCCGAGATGCCCTGGGCCAAATGTGTATACTGGATTTACTGTATTCTGATCGAGGATGAGTTTAATCTGAAAAGGGACGGTATAATAAATGAATTAATGAAAAAAGGAATAGATACTCGGCCTTTCTTTTACCCCATAACTATTATGAAACCCTACAAAAAGGTGTCATTACCCCATGCTGAGGAATTGTCGAGAAAAGGACTCAGCCTACCTTCAAGCTTAAACCTGGATTTTGAAGATATTTCTAAGATTACTGATGCACTGAAAAAGGTGAGATAATTCATAGAGCGGGGTGAGCCAATTCCGATTAAGGGATTATTTAATTGACAGGGAACTATTTGAAAGTATCCGAAATGCCGCTTTACAAGAAGAAGCGTGGGATGAAGATAAACAGGATGAAGTGAAGCGGTTTGAAAAAAACGTTCTGCAGTGGATGCGCAAGAAAAGACCGGTGAAAAGATACAAAAAATTTAGTATTAAAAAGTTGGACCTTAAAGAAATAATAGAACTGGCAGATATAAGCAGTTTAAAACTTTTCCAGGGCCCTTCCAATCTGGAATTGGCCCAGATACATTCAGAATGGTGTAATCACTGTGGAAAATGCTGCACCCAATCATCACCTATTTTCATCCACCGGGACGAATTAAAGGCAATCATCACTCTCAATCCATCTCTAAAGGATGAAATTATTCCTAACCATCGTTATCAGGAACATTTCCGGTTCAAAGAAGACCAACCCTGTAAATTCCACGATTGGGAGCAGAAAAGGTGTAGGATCTACGATACTCGCCCCCAGGTTTGCCAGAACTATCCTCTGATGCTAATTGGCTCTGAAGGTAAAGAACACCATATTATTAATTTACGCCAAGACTGTCACTATGCAACTAAGTTAGTCCTGGAAAAATCAATATTCCTGTTTGATGAAGCTGTTAAGAGGAAATCTAAAAAGAATAGGAATTCACAAAATTGAGTATTGAATAGAATTACCATAAGGAAATTAGCATAACGAAAATAATAACACTCGGATTTATAAGAAGTAAATTTGATATCCAATAAACAGTGACTGTGCCGAGATGACCGAGCGGCTAGGTGCGTGGCTGCAGACCATGATACTCGGGTTCAAATCCCGATCTCGGCCTTTAATCCTTTTTTAATATTGCTTAAAAAATCGATCCACCTGATATCATGTTTATCTACAACACCATGAGCCGGAGTAAGGAACAATTTAATCCTATCAAACCTAATCGAGTTAAACTCTTCGTTTGCGGCCCCACCGTATATGATGACAGTCACATAGGCCACGGACGTACTTACATTGCCTTTGATTGTATAGCCCGCTTCCTTCGTTATCAAGGTTACAGTCTTTTCTACCTTCAAAACATAACCGATGTGGACGATAAAGTAATCAAACGTGCCCGGGAAAAAGGAACAGATCCCCTCGTTCTGGCCCGGGAATATGAAAGAAGATATCTGGCCGACATGAAGGCCCTGGGCGTGAAAAACGTCAATCTCTATGCTCGTGCCACTGAACACGTCCCGGAGATAATAGTTCAAATAAAAATTCTTCTAGAGAAAGGTTTCGCCTATGAAACTGAAACTGGAGTCTATTTTGAAGAATCAAAGTTCCCTGATTTTGGTAAGCTATCCCGCCGCAAGTTGGAAGACTTGACTGTGCACCGGGTGGACCCGGATCCCAGTAAAAGAAGTCCTGGAGATTTTGCTCTATGGAAAAAAATAGATAAGCAACCTTCCTGGGATTCTCCCTGGGGGAGGGGAAGGCCGGGGTGGCACATTGAGGACACGGCCATCACCGAGGAATATTTCGGATCCCAGTACGACATTCACGGCGGAGGATTGGATCTCATATTTCCCCATCATGAAGCAGAAATAGCCCAGATGGAATCAGCATCGGGATTGAAGCCCATGGTACGCTGCTGGATGCACACCGGGTTCTTAAATGTCAAGGGAGAGAAGATGTCCAAATCACTGGGCAACTTCATCACCATCCGGGAGTTACTCCAAAGGTGGGATGGTGATGTTTTCCGTTTCCTGGTGTTATCCACTCACTACCGCAGCCCCATTGACTTTGGTGAGGAGGCACTGATCCAGGCCCATAATAGTCTGGAAAGAGTCAGGAAAACTCTCAAAAAATTGGATGAACTCCTTAAAAGCAATTTAGATGATGAGGGATCCAGCAACGTGAAAAATATTGAAATTTGGGATGAAGCCCATAAGAAATTCATAGAAGCCATGGAGGATGACTTCAACACTCCCCAGGCCCTATCGGTATTATTCGAGATCGTCCGAAACATAAACCGCCAGATGCAGAATGAAATCTTTACAAAATCGTCTATTACTAGAATTAAGATCCTTTTTGAAGAGTGGGGAGAGATTCTGGGTATAAATTTCTTGCCTGGAGAAAAACAGGAACGGACTGATGATGTTCTAAACATTTTGCTGGATGTTCGTAACCAGCTGAGGGAAAAAAAAGAATGGGAACTATCTGATAAAATAAGAAGTCAGTTAAAGGATTTAGGATTTGGATTAGAGGATAATTAAGATTCTATGTGTGGCATTGCAGGGTTATTTGGAGATGTAACTGGTTCCAGTATTAATGAAATGCTAAAAAGACTGGAACACCGTGGCCCAGACGGTTCCGGGGCCTATGTCGATGGTCATTTATTTTACGGTGCCACCGGGAAGATCAATCCCGTGAATGGAACCTTGGCTCTGGGCCAGAATTTACTTTCCATAGTGGGCTCTGAAGTTCAACAACCCCTTATGGATGAAAAAAGAGTTCTGGTAGCCAACGGGGAGATCTACAACTTCAAAGAATTGAAGGAGAATTCAAGTTACGACTTTAAGACCGACTCTGATTGTGAAGTGATACTTTCCCTGCTGGATGAATATGATGGCCAGCTACTCCCGGCCCTACCAAAGTTAGTCAGCTATTTAGATGGCGACTACGCCTTTGTGGTATCAGACGGTGAAAACTGGGCTGCAGTGAGGGATCCGGTGGGAGTTAAACCTTTGTTTTTTGGTAAACATCCCCAAAAGGATCTTTTTGGAGTGGCATCTGAGAGGAAAGCTCTATGGAAGGTAGGAATCAGAGAGGTAGAAAGTTTAGACCCAGGATTCATGCTCTACAATCAGGAACTGACTTCACTGCCTCGACGAATAAAAAAACCAGCCATAGCCGAGGTTCCGGCAGATAATTCATCCCATGATTTCCTTAAATCTCAATTAAAAAATGATCTAATATGTTCTGTGGAAAAAAGAGTTATGGGCCTGGAAAGGGTGGGTATTGTATTCTCTGGTGGAGTAGACAGCACCATCCTGGCCCAGATATGTCTGAAGCTTGGTGTTGAGCCGGAACTTTATACAGTAGGAAAAAAAGGATCCCCTGATACTGAATTTTCACGCAAAGCAGCAGATATAATGGGTCTTGCCCTTCACACCCACCAGGTAACTGAATCTGAGGTGCGAAGATGCACTCCCCTGGTCCTGGAGGCCATCGAGGAATGGAACATCATGAAGCTGGGGGTGGGAATGACCGTCTATATGGCTGCAGAACAGGCGGCAAAAACTGGTTTAAGGGTTCTTCTATCTGGCCAGGGAGCTGATGAACTTTTCGGTGGTTATCACCGTTATCTGCAGATATATGGAGAAGGGGGTGCTGCCCTTCAGAATGAATTATGGAATGACATTCTACAGATTTACGAGGTGAACCTGGAACGGGATGATGCGGTGACCATGGCCCATAGCGTGGAACTGCGGGTCCCTTATCTGGACCTCCAAGTTATAAATAGGGCCATGGATATACCTATTCACTATAAGATACGTGATCATACCGACCAACTGCGAAAGTGCATCCTCCGGGAAGTGGCTGCAGAGTTAAATGTTCCACAGTTTATTGTTAAACGACCCAAAAAGGCAGCACAATATGGTTCGGGTATCCATCAGTTACTTGTAAAGAGAGTTTTAAAGGATCAAAGTTACGTAGATGAACTGAAAGATTCGTTAAAATTAATAGAAAAGTAACTCCTACACATATTATCTGAGCCAATTTGAAGCAACGTTATCCAATGCAGGGTGGAGGAATTATTTTGAAGATTGAAAAGGAAGCCGAGGAAATATTAAAAAAATTCAGTAAGGCACTCCAGGATATTCCGGAACTAGAGGAAACCTACTACATTGTGGACAACCTCAACCGGGAACGTGAAGATCAGGCCCAGGAAAAGGACAGTACCAAAATCCTCAGAAACACCCAGGTAGACGAGGATGGCAACGTCGTAGTTGAGAAGGGCAAATGGACCGGGTAAGACCCTAAAATAAATCTAGGTTGATATTATGAGACTTAATCTTGTTTTAGAACTTTTAGACGTCCCAGGACAATTATTAGACGTTTTAAAACCTATAGGACGCCTTGGTGCCAACATTGTGGCGGTAATACATCAAAGAGATGTTAAAACTGATGAAGGAAAAGTTCCGGTTCAGATCACCATTGAGGGGGATGAAGAAACCTTAAATCGGGTAATTGACGATCTGGAGGGAAGTGGGATCCAAGTAATGGAAGTAGACGGCGTCCTGCGCCGGGAGAAGATCACCACCATCTTGGTGGGTAACATCGTGGACCAGGACCTTAAGGATACCGTGAACCTCCTGAATCAGCTTCCCGGAGTACGGGTGGCTGATCTGGACCTTAAAATGTCAGATCCACCAGAAAGATCCGCATCCAAGATTGTCATGGAAGCCAGGGAAGGGCTTAAACAAGACGTGTTCAGGAAACTAAATGAAATAGGGGACTTGAAGGGTTTTTTAGTTATAAATGAGATTTAATTTAAGTGATTATTATGAAAATAGTTATACTGGGTTTTGGTGCAGTGGGCCAGGGAGTAGCCCGGGTAATATCCCTTAAGCATGAATATTTGCTGGATAAATACGGGCTCCAGATGGATATTGTGGCTTCCGCAGATCGTTCTGGAGCTGCAGTATCAGAAAAGGGACTTGATCCAGAATTACTTCTAGAAACCAAGGCAGAAACCGGGAAACTATCAAAGTACCCGGAGTATGGGGTGGAGGGTGTTTCCGGTTTGGAACTCTTGGATAAAGTTGAATATGACTGTCTGGTGGAAGTAACTCCCACCAACATCAAAGATGGAGAACCAGCCCTGAGCCATATGCTGAAGGCCCTGGAGAATGGTAAAGACGTGGTTACCTCCAATAAAGGCCCCTTAGCACTATCATTCACCCAACTGGCTGAAACAGCCCATAAGACCATGGCTAACTTTAAGTATGAGGCTTCGGTGGGTGGAGCCATGCCCATCATTAACCTGGCCCATGATACACTGGCTGGTAGTAATATTGAATCTGTTTATGGGATATTAAACGGAACCACCAACTACATACTATCCCGAATGGCCAAGGAGGGTTCATCCTATGAACAAACCCTTAACGAGGCTCGGGAACTGGGTATAGCCGAAACTGATCCTAGTCAGGATGTGGATGGTTGGGATGCTGCCTGTAAAATAGTTATACTGGCCAATTCGGTTTTGAACCTGAAGAGCACCCTGAAAGATGTGAAGGTGGAGGGCATATCCAAGATCACTCCGGAAGCCATGGCTCTGGCTAAAAAGGAGGGTTACCTGATAAAATTAATTGGTGAGGCATCCCAGGATGTTCTGGAGGTTTCCCCCCGATTGGTTAAGGAAGGTTCTCCCTTTGCTGTAGAGGGAACTCTTAACGTGGCCACCCTTAAAACCGACCTGGCCGAAGACGTTACCGTGGTGGGCAAGGGAGCCGGATCCATTGAAACCGCATCCGCCATCCTCAGTGATCTGTTGAACATCTGGAAAGCCGGTGGATGACTTTATAGACTTTATAAAATCTTTTTAAATAAAATCAATTATCAAATCTAACTATCAATTGAAGATGCGATTTCATGAAATACGTAGTGGTTATAGGGGATGGTATGGCCGATTATCCCCAGGAAGAACTGGAGGGCAAAACACCCCTACAGAAGGCAGAAACCCCCAACATGGACAGAATTGCCAGAAAAGGCGCTTGCGGTCTGCTTAAAACCGTCCCTGAAGGCATGGAAGCCGGTTCGGATGTAGCCAACCTTTCCATCATGGGTTACGACCCCCATGAATACTACACCGGCAGGGGACCTCTGGAAGCCGCCAGTATGGGAGCCGAACTTAGTAGGGAAGAAGTGGCATTCAGATGTAACCTGATAAACACCGAAGAAGGGCTTCTATCCGATTTCAATGCCGGGCATATCAGCACTGCCGAAGCCTCGGAGATCATAGAATACCTTAATCAGTCCTTCCACCAGTACGGGAAGTTCTATCTGGGTACCAGTTACCGACACCTCTTCGTTTCTCCCAAAAAAGAGGCTGCAGATTTACAATCCATTCCCCCCCATGATGTGGTGGGAGAACCGCTCTCTCAGCATCTGCTAAAGCCAGAAGATGATAAGCTGGCTCGAGAATTGAATCAACTCATGGATCAGTCCCATGCTAAACTGGAAAATCATCCGGTGAATCAGAAAAGATCCAGGGAGGGTCAAAAAACCGCCAACATGATCTGGTTGTGGGGCCAGGGACTCAAACCCCAAATGCCATCATTTAAAGAAAAATATGGTCTTAAAGGGGCCACCATTACCGGTGTGGATCTTATAAAAGGTCTTGGCGTTTATCTGGGCCTCACCAACATTAAGGTGCCCGGAGCAACCGGTTATTATGACACAGATTACTGTGGTAAGGCAAACTATGCCCTGGATGCCCTGGAGGAACATGATTTGGTGTTCATACATGTAGAAGCCCCGGATGAGGCGGGTCACGCTGGTGATCTGGAGGAAAAAATCAGGGCCATTGAAAGAATTGACAAACGCATACTGGGCAAGTTATGGAAGGAACTTCCCCAACACCATGATTTTGCCATGGCCATTCTCCCGGACCACTTTACTCCCCTTTCGGTACAGACCCACACCCCAGAACCAGTACCCTACGCCATGTTCAAATCCGGTGGCTTGAAGGATGAGGTGGACTCCTACCACGAATTTTCGGTGGAAAAAGGTTCGCAGGGACTTCTGGAAGGCTATCTATTTTTAAAGAACTTTCTGGAATACTAATTCACATAACACAATTAATATCACCAACTTATCCTAAGAGGTATCATTCAATTTATATCACCAAGAGGTGGGAAGATCGTGGGTAATTCCCTAAGATATCACATGGCAGTTTTGGCTGGAAAAACAACTTCTTTCATTTTAAAAAAGGTCTTAAAAGGTGAGGCCAGTGCCATGCCGGGTAAAGTGGCCATGAAAATTGATCCCCACATCCTCCAGGTTGTTAACCAGCGCTGCCAGAAGAAGATACTGGTTACTGGCACCAATGGCAAAACCACCACCACCAACCTTCTATCCCATATAATTAGTAGCCAGGGACTCCGGGTTTTATCCAACCTGCGAGGGGCTAACATGCCCCAGGGATTGGTCAGCTCCTTTTTAAATGATCTGGATGGTGAGTATGATTGGGGGGTGTTTGAGGTGGATGAAGGCTCCTTCCAGGAAGTGGTTAAAGGGGTTAAACCGGATTACGTGGTGGTTACCAATTTCTTCCGGGATCAGCTGGACCGATACGGTGAGATTGAGAAGGCATTCCAGGATATATCTGATGCACTGGAACCTTTAGACACTACGCTAATACTCAATGCCGACGATCCACTGGTTTCCAACTTTAAAAATCTAAAAAAAAGGAACATCTTTTATGGGGTGGGTAAAAATCAGTTCAGCAACCAGGAGGAAGGAGTGATAGAAAGTCGTTTTTGTCCATCTTGTGCTTCCCGACTGGAATATGATTACTTCAACTACGGTCAGTTAGGTAGCTATTACTGCAACCAGTGCGGCTTTACAAATCCTCACCGAAAATATGAGATAACCCGGGTGGAATACGCTGACCCCGGATATCATCTGAGTTTCAAAACAGAGAATGTTAAATCCATGGATCTTGATTTTTCTTATGACGGTATCTTCAACACTTACAACTGCTGCGCCGCCCTAGCTGCTGCCCTGGAAATGGGCCTGGAAGGTGAGAAAGTCATAGAGAGTATTGGTGGATTCGAGTACTATCTGGGGCGAATGGAAAGCTTCCAGTTTCCAGATAAACTTGTTAAAGTGGTTCTGGTTAAAAATCCCATTGGACTGGGGGAGGTTCTAAGAAGCTTATCCCTGGATGAAAAAGTTAAATCCCTGCTCATGGTTCTGAATGATAACCCGGCTGATGGCACCGATATCTCCTGGATATGGGATGCCCAGGTGGAGAACATATTACAGGTGAAAAACCTGGAAAGGATTTACTTTTCCGGCCGGAGAGCCGAAGACATGGCCCTTCGATTGAAGTATGCTGACCAACCCCCCGCTACTCTTAAGGTGGATTATGGGATGGACAGTGCCCTGGAAAAAGTTTTAAATGAAGATGTAGAAATCGTTTACATATTACCAACCTACACTGCGGTTTTCCATATAAGAGAACTGTTAATAGCCCGCATGGGAGGTTCCAGTAAATTCATGTCTTACCTGCGGGAATCTCTCAAGAATCTTAAATTAAAAAGGTAAAAAAGGAATTGAAATTTAATTATAACACCTAAATCACCGGAAAAAAAATTCGATCATATGGACGTGTCTATGAATCTTAAAATATTTCACATGTACCCCGACTTGCTGAACCTCTATGGGGATCTGGGCAACGTTACCTGTCTGCGCCAGAGATGTGAGTGGAGGGGAATTAAGGCTAATATAATCCCCTTCAGCAAGGATCAGGAAGTGGACCTGGAGGAAGGAGATATCTTCTTCATTGGCGGTGGATCCGACCGGGGCCAGAACCTGGTGTACTCCCACCTGCTGGGATACCGGAAGACAATGGAAGACCTAATTGAAGATGACGCGGTTTTTTTATCCATTTGTGGAGGGTACCAATTTTTAGGAGCGAAATACATTGATGCAGAGGGAAATGATGTTCCCGGACTGGAGATATTTGACTACGAAACCGTCAGTGAAGAAGGACGCTTGATAGGGAACATTGTCACCAGAAACGTCCTGGGTTTGGAACCAGAGACCCTGGTGGGTTTCGAAAACCACGGCGGACGCACGTACCATGATCTTAACCCACTGGGAATGGTGGTGGCGGGGCATGGTAACAATGGCAAGGATCAGAAAGAGGGCATGGTATATAAAAACTGCATCGGCACCTACCTGCACGGGCCTCTTCTACCCAAAAATCCCCATCTGGCTGATCATCTTATTCTAAAGGCCTTAAATAGAAAATATGGCTTAAAAGAACTTCAGTTACTGGATGACGGGCTGGAATATTCTGCCCATCGCCGGGTGCTGAAGCTTTACTCTCCCCTGAAATAATGGTGGTAATGGATCATCTCCCTCCTTAAACTATCTATTTTAATATAGATGACCAAAGAGTAAGATGTGTAATTTTAGGTCAATGCACAATTTACATCGTTTATATGCTAACTTATTTAATCCTTTTGAGGAGATGATTCATCTGTATAAATATATAGTGGTTACTGGTGGTGTGGTAAGTTCCATTGGAAAAGGAATAACAGCAGCTTCTATTGGGAGGATTTTAAGATCTTATGGCCTTAGTGTTACTGCCATAAAGATTGACCCTTACCTGAACTGGGATTCGGGGACCATGAGCCCCTATCAGCACGGTGAGGTTTTCGTGACCTGTGATGGAATGGAAACTGATCTGGATCTGGGTCACTATGAACGTTTCCTGGATGTTGATCTCTTGGGGGAATCCAACATTACCACCGGCAAAGTTTATGATGCAGTCATCAAAAGGGAGAGGAAAGGAGATTATCTGGGGTCCTGTGTGCAGATCATCCCCCACATCACCGACCAGATCAAATCTATGATCCGTCAGATTGCCCGGGACAGCAACTCCCAAGTGGTGCTGGTGGAACTGGGAGGTACGGTAGGGGATATTGAAGGCCAACCCTTCCTGGAAGCCCTAAGGCAGCTTAGAAATGAGGAGGGCCATGATAACGTAATGTTCGTCCACGTGACCTACGTGCCTTACCTGCGTGCGGCTGGAGAGTTTAAAACCAAACCAACCCAGCACAGCACCAAGGAGCTGCGGAGTATGGGTATCAATCCAGATATGATCATCTGCCGTTCCGAGCTCGCCATTAATGACGCCCTTAAAAGGAAAATTGCCCACTTCTGTGACGTTGACCAGGAAGCAGTGATTAACTGCCCGGATATGAGCTCTATTTACGAAGTACCGCTGGTTTTAAATCAGGAAAAGGTGGGGGAATACGTGGTTGATCGTATTAAACTCACAGCAAAACCACAGGATCTTTCCGAGTGGGAGGCCGTAGTGCGGGCTTTGAAGAAGGATGATAAAATAGTGAGTGTGGGCATTGTAGGTAAGTATGTGGAGCTGGAAGATGCCTACATCAGTATTCGAGAGTCCTTAAAACATGCCGCAGCCCATCTGGGGGTTAAAGTCCATATTGAGTATATTCAGTCCGAGGAGAGCTTGGATGATGATAAAGTCAGCCATTTAGATTCCCTATTGATCCCGGGAGGATTTGGAGAAAGGGGAATGGGGGGTAAGCTAGATGCTGTGCGTTACTCCCTAGAGCATGATGTTCCATTATTTGGTATCTGCCTGGGGATGCAGTGCATGGTAATTGAATTCGCCCGCCTACATGGTATGGAAAACGCTCACAGCACAGAATTTGACCCAAAAACACCCTATCCAGTAATAGATCTCATGGAAGAGCAGAAAAAGATAAAAAACATGGGTGGTACCATGCGTCTGGGTTCCTATCCCTGCAACCTCCGGCAGAATACCCACGCCCAGAGTGCATATCGTTCTAGCGATGTGGAAGAGAGACACCGCCATCGTTTTGAACTGAACAACGAATACCGAGAAGAACTGGAAAGCATGGGCCTTCTGATTTCAGGTGCTTCTCCAGATGACTTCCTGGTGGAAATCGTGGAACTACCAGACCATCCCTGGTTCTTGGGTTGTCAGTTCCATCCCGAGTTCAAGTCCAGACCTAACCGGGCTCATCCACTTTTTGTATCCTTCCTGCAGGCAGCAATTAGAAATAAGGAATCCCCTTAAATAAAGAATTATATCTATAATAACGATATCTATAATAACGATCCAAGATGTACCTCCCCATACCCCTTTTAACTACTATTATAGCCATCCTGGCATGTTTCTATGCCAGTTACACCGACATAACACGGGGAATCATTCCTAATCGGTTAACATTTCCCCTTATAGGCCTGGGAATAGTCCTAAATGGGTTTTATGCCTTTTTTATTGGGGAACTATGGTACCTGATACTGGGACTAATAATAACCGGGGCCATATTCGGCCTGGGATACCTGTTCTGGAAGATGGGGGCCTGGGCTGGTGGTGATGTAAAACTGTTCACTGCCCTGGCTGCTTTACTTCCTTTTTACCCGGCACTGATCACATATCCGGTTTTAAACTATACATTCCCCCTGGTAGCCGCTTATCCGTTCCCACTCACCGTAATCATAAACAGCATCCTATCCATGCTGCCTTTCCTCCTCATCTACGTATTATTCGTTGCAATGAGGACTAAACCACACCTAGTGGGTGAATTACTGTCGCCTCTGAAAGAGTGGCAGAAAAATCTGGTTACCACCCTGTTAATAACGGCTGCCGTGACCATCTCAGTCTTAATTGTGCAGTTAATTAATTACCCTAACCTGATACTGTATTTAATACTGATCTATCTCTTATCCTTCCTGATTTCAAAGCTTCCTAACTATGTTGAGGCCGGGGTAATTGCAGTAGCGGTGATTTACTCATTGTACACTTTTTTCCAGGTTACCCTCATAGGCATCGGCACCCTGTTTGTGACCCTGATTGTAATTGGTATAATACGCAAGTTGCTGACCAGTGTCAGCCGGGAAGCCCTGCAGGATGATTATCCTGTTGAAAAACTAAAAGAAGGGATGATCCTGGCCCACAAGCTGTATCAGAAAAATGACGAGCTACAATGGGATGAGAAAAGTTTCTTCTCCAAAATCAAGGAAACCTTCGCTAAAAAAGATCTTACCCTGATTAACCGCCCTCCCGGAAAATTAGTAATATCTTCCCTGGCAGCAGGACTAACCGAGGATGATATAAAACTTCTTAAAAAGCTGCGAAAAGAAGGAAAAATTAAAGATGAAGTTAGAGTGAAAAGAGGAGTCCCTTTCGCCCCCTCAATTCTTATAGGTCTTATAATATCACTTTTCATTGGAGATCTGGCCTTTATAATCCAGCAACTACTCTTCAACATTTTATACTAATATGTATATATAGTTCTTTGATCATAATATTGCTTAAGGATATTAATGATAAATTATTATTGATGTGAGTACCATGGATCGTAAGGGACAGGCATCTGCAGAGTATCTTCTACTTATTGTGGTTATTTTACTGGTTATGGGATGGTTACTGGTTAACGTGTATCAACCGTCTGTAGGTGCAACTATGGACGTTTCCAAGACGTCTGATGCAAGTAACGCGGTGAATAGTATTGCAGATGCTGCAAATCTAGTATATGCTAATGGTCCTGGTGCGAAACGAACTTTGAATGTTTATATTCCGTCTCCAGGAAGTATTATTGCCATAAATGATATCGATCCTAAGGTTATTGGAATAAATTTAACCTATGCTGATGGCAGCAATAAATTTGTAAATGCCAGTACAGATTACAATACCACTATTAATACCATAGCCCCTACTGATCCCAATGATCACTGGTACAAAGTAACGATAGAATGGTTGCAGAACACCAAACAAATATCCATCATTATCAACGGAACCGCTTAACACCACATTTCAATAGAACTTCTATAACTTCAATGAGGCAGCCCATGGGTATTTTCAGCAAATTCGGAGAATTAATAATTAATTTTTTCACTCTTATTGGAGACTCAATTTTCGCCCTTCTCCATCTACCGGGAAGGATCAGAAAAATCGACCGGGAAGAAGTTAAAGAAAAGATCAAGACCGAAGAGATCAAGGCCAAAATAAAAGAAACTCCAAAACGGGCCGAATCTATGGCTCGTGATCTTAAAACCACCACCAAATCCAGAGCCGATACTCCTCATAAAGAATCTGATGACACCCTTCTAATTTCCATGCCCTTCACTTCGGAAGAAAAAGAAAGAACAGTTTTTTTACTCCAAATAGTTTCTGCTGGCTATCTTGTAGTTTCGATGCTCTACCTTTTCAACTTTTTCTCATTTATTATTTACCTTATAATATCGGCTTTATTGGCAGGTTACGTTATCTACGTTTTATTCAAGAAGGTAAAATTAATGTATGGTCCCGATTTCCCGGCCTATCGTGACTTTTTCTTGATGTACATTTTGGTTGGTATAATACTGGTCCTAGTTGGCACCAACTCCTACTTCGTCATGGCCTTCTCCTTCCAGTTTTTCCCATCTCTTTCCATACTAATATTTGCTTTAGTTGCTGTAGCAGTTGTATTTTTAATATTCCGAATTAGATATTCCCGGGATTTTACATTTGGCAAGGTAGTGGAATCCGGAGAAAATACTGCCTATGTAAAGGTGGACTACGACATTCGCTCCAACGTAAAACCGGACCTTTATATCGTTGACAATCATTTCGGGGCCGTGATTGGTGATGATGTTAAGCTCAAGGTTGATGATAAAATTTTAAGTGGCAGTGGTAACAAGCCAGTGAGCATCATCGCGGTCATGAAAAAGATCTAATACTTTAATGATCAAATTTTTTTTATAAATTTTTTTAGGAGTTTTTTTAAATTGCAGGAAATACCCAAAAATCATCCTCGTTATCAGTCCCTGATTTTAAGGAAAAAAATATCAGAAGCCCATAAAGCGGGTGTTCTGGCTGAATCAGGAATGATCGCCCACGGCCGGGGAGAAGCATTTGACTATTTACTAGGGGAAAAGACTATTCCTCCAGCTAAAAGGGCGATTGAAGTAGCAGCGGCTCAGATCTTATTGGCCCAAAACCCGGTTATATCAGTTAATGGTAACACTGCAGCCCTATCAGCCAGGGAAGTGATTGAGCTATCCAATAAATCTGGTGCAAAAGTGGAAATCAATCTTTTCTACCGCACCCCGGAGAGGGTGGATAAAATTAGGAGGATGCTCCATAATAGTGGCGCCCGAAAAGTTTTAGGTACTAATGATGAGGATCACCTTCACTTAAAAGGGATGGAGGGGCCTCGTTCTTTTGTCAGTGCCGAAGGGATTTACAGTGCGGATGTAGTGTTAGTCCCCCTGGAAGATGGTGACCGTGCTCAGGCCTTAATTGCCAACAACAAGGTAGTAATAACAATAGATCTGAATCCGCTGTCCCGAACAGCTCGTAGTTCTTCCATAACCATCGTGGACAACTTGGTGCGAGCCTTACCACTCCTGATACAGGAAGTGGAAAAACTTAAAGGAGAGGAACAGTACAAACTAGAAGAGATGGTGAGGAATTTTAACAACCAAGTAAATCTTAACGATTCCCTTAAAGCCATTTTAGGAAGTTACCATGCGGATGTGAAACCTTGAAGGTCCTAGGAGTAACAGGAATGCCTGGTTCGGGTAAGAGTGTTATTTCTAGGGTGGCTACTGATCTAGGAATGCGAGTGGTGCGCATGGGAGATGTAATACGTGAAGAGGCCCAAAAGAGGAATGAATCTCCAGGTTTAGTGGCGGTGGAGTTACGTCAGGAGTATGGGGAATTTATAGTGGCCCAGCGTTGTGTGGAGATTATAAAAGATTCCTTAGATAATGATGTCTCTTATCTCATTGAAGGCATTCGCAGCCCCTTTGAAGTGAGGATATTCCAGAATAATTTCCATGGTTTCAGAGTTATAGCAGTTCATTCTAAGCCAAAAACTCGATTTAAACGGTTAAAAAGAAGAAAAAGGTCCGATGACTCCTCGGATCAGGATGAGTTTATTTCAAGAGACCAGCGAGAACTTAAATTTGGGATTGGTGATGTTATAGCCATGGCAGACTATATGATAGTCAACGAAGGATCCAAAGGAAAAATAAAAAAACTGGTAAGGAGTATGCTTAAAAATGAACTGCAAAGTCAGGGCTAGAAGTCGTGTTAATCCAACAGAGGACCTTCAAAAGGTTATTCAATCCTTATCAAACGTTTTTGGATATGATGAGCTGGAGTTGGGTGAGGGTTATGTGGAAATATCTGGGGAAGTTTCTTGTCTTCTGCCCTTAAAAGAGCATCTGGAGAAAGGTCGCATTCGAGACACTGCCCGGAAAATACTACTTAAAGGAAGATCTCCCGGGGAGATAAACTTTAAACTAAGTAAACAGGCGGCCTATGTGGGTAAAGTGAATCTGGTGGAGAATGAACTTTCCTCACTGGGGGAAATAGATGTTACTATCATGGCCGAAGATATTGATGAAGTCATTGACTGGCTGTGTGAGAAAGAAGAAGATTGATCAGATTATTAATTTGATTTCCATAAATGAAACTCTATTTATCTTCCAATGTGGCTCTTTTGACGATTAATTGGCCACTATCCACCTGCCAGATCTTTTCAGATTCCTGAATTATAACCTTTTTCTTGAAAATCGGACCATCCAAGGTGAGAGTTTCAGCTTCTCCACCCTCGAAGGCCAGGTGTATGCCGTATTTTTCATGCAGGACTTGGAGTTCATCCAGGGTTTTATGGTTGATTTCACGACCCAGCCAAGTTTCGTCCAAACCTTCAGCAGCCACTGCAGTTATAATTACCTGGAATCCCAGCTTGATGATCTCTTCCATATATTCTTTAGGATCCCGTTGCCAGTGCGGTGCCACCGAGTCCAGGCCTAGTTCCTGACAAATGCCATCTATACGTGACTTTTGATAAGTGGAGGATAATGCACCGGAGAATATAGCCTCTATGCCATTGTCTTTGAGGTCCTGTAGGACTCGCTGCAGATCCTTTAATTCTTCCTCCTTATTTCCAGGGGTATCAATACTAAGTAGTGGTATATCCAAAGCTTCTGATAGTATGCTATCAAGGTGTATGTTGGGCACATGGAACATGTATGAATGGGGGTTCCTAGAATGGATGGATACCAGATATTTAACTTCCCAACCCATCTCCTGGGCCTTATAAACGGCAAGGGTACTGTCTTTACCACCAGAAAATAGAACAGCTGCCTTCATACGATTTCCTACTCTTTCTTAACTTTATTCCGGAAGCCCTGCCAGCTTTGCAGAATGGTGTCAATGAATACTCCGGCTAGACCAACTAAAACCCCCAAAAATCCGCAGAAGAGTATTAAGTTGGACTGGCTAGGCAATACCTCTTGGATCCACGCTACATCATCCTCTAGGGGCCCCTTAACATCAATAACCACCGCCTGTAGTTGGGGCATTTTCTCCGCCACTATATCGACCTGTGAGGGATCCACAGTTACCTGAACCTTCACAATGCTGTAGGTTACATCTATTCCACTCACCAACATTATCCAGTCCTTCAGATTTTGTATAGTTGAGGGGGGGTCTGCTCCCGGGGTGGTACTTACCTGGATGGTGTCATTGGCCTCCACCTTCAAGGCAGTGATGTTGGGATTCGAAGTAGATGCACGAGATTCCAGATCACGCACCCAATTTGAGGGTATCGGACTAGTTTTTAAGGTTATGCCTACAGTTTCAACCCCCTGAACACCTTCCAAACTCTTTATGTCAGCAATGACTTTGTTTACGTCCACATCTGTAGATATATTGGCCTCAATTATTTCGGGGCTGTCACTGGTTGACTGTTGGAAACTACGAACCATGCCTGGTATGTCGTTGAAAACAGGAGATATGAAGAAGGCCCCTCCGATAATACCCACCACAAAGCCCAGGGCTACCACAAATAAGAGATTTTTTTTACCGATTAGTGGGGTTAAAAGGGCAGTGGAAAATACGAAGGCCAAAAGAAGGAAAAACAGAATGATCATTATGATGACGGCGAGGGTTCCCATGGTCTAATCTCCACTAGTTGCATTGATCTCAGAGTAATAATATAATTTCGCTAGGTCTCTTTGACTATTCTACCTGAGGTTAGGTCAATGTAGAGAGTCTTAGAAGTAGAACCAAGCTTGGAAAGAGGAACTTTCCAGACTGCTATGGTAATTCCATCAATTACAATGGTTTCTTGTACTGGATCTCCGGCCGTGTAACCCGGTCTAGCCTGAATGGCAATATTTTTTGCCTGCTCTGCTGTGAGCTGGACAGTGACGTTACTGGTGCCATTGGCGGGGTTAGTGGTATTTCCAGTGGATTGATCATAGGGCATGTTTATTATACTGGGCGTTGATAAGGAGGTGTTGTTAAATTCGGCATCCGGCTGGGGTGTAATGGGGTTGAATACATAAATCAGAAGAAGCACCACCACCACTGCAACTACGATGAGTGCCTTTTTTTCCCAACCATCTCCCAGATCCATGTTCTAGTCCCTCAACGAAGTATAATAGTTCTCTTTAAGAATTGAAACTTTTAGTATAAAAAATATTCCATGTCAGTGGGGCTGGTGCTTATACATCCTCAAATTTTACGGCGCCATTCTGGTTGTATACCCGGTATTTATGGCCACTGGTCATGGTCTTGGAATCTATCTTTGATGGGATCAGTTTAATGTCTATGTTTTTACCCTGATAAACCACAGTCAGATAGCCGGTACTGTTGTTAACCGTAGCGGTGATATCAGGATCAGCGGGAATAGTCATGTTAGAGGAATATCCATTGCCATTGATATGCACACTGTTTATGTTGTTGGCTATTTTTTCGCCTACTATGCGGGCTTCAGCTAAGCTAGCCGTTTCAGTTTTTTCCATCCCACTGCTTACTAAGCTAACCATTCCCCCGAAGATTACCAGTGCCACTAGGGTAATAAACAGTAATTCGGCACTTGCTAATCCTTTTTGATCTAGGGCCATTTTATCACACTTTAATTACCATAACTCTTACTTAAATCGAAGAAAGTCATGTAGAAGTCGGAAAGGTAGAATGTTACTCCCAGTGGATCGGCAATGTCTGCATTGCCTATTTTAATTTCCGATCCGATCACTAAAGGTGTCTTAAAATACTCATGATCCAAGCGAGACACCTCAATATTACCACCATGATTCTCATTAAGAGGGTCTCCAAGGATGAAGGTACTCATTTTCACTTTAGGATCTGATGTGGAACTGTTGGTGTTGTTCTCTAGGCGGTCAAAGAAGGAGAGTCCATAGGGATCGTTGAAGTAGTAACAACGGGGAGTGATGTTACTGGGGTTATCGGTACCGTTCCAGCAGTACCACAGTTCATATAGGCGGTCTTCTTGCTTGTCCACAGCAATATCAAAGCTGTAGGAATGTCCATAGGAAGGTGGTATAGAAGCTGCTAATCCATTGGAAGTATAGTAGGGATAGCTGTAGATAGTATTACTGGTTCGGTATTTAGTGTTTATCCACACGTAAGGATCTTCCAGTCCCTGGATTGAAACATAAGAGGATATAGGCGGTGTGTAGAAAACGACATCCCGGTCCTTTTGAGCTACACGTATTGGTATACCTCCCTTAATGTTTACGTAAAATCCAAAAGGATCAGCTTGGGTTATGGTTACATTGTTGTTATCAAACGTAACGTTGGTGTAATTATTAATGGGAATATTGTTTATGGAGATCTCTCGCCCAGTTTCAGCCTCCAAGTTTTGACATAGAGTGATTATCTGTAAGTTAAGTGATGCTACAGTGAGATTACGAATATATTCTTTACTATTCGCCCCATTGGCACTTTTTGCGAAAAATTTATTGTCGTCAATGACTTTACGGGTAGCATTATAGGCACTGTTTCTACCCGCATCGGCACCGGACTTTTCCATGGTTTGGATGATGTTTGCAGCGGTCGTGTAGCTAACGTCACCCCCTATGGTAATATCCGAAACTATGTTAATCTCGTTTAAGATATTTCCGTAGGCCACTGCTATGATGATCACCGGCACAATCAGCAGAAATGACATGGGAGAGAAAACATATCCTTTTTCGTCCATTTTTCTTTTCCTCCTATCCTCTCCATAGATCTATTCTCACCGGCATGGCATTGGGCAGGTTACCTGTGAATAATGCCTCGGTTTGAATTTTTGGGTCATTTGGATCTAATATAATTCCACTTTTGGCCAGTTCATCCACCAATTCTTGTCTAGCATTGTCTTTTGCAGTCTGAGCGTCATTGGCATATGATGCAGTCCATACGTTAGCTAAAAATTCAGGATACAAAATGGCAACTCTAGTTCCAGAGAAGATCTCAGCATTACCATTCCAATCACCGGACTCCCAATAATTACTTGGCCCTGTGACGGTAACCCTAATGCGGTAATTATTTCCAGTTTTTAGTGTGTAATTATTGGCAGGGCCACTGGTTAGGATATGATAACCACGACTAGCATCCTCATAACCTAGATCGACTACGAATGGTACACTGTTACTGTCATACAGGGTTCGCCAAGTAGTAGAAGTTCCAGTAGTAATCTGCACCCTTAAGTGTCTAGTATCAGTTCCTGTTCCCACGAAAAGATAAGCTTTTTTAGCTCCTTCTGCAATTGTAAATGTTCTAGCATAATCGCCAGTAGTGTAACTATTATCACTATCCTGATAATTGCTAAATTGGAATGTACGCCAGTCGATGGGCAATCTGGTGTATGTGACTCTTGCGTAACAGTTAACCAGCCCCACTAAGTCATAGTCGTTTCCAGGCGCTAAATCCCAAATAGTGATGCGAACTTTATTGTTCCCCTTTTTGAGCAGATTAGTGGTGGCAGGGTTGGAAGATGAACTTCCAAGGAAAATAATTCCCGGAATGTTACCGTATCCATCACTTACAGCAGTGTAATCCTTTCCTTCAAAGTCGAATGAACAGAACGCAGTAACCCACTGAGTACCATTCCAAACCTCAATCATTGCATTATCCACTGCCCCGTAGGTATTTAAAACTAAATAAGAATCTAATAACTTAACATTTGCATCGTCTGGTATGTTAATATCAGTAACCACACTTACCGCGGAAGCTGGATCGCTTATACTTCTAGTATCATCATATGTGTCGTCAGCAATAGCAAATGGCACACCATCATCATAATTATCAAGAACGTTATGGTTTGCTTCAAAGGCACTCCAAGACATTACCCTCCTATCGTAAATACTGGTCACAGTGCCTGTATTCAAATCGTACTGGCGACCGTATTCGTTAGCTATACCATCACCATCCAAATCTTGGGCACTTGGAAATGCCAGGCCTGCTGTATCAGGGAATGTGAAATTTAAAGGAGGCATAACTCCACTTGGTACTTGTATAGTCGTGGAATAATTTCCAATTAAGGCAAACCAAGGCATATCATATCTGGGTGGATTATAACCTGCAGAGGTAATATTTAAAAATTGAAGATAGAAACTACCCGATTGTAATTCAGCAGCAGTAATATTCCCGCGATAATTGTACATTCTTTCATTGCTTCCCGGCCGAACGTTTAAAAATGTGTATTGATTCGGGGAAGCTATGTGAGATCCTCCCAGAGAAAGATTAGATCCAAAAGGAAGGCCTCCTGACCTATTGTCAGCACCTACCAGGTACTGTGCTCCATAAAGAGTGGATCCTGGAGGTATAGAATAGGATATGGAAACAGGTTGGTTAATATTTTGCTGACTACCCCAATAGTTACGCCCATAGAGCTGGTATGAACTCCAAGGCTCAAAGTTAGTCAGCCAGTTGTGGAAGTTCCACATGGTGGTGGTCACGTTAACCGTCTGGTCCTCAAGTGTTGCCTCTTCCAGCTTGTACCAGGCCCGGCCCATCCAACCTTCACGGGGGCCAGATATGACTTTCACCCTGGTAGTAATATCATTGGTAGTTAAAATACCCTTATTATCAGTTAATGATGGATTAGTCCCTATAGTAAGTTTGTAAGCCACATCTGATGGTACTAAATTATTCATAGAATCTTCTATCACAAACTCAGCACCAGCGGTATCACCTTCCGCATATTTCACTGCCGCAGCGTAGAGGGTTCCATCATTCTGCATGGCTTCCAGGGCATCCTCGGCCAAAACTTCCAGGTGCTGGTGTTCGGAGCCCATGTAAGTGGGTAACATGTAATAAGTGGCTATGGATGCGGTGAATACGATCAATATAACCAGAGCCAGTGTTGCATCCATTGTGAATATAAAACCCCTGTCATCCATTCAAATCACCTTAACCATACGAAAAATTCCACTCTGCAAGGCTGTCTATTGCCTCCTTCTGGATTAACTGCAGACTCTGGAGTTCCTTTAGGCACTTGTATAATGTATACATTCATTTTATCAGTGGGACTACCCTCTATCATCAATACCACCGAGTTGGGTAGCAAATTTGACTCATTTTTCAAAATCGTGTTTCCCTTATCGTCTACAATAGGGATCTGTTTGACCACCAGAACCGTCCCACTGCGGAAATCAGTGGGGTAAACTACATCATAACCATTGATCGTCACCCATCCGGATGTCACCGTGGTGGGACCCACACTTTCCAGGTAGATCCAATAATCAAAGGCTTCATTATAAGCTACATTAGTCATAAAAACATTTGGAGGGCTACTTACCGGATTAGACTTACCAGTGGCCCTTATATTAATTCCCTCAGACACAATTTCAAATTCAGAGTAAAGAACAGTTCGTTCTATGCGCACCACGTCTTCGGCAGTGATACTATCAGCAGAAGTAATAGTAGGGGTGCTACTTATGTTTTTAACATTAGTGCCTGTCTCCAAGTAAGACATGGAAAAGAAATAACCGTATTCGCTTCCTAGCAAGTTCTGTATATACGGTGATTTCACCGCACCTACCTTGTAGGGCGACAGCACATTTTGTATGGGCATCTGTTTGGTTAGATCATATCTTGCCAAACCTGCTACCGGTGGAGTAGTATTGGACTGTTCCCAGTTGTAGGGATCACCAGAAGTTTCCAGTAGGGTGTCCAGGGTATCAGCAGCTACTCTCTCGGTAGACCCTCTGAAGACTGTGTCCTCCATCTGATAGTACATGTTATCCATATCAGCCGCGACTACTCCTAATAAAATAGTAAGTGGTATTAAAGCTAGTAAAAGGTCAAGTGATAAAGCATAACCACGTGAATCCCGATCGAGTAGGCCCAATAT
Source organism: Methanobacterium sp. CWC-01 (assembly GCF_030323845.1). Taxonomy (NCBI): domain Archaea; kingdom Methanobacteriati; phylum Methanobacteriota; class Methanobacteria; order Methanobacteriales; family Methanobacteriaceae; genus Methanobacterium; species Methanobacterium aridiramus. The sequence goes on from NZ_CP040735.1 coordinate 187,423, forward strand.
TACAATCTCCTTACGTTATGATTTACTATAGTATATCTTATATACATAAAGGAGGATATATATGTTTGCTTGTAGAAGGACATATATGTCTCTGAAGACAATAATCTTATTACCCAATATCTAAAATTTATTACTAAGGGTGGTGTGAACTCACCATAATTTTAATAGAAAGAGGAATCATAATTAAAATAAAAAAAATTGATCCACATGAATGATAGAGGACAGATTTCAGCGGAATACATTCTGATGCTGGGTTTTTTAATCGTAGTGATACTACTGGTAGCAAGCTACGCTGGTGAACAAAATGAACAGAACAGCGTGGCTAGCTCGGTGCGGCAGGGTGCAACCAGTGCGGTAACGGAACTGTCCATCCTGAATCGTACCATACAGCCGGTAAGGGTCAACGGGGTCAACATGACCAGCGGTAACGATATCATCATCACCATAAATCTCTCTGATCCATCATTAAATCTCGAACAGAAAGCCACCATACTCCAGGGTTCCAAATCTTCACTGGAAGATCAGGGATTTTCTGTGGCTGGAAACGGTGTACCTATCCAAAATTTAACCTTCAACACCTCACGTCATAGTTACCTGGTAATAGTGACATAGGAGATTACATATGAACGAAGAAGAAAATGTGCAACAGGCTGAATTTACCCGTAAACCCAAAAAAAAGAGTAAAATAAATAAATATGGCTTGCTTTTCAGTCTGATCTTCATTATAGTGGGACTGGTCTGGTATGGGGTTAACCTGGGAATAATTCCCTATGAACTTCTTCTGGAACAGGCTGGACCAATTATTCTCATTATCATTGGTCTTTTAATTCTGGTCAAATCCTTCTGAGTATAATTGAACCATATTCCTTTTTTATAATTCTTTTTTAATTTTTAATACCCCCTATAATTAGTATTAATAGTACTGGAGTACATATCCAATTTGACAAAGGGAGATGTTTTATCATGAGAGATTTACTGGGAAAGTTATCCAACGCCTCTGGCGTCTCAGGATTCGAGGAAGAAGTCCGCAATCTAATGATCAGGGAACTGGAAGGCCATGTTGATGATTTACAGGTGGACAACATGGGTAACCTCATAGCCATAAAAGAGGGAGAACCGGATGGGAAAAAGGTTATGCTGGCGGCTCATATGGATGAAATTGGACTTATGGTCCGCTACATTGATAAGGAAGGGTTTATAAAGTTCTCCAAGATTGGAGGGATTAATGACCAGATGCTGTTAAACCAGGAAGTGTGTATTCACACCGCCCAGGGGGAGGTTATGGGAGTTATTGGCTCTAAACCTCCCCACCGAATGAAGGCCGCCGAGAAGAAGAAGGTGCTGGAATACGAGCACATGTTCATCGATATCGGTGCTGCCAACCGGGAAGAAGCAGAGGAAAAGGTGAATGTAGGAGATCCAATCACCATAAGCCAGGAATTCAGTGCACTGGGAACTGAACTGGTAAAGGGCAAAGCCCTGGATAACCGGGTGGGCTGTGCCGTTCTCATTGAGGTTATGAAACGTGTCCGGAGCGATGCCACCATCTACGCTGTGGGTACTGTGCAGGAGGAAGTGGGACTTAAGGGAGCCCGAACATCAGCCTACCGGATAAACCCTGACCTGGCTCTGGCTCTGGATGTGACCATCGCTGGAGACCATCCTGGCATTAAAGAGGAAGAAGCACCGGCCAAAACTGGTAAAGGGCCCTGTATAATACTAACGGATGCCAGTGGAAGGGGTTTGATAACTCATCCCCAGGTTAAGGAGCTCCTGATTGAAGTAGCCAAGGAGGAGAATATTCCCTACCAATTAGAGGTCAGTGAAGGAGGAACCACCGATGCCAGCGCCATCCACCTAACCCGGGAGGGAATACCCACTGGAGTAATATCACCTGCTTCCCGTTATATTCACACTCCTGTCAGTGTGGTTAACGTTAAGGACGTGGAGATGGTGGTGGAGTTGATCCTGGCTGTGCTGAGAAGAGTTTAAAATAAGTTTTAAGGAATTATCAAAGCAATTATCAATCTAAATTCCTTTTTTTTTATTTCTTTATTTAAGGTTCCTGTTTCCTTGGCAGTTCTATTTAAGGTTCTGATTATTCTTTTGAAGAAACTGGTTTATCACCTGGGCGAGACTGGTGCTGATACCCTTGACCTGGGCAATCTCATCCACTCTGGCCTTTTTAACCTGTTCTAAACTACCGAAATGTTTTAATAGATTCCGCTTTCTTTTAGGACCCACTCCTGGTATTTCATCCAAAAGAGAGTGTTCGATCTCCCCGGATCGCAGTTTTCTATGGTAACTTATGGCAAATCGATGGGCTTCATCCCGGATCCTCTGCAGCAGGTGCATGGCCGGCGAAGCAGGGGGTAGTATGATGGGTGAGGAGACTTCTGGAACGAATACGTGTTCATATTCCTTGGCCAATCCGATGACACCAGTTTGTATACCATATGAACGCAAAACCTCCAGGGCCACGTTCATCTGCCCCCGACCACCATCCACCAGGATCAGATCCGGGACTTCCTCCCCTACTGATTCATCATCCCGGGCTAGTTTGTGGTAGCGTCGTTCGAGAAGTTCCCGCATCATCCCATAATCATCCGGGCCGGGAGTCCTGATTTTAAAACGCCGGTACGCACTTTTTTTTGGTTTACCATCCTCAAATACCACCATGGACCCCACGGCCATCTGCCCCGAAAGGTTGGATATGTCAAAGGCCTCAATGTGTCGGGGAAGATGGGGTATGTGCAGGTAACCCTTAAGATCCAGGAGTGCGCTTTTGAATTCTTTCTGATGATCCTTGATTATTCTGGCATTTTTAGCCACCATACTCACCATGCTACGCTCCAGGGCGGTTTCGGGTATTTTAAGATTCACAGAAGCATTCTTCTTGTCCTCCAACCATTCCAGAATGAGTTTCTCATCTTTCACTAGCTGGGGGACTAGTATTTCCCCCGGTACCTGTCGTGGCCCGGAATAGTACTGTTTGAGGAAGGCAGAGTAAACACTCTCCGGGATGCTATCCTCCTCCCCAGTCACGCCTGGGGACAATCCCTCCATGATAAAGTCTTCCTTGGACATTATTTTACCGGCCCGGAGGGAGAAAATCACCACCACCGCCAGTTCCGAATCGGCAGATGCAGCAATAACATCCTGATCCAGGTTTCGGTTAAGTTCCATCTTCTGTCTTTCCAAGATATCATCCAGGGAATTTAACTGATCCCTTAAGGCCGCGGCTTTCTCGTATTCCTTCTTCGAAGCTGATGTCAACATTTCCTCCTTCATCATGGTCTTTATATCATCATAGCGGCCTTCCAGGAATAGTTTAACCTGATCTATCTGTTTTTGGTAGTCCTCTTTACTTATCTGGCCACTGCAGGGGGCGGGGCACAGTTTGATCTGGTAGTTGAGACAGGGCCCATCCATCCTTTTACAGTCCCGGAGGGGAAACACTGGTTTCAGGAATTTGATGATTTTACGTACGGCCTTCACATCGGTGTAGGGGCCATAGTAATCGGCTCCATCATCCTCATAGCGACGGGTTACCAGAAGTCGGGGAAAGTCTTCCCGGGTGATCTTCAAATAGGGATAGCGTTTATCGTCCTTAAGGCGGATGTTGTAACGGGGAAGATGCTTCTTTATAAGGTTGGACTCCAAAATCAGGGCTTCCTTTTCACTGTCCGTGACCAGGTATTCCAGATGGTGGAACTGCCGCATCAGGGCCCGGGTTTTTGGGTCCTCAATTTCTCCCCGGAAGTAGGATTTAACCCTCTTTTTAAGGGACTTGGCCTTACCCACATAGAGGATGGTGTCCTGTGAATCGTACATTAAGTAAACACCGGGTCTATCCGGCAGGTTTTCATCGAGGGATGTAGAAGAGGTCATATGTCGCTTTAGTTTAAGATTATTTTTTTTTAAATGTTGCAATCTGATAGGTAGGTAGTGATCTTTATATATTAGAATAGGGTAAGATAGTGTATTACTATTTTTATAACGTTTAAAATAAGATTTTATTTTTAACTTAAATTTCCAACGGTGAGGATTGGAATATGGATAAATTTGAACTTTTATCAGATTACAAACCCTTAGGGGATCAACCCCAGGCTATAAGTTCCCTAACAGATGGTATAAAAAAAGGATACCGTGACCAGACCCTGCTGGGTGTTACTGGTTCAGGTAAGACCTTCACCATGGCCAACGTCATCCAGGAGGTTCAGAAGCCTACCCTGGTCATATCCCATAACAAGACCCTGGCCGCCCAGCTGTACGAGGAGTTCCGGGAGTTTTTTCCCAACAACGCCGTGGAATACTTCGTTAGTTACTACGACTACTACCAGCCCGAGGCCTACGTGCCTCGCACCGACACCTACATCGACAAGGAGTCTTCCATCAACGAAGAAATCGACATGCTACGTCACTCCACCACCCAGTCACTTCTATCCCGGGATGATGTAATAGTGGTAGCCAGCGTGTCCTGCATCTATGGTATTGGCGCCCCGGAAGACTATGGGGACATGATACTGCGCCTGGAAATGGGAGATACCATGGACCGGCAGGAGATCCTGTCCAAGCTGGTGGAGATGCAGTACGAGCGCAATGACGTGGATTTTTCCCGGGGGAAGTTCCGGGTAAGGGGTGATACCATTGAAGTGTTCCCGGCCCAAGGTAAAACCCCCATCCGTATCGAACTATTCGGGGATGAAGTGGACGGATTATCATTTATCGATCATTTACGGGGCAGAGGTACTCGGAACCTGGAGAAGGTGACTATCTTCCCGGCTAAACACTTTGTAACCAGCCAGGATAAGCTGGAAAGTGCCATCCGGAAGATTAAGGTTGAACTGGAGGAGCGCCTGGAGGAGTTGAAACTTCAGAACAAGTTGGTGGAGGCTCAACGTCTGGAACAGCGCACCCGGTTCGACTTGGAGATGTTGCAGGAGATGGGATACTGTAACGGTATTGAAAACTACAGTATGCACATGTCCGGCCGGAAATGGGGAGAGACACCCTACTCACTCTTACGATACTTCCCGGATGATTACCTGACCATCATCGATGAATCCCATGTGACTGTCCCCCAGATACGGGGCATGTACGCCGGGGACCGGGCCCGGAAGGAGGTGCTGGTTAACTATGGATTCCGATTGCCCTCGGCTCTGGAGAACCGGCCTCTGAACTTTGAAGAATTTATGAAGCTGCAGAACCAGGTGGTCTACGTATCCGCCACTCCTGCGTTCTTTGAACTGGATCGTAGTCAGCAGGTGGTGGAGCAGATCATACGTCCCACGGGCCTGGTGGATCCGGAGGTCCTGGTGTTCCCGGTGCAGGGACAGGTGGATCACCTTTTGGGTGAGATAAAAAAACGTGCCGAACGTGGAGAGAGGGTTCTGGTAACCACTCTGACCAAGAGGATGGCTGAGGACCTCACCGATTATTACGCCCGCATGGGAGTGAAGGTGCGCTATCTGCACTCGGAGATCACCACCCTGGAGCGGGTGGATATCATCGATGACCTGCGACGTGGTGAATTCGACTGTCTGGTGGGAGTAAACCTCCTCCGGGAGGGCCTGGACCTTCCCGAAGTCTCATTGGTGGGTATTCTGGATGCGGATAAGGAGGGATTTCTTCGCTCCGAACCGTCCCTTATACAGACCATGGGCCGGGCGGCCCGTAACGTTAATGGCCAGGTCTTGGTCTACGCCGATAAGGTGACTGACTCGGTGCAGAGGGCAGTGGATATCACCAACCAGCGGCGGAAGATGCAGATGGAATATAACCAGAAGCACGGTATTGTTCCAAAAAGTACGGTACGATCCTTAAAGGAGAAGACCCAGAAGAAGGATGTTATTCTCCGGGATGATGTGAAGAAGATGCCCCGGGATGAACTGAGACTCCTGATTAAGGATTTGGAAGATGATATGAAACATGCCGCTGCTGATCTGGACTTTGAAAGAGCAGCCAAACTTCGTGATAAAATATTGGCATTGGAAGGAGCTTTAGACTGATGAAAAAAAAGGATAACATAGTTATTAAGGGTGCCCGGGAGCACAACCTCCAGAATATCGATGTGGATATACCCCGGGAACAGCTGGTGGTGATCACCGGTATCAGCGGTTCCGGAAAGTCCTCCCTGGCCTTTGACACCATCTACGCTGAGGGCCAGCGCCGTTATGTGGAATCACTCTCGGCCTACGCCCGGCAATTTCTGGGTCAGATGAAAAAGCCAGAGGTGGACTACATCGAAGGCCTGTCCCCGGCCATCTCCATTGACCAGAAAACTACTAAGATGAATCCCCGCTCCACAGTGGGAACAGTTACCGAGATTTACGATTACCTCCGACTTTTATATGCCCGTATCGGCGTTCCTCACTGTTACCAGTGCGGCAAAACCATCTCCCAGCAGACTGCCGGGCAAATAGTGGATCAGATCCTGCAGGCACCGGAGGGTACCAAAATACAGGTACTGGCACCGGTGGTTAAGGACCGGAAGGGTGAACACCATAAGATACTGGATGACCTCCGCAAAAGGGGATTTGTGAGGGTAAGGGTGGATGGTGAGCTGGTCAGTTTGGAAGATGATATTACCCTGAAGAAGAACTTCAAACACTCCATCGAAGTGGTGGTGGACCGGCTGGTTATCCGTTACGACCAGGATTTCCACACCCGCCTGGCCGACTCGGTGGAAACTGCCCTAGAATTGGGGGAGGGCCTGTTGATGATCTCTCACCCCGATGGTGATGATAAACTGTACAGTGAACACTTTGCCTGCGCCGACTGTGGTATTAACTTTGAAGAGATCAGTCCCCGAATGTTTTCCTTCAACAACCCTCACGGTGCCTGTCCTGAGTGCAACGGGCTGGGGAGCAAATTGGAAATCGATGCCGATCTAGTGGTGCCAGAGCCGGCCTTATCATTGAATGAAGGGGCCATACTCCCCTGGAGCAAGTCCAAACACCGGGACAACTACTACGGCCAGATGCTGCGGGCAGTGGCTGAGCACTACGGCTTCAGCATGGACACCCCCTTCCAGGACCTGCCGAAGGAATACCAGAACATCATCCTGTACGGTTCCAAAGATCGAGTCGAGTTCATCTTCCATCGTAAAAACCGCACCCACCGGGTTATGCGCCGTTTTGAGGGTGTGGTGCGTCGGATGGAAAGGATATACATGGAGACCAAGTCCAACTACATGCGCAGCTACATGGGCCACTTCATGAGTGACAGGAAGTGTCCCGCCTGTTCCGGCACCCGTCTGCGCCCGGAGAGCCGTTCGGTGACGGTGGGTGACAAGCCCATCACCGAAGTGGTGGAGATGCCCATCAAGGAGACCAAATCATTCTTCCAGGGCCTGGAACTTAAGGAGCGTGAAAAGTTCATAGGTCAGGAGATTCTCAAGGAAATAAACGAACGCCTCCGTTTCCTGGTGGATGTGGGGCTGGATTATATTACCCTGGATCGTTCCTCCGGGACCCTTTCTGGTGGAGAGGCCCAGCGGATAAGACTGGCCACCCAGATCGGGTCGGGACTGGTGGGGGTGCTGTACATCCTGGACGAGCCCAGTATTGGCCTGCACCAGAGAGATAATGCCCGTCTCATCGAAACTCTGAAGAAGCTGCGGGATATTGGCAACACCCTTATTGTGGTGGAGCACGATGAGGAGACCATGCTATCCGCCGACCATGTGGTGGACATTGGACCCGGCGCCGGGGAACATGGTGGACATGTGGTAGCGGTGGGAACTCCCCAAGAGATTATGGACCATCCCCACTCATTGACTGGTAAATATCTATCCGGTACAGAAACGATTCCCACCCCCTCCCAGAGACTATCATCCAATGGGAATAGTATCACTGTTAAGGGGGCCCGGGAGCACAATCTCCAGAACATTGATGTGGAGTTTCCCCTGGGAGTGTTCACCTGCATCACCGGAGTCTCCGGGTCGGGTAAGAGCACCCTGGTAAATGAGGTGTTTTACAAGGGCCTCTACGCCCAGTTAAACCATAAATATACCAACCCAGGTAAGCATGATGAGATCATTGGCGCCGATAATGTGGATAAAGTCATCATCATCGACCAGTCCCCCATTGGCAGAACCCCCCGGTCCAACTCGGCCACCTACACCGGAGTGTTCACCTACATCCGGGAATTATTCGCACAAACCCCAGAATCAAAAAAGAGAGGCTATAAACCGGGCAGATTTAGTTTTAATGTTAAAGGTGGCCGTTGCGAGGCCTGCACTGGAGACGGAATCATCAAAATCGAGATGCACTTTTTAGCTGATGTCTACGTGCCCTGTGAGGTGTGTAAGGGAAAAAGATACAACCGGGAAACTCTGGATATCCGTTACAAGGCCCGGAATATTGCCGAGGTACTGGATATGACGGTGGAGGAGGCCCTGGACTTCTTCAAAAACATTCCCCGTATAAGTAAGAAACTTAAAACCCTGGAAGACGTGGGTCTTGGCTACATTAAGCTGGGACAACCGGCAACCACCCTATCGGGAGGGGAAGCTCAACGTGTAAAGCTGGCCAAGGAACTGAGCCGCCAGAGCACAGGGAGAACTCTGTACATCCTGGATGAGCCCACCACCGGACTGCACTTCGCAGATATAAAGAAGCTGCTGCAGGTCCTGGTAAGACTCAGGGATGCGGGTAACACTGTCATGGTCATAGAACACAACCTGGATGTTATAAAAACTGCAGACCATATCATAGACTTGGGACCGGAAGGTGGGGATGATGGTGGCCGGGTGGTGGCCCAGGGCACCCCCGAAGAGATTGTAGAAAGTAAGACCTACACTGGACAGTTCCTGGAAAGTGTGCTAAGAGAGCCTCGAGAATTATCTTCCGGTACTGTGAGCTCAGGATCTGAAGCCGAAAAAGAGGGCAGTCTTAATAAATGAAAAAAAAGAAATCTTAAAAACTCATTCTTTTTTCCCAACCTTTTTTTTATCCATCAAGCAGCCCAATTACAGGGACAAATAAACCGGCCAGTTAAGGGATAGATCCATCATTTATTTATAATAGAATCTACTTTTAAATTTTAAAACTTTTTATATTTCTTATTCACATTTTTAAATCCATTCCCTAAATTATACTATTAAATCGGACCGTATGCTCTTTTTTATGATTTTATTTTATGAACATTCCCATCATCCCCACCCAATAGAAAAAGCCTATTACTATGAAAGGTTTATTAAATTGTAATGCTGTAATAAATTATAATGATGATAGTAAATCATAACTTCATCCATGAATGAGGGGGACGTTGAGTAGTGTTTAGTATCATGAACGTGCCGATGATGGTTTTACAAATCCCTATAATTAACGAGTTTGGAGGGCCTTCATATGAAGACCTTTTTCGACTTCTTATTCTGATTATTCTGGTGATTGTGGTTGCTCTTTTAGCGGAGCGGATAGAGAAGGTACGGCAACTTAATCAACTCAACCGGGACTTGGAAAACAGTGCCATTCAACTACATGAAGCAAACGAGGAATTGGAAGCCTTTGCCTATTCAGTTTCCCACGACTTAAGAGTTCCTCTCAGGGCTATTGATGGATTTTCCAGGATACTCATGGAAGATTATGGGGATTCACTTGATGAGGAAGGTAACCGACTCATAAGTATTGTCCGGGATAACACCGAAAAGATGGGTGACCTTATTGATGATATCCTGCTTTTATCCCGGGTGGGACGTCAAAAGATGAAGGGCTTTGAAATAGACATGGAGTATCTGGTTAGAAATGTATGGGAGGATCTAAGACCCGACTGGGAGGGTAGAGAGATAGAATTAATTGTGGATGATTTACCCAACGCCCAGGGTGATCGGATCCTGATGGCCCAGGTCTTCCAGAACCTGTTAAGTAATTCCATAAAATTCACCCGTAACAAAAACCCGGCGGTCATTGAAGTTGGGGCTCAGAACTATAATGATGAAATTATTTATTATGTTAAGGATAATGGTGCTGGTTTCGATATGAAGTACATTGACAAACTGTTCGGATTGTTCCAGAGACTGCACACTGCCGAGGAATTTGAAGGTACCGGTGTGGGACTTTCCATTGTCCAGCGTATCATTAAAAGACACGGGGGCCAAGTATGGGGTGAAGGTGAGCCATTTAAGGGGGCTACTATTTATTTCACCCTTCCTAAAGTATGAAATGTATCGACTTTCCCAAAAAAGAAAATGTATTGACTTTCCCAAATTAAATCTAGGGGTAGTGTAGTATGGATTATGATGAAGTTGAAATTTTATTAGTGGAAGATAACCCTACCGATGCGGAACTTACCACCCGAGCATTGAAACGCAAAAATCTGGTGAATAAGCTGCTTTGGGTTAAAAACGGAGCTGAAGCACTTGATTTCTTATTTGCCACTGGAGATTATGCCGGAAGAAACCCCGATGATGTTCCTAAACTTATCCTGCTGGATCTGAGGATGCCCAAGGTGGACGGAATGCAAGTTCTTCACCGGATAAAAGAGCATGAAATCACCAAAAAGATACCGGTAGTAATTCTAACCTCCTCACGGGAGGATCGGGATATAGTGGAAAGCTACGAACTGGGAGTAAACAGTTACGTTAGTAAACCCGTGGAGTTTGAAGAATTCATTGATGCGGTTTCCACACTAGGATTATACTGGATGCTGATTAACAAACACCCCTAGAGGATGATATGGAAAGAGAAATAAGGTTTTTAATACTGGAAGACGTTCCACTGGATGCTGAACTGGCTGAAAGGGAATTGAAGAGGGAAGGCTTTAATATATCCACTTTACGCGTGGATAATGAGGAGGATTATCTCAGGGAACTTCAGGATTTCCAGCCCGACGTGGTACTGGCCGATCATTCCCTGCCCCGATTTGATGGGGTAACTGCCCTAAGGTTAACTCGGAAGAATGGAAATCACATCCCCTATATTTTCGTAAGTGGAAAAATCGGGGAAGACTTCGCAGTGGAGATGCTAAAAGAAGGTGCCACTGACTATGTTCTTAAAAGTAATTTGTCCAAACTACCCCATGCTGTTCGCAGGGCTTTAAAAGAGTTTAAAGAGCAAATGGAACGGAAATCAGCCCAAGAAAATCTCCTGGAAAGTGAGAAAAAGTACAGAACTCTCTTTGAAAAGACTAAAAATCCCATACTGGTGCTTGATGAAGCAGGTAATTTCATTCAGTGTAATGATGCCGCACTGTACTTTATGGAAATGGATCTTGAATCTCTTCTACATAGAAATATCCAAGATTTTGTCTTAGATGACCAGAGACAAATATTTGGAGACGATTCAGCAGTATTAGAGAATATTGTGGAAGTTTCGTTCAAGATTAACCATCACACTAAAATTCTGGAACTATCCATCACCCCAGTGAATCTCAAAGACGGTAGAATCATCTTCGTATCCGGCCGGGATCTTACTGAACAGAAAAGGTTTGAAAATGCATTAAGGGAACGGGAAGAGAAATACCGGCTGCTGGTTGAGAACCAGACCGACTTAATAATTAAGTTCGGCCTGGATGATCGTTTACTATTTGTCAGCCCATCCTACTGTGAAGTTTTTGGTAAAAAAGAGGAAGAAATTCTGGGAGAGAACTTCACTCCCCTGGTTCATGAAGAGGATCGGGAAGAAACAGCCCGGACCATGGAAAAACTACACCGACCTCCCCACACCATCTACCTGGAACAGCGTCTAATGACTAAAAATGGATGGCGCTGGTTATCATGGGCGCATCAAGGCATATTAGACGATAAAGGTGATGTGATTGCCTTTGTTGGTGTTGGTAGGGATATTACCAAACGTAAACTGGCTGAAAATCGTATTATTGAATCCCTAAGAGAAAAGGAACTTTTACTCCGTGAAGTTCACCACCGGGTCAAGAACAACCTGCAGATCATAAGCACCCTCCTAAGCCTGCAGTCAGCTCAGATCAAGGAAGAATCTGTGATAAACCTTTACCGTGAAAGTCAAAACCGTATACGATCCATTGCTCTTATTCACGAAAACCTTTACCAATCCGAAGACCTGGCCAGCATAAATTTCTCAGTATACGTTAAAAATCTAATCACCGACCTTATCGACTCTTACGGTGGAGATTCCGACATGATTAAAACGTTCATCAGCATTGATAATGTTACCATGGGAATTGAGACCGCTATTCCCTGTGGCCTCATCATCAACGAACTGGTCTCCAACTCACTGGAACACGGATTTTCTATGGATAAATATGGAGAAATAAATCTTAATCTGCATGAAACTGGGAACCGGAGATTCACACTCACAATTAGGGATAATGGAGATCCATTCCCCCCTGATTTTGATTTTAGAAATACAGAGAGTCTGGGATTACAACTAATTAACAGTCTGGTTAACCAGTTAGATGCTCAGATAGAATTAGATCGAGATAATAAAGAGTATAAAATTGTTTTTAATGAACTTAAATACAAGGAGAGGATCCGATGAGTAAAACCCGGATATTAGTGGTGGAAGACGAGGCCATAGTGGGTATGGGCATCAAGCAAAAGCTGGAAGACCTGGGCCATGAGGTCCTGGACATCGTGTTTACTGGCGAAGATGCTGTGAAAAGAGCCCTGGAAACCAAGCCAGATATAATATTGATGGATATTGTTTTAAAAGGAAATATGGATGGTATTGAAGCAGCCAGTAAGATAAGGGACCATTTAGATGTACCGATTATTTACTTAACCGCCTATTCGGATGAGGATGTCCTAAATCGGGCCAGAATAACCGAACCCTATGGTTACATCCTAAAGCCATTTAAGAAAAGCGAAGTCAATGCCAATATTGAAATGGCCCTCTACAAACATGCGGCGGAGAAAAAGAAAAGTGAAGTTATAAAAAATCAAGTAATGGCTGACTTTTATGATTTCATCCTAAGCGCCATGCCCACCTGCGCCGATAAATCCGACTCCGAAATGCGTTCCCTGTTACTGAGAGTATTTGCAAAACGTCTGGAAGATGAAATGAGGCCTAGTTTCGAGAAAGAAATGTTAGATGTCATTCCCGAGGATGAATCAATACAGATGGATGAGAAGTTCAACTTTTATCTTAACTGGCTATCCAGTTTTTTCGAAGGATTTGGTATACTCACCATAACCGAAACTGAAGGCCCGGAATACATATTCAAATTTAGAAACTGTCCCTGGATAGAGGAAGCATCCACCCAGCCAGTCTTCTGTCTTAACTGCCAGGCCATGGTCAATCAGAGCCTGCAATGGACTGAAATGGATTGTTCTGTGAATCGTGATGAAACAATAGCCGATGGTGGGGATAAGTGCATTTTCCGGTTCAAGATACCTCCTTAAAATAGTTTAAAAACCATATATCCAGAATTCCAATATGTCAAAATCAAAGGCCCATTATAATAAATATAATTCTTAAAAATTTAATCAGCATCCAACACAGGCTGGTTATCAAAATGGCTTATGCCAAAGTTTTTATAACAAAAACCTTTAACCGAGAGGAAGGTATAAGGGATATTCTGGATCAGTTTGACTTAAATTCTTTTTCAGGAACTAATGTTGCCTTAAAGGCCAATTATAACAGTCCAGACCCCTTTCCTGCCTCTACTCACCCGGAAACCCTTCGATATTTGGTTGGGATTTTAAAAGAAGTTGGAGTTTCCGGTATAACCCTAGCGGAACGAAGTGGAATGGGCCAAACCCGGCGGGTCCTGGAAATCCTGGGAATATGTAAACTGGCTGATGAGCTTGATTTCCAGGTGACGGTGCTGGATGAACTGAAAAAAGAGGGATGGTTCAAGGTTAATGGAAAGGGAACTCACTGGTTTCGTGGTTTCTATCTTCCTCGACTCTTCCGGGATGCTGATAGGGTAGTACAAACCTGCTGTCTGAAAACTCACCGCTTTGGCGGGCATTTCACTCTATCTTTAAAAAATTCCGTGGGACTGGTGGCTAAAAGACTTCCGGGAGGGATTTATGATTACATGGCTGAATTACACCTATCACCATCACAAAGACTCATGATCGCCGAGATAAACAGATATTACCCCACAGATCTGGTCTTGATGGATGCAACCAAGGCATTCCTTGATGGTGGTCCTGATAAAGGTATGCTGGCCAAACCTGGAGTATTCATGGCCAGTGAAGACCGAGTAGCCATCGATGCCGCAGGGGTGGCCCTTCTTCGTTATTTGAAAACCACTCCTGTAGTATCTAAGGGTAGAATATTCGATTTAGACCAGATACAGAGAGCGGCGGAGTTGAAGGTAGGAGTTAGCTCGGCAGATGAAGTTAAGATAATACCTGTAAATAGCGAGACCCAGGAGTTGTCATCAGCCATTGATGAAATCCTGAAAGAATAAGAGAACCTTTTTTTTAGGCTGAGGTTAAAATATTATCCCTGAGAAGTTTTTTAATAATTAATACCCACTCTAAATTAGGGGGGGATCCAAATGAAAAATTCAAATCAAAAATACTAATATATCCCATCCATAAACAAATTCTAAATCCTATCACTATATTTGGTGTTTAATAAAGGTTTTTTGGTGATGTTATGAGTCTTATTATTAGTTACATCAGCAGTAAAGGCTGTGTGATGATTGGTGACAAGCGGAGAATTGGCTTTCTCGGTGATGAGAAAAAGCGGGAAATCCTGGAAGAAAAGCTCTACTCCGGAAAGGTAAAAACCCAGAATGAGCTTTTAAAAGAAGCAGGTGCCTTGGGTATCTCTTTAAAAATTACAGATGATGCACAGAAGGTGCGTAAGATTGATGATGTTCTGGTGGGTGAGGTGAAATACAGGACTCCGGCTAAAACTATGCGTAAAAGGATTTACGGGACCAGCCATGCCTATAATCTGGTTAAACTCACTGGATCAAGTATTGACAGTGTGGAGCAAGGTGGGAGTTCCATTGTGGTTTTTGGGAACCAGATAACCAAAAAGCTGGCGAATGAGATCATCAGTGCCCAGTGGAAATCCAAGACCACCCTCCAAGAGGTGGGTGAACTATTCCAGAAGGTCATGGAAAAAGTGGCACAGACCACTCCTTCGGTTAGTGAAGAATATGACCTGTTATTGGTGCACCCGGCACTAGATCAGAAAGAATCCCTGGCCCTGCTGCGCAGCACCATCGTCCAGGATGTGAAGGAATTGGCCCAGTGGCGGGCTGAATTGAAGGATAAAATGGTCACTGCCGCCCGGGAGATGGAGATCACCTCTCGAATAATGACCGAGGGAGTGGTTGGAACTGTGACATGTATTGATAACCATGAACTGGAAGTTAAACTGGGCAAGGGAGTCCTAGCCCTGGATGCCAAATGGAATGTGCTGGCCCAGAAGGATGAAAAGGTCAAAATGATGGTAGAAGATCCATCCCAAGTCACACAGGGGGATTTAGTTGTCATTAGGGATGAAAACTTGTGTATAAGCCGTTCAGGCACTAATATTAGCTGCGACATCATACTGTGTAATGAATAAAGGCTTGATAATCAGGAGGTGATATTC
The DNA here is from genome assembly GCF_030323845.1 of Methanobacterium sp. CWC-01. NCBI lineage: Archaea > Methanobacteriati > Methanobacteriota > Methanobacteria > Methanobacteriales > Methanobacteriaceae > Methanobacterium > Methanobacterium aridiramus. The sequence goes on from NZ_CP040735.1 coordinate 202,905, forward strand.
TGAAGTTAACCTTTGTAGGAAGCGGTGGGGGGCGTTTCGCCACCATTACCCAACGCCGGATGACTGGTGGCGTCCGTGTAGACGGTATGGATGGTAAAAACCTGCACCTGGACCCTGGACCTGGAGCCCTGGTTCGCAGTTACCAGTTCGGATTGAACCCCCTGAAACTGGATGCCGTGCTGGTATCTCACTGCCACACCGACCACTACAACGATGCCGAGGTGCTCATCGAAGCCATGACCAGAGGCATGACCCGTAAGAAGGGCACAGTTATGGGTAGCCAGAGTGTCATAAATGGTTACCAACAGTGGGGGCCCTCCATTTCCAGTTACCATCTGGGCAAATCTGAGGTTAAGGCCCTGCTAGTCGGAGAAAAAACTAAACTGGGCAATATCACCATAACCGGAACCAGGACCCAACACGGAGATCCTATGACCATCGGTTTCAAGTTGGAATGGGATGGCTTCACCCTCTCTTATACCTCTGACACTGCCTACTTTCCGGAGCTTAAAAAAGAACATGAAGGTGCTGATGTGCTTATCAGTAGCGTTATCCGACCCGGCGGAGAAAAGATAAGGGGCCACATGTGCGCTGATGAATTTGAAAAACTGGTGGAGGAGGTATCTCCCCGCCTGGCAGTTATGACCCATCTGGGGATGAAGATGATCATGAACCATCCCGAGGAGGAAGCGGAAAGGATCACCACCCGCACTGGAGTTAAGACCCTGGCTGCCCGGGATGGGATGAAGCTGGAACTGGATAACTATCGAGCTAAGCAACATACCCTGGATGAGTTCCGGTGATTGTTCAGTGAGCCGTGAATATATTTAAATTTAAAAAAATCCTATACTATTTGTGGCCTCGGTGGCTCAGTCTGGTAGAGCGCGTGACTCGTAATCTCGTGGTCGGGGGTTCAAATCCCCCCCGGGGCTTTATTTTTTTGAAATACAATTAAAAACAGTGATATGTTATGGGTATAAGGCGTAATCAAGGACTTCTGATGTGTCAGGAGTATCAGCCAGGTGAATATGTTAAGTGCAGGCACTTTGACGGGTCCACCGGAAGTTCCTACCAGCACCTTAGGGGCCATAAAACAGGGTTAGACACATCATGTACCGCTGCGCCCCATGGGAATATAAAGGGGGCTATTTTTGGATAACCAAGATGAATCCTTAAGGATCTGCCTGGCCCAGTGTCACTGCCCCCATGACTGTTGTCGCCACTACCGCTGGCATCCTAAACTAGATTCCTGTGGCAGTAGGAAATGTAACATGCTGGGGATAATGGTGAAATGCAGCACCGACCCGGACAAACCTTTGATAGACTAGTTATAACTGGTTTTAAAGATTACAGGTGACATGGACTTATTAAACCTGTTCTTAAAAGATGATCAGCCAGAACCATGGCCACTGCTGATTCAGCAACGGCAGTGACCCGGGGACAGATACAGGGGTCATGGCGACCCTCTATTTTTATTTCTACTTCTTCCTTTTTTACCAGATCCACCGTCTTCTGGGGTAGACTGATGGATGGGGTGGGTTTAACCGCCATCCGGACCACGATGGGCATTCCATTGGATATTCCTCCCACAATACCTCCAGAGGTGTTGGTGGTAGTTTTGATCTGGTCATTCTCCAGGTAATATTCATCGTTAGTGGTACTGGCAGTGGACTGGGCCAGCTCAAAACCCAAGCCCACTTCCACGCCCTTAACTGATCCGATGCCCATGAGGGCCTGGGCCAGGTCGGCGTCCAGTTTGCTGAATACTGGTTCTCCCAGTCCCGGTGGAACCTGAAAAGCTAGAGTCTCCACAATACCTCCCAAGGAATCTCCCTTGGCCTTAGCTTCCAGTATGGCTTCTTCCATTTTAAGGGCTGCCTGCTGGTCAGCGCACCTAACTAGGTTTTTACCCGAATATTCCTCTATCCGGCTGTAAGCTACATGGTTAGCCTTGATTTCACCAATCTGAGTTACATGGGATATGACCTTAATATCCACTACTTTCAGAAGCTTTTTAGCCACAGCACCACCGATTACGTGGCCAATGGTTGCCCGGCCACTTCCCCGTCCACCCCCACGGTAGTCGTAGGTGCCATACTTGGCGGTCCAGGTGTAATCCCCGTGTCCAGGGCGGGGCTTGTTTTTAATGGCCTCGTAGGCTGATGGATCGGCATCTTTATTGTAAACCACCGCGGCAATGGGGGTGCCGTCGGTTTTTCCCTGAAATATTCCGGATAAGATTTCTACCTGGTCAGTTTCACCCCGGGAAGTGGTGATAGTGCTGGTCCCCGGCCTTCTCTGGTCCAGCTCCTTCTGGATATCCTCCCGGTTAAGTTCCAACCCTGCGGGGCAGCCGTCAATAATCGCTCCCAGGGCTTTACCATGGCTGGATCCAAAGGTGGTCACCCGGAACATGTTTCCTGTACTGTTTCCTGACATGTAAATCCTCAATTCTATTAGGCTAATAATCTCTTATATTATATGATGGGCCTTGCTATTAATTATATGAGGAAGCCCCATGCCAGATAAGGAAAGTTACCTAATCCAAGTGTACCATAAACTTTACCAACTTTACGGCCCCCAGGGCTGGTGGCCCCTGATGGACTTGGAAGGTGAAAATCCCACAAAAACTGGTTCTTTAAAGGGTTATCATCCCCTTAACTACAGTTTACCAGAAACTTCCCAGCAGAGATTTGAGGTTATCTTAGGAGCCATTCTGACCCAGAATACGGCCTGGACCTCTGTCGAGAAGGCTCTTTGGAATCTGAAAAGGATGGGAGTAGTGCATCCCCAGAATTTACTCGAACTTGAAACCGAAATCCTGAAGGAAGCCGTACGGCCGGCAGGATTCTTCAACCAGAAATCAGTGTATCTGCAGGAGATCAGCCGGTTTTTCTTAAAAATGGATGGTAAAGTACCAGCCCGCAAGGAAATCCTGGGGGTTAAGGGAGTGGGTAATGAGACTGCAGATTCTATACTCCTCTATGCTTACCATCAGCCCCAGTTCGTGGTGGACGCTTATACCAAAAGGATATTCGGCCATTTAGGTGTTATTAAAGAAAATTCAAGTTACATGGAGGTTAAGAATCTCTTTGAAGAATGTTTACCCCGAAATGTACCTCTCTATCAGGAATATCATGCCCTGATTGTGGAGCATGCCAAGAGATACTATCAAAAAAGGCCTTATAACGAGATTCATCTAAAAAGATACTGAGGTTTTTTATGGAACATCAAGTGGGAAAGGCCAGCCCAGAGGGTTACCTTATTGTGCTGGATGGAATTAAGAGGAAGACTCTGGTCTATGCTGAAGAAACATTATTAAGCGAATTCAGATTGTCAAAAGGCAGGATACTGCCCCAACATAAACACCCGGAGGAACAGACTGGTTATCTGGTGTCGGGACACCTGATCCTGGTCATTGATGGGGAACGTTACCATGTGTTACCGGGGGATAGCTGGGCCATTCCCGGTAATGTGGAACATGGAGCAGAAGTATTGGAAGATTCCTTGGCCCTGGAGGTATTCTCACCTCCCCGGGAGGAATATAAAAAGGATTAAAGATACTTAGTAAAGAGGATGTGGAAATGCCCTGGATAACCTTTTCTGACATCAGTGTAAGGGTCATTAAATCCACCTTCAAAACTCGCTTCACCCTGGCACGTGTATGCCAGAAAATCCCTCCCCTGGCCGTAGTTGTGGACAAACTGCTCTTCGAGGATGATGATATCTTAGTAATCCCCCGGGACGGTACAGTACAGTCCATAGTAGAGGAGGTTCAGGTAAATAGCAGTATAGAAGTACCAGAAGAAACATTACTGCCTAGCCAGGTCCTGAAAGACATGATAGGCAGATCGAAATATCATCTAATAATGAATCATTGTATCTGCCGGGTTTCCAACCACTGTGACGATTATCCTCAGGACCTGGGATGTTTATTCTTGGGTAAAGGGGTTAAGAAGATATCACCCAAACTGGGGAGGCTGGTTTCCAAAAAAGAGGCCCTAGAGCATGTCGATAAATGTCAAGAAGCGGGTTTGGTGCATATCATCGGCCGAAACAAAATCGACAGCATATGGCTGAACACTGGCCCCAAGGAAGAACTTTTAACCATCTGCCACTGCTGTCCCTGCTGCTGCCTGTGGAAGATGGCCTCGGATTTACCAGAAGATCTGGGTAAAAGCATCCGTCCTATGGAGGGCGTTGTTCTGGAATTCAAACCAGATCTATGTACTGGTTGTGGAAACTGCACCCAGGGATCCTGTTTTGTGAATGCCCTTACCATGGTAGATGGAAAATTGGAGATAGACAGAGAAAAATGCAGGGTCTGTGGTCGCTGCGCGGAAATTTGTTCTGCTGGAGCCATATCCATTAAAATGGGAGAAAATGCTATTCGCCGTTCGGTTGAAAGCGTAGAAACACTGGTGGATGTGGAGGAGGAATGAAAGGCATCTTCATTTAAAGAATAGATTTATATCCAAGCTCTTCTTTAAATTAGAAAATAAGGTTAATTATTAATCAATTTGTAGATTTATCATTTAATGTTGGATATATTGAATTAATTTGGGTGATTACAACATGATATTCCCCTTTCGTCGCATGCGCAGGTTAAGAAAAACTCCCCAGATCAGGAAAATCCTCCAAGAAACAACCTTAAATCCCGAAGACTTCATCTACCCCCTATTCATCAAGGAAGAACTGGAACCAGGCGATAAAGAACATATCGATACCATGCCTGGCCAGTACCGATACTCCCTGGAGGATGCCGTGGAGGAAGCCAGCCGACTGGAGGGACTGGGGCTTCATTCTGTAATACTGTTCGGTATGCCCCGGGAGAAGGATGAAGTGGGCTCCATGGCCTTCCACCCCGAAGGTGTTGTCCAGCAAACAGTGCGCCGGTTGAAGGAAGAAACGGATCTGGTGGTAATCACCGATGTGTGTCTGTGCCAGTACACCAGCCACGGCCACTGTGGAGTGGTGGAGGGAGGTCAAATATTAAACGATGAGACCCTGCACTACTTATCCGAAACAGCTCTGTCCCATGCCCGTGCCGGGGCGGATATGGTAGCGCCTTCAGATATGATGGATGGTAGAGTGGCTGCCATCCGGGAGAATCTGGATAACAGTGGATTTGAGGATACACTCATCATGTCCTACGCTGCCAAATACGCATCCAGTTTCTACGCACCCTTCCGGGATGCGGTGTGTTCAGCACCTTCCTTCGGTGACCGCAGGACCTATCAGATGAGTCCCCACACCCCCAGTGAAGCTTTAAGGGAGGTGGAACTGGACATCGAGGAGGGTGCGGATATTGTGATGGTTAAACCTGCCCTGGCCTACCTGGACATCATAAAGATGGTTAAGGAAGAGTATCGAATGCCCACCGCGGCTTATCAGGTTAGTGGCGAGTATTCTATGTTAATAGCCGGTATCGAAGCCGGTTACCTCACTATGGACTCCATCTATGAGTCTCTTTTATCCATTAAAAGAGCTGGGGCCGATCTAATAATCAGCCACTTCACTCCCATGTTCCTGGAAGGTCAGCTGGATAACTGTTTTTGAGGGATAGTTGTGGATGCCGATTATATCGCTAAATGTGCTCAGATAGCCTCGGTGTTGGAGGTGAGTGGTCATCCCAAGCCGGGTAACGTGCACCGGACCCAGGACTTTCCGGATATGGTCTTTGAGGATTTCCTTATAAGTGGAGTGGTAGTTGGGGATAACATGCGTCGGGCTGCCCGTCGTGGCTCCCGTTACTGTGACCAGGATTCCTGGCATAAAATCGGATTAGGAGAACTAATCAAAGACTCCGTGGTGGAAACGGACCGTTGGGTGGAGAACAACACCAACTTAGGGATAGTGATGCTCTTAACTCCATTATCCGCCGCGGCGGGTATGAGTAATGATCTGGATTCGGTTAGAGATAACTTAAACCAGATTATGAAAGCCACCACCCCCCAGGATGCAGTTAACCTTTACCAGGCCATCAACATCGCCGATGCCGGGGGTATGGGGGAACAGAGTGAACTGGACGTGGCCAGTGAGGACTCGGTGCAGGAACTCCTGGAAAATGAGGTAAACATGTACCAGGTGCTGGAGATGTCTGCTGGTTGGGACCAGCTCTCCTACGAGCTCACCCATGGTATGCCAGTTACCTTTGAGACTGGCCTTCCAGTTTTCAGGGAGCTTAAAGCCACTGAAAGTATTAATCAAGCCACGGTACAGACTTTCCTGACCATACTCTCCCGGATTCCGGATACCCTCATTGAAAGAAAGTATGGGGAGGCCAAAGCCCAGGAAGTTTCCCGGAGTGCAAAGGGTATATTGGATGAGGGAGGAATATTAACCCATGAAGGCCGGGACAAACTAGACCAATTCGATGAAGAATTGGTTGAAAAAGGTTTGAATCCTGGTACCACAGCCGATCTGACTGCTTCTTCCATAATGGCATCATATCTGGCTGATTATAAGGATATTTACAAAGATGATTGAATTACGAGGTATTTTTCATGCTGGATAGAATTAAAGAGGAGATGCACCTTTACGAGAAGAAGGTCCTGAAGGCCCTGGAGTCAGAAGGGGGAGAGAGCACTCCGGAAAAGGTACTGAAACTTCAACTCCTGCCCATCAAATCCGTGATGAGTGCCGCCGGTATCCTGGCCTCTAAGGATATTATTAAGGTAAATAAAGACGTGGATGAACTCTTGAGCCTGTCTGAGGATGGTGCTTCCTATGCCCAGGATGGATTGCCTGAGCGGAGGATACTGAGCGCCCTGCAGGAGGAAGAAACCATCCATATGAAGGATTTATCCCAGAAGTCCGGTATTGAACCATCCGAAGTTAAAATCGCCATTGGCTGGCTACTCCGGAAGGGTTGGGCCACCCTGGATAAGGGCCAGGTAACCATCAGCAGTCAGGGAATGGCCGCGCGGAATGAGGCTGGCCCCGATGAAAGTTTGCTAAAAGAACTGGGAGAAAGTGGCGAATTATCCTTACAGGAACTTTCCCCTCGACTTCAGGAAGGTTTCAATCTTTTAAAACAAAGAAAAGGACTCCTAAAGGTCCATAAAAAGCCCAGCTACACCCTGGAGGTCACTCCCCTGGGTAAGGAGATCCTGGAAGACGGGGTTGAAATCAGGGAGGAAGCCACCCAGATCACCCATGAACAGCTTAAAAGTGGTAGCTGGAGGAATCTGCACTACCGGGCCTATGACATTAAGGCAGAGCACCCGGATAGCTTCGCTGGTAAGCTCCACCCCCTGCAGAGGACCATCGAGGAGATAAGACGTATCTTCCTTAATCTGGGCTTCACCGAGTCCCGGGGGACCATCCTGGAATCTGCATTCTGGAACTTCGACTGCCTGTTCCAGCCCCAGGACCATGCCGCCCGGGAGATGCAGGACACCTTCTACATAAAAACGCCCCGGGAGACCCTGTTACCAGAGGATGAACTGGTGGAGAAGGTTAAAAGGGCCCATGAACATGGGGGAAAGACGGGCTCCAAGGGATGGAAGTACCAGTGGGACCGGGAAGTGGCCCGGCAGTCGGTGCTGCGGACCCACACCACCTGTGTCTCGGCCCGGTTTTTAAAGGACAATCAGCCACCCCTGAAGATGTTCTCGGTGGGCCGGGTCTTCCGCCGGGAGACCATCACCTACAAGCACTTGCCGGAGTTCCATCAGGTGGAGGGTATCGTGGCCGATGAGAGCATCACCTTCCGGAACCTCCTTGGGATTTTAAAGGAATTTTATCATCAACTGGGCTTCCAGGTTCGCTTCCGACCGGCCTACTTCCCCTACACCTATCTGTCCACCGAATGTGAGATCTACCTTCCGGAGAAGGAGAGCTGGATCGAACTGGGTGGGGCGGGCATGTTCCGTCCCGAGGTCCTGGAACCCCTGGGTGTGGAAACCCCGGTAGCCGCCTTTGGTCTGGGTATCGAGAGACTGGCCATGATCCGACTGGGAATACAGGATATTCGTATGCTCTATCAGAGCGATATTGGCTGGCTCCGGGAGTTGCCCGTCACCCACAGTGTGGACTGGAACGAAATATAGTAGAAAAATTTGCGAGTTGATCTCTTGAAAAAGATCTATCTAATAGTTTTGCTTTCTGTGGTTGTTCTGGGAGTGTTCCTGGCACTGGAGAACCTCCAGAACCGGACGGTGAGTCTGGACTCGGCGGAAGTACGGGAGTATCAGGGAGAAGATCTATCCTCAGTAAATGATTTCCGGGAGAACTCCATCAAAGGTCCCCAGTACGTGGATATCAACAGTTACCAGTTACAGATCACCGGATTAGTGCAAAACCCAGTTAATTACACTTACGCTGAGGCTAAGAATTTCACCACCTACCGGAAGGTGGTGAAGCTGGACTGTGTGGAGGGCTGGAGCGTGAACATCCTCTGGGAGGGTGTGCTGGTCTCAGAACTTATAAATAAGGCCGGGCCACTGCCCCAGACCAACACCATCATATTCCACGCCGTGGATGGTTACACCACCTCCTTCCCCCTGGATTATGTGAAGAACAACCAGATAATCCTGGCCTATAAAATGAACAACGCCACCATCCCCCCGGAGAGGGGTTACCCCTTCCAGCTGGTGGCAGAGAGTAAGTGGGGTTACAAGTGGATCAAATGGGTGGATGAAATTGAATTATCGGATGATCCCAACTACAAGGGCTACTGGGAGAGCCGGGGCTACTCCAACAGTGGAAACCTGTCCGAATACTTCTTAGGGTAAGATAAATGAGTATGGTACGGTAAAATGACCAACAACGCCACCTTTCGCCGCAGTGTTCACATTGCGCTCATCATTCTGACCGTTCTGGTTCTGGTAAGCGGCCTGGGCATCGCCTACTACCGACCCATAGAGGCCCTGACCCTGGGCCTCCTGGATAAGACTTTATCATTTCAAATCCACACCTACCTTTTCGTGCCCTTCGTGGTGGTGCTGATACTCCATTCTGCCATGTCCTGGATTTTAAGAAATTTCCGGGACTAGGGGACTTTCCTATCTTTTTTCATAATTCAATAAGAAGCTTTAATATCCAACTATGCCCCTAATATTGAGGTAAGGTTGAAGGTTTAGTATTAAGGATGAATGTAAATTTTCTAGTGTAAATTTTATATTTTAAGATTTTTAGGTTAAAATTATGGCTAATATCAGTCTTTACGGTGCCCGGATAGTGGATTTGGCCCTCCTGGCAAATGATTATCTGGTTATCTCGGATCTGCACCTGGGATATGAGGAGGCCCTTAACTATCAGGGGGTGATGGTTCCCAAATTCCAGTACCCCCTTCTGACTAACCGTCTGGAGGAGGTTCTCTTCTGGCAAAAAGCAGAGGGCATCATTATTAACGGGGACTTTAAACATGAATTCGGGAAGATCAGCCGCCAGGAGTGGAGTGAAACCTTAAACTTCGTAGATTTTTTAAGGGACCACTTTCAGGAGATCATCCTGATCCAGGGTAACCACGACCCCCTGACACCTATCATCGCCCGGAAAACGGGTCTAGAGATGCATAAAGACTTCTCCACCGGGGACTTCCTGGTGATGCACGGGGACCAGGTACCCCAAAAGTGGGACCAAATCCCAGAGGAGACTATTATAATCGGCCATGAACACCCCACTGTAGGTCTCCGGAGTGGGGAGCGGGTGGAGAAGATAAAATGTTACCTTAAAGGCAGGTTCCAGGGGAAGAACCTGGTGGTGATGCCCTCCTTTAACTTCGTCAGTGAGGGTTCAGACATCCTCCACGAGAAGCCCCTCTCCCCCTTCCTCAAGGAAGATATTAATGACTGGGAAGTTTATGGGGTGGAAGACTTTGAAACCCTCTACTTTGGCCGGGTGGAAGATTTAATGGAGTTTCAAAAGCGTTACAACCTGATTCAATAAGTATTTTTTAAATTTGATTTTTAATAAAATTCTGGAGACACAAAAAAAAAGAGATCATGATCACTAAACAGGAAAAACAATACTCTGATGAAGAGATTTACAAGATACTGCACCCTTGGGTACGGGAATGGTTCCAGGGAAACTTCAAGACCTTCTCCCAGGCCCAGCGCCAGGCCATAGTGGACATTCACCAGGGCCAGAATGTGCTAGTCTCCTCCCCCACTGGTTCCGGTAAAACCCTGACCGCATTCCTATCAGTCCTCAGTGAGCTGACCACCCTGGCCGAGGAGGAGAAACTGGAAGATGAGGTGTACTGTATCTACATCTCCCCCTTAAAGGCCCTGGATAACGATATCGAGAAGAACCTGGAGGACCCTCTGCAGGGGATAGAGGAGATAGCCGGGAAGAAGCTGGGCATCCGGAAGATGGTGCGCACCGGGGACACCAGCCAGTACCAGCGGTCCAAGATGCTCAAAATTCCCCCACATATCCTGATCACCACCCCGGAGACTCTTTCCATACTCCTGGTCGCTCCCAAGTTCCGGGAGAAGCTTAAAAGTGTGAAGTACGTCATCGTGGATGAGATCCACAGCCTAGCGGATAACAAGCGGGGCACCCATCTCTCTTTGAGCCTGGAGCGTCTGGCCCGGATGGTGGGGGACTTCACCCGTATCGGTCTTTCCGCCACGGTACACCCCCTGGAGAGGGTGGCCGAGTTCCTGGTGGGCCTGCACTATGGCCAGCCCCGTAACTGCCTCATCGTAGAGGTCAACTACCTTAAACAGCTGGATATGGAGCTGATATGTCCAGTGGAGGATATCATCACCACCGAGACCGATGAAGTTAACCGGGCCATGTACAAGTCCCTGCATGAGCTCATCCAGGACCACCAGACCACCCTCATCTTCACCAACACCCGCAGCGGAACCGAGAGTGTGGTGTTCAACCTCAAAAAACGCTACCCGGACTTTTATAATCACGATAACATCATGGCCCACCATTCCTCCCTGAGCCGGGAGCTGCGCCTGGAGGCCGAGAACCAGCTCAAGGAGGGTAAATTGAAGGTGGTGGTTTCCTCCACCAGCCTGGAGCTGGGTATTGACATTGGTTACATCGACCTGGTGGTGCTGGTGAGCTCTCCCAAGTCGGTGAGCCGGGCCCTGCAGCGGATAGGTCGCAGCGGCCACCAGCTCCATGAGAAATCCAAGGGCCGGATGATGGTGGTGGACCGGGATGACCTGGTGGAGTGCGCCCTCATCCTTAAAAACGCTCTTAACGGCCGTATTGATGAGATACACATCCCAGGGAACTGTCTGGATGTACTGTCTCAGCATATCTACGGTATGGCCATTGAGAGCCGCTGGGATATTGATGATGCCCTGGCCGTGATCCGGGGCAGCTACCCCTACCGGAACCTGTCCCGGGAGGATTTTGACAGTGTATTAAGCTACCTGGCCGGGGAGTACACCCGCCTGGAGGAACGTTACGTCTACGCCAAGATCTGGGTGGACTGGGAGAAGAATGAACTGGGACGGCGGGGTAAGCTGGCCCGGATGCTGTACTCCACCAACATCGGCACCATCCCCGACCGCTCCGCAGCGGTGGTGAAGTGTAACGGTCAGGTGGTGGGCCGGGTGGAAGAGGACTTCATGGAAAAATTGCGTAAAGGTGATAGCTTCGTCTTAGGCGGCCGGATCTACCGTTTTAACTACGCCCGGGGTATGAGTGTCAACGTCAGCCCCGCCTCCGGACCCCCCACCATTCCCTCCTGGTTCTCGGAGCAGCTGCCCCTGTCCTTTGATCTGGCCCTGGAGATCCAGAAGTTCCGGGGGATCCTGGAGTGGGAGTTTAAAAAGGGGCGCGGCCAGGAGGAAATCCTGCAGTTCATACAGGACTATCTGTACCTGGATTACAACGCCGCCCACTCCATCTACCAGTACTTCCAGGAGCAGTACCTTTACGCCGAGATCCCCAGCCTCAAGAAGTTGCTGGTGGAGTTCTACACCGGCTTCGGGGGTCGTAAATTCGTGGTGTTCCACAGCCTCTTCGGCCGGCGGGTTAACGATGCCCTGTCCCGGGCTCTGGCCTACGTCATCGCCCGCAAGTTCCGGCGGGATGTGATGATCTCTGTCTCGGATAATGGTTTCTATCTCAGCTCCGAAGGAAAAATAGGTGGACTGGAAGCTTTCCAGGAGCTCACCGCCAGTAACCTGGAGGATATCCTGGTGGAGGCCATTGACAAGACCGAGACCCTGGCCGGACGCTTCCGGCACTGTGCCGGGCGTTCCCTCATGATCCTGCGCCGCTATAAGGGTCAGGAGAAGTCAGTGGGGCGGCAGCAGGTTAAGGGCAAGATCCTCCTGAAGTTCGTCAAGGACCTGGATCCTAACTTCTCCATCCTCAAGGAAGCCCGTCGGGAGGTTATGGAAGACTACATGGATGTTAAGAACGCTGAGAAGGTCCTGAAACTCTTAGAAGAAGAAAAAATGGATATCAAACAGATCAGCACCCGGATCCCCTCACCTTTTGCCTTCAACCTGGTGGCACAGGGTTACCTGGACGTTTTAAAGTACGAAGAACGGATGGAATTCATAAGGAGGATGCACCAAGCCATACTAAAAGAGATTGGGAGTTCTTCTTAAAAATAATTGAAAAAATTTATTCTAAGTCCCATCTATTGGGCTATTTTTGCATGACATGGGGACTGTAAACCACTCCACCTGTGCTTTGCGAGGTGTTCTCTTCAGAATCCTGCGGGTAGGGCATGTTCTGTGGGTTTTGCCCCTCTGGAGTGGTGTTATTATCCCCGGTTTCATCTGATTTGTTAATGGCCATTACCAGGAGAACACCCGCCACCACTACCAATACCACCAGGGCCACCGTCACCACTTTCATAACAAAAACACCTAATACCATTATTAGCTGGAGGGAATAAAATAATTTACCTAAAAAAAAGTATTAATTACATCTTCAACCATGATGGAAGTTGCAACTATGAGCCAAACCCACACCGACAAGTACGATGAAAGAATAAAAATGCTGGAAGCTGAACTTTCAAAAAGGGAGAAGGAATTGGAATCCTTCAAAGAGATCCTTTCCACTTCCCAGGAAATCCTCCGGGACGCCATGGATGATAAGAAGACTATTCAGAAGCGTTTAGATGAACTGGAGCATATGAAGGTGGAGTTCAACGTGCGAAGACATCAGAAACTCCAGAATGACCATAATAAACTGCAACACCGCTACCAGATCACCAAAGAATTACTGGAAGAGGCTAGAGTGGTGATTAAAGACTTGGAAAATTGGGGATTGATGGATCATCTTCGGGGAATTTATCCCGAGAGTTTCCTAGAGTTCCAGAAGAATAAAAAATGATCAGTTTTTTTAATAAAAAATTTACCAACCTTCATAGATTGTAATAAACTGACTCTAATATTTTAGTTATATCCTGATGGGCCAGGGCCACATCTTCCGTACTATTCAGGGGCACATTATTCACATAAATGGAGAATATGAGTTTTCTCCCACTTCGGGCGACCAGGTAGCCATCCAGGGATTTGCTTAAAAGGATGCCCCGACCATTCAGTTTATCCTCGGCAATGGCGGTACCAGTTTTGGCATTCACCTTACCGTAGATGGGGCTGGTGTTAGTAACTATCCCCACCAGGGAGCCGTCGTATCCTAAAACCGGCAGGGCATCGAAGAAGCTCTGGTAGTAGCTCTGCCGGGTCATGTAACTTAAAAGCTGGTTACTGGCCTCGGGACTTATCCGATCTGAGGAGGTACCACCCCTACCATCAGATAAGGCTAGCATGTCGCTATCCACCCCGGCACTCAACAGGAAGTCACCCACCAGTTGCATACCCTCATCGAAGGTTTTCTTACCATTTTTAGCTGCCAAAAGGGCTACCAGGGTGTCGGCCTGCATGTTCTGGCTGACCTTCAACACCACCTTGATGTTCTCCGAGAAGGGTAAAGAGGTGAGTAAAGCCACCCGTTCATCATCGTTGTAGGCAGTGGTGTTGTTGGAGAGCAACTGCTGATTCTGGTTGGATACCGGGCTGGTAACTTCCACTCCCTCCCTTTTAAGGGCCTCGATGAATAGTGCCCGGGCAAAAGAGGAGGGATCCTCCACCGTGACGGTTCGCACTAGGGGGGTGGAGTTTTCCAGGATCTGACCTTCCACCACTAGGTTGCTTTTATCATCATCATCGACGGTTATTTCTGTTTCACCCGCTGAAACGGTTTTTACCTGGGAAGTTACGGTGTAGATGCTGCTCTGCGGCCTCCAGTTAATGGTGGCATTTTCTCCAGCCTTTCCAGGTATTATTTCCAGGTCGATGAGGTTATCGTTGATCATGATGGGAGTGATTAAGTATTCACCGGTTGGGGCCAGGATTTTCTCAAAAAGCCGGTCATCGATAATGACATCACCTTCCACCTTATTGATTCCGGAGGCTTTAACCTGGCGGGCCAGCTCATTCAGGCCAGAGAGCGGGTCAGTGGAGGTTAGGTTAGCCCCCTCCAGGTAGTTGGCGTCACAATGATCCAGGTTGGTGTAGGCCATCCTACCGTCGGGGGTGTTGCGGCCTCCCATGGTCAGGTCTCCACTGGCCACCAGCACCAGATTACCCCGGAGGGTTCCGGATTCCAGATCTCCATCATAGAAAACAGGTGTTTGGAAGGTATAATCCGGGCCATAAGCGGCCAGGGCAGCGGCAGCAACAAAAATCTTGGTGGTGGATCCGGGTACGAAGAGTTCCTGGGAGTTCTCACTAAAGAGGACTTCGCTGGTATTCTGATCCTGTATCAGAATGCCCCAGGTGGACTGTTTATAGGTGGAAGAGTTAATGGTGCTGTTAATTCCCACGGTCAAGTTGGTAATATTACCAGGAGTGGTATTATTAACTTCCTGGGAGGCTATGAAACTTTCAGAAGCAGATAAGATCAGTATAACAGAAATTAAGAGTGTTAAAAAGACTTTGTATATTAGCGATATACGAGACTCCCCCTGGGCATTAGTAGTAATATTTGTGCAACTAATATTTCAAATATTCTCTAGTAGCCCTGGAAAGTCCTCCGCATGAACATCCGCACCAGTGGTTCTAAGAGTCTGGCAATTACCTTCTTTAGGGGGTTGATGGGTGCGTCGTAGTAATAATCCTTATCAAAGAGTTTGTGTTCCTTCCAGTACTGGTAATCGGCGGGGAAGTCCTTCTTCAGGGCCAGGGCATTGATCTTCCACACCCGGAACCCTAAAAGGTCGTATAGACTGGGTGCAGGTAGCTTCCCACTTTCCAGGGCCCTGAAAAATTTATCAGTCTCCTTTTCCAGTTTCCTTATAGACTTTTCCCGGGATTGGGGTGTCATATCATCCGGGTCGGGGATGCCCAGCCGGGCCACCACCGAAAATCCCCAGCTGCGGGCTACCCTTGCCATGTATTTAATGGATTCCTGGAACATATCCCCCCGGTGGATGAAGATCATGGCCGGTTTTTGGAAAAAAATGGGGCGGTGTACCAGAAAGGCCAGATGGTCTACGAAGTTCTTCATCAGAGCGGTTATGGTGAACATGTAAACCGGGGAGACGAAGATCACCCCGTCAGCCTCTTCCATTCGCTTGAGAATATGATCCCGGTCATCGTGTAGAGGACAGAACTCCTCCCCCCTTTGTACACAGAGGTGGCAGCCGATACAGTTAGCCAATTCTGTGTCCTTGAGGAAGAGGTACTCAAAATCAATTTCACCCTTAGTTTTTAGTCGATCTTCGATTAGGCGGGTTAACTTGTAACTGTTCCCCTTGCGGGGGCTTCCCATGATGGCTAAAATTTTCATAGAACTATTTGGGGTTTAAAGTATCATAATGGCGTGAATTTAACCAGGAATTGATTTTACTTAACAATCCACTCTAATGTTTATACCTAGAACAAAGCCCCGAATCGTGCCAACAGGTTGTTTATCTTCTTTTTCCGACTCATACTCCAGGTCACAATGGCAGTCCCAATCACTGTCCCACCCCGGGATCGGCAGACGTTTTTCATCTGTTTAATGGCCTGGTTCCCACCGGTACTGTCAAATGGCAGGCCCTTGGTGACAAAACAGGCTATCTTCTTATCCTGCAGAGACGGGATCTGGTTCAGGTAGGCATTCATGGCCGGGGCCAGGCTGAAGCCGTGGACCGGTGATCCGAAGATCAAAGCATCATAAGAATCAGTATCGGGCTGGTTCTGGAAGTTTACATTAATTTCTCCGGGATTAACTTTACCGGTAGGAATCACACGTTCTATATTCACTTCATGTCCCTCTGCAGCGAGCCTATCCTGCAACTTCTGGGCCACAGAATAGGTGTGATTGGTCTGGGAATATATTATTATTCCAATATTCATAGCCAAAATCCTCCTTCTATCAAATCCTTAGCTTATATAACTACTTTTTATTATGTTTTTTCCACTATATCACTTGCTCTAGGATGGTAAAAAATAACTATCACAATCAATCGATAAGTAATATTAAGCACATCCATACTGGAGGGAGTCACCAATAGTAAAAGAAAATGAAACCTCGGACCGACCCCCCCTTAAGATTCAACCTGGAAGAGTTCTCAGGGGCAGTGGGAGACTATGTAACCTTCCTCCCCATAGCCCTGGCAGTTAGTTACTCTTCTACTGTATCTGGTCAGTGATAACCGGATTCTATTACCGAATACCAATCCCCATTGAGCCTATGAAGGCCATAGGGACCCTGGTTATTGTGGGAGGGATTAGTAAAGGGGAAGTGGTGGCCTCTGGTTTAATTCTGGGAATTATTTTCATATTTACTGGACTAGGCCATGGGATGAAATTTATCCAGGAAAAAGTCCCTAACAGTGTAGTCAGGGGCATACAACTTGGCTTAGCTTTACTTTTGTTAAAAACATCACTGGAGTTCGTATCTACCGATATTATATTGTCGGTGGTGTGTGTGGTCCTCATTCTTCTGTTCTTCCTGGCCAACCGGTGGTGGAATGTGCCCAACGTGTCAGCCATCCTGGTGTTGATTTTAGGAGTAGGTATAGGGTTATTGGTGAGTGGAATACCACCAGTTAGCCTTTTACCCCTCCCTTCTATAACTTTACCCTCATTCCAGAATGTTGTATCCGGTACTTGGACCCTGGTTTTACCCCAGATACCATTAACCATAACCAACGCCATTCTGGCCACTTCTCTCTTACTTAAGGATTTATATAAGGTAGATGTCAAGCCGGACAGTCTGTCCAAGACCATTGGGCTTATGAACCTCACCTCGGTACCATTGGGAGGATTGCCCATGTGTCATGGAGCAGGTAGCCTGGCGGCTGATTATCGTTTCGGAGCCCGTACAGGCGGCGCCAACATAATCAGTGGACTGATGCTCTTACCAGTGGCCCTCTTCTTCGCCGGCCCCCAGTTCGTGCTGATCATCCCCGTGGGGATTTTCGGAGCATTACTCATATTTATTGCCTTGGAACTGGGCAAAAACAGTATGAAAACCGATTCCTACCTGGTAACCATATTAATTGCGGTTCTATCCCTGGTGGTGAACATCACCCTGGGTTTTGTGGTGGGACTGGTGATGGCGTACCTCCTGGAATGGAGAAAGAAAAAATCAGAAGCTTAACTATTGACGTGCGCTGATCCGGGCCATAGCATCTCTTATGGCCCGTTCGAATTCCTGGGATTCTCCCTGAGATTTAGCAAGAGCCTCCTGTAGGTGGGGAAGTGCACTTTCATCTCCCATGGTTCCCAGGGCATGGGCGGCGTTAACCCTTACCAGATAGCTCTCGTCCTCTAAGGAATTTAAAAGAGACCGCACTGCCAGATTATCACCGATTTTGCCCAGGGAAGTAACGGTGCAGGCCCGCAGGATATAATCCTCTTCCTCCAATATTTCCATTAAAGGTTTTGATGCTCGCCGGTCACCTAAAGCTCCCAGGGCATCCACCACTTCACATTTGACATTTAAGGAACCGTCTTTTAAGGCCTCGATTATGGGTTCCACCGCCCTTTTATCTCCCAGGGCCCCCAGTGCCAGGGCCGCCGTCTCCCTTACATGCCAGTAATCATCCTTTAAAACTGCGATTAAGGGCTCCACAGCCTGTTTATCACCTAAGGCCCCTAAAGACAAGGCAGCGGCCTTGCGGATAGGCCAGTAATCATCCTTCAGAATCAAGATAAGGGGTTCGACCGCTTCTTTTACCTTAAGATCTCCCAGGATATAGGCCGCCTGTTCCCGGATATGCTTGTCCTCTTTAGGATCCAGGGCTTTTATTATGCCCTCGATATCCTTTTCTACCCTCATCTTTTCCAAATCGGAGCTGGAAACCATGACTCTTCCTCGATAAAAATAAATATCCCAATTTTTAGTGTAGGATTTAGTTCACTTATTTCTTTTCATTCTGTTTCATTCTTTCCTTTACTATTTTCTTAACCAGCTCCTCCGGGAGGGGATTTTCAGAAGAAAAATGGATGGTGGTCCCGGAGGTGGTGTAATCTTCCAGTTCTTTCTGGAATGTTTCCAGGACGGATTTATTAATCACGATGAAACTATTATGGTCCTTAAATGTAGCGAAGTGAACCAGTGGGCCCTTATATTTGTAGGTCGGGATCCGGTAGCTGATGGTTTCTTCAGCTTCAGGGGCAGCAGCCTTAATGGTCTGGCGAAGTTCCTCCAGGACTTGGTGTTCTTTTTGAGGAGCAACGGCAACATATTCATCCACTGTGTTAATCTTCACACCCTTATTTATCTTTTCTTTTGATTTTTCTTTCTTTTTCAAAAAATAATCCCCACTACTATTTTATGAATCAAATTTTATAATATTTTTTAAGATGAATTTGATAAATTGAAGATATTAAAGGAGATATAACTTATGAAGAGGGATATAATAAAGATTAACCAGGAAAAGTGCACGGGCTGTGGGGATTGTATCCCCGGATGCCCTGAAGGAGCCCTGCAGGTAATCGACGGCAAAGCCCACCTGATAAGCGACCTTTTCTGTGATGGGTTGGGGGCTTGCATCGGTACCTGCCCCCAGGGCGCCATTGAGGTTGAGACCCGGGAAGCGGAACCCTATGACGAGTATCGGGTCATGGAAAACGTGGTGAAAGAAGGCCCCAATGTTATAAAGGCCCATCTAAAACACCTGGATGACCATAGCGAGCAGAAACTTCTCCAACAGGCCATAGACTTTTTGAAGGAAAAAAACATGGATGTGCCGGAGTACCAGGAGGAGAAGACCTTTGGCTGCGGCTGTCCCGGGTCCATGGAGGTGGATTTAGGGGCCCGGGTAGAGTGTGAAGAAGCGGCCGTGGTTCTCAGTGCCGAGCTTCGTAACTGGCCAGTGCAACTGCAGCTATTAAATCCCCAGGCACCCTATTTGAAGAATGCTGATTTACTCATCGCAGCGGACTGCGCACCCTTTGCCTATGCCAATTTCCATCAGCGCTTCTTAAAAGATAAGGTCCTGATCATCCTGTGTCCCAAGCTGGATCAGACCCTAGACCAGTACGTGGATAAATTATCCGAGATCTTCGCTAACCAGGACATAAAATCCATCAGCATCGTGCACATGCAGGTTCCCTGCTGCTCCGGTATCGAGGTCTTAGTACACCGGGCCCTGGAGAAGGCTCAGAAAAACATTACCATCAAAGATTACACCATCTCCATAAGTGGAGAGATAATCTAGGCCCCGATTAGAGGGTGGGTTGTAGGTAAATGAGAAAAATAGCCACCAGGATATAGACCAGCACCCCTGCACCCAGGGCCACCATTAACCCCTGTCTGGGGAGAAAGAAGTATACGCAGAGGAGAAAAACAATCCACACTGGGCTTAACAGGAGAAGGCCCTTTACATAGTCTAAAACCAGCAGGCCACCGGCTTCACTATAGATGGTAAGGATGCTCATGGTGGTTACCGCCGGGAACATGGCTATGAAGGCGGCTAAGATCCCCCTATCCTTACTGCCGAAGTAGGTGACCAGGGTGAGGATGGATCCACCCACTAGGAAGTAGATCAATAATTTCAGTCCTTCTCCCATAAAAGAATCTCCACGGGTTATATAGGGATTTAGACGTGTAACTACATATTTAAAGCTTCACACTATTTTCTTAGAACCAGAGCCTGGTTTTAAGGAGTAAACTTCTTCCACATAGATTAACAGGGCAGCCTTTGGTTTAATTTTATCCCCAAAACGGGCCTTCACCATTTCCTGGACCTGTTCAAACTCGGATCCCTTTTCAATTATGGCCCCGGTCCCCTTGACCAGGTAGCCATCGTAGTGCACTGCGATACCCAGAGCCACCCGGGAGTAGGTTTCGATATTGTACATGG
Source organism: Methanobacterium sp. CWC-01 (assembly GCF_030323845.1). Taxonomy (NCBI): domain Archaea; kingdom Methanobacteriati; phylum Methanobacteriota; class Methanobacteria; order Methanobacteriales; family Methanobacteriaceae; genus Methanobacterium; species Methanobacterium aridiramus. The sequence goes on from NZ_CP040735.1 coordinate 223,144, forward strand.
TCTGGGTGGCGAAGTTTATGGCCACCAGGATCTTATCCCTATCCAGCACCTTGGTAAAGCACACCGGGGCCAGATGGGGGCTTCCCTCCTTGTCCCTAACCCCTACCGTCGAAATCCATACTAAAGGTCTACTTTTATCACAGTCTTCGTTGTTAAACATCTCCACTGCTTCTTCCGGCAGATCAACCATTACATTCACCCCTGTATTTTTATTATGTTCAATTTGGGATATAAAAGGTAAAATCAGAAATTTTAATTTAAAGTATTCCGGCAGCTTAAATTTAGAGATTTCCGGCAGCTTAAATTTAGAGCAAAATATTTTATATTAATGAATAACAGAATATAAACAAAAAAATGCCCTTTATTTCAGTTAATATCAATATTTGAATTACATTTTAGTATTTTCTAATTACTAATAAACTAATAATTTTGTGGTGATACAGATATGAAAGTCAGTATTATTGGTGCATCCGGCAACGTCGGTAGTGCATCCGCCTTTTCATTGGCTGAAAAGGAATATGTGGATGAATTGGTGCTTATTTCCAGGGAAAGCAGTATAGAGAAGATTGAAGGAGAATCTCTGGACATATATGATGCTATGGCAGCAATGGGGACTGATATTTCAATTGAAACATCCAGCAACATGGAACTTATACAAGACTCAGATGTAATAGTCTTAACTGCAGGATTGGCTCGGAAAAAAAAGATTGAAAGAATGGAACTGGCCAAAGACAATGCCGGTATTGTTGCCGATTATTCTCAAGAGATTTATAAATATTCACCGGATTCAGTGGTACTAGTGGTGACCAACCCAGTGGATGTGATGACCTATGTGGCCCTAAAAAAATCTGGGCTCAGCAAATACCGGGTTTTTGGATTGGGAAACCATCTGGATTCACTCCGAATGAGAAATTACATAGCCAAACACTTCAAGGTACATGTCAATGAGATTCAAACCCGAGTAATAGGTCAGCACGGCGACTATATGGTTCCAGTCATGAGTTTATCCTCCATTGGAGGCATACCTATCAAGGACTTTATCAAATATGATTATATTCCCGATGCATCTGGTTTCGATGTGGAAAGTACCATTAAAAAGGTGATATCTGCCGGAAGCGAGATTATTGGTAATAAAGGTGCCACCGAATACGGACCGGCCTTCGCCATTTCAGATGTGGTCAAGACGGTTCTGAAGGATGAAAAAAAGATATTCACTGTTTCAGCTTATTTGGATGATGAAATTGAAGGGGTAAATGATGTGTGCCTGGGAATGCCGGCCATAATTGGTAAAAACGGTTTAGAAAACATTATCCCCATAAGAATGGACGAAGAAGAAATGAAAAGGTTCATAAAGGCTTATAAATTCGTGAAAAATAACACTGAGACGATAATGACATATTTACATGAAAACAGATAATCGGGTCCATACATGGAATAAATTAAATCATAAATAAAAATATGTAGTGTTATCGGCAAGAATAATTACCTCATGGAGGTGGCAGCAGTGAATAGAAATGTGGGTCCGGGACACACCTATCCCACCATAATGGCAGCGGTAAACTCGGCCAGCCCTGGTGATACCATTAACGTCTTTGATGATGCAGGGACACCCTATGTTTACCTTGAAAACGTTACTTTAAGCCAGGATAATTTGAGTCTAATTGGTTGGGGGGAGGTTACCATAAAAGCTGATGCTGATTCACCGGCTGTGTCCATGAGCAAAGGTTCCCTTTTGAAGAATTTCACCATCCAGGGTGCCAATGAATATGGAGTGGTGATGACTGAAAATTGCACGGTGGAAAATAATAGGATCACCGGTAACTACTTTGGTATTCGGGGACCGGAAGCCACCAATTTAATGATCATTAATAATAAAATAACCGACAATCAGGAAGGAATATTCATAGATAGTGGTACGGATGTCCTGATCTCCTGGAATTCCATTGCCAATAATGGGAATGGAATTAACTCCCAGGGCATGAATTATGTTACCATAACCAGAAACCTGATTACGGGTAACCAGGAAACAGCCATTCACGGAGATGGTAACTACTTTTTTAATATCAGTAACAACCGGATAACCGCTAATGGTTCCGGAATCCACCTGTTCCAGGCCGAAGACCTGAAGGTGCACTTCAACCACATCTACCAGAACACCGATTACGGGCTTCACAATGAACTTCACACTAATCAGCCCTATAACGGGATGGTTTTTGCCCAGCACAACTGGTGGGGTTATAACCACCAGGCCCCGGTAGAGAGCCAGATCACCAATATCGGGGCCGGATGGGTTATCTACAGCCGCTGGCTAATGGTAAATATTTTTCCCAGCAGATCCATGCTGTTTTTCGGTGGAAAAGTCACAGTCACCGCCGATTTGACCAGGAATTCCAATGGACTGGACACCTTCCGTTCGGGACACCTACCCGATGGTATACCCATCACCTTTACCACCAACCTGGGAAGTCTAGGGAAGGGAAAAACTCGCACCGCCTACACCGTCAATGGCCAGGCCAGCGTAACCCTAAAAAGTGATGAAGGGCCGGGGGTAGCCACCATCACCGCCATCCTGGATGGCCAGACCGTATCCACCCAGGTCTTAATCCTCAAGTTCCCCCATAAATGATGATCTCTAATTAGTTAATAGAAAAATAGGGGAGTTAACCTGAAACCGGAATGGTACTTTAAAGAAAAACAGATCGGAGTGGACTACTTAAACCCGGAAGTTGCATCAAACTACGATAATCAGCATGAACAGTTTAGGAACTTTGAAAAAGAAGCAATGGATGTCAGGGTTAAGTTAAATATCACCTCAGAAGATACTGTGCTTGATTTTGGTTGTGGAACTGGTGGTATTGCCCTGAAACTGGCCAGGTACTCCAAGAAGGTCATCGGGGTGGATATCTCCCAGCCCATGCTGGATGTTCTGGAGAAAAATGCGAAAAATGAAGGAATTGAGAATATAGAAACCCATTGTGCCGGTTTTTTAACCTATCAGCATGAGGGGGGCCCGGTGGATAAGATGGTTTCCAAGGTGGCCCTGCACCACCTGCCCGACTTCTGGAAATCAGTAGCCCTTCTGAACATGGCCAGTATCCTTAAAAAAGGGGGAAAATTGTATCTTTTTGATGTTATTTTCACCTTCCCGGCCCCGGATCATGAACACTCCCTGGAAAACTTGGTGGAGACCATGAAAAAGCATGGTGGTGATTCCCTGGCCAATGAAACCCTAATCCACATCAAGGATGAATACAGTACCTATGATTGGATCATGGAAGGTTTACTTAAAAAAACAGGGTTTGTGATTATATCTAAAACGGTTGAAGCGGAAAATTATGTAACCTATATCTGCAGCAAACTCTAATTTCATCCCGTTGAGGTGATTTAGTATTCAAGAGAAGGAAATGATCAGACAGTTCGTGGTTGTATTTTTATTATTCCTACTTATACTCCTGCTTTTACAGTTCATTAGATTACTCATTAACTATCTTTAAAGATTTAATTTGGTGGATAACGTTGTTATACCGAGAACTTGGAAAAACCGGCCATAAGGTTTCTATACTGGGATTTGGATGCATGAGACTGCCCCTTAGGGATGGGAACCCCGAAAACATTAACGAACCACTGGCCCGCAAGATGCTACAACATGCCCTGGATGAGGGTGTTAACTACGTAGACACTGCCTACCCCTATCATGGCTCCTCGGCCACCAGTGGAGGTCGGAGTGAGATTTTGGTGGGAAAGGTTCTCGCCGATGGCTACCGGGACCAGTTGTATCTCTCCACCAAACTGCCCTGCTGGCTGGTTCATGAAAAGAAGGACCTGGATCATTACCTGGATGAGCAGCTGGAAAGGCTGCAGACGGACTGGATTGATTTTTACCTTCTGCATGGTCTTAACCAGAAGACCTGGGAAAATCTGACCAATCTGGATGTTTTCGAATTTCTAGACCGGGCCCTGGAAGATGGGAGGATTGGATACGCTGGTTTCTCCTTCCACGACGAAGCTGAAGTTTTCAAAACCATGGTAGATTCCTATCCCTGGAGTTTCGTCCAGATACAGTACAACTACATGGACCAGGACTTCCAGGCCGGGAAGGAGGGATTGAAGTACATTGAAAGCCGGGAAATGGGAAGTGTCATCATGGAACCCCTCCGGGGAGGTTGTCTAACCAAAAATGTCCCAGCTGAGATCCAGGCCATCTGGGACCAGGCCCCAGTTAAGAGAACACTGGCTGAGTGGGGTTTACGCTTCCTGTGGGACCAGGAAGAGGTGGATCTGGTCCTGAGTGGTATGAGCACCTTGGAACAAGTGGAGGAGAACCTCAGGATTGCCGAGGATGGTTACGCCAACAGTTTATCCTCCCAGGAGAGGGGTATAATACAGGAAGTTCGGGAGGCCTACCAAGCCAGGATGCACGTGGGTTGCACGGCCTGTGGTTACTGCATGCCCTGCCCCGAGGGCGTGGACATCCCCCTGAACCTGAACCTCTTAAATGACGTCTACATTTACCAGAACATGGAAAAACCCCGTGGGAACTATTCCTTCCTGGCGGCCAAGAAGATGAGCGCCTCCTACTGTACAGAATGCGGGGAGTGCGAAGCGAAGTGTACACAGCAGATTCCCATCCGGGAGTACCTGAAAGAGGCGGCTAGGACTTTTGAGAAAAAATAGCAGTAGATTATCTTTTCTATACCTAGCGAGAGAAGTTTCTATGAAATTCACCCCCTGTATTTATCATTTAAAAGGAGTGTTTATCGCTTAATTCTGATCCTATGATTTTTTATGGATCGTTCATTTTTCTTAGACAAGTTTCCCAACTATTCAGGGGAATTGATGACAATTATTTAAAGTTGTTATAAAAGGTTAGATTATTTTTAAATCCCAGATTAAGTTCCAAATTATTTTTAAACCCAGAACATATACTAAAAGTTTAAATAGAGGATAACTAATAAAGTCACTCAAAAAAGGTCGAAAGATGGATATGGTGCCAGTTGGAGGGATAACCAGGCAGTCTTCCTTTCAATTGGTCTCTAGTTGATGCATACAGAAATGTCCACTATATCAAATGTTTATCGGAGGCACCGCAATGGACACTGAATTTATACAAGACAAGGAAATAATAGTAGCCTCGAACCGAGGCCCAGTACTATTCAAAAAAGACGAAAATGGGAAAATCGAATTAATAAGAGGAGCGGGAGGTATAGTGGGGTCCATGATACCCTTCATGCAAAGAACCCATGGTACATGGGTTTCTTCTGCAATCGGAGAATGCGACCACCATATGGACAATATGTACCAGGGTAAAGTGCCCATACCATTGGAAGACCCTGAATATTATGTTCAATTTATCAAAACCGAAGAGGATACCTATAATGGCTTTAATGGTAAATTTGCCAATCCACTTCTGTGGTTTATTCATCATTCCATGTGGAATCCGCCCTACTCACCCTGTGCCGATGATGAACTGCACCAGGCCTGGGATTCCTACCAGTACGTGAACTCCCGATTTGCAGATGCCATAGGCGAAGATGTGCGCACCTCCCAGAAGACCCCCATTGTAATGTTACAGGACTATCACATTTACTTAACCCCCAAACTGATAAGAAAACAGCACCCCGATGTTCTTATGAGCCAATTCGTCCACATCCCCTTCCCCCCGCCTGAAATATTCCAGCAACTGCCCAATCACATGCAAATCGAAATATTGGAGAGTATATTAACCAATGATGTCTTGGGATTCCATATTCCACGTTATAAAAACAATTTTTTCCAGACCATAAGACATATTCTGCCCCATGCCCTGGTGGATGAAGTGGTGGGGGAGATTGTGTACAATGGACATGTCTGTCGGGTGCGAACCTATCCCATCAGTATCGATGCAGAAACAATCCAGAATCATGCCCAGGACCCGAAGGTCATCTTTAAGGAAAAAGAGGTGGATGAAATAGTGGGAGACTGTAAATTGATCTACCGCACCGACCGGGCTGACCTGTCTAAGAATATTATTAGGGGATTCCAGGCCTATGATATGTTCCTGGATAAATACCCGGAATGGAAAGAGAAGGTCAAGTTCATAGCCACCCTGATGCCATCCCGGCAGGATATAAGGATCTACCGGGAATACACCGATAACATACGGGAGCTAGTGAGGGAAATCAACGAGAAGCATGCTACTCCGGATTGGGAACCTATTAAGTATATCTGCCGGGGAGATTACGACCTGGTAATTGCTCTTTTGAAAAGGTATGATGTTCTGATGGTTAATCCCATCCTAGATGGGATGAATATCGTGGCTAAAGAGGGGAGTGTGGTGAACGAAAATAATGGCGTGTTAATCCTTTCCACCGGGGCGGGGTGTTATGAGGAGTTAAAAGAGGGCGCTATATGTATAAATCCCTATGATATACGGCAGACTGCTGAATCAATTGACGCGGCTTTATTAATGGATGAAACTGCCAAAAAGGAACTGATTACCGAAGCAAGGGCTGCTGTTGCAAGAAATGATCTGAACCGATGGGTGTCTGATCAGTTACAGGACCTTGAAATTGTTATGCAGGAAAGGCAGCAATTAACCGGAAAGAACCAGGAAGAAGCCCGCTTGGGTATGAATTAACGGATAGTACCATGTCGGTAGAGCTTCATGATTTTTTAAAAACAGCCCAAAAGAACAGGGCTTTGCCAAAGGTCACAGCCTATAACCGGATTGATGGTCCCGGGTCCAGTTTAGATTTAAACGAATTCCAGGAGACCTTCTGGAGATTACCAGATATTCCGGAAGATGATCCGGCCCAGAAATGGACCCATAATCTTCCTAGAACCGTGGGTATAACCATAGACACTGGGACCGAGATTAAGGCCCATCCCTTCGACCCTGGCTTTATCAGTGTTAAATCGGTAGAATATGAAACCGAAGTTACCGCTCTTCCAGGGGAGGTGACTCCGGTTAAGGAGAACTGGCTACTGAAGATACTGGAAATATTTGATCTATCCGGGGTCAGGTTCGTTTTGAAGAACCTCCGGGAGGGCATACAATCATCAGGACTGGGCGGATCATCAACGGCCACCATCGGGGTGTGCATACTTGCCAATGAATTAGCAGGACGGCCCTTTAGCAATATTCAATTGATTTCTTTAGCTTCCCGTATTGAACAGGATTTGGGAGTGAGTATCACTGGAACCCAGGAACAGTCCAACGTCATCTTTGGGGGAGTAACCGATTACGTGTGGTTCCCCTGGGGAGTGCCTGGACGTCCCGGTACTGGTTATGGTGAATCTTTACGTTTTGAATTAATACCACCGGAAGATTACGGGCTACTGGAAGAAAGAACGGCTATTTTCCATTCCGGACATCCCCGGCTTAGCTCAGAAGTTAACCAGGCCTGGAGAAATGCACTTTTAACTGACACCGGTTACAAGTTACATTCCCAGAAGATGAAGGTAGCCTATGAGTACCGTGAGGGACTGAGGCTGCAGAAATGGGGCCATGTACGGGAATCCATAGATAAATACCGCAGGATCCGGACCCGGCTATGTGAGGGTTATATGGAAAATTCCCAGGATTTATTAGAACGTGCTGAAAGCCTTAACTGTACCGCTTTCCCTCTGGGTGCCGGGGGAGGGGGTGGAGTGCTCTTATTTTCACCGGAACCCGGATCTTTAGAGGAGTTACGGGAGGAACTTAAGGGAGATTACCGGGAGATACCATTTAAAGTACGATCTAAGGGGCATGAGGTTAGTAATGTGGATTGGGGGCCATGATCTTAACCTTTCGAGCCAGGAAAACGGGAAATGATTGGAGAAATCTATTGATATGATCCTGGGAAAGGTGAAATGAATTGTTTAGAACCATTAAGGTAATTCTTGACGTGGATTATGATGAGCTAAACCTGAAGTACTGGGTTACTACCGGAGTTATTCCGAAGCCTAGAATTATGAAGTTGCCAACGACTTGGAACTTGACTACGAACTAGTTTGTCAAATTACCCATGAACTGGAGGCAGAAGGCATTTTGGTGTGGTAGATTGAAGAAAACCACATCGATGAGGGAGCAACTATTAAAGGAAAAAAGATAGTGGGAGAGGCCAGGAAGATCTCGGATCCGATAATAACACTAAAAGCGGTAGACACTAGGCACAAATGATTATTCTAAATGATAATGCCCTGTGTAGAATAGCCAAAAAATTTAGATACATTAAATAATTTTTTTATAATTTTAGTCCACGGGAATAATTCCCTATGAAAAACCCCCTCAGAGTAAGATGTTTGGACATATCTCTTTACTAAAGTCCATAACAGTGTTGAGGACGGCCTGGTTAATGTATTCTGATTATATCATCTGCTTTATCAAAATCAGAATCAAAAGAAACGATGGTGTCAATTTTAAATTCTTTCATGAGTTCTAAGGTAATAGCATCCGCGAACGACAGCACCCCATCGTAGTGGAGGAAGGTGCTCATGGCCCGGGAACTTATTTCCTGGTCCACATATTTCACCTCCAGGTTGTCGGTAATATAATTATACAGAATAACACCCTTCTTACCACCAGCCAGGCTGCCCACCATGGTCACTGCTTCGGATAAAACCAGTATGGATGTTATTTTATCTTGTTTCAGGACTTCAGGGAGTATTTCCCGGACGCGTCCATGCCACTGGTCCTTTTTAACAGACGCTGCTATCAGGAAGGAGGAGTCGACGAAGATCAATTCTTTACCCCCCTCTGGGCCTTCTTCTTAAGCTCCACTGCATCAGTTTCCGGTTCTTCCACCATTCCCAGTATATCGTCCATGGTTACCTTTTTTCTAAACTTCAGCTCCACCCCATCTTCAGTGAGGATCCATTCCATAATATCCCCTGGCCCTACATGGAACCTCTTCCTGATCCTAGCGGGGACCACCGTTTGAAAACCATTTGAGATCTTGGTTTGGCTAATCATTTAGTTCACCATTGAATATTAATTTTTCAAGGTATTTATATTTTTCAAAGTTTTAAAGTCCCTGTAACAGGGTATTAACAACAAAAAAAATATTCATAAAAAAATAACCTACCAATAAATTTTCCTGCAATGCCCTTTCTTTAGTTTCTTAGATAATTGATTTTCTCACAAAAGTTGGCAAAAGCATCAGAACATATAGGGTGGGCAGTGGATTTACACCTATTTCTTTAATTTTTTAGACAGACAGTGCTATGGTAAATCTTAACTGTCATTTTAGTTGTCAATACAGGCATAATCCAAAGAAAGTGTGGCGGGATCGTTTAGATACAAAATTATTTTTTTGTATTTCTAGTCTACCAAAATTATTTTTTATAAACCAAGTTTACAGAATAAATTTTTGAAAAATAATTCTAAATCTAAAAAAAATAATCTGCTAACCCAAACTATAGACAGCAATTGAATATATTGATTAAAATTTAAATTTCTCAAGGGCAATTTTGGCAGCATTCTGCTCTGCTTCCTTTTTACTCCCACCAATACCAGTTCCACATCTTTTTCCATTAATTATGGCCTCTATGGTGAAGATCTTATTATGGGGTTCTCCTTCTTCCCGGATTAAGTTATAACTTAGGTCCAGACCCTCAGCATCACATAACTCCTTTAATTCCGATTTATAATCATAATGATAGACTTCCCTGTTCTTGATGTGTGGTAAGACCGTTTCGTTGAGAAATTCTTTCACTGTTTCCAGGCCTAGATCCAGGTATAGGGCCCCAATTAAAGATTCAAAAACGTCGGCAGTAACCGAATCAAGTTCGCGGCTGGTTAACTTCAAACCGGCACCCAATTTTATATAGGATTCTAATCCTAATTCGGTAGAGTAGGTGTAAAGGGCCTTTTTACACACATAATTAGCCCGCATGCGGGTTAATTCACCTTCCGTCAAGCTGGAATCCATTTTATATAAATATTCAGAGACCACCAGATCCAGGACGGCATCCCCTAAAAATTCCAGCCGATTATAACATTGGCTCTGACCATGTTCATTTGAATAAGACTCATGGGTAAAGGCTAGCTGGTAAAGATGAGTATTGATGGGTTTAATTGAAAATTCTTCTAGAAAGTGCATAGTATCTACTGGTTTTACTGTGTAAATAAAAGAAAATGAAAATTACTTCGTTATAGAATTGTTTCTTTGACCGAGTGGTCGCTAAAGTTAATACAGCATTTAAATTATTTGTAATTAAAATAGAAAAAACCTATAATTCATTCCAGATTGCAAGAAATTCATCCCGTGAAAGACCCATCTGCTTTATAATGTTCCTTAATGTCCCTTTTGGAATATTTTTACTAGCTGACACTGGTATAGATTTACACCCTTCTTTTTCAAAAACCACATGAGAACCTGAAGTCCTAGGTTGAGGTGTATAACCCTCATGGGTTAACACTCGCATAACCTTCCTACTAGGGGCCTTTGAAGGCAAACCACGATTAGACATCTAAATAGAAAATTTCAATCTCGGTATAGTCAAAATGTGGTAGCTCATCTTCAGGTTCACTAAATTCAGAAAATAGTTTCTTAGATTTTTCTAATACCTCGTCTCTATCATATTCAAGTTCAGAGGGTTCAATTTCATTATTTTCTAAGTATAATGTCAGAGCCTCATCAATTCTTTTAAGTGCCTCCTTTCTATCATGACCATGACTAGATACATAAAACAAAGGACACTCAGCAATATATTCATCATCTTCCGTATAGAGAACAATAGGAAGTTTAATATGTTTCAACGATGATTTTGGTTCTGAAATTGAAGTAAAATTTGGGAGGTGCCTTTTCCCTTTCGATACGAACATTTGCAAAGAATTTTCCCCCTTTATAAATCTGAAACTTTCTAAAATCTAAACTATTTTTTATATAATGCGTTTGAAGTATATAAGACATATCATTTTTACTTCGTTATAGTCCTATATTACGAAGTAAGCATTTATTTTTCAATCCCCATTTTTTTAGAAAAATGTTTTGTTTCAAACCAATAGGATACCAATGTAATTACTACTGATAGTAATAGAGTAATGATTGTAACATAAAAAGAAGGGGATATATTTAATATAATAAATATAGCAACAAGAAAAATTCCTATTACAAGATTATTTAAAGAAATATGCATCCAAACTGCTCTTTGATGTAAAATATCCTTATTTTGGTGAATATCTTCTATCCTAGGTTCACAAATTTCTTTAAGTACTTCTTCCTTTGATTTTGATATGTGTTCCTCATCGAGACACATAGTAGATCTTAAACTTTGGAATGGTGCACTTCTATAAGCGAAAGCAGCCATGCTAAAGATAAAATTATAAAAAAAGATGATAGAACCATAATCTCGATATAAGAAACTGATATTTTACTACTAAAAATCTGTAATATTCCTAACAACTCTAAATTTAAAATTATTCCAATAAATGCGATTATTTGTCCTAATCTCTCCCTTATTGTTTGAAACGTTCTAAAGTTTCCTCTCCATTGGTCTGTTATTTCTTCGTAAATCAGTTGAAGTGTATCTTCATTCCCCACCATTATACCCCCTATTACTATATGTCTTCTATTTCGCAGGATTCTGATAGTTCTTCGAGGTAATCTGGTTTTATGTAACTAAGCATTGATTCTATCTTAGGGATAGTGTATTTTAAGGTTGAAAATGGTATATATCTGCATATTTCTGCTAATGGTGGTGTTAATCTTGCAAAAGTTGGCCGATTTACTTCTTTAATAACTTTTTCTCGTCTTTCATCTGGAGCTACGATGTATAAAGGTATGTTAATGTTAGGTTGCATGCTTACAAGGTCGGACATCCGTAATAGGCCGGAATATATGGATGTTGTGCTTTCTATTTCAAATGCAGCTGTTATGGCATTTCCTTGTAGCCATAATACATCTATTAGTTCTATGGTCTGATTAGTTGCTTCATCAAATTGTAGAGGTAATTCGTCTTTCATACGAGGTAATTCTGAAAATATGTTCCCTCTATGACTTTTATTCCGGTCATTTCTAGCCACCCAGACATCAAGACCCATATCGTTACCCAGTTTCAACAATAACCATTGTAATTCTGTATGAGGACTAGAATTGGAATATGTAGAGCTATCTGTTTCAGGTATTGTAACAATAGGTCCCTTTGGAATTTTCATACCTCTTGGCTTCCTTTTCAACTTAGCACGATTAAATTCTCTAATTATGGGGTTTTTAACAGCATCTTGGATTGCCTTAACAACTATTGCGCCATCATTGTCTTTCCATTTGAAGGGAGATCGCCTCACATGGGCCGTCCAGGCTTTATCAGACTTCAAATCCTGAAAAATGGATAATTTATCTTTTAAATCCTTTATAGGAACTGCTGTTTCCGGGGTTAATTCAGAAACTATTTTAACCTTCACACGGCATGGGAAGTCATCGAAGCTCCAAATCCTGCTGTCGTCCTTGTATGGTTCTGATATTACCTCTAGAATTCCTATCCATCGTGATAAACCTGTAAGATAACATAAAAAATAATCACCTGGCTTTACCTTCTTCAATGTTTTCCAGGTACTCTCACGGAACCCTGAAGTTTCTCCACCAGCTTTTAAAAATTCATTCCAAGTTGTACCTGTAAATAAATCAAGCCAATAGCTCCTTTTACTCACAAAAAACCCCCTATTGTATATTTTACCCAAATGGAAATATTATTATCACGATTATTGGATATTACTGATTGGAACTTAAATCTTACGTTATCTTTCTATTTAAATTGATATCGAATGAAAAAACTAATTTATTTTAATAGAGTTTTGATTTTGTTTTTAACCGTTTTAAAATCGTAATTTGGATATACATGAATTAAATAACAGTTGTTTTTTATGCAGATCTCTCTTTTCCTGGTATCAAGTTCTAACCTTTTTTTAAACGCTTCTTCTCCTCCAAAAAATTCTACAGGCTGATCATGCTGTAGACCCTGATATTCGATTGCAATATTCCTTTTAGGAAAGTATATGTCTAAATGCTGCCTACCTAACCACTTAGGTCTTCCATGATGAATTATCTTCTCAGCTGGAAAAGCTTCTTTTATTTTGTAATAGAGTTCTGTTTCACTTACCCATCCCTCGCCTACACGTGGAATACCTTTCTCTTCTCGATATAAATTCTCGCTTTCCCTAATTATTTTCTTTAATGCAGTTTCTAACGTTTTTACAATTATATATGGAACATTGAAAGTGTAAGATTGTATACTTATAATTTTGGGAACAGAACGGAATATTGAATTGACAATCACTCTTTTATTAGCATGGATTTCCTGATAATTTGATAAATTCTTATAATTTGATATACCATAAGATGGTTCTAAAAGATATTTTGATGAATTACTTAAAATAGGATTAATTTTATCAAAAACCTCAGGATATGCCCTTTTATCTAAATTATTTTTCAATCGCAAAAGATCTTTATGACTTAAATTTTTTAAATCATAATAGGTCAATTCTGGAAAAAATCGTAATTGATTATCTGGACTGTAATATTTTGTTAATTTGTTAAAATCTCGCTCATAATCAAAATATCTTTTTAATTTTTTAAAATCATTTTTAAGATCTTTGAAGTTGTAATCTTCTAAGAAATGTCTCACAATATTTTTGCCATACAACTCTTTAAAATCCGTAAGATAAGTATCTAAAACTTTAGCAATACCATTTTTATTTTTCTTCCCAAAATTTGTGAGACAGCTATATTTATAATTTACCAACACTTCACCATTGATTAATGAATCATCTTTTAGATATCCATAAGTTTCCAAATTATAAGTGTTGAATCCAATTTCTTTCCGAATTTTCAAGGAATTTTCATAATCACCCATAAATAAATGTGCATCAGCCTTCCAGTCTATCAAATAATTTTTCAATGTGGTATAATTACTATAACCTTCCATTACTCTGTCAAAACGTGCTGATAGGAATTTTATATCTTCATTTTCAATAAAATCGTAAATAGTTGAATATAAATACGAATAGATATAACTAAGATTATCCCCTAAATATATAAAATTGTCCTTTTCTATTTCCGAAACCCAATACATATAAAATTGTTTTATGTCATGATCTGCTGATTCTAAGTTGGCAAATTCTTGATTCCAGGGCGGTATTCTGATTAATCTATTATCAACTACGGTATTATTTGATAAATTATGACCACAATCAAGGCAGAAATTCCAATTATCATCATTCTCAGTTTCGCATTCAGGGCAATTAACCAATAAAATCCCCTCAATCTTTTAAACTATTCTTAAAAAGCTTAATATCATCCTCTGTTAAGCTATACAACTCATAAACCATCTCTCTATCTCATTATCAGTTTCTTCGATTTCCTGGAGTAAAGGCTTTATTATTTTAAAGCTTACATTGAACTGATTAAGATATTAGTTTGTTGTTGGTCCTTTAAGGTATTATTGCTGATTTTATGTCAGAAACCCTTCAGATATACTATTAGCTGGTTAATAATCTCAACAAAATGTAATAATGATTTATTAAATTAATTAATTTTAATGATTAAAAAAATAAAAATAGGAGATAAAATTGGCGAGAATTTCCAAGTCATAGACATTTTTGGAGGTGGCGATGAAAGCTCAATGGGGATTGTTTATGTATGTTTGGAACTTGAATATAACTTCTTAATCGCTCTTAAAACATTTCAAGACAGGTTTATAAGCTCGGAAGAGGATATTAAGAATTTTAATCAGGAAGCTTTAGCATGGATTCATCTTGAAAAACATCCCAATATAATAACTGCTTCTCATTTTGACATAATTGATGAAAGACCTTTTATAGTCATGGAGCTCATTCTACCGGATTATAAAGGAAGAAATACTCTTAAACATTATATTGAAAACGAAATTGAAGAATCACAAATATTGGATTGGGGAATCCAATTTTGTTGTGGGATGGAATATGCTTTATCTCAGGGTGTTTCGCCACACAGAGATATAAAACCTGCCAATATAATGATAAGGGGAGATAAACTGCTTAAAATTACTGATTTTGGATTTGCTAAACTATGGGATAAAAAAGGATTAATTTCAATCAATACCTCAACCATAGATTTAGAACCTCATTTGTCTATTTTAAAAAGCTCATCAGGAAATACAATAGCAGGTACTCCAGAGTATATGGCACCAGAAGCCTTTTTAGGAAATGCAGATCTCAGGAGTGATATATTTAGCTTTGGAATAGTACTTTATCAGATGTTAAAAAAAGGAAATCTTCCTTTTCAACCAAAAGATGATGAAGATTGGAGTTCTGCACATTTAAAGTCTAAAATACCTCATGTTGATTCAGAAATATACCCGTTAATCAAAAAATGTCTGGAAAAAACCCCATATAATAGATATAAGGATTTTAAATCGTTAAGACAGGATCTAGAGAGATTATATATCGAAGAAACTGGCTGTAAACCATATTCACCAGAAAGATTTGAATTAAAAGCAGATGAACGTTCAAACAAGGGTTATAGTTTAGAACAACTTGGTTTTGTTGA
The DNA here is from genome assembly GCF_030323845.1 of Methanobacterium sp. CWC-01. NCBI lineage: Archaea > Methanobacteriati > Methanobacteriota > Methanobacteria > Methanobacteriales > Methanobacteriaceae > Methanobacterium > Methanobacterium aridiramus. The sequence continues at coordinate 238,632 of NZ_CP040735.1, forward strand.
TGAAGCTATTGAAGAATATAGAAAAGCTACTAATTCGGATAAAAATTCTTTCATGGCTCATATGAACTTAGGAAGAAGTTTAATGAGGATTGATAGATCAGACGAAGCAATTGGGTCGTTAAAAAAAGCAGTTGATTTAAATCCAAATAATGCTCGAGCTCATTATAATTTAGGAAATGCCTTATTTAACAATAAACAACTCAATGAAGCTGCTTTTGAATATGAAAAATCATTAAGAATCGATCCATCATATAAAGAAGTTCATAACAATTATGGTAACTTATTAAAAGAAATTGGGAAGGTAGAATTAGCTATTAATCACTTTGAAAAAGCTCTAAAATGTGATCCCGATTTTTTCGAAGCTAAATGTAATTTAGGATTCCTTTTGGCTTCTGAAGGAAATTTCAGTGAAGCAATTGAATTATATGAAGATGCTGAAAAGATTGAATCCACAAATCCATTACTATACACCCGTTGGGGAATAATTCTTAGTATTAACGGAGATGATAACGGCGCTATTTACAAATATATTAAGGCGATTACATTAGAACCGGAATATGCTGATGCACATATCAGTCTTGGAATATCTTTTGCAAAAAAGGGCAAATTAGACAACGCTATTTATGAATATAAAAGAGCTATAGAAATAGAACCTAAAAATTACTATGTTCATTATAGGATGGGAGTAGCTCTTTCTAATCTTGGAAAGTATTCTGAATCTATAGAATTTTATAATAAAACTATACAAATCAATCCAAATTATGCCAGTGCTTGGAATGATAAAGGAGTATCTCTTGGTATTGTTGGGAAAACTAATGAAGCGTTAAAATGCTACAATAATGCTATTGATATTGACCCAAATTATGCTATGGCTTGGTTAAACAAAGGATCTTATCTCTGCACCCATAATAAAGTCGAAGAGGGATTAGAATGTTTCAATAAAGCCGTGGAAATTGCATCAGATTTTGCTGAAGTATGGCTTCATAAAGGTAAAGCCATGGGAAGTCTTGCAGAAACTGATGAAGAGAGATATGAAGCAATTAAATCTATTGATAAATCATTAGAAATAAAACCTAATTTATCGAAGGCATATTATGAGAAAGGTATGTTATTAGGCATATTAAAAAAAGAAGAAGAAGCTTTGAAATGTTTTGATGCGGCTATAGAGATTAATCCTAATTCATTTGATGCATGGTTATCCAAAGGACTTTTATTAGAGCTTGGAGGAAATTCTGAAGAAGCAATGAAATGTCTTAAGGAATTGGTGAGAATAAATCCTGCCTTTTTTAAGATTCCTGAATTGAAATAATTAAGTAGGCTAAATTTTTATTCGTTGATTATTAGTGTCTAACAAAACATCTGCTGCAATAACCCTTTTTTGAATTCTCTATTGATTTCCAGTTCTTTGTCCAGCTGTTCTATTTTTTCATCTATCTTTGATAGGATAGAAGCTATTTTCTCCTGCTCCTCGATTTTAGGTATTTTTATTGGTATTTTTAGGCATACCTTATTATTTAATTTTGGTTGAGCTGTTCCGGTGTTGTATTTGGCATAATTTACTCTTTCTAATTGCTCGCACAAAAAGTACTGATTTATCTCAGGTAATCCTTTGATAACATGTGCATGGTTATTCACCCAATATTTCCCCTTTGCTAAAAAAGCCAATCTTGAACTTCGAGTTATAATATTTGCACCATCTTCAGCCAATAAAACCAGTTCCTCATCAAAAATATAGTCATCAATGTAATCTATTATTCCAGAAGCACCGTAATAAGGGTAAGGACCTCTTCTTTTTGCCCTATCACTGCTCTTTAATGGTATTCTTCTACCATCTAAAAAATGAGCCACCTCGCCTAATCTCTTCTCTTCCCAATCAGGATAGTCTTCCCCATTTTCATCTTTAAACCTTAATTTCTGGCTGAAAATCTGCTGCATCATCCCTTTTTTATAAGTTTCCCAAAGCTCCTGGTTTTTCTCTAATAAGTCTATTTTTTCATCAACTTTTGAAAGGAAAGAAGCTATTTTTTCCTGTTCTTTTAAATCAGGTAAAAATAATGGAGTGTTTTTCAAAGTAGCAAGAGAGAGATTTTTAATTGTAGTGCCAGTCAATTCTCCGTTGAAAAAATTGTGAATTTTATGTGTTTGAAGATAATTATAAATAAATTCCTTAAATATATCAGATTTTAAATTGATATAAGCTGCACTTTTTCCTAAAATCACTTTTTCGTAGTTATAATATGCTAAATTACCAATTGTTCCATTTATTGATATTAAAATGGTCTGTTCACCTAAATTTTTCTTATATTTCTCAAATTCTTCTTTTGGAACAGATTTAGTATTTTCATTAAATACAATTTTTTTATTCACCAAATTATTCCCATTTACGAAGAAATAATCATTTCCGTCCTTGTATTTTGGAGTGGCATGAATTCCATCACTTATTTTTTCACTGACCTCCCCTAACTTTATTTCTTCCCATTCCCTTTTAAACTCCGGAAATCTTAATTTAGGCAGATTTATTATCATTTAAATCTCCAATCGCTTAGCAAAACATCTGTTGAAATAGGTTTTTTTTAAATTTAATATTGACTTCTATTTCTTCTTCTAACTTTTCTATCTTAATGTCAATAGATGAGAGGAAAGAAGCTATTTTTCCTTGTTCCATAAGTGATGGTACTTCCACGACTAATGTTTTTAGACTTTCTTGATTTATGTTCGTATTTGCACTTGTAGAGCTTTTTCTAATTAATGAATTCCTAAACTTTGTCGAATAAAAGCAATATTTTTTAAAATTAAGATCAAAAACTTGTTTTTTTTCTCTAAATCTTATTAGAAATCCACTATATACAGTATTTGGTAAATTTTCTACAATTACTGCGGTTAATCCTACACCAGATGGCTTAACTGAAGATCTAATAAAAATTACATCTCCCCTAATTAAATCAAATTCTTTCAATTCTTTTTTTGTAACATTAACAAGATCGAAATTGTTTTTTGAAATAGAGTTCTTCCCAAATACATCCATCAAGTTAACAAAAGGGAAACCATTTCCAAAATCTTCTTTATATTTATTAACACCATTCTTAAAATTTCCAAAATCCCCTAATTTTTTATCTTCCCAGTCAGGATAATCTTCCCCATTTTCATCTTTAAACCTTAATTTCTGACTGAAAATCTGCTGCATAATCCCTTTTTTATAAGTTTCCCAAAGCTCCAGTTTTTTCTCTAATAAGTCTATTTTACTGTCTACTTTTGATAGGAAAGAAGCTATTTTTCGTTGCTCAGAGATAGAAGGAAATAAAAAATTCAAAGCATGTAGTTCTTCTAATCTTAATCCCTTAACAGTTGAACCTTTACCTAATGTCTCAATATAATCACTTTTCTGCACATACCAATAGTACAGAAACTCAATTTTAATTATTTTGGTAGGAATTAATCCTTTAAGGTCTTGATTAATTGAAATAGGTTTTTTATTTATAAAACCTCTGCCTAACCCCATTCTAGTAGAAATTATCAAACTTTCGGTCGGAATTAACTTAGAACTGCTGTTATTCAGTCCTTCTTCAGTTATGAACTCTAAGGTTGATTCTTTGTATTTTTTATTATCCAAATCTTTCACGGAAGCCCATGGGATATCTCCATTCCAGTAACTGTTTTTTTTCTTGAAGGTGTTCCACCCCCTAAAGTTGCTTTTAGAGTTTCCCCCAGAGTTTGATCCTCCCATTCTCCACTGAACTCTGGAAATCTAAGTTTAGGTTTACAATCCATTTTTTTCACCAATGTTATTGTAACAAATTAATCGGTAAGTGCCCATAATTCACTTTTTAGATTTCCTTTTTTGCAGCTGGGGCATTTAACGTTCATTTTTTCAGGTAATAATAAAAATACATCATGTGATCCGCATTCAGGGCACTTATTTTCCATATCTTTGCCATTTTTACGTTGCCATACTTTAACGACTTTTTGACAATTCAAACAATACAACTCATTATAATAATCTAAATTTTTGTCACAAACTATCATTGTGAAGTTATCTGAAGTGTTAATTGAAAAAGAGCAGTTGTCACATTCAATTTTGTTTATAGAACCCATTTTTTCCACCTCCATATTTTTATTCATTGAAAGGAGCTTCAATACCCAACTCATCACAATGCTTTTTAATCTCCCTATCAACTTCAGCAGATTTTTTATTTAGTTCCCTAATCTCTCTTACAACTTCATTAAGATCAACAGGCTCTTCTTCCTCGAATGTGTCCACATAACGGGGGATATTTAAGTTGTAATCGTTCTCTCGAATTTCATCCAAGGTGGCAGCATGTGCAAATTTATCTACATCCTTCCTGTCTTTGTAAGTGTCTATGATTCGTTTAACGTCTTCACCTCTCAAACGATTCTGGTTTTTTACCTTTTCAAAGTGTTTAGAGGCGTCAATAAAGAACACATCTGCATCATCTTCTCTGCACTTCTTGAATACCAGTATCACCGTGGGAATGGAAGTCCCGTAAAATACATTAGCCGGTAATCCAATCACAGCATCTAAATAGTTCTTCTCCCCCACCAAATACTTCCTGATAACCCCTTCAGCAGCACCCCTAAACAGCACTCCGTGGGGTAGGACTATGGCCATGGTACCGTTTTCATCCAGGTGATAGATCATGTGCTGGACAAAGGCAAAGTCCGCCTTAGACTTAGGGGCTAATTTGCCATAGGCGCTGAACCTTTCATCGTCCAGGAATTTGTTATCAGCGGACCATTTAGCAGAAAATGGTGGATTGGCTACGATGGCGTCGAATTTCATCCCAAAGTGTAATGGATTCTCAATTGAATCGCCCTGTTCGATGTTGAAGTCCTCAAACTTAACATCATGGAGGATCATGTTCATCCGGGCCAGGTTGTAGGTGGACTGGTTCAGCTCCTGTCCATAGAAATCACCAATCTTAGCCTCTTTAGAAACACGTAATAGTAGGGATCCGGAGCCGCAGGTGGGGTCGTAGACGTTTTTAAGATTCTTCTTACTCAAAGTCACGATTTTGGCCAGTATCTTAGACACCTGTTGGGGAGTGTAAAATTCACCGGCTTTTTTACCAGCTGAGGAAGCAAACTGGGATATCAGGTATTCGTAGGCGTCTCCCAGTATGTCCTGCTCCGTGTCCTCTATCCGGAATTCAATATCAGCCAGATGAAGTAGAACTTTGGAAATAAGCTTGTTTTTGTCATCTTCGCTTTTTCCCAGTTTGGAGGATTGAAGGTCCACGTCTTCGAAGAGGTTTACGAAGTCTTCTTCACTTTCGTGTCCCGCAGTGGAGTTTTCAATCTGATTTAAGGCCATCTGAAGATTATTCAAGATGAATTCTTTATTTTTAGCTTTATCTATTAGGTTTTTGAATAGACAGCGTGGTTCCAGGAAGTATCCAAGGTTGTCCAGGGCTTCGGCTTCCACTTCTTCTTTTAAGTCTTTGTCTTCAAAAGCTTCTTTGAAGGTGACTCCGTCCTCTTTAAGTTCCTGGTTGAGGTAGATTTCTATCTTCTCTGATAGGTATTTGTAGAATATGAATCCCAGCATGTAGTTTTTAAACTCATTGGCATCCATGTTTCCCCGTAGCTCATCGGCGATGGCCCACAGTTTGGTTTCCAGTTTTCTCTGATACTCAGACATTTGAATCTTACTCTCCTTCAATTACTTTATGACCCAGTTTTTTTACCAGCTGAATTTATCAACCAGTTCCACAATTAAATCCTTAATCCTTTGTAGTTTGGAACGCCTTTCTTTCAAACCTAAACGTTCGGTGAATGATTCTTTAATAATATCATTTCGTATTTTCCCTGAAAATTCATATTCGGATATGATTGCCTGGGTAATATCTTTATCTAATTTCTCTTCTTCGATGAATTCATTAACTGCTTTGTTTTTCTCTTTGTCGATGAAGTTTTCAAAGTGGCATTCGATTTTATCTTTATCCTGGATCTGAGGTATGGTGCGTTCAATGAACTGTTGTATGAGGTCGATTTTACTTCGAAGTTCGTGGCTGCGTTCCATGGTGTCCAGGATGAATTCTTTGTCTTTCTCAAAGGATGGGCTGTCAATGTCCAGTTCTTTGATCAGGTTCAGGATATAAGCTACGTTTATGTTGTCCCGGCGGACCAGTTCCACTTCAAAGTCCACATCATCCAGGACGGAAACCTTCTCCGGCGCAGTGTTCTGTTTGTAGTTTTCATAGATGTCCAGGTATTTACTCAGGTAGTCATTGAATTTCTGTTCATTAATGTGCAGATCATCGAAGGTGAACTCGGTAAAAACAATCAAGCGAGTGTGGATACGTAATAATTCCCTGAAGATCTTCACAAAATCAGCTATCTCCTTCTCGGAAGGTAATAGGTCAACATCACCTACATGGGGAGCAAGTTCCACTAAAAACTCATGTACTTTGTTGAAATCCACGGCATATTCTTCATAGGATTTCATTAGTACGAATTCAGAAGCATCTTCATCAGAGTACAACCGGATAGATTCATCAGTGGCCTTTTTAAGGTTCCGGAAGCAGATTATGTTTCCCTGTTTCTTTTTCTCATTTAAGACCCGATTGGTCCGGGAATACGCCTGCAGAAGGCCATGGTACCGGAGGTTTTTATCCACATATAGTGTGTTGAGTAGTTTGCTGTCGAAACCGGTGAGGAACATGTTAACCACTAGGAGGATGTCTATCTGTTTGTCCTTAGATCTTTTAGAAACATCCACATAGTACTCGTTGAAGGTATCAGTGGAGTAGTTGGTGCCGAACATTTCATTGTAATCATGAATGTACCTTTCCAGCTTGTCCCGGGAGTGCTCATCCCCCCTAATCTCCTCATTAGCATCAAAAGAAAAAATAGCAGCAATATTAAAGTCATGAACTTTACGCTGGAAGATATCATAATATTTGGTTAAAACTTCAATAGAAGATACTGCAAATATGGCGTTGAACTCCCGGTTGTAGGTCTTACGGTCGTGGTTCGCAATAATATAATCAACTATTTTCTCCAGCCGGTCCTCAGATTCCATCAGCTCTTTACGGTCAATATCCTCTACTTCAATGTCCAGGGTGGCTTTGTTCCGGTAGCGGCCCACATATTCCACCGAGAACCCCAGGACATTCTCATCCATTATGGCGTCTTTAATCACATAGCTGTGGAGCCGGTCTTTAAAGAGGGTTTTAGTGGTCATGCCGTCTACCGAGTTAATGGCGAAGATGGGTGTTCCAGTGAATCCAAAGTACTGCAGGTTGGTGAAGAAACTGGTTATCACATCATGCATCTTCCCGAACTGGCTGCGGTGACATTCATCAAACATTAAAATAATTTTCTGGTCACGAACCCGTTCTATTGCTTTATGACGGGCAACCGCACGTGACAATTTCTGAATGGTGGTTATGATAAGTTTGTTCGGCCCTAAAAGTTGTTTCATCAGGGTTTTGGTGTTATCGGTTCCATCCACTGATCCTTCACTGAAACTGTTGAATTCCTTAAAGGTCTGATAATCCAAGTCCTTACGGTCCACCACGAAGATGATCTTGTCAATGTTAGGCTCTTCAGATAAGATTTGGCTCACCTTAAAAGAGGTTAAAGTCTTCCCACTCCCAGTAGTATGCCACACATAACCATTACTTGTGGTGTTAAGTGCCTTATCCAGGATAGCTTCAACTGCATAGTACTGATAGGCCCTTAGGACCATGAGGGACTTGCTGGTCTCGTTTAAAACTGTATATTTGGCTATCATTTTGGATAAATGGCATCTCTCCAGGAAAGTGTCTGCAAATTCATCCAAACTGGAAACATTACGGTTAGATCTATCCTTCCAGAAAAAAGTGTATTTAAAACTTAAATCCTTGTTATTAGCGAAATATTTGGTATTAACACCATTGCTAATCACAAAAGTTTGTATGTACTGGAACAGGCCACGATAAGAATGATGACGGTAGCGGTCAATCTGATTAAAAGCAACCTTAAGCTCAGCTCCCCTCTTTTTCAACTCAACCTGAACCAGGGGAAGACCATTAATTAGAATAGTAACATCATACCGATTTTCATAAACCTTCTTCATGGTAACCTGGTTGGTCACCTGGAATAGGTTCTTGCACCAGTCCCGGGTGTTGAAAAAATCTATGTAAATGACTTCATCTTCCCTTTTAAGGGCGTACTTGTCCCTCAGCTTCTTAGCTTTGTCAAAAATAGTGCCACTTTCTAAATGAAGCAGGATCTTGTTAAATTCATCAGCAGACAATTCGATGTTGTTAAAAAGTTCTATCTGGGCCTTAAGATTCTGTTTTAATTCATTTTCATCCTTAATCTCAGCCCGTTGATACCCCCCATCAACCAGCTTAGTTATTAGACACTCTTCCAGCGCAGCTTCACTTTGTGTGACCATAACCTATGCCCCGATCTCCAGATTTGACCTAATTTTTCCATTATAACATTAAAGGTCTTAATATGACTTGATTAGGGTTTAACTTAAAATTTACTATTTAATTCCAGGGAAAATAGTTTTTGCATATTATAGTTAAATTCACCAAATAGATATATTTATATTGTATTAGTTACCTATTATGATTTAACGATGTTAATTTCAAGCAGGTGGTTGAATGAAAAAGACACAGATAAACCTAAAACTGAGGGAAGATATCCTGGAAAAATTTGATGAAAAAGCCAAAGAAGAACACAGAACCCGCTCAAACATGATCGAAAAGATGATAATCGATTATCTGGGCGAACGACAATATTGGCTATGGGTTAACAGCAGCGCTATGGATATCGGCGATGATGTAAAAGAAAAAGATGAAATGACCTGGGATGGGTGCGACCCAAGGACATTAAAAGGTGACAGGGTACTTATCTACAGAACCAGCCCCCATAAACACATCAAATACTTGGCTGAAGTACTGGATGATGCCCTGGAAGATGAGATATGGACCCAGAATGGCGACAAAATGGGTTATTATTGCCGTTTCAGGATCCTGAAGTCCTTCGAAGAACCACTTGAAATTAGTCAGATGAGAGATTATGAAAGCCTGGAAGATTGGTATCCGCTGAAGGTAAGCTTCATACGCATGGTATTCAAAATTGAGGAAAAATATTGGGAAGTGCTCCGAGATATTTTAATAACTAAAAATTCGGATGCTAAAGAAGCTTTTAAATGATAATAGGGGTGAATAATATGAATTTCTGGCTTTGGGTGGAAAAAGAAGGTGGAATTGACGGAGAGATGATTCCCGGAGAAGAGTGGTGCTGGGAAGGATGCGATTATGAAACTGAAGAAGGAGATTTAATTTTAGTCTACAGAACTCGCCCATACAAAAAGATACAATATCTTGTTAAAGCAACATCAGAGTCCAGATTAGAAATTAGGCATTTACCCGACGAAATTTATAAATGCAATCTTGTTGTTCTCCATGATTTTGGCGAAAACAGTCTAAGTTTAGATGATATGAAGCAAAAAGATGAACTAAAAGATTGGTATCCACTAAAAGTAAGCTTTGTAAAAATGAAGTTCTTAGTTGAAGAAGAATACTGGAGGATTTTACAGAAATTCCTTACAAAAAATAGTGCTGAAACATCTGCACTATTTGAATAAATTTTTAATCAGTAGTAAGGATCCCCACCCACCACTAGGAAAAGATCAAAGTTAAAAAAATAGTTTTATGCAATTTGTAGTGCTAAGATTTTTAGGTTATACCATCATTAATTAACCTCTTCTTCCTCCTCCTGGTCTTAGTGATGGTTTCAAACCTCTTATGAGCCAGAAGAAATAATATTTAGCTTCCCGGATGATTTCGAGCTGATGCTTCCAATCTTCTGATCATCTATGTCGTCTTTACCAGGGCCAGAGGGTCAGATAAATTGTCTCCACCAATAAATTAATTTATCAAGTAATGATTGGGTGTTTGCCGAGAGCACCGGAGAAGAAAAATAGTCTTTAGGACAGAATAATTGTAATATCAAATCTTCGCTAAGAAATGTAGGTGATGGAATTGGCAAAAGAAATAAATTTTGATGAAATAACTGAATTACCTTTAAATCTATTTTTTAGGACTGAAGATCAACATTTTACTCCTTGGCTACAAGAAAACATCGATAAATTAGGAAGTATAATTGGAATTGATATTGCTGAAGCAGAAACCGAAGTATCCATAGGTAGTTTTAGATTAGACATACTCGCTTACGAATCAGGGACAAATAGGAAAATTGCAATTGAAAACCAATACGGAACCACCAACCATACCCATCTAGGACAGCTTATAACTTATATGGCTGGACTTAATGCTGAAGTTGTAGTTTGGATAGCAGAAAATTTTAACACAGAACACATTACAGCGATTAACCATCTTAACCAAATATCAAACAAAGATATAGCATTTTTCTGCATAAAACCTCGTTTAATCACAATAGGAGACAGCAAACCAGCCATCGAATTTGTTGTAATAGCAAAACCAGATGAATGGGAAAAAGAAATACATGGCGAAATTAACCTATCTGAAAGAGCTCTGGCTTATAAGGACTTTTGGACTAAACTGAAAAGGGAATACCAACAAAAAATACCATCATTCAATCGTAAAGTATCAACCAGGTCTTATTATGGCATGACAACTGGTAAAGCAGGATTAGGGTTTCTTTGGAAGTTTACAAATAAAGGATGCTTTGAAATAGAGCTATGGGTAAATACAACAAGCCAAACACGGAACCAAGAAATAATTAACAAAATTAAATCCAATAAAGATAATATCGAAAATAACTTAGATTGTCCGTTGTTTTTTTATAATGACGAGAATTACAAACACAAATCAGTTAATATCAGATATAAAAAACCAGCAGACATCTTAACAACTTCAGAGAAAGGAAAAGAAGAGCTAATAAATTGGGGTGTCCAATCAATGCCCAGATTTCAGGAACTATTACAGCCCATCATAAAAGAATTCTAGTTCAACTGTAAACTTAAAATCTTTCAAGAGTTATAAAAGGAGATTAAGCATGAAAAGTCTTTTTGGACACATTGTTTTGAATTTTACTTCTCAAGCTGAGAATTTAGATACTGAAGCGTTATATTACATACTTTCAAGTTCTCCTGCTGCGCGTGCAGGGTTATCTAATATTTTAGGATTAATTGATCCGAGATTAGATGGAGAACTCTTTTTTAAGACGCAACTTTACGATGAAGAAGATGTAGCTATCCCAGATTTAGTCGGTCTGGATCCTGACTTTGATCAAACTTGTATTATTGAATCGAAATTTTGGGCCGGTTTAACAGATAATCAGCCGGTTACTTATCTCAGACGGTTGAAACCTGAGAAACCTTCTATATTTGCTATTTTTAGTCCCGACCAAGAGACTTGAATCCATCTGGTATGAAATCGTTAACCGGTGCAAAGATGCCGGAATAATGATAGATTCAGAAATTAAGGATGATAACTATATTTATGCCAATTTAAATGAAAATAATTATCTTGCTGCTATAGATTGGAATTCACTTTTAACAATAATGGAAACAGAACTTGACACTGCCGGAGATTACCTCCTAAAATCTGATCTCATCCAATTAAAAGGATTGTGCAACCAAATGGATGAAGTATCTTTTTTACCTCTTGATTCTACCGAAATATCACCCATGATCGCTCGAAGGAATATGCAATTTTATGAAATTGTAAACAATGTAATTTCTAGTGGCAAATCAGAGGGAATCTACTCCCGAAAGGATTTAAGAGCTGCTTCAGGGTTGTATTGGTATGGAAATTACTTCGAGATTGGTGATTTCTTATATCTACTCAAGTTTGATAATAAAAATTGGCACGAATGGAGAAACACACCCATTTGGCTTGAAGTATATGGAACAGGATGGCGTGAATATGGAAAAGGATGGCGCAAAGATACTAAAGAACGATCCAAAGTAAGAAATGCCCTTTCTGAATTGGAATCTCACACCAATAATAGATTGTTCTTCGATCAGGATGATGTGGCAATAATTCCCTTAAAAGTTGAATTAGGTGCAGTTAAGGATCAAGTAGTAGAATCCATTAAACAACAAATAGAAGAGATAAATCTATTATTAAATAGAAAATATTGAGATTTTGAACCTTCAGCACCCTTAACCATTCATATTTTTTCCATATACTTATTTTTAATCTCTTCAAATTCACTTTGATTAATAGCTCCAATGTCCAATAATTCTTTGGCTTTTTTGATTTCGTCCATAGGGCTAAGTTTTTGTTCGACTCGGACGGTTTCTGCCTGTTGTGGTTTAGATTTTACTTGTTGAACTTTTTTTTGTACAATGTTGGTGAAAGTAACGCCATGTGCAGAGTTTACACTTCTTACTTTAATTCTTGCTCCAGGAACTGAAATTTCAAGAGTTCCCAATACCAGCCCTTTCTTGAAACCTATACTTGTGATATCATTATATCTAATGAATTGAGTGCCTTTGTCCCATCCCGTATAAAGTCCTTTTCGTTGTATTCTAATGCCTTCCATTTCTGTAGTTAAAATCATTACCTTACCTTGCTTGTCGCCGCCTTGGATCTGAATCATTGGAGTGAATTCATCGTTAATGAGCTGATTTGCAGCCATTTTTAGATTTTCTAATTCTGTTGGTGCTCTTTCAATAAACTGCTTTAAGCATTCTTTTCCCTCATTCTCTCTTCCAGGTACATTAAGGAGTGCGGAACCTTTTTGAAATAGTGCTGTAATTAAATCAGGTTTCAATTTCAGTGTTTGATCATAACAAGCAATAGATTCTTCATATTTTTGTAGACTGACTAAAACAATGCCTTTGATCATCCATGATCCAGGATTTTTTGGATCAATATCAATTGATTTTTCAATGTATTCCAGGGCCTCTGTGGGTTTGTTTAAAGCTAATAATGTACTAACTTTAAAATTGTAAGCTTCTATAGAGTTTGGATCTTTTTCAGTGGCTTTATTAAAAAATATTAATGCATCTTTAAATTTTCCTTTCGTAAAACTATCATTACCCTTTTTAATAAGTTCTTTTGCCTTTTTAATGTCCTTTTGGTTTGTTTGGTTCAAGTTTATACTTTCTTTTAACGTAGAATTTATCCCCTTATTTGAGGTCTTATTTCTATTTGAAAAGGTTTTAATGGAGTCTGCTGAAAGTTCGGGTAAGTTCTCACCACATTCAATACATTTAACAGATGTTAGATAGTTTTTTACCCCACATTTAGGGCAGATCCTGTCTAAAGGATTTTTTTCAGACTTACTTCTGGTTTCATTCTCTTTCATCTGAGAATATATCCCAGCAAGTACTTTCTGCTTTGGATCATCGGGATCAATACCCTTCCTTTTTAATTTCAAATTTTTTTTGATATCTTCATTTGAAACCATTGAAAATCCTCAAAATATAAGAAACCACTCAATTAAGCCATCTTCACTAAAGAAAGCATTCTATTTTCCTGCACTCTGTAGATTATATATTGAAATGTTATTTATTTATAAATATTTAAGATTTAGTCCATCAGGTCAATAATAAGGATGACCACCTACCACTAGTAAAGGATTGAAGTTAAAAAAAGGTCTGACTGAGATCTGGAGTGCCAATTCCATTGAGTCCAGCATGTCATCATGCTTCCCCTGGGGAAAGTAGAGGTACTCGTTGAGGAAATTCTCCAGTTCAGGGTCTTTCTCAGGTAATAGGACTTTACTATTTTCAAAGTGTACAAAACCAGCTGAAATCCTGGTGACCTTGTCAATTGTCCTTTTTACTTCCTTTATTGGAAGCATGGATGTCTGTTTGAGTTGTTGGGGGAGTGCCTGTTGATAGGCGTTTGATTCAATAACAATCTGTAAGGGGTTCCACCTTTTGGCAAGGTTTTCGACCATCCTGACCTGGGTGGGGAAGTCTATCCGAACCCGGTACCAATCCAGTATGTAGATTAAGTTTTCTTTGGAGATCCCTATTGTGGTACACACCGTGTAGTCTGCAGTTTCCCTGGTGCTGATGGCCAAATCCCACGCCTGATATACACGTAATGAATCAAGTGGTGGTAATTCGTGTGGTTGATAATGTTTAATCCAAGACCGCTTTAATAATCCGCCCTCTGGTGGCTGTGGCCGCTGCTGATATAGGGCGCTCCACCAGTATGATCCAGTGGTATCCTTGATGCGCTGAAGTTCATTTATATCATACCTGCCTGGCCAGAGTGCTTCTCCAGGTTTCCTCCCCAAAAGGTCATCTTCTTCAGCCAAGGCCGGTAGGTTAAGTACATCCCAAACTTCCCCATTTTCATTTTGCATCTGTCTGATTAGTCTGCCAGCCAGGTCGTCTTCGTGCCAGCGGGTCATGATCAAGATCACAGCACCATTCGGTTCCAGTCGGGTGTAGGCGGTGGATTTGAACCATTCCCAACTATTTCGTCGGTAGCTCTGGGAGTTGGCTTCTTCTGCGTTTTTCACAGGGTCGTCGATTATCAGCACATCTGCACCTTTACCAGTGATTGGTCCACCGACTCCAGCCGTGATCATACCCCCGTCATGTCCTTTGATGTTCCACCTGGTGGCTGCCATCGACCTGGAATCTACTTCAACCCCAAAAACTTCAGGACCATAGTCAATTAATACATCCCTGGCGCGCCTGCCCCAGGTAGAGGCAAAATCTGCCTCATATGCCGTTAGTATTACTCTTTTATCTGGGAACATCCCCAGGTACCAGGCCGGGAAGAACTGAGACACCAGCCAAGACTTACCGTGTCTGGGAGGCATGAACACCATCAACCTCTTTGTCTCACCGAAAGCCACTTCCTGGAGCTTCTCATTTAGGAGGTTGATGTGGGGCGGAATCTCGTATCGGTTTTTACTTGCTGTGAGTGCCAGCCCCATCGGTGCTGCCCTGGCTATCTGCGACAGCTCTAATGAGTTGGTTGGCTTTTTTTCGGACATTTGGAACCTTAAGGTTTTCTTTTGTAATGAAATCATTTTTAACTTCCTTGATTTCTTTTTCCTGCTTTACATTCTCTGTAGGAACTCCAAGACTTAGTCTCTCTATCTTAACTGCGGTATCGCACCATCGTACTAAATCTTGTGGGCTTAGATCATCTGGGTTAAGAGAGTTCAATCTTTTATCCACTTTATCCTGGAAATTCCTCGCAATCTTTACATGTCTTGTAGACATCTCCATTATTTCCTGTTCATGCCCTAATCTTCTTAAATCGTCAATATACGAGTCATATGCAGTTGCTCTCTCAACCCATTTATTTTTACTACTCCATTCTTTGAGTGTCCTGATACTAGGACGAGAAGTCGGCTGATTTTTGGTGCTGTTTTGGTGCATTTCGGTTTGGACCTTGGTTATTGACCTTTTAGGCCCTAAGTCTCGGTAGATGCAGAAGGATTCGTAAGCCTTCCCTGTTTCGCCTGGTAATTTTCTCCAGTTTTGTTCATTTTCCATTTTTAATCTCCCAAAATTTTAAAAGCGTTTTTTTTTCACAGGAAGATATTGAACTATAACCTTTCCTGTTGTTCAATCCATTCTTTTACTATCATGCTCTCGATTTCATCCCCTATTTCTTTGGTTTTATAGGGGCTGGTATCTTTCACGCCGTTTATAACGCTTATTTTAGTATGTATTTTAAAAGTAGCGAGTTCCTGGAGAATGGCCTGTTCAATGCGGTTCAATTGCCTAAGATCTGTTGGACATTTATCAGACCGACTCAAGACCAAATCATAGCTTATCTTATTGTCTTCTACCTTGATACCTCTCTGCTTAGCCCTCTTTTTAGCTCTTTCAAGGCATATAGTTAGTTTAATGGGGCTCTGACTTTTATCTCTTCGTTTGACCACTCCTAGTTTAGAAAGGTCTGACTGTGCACGTTTCCAGGAGTAATTATCCTGGCCTTCAGTCACCATCTTATCGGCCAGATCCCTGTACGTGGTTTTGACTATTTTGTCCTGCAGGATAAGGCGTAGCAATATTTCTTCGGTGTCTTCATGTTCTTCCTTACGGTTCTGTCTGTATTGATGGGCATAATTAAGGACTTTTTCATAGTATTGTTGGTTTCTTTTTTTTTCTTGATCGACGATTTTAGCCATTGCCATTAGGGGTAAAAATTTGTTATACTCTCGCCCTAGACCTGAGTCTACGGGGATATTCTCGTAGACCATTTTTACTTCGTTTTGGTAGTGTAGGGCTGATGCCATTAGATCCCCTTCGATATCTTTAAAGTAGGGGTCTTTATGCATGGTTACGGATCTTTTCCTTATTTCCAAGTTGGTTGTTTCCTCCATTTTGATGATTACACCCTTCTCTGCAATGCTTTCTGTCGTTTGTCTGGTGCCCAAGGCTACTGAGGATGCTAGATAGAGTTTAAGGTGTTCACCCGTGTTTTGATCACGTTTACTAACATAGGAGTTGAGTTTCCACGCGTTCTCTATAAATTCACTTAGAATTTGCCGTTTTTCTGGTGACTTCAGCCTTTCCTCCAAGTGGTCTACGGCGAAGAAGCCCATACTACTACTGGCTGATTTGTGAAGGTCAGCCTCGGTATAACCACCACTCACATCTCCTCCACCATTGAAACAGGTGTGAGATAAGTATTCCAATGCGGTAGATTTTCCTACATCACGTAAGCCTTCAAAGCACAAGTAAGGGTACCAGGTGAAGAGGGCCCGGAGATAGGTGCCCATTATCCAGAGCACAATAATTAACCTATCACCTTCACTGAGGTCCAAGTAGTCACAGCTTCTGGAGAGCAGATCTTCAAAAAGAGCTGAAAATGCTCTATGCCCTATTTTACCTTCAGTGTGTTGTTCATTAAGCAATTGTCTTATTTGCCAATTTGTCTTATCTGTGAGGGGGTCAGTAAATCCCCCTACAACCGGTAAGGGATTGGCAAATTTACCGTTAATTTGATGCGATTCTTTAATAGCCCTTATAGGTTTTTTAAGGCTAATACCATAGTATCCTGTAATTGGTCCTGAAGGTGGTACACCGATAAATGTTAGTCCGAGATCATAGTCATAGCCTTGACCATGCCTCAACTTCGGGACCTCGACTCGAGATTCTTCCAGAAACTTTCCAATCGGTGGGATAATACCATCTTCCGGATTTTTTTGTAGGTTTTGGTGGTGTCTGGGGCAGCCGATACAATCTTTTTGATCCCAATGGAAGTTCTTTCTGAGCTTTTTACAAGTAGGGTGTTTAAAACCCTTATCATACAGACGCTGCAGATGTTTGCTGGTTTTATCTGGATCGAAGTCGTCTGTGCAACTGAAGAAGTCTGTAGCCAGTTTTATCTTAATTTTTTCAGCGACAAAGAAAGCCCCAATAGATGTCCGCTGGTCCTGGGTAAGTTCGTTCTCTTTACCGGTGAGTTTGCTTTTAATGCAGGGGTATTCTAAAAAATAGCATGCTTCCATTGTTTGTTGGAGAAAGATTTTGAAATCTTCCATGATATTAGGGTCGTGGCGGATATCAGAGTCATTGATCACACGATATTCTTTTAATTCTCCCCTCTCGTCTAAAACTTGGCCGCGGACGACGATTTGATGGGTTGATTTTCCATGGATCTCGATAAAAGGTGGTTTTGCTTTATATTCTAAGTAGTCTTTAGGTTTATCTGTCCGGAAAAGTACTCTATAACCCCCATTAGGGGTTTTCAAAGTTCTGGTGTTGAATCGGCTCCCAAAATGCCTCACTGCTTCATCATATAACCAGGGCCAGTCAAAATCGATGTCGATTAAACCCCCAATTCCAGTGAAGTATGAGTAAGCCGTATTTTTAATCCCACGTTTGCTATATAGAACTTTAATGTCATTTTCAGTTTGATCTTCTTCGGCAGTTTTTTGCCACCCTATAAAGCCTGGAAACTTCTCCTCGGTCACAAAAATTATGGATAAACCGTACTTTTTCCTTAAAGGGTCTTGTAAAGCCCTTTCAAGTATTCCGCCGTTGATTACGCTTCTATCTTTATTGTCCATAATATCACTTAAAAATCCGAACAACAGTCAACGTAATCGGCGATTGCAATAAATTCTTCGAACTCATCTTGACTGGCTCCTTTATCCATATTAATTAAAAACCAGTTTAACCGCAGTTTCAGCCTTTTTAGATCTTCCTTCATGATTTAGGCTTCCTAAATGTTTTTCTTTTTTTGGCCCATTCGACCAGTTCTTCAAGGGTTTTTATCCATCTGTCGACTTTTTCTGGAGGTTCAGAACAATCATTTTTCACTCTAATCTCCCCTCAAGATACTCTTCTATGGCCTCTTGGACGAGTTCACTGGCGTTTCTGTATTTACCTATCCGAATCAGTTTTTCGATCTCAATCAGAGATTCTACACTGACTGAGAAATTTCTAGAAACTTTCAATTTTAATCACCAGCTAATAACATGTTCCGTATGCAAAAACAATGAAAAAAAAGCCTGATAACATCCCCTAGAATCAGAAAAGATTTAATAATAGAACAATAACGGAAAAAAAAGAACTATACTTAATCAGCATAAAAAACGTAATGCAAAGAAATAACTATTTAGGACTCAAGTATTGATAAATAAGTTAAAAATCAAAAAAACTATTTAAAGCAATAATGGGATCTTTTTATGAGATCCATGTACGAATAACAAGTAAATAGAATCTTAAAAGGCTAATTTATCTATGAAAAATATCAAAAGGAGTCTTCTAAGAGAATATGACCTCAGCATCATTTTCTTTGCTTTTTAAGATATTCAGCAAAGCCGTCTAGCTCTCCTAACTTAATACTCAACTCATCCAATTCTCTTTTCAAGTCACGATTTTCTTCCTTTAGCTCTCGGAAGCCTTCACTCTCCACATCCTTTACCTTGGCCTCGTCCAAGGATAAATAGGGTAAAGCTTTAAGATAGTGGTTTTTTAAGTCAGCAGGGTTAGCCTGCCAGTAAGTTCTGTCTTGACTGCTTATTTTGTGGCCGGCCAAATAGTCAGCAATGACTTTTTCACCTATTTTATTTATGATAGTGCTGATGAAGTACTTCCTGAGTGCATGGCTTCTCCAAAAAGCATAACTTCCTTTATCTTTTTTGAATCCTGCTTCCTGCCCGATTCTCCTAAAATTAGTAACTATACTATCTCGACTTAGTCTGCCACCATAATTGTTAACGAAGATAGGTTCTTCTACTTCACCTGAAATTCTAATCTTCTCATTACGGCCATAGCATCGTTCCTTGAGGTAAGCTATGATTTCTCTTGTGACTTCAGGTGGGATGAAGGTATAGTGACGATAATTAACTTTCTTCCTTCTTATCTCTAAGGTCAAAACTTCATTAAGTAGCTGTTCTTCATGTTTAAAGAGGTCTTCAACACTTTCAATGCCAATTCCAGTAGCTTGGCTGGCAGAATTTAGAAGTTTACTGATTGTAAGATCTCTTGCTTCCTGTTGCCCCATACCCGAAAGGGCCATAAGATAGATTAGTGCTCTTTCCCTGGTTGATGCTGCACTTATTAGTTTGTGAATATCTGTCCTCGTTAAGGGTTTGCCAATATTTTTTTCCTGGCCAATATCCCCCTTATCCAATTTAATATCTGGTAAAGTTATTTGGAATGATTTGTAGAATGATTTGATAGCAGAAAAATATAGATTAACAGTTTTAGGAGATTTACCGTCGCCCTTGAGTTTCTTTTTATATCGAAGTAAATTTAGTGATACCTTCCTATCCATTAACCTGATAGGGGAAGCTTCTTCTTCATCTGCTTCGGCTTTTAATTCGGTTGGAGTCTTTCCTATGAACTTTGAAAAATCTTTGATGGCTATTCTGTAGGTTTTTTCTGTTCCGGAGCTGAGGTTGCGGATTAAGAACCATTTTTCTAGTAGTTCTTCATCTTCTTCTTGCATGGATCTATATTAAGATTGTCAAATATTTAAATTTAACGACCTTATGATAAACATAAGAATTGTTTAACGAAGTAACTGAACTCTGAAGTTAAATAATTCAATAGTTTAATTACAAATTTTTCATTTGGCCTATCGACTAGGGGTTAACATCTGCACTATTACGAAATAAAATTAAAATATTAAAGGGGCCAATCACTATATGGATGGATGCGATTAATTTATATTAGAGGATTTGAGTATTATGGCAAAGGAAATCAAACAATTAGTGGTAGGAATAACCCGAGAAGGGGATATAGTCGTCAAGAGTGCTAGAGGCAGAATGTATTCAGTAAAAAAATCGGCAGATTTAAAATTCAATTGTGAAGATCTCTTCAAAGATGTGGAAAAAGAATTATTTGCAACCATAGACACCGAAGCTGAAACATGGGAATGCATATTGATAGAATAGATTAAGATAAACAATAGTAGGGTGACAGATCAAATTACAACTATCATATTTGCAAAGGAAAGACTTATAGGGCCTTTTGCTGGCCAACTCAGTCCTCAGCTCACCGCTTTCTTCACGAGGGCAATGATCCTTTCCTCTTCGGTGGCAGTCAACTCCTTCAGGGCGAAGGAGGTCGGCCACATGTGGCCTTCGTCGAGGTTGGCGTTTTCGTTGAAGCCGAGGGTCATATATCTCTCATCCTCGGCCCCGCGGAAGAAACAGACCACCTTGCCGTCCTTGGCATAGGCGGGCATCCCGTACCAGAGCCTCGGTGAGATGGTTGGCTCACTGGCTTTGATGATGGCATGGAGCCGCTCTCCCATGGTGCGATACGGTTCTGGCATCGCGGCGATCTTCGCGAGCACTATACCTTCCCCGTCCGCCTTGGGTGAACCGGGCTTTTTTGATTGAGGGTTGTTTTTTTTCATAAGATACTATTTTCTTTATATTTATACTTGGAGATTAATGCACCGATTTTCTGCAAGAATTTGGGCCTCGAGAAAAGGTTATCAATGGAACTTATTGCTCTATAAAAGTTTATCTATTACGAACTTCAAATTAAATTAGAATTCTTTTTTCACCCGGAGGCAGTTAGGTCATGGTACTGAGAAAATCAGGCATAGATATCATGGGAGATGTCCCCTGGGGGACCCATTTCTGCCAGTTCTATCGTACTAAAGATGATCTAATCGACATACTGGTCCCTTATTTTAAAGCCGGATTGGATAGTAACGAATTTTGCATGTGGGTCACATCCGAGCCTTTAGGTGTGGAAGAGGCCAGGGAAGCTCTGGGAAAGGTTCTACCGGATGTTAACCGTTACCTGGAGGAGGGACAACTCGAAATACTCCCCTACACCCAATGGTACGTTAATGATGACGTTTTTGATTCCAAGAGAGTTTTAAATGGTTGGGTGGAAAAACTGGATAGAGCTTTGGATAAGGGTTATTCCGGTTTGAGACTTAGTAGGAATACCTTCTGGCTGGAGAAAGATGATTGGGACGATTTTGTTAATTATGAGGAAGAAATCAACGATGTTATCGGAAACTATCCCATGATGGCCTTATGTACCTATTCCCTCAATAAATGTAGTGCCAATGAGATTATAGATGTGATTATTAACCATCAATTTGCAATTATTAGACGTGAAGGGAACTGGGATCTTATTGAGAACTTGGAAAGTAAAAAGACAAAAGACACGCTCTTATGGAACCAACAGCGTGATAAACTTCTGGCGGATGTTTTCAGGAAGCTTCTAACCAATGATGATCCTCAGACTATTATTGATTCCATATGCTTAGAAACCATGAACTTTCTGGATTGTGATCTCTTTCTGAATTACCTAGTTGACAACGAAAAAGGATGTTTGCATCTTAATGCATATTCTGGAATACCAAAAGAAGAAACCCAAAGGATTGAATGGTTAGATTTTGGCAGGGGTATATGTGGATGTGCTGCGTTGCAATCACGACGAGTAGTTGCCGAAAATATTTTTGAAAACCAGGACCCCCGAACCGGGTTGGTTAAGTCTTATGGGGTTCAGGCCTACGCCTGTCACCCCTTACTGATTGAAGGCCAGAGTATCGGCACATTATCCTTTGGAACTAAGTCACGAATCAAATTTGCCCCGGAAGAATTAGCTTTGATGAAGGTGGTGGCGGATCAAATATCCATCGCCATGAATAGGCTCATATCCAACCGTAAATTAAGGGCCAGTGAAGAAAAATATCGAGAATTAGTACAGAATACTAATAGCATCATCATCCGCTGGACAACAGAAGGCCAAATAACATTTTTCAATGAATATGCCGAGAAATTCTTCGGATACACCGAAGAGGAGCTATTAAATCAATCCGTAATGACAATTGTACCTGGAGATGAGGTTGCTGGCAAAAGTTTGGCCAATATTGTCCAGGACATCGTTAAAGATCCCGATCAATATGATGTTAATGAAAATGAAAACATCCTCAAAAATGGCAAGCGAGTATGGATTAGGTGGACTAATAAACCAATATACGATGATGAAGGGAAAATTCAGGAAATACTGGCAGTAGGTATGGACATTACCGAACGTAAACAGGCAGAAATAAAACTTAAAGAGACCTTAGATAACCTGGAGAAATTGGTTGATGAACGTACCCGAGAACTGAAATTATCAAATGCTTATAACCGTAACCTGATAGAGACTTCTTTAGATCCCCTGGTTACCATTGGACCGGATGGTATGATTACCGATGTAAATAGAGCTACCGAGAATGTTACTGGCCATACCCGTGTGGAGCTTGTGGGCACGGATTTTGCAGATTACTTCACCCGGCCCAATGAGGCTAAAGAAGGTTACCAGCTCGTTTTTAAGGAGGGAATGGTAAGAGATTATCCCTTGGAGATTAAACATAGAAATGGTAATATTA
This sequence comes from Methanobacterium sp. CWC-01, assembly GCF_030323845.1. NCBI lineage: Archaea > Methanobacteriati > Methanobacteriota > Methanobacteria > Methanobacteriales > Methanobacteriaceae > Methanobacterium > Methanobacterium aridiramus. The sequence goes on from NZ_CP040735.1 coordinate 261,368, forward strand.
CTCCGGTTATGTACAATGCAGCTGTTTATAAGGATGAGTATGGTGAAGTAGTGGGTATATTTGCGGCGGCACGTGATGTTACTGAACTTAAAAAGGCGGAAGAAGAACTCCGGGAATACTGGGAAAATCTGGAGGAACTAGTAGAACTACGCACCAATGAACTCGCTAAACGGACTGAAGAGCTGGCCAATACTAACGCGGATTTACAACAGTTTGCTTATGCGGCGTCTCATGACTTAAGGGAACCTCTGAGGATGATTACCAGCTTTTTACAGTTACTGGAGAAACGCTATAAGGACCAGTTAGACCAGGATGCTAATGAATTCATTTCTTTTGCGGTGGATGGTGCTAAACGTCTGGATAATATGATCCTGGATTTATTAGAATACTCTCGAATTGCCAATAAAGAATTGATGTTTGACTATGTGGACTTAGAGGAGGTGTTAGATACTGTTAATATAAACCTTAAGGTCTTAATCAATGAGAATAACGCCACTATAATCCATAATGGACTCCCCATAATCGTGGGTGATGCTTATCAGATGATTTTATTATTTCAGAACCTCATTGGCAATGCCATAAAGTATCGCCGTGAAAACTCGCCTCAAATCCATATCTCTAAAGAGATAGATGGAGATCAGTATCTTTTCAGTGTGAAGGACAATGGGATAGGTATTGATTCTGAACATCTGGGAGGTATTTTCAACATTTTCAAGCGTCTACATACCAACGAGGAGTATGAAGGAACCGGGATGGGTTTGAGCATCGTCCAGAGAATTGTCCATCAGCATGGCGGGGAAATCTGGGTAGAATCCGAACCTGGAAAAGGTTCAAACTTCAATTTCACAATTCCAATACATCCTCTTGATTCTAATATTAATGAAACGGTCTGATTTAATCTTCAATTATGAAATAAATCTTATAATTTGTTTTTAGATAAAATTATCAAAAAATTATAATGCAATAAATATTTATTCAACCCCCAGATCACCTAATATTATGAAAAGGGAAAGCATTTACAAGAGATACATCCCTGCATTTACCAGAGAGGTAGAAAACAACCATCCTGCCTACTGGTTCATCTTCAACTCCGATAAACTACTCTTAAACCCTGAAGGTAGTTATAAAATTCCTTTAGCTGAAAATCTAAATGATCTATCCATTGATCCGGTTAGAATCATATATCTCGGTACCTTGGCAGGCCACCCCAGTTATGCTGCGGAGGTGAAGCCTGGAACCACCGCCCCGGATGGAATGGTTTTCCAGGACTTAAAATCACTTTATGAACTTTTAGATGAAGATATCTTTCTTCTGGCGGGCCGAGCCATCCAGATCATCAACTGGGATAAAAATCACCAGTTCTGTGGTAGGTGCGGCTCCCCCACCAAAACCGCAGAATACGAAATGGGTAAAATTTGCCCGGAATGCGGTTTAATGAATTTTCCCCGCCTCTCACCAGCAGTGATAACCGCCATAGTTAAAGATAATGGACTCTTAATGGCCAAACACTCCTACGGCCTTATAGATAGATATACACTTATCGCAGGGTTTGTGGAACCGGGAGAAACCCTGGAAGAAGCTGTCCGCCGGGAAATAATGGAAGAAGTTGGCCTGGAAGTAAGGAATATAGAATATTTCGGTAGCCAACCCTGGCCCTTTCCCCATTCTTTCATGATCGGTTTCACAGCCCAATACGAAAAAGGAGAAATCAAGGTCGATGGGAAGGAAATAGTGGATGCAAAATGGTTCACTGCCCCTGAAATTACCCCACCACCTTCCCAGGTTAGTATTGCCAGGGAGTTAATTAACTGGTTTATTGAGAACCACTCTCCGGAAGGGTGAAGTAGAATTATGGAGCTATGCCCCGATTTCTTCAGCAATCTTGATACCTATTCTTCAGCAATCAGATCCGTGATAAAGTTAGGATCTAGCTTTCGTTTAGCTTCTTAAGAATTCTACCAACTGTTTTCCAGGTCCGGGTGGTTATTTCTTTGCCAAATTCCTTCTCCAGCCAGCTCATTAGATGTGGGGTTTTTGATCTTTCCAGATTCACTAAGCTGCAGATAGCACCGTTAAATACACCTAAAACGACAAAACCCTCATTTTCTGCATGATATGGAAATTCAAGATCTGTTTCTGGTTTATTTTTTAAGAAAGTGACATTTAATCTGGATTTTGGTGTGTCCCTGATGTCTCCAAATGGATTGCTATTAAAAAGATCCGCCCATTGTTCTTTACTGCGAATAATGGTGGTACTTCTAAAATCAAGCTGTTCAGGCAGGGTTCTTTCAATGAGGAGTTCTAGTTGTTTTACATTACTGGATTTAGCTTCAAACAGAACATTACCACTGGAAATAACCGTCCGGACATTGAAAAAGCCAAGATCCTCAAAAACCCTACGCAAATTCTCATTACGCATGTTAGGATTAGAGGGGCCTATGCCCCTTAGTAACGCTACATACTTAACCATGGTAATCTTTACTCAAACTGCCTATTTTGAATAAATATCTGTCCATTTAAGAATATGAGTAGGATATTTATTTCTCCGCCAGCTCTTTAAGTTTCTGCAGGGCTTGGGGCCATATTTCCTGGAACATCCCTACGAACTCATCCCCATCATCCATATACATATCCACCCGAAGCTCAGTGGAGCCATCTACCTCTTTGAAGGTGTATTTCTCCATGGCCCCAGCCACATTCATAGCCTCTTCACTGGAGGTATCTTCTTCTCCAGCCAGCACCACGCCAATGTACTCCACTGAAACGTACTCATATAGCTGGTTCTCTTTTATTCTGCCAATCATGCCCGACATTTGACCGGTTTCATCCGGGGCCAGGAAAAGGATTTTACTCCCTAAATTCCATTCCCCAACGAAGTGTGAACCGGGCCCAAATACTTCCGTCCAGGACTGGTAGGTGTCCTGGCTGAGCATAGTGTCCCAGACCCTTTCTCTAGGTGCTTTAATGGTTATGGAAAAATGTAGTTTGTTCATTCTTTTCCTCCTTCAAATAATATTAGAGTTCTTATTGTCTCCTCATATCCCACTTTCATCCCTAATAGGCCTCTATTAATTTTTGGATCTCTAATTTATCCATCTGCATCATGGCCTGCATCACTCTTTCTGATTTATTTGGATCGGGATCATTTGAGAGCTCCCCTAATAGGGTGGGAACTACTTGCCAGGTGAGGCCGTATTTATCTTTAATCCAGCCCGGGCCCTGATTTTCTCCGCCCTCGGAGAGCTTTTCCCAGAAATAATCCACCTCCTTCTGGTCTTCACAGTTCACGAAGAAGGATATGGCTGGATTGAAGGTGTAGGGGGGATCTCCGTTTAGCGCATAAAATTCTTGTCCTTCCAGTTGGAATACCACGGACATAACCGTTCCTTTCGGACCCGGCCCAGTATCTCCATAATGAGTAACCCTTTCTATCTTCGAATCTTTAAAAATGGAGGTATAAAAATTCGCCGCCTCCTCGGCTTTATCATCAAACCATAGAAATGGTATTATTTTTTGCATACAACTCCCCCTTACCTTTTTTTTATCGAAATTTCTATTCCTGCATCTTCTCCAAGACCTCTTCGGGCGATGATAGGATTCAGGATTCACGCCATGAAATGCATACTCACTATCATCTGGATCCTTTGATGTGTATCACCAGGATCCTCCATTTAGGGGCTCAGATATCTCCAGCTTCGATATTAATCCTCCGGGGCCCATCCATTGCCCATACAAATCTGGATCAGTACACGCCTTAAAAATACTCCCTCTCGGTGCTTCTAACTCTCTTCCGATTAATATTTCTTGTATTCCCGGTTCGGCCATAACTCCGGTAATGTTTTTCATTCCAGCCACTTCCCCCCTCTTTCATCTTGTGAATTTTTTTAATAATCCATATATTGTTATATCACTCCGGGAATATATTATAGTGTATTAAGTTGTGGTAAGCTATAATTAGAGTGATCTGAACCATTTTGGGGCGGATAAAGGGGAGTGAATAATAATGTCTAAGGTTGTGCATTTCGAAATACCTGCAGAAAATCCGGATAGGGCTATAAAATTTTATGAAGAAGTGTTTGGATGGAAGATCTCCAACTGGGGAGGTCCCTTCGACTACTGGCTGGTAACCGCTGGAGATGATGAAGAACCAGGGATACATGGAGCCATAATGACCAAGGAATCTGGTGATGTGGTCCGGGATACCATCAGTGTTGATTCCTTTGATGAATTCGCCCAGAAAATTGAAGAAAATGGGGGTAAGATGTTAACCGATAAAATGGAAATTCCCGGTATGGGCTTTACTGGATTGTTTAAGGATACTGAGGGCAACATCATGGGCATAATAGAGATCACCATGCTACTCATCACCCGCGTCTTCAACGCACCTCCCGAAGAGGTGTGGAAAGTCTGGACTGAAGCCGATGCTGTTAAGCAGTGGTTCGGCCCCCAGAATTTCACGGCACCGGTTGTAAAAATCGATCTACGAGTGGGAGGAACGTCTTTATATTGTATGCGCTCCCCGGATGGTGAAGACTTCTGGAGCACCGGTATCTACAAGGAAATCGTTCCCCCAGAGCGGATTGTATCCACAGATAGCTTTGCCGATGCCGAAGGTAACGTGGTCCCGGCAGCTCATTATGGAATGGAGGGGAACTGGCCATTAGAGTTATTGGTGACTGTAACCTTCCAGGAAGATGGGGGTAAGACCAGGTTCACCCTGCAGCATGAGGGATTCCCGGACAGGAAAAATAGAGTCCTAGCCGAAGCAGGGTGGAATGAATCCCTGGACAAGTTAGCCAGATATCTAGAACAAAGGAGTGAACAATGACCGAAATCAGCCACTCCACAAAATTTACCCATGCATCGGAAAGAGAAATCGTCATGACTCACGTCTTTAACGCCCCGCAGGAGATGGTTTGGAAGGTCTTCACGGATCCGCAGCTGATACCCCAGTGGTGGGGTCCCACCAATCTATCCACCATGGTAGAAGTGATGGACCTGCGGCCGGGTGGAAAGTGGCGGTTCATCCAGCACGACTCGAATGGCAATGAGTTCACCTTTAGCGGAGTGTACCAGGAGATCATGCCCCCTGAACGCCTGGTTCAGACCATTGAAACCCTGCCTGGTCAAGAGTTTCTGGAAAGATTAACCCTGGAGGAAATCGGCGGAAAAACGGGAATAACTGAAGTATTTCAATTCCAATCAGTTGAAGACCGTGACATGATGCTTAATACAAGGATGGAAGAAGAGACAGCCGAGGGTATGGATCGTTTAACCCAACTTCTGCGAGAGCTTTATAAATAATACAAGCTGCCTAAAACACTTGCAACGGTTTTTAAAAATACTGGATTATCCATCATCAGTTAACCAAAGATTATTACTGGTCTTGGGGTAAAATTGGACGAACATCCATATCTGAAACCTTTGATGGTTCATCTAAGGAACATTCTACAGTTCCCCTAATGGGCTTCAGGTGAACAATTTTTGCAGTTTTTTTAAGACACTATCTGATTGTGCTTTTTTGAATAAATAATTGAAATTAACGATATTTAGATCAATTTGGGCATAATTTGGTATGGATTTGGAAATAAGTACTTAAATACTCTGGTTTAAACATTGGGCTATAAATTGGATTAATTGTAGGAAATTCCGTCAAATAACAAGATGAAATATTGAGCCATTTCTCATGAACATATAAAGTTCGATGAAAGCTGATAAAATTAATCCAATACCGAGGAGTGATATCTAAACCAGTTCATCTCTTGTGAATGTAGGGTGGGTGGGCCCCTACTAAAACCAACCAAAGTCGCTTGAATAATCTATAGAAAAGTCAAACCCCCGATAGTGCCTTTTTTATAGTAATTTGTGGGTGGGTGACATTTATCTAAATATTAAACTTTAGACCTTTAAAATGAGTTAATAGAATATTTTTATTCTTTAAAAATGAAGGATAATACGGGAGTGATTGTTATGCTTAAAGAGATTATTAAATGGAGACCTTTGTTAATTGGATCATTGATTGTGGTTACATTTTATGTAGTAGCGTACTTTTCTGGTGAAAGTCTTTTGTTTTCATCGTTCCTCCTGGGGGGAATGCTGGTAGGCTTCATGATTAATGAAAACTTCAAAAGCGGAGCAATTAATGGATTAGTCTCAGGGATAATCGCAGCAATAATTGTAAACCTCATTTCCGTAATTATTCTGGTCAGTCAGGGCTATGCATCCTATATAACAGTGATTCTGAGCAGTCTAGTTGTCTACATTGTGATGGAGATTGTGCTGAGTACCATGGGCGGAGTCTTTGGATTCTTGATAAGATCAGAGTCATTGCCAGGTGCAACAACCCCGGAATCAGGGGAAAATGAGAATTAATCTTTCATTTTCTTAATCCATATTACCCCCAATTTTTTTTTAGGGGGAAAAAAATTAGATCTTCAATAAAAAAATTACAAACCCACTTAGGGTAATAAATTTTTGATTATATTTTTACCCTAGACCCGGTGGCGAAGTATTCGATATGATCCCCCATGATCCTCTTCAAAAAGTGGTAGGACCGGGTCCCGGTGCAATGGCCAGTGTAGATCCTGCCAATTGAATACCCCATTAATTTGCGGGCAATAATCTCCAACTCCTGGGAGTCCACTATAGAGTCATCTGGGGGTATCATGAGATGAAGACCGCCAAACACTGCTATTATGGGAGTGTCTGGTAATTTTTCTACTACGGTGTCCAGGATGTTCAGTATACCGTTGTGGCTGCAACCGGTGAACACCACCAGACCATCATCCCGTTTTAAAACCATTAGTATCTCATGAGCAAAACGATCCTGAACCAGTTCTAAACCTTCTCCTTCATAGAGGAGCCTATTGCCCTCCGGAATGGTATGTGCATGATTTATGGAAGTTATAATGTACAGATCATCCCTTAACTCGGTAAAATCATCTAAAAATTCAATACGTCTTTTGTGCATCTCTAAAACTTTTTCATCCAGCCCGATGTCCTTCATCGTATCGTTATCAATCCGTGAGTGCTTATTATTCGCCCCTTTACCCATGTAAACCGGAGCCCCCTGGTTAAGTTCCAGGAATGCTCCTAAGCCACCTCCATGGTCGTAGTGCCCATGGGATATGATGACCAGATCCACCTCCTCCAGCTTAATACCCATCAGTTGGGCGTTGTCCACTATCTTACCGGTGGCTCCAGTGTCAAATAATATTTTATATTGACCAGTGTCCAAAAAAATTGAAAGCCCATGCTCGGATTCTAGTTCAGGGTCTTCACTGTGATTTTCGATCAGGCACACGACTTCCATACGATCTCCTTACTTAACCAAATTTAATGATATCTTTAGGCATTAAATTGCTCTCCCAGTTCCAGAAATGGGCCTCTCCCTTTGCTACCCGGAATATAATTAATCTCTCATCCTGGGGGGTCATTCCCAATTCCTTCAAGAAGGGTCTGTCCTTTATGACCTTCTCCTTTAGTTTCAAGTCGTCCAGGAACTCCACCTCACCACTTACCCGGAGCATGGTGCCAGTCATGTCATCTGGCTGGTAGAAAGCAAACTCCACTTTGGGGTTAGTCTGCAGTTGAGCCACAATCTCCTTTATGGTAGCGGTCTGGAAGTAGAATCCGGTCTCATCGGCAAACCACATTCCAAAAGCCCTCACCCGGGGCTGGTCTTTTTCCACAGTTGCAATCCAGGCGATGGGGTTTTCACTTGCAAATTTAATACAGTCTCCAAATTCCAACTAAATACCTCCTGAAATTGATTTTACTAAAAAAAATAATATGGGAGGTGGATTTACTCCACCTTAAAGCTTTTAATAATCACGTCGAAGTTGGTCTTGGCGGTGTCTATGTTGGCTCCGCCACCCGCGGCCAGGAATATTATTAAGGACTTACTGCCCTTGGTAAAGTCAATAAGCTGCAGGTAGACCTGATTACCCGAATCATCTTTACCGGTGAAGGTGGTGGCGTTGGCTGACACTCCGGCAATGTTTATGGTATTGGTGGTGGAGTTTACTCCACTGGCGTTGGCTTCTGATTTGAGGGAATTCCGGAAGGTGGCCAGGTCGTTGGAACTGGTCTCTGGACCGATAATTATGGCGGCAAAACTACCTTTAGAGGCGTTAGTTTGATTATAATCAGGATCTGAAAGTTGGACCGTGGTAACATTACTTTCGGTCATGTTCTGTATGTACCAGCTGCTGGGATAGTCAAATGAAATCCCACCGGCAGAATAGCCCTTGGTTGTGTTCTGGTTGGTGGTGGTGCACCCCGAGGCCATGACTACCAGCACCAACATGATAATTGCTAAAAAGTATTTTTTCAAGGTTTTTCCTCCTACGTCCTATAATTAGCATTATATATAACCCTTTATTCATATAATGTTTGTCAACTAATTTGGGCCATTGGACCCTAAAAATAAGAGCATTAATGGATGTAAAAACTAATGTCAAGCCTGACCGAGAATCCTTACGAACTTAAAAAAAGGCTGCTTTTGAAGTACCAGGACCACTCCCTGGAAGATTTATCCCATGGAAATGAGATAGAAAACATCCATGGAACCTGTTTCTCCTTTAAAAAGAAAGAAAAGATAAATGTAAAGGTTCCCTCCCCTGAAAAAATGGAGAAGAAGATATTATCCGATTTAAAGCTTCTCAAGGGTGTGGGTCAGGCTAAAGAGACTAAATTAAAAGGGGACGGTTACCACACCCTAAGGGATCTGGCGGAACACAGTAACTACGGCTCGGAAGCTACCCGGATTTGTAAGTTGGTGGATGAGGAAAATTTCACTAAGCTTTCTGAACATATCACTAGGGTTTTCTACCCATCCCATCCTTTAAACACCCTGTGCATGTCAGCCCGGGATCCGGAGGACCTGCTTTTCATGGACATCGAGACCCTGGGACTGGATGGAGTGCCCCTGATACTCATCGGAGTGGCCAGGGTATCAGGAAACAAGTTAGAAACTATCCAGTTCCTCCTGAGAGATCTGGATGAAGAAAAAGCCGTTCTGGAAAGCTACTCCTCACTTAACCATGAAAAAACGTTACTGGTGAGCTTCAACGGCCGGAGTTTTGATGCACCCTTCATCAAAAAGAGGATGAGCCATCACCACCTGGATTATCGTAACCCCGCTGACCATCTGGATTTGCTGTATCCGGCCCGGTCCAACTGGAAGTCACAACTTCCCAACTGCCAGCTCCAAACCTTAGAAAGGCATCTTTTTGATCTGGAACGAGTGGATGATGTCCCCAGCCATCTGGTACCTGATTATTACCGCACCTATCTCCAGGAGGAAAATATTGGCCCTCTGGTACCCATCTTAGAACATAATCGGGAGGATGTGGTTACCCTGGTACGGCTCCTATGCCTGATTCAACAAGATATATGAATTGTTAGTTTAAAGTCACTTCAGAGTTTTAAGAAGCTTTTTCAGGGGGAGGGTGTTAACCACGTCCGGGGCTTGAGCCCATCCCCGACGGGCGGTGGATACTGCCAGCTCCATGTAGTCCAGGTCACGGGTGTGGTGGGCGTCGGTGTCCACAGACAGGCGACATCCATATTTTAGGGCCATTCTTATATTTTCGTCATTCAGATCCAGACGTTTGGGTTGTCCATCCACCTCCAGGATGGTTCCTGTCTCAGCGGCGGTTTCAAACACCTTCTCCAGGTCGATGTCATAGGCTGGTCGTTTTTTAAGTTTCCTGCCAGAGGGGTGGGCCAGGATATCCACATGTTCCATCTCCAGGATATCCAGGATTATACCAGTCATGGTCCCGGGTTTGAAGGGCACTCCCGAATGAATTGCGGCCAGGACGATGTCCAATTCCTCCAGGACAACCTCCTCAATATCTATAGTGCCATCCACACCTATATTAAGCTCAACCCCCTTAAGCACCCGGATATCTTCAAGTTCATCATTTAAGGTATCGATCTCTATCATCTGTTCCTGAAGGGCAATTTCATCCAGTCCCCCAGCTACAGGAAGGCCCTGGGCATGGTCAGTAATGGCCAGGTACTGGTAGCCCAGTTTCTGGGCCGCCTCGGCCATCTCCAGTATGGATGAGCGACCATCACTCCACCTGGTGTGGAGGTGAAGATCTCCTTTTATATCAGATTTTTCCACCAGTTCCGGTAGTTCACCAGTTTGGGCCGCCTCGATCTCCCCCCGGTTTTCCCTTAACTCTGGTTCGATGTAGGACAGTCCCAGGGCCTGGAAAACCTCCTCCTCGGTCCTCCCCGCTAACTGCTCCTCCCCTCTGAATACTCCGTATTCATTGAGTTTAAGTCCCTGGGCTATGGCGATTTTACGTAACTCTACATTAAGCTCCCAGGACCCGGTGAAGTATACCAGGGCCGAGCCATATTCCTCCTTCTTAAAAACCCGCAGATCCACTTCCATTCCATCCTTAAGCCGGACTGTGGATTTGGAGGGGCCGTGGGATATTATCCCTCCCACCAGATCCATGTTAACGAAGTAATCCATCACCTTCTGGGGGTTGCTGGTCACAGTTAAAATATCAATATCTCCCACGGTCTCTTTTCTCCGTCGAATGGAACCTGCAATTTCCACTATTTGGACTTCAGGCAGTGAAATTATTCTTTTTTTCAGTTCCCAAGCCAGGGGAAGAACATCCCCTAAAAGTCGCCTTCCAGTGCTTTTCCTGGCAAACTCCAGGTTTTCAAGGATTTTCTTCTCACTCTTAACTCCCATACCCTTCAAGCGATGAATATGTCCCCTTCTGGCCGCTTTTTCCAGGTCATCCAGATTTTTAACTCCTAACTCCTGGTATAGCAGTTTGATGGTCTTGGGACCCAGCCCCTCCACCAGGAGCAGACCCTCGAAGTCCACCGGGTACTGCTGCTTTAAGTCCTCCAGGTACTGGAGGGACCCGGTATCAAGGATTTCCTCAATCTTAAGGGCAATGGCCTTTCCAATACCCGGCAGCTTCTCCAGGCCCCCTTCCTTCCAAACTTCCTCGATGGGTTGGGAAAGGAAGTCCACGGTATGGGCCGCGCGACGGTAGGCCTTGGTACGAAAATCAACACCATCCATTTCCAGGTAATCTGCCACCAGGTCCAGGATAGCCGCCACCTTCTTGTTCTGCATGGCCATCTATATGTGGCTCCCCCTAAAAATTTATTCCCCCCACCAGGAGGGTTTTAGTCTTCTTTTTTACCAGATAAAGAGGCTATTATTCCCACCATACTCATTAAAGAGAACAGAGCAAAGGATATTCGTGCGCTTAACAGGAAATGGTCGTAGTTTTCAGGGAGGATACTGACACTTCCCACGAATATGGCCAGGGCGAAAAGTGCCAATCCCATACCAGACATCTGACCCAGGACCCGCATGGTACTTAATGTGGCCGAGGCCACCCCATAATATCTCTTAGTCACGCTGCTGATTATAACGTTGGTGTTGGGTGATGAAAATAGTGCGAATCCCAATCCCAGTATCACCAGGCCACTCATAATCCAGGCCAGGCTGGTTTGTTGGGATAGGAAGGCCAGAAAGGCCAGGCCCAGGGCGGTGAGGGCCATTCCCCCCGAAGCCACCAGGCGGGGCTCCATCCGGTCCGAAAGTTTACCGGCCAGGGGGGAGAAAATAGCCATGGTTACCGGTTGGACAGCCATCAAGATACCGGTGGTCTGGGGATCCAGGGCCTTGATGTACTGGAGGTAGAGGCTTAAGATGAAGACGATGGGCACCCCGGCGCAGTAATTTATAAGAGCCGCCAGGTTGTGCAGGGTAAAAGTCCTATTTTTAAAGAGTTTTACTTCCAGAACTGGACTTTCCATCCTGCTTTCCACCAGAAAAAAGACCAGCAATCCCAGCAATCCACCCAGAATCAGGAGCAATCCATAAGCCGCAGGGAGCTCTGATAAACCATACATAAGGGCCACCAGGGATATTCCTAATAGTATAGCACCTAAGAAATCGAATTTTTCTCCATGGGCTTCCGTCCATTCGCCCTTTAATCTTAAAACAGCCATTGTGGTGATAAGTCCCAGAATTACGTTGAAAAAGAATATACTCCGCCAACCCAAATTCTGGGTTAAAAAGCCACCCAGGACCGGGCCTAAAAAAAGACCTAAAAATACCCCGGTTACACTTATTCCCAGTGCTCTTCCACGTTCTCCAGCAGGAAAAAGGGAAGCTATAATGGCAGCCACGTTACCGAAGATCATGGCCGCTCCCATCCCCTGGAATACTCTTAAAAGTAGGAGCATCTCGGTTGAAATTGAAAACCCGGCTATTAAAGAGGATATGGTAAAAATTATAATGCCATAAGTAAAAATCCGTTTCCTCCCATAGATATCAGCTATTCGGCCGAATGGCACCAGGAACACGGCTAAGGATAGAAGATAAACAGTTGGAATCCATCCTAAGAGAATGGCGTTAGCTCCAAATTCCAGGCCAATGGTGGGCAAGGCAATGTTAATGGAAGAACCCATGAATGGTGTTAGAAATGATGCTATCACTGTCACAATTAGGGCGTCGTTTTTGTTGGGGCTGGACAAGAGGATTCACCTTAAATTTATTGTGTTTTAAGGATATAGATAGTATGGTTGTTCCACCATAAGGGGAAGGGTAAGTACTAGTAGGAAACATGGAGAAGGGATCCGAGATATTGAAATAGCCATCTGAATCTCAACAACTAGGAGGACCGATATAATGAGTAAAGAAGAAGTAGAGTTTCAAAAAGCCACCTTCGGGGCAGGATGCTTCTGGGGGGTGGAAGCCGCATTCCGTGAAGTGAAGGGAGTGGTTTCCACTGCAGTTGGTTATATGGGTGGAGACCGGGATAATCCCTCCTACCAGGAGGTTTGCACCGGTGCCACCGGCCATACCGAAGTGGTGGAGGTAATCTTCAACCCAGAGGAGGTTTCCTATAACGACTTGCTGTACATTTTCTGGACTATCCACGACCCCACCACCCTTAACCGTCAGGGTCCAGATATAGGAGTGCAGTATCGTTCCGTGATCTTCTACCACGACCAGGAACAGAAAGAATTAGCAGAAAAAATGAGGGACAAGCTGCAAAAGTCCAATATTCATCCCAGAGATATTGTAACAGCCATCGAACCAGCCCAGACCTTCTGGAAGGCTGAAGAATATCATCAGCAGTACTTTGAAAAGACGGGAAGAAGAAGTTGTGGTTTCTAGTCTTTGCCACAGGCCGCTAGCTCGTATCTGGTATTTCTAGAATGTTTAAGAGATTTTTCAGATATCGTCGTCCTTTGATGAATCGGGGCGGGATGCTGCGCTGTATGGAACCTTTTATACCTAAAAGGTCTTCCATGGCCGGGGAAACAGCATGGTAGGGCCTTCCCCTCTTATCCAGCCTAGGACTACTTAGGGGTAGGGCTTTATGCAGAAGTTTGCTCTTTTTTCGATCTCCCACCACCAGTACCACTCCCCCTTTGGTGGGGCGCTTCAGATGGGAGTTGGTGGGATACTTCCCTCTGATTAAATACTGTTCAGTCTCACCCCGCTTTTCCAACTCGATGATCTGCTCCACCACCAGGTACCCGATAATGTAAAGTCCATCTTTCCCCTCCACCTCCCGGGGTGAGAGGCCAGCATAGAACACCAGATAATCGCCTTTTTCTAATTTATTTAAGAACTGAGCTTTACGGCCCTCATCAGCATAGGTGAAGGTTTCAAACTCCGGGTCATGGTGGATTTTCCTATTTAAAATCTTGGGCGGGAGGTATGCGGATAATTTCTGTCCCCTTCTACCCTGCAGGTCATGAAAGGTTCTCTTTTCTCCTGATTCGGGATCCTTCTCCGAGAGGGGAATATATTCAAAAGTTCCATCATTGAAAAGTGGTGCTAACAGCCCATCGCTACCCTTATCAATACCCACCCGTAGCATCATGGCCTTCATTTTAATCCCCCCTAAAAAGCATTTAATAATGGGACTTCAGAGAATAATAAATTAACTGCAGCCATAAATTACTGGATGAATTCAAGTAAGTGAATAGGGGAAGGTTAGCCCCTCAATAATCCAATATACGGGGGTATTTTAGTATGAATGATCTTAACCGGGATGAACTGGCCGAATTTTTCAAAAGAGACCTCTTTGCAGAAAAGAATGGTATCAAAATGGTGGAAATAGGATCCGGGACTGCTAAAGCCCGAATGAAAGTCACCAGTGAACATCTAAATGCCGTGGGCACAGCCCATGGTGGTGCTCTTTTTTCACTGGCCGACTTTGCCTTTGCCATGGCCGCGAATTCAGGGGGCCAGGTAACGGTGGCCATCAACGTCAGCATATCCTACTTTAAGGCGGTTAGCTCCGGATTTTTAACGGCCAGTGCCCGTGAGGTTTCGGGTGGTGGCAGAATTGCCAGTTACACCGTGGAAATCCACGACGAAGAGGAGGATCTGGTGGCCCTGTTCCAGGGAATGGCCTACCGTAAGCGGGAGATGTTGAAGGATATCATCTAACCCACGACCTGGGCAAAGGTTTGTGGAGAAGTGGATAAAATTTTCACACTCTCCAGATCAGAGTTATCACTGGACATCTTGCCACAACTTGAATTTTTACCAGAAACTACAATATTCCCCCATAAAAAGGAAAAAAATGGGGAATAGACAATTTAGTATATTTAGAAATACCATACCCTTAGTATAGATGATAGAATGAATATACAGGAAGCAACAGAAGCAGAGGAACAGATCTTACTAATCTACCGGTTTGTTGAAGAAGACCGCCTGTTTAGAAGAAAAATACATGAATCAGGATTACCGCTAAAGGAAAACAAGGTTCTTCAACGACTTTTGAAAAGGAAAGATGCTGAAGAAATTCTGAGAAACTGTATTCTTGAATTAGAAGAAAAGAGAACAGGTTCAAGACCTTCGCCATTAGAATTTGAAGAGATGATGGTATCCTTCGACCTTACCCCCCTCTACCGTAAGTACGGGTTGAAAGGTTTAGGTGACATCTACAAACTGGATCTTAAAAAGCTTTGCTCCCTGCTGTGAGCATTTAGACTTTTCAATCAACTAAGGAGACTACTAACTTCACTACCTCCACCAGGATGGAGATGGCTACCCCGACCATCAGAAGGATGAGCACCAGCCAAGTCAAAAGCTCCAGGGAGGACTGGCTGAAGCTGAAGGGAAACACAGTGTAAAGGGCTTTAATAGCCCAGAAAACGAATACACCCATGAATATCTGGGCTAGGCTGCGGAACCACTGCGGATGGTAAAACAAAAAGAGTAAATTTCCGATAATGGTAACCACCAGGGATAGGTTCAGTATCCACAGGGTTTCAGTCCAGGCAGAAGTGATAAAGGAGATATCCCAGTAGGGAATCTGGTTAACGATGTAAATAAAAATCAGGTTAAATATTATGGCCACTGCGAAAGAAGCCCGGGATGGTTCCTTTTCTCGTTTTACCCATGCTTTCAATCGGTTTGAAATGTTATCTTCTGGCATTGTTATCCCCCATATTAATATGGATTTTTTTGTTTATTTAACCTATTATTCTGGATTCTTTTACATATTAATATAAGCGAATCACCCTCTGGGGGGTTGGTAGTTTATGATCTTTTCTATATATAATTAGGAAGGGGGAGGGTTGATAACGATAGTACCAAGCCATATCCCGGTGTCACTGCCAGGGTGAGGGTTAAGCTTTATAAGGTGTTTATACTATATTTTATCACTGTATTTTCTAAAGCAAAAATTAGGATTTATTTACTTGTTGAACTAAACTAAGAGTTTTGTTAATAATCTATCAACACGGTCGTGATATTACATGGCAGGAATTGTAGGATACGGAGTTTACATACCCTTCTACCGGATCAAGGTAGAGGAAATAGCTAAGGTATGGGGGGATGATCCCCGTGCCATTTCCCGGGGACTGGTGGTACAGGAGAAGTCTGTACCCTCCCCCGATGAGGATACCGCTACCATATCGGTAGAGGCAGCCCGAAATTCACTCAAAAGGGCCAATATCGACCCACAAAAGATAGGAGCCATATATGTGGGGTCGGAATCACATCCTTACGCAGTCAAACCCACCGCAACCATAGTAGCCGATGCTGTGGCCGCTGCACCGGAACTGACGGCAGCGGATTTAGAGTTCGCGTGTAAAGCCGGTACCGCAGGTATACAGGTTTGTATGGGCCTGGTTGATTCAGATGCAATTGAATACGGACTGGCCATTGGTGCTGATACTGCCCAGGGAGCCCCCAGTGACGCTCTAGAGTACACTGCCTCGGCAGGGGGAGCTGCCTACGTTATAGGTAAAAATAACACCCTGGCCGACTTTGAAGGCACCTACAGCTTCACCACCGACACCCCCGACTTCTACCGGAGG
This sequence comes from Methanobacterium sp. CWC-01, assembly GCF_030323845.1. Classification (NCBI taxonomy): domain Archaea; kingdom Methanobacteriati; phylum Methanobacteriota; class Methanobacteria; order Methanobacteriales; family Methanobacteriaceae; genus Methanobacterium; species Methanobacterium aridiramus. The sequence continues at coordinate 277,715 of NZ_CP040735.1, forward strand.
GAAGGTAAACCCTACCCCCGACACGGAGGACGATTCACTGGTGAGCCAGCCTACTTTAAGCACGTATTATCGGCGGCTAAGGGAATGTTTGAGAAGATGGGTACCGATGCCTCCGATTATGATCATGCCGTTTTCCACCAGCCCAACGGTAAATTCTATATCCGGGCGGCCCGGAAGCTGGGCTTTAACGAAGACCAGTACCAAACCGGACTTTTAACACCCTACATTGGGAACACCTACTCCGGTGCAACTCCCCTGGGATTAGCCGCTGTTCTGGACATCGCCCAACCCGGAGATCGGATTATGGCTGTTTCCTATGGATCCGGGGCTGGAAGCGATGCCTTCAGCATCACAGTAAATGATGACATTGAACAAAAACGGGACCTGGCTCCTAAGGTGCAAGAGTTGGTGGAGAATAAGAGTTACGTGGATTACGCTGTTTATGCCAAATTCAAAGGAAAACTGAGGATGGCTGGATTAACACAGCATTAATATTAAGATTTAAATGGAGGAATCATAGTTGAGAGATGTTGCCATTATCGGGGTTTCACAGACGAAGTTTGGGGAGCTCTGGGACATTTCATTTCGGGATCTAATTTCCGAGGCCGGTTTAAAGGCCATTGAAGACGCAGATATTGAAGGAGCCGATCTGGAGGCCATGTTCGTGGGAAACATGTCTGCTGGTTTATTTGTCCAGCAAGAACACATAGCATCACTGATCGCGGACCATACAGGTTTAACACCATTACCCTGTGCCAGGGTGGAGGCGGCCTGTGCCTCAGGAGGTTTAGCCCTCCGGAATGGTATCATGGCTGTGGCCTCCGGTTACCATGACGTGGTCATATCGGCCGGTGTGGAAAAAATGACCGACGTGGTGGATCCCACCCCCGCCATTGCCACTGCCTCTGACCAGGAATGGGAAGCCCAGCAGGGAGTTACTTTCCCCTCCCTGTACGCCATGATGGCCCGCCGGCATATGCATGAGTATGGGACCACCCGGGAACAACTGGCCATGATGTCCGTGATTAATCATAAAAATGGGGCATTAAACCCCCTGGCCCAGTTCCCCATGGAGATCACCGTGGATCAGGTCCTGAATTCCAGCCTGGTAGCCGACCCTCTCCGACTTCTGGACTGTTCTCCTGTTACTGACGGGGCCGCGGCAGTTATACTATGCCCAGCAGAGGATGCTCGTAAGTACACTGACACACCCGTGTACGTTAAGGCCTCAGCCCAGGCCTCGGGAACCATCGCCCTGCACGACCGTCCGGACATAACCACCATCGATGCTACGGTCAACGCCGCCAGAACCGCCTATAACATGGCTAAAATGGAACCTAAAGACATACAGGCCGTGGAGGTCCATGACTGCTTCAGTATCAATGGACTCCTGGCCATCGAGGATCTGGGCTTCGTGGAAAAAGGCCAGGCTGGACCAGCCATCGAGGATGGAGTAACTGAAAGAGACGGTCGTATACCAGTAAATCCATCTGGAGGTCTTAAATCACGTGGTCACCCGCTGGGTGCTACGGGTATTGCACAGACTGCCGAGATTGTCTGGCAACTGCGTGGGGAAGCTGGTAAAAGGCAGATTGATGGTATAGAAATTGGTATGACCCATAACATTGGTGGTACTGGTGGTACCGCTGCGGTTCATATCTTCTCTAACTGAAAGAGCCTGATTTAAAACAAACAAGTGGGGGAAAATAAATTCCCCTAAATATTATTTTTTGACTTTAAAAAGGAATCATTATTCTCGAGGCAAGCCACAGGCCACCCAATTGGTGAAGCCCTTATCCATGGTGCAAATATTTTTAAATCCCATTTCTTCCATTACTTTGGCAGCCTTAGCACTTCTAACCCCGGAGCGGCAGTAGACTAGGTAGGATTTATCCCGGTCCAGCTCCTCCAGGTTTTTCTGAAAGTCGGGTGACTGGAATTCAATGAGAACACAGCCCTTCACATGTCCTTCTGCATGTTCAGCCGGGCCCCTAACATCCAGTATCATAAAATCAGGGTCTTCATTATGTTCTTCAATTAATTCAAAGCACTTTTGGGGGTTTAGATTTGTTGCCATGGTTACACCTCACTAACATTACTGATAGGTTTATGTTAATACGGTGTGGTAAAAATAAGTTTTGACAAAGAAATGAAAAAAAGGACCCAAAACGATTTTTTATATCATTAATCAGAAGAATATTCTAAATTTATAAAATAACCCTTTTACAAAGAATTTAAAAAATTAAAAAGAGGTAAGTCCAGGGGACTTACATCATTGGGGGCATTCCGCCCATTCCGCCCATGTCGCCCATGTCTGGTTCTTTGCTACCAGAGGAAGCTATGACGTCGTCGATCCGTAGGATCATTTCAGCGGCTTCGGCAGCGGATTGGATGGCCTGTTTTTTAACCCGGTGAGGTTCAATTACGCCAGCCCGGTACATATCGGTGACTTCTCCTTTGAAGACATCCAGTCCCATGTACAGGGATTTTTCGTGGGCAGCTCGCAGGTCCACCAGGGCGTCGATGCTGTCTTGTCCAGCGTTTTCAGCCAGGGTTTTAGGTACAACTTCCAGGGCTTCTGCAAAGGCAGAAACAGCTAATTGTTCCCTTCCACTTATGGTTTCTGCATATTCTTTAAGGCCTTTGGCTATGGAGATTTCAGCTGCTCCACCACCGGCTACTACTTTACCGTCTTCCACGGTGGCAGCAACTACTCCGATGGCATCTTCCACGGCTCTTTCTATTTCATCCACTACGTGTTCGGTGGAACCACGGATTAAGAGAGTGACGGATTTAGGATCTTTGCATTCTTCCACGAAGATCATCTCTTCACCGGAGATCCTTTTCTCGGCTACTGAACCGGCATCACCCATATCATCGTAGGACAGGTCTTCGATGTTGGTAACTACGGTGGCTCCGGTTGCTCGGGCCAGTTTTTCCATGTCGGATTTTTTAACCCGTCGAACGGCCATGATTCCGGATTTGGCCAGGTAGTGCTGGGCCAGGTCGTCGATTCCTTTCTGACAGAACAGTACGTTGGCTCCGGCGTCTTCGATTTTGGCCACCATGTCCCGAATCATCTGTTCTTCCTGTTCGATGAAGGCCTGCATCTGGGCTGGGTCGGTGATCCTGATCTCAGCGTCCACTTCGGTTTCTTTTACTTCAATGGCACTGTTGAGGAGTGCAATCTTGGCGTCTTCCATCTTTTTGGGCATGCCAGGGTGTACTCTTTCTTTGTCGATGATTACGCCGTTGACCAGTTTGGAGTCATCTATGGTAGCTCCGTCTTTCTTTTCGAGTTTTATGTGGTCTTTGTCAATTTCACCGTTGTCTTCTACTTGTTTAACGGCACCTACCACCAGTTCAGCCAGTGGTTCCCGGGCTTTTTCGGTTCCTTTTCCGGTCATGGCTGTCATGGCCACTTTCAGTAGGGTGTCTCGGTCATCGGCATCGATGGCGATGACGTTTAGAATTTCCTGGGCCTTTTCAGCTGCTTGTCGGTATCCCATGGCCACAATGGTGGGGTGGATGTCCTGGTCTAACAGGTTTTCAGCTTTTTTTAAGAGTTCACCGGCGATGATAACTGCAGTGGTGGTTCCATCCCCCACTTCGTCTTCCTGGGTCTTGGCTACTTCCACCAGCATCTTGGCAGCCGGATGTTCGATGTCCATCTCTTTGAGGATGGTCACTCCATCGTTGGTCACTACGATGTCACCTAAACCATCAACCAGCATCTTGTCCATTCCTTTAGGGCCCAGAGTGGTCCTTACAGTTTCTGCCAGAACTTTTCCGGCTAATATATTCATTCTTTGAGCATCTCTTCCTAGTACTCTTGAAGAACCCTCAGGCATTATAATAATAGGTTGTCCTTGTCCTTGTCCTAATTGTGCCACATAATCACCTCAATTTTTTGTTGGTAATCGAAGGTGGGTTAGAGGTTATATAAATAATTTGTGATCATATTTTCACCTACTTAAATTGAAAAAGAATGAAAAAAAAGGAAATTAGAAGGGTAATGAAGTGTATATGCCCCTTAATTTCCACGAACCCGTGTTCCAGTTTCTTATAACTCCAAAGTCATTTTTATTATTACTGGCATCGGCAATGATCCATCTTCCATCCACATAGATATCTGCCCAGACGTGTCCCGTGGTGACGTTGGTAAAAGTACACGTACCGTGTCTGTATCGGGCTGGAAGTCCCGCTGCTCTCGAGAGGGCCACTATCATATGTGCCATGTCACAGCAGTTGGCGGTCCTCTGCTCATATACTCCCACAGCTCCTTTTCGGCTGTTGTAGTACCAGGAGTAATCTACGTATTTTTCAGTCCATTCATAAATGTTATGGGCCTTTTGGTAGTTAGTAAGAGGTTTTAGAGTACCATTGGTATCATTAGAAGGGGTAGGATTGGTTAACTGGTAGGCCAAGGCCTTGATGTTGGGGTCATTGGACTGGCAGTTACGGGTGGCCACCTTGTACTTTTTCAGAGGATCCACCTTGCGATATTTCACATATCTTTTTCGGTAACGGACTTTCCGCCATTTGCCCCGTATCTTTTTCCATTTGTATACATAGCGATATACGTAGTATCTTTGATAAGATGCGGCGTTAACGGTGTTCAGATTAGCATCGGAACCAACTACCGATGGACTTTTCCCTGTAGAAACAACTTTGGAGTCGGTATTTACCATATTTTGGCTTTTTAAAACTGCCGTTATAGATATAAGGCAAATTGTCATGGCCAAAACCAAAAACAATCCAATTGCAGTTTGTCGCTTGATTGTACCGCCTCCATACTCCCCGAGTGGTTAAAAACACTCTAGGTATATTTTGGGTAATAAAGATCAATATTATCTGACATATATAATTTTTGGAGCCAATCATAAAATTGACATTAGAATACACTCTAATGGGGGTGGAAAGTTGGAACTTATTGATCAACTAGTAGGCTCCAAATCGTATTTTCAAAAAATAACCAAACAACCATTATGGTGTTTTAGAAATTGCGAAAGAAGATCATCTGAAAAAATAAAATTCATTCGACAGAAAAATGACGAAATAATAATGAAAGGATGAAATACATGAAATGAAAATCCCACAGGAAGGGTCATTCTCTTTCAATCTTCTTCCAGAGAACCTGATCATCGCGTTGTGTGGACTGAAAGTAACCCTTACGTTCCAGGTTTCGAAGGGCATGCTCGAAGTTATCGCTGGTGAGTTCATGAAAACCTATTTCCCGGATGTGCTGGTAGAGATTTTCCATTAATTCCTCGCCATCGGGAAGTAAGAGATATATCTGGGTCTGGAAGGAAGTCAGATCCCTTTTTGGTTTGGAAGTAACTGCCTGGAAGAGTTTTTTTATCTTAAGAAGTTCTCTGATCTCTTTATCCTTCTCCTTTATGATGCTATCGAGTTCCTTTATCCTTTCTTCCTTCAGGCGAATTTGTTCCTGATGGTTTTCCTTGTATTTTTCTTTCAGAACCAGTTCCTGGCCCTGAAGCTTAGATGACTCTTTCTGACACTTTTTAAGCTCAATTTTTAGTTTACTAATCTCCAGTAGGCAGGCCTTCACCAGCTGCCTCAATTGTTCTCGTTCGGTATCCTTAAGAAAGGCCATATCTATCACGCTATGATTTATTTCTATCCATATGTTATTTATGCATCCAAATAAGTTTTAAGCTTTAGGATGTTTCCCATTATGGGACCTTCCCAATGTTTAACCACCAGGGCGCATGAAATACCGAACAGTGCTCCGAAGATCACATCCAGTGGGTAATGTACTCCCAGATAGATACGTGAAAGAGCTACTAATACTGCTAATCCAATGAAGATATAGACGTATCCATATTCCAGGCCAAAAATGGTGCAAGCAGTGAACACCGCCACCGAGTGACCTGAAGGAAAAGAATGACCATCTTCCGTAGCGACCACCCTCACCTGATCCAGGATGGAGTAGGGCCGGGGGCGGTCGATAATAATTTTGAGAAATTCAGTCAGAAACCATCCTATACCCAAGGCTATTAAACACAGAACAGCCACTTTACGTCCCTTTTCTCCACCGAAAATGAAAACCATGACACAAACCATTAACCAGAACAGGGGAATGCCCAGGTTGGTAACTACCAGCATTAAATAATCCAAAACTGGGTTTTCGAGTCCCAGATTAATGTACAATAAAAGACCCACATCCCATTGATAGATGATCCCAGTTAATAACTCTAACATTTGGATTTTCCCTATTTTATTGGCAAAAAAAAAGGTTTTGAATACCTACATTATCTCATTGATAAGTTCAGCATTCAGAATTGAGGCTCCAGCTGCACCTCGAACCGTATTATGTCCTAAAAGAACATATTTAAGACTTTGTGGGAAAACATCATCCTTACGGACTCTTCCCACCGTAACTGCCATTCCCCTCTGAGTGAGACGATCCATCCGTGGCTGAGGACGATTATCCTCCTCACGAACTATTACTGGTGTGGAGGGAGCAGAGTACAGGCCAAGTTTTTGGGGCAGACCTTTGAAGTTTCGGAAGGCGTTTTTAACATCTTCCACAGCAAAATCTTCCTCCATCTCCATGAAAACTGCTTCAGTGTGTCCATCCACCACGGGTACCCGGTGGCAGGAAGCACTAACACCAAAAGATGCAGGAGTGACAGTTTCTCCATCGAAGTCTCCCAGGAGGTGCAGGGTTTCACTTTCCATCTTCTCTTCTTCTCCACCTATGAAGGGCACCAGGTTGTCCAGGATAGCCATGGAGGGAACCCCATTATATCCTGCGCCGGATACAGCTTGCATGGTAGATACGTAGACTCTCTGAATATCAAATTCATCATACAGAGGTTTTAAGGTCATAACCAGAGCTATAGTTGAACAGTTAGGGTTGGTTACAATAAAGCCATCCCATCCCCTGTTTTTCCGCTGGTTGTCAATGAGCTCCAGGTGCTCCGGGTTAACCTCCGGTATAACCAGTGGGACATCGGGCTCCATCCGCATGGCACTGGCATTGGAAGCAACACCCATACCGGCCGCTGCGAATTGAGGTTCAACTATGGCGGCATGTTCAGTAGGGAGTGCAGAGAATACTATTTCCACATCCTTAACCTGGCTGGGGTCGGTGTCCACCACCACCATGTCCTGAACAGCCTCTGGTATCTGACTGTCCAAATGCCAGGTAACCGCATCCTGGTACCTTTTACCAGCGGACCGGGCTGAGGCGGTGAGGGCGGTGATCTTGAATTTGGGGTGGCCAGAAAGTAGTTCTATAAATCTCTGTCCCACCATTCCTGTTGCTCCTAATACACCTACATTTACCATCTTTCTCACATCCTTACATTAATGAATTTGTTCTCACTTATCCATTCTTTAATTCTTTTTTTATTATTTTAATCCCAGTACATCGGCCATGCCACTTATTTTCCCCTTTTGGGCACCATTAACATAGCGAAGGGCCTTTATTACCCCGCTAACAAACACTTGCCGGCTGTGGGCCCGGTGCACTATCTCCAGGCGTTCTCCGTCCCCGGCAAAGATCACGGTATGATCCCCGACGATATCTCCACCCCGGACGGCATGGATACCTATTTCTTCCCTAGTGCGCTCTCCCACCATTCCCTGCCTTCCGTAAACCCCCACTTCATCGGGCTTCCTCTCCAGGCGTTGGGCTATGAGTTCAAAAGCCGTTACTGCTGTTCCGGAGGGAGCGTCTCTTTTATGGTGGTGGTGAGCCTCGATGATCTCCACGTCATAGTCCGGGAGTAGGCCAGCTAGTTCTTCCACCATCTTAAAGAAAACATTAACTCCAATGGACATGTTGGAGGATATAACCGCTGCCACCTGATTTTCCTCTATTACCCCTTTAATAATTTCCAGTTCCTCGTCACTGAATCCAGTAGTACCCACCACCAGGTTCACACCGGCCTGGGCCGTGGTCTTTATGGTATCTAGTGCTGCACTGGCTATGGTAAAGTCTACCAGGACATGGGGCTTCTTTTCCTTCAGGGTGTCCTGGAGGTTCTCAGCCCCAGTGATCTTCACCCCAATCTTGCCCATACCCATGGTCTCTCCCACATCCTTACCTTCTAAGGGGGTGTGGGGAGCTTCAATGGCTGCTGCCAGCCTCATATCGTCCTGTTGGAGGATAGATTTTATGATCTTGGATCCCATCCTACCCCCTGCACCTGTTACCGCCACGTCAATCATTTTTTTGTCTCCTATTACTAACTGGATTATAAAAAATAAAAAACCAATTAAAAAGAATTTAAGCCCAAATGGGTACTTAAATTAGTTCCAGGTCCTTTAAGACCTTACGAACCTTTTCCCGGTTTTCATCCTTGAGGGATGCCAGAGGCATGCGCACATGACCGGCAGGACGACCTATCATGTTCAAGGATTCTTTAGCTGGTACCGGGTTTGATTCAACAAACAATATCTTCATCAGATCATAGAGCTCATAATGTAGGTCCATGGCCCCTTTAAAGTCTCCTTCCAGTGCCAGCCGCACCATGCGGCTCATTCTCTCTGGGTCCACATTGGCCACCACACTGATGACACCCCGGGCCCCCTGACTGATCATGGGCAGGGTGAGGTTGTCATTTCCGGATATAACTTGGAATTTATCCTCCAAACCCAGTTGCTGGATGATCTGCACTTCCTGGGAAACCTTGTCCATGTCCGGATTGGCTTCTTTGATGGCCACCACATGTTCCAGTTGGGCCACCTTGCCTATGGTCTCCACGTCGATATCGGTACCAGTCCGGGAGGGCACGTTGTACACTATTAATGGTATTTCGGTGGCGTCGTTAAGCATACGGTAATGTTCATAGAGTCCGTGTGGTTGGGGTTTGTTATAGTAAGGAGTGATGACCAGCGCGGCATCAGCACCAGCGTCTTCTGCATACTGAACCAGACCCAGAGCTTCCTTAGATGAGTTACTGCCTGCTCCAGCTATGGCTTTTACCCGCCCGTTCACTTCGTCCACCAGGATGTCCATCATCTTCCTCTGTTCTTGGTGGGTTATGGTGGCGGACTCACCGGTGGTTCCGGCAGCCAGTAAGCCTTCGACTCCATTATCCATCAAATAGTTGATGTTCTCTCGCATTCCCTCTTCATCCACCTCATCACTGGTGGTGAAGGGAGTTATCATGGCTACTGTGGTTCCTTCTAATTTCATTCCAAGACGCTCCTTACCATTTCATAAGCTCGCTTACCATCATTCCAGTCCACAAAGAGTACTACTGAAGTCTGACTGGATGATATTTCCACGATATTGATCTTGTTTTTCCGTAAAGGCTCGGTGATTCGGGTGATAATACCCGGAGTATCAATGAAATCCTGACTGTTAACGGTGATCATGGATATATCTCTCCCCAGGGATAGAGAACTCATATCCGGGTGTTCCACCACCACTTCATGTAATATTTCATGGGCCGTGTCTGCGGTGGACTTATCCACAAACAGGGTTATGGAGTTCTGTCCAGTGGATATTCCGTAGATGTTTATACAGTTATTTTGCAGGGCCCGGGTGAGCTCAGCCAGAATCCCCACTTTGGTCATCATCTCTTCCCCCACCACGGCAATGATGGCGATGGGTTCGTTGTTGATGGTGGTGGTCCTTAACATTTCATCACCTGATGGACCTATAATTTCAGTTCCAGGGGCAGAAAGATCCCCATGTTCAAATCCGATTATTTTAGCATTGATTTTAGGATCTTTATAACGTAATGCGTGGGGGTGCAGTACCTGGGCTCCGTGAGTGGCCAGGTCTCTCATTTCCTCCACAGAGATTTTGTCCAGTTTCTTGGCAGAGGTTAACTTGTTGGGATCAGTGGACATCACCCCTCCCACATCGGTGACGATGATTACCTCTTCTGCCTGGAGACAGTGCCCCAACAGGAAGGCGGTAATATCACTTCCACCCCTTCCCAGGGTGGTGACATTTCCTTCCTCATCTTTTCCCAGGAATCCACAGACTACAGGTATTATACCCTGGTCCAATAAGTCCCGGAGCCCTTGAGATCTCTTTTCCGTTTCTTCAAAATCAATCTGGGCGTTTAGATAATTACTATCCGTGATTACCGGCCAATTTTCCATGTGGGGATCCATGTATTCGGACTTGACACCCAGGGATTCTATGGTGGATGCGAAAACACGTACACTGGTGATTTCACCCATGGAAACCACATCAGCCATTTGTTTTTCGGTTATGGATTCTCCGATAGCTCCCTCCACTACCTGCAGAATGTCGTCGGTGGTCTTATTTATGGCCGAAACTACCACCACCACTTTACGGCCCTGCATGTACTCCTTAACCACAGATTGGGCAGCTTTCCTGATCCGATCTCCATCTCCAATGGATGTTCCGCCGAATTTGGCCACGATGATTGCCATCCCCAACCTCCAGTTAGGCTTCTGATCTAACCAGCGGGCTCACATATCCCTGCTTTACCAGACGGGTAATGTAACCTGCTATTTTATTCCTAAGGTGTTTGGTACTTACTGTGGAACATTCTTCCACCATTTTTTTGTTTTCGTCGAAATCAGTAGTGAATTTACCGGGATAAGTTTCAATTAATTCTTTAGCAGTTCTTTTAACGAATGTGGTTCTAATATTACCCATGTTCTACCTCTTTAATATTTTTTTCTGTTCTTTCTTGCTCAGACTCGTGAGAATCTTCATGATCTGACTAAGACTGGTCGGGTCTATTTTTTTCTCTCTGGCTATTTCTCTTATCTTTTTTTGAATGTATTCTTCCCTTTCTTTGTCTTCAATTTCCATGTCCAGCACCATCTTGGCCTGGACAATCTCTCCTGCTAGAAAGGTGCGCTGGGCGATGAGTTCTATGATCTCATGATCCAACATGTCAATCTGACGCCGAGAATCTTCCAACCGTCTTAGAGCCTCTACCCTATCCATCTAAAATCACCCTGGTACCCTGGTTGTCCACTTCAGTGCGGATAACCCTTCCTGGATACGATTTCCAAACCTCTTCCACTTGGTCAGCCGCTTCATCACCTGCTAAAGCAACAAATGACGGGCCAGTTCCGGATAATCCTGCTGCACGGGCACCTGCTTCCAGGGCCTCCAGTGCGATTATGGGTTTGAACCCCAGGGCAGCACAATAAAGTAATCCGTTTAAGGTTAAGGCCCCATAAAGGTCACCTTGAAGGGCTTCCTGAAAGGCCATTTTTACCCAGGGGGCTAAGAGTTTCATCCTGGCCACATTAGATTGGGCAGTCGGTGACTTTCTATGGGGCATGTATATTAATATATTTTGCCCCTCCATGTTCTCTTTTCTAATAATCTCACCAGCCGGGTTGTTGGTGATGGAGAGACCACCAAAAAAAGAGGCACTAGCATCATCCAGGGCCCCGGTAATGGTGACCCCCGCCTCCAGAGAAGCATCTATTCCCATCTTTAAAATTTCCATAGAACTTAATGTATCCTTTTCAATTAGACCCTCATTATACAGGGCCTCCAATGTGGCCATAACCACTGCATTGGATGTGGCACTGGAAGAGGACAGTCCTGATGCCACCGGCAGGGTGGATGTAGTTTTTAAATGGATCCCGGTATCCAGTTCAAATCTGTCCAGGACTTTATGAGCACATATTTCCATAAGGGAGGTATCCTTTACCCCCTCTGCGAAACATTTAACTCCTGAACCTTTAAGCTGGGCCTCTGCAAACACATACAGTTGTATGCCAAATGCGGCCCCACATCCAGTGGCAATTGCATTTATTACCGTAGCAGAACCTGGTGATTGTACTTTAAATGTCAATTTATCATCCTCTTTAGAAGAAGGAATGGCTTTAAACCTCCTGTAAGTATTTATATATTAAATAGGAGAAGATTAATAAATACATCGATATAACGATTTCCATTTTCTAAAATAGGTTGCAACCATGAAGCAGAACAATAAACTTGTTTTAGGCCTTATAGCAGCAGCAGTTTTAGTGATAATGCTCCTTACCTTAGGGGCCATCCTTCTTCTGGGCAGTTCAGGAAGCATATCCCTGGGTGATACTGTGGCTGTGATCCCCCTGGAAGGTGAAATTGCTTATGGAGAGTCTAACATCCTAGAAGGACAGGTTGCTAATCCCGAGAGTATTGAGAACAGTTTAAGGCAGGCCGAGGAAGATCCCACTGTAAGTGCTATATTACTGGAGATTAACAGCCCAGGAGGATCACCAGTAGCCAGTGAAGAGGTCATGTCCTCAGTGAAAAACTGTACAAAACCGGTAGTGGTATGGATCAGTGATCAAGGAGCATCTGGAGCCTACCTGGTGGCATCAGCAGCTGATAAAATAGTGGCCAGCCCTTCTTCCATCGTGGGAAGCATAGGCGTTATACTGAGCTTAACTGATCTTTCAGAACTCTACCAGAAGATGGGAGTGAACAAGTACTCCATAAAGGCGGGTGAATACAAGGATATGGGTGCTGATTACCGCAATCTCACATCCAGCGAGCAGAAGATGTTACAAGAAATGGTGGACCAGGACTACGACTATTTCATCCGCCTGGTGGCTCTAAATAGAAATCTAAATGAAAGTTACGTGCGAAGCATAGCCGAAGGAAAAATATATACCGGAAGCCAGGCCAAGAATTTAAAGCTGGTGGATGAGACCGGTGGAAAAAAGCAGGCCCTGGATCTGGCGGCTCGACTGGGCGGTATATCTGATTCCTACCGGGTGGTTACCATAACCCCCTCTCAGGATCTGGAGGATGTTATAAACAGCCTATCCACCAATGCAGCCTACGCCCTGGGAAAAGGAATTGGAAGCTTCATGGAGAAAGGCGCAGTTGAATATAATATAAGTTAGAATTATACTATTTAATAGGTGAAAAAATGGTTGTCAAAGTTGAGGTCTTCACATCCCCCTCATGTCCTTACTGCCCCATGGCAGTACAAGTGGTGGAAGAAGTAGAAAAACAAATGCCAAACGATTTAGAAGTTGAAAAAATTGATATAATGGTCGACCGGGAAAAGGCCATCGAATACGGACTGATGGCCGTGCCAGCCATAGCCTTAAATGGCGTGGTACGCTTCGTAGGTGCTCCCAATAAAGATGAACTATTATCGGCCATAAAAGAAGAAATAAAATAAGTATCATGGAAAGAGAAGGTCAGGGACAGGAGTACAGTATTACCACCGGAACCGCAGCAGCAGCCGCGGCAGTGGCCGCCCTGCTTTCTCTGGAACGTGTTGTTGTATCTGTTCCCATTGAAACTCCCCTGGGAAAGTTAGAAGTACTGGTTGAAAATTCAAAAAAGTTGGGACCCAACCAGGGCCAGGCCACGGTACGAAAGATGCCTTACCCCGACCTTGATGTTACCCAGAATCTTGAAATACAGGCTGATGTACAACTAAAAAATGAACCGGGTGTAATAATTAGGGGTGGTGATGGAGTGGGTACCGTTACCAAGCCTGGACTGCAGGTGGCCGTAGGAAAAAAGGCCATCAACCCCGTTCCCCTGGCCATGATTCACAATAACCTGCGAAACATCCTCCCCGAAGGAAGGGGGGTGGAAGTTACCATTAGCATCCCCCAGGGTAGAGAAGTGGCTCAAAGAACCATGAATCCCCGTTTGGGAATTGTGGATGGCATATCCATACTGGGAACCACGGGTATCGCCCGTCCCATGTCCCAGAAAAGCTACCAGGAGTCCCTGAAGTGTCAGCTAGACGTGGCCCTGGCGGAGGGATATGAAGAACTTATTTTTGTACCGGGAAATATAGGGGAGAGACTGGCCCGGGATCTTCTGGATGTTGAAGAGGACCAGATCATTCATATGGGGAACCATGTTGGTTTTATGCTCCAGGAAGCACATGAACGTGGCTTAGATCATTTGATTCTTCTGGGACATGCCGGGAAACTGGTGAAACTGGCAGCTGGTATTTTTAACACCGAACATAAACGGGCGGACGGGCGGAGAGAAGTGATAACTGCCCATGCCGGGCTTATGGGTGCTTCCAAACCAGTCCTGGAACTTATTTTTAACTGTAACACCACCGAGGAGATGATCAGAATCCTCCGGGAGGAAGGTTTGGTCCCGGAGGTGTTCAACTCCATCTCCAATTCCATCCGTAACCGTGTCCAAGTGGCATACGGGATCAAATTGGATGTTTTAATTATGGAAATGGATGGAACCATATTAAATAAAAACCATCAGGTACCAATTGGCTGATTAAGGGAATTATCAGAGATAAATATGAAAATATGTTTGTTGGGCCAGTTCCCACCCCATATTGGCGGCGTATCATCCCACTCCTACCTCTTATCCCAGGAACTTCTGGCCCGAGGGGATGAAGTATGGGTGCTCACCTATCCCCACCCTCATATTAAGGATGTTAACGGGATCAGGGTAGAGAGTGCCTGGGCTCCATCGATTAAGGGGTTACGTGGCTTGTTTTTCTCTCTTTCATCCTTTTTCAAGTTGATCAGGATGGTGCGCCAAGAGAAGTTGGACCTGATACACGCCCATTACATCCTCCCTCCGGGCCTAATTGCGGTGATGGTAGGCAGTTTAATGGGCACCAGAACAGCAGTCACCATCCACGGCTCGGACCTATTCCTCCTGGCCCAGCACCCACTCTTAAAACAAATTATTCGTTGGGTGTTGGGAAGAGCTGATCACATATTGGTGGTCAGCACTGCCCTGGAAAGTAAGGTTCAGGAACTGGGTATAAACCCCCAGAAGGTGAAGTTAACCCCCAACGCAGTGGATGTGGAGCGTTTTTCTCCAGATAACCACCTCCCCCCTGATGTGCAGCTAGACTCCCATAAAACCACTCTACTTTTTGTAGGCAACCTGGTACCACAAAAGGGTGTTAAGTACCTTCTGGAGGCTAAAAAAATCCTGGACAACCAACTGGTAATGGATGATGCTGGCCATGATTTTGAACTAATAATCGTTGGTGATGGTCCCCTGAAAAATGAGCTGAAAGGACAGGTACAGGCCGATGACATTAAAAACGTGGTCTTTCTGGATGAACGTCGGGATGTGGAACTGATTATGCCCTCGGCGGATCTTTTCATTCTTCCCAGCATCTCAGAGGGCTTTCCCATCACCATCCTGGAATCCCTGGCCTCCGGTGTGCCGGTTGTAGCCACCAGGGTAGGCGGAGTGGAGGAAATAGAATCAGAATCCCTAGTCATGCTGGTGGAACCAGGTGAATCGGAAGCATTAGCCCGGGCCATAAAGCAAATGGACGAAAATAACTCCCTGAAAGAGGTTAAAATCCGGGCTCGTGAAACAGCCCGGAAATATGCACATATAAAAATACCTTATTAAGGGCATATATCATATTCAATGCGAGTTGATTCCATGGAAAAAAGTAAATTTACCCACCTTTCCAGAGAGGGGGTGCGAATGGTGGAAGTAGGAGAAAAACCTGTAGTAAAAAGAACGGCCCTGGCCTGTGGAAAGATAATACTGGGACCAGAGACCATAGAACTCATTGTTAAAGATGAGATTAAAAAGGGGAACGTGCTAACCACTGCTCAGATCGCAGCTATACAGGCTGTTAAAAGCACCCACCATTTAATACCACTCTGCCATCCCCTGTCCATCACCGGCATTAACGTGGAATTTGAAGTGGAACAAGGATACATCACCGTGGAGGTGGAAGTCCGCACCACCGGGCAAACTGGAGTGGAGATGGAAGCCATCACCGGAGTGAGTGTGGCTTTATTAACCATCTGGGACATGGTGAAGAGTGTAGAGAAAGATGAGGATGGTCAATATCCACATACTCAAATTACAGATATAAAGGTACTACGAAAAGAAAAAATAGGTTAATAATTTTTAAATCCATTAATTAAGATTGATGTTAACTTTAAAAGTTAAAATACCTAAGATTTGGTTTGTATGAAACATTTAGACCCTGAAATCAGGGATATCATCAAAAAATGCTATCCCTATATCGAGGACTTAAATCCAGCCCAACAGGCAGCATTGGAAGCCGGTTTCTTGGATAGCGAAGATAACTACATTCTGGCCATCCCCACCGCCAGTGGAAAAACTCTCCTGGGAGTCTTAGCCGCCTTGAAGACCATTCTAAATGGAGGTAAAGTGGTATATACTGTTCCCCTCCTATCCATCCAGAATGAGAAGGTTAAGGAATTTAAGAAGTTTGAAGAATTCGGAATCAGCGTGGGGAAACATCCCTCCAGTGCAGACCTATCAGTGATGGTGTTCGAGTCATTTGACGCTCTATCCCGCTTCTCCTGGAACACCCTCCGGGAGGTGGACCTCTTAATCGTAGATGAATTCCACATGATTGGGGAGTACAGCCGGGGACCCACCATTGAATGTGCCATCACCCGTAGCCGGATCCTGAGTAAGGGAATGCGAATCATTGCCTTATCAGCCACTTTACAGAATATGGAAGAACTTTCCGGGTGGCTGGAGGCCAGGGTGGTGGAGCATGATTACCGGCCGGTGCCCCTGCATAAGGAGGTACTCACCACTGAGGAATTCAATCTTAAAAACAAAAACGATGTGATACTGAGGATTCTTAAGGAATCTCTGGATGAATCATCCCAGAGCCTGGTCTTCGTATCAACCAGGCGCTTCACCGAGTCTCTGGCCGGCTATCTCGCGGGAAAGATACGAAGAAGCATCCCTGGCCATAAGAGGGAGGAATTTAAAAAGGTGGCCAGTAAGATCCTGGACGTGCCTAAGAGACGGGGTTCTTTACCTACTGCTGTATGCATGAAGTTGGCTGAGTCCGCAGAAAATGGAGTAGTGTTCCACCATGCCGGTCTTTTCGACCGACAAAAGGATATAATCGAGGATGAGTTTCGTAACGGTAATTTACTCATGATAATCGCTACTCCCAGCCTGATGTATGGGGTGAACCTTCCCAGTCGAAGTGTGGTTATTCGGGATTACACCCGCTGGACCCGGCAGGGACCCCAGCCCATACCTGTCTTTGACTATGAACAGATGTCGGGAAGGGCAGGAAGACCCGGATATGACACTGAGGGTTATTCCTACTTAATAGCCAAGAATATGGATGAAGGACTTGGTCTCCAGGAAAGATACCTCTATGGGGAGGTGGAAACCACTAACTCCCGGCTTTTGGAGAATAAAGATGCGGTTTATCGTCAGATCATCGCCCAGGTGGCTTCTGGTCTGGCTAAAAATCCTCCAGAACTGACAGATTTTTTCCAGGAAACTTTCTACGGCCATCAAATGAGTTGCAGCGAATATCTTTCCCTTTTATCAGCTGACACCATGGAGTACGAGCTTAAAGGTGCTCTGGAGTTTCTGTTACAGAATGGAATAATACAGGCCACCCCGGATGGATTACGCACTACTGATCTGGGCATGCTGATTGCCCGGAGCAACTACTCGGTGCAGACTGCAGTGCGGTTGAAGGAGTTCGCCCGTTCCACGGTGGAACTGGATATTTCCCGTCTGGTGTATGAAATATGCCGGACTCCGGATCTGCCCATAGTGAGTTTCAAGGGACGTAAGAGTAGAGAACCAGTGCGGGATAGGCTAAACAGGGCCGGTGTTTTTGTGGTGGACGTGCGTAATGAGGAGGCCACCGCAGCAGTGCTTATGGAGTGGATGAACGAAAGGAGTGAATATGAAATGGAAAATGCTTTCCATGTCTATGCTGCTGGAGCCCGAAGAACCGCCTATGAAGCTTCGTTGCTGGTTAAGTTTTACCGGGAGATCTGCCAGGTGCTGGGTATCTACACGGGCCTGGATCAGTTGGACGTTTTGTCGGCACGTCTATACTACGGAGCCAGGGAGGATATTTTGTCCCTGGCAGTTTCAGTACGAGGACTGGGCCGTAGGAGGGCTAGGGCCCTGGTAGATGCCTTTGGAACGGATTTAAGTTACATTTCCCGGGAAGAACTGCTACGAATCGAGGGAGTGGGACCTAAAACTGCAGATAATATTATTAAACATTTCCGCGGAGGACTGGGTCCCTATCTGTGACTAATTACACATTTATTGGATAAAAATGGAAGTTTATCTAAAATGCCAAGTGAATTGAAAAATTTAACCCTTAAAGAAGAGACCACTAAAAACGAGCTTTTGACAGTGCTTCAGGAAGACACCCGCAAACTGGGCCTTAATGAGATCATTCGTTCCAGTATTCATCTTCACCGTGACGCGGAGTACGTGCAGGCCAGTTACCGGGAGGAATATATCAAAGCCTACACTAAAGGTTTCCTAATCCGGATCAACGAGGTTAAAACAGATAAAAATTATTATTCTGGCCAGGTGGACAGGGAAGAACTTAAAACTGCCATTGAACTTTTGGAAGCACAGGAAAAAATGTTGGAAACCATGGAAGGCACAGAACCGGCCTTTTTCATGATATACAAGATCATATCTCTATATACTACCTTCATCAAGGAAGAACCCATCCACCAGGTGGGAACACCATTCCCTGGTGGTTTCCAGGTTAAAAAGGATAAGGACAAGTTTATCTGTCCGGTTAAAAAGAACAATGAGGATAATCCTCTGGCAGTGTGTCCCTTCTGCATTGCAAAACAGGATGAAGAAGTTTAATTATGGATTAATTTGCTATAAATGGTGGGGGATAAATCAATGAAGGAAAGTGTGGAAGAACTGGCCCAATCCGGTGAACTGACCAGGATGCAGCTACTGGAACTTATTAAAAAAGAAGCCAGCCAGGTATCCATACAGGACATCATGCGGGCCACCTCCTTTTTAACAGAGGATGCTAAGTACATGCCTACCGTTTACCGTGAGGATTACATTCAACGCTTCAGCAAGGCCTTTTTTGGAAGAATTCGTGACCTTAAAAACGATATATGTGAGTATGAAGGAAAGGTGGACACCAACCGGCTGCAGGGTTTTTTGGAAGTCCTTGAAAGGCAGCGTAACGAAGCAAAAAGTGAATATGAACTCTGTTTTCTTAAGATTGCCCGTCTTATATCCCTCTACACCACCTTTATCCGGGAAGAACCGGTGCATCCGGTGGGGACCAAATTTCCTGGTGGCTTTACTATGAGGTTTGAAGGGGGAAAATACCTGTGTCCCGTGAAGGAACGGCAGTTAAAAAACCCCAGTGCCCTGTGCCGATTCTGTGTGTCAGTGCAGGATGAGTCAGTAGAATAATTTGTGCCAATTAACCTACAAACGGAAGGATCAAGTCCCCAGATCGCGCTTTTGAAAAACCAGCACACCACCCGCAACCAAAAGTAGTGTTGATATTAAAAGCACAGCCCCTTGCCACCAGTCCAGCCCATTAAGGAGGGGATCATTCCCTATATAATAATAGAACACCGACAGTTCCTGGTAGGGTTCCAGTTCTGATACCACCGGGGCTAGGGCATTTAAAAAGTAGGAAACCACTCCCAGACCTCCAGCTAGTCCCATGCTGAGCTCCCGGTTACCCTGTATACAGGTTAAAGCCAGGGACAACCCACCAAAAAACAGTCCAAATAATATCAGAGCAATAGAAACATCCCAGAGACGAATAGTATCTATATTCATATCCACCCACCAGGCACTGGCCAACAGGCTTAAAAATAGCACCATTCCCAGGATGATATTGGCCACAGTTAGGGCAGCGAATTTTTCTAAAACCACCCTCCATCGTGAAATGGGAGCTGATAAGAGTAGTTCCAATGTCCCCTTTTTTTCTTCCCGGGCCAGGATTTCACTTCCTAACAGTACGCTGAAGGCCAGAAAGATAAAGGGCATGATCATGAAAAACAGTTGGGAGTTCAGATATCCTTCAGGAGAGTTGAAACTGGTTATATTTCCCACGAATATCTTTAAAAGGTTAGGATCTATGCTCTGGAGTATTAGGTCATAATCAGTGGTGTTCACACTGGGATAAAACAGCATCACCATGAGTACAAAAAGAATCACCCCCGACCCCCACCATACCAGGGAGTATCGCTTGTCCCACAGTGATTTTAAAAATATGTTTCGAAGCATCATGGTTTTCCCCCGGTGTGGTAATAAGCGAAAAATACTTCTTCCAAGCTTGGCTCATGGCAGAATATGTTATTAACTTTATAAAGAGCCATAGTCTTTATTAGATTATCTGGAGTGCCTTTAACCTTGCAATACAGGATATTATCATCCATTTGGGTTTCGACTATGCCTTCAACCTGTTTGAAGGTTTCTTCTTCTACTTTCTCTCCAAAATGAATTTCAAAGTGATGTAAACGTTTGGTTTTAATTTCCGATATCTTTTCAATGTCTACCAGCCTACCCTCCCTGATTATGGCTACCCGGTCACAGATATGTTCCACTTCTGGCAGAATATGTGATGACAAAAATACCGTGCGCCCCTGGGACTTAACTTCAGATACTAGATTATAAAATTCCTGCTGGATAATTGGATCCAAGCCAAGAGTAGGCTCATCTAGAATTAAAAGTTCTGGACGGTGCATGAATGCCTGGATCAGCCCTATTTTTTGCTTGTTACCGTGTGATAGAGTCTTTATGGGTCGCGACAGATCTGATTTTAACCGATGCGCCAGATTTTCAACATAACTCCACTCCACGCCTCCGCGGAGGTTGGCCATGTAGGTTAAAAACTCAGATCCAGTTAGATTTCCATATAATTCCAGTTCTCCTGGCAAATATCCTAACCGTTGGCGTATTTCCTGGCTATGGGTGTGGACATCCCAGCCAAATATTTGCACTGACCCGGAGGTGGGATGTATAAAATCCAGTATAAGACGGATGGTAGTGGTCTTTCCAGCCCCATTTGGTCCCAGATAACCGAAAACTTCGCCTTTATTGACTTTCAGGTTAAGTTCAGCTACTCCCAACGTTTTTTTGTAGAATTTTGTTAAATTATCGGATATTAAAACGGGATCACTCATGATTCACTCCACCTACTGGATTGTGTATATACTATGTCAAATCTCATTAAAAAAAATCTCATGGCATCCAATATGTAGTGGTTTAGCGTAAAAAACTAAGAAAATAGGTTAAGGATTATCTTCAAGGATTTACTAATTTCTTATAATTTCTGACATTCCCATGAATTAGAAAACCTATTTTCTCCTATAGAAACTCCAATTCGAAGACCTTATTGGAAACCTAATGCTTGGGCATGGTCATTTTTGATACTAATTTTCTGCACCTTTCCCAGAACTTTGGTACTGATAATTTTAGTAGGTTCCGAGGCCGCAACTTCTACTTTGGAATTTATTTGTGCTTGAAAATCGCATGGAGTTAAATAATATCCTTTACGTCCGTGTTCCTTCCCGTGGACACAGCAGAAGTCCATGTCACAACGACTGCATACTATTATTCCTTCAACCCAGTATCCTGCACGTTCATAGTAAAGTTTACCCCCACAGTAGGGGCATCTATTGATAAATGTCATGTTATAGTGCCGATAATATCCATCAGATAAACTACAACTACAATACGCTGAATCTATATGTATGTAATCGTTCGTTACTTCAACCCCGTATGCACCATTAGATGAAGCACTTACCGGATTAATTGTGGAAACTATTGTTGAAAAACTTAACAGAATTAGAAATAAGATTTTTCGCTTAATCAAACCCCCTATGTTATTATAACGTTCAATGAAAATAAATTTTTTTCTTTCTATATTGACGAATTGAGTCCACCCTAAAATTTTCATAGAAAGTGGATAAGATTTAACATAAACTATTAAATAATAATAATTAATTATATAGTATTAATATTGACATGGTAGTGGGGAGGTTAGTTATGTATAAAAGAATATTGAACTGGGATTATGATCCGAAAAGAGATATAACTTTTATTTTCAGCTTTCATGATTACGATTACCAAGAATCAATTAAATTAAAGAACATGACGGTGGATCTTAACCCCCAAGGAAAAGCTGTGGCCCTGGAAATTTTTGATTCATCCAAATCTCTTGAGGTGGAAAAAGAATCATTAATTCACCCTGAAGATTTCCTAATAGACATTTCAGCCACAAATAGACTCTTAAATGTAAATGCCTACTTTAAATTAACTTCAGAAAAGGCATTGATTGATAGAACATTAAGGGAGGTAGCAGTAATGGAACAGACCCTCATCAATAAAAATATCCTGAAACCAATACACCTTTAAAAGAAAAAAAAATGGTTGGATTCATTTCCAACCCCATTATTGGATTTAGAATCTTCTAAAATATTTAGGCCAATTGTAGACTGTTTAATATCATGTTATATGCTTCGGTAGTTTCATTAAGGGCACTTGAGGGACATATGTATTGTATCGTGTAATAGAAGTTGTCTTTTTGTATTATGGTTATT
The DNA here is from genome assembly GCF_030323845.1 of Methanobacterium sp. CWC-01. Taxonomy (NCBI): domain Archaea; kingdom Methanobacteriati; phylum Methanobacteriota; class Methanobacteria; order Methanobacteriales; family Methanobacteriaceae; genus Methanobacterium; species Methanobacterium aridiramus. The sequence continues at coordinate 299,972 of NZ_CP040735.1, forward strand.
TTCTGGGCCGTTTCCGGACCAAGATTGCCCAGTTGAGTTGCCTTGATTTCACCTATGTTGGTGGTGGCTACGGTGGAGTTGGTGGAGTTGGTTACTATACTTCCTGTGCTGGGGAGTTGTAGCACTCCCTGAACTGTGATTTGCATCTGGAATACTATGTAGGCCTTTATTGTTTGGTTATTAGACTGAAAATCTCTAGTAAACGTTGCAGCAGAGTACAATGACTGGTCATTGAAGCTTCCTATGGACTGTTCCTGGTACCAGGAATTAGGATATTCAAAAGCTACATTCCCTGTTTGGAAGGTGTTATTTCCGGTGAGTGATACTGCCACAACCACTATGACCAGCAATACCACTATGATAATAGCCGGTAAAAGAAAACGTTCTTTATCCATTTGATCACCTACTTATTTTTATATCAGGATTAGTATATAATCTTTACTGAGATGCTTTATTAGCTATTTAAGGAACTATGAATGATTATTAGGCAGATTTGACGCTAAAAAGCCTTTATCTTTGATAAGCTATTTTTCTTCAAACATATCTTGGCCTTCACTGCCCGGTAAATCTTTCCTCCATAATTAACAAAACAAGGTATGGCTCCTCTTGGACAGAATGAGGCACAGCGCAGACAATAATTACATTGATTACCAGTTACGGGATAACTGTCCATTATTATAGTGGGCAGGGCAGATATCGGCGCAGATTCCACACTGATTGCACTTCTCATCACGAGCCTTGAACTTGAGGTATCTCTGGTGTGGTTTCCATGTGGCTAACTTCCAGGACACTATGCTAAGTAGATAGATAAAGTCAGATATTAATGGTATTCTTCTCCACCTTGTTTTTTCTTCCATCAATCTGCGAGCAAATTTATCAGTACTCTGCAGTCCTTTTTTTATTTTCTGGTTGGAAGTTATCTAATCCTGAATGTAGAATATGTTAGAAAGCGTAAATATTTCACAGTCCACAATCGGATTATAACCCCGATCTTTTACCTTTTGCAAATTGGCCCAACTATTATAATATCTTCTTCTTAAAAATTTAACCTGATATAACCCTATAAATCCAAAAAAAACTCAAAATCAGGTAAAAACCCAATAAACAATTGTGTGTGAACAAAATAAAATATTTTCAATCTATCTAAAAAAAATTAATTAATTCAACAAGTTATTTAACGAGTTATTTAAATCATCCTGCCCAGGTGGTGTATATCCATGATGAAGAATCCATGATGACGAACCAAAAAAATATGATCTCTGATTTATCTATCCTCCACCGTCACAGAGCTCATTGCTCATGTCGACGTCTTCACCGAATTTCTTTTTAAGTTTTTCCACAGTTTTACGGGTAATTTCATCTTGTTCAATTGTTTCATCAGCAGAAACTTTTTCCAGTAAAGACTCCCGCCGTTTCACCTTCTGGTACTCTTCTGGATCCATAACTTCCAGGAACCTGATGTTGTACCATAATTTGGTGCTGTCCATCTGGGCCCACTTGGCTTTCTGGTCTTCACGGACATCAAGGACTTCACCAGCGGTTCCCGTGCCAGTGTAACGTACATGAGTACCCTTAACTATGTTTTTACCCTTGAAATCGGTAGGCATATATAAAACCCCTTTAACTTATACCAATTTAACCATTTTAAAGTTTTATCTTCCTTTTTTCCTGATTTTGAGCTGATTCTACCCTCAAATCCAATTCTGCTTTATCAATTTTCAAGAGCAAGTAGTCCCCCACCTGGTCTATATCATGGTTAGTGATCTCAAAATCATCCCGACTAATACTAAAATCACTGGAGGATATAGTAATAGAGCCAACAGTCCCTTCCACAGCGTCAATATCCATATCGGAAACTTTACCAACACCCATTGCATTTTTATCCAGGACTTTTTTTCCTAAAAGTTCAGTAACCTTCATGATGACACCTCATATATATTATTTGTGTCCATTTGTATATAATTTTTAATATCCCAGATTTATTTTAAAGAAGATTCATTTAAAAAAAAACACAGTAACCAAAATTCTATTGAATCCATTAAAATCTAAAATTAAAAATGAAGAATGAAAAATCAGTTCTAAAATGAAAAGATTTTCCTTCAAAATAGAAAAAAATTATTCTACCTTGAAAAACTCAACTTTGGGACATTCACACACTGGACAGATGTCAGGAGCCTCATTTTCTACGGTGTTACCACAACAGCCACACACGTAGTAATCCACTTCTTCGTTTTTACCGATGGATTCCAGTGCTTTCTTGTACAGTACTGCGTGAATCTGTTCCACCTGGTTTGCAACGTCAAAAGTCCAAACTGCCTTCTTGTTGCCTTCTTTTTTAGCTTCTTCAATGAAATCCGGATACATGCCCTCAAATTCATCAATTTCACCAGATATAGCCACCTTCATGTTCTCCTCTGTGGAATTGATTCCTCCCATAATGGTGAAATGATTGTGAGCATGCACCCTTTCGGCTTCAGCGGCAGCCCGGAATAATTTTGCTATCTGAGTGTAACCTTCTTCATCGGCTTTTCTGGCAAATGCCATGTATTTGTGGTTTGCCTGTGATTCACCTGCAAATGCTTCTTTTAAATTGTCCATGGTGCTCATATTTTCCCTTCCTTAAAATTTTGACAGATTTATTTAAAATACGATCCCCTATTTGAATTTTTGGTTGACCATAAAAAATAGAATAAGATGCTAATTTCAATCTAAATTGTTAAGCTTTAAAAAAAAAGAGAAAAAAAATATAAAGTAGGGATTAAATCCCCAAAAATACAAAAGAGAAGACAATTAAGCGGACTTAACGGCCATCTCAATATCGTCGGCTTTGACGGTTTTCCTTCCGGCGTGCTTTGCAAGTTCAACGGCTTGTTTGGCCAGCTCTTCTCCTTTTTGTTCGAGAGCTTCAGCTAAAGCCTCTTTTGCGTCGTCACTAATCCGTTGTGCACCAGCATTTTTTATGATCCTTCCAACTGGAGCAATTGGTAATTCAGCCATATTTTCACCTCCTAATTTAGCTAGGGCACTATTATATTTAAATATATCGGTTTTAATGGTCTTCTGGGCAAGTGTATACCCCCTACTCAGTGGGCAGATGAGTTCATCTTCTTACCAAAAGTTATAAGGTTATTGCACGCTATAGGAATTGTCATGTATAAGAGTCTGGAGATTGACCCCCAGATAGAGGGTATACTCGAAAAAGCGTTGCATGACCGTATTTCAACTGAAGAGTCTCTTCAATTGATGGAAACTACCGGAGATAATTTTCATGCCCTTATACTCGCCGCCGATGGATTTCGAAAAGATATAGTCGGAGATAGGGTTACATACATCCAGAACTGGAATATAAACTTCACCAACATCTGTACCGGGGCCTGCGGCTTCTGTGCCTTCCGCAAAAATCAGGGAGAAAAAGGATCCTACTTCCTTGCCATTGAAGAAATAGTCCAGAGGGCCAGAAAAGCTTGGGATGATGGGGCGTTGGAGGTCTGTATTCAGGGAGGTCTGCATCCTACTGTAGATGCCTATTTCTATGAAGATCTGCTCCTATCGGTAAAGGAAGAAATTCCAGAATTACACATACACGCCTTTTCACCCATGGAGATCTACTACGGGGCCAAGCAAGCAGAATTATCCCTGGATGAAACTCTTAAAATGTTAAAAAAAGCAGGACTGGGTTCTATGCCAGGTACTGCCGCGGAAATATTAAATGACCAGGTGCGTAAGATAATCTGCCCTGGTAAACTCTCCACCACAGAATGGGTGGAAGTAATTGAAAAAGCCCATCACCATGACATTCCCACTACCTGTACCATGATGTATGGACATGTAGAAACCGTTCAGCAGCGGGTGGAGCATATGGAAATACTCCGTCAGATCCAGGAAAGAACGGGAGGCTTCACCGAATTTGTGCCCCTGACCTTCATGCACCAAAACGCCCCCATCTACCAAGAGGGTCTATCCCGCCCAGGAACCACTGGCACCGAAGACTTAAAAGTGTATGCCGTGTCCAGGCTGATGTTTGGAGATCTATTACCCAACATACAAGTATCCTGGGTAAAATTAGGATTTAAATTCGCCCAGGTCTGCCTCACCGCAGGGGCTAACGATTTAGGCGGAACTCTAGGCGAGGAGAACATTTCCAGATCTGCGGGGGCTCAGCATGGAGTTTATACGCCTCCCTCCGAGCTTCGTAGGGTAGTGAAAGACTTAGGCAGGATCCCTGCCGAGCGTGACACTCTCTATAGAGAGTTTCAGGAGTTTTGATTTCTATTTCCCTATTTCACGAATTACTTTTTAATTTTCAGTCCAGAGATCAACGATACGTGTATAACCAGCAAGGTCAGCAATAACCGATAAATAATCACCATGGCAAAGCTAAACAGTAATCCAATGGTTATGGTCAAAAAAGAGATTTGTTAGGGGTTAAATGTAAATGTTAAACTCATACCTTTCTTAAAAGAATGGTTTCACCCTCAGAAACTTCTCGAAATAGATCCAGATTCTCGGTGATCCGGCCAATATGATTGACCTCCGAGGCAGGCTGTGAGGCACCATAAAATATGCAAAATGCATATCCTGGCGGCCAGTAGGAGAGATCACCTGTTTCTGATGTAGAAGATGCGTTCTCATAATCTGTTACTAAGGGGATGGTAAAATACACTTCCTCCTGCCATTCCAGAGCCTCACCCTCCAAGGGGAGGAGGTCATATATCTTGGCTGCTGTTTCGGGGTTGCGATCATCCAGAATGGCCTTAGCCACTCCTTTACCCACTACTTCTATTTCTAGTTCCATAGGATCATCCTAAAACTCTTAAGACAGTCCTCTTAAGACAGTCCTCCCATAATCTGTACACCACTTGATGTACCTATCCGGCTGGCCCCGGCTTCAATCATGGCTAAGGCAGTTTTCAGGTCCCGAATACCTCCTGCTGCCTTAATTTCCATTTCTGGTTTTATATTTTGCCGCATAAGTTTCACATCTTCAACGGTGGCTCCAGTGGTTCCGATACCGGTGGAGGTTTTCACAAAATGTGCACCTGCCTTTTCAGCTATGTGACAGGCCCGGGTCTTTTCCTGGGCACTTAACAATCCTGTCTCCAGGATCACTTTAACGGTTTTTCCACCAGCGGCCATCACCACCCCCCGTATATCACGATAAACCAGATTATCGTCCCCAGAATGCAGTGCACCTACGTTTATAACCATATCCAGCTCATCAGCGCCATTTTCAAGGGCATCTTTTACTTCGAAGGCCTTGGAGTACGGTGTCTGAACTCCAAATGGAAAGCCAATCACAGTACAAACGCCCACCGGACTATTCTTTAATAAAATACTTGCCCGGGCTGTTTGAGTGGGAGTTACACATACGTTCTTAAATCCATACTCCTCTGCTTCACCACAGAGCTTTTCTATATCCTTCCGTGTGGCATCTCGACCGACATTGGTATGATCAATTTTCTGAGCTAATTCCTGGGCATCTATCATATAATAATCCCTCCAAATAATTTAATCAAACGATTTAGACATGTAAGGGCCTTCTTTACGGTATCCAAACTTCCGATAGTATTCGCGTACCCCTATACCGCTGTTAATTACCATTTTCTTCACTTCATATTCTTCCCGGGCTATCTTTTCTGCTTCTTTTAAGAGTTCCTCACCATATCCCCGGTGCTGCCCGGCATCATCTTCTCTCTCACCAAGGGGGATCATGGGACCGTAGACATGCAGTTCCCTCACCAGAGAAGTGTAGACATCAATCTCCGGGCGATGAACAGCGTTAGATGGCATGCGCAGACGTAGGAATCCCATTAGAACGTCATTTTCCGGGTCTTCTGCCGATAAGAATATTTCCCTACCCCCTACAGCATCATATTCCTTCCTCATCACTTTCACCCGGTCCATTTCGGGGTATATTCCCCTCGAAGCCTGATGCCCCACCTCCCGGCACCTGATACACTGACACTGGATTCCTTCCTCTTCCAACCGGCGATAAACCAACTCCCCCAGGTTGGACTTTTTAACTCCAGCTTCTATGAGTTGGGCGGGGATATCCCTCTGGATGCGCATGGTCCGCACCCACTTAGGTAGCATCTTCTTGATTTCTACGATGAGATCCACGGCTTCTTCGGTGCTATAGGGCTGGTATCTGCCTTCCTTCCACATCTGGTGCAACCGGGACCCTCTGGTAACCAGGCAGGGATATATCTTCAGCATATCAGGCACGTACCTCTCATCATGGAACACCCGCCGGAAGATACGCAGGTCCATTTCTGGATTGGATAATAGGCCGGGCATGAAATGCATGGCCACCTTTACCCCAGAATCCCTCAGGATCTGATTAGCCTCCACCACATCCTGCACCCGGTGCCCTCTTTCCATGCGATGGTATACGAAATTGTAAATGGTCTGTACTCCCAGCTCCACCCGAGTAACACCCATCTGGAGCATACGATCCACATCTTCGCTTTTAGAAAAATCTGGCCGGGTTTCGAAAGTCAGACCTACACAGCGCACCCTGGATCTTTCATTATCGGCCTGAATATCCCCCAGGTAAGTGAAATCCACCGGGACCTCAAGTTTCTGATGATCCCTGGAAACCTTTTGACGTATATCAGAACTAAAGTCGTTCATAGCCTGGATACAACGGGTAACAAACCATTCCTGGAAACATAATGGTTGGGAAGGAAAAGTTCCGCCCATAATTATCAATTCTACCTTATCAAGTGGGTGACCAATACTACCCAACTGCAGGAGACGATTATAAACTTGACGATAGGGATGAAAACCAAACATCCGGGCTCTCAAGGCCGCTGGTTCTTCACCAGTATAACTGGGCGGGGCCAAGTCACTTTCAGGGCAGTAAAAACATCGTCCATGGGGACACTGGTGAGGGGGACACATCACCGCCACCACCGCCACCCCGGAGATGGTACGGGTAGGTTTTTTCCTTAAAAAAGGAGAAATCTTCTTCAACTCATCTCTGGTGGCCTCTTTGAGGATGGAGGAGTTGCTGGGAAATTTGTCAAGTTGGAAATCTCTGCAAACTTCCAGTTTTAAACTTTGGAGGTCTTTTCGAGTTTTAACTTTACCTTCCAAGATCTCTTCAATTATAAAACGTTTGGCTTCCTTCATGGCCATTTGAATACCCCTCGATGTTTTCGCAGTTGGTTTCTTTTTATTTTATCTGAAACTTTTATTTTTTGCAAGTTTCAGGTTTGTTAAAAAAACTATTTTTGACTAAAACTATTTGGACGAAACTATACCAAATGGTGAAAATTATCTGGAAACCAAGTCCAATAACTCAGGAGAAGGCTCTTTCTCATCTAAAGGAACAAGATATTTATCATCATCGTCCACTACCACGAGTGCAATGGGCTCTAGGTACTGGGCATGAAAATTGGTTAAGTTTATTTCAACAACTTCAACCAGGGGATAAATCTCCTTTTCTCCCACCTTTACTGGTTTAAAAACCATAATATTCTTTTCAACTTCTTCTTGAAAAGATTTAAGATTTTCCGATACCATGATCAGCCTCTTAACTCAGATATAAGCGATCTGACTGGTTTCTTGGTGATGGCCCGTATAACTTCTTTGGTTACACCGTACAGTCTAATTGTAAGTTTCAGATTTAAAAATCCGTCTAAAATTTTATTTTCAAAATCAGGTTGAACAGAAATATCTAGGGGAATGGGAAATAAATATCTAGTGGATTCGGTGAATGCCCATATATAACCGGTGATGATGGCAGTGTCGGCCGGACTTTCCAGTCCCAGCTGGAAGTCCATAGTTATTTCCTGGATTTTTATGGAGCCTAAAATTGAAACTAAAATTCGTTCCATATAAGGCCAGGATTCCCACAGAAGACTTAGAATATTCTTTATTCGTTCCAAGCCCCATTCCTGTTTTTTTTCATCTTCCTTCTTTTCTTTCTTAACTTCACGGGATTCTCTCGGGAAAGGTATTTTTCTTTTGAAAAACGCTAAACCCAGCCAACTTATCCTCAGATCTCCCTTTAGAGATTTTTCCTTTTTAGAAAACCACAAGGAAAGTTGGAATGGAATTAAAAGAAAAGATAGAATGATGAGTACTATGACCAGAAAAATGGCCAATAGGACAGTTGTCAAATTCTATCCGCTCTATTCTGTGGTTTCTTCCTTTTCTTCTTTTGGTTTAGCCGATCCTTTACCTTTTCGGCCTTCTTTCATGAGGTCCTTAACGGTACTACCCACTTCACCTATGGCACGTACCAGTGGATCAGCTGATTTTAAGGATAGGACTTTCACACCATCAGGTCCGGAAACTCCTTTAAATACCACTACCATGGCTACGGGTTCAATTCCAGCACCGCCGCCAGCACCAGCACCAGCCCCGCCACCTTGACCAGTGGGCCCTTTTCCTTCACCCATACCCGCTCCGAATGCCATTCCAAACTTAGTGATGGGTATCATGACCTTGTCCTCGGTTTCTATTACCTCACCAATGACATTCTCTATATTTAAGACCTTACGTATTTCTTCGACCGTTGTTTTTATTGGATCCTGAATATCCATAACATCCCCCCTTTGTGGGTTTTTTTAGTGAATTTTTTTTGTTAGTGAAATAATAATATGTATCTGAAATGGAATAAACTTTACCACCAAAAATCTTAAAAAGAGCCCAGGAATTTTTAAAAAAGATAAGAAAAGGTTTATATAGGAATAGAATAATAATCTCTGAATGCGGGCCCGTGGTCTAGGGGTATGATACCTCCCTGACACGGAGGTGATCACGAGTTCGAATCTCGTCGGGCCCATAGGCCGTGGTAGTTCAGTTGGGAGAACGCCAGACTGAAGATCTGGATGTCGCTGGTTCAAGTCCGGCCCACGGCACTTTTACTGGTTTTTAAATATTTTGCATCCAATTAATTCTATGTTTGATTGTTTTGGATTCTTTCATAGAAACTTTAATCTTAAGAAACTTTTAATCTAAAAAAAATCTCATTTTTAATCAGATTACTTCTCCATAAAGGTAGGTACTTTTTGCTCCAGTAATCTTCACGTTTAAGAATTCTCCCAGAGAAGCTTCAGGGACGATGATCGTTTTGTATGAATCATTACGACCAATCCAACCACCCCGAGAACCTTTATCTGTTATTAAAATGTTCTGCACAGTATGGATCAATTTCTGGTTGTTTTGATAGGCTAATCTGGTTTTGAGTTCATTCAACTGCCGGGCCCGAACACTCATAACCGGATGAGATATCTCCTTTAGATGAGAAGAAGTCGCACCAGGTCGGTGATGATACTTTGAAATGTGCAGAAAGTCCGGTCCCACTTCGCTTATTACCTTTATGGTATCCTGGAAGGCTTTATCATCCTCGGTGGGATAACCAACAATAATATCAGTAGCCAGAGAAAGCCTAGGAATTGCCTCCCGGAATCTACGCACAGTTTCTTTAAATTTATCAATCGAATGCCCCCTTTTCATGTAGGTTAGAACCTGGTCATTACCACTTTGGAGGGGTAAGTGAAGAAATTTATAAACCTTCTCGTTTTGAAATGATTTAATTAAAGATTCCTGGTCTCCTCCAATGCTCTTAGGATGCATCATTCCCACCCTTATTCTGAAATCTCCCTCTACTTGTGTAATATCTTTAAGAAGTGATGATAAACTATTTCCTGTGTCCTCGCCATAGGCAGCTGTGTCCTGGGCAGTTAACTGTATCTCCACACAACCCCCTCTGACTGCCTTCTCTACTTCATCCAACAATACATCGTCAGGATAACTCTGCAATTTTCCCCGGGCAAAGCGGGTGCAGCAGTAAGTGCAGGATCCCTGACAGCCCTCAGCAATCTGTAGAATATGAATCAGGGGGTTGAAACGTTTTTTAGGAAGACCGGCCTTAATATCGTGACTGTGTCCAGTTTTTCGGATAGTTTCGCCCTTCAACATCCCCTCCACCACTTCCTGGATGGAACTTAGCTGACGGGCCCCGATCCAGCTTGCGGGGGGTGCTATGCGCTTCAGGACTTGTGGATCAATGTCAACCATACATCCCGCTATCAAAAGCTTGCTTTGGGGATAAGAAGAATTTAAGTATTGTATACGGTTTATCATCTTCTGTTGGGTGGGTAACTTCACATAACAGGAGTTAAGAATAATTATATCCGAATGAGCTGCTGATTGAGTTAATTCGTGCCCATCCTTTTCCAGTGTGGCGGCTATGATCTGGGAGTCTCCCTGGTTAAAGGTGCAACCATAGGTTTCTAAATAGAATTTCATAGATAATCATTCTTCTAATAATGAAAAAGAACTAAAAATGGATATGAATTTTACTGTTCAGGCCATCCATGCTTACCGATCATGGGTACAAAGGCCACTCCACCGAGTTTCTTGGTCTCAAACTCATCTTCAGTAATCCGAATTACGGAGACAAGTTCCTGGAAGTAATGATCCGAACCAACGGGACTGAGAAGTTTTCCACCGATAATTAACTGCGTTTTTAATGGTTCAGGTAGCCGGGGGGCACTGGCAGTGGCGTAAATACGATCAAAGGGTGCTTTTTCTGGGTAGCCCTGGGTCCCATCAGCCAGTACCACCGTCACCCTTTTATCATATCCGGTGCGTTTCAGATTATCCCGGGCCTTCTCAGCCAGGGATTCGATCCGTTCCATAGTGTAAACAATACCTTCCTCGCCGATTATTTCCGCCACCACCGCGGCGTTATAACCATATCCGGTTCCTATCTCAAGGATCTTCATACCCTCTTCCAGATCTAATTCTTCACATAAAATGGCCACCATATGAGGTGCAGATATAGTCTGACCCTCCCCTATGGGTAGTGGAGTGTCCATGTAAGCATAGGAACGTTTATCTTCAGGGACAAATTCTTCTCGGGGCACCTTCAGCAGGGCCTCTTTCACCTTCGGAGAGTTCAGATATCCGCTGTTTGACAGATTTTCCACCATCTCCTGTCGGGGGTTGGTCATGTTACCACATTCATGGTTAAATCATAATCATAACGTCTTTCAGATACTGGTATTCCATATACACGCTTTGTAACATCGGCATAGGCAAATCCACGCCTCATACGTCTTTCTAAAGTTTTTATGGTTTTTATTCGGAAGATGGTTCTGCCCATTTTCACCACATCCCCTACCGTGAAGGTGAAGTCCCGGTCCACTTCCACCTTACGTGATAAAACCCTTCCATGAAGGTCCACGGAAACACCCACCCGGGCAGGTATGTCTACCGATGCTGCCCAGATGGTAATCAGATCTTCGACGATACTTTCCATTACCCGGGCGCTTCTTTTATTCTCCAGGGAAGTGACGCGGACTCTCTCATCTCCCACCTCCAGGACATCATCCACCCGTAGTATTTCGTCAGGATAAAAAGTTGCCCATTTTTTTAAAGATTCTTCGAATTTGCTGATAATGATCCTTATCTCTAAGGGGCGGGGTGCTTCCTTGGTTTCTCTGAACACAGTTCCACATTCTTCACACTTTAAAAGCAGTTCCTGGGTTAGTTTACCCTTTGATTTAAGTATTTGGTGCTCTTGGGAGCCACATACAGGACATTTCATCATTACTCTCCTAAAAATAGAATATACACGACTTAAATAATTTGTAATATGTATTATTAACAAACTTGTTGTTATTGTTGATCCTATAACCTAATATTTTTAATCATTCCCTTTAATCATTCCCTCTCTTTTTAAGGAAATGGTTAACCAGCCCGCCATCTTCAAGTATTTCCAGCATGAAATTCTGGAAGGCCTGTATCTCAAATTTTTTCCCGGTATTTATATTTTCTATGATCCCTGCTTCCAGATCTATGGCGATTTTATCCCCTTTTTCAGCTTCCACCTCAGCCATAATTACGGGTAAACCGACATTAATGGCATTACGGTAGAATATACGGGCGAAGGAAGGAGCCACCACAGCTGCCACCCCTAAATGCTTCAAAGCAACTGGTGCCTGTTCCCGGGATGATCCGCAACCAAAATTTAAACCAGCCACTATGATGTCGCCTTTTTTTACCTGGCTGGCAAAATGAGGGTCTTCACCCTCCAAAACATGGGATGACATTTCATCCAGATCTAGAATCCGTAGATAACGCCCAGGGATTATCACATCGGTGTCAATGTGATCTCTAAACGTCCAAACCTGACCTTTCAGTACTTTCATAATAAGATTCCTCTAAAAAATCTTTATACCAGTTATTATAACCTTAAATCTGTTTATTTTATTTCCGCACCCCGGTTTTGTGCCCGGGTAAGGATTATTTCACTGTCCATGGGCCCCAGTGCATCTTCAGCGGCATGGATAAGTGCTTTGGAGTTGGTATCAGTGACTGCGTATATGGTAGGGCCAAAACTACTCATACCCGCCCCGGCTGCGCCAGCTGATCTTAATGATTCCATTATATTACCAATAACTGGGTTTTGAAGCTTATTTTCGATTTTTTTAAATCCCATGCCCTGTATAGAGTTAAGTACTTCACCAAATGTGTCCAGATCACCTTCTACAACCGCTGGCATCATTTTCATCAGCAACAGATGTGAAAGTTTCTCTACCTCCTCTAAAGGAATGGGACAGTACTCCTGAAAGATGTTAACTTCTTTTTTCCCCGATACTCTATCTTCAAAGCGTGGTATTACTAACAAAATTTTCCAATCTTCAGGAAAGTCATAACGGGCAATAACAGGTGGTGGAGAAGCCTGAGAAGCCGATGAAGGTAAAAATTTAGATTTCTCAGTTTTTGGGTGTCCTCCATCAATTATCAAACCACCTTGTTGGAAGGCAGCGACTCCGATACCGGATGTTCCACCGCGGCCTACTATTCTGCCAATAGCATGGGCATCAATGTCCTGACCATAATAATTTGATATTAGTTTACCTGCTGCAAGGGATAATTGGGTCCCGGTTCCTAACCCGGAATGAGGAGGATAGGTTTCTCCTACCGTAAAGTCAAATCCACCATCCCTGCCCAAAAATTCCATCATCTTGCTGGAAGCACTTTCAATTTTGTTACGGTACTCGTTGAGACGGTTCAGGGTTAATTTATCCTGGTTAGTGAATTCTACCCGAACACCATCATCTCCAGGATTGCAGGTCAGAATCAGGTGAGGGTTTTCCAGGGTTAAACCCACACCCCCATCTACCCTCCCTAAAGAACCATTAAGGTCTATAAGGGTGATGTGTAGTCTAGAAGGGGCTTTTATCATCAATTTAACTACCAAAATCAGCTTTTGAGTGGTTTAGAAAATTTTTTCTCAATATCCTGGCGATAAATAGCATTCATGGAACAGAATGGAATTATGCGGCCATCTGGAACGGCATAATGGATAACACATCTTTTGACCCGATCCTGGTCGAAATTCCAGGGGTCCATGAAGTGCATACATGATATTAAGAGAGTTTTATGATGGAAGTCACCTAACGCATCATAAGATCTGTCTTTGAAAACATTAAGGAGTATATTTTTAATGTCCAGTGATCCTGGGGCTTTAGATGGGTGTACAGTTTTGGGAAGTTCAACTGAAGCTCTGGCCACTACTTTAGCCTTGGATACTATCCCACCATCCTTAATATCATCACTACTCTTGGCGAGAAGTTCAAAAAAGCGGTCCACATCCACAAATCGATTGATAGGAATTATTTCATCATGGTCAATGAAGATATACGTTGCCGAACCGCAGTGGGGATGGCAGGTGAATGTGACTTGATCATCCCCTTCCATGGCCGCTATAAAGTCAGATATGGGTATGATGGATGATGGAGGGTAAAAGTCATCTATTTTTATCTGGAAATTGGTTTGCTCCTCCACCAGCTTTTCAAAGTCTGGTATGGTGATGCGCTGTTCTTCGACACGATTGGCGGGTGTTCGCCCGGCAAAGGAGACTGGTTGGAAGTTAACCCCCCGGATAATGTCTATGTTTTCCATGGCAAATCGTATAATGTCCCCAATTTGATGATCATTTATCCCCTTTACTAAAGTTGGTACCAGTACGATGCCCAGGTCTGCCTGGCGACAGTTTTCGATGGCCTCCAGTTTCCAGGGTAAAAGATTCTTGCCCCTATTCTTTAGATAGGGTTCTTCCGTAACTCCATCAAACTGAAGGTAAACTGTGTTGAGCTCAGCATCTTTAAGATCCTTGGCCAGTTGAGGGTTAGTGGCCAGTTTGATCCCATTAGTGGCAATCTGAGTGTGACTGAATCCTTCTTCCTTGGCCAGTTTAATCAGATCCACAATGTCTTTACGGACAGTGGGTTCCCCACCAGCGTACTGAATGGCAGGGGTGGGAACCGGACGATTAGACCTTAGATTCTTTAGCATCTGCCTTATATCTTCATATGAAGGTTCGTAAAGATATCTAGAAACAGCAGCATTGGCAAAACATATGGGGCAACGCAAATTACAACGATTGGTAACATCAATAAGACCTAGAACGGTATGACTTTCGTGTTCCGGACAGAGACCACAGTTAAGAGGGCATTCATTAGTGATTTTAGTTTGAGGATTTTCCAACCCCTCCCCCCTCGTGTCATATTCAGATGCCTTTTCGTATATCTCTTCACTGCTCCAGTAGGTATTTTCATAGATACCGTGTTCCGGACATTCCTTTTTTATCATGATCTGGTTGTGTTCTTCGTAAACTTCGGCATCAACAACCCGAAGACAGTGAGGACACAGGCTCTTGGTTTTCTTAATAACCATAACTTCACCTAGTATACTATTTATTGTAGAGCAAATAACTATTACTTTAGTTTTAATTGGGAGGAGAAAAATGGACCCAACTATTATCAGTGTTTTCAGTTTATCAGTCTATGCTATATACTTTATGTTACCAGCCTACTTGGCCAACGTAACCGCCTTAACCTTCGGAGGAGGCGCTCCCCTGGACTTCAAAAGAAACTTCGCCGATGGCCGACGCATCTTCGGTGATGGAGTTACGTGGAGGGGGACCATCATTGGAACCCTGATAGGTGGGGGGGTTGGTTTATTACAAGGATTAATAATGAGTAATCCAGTTCAAGGTTGCATATTAGGCCTTTTCCTTGGGGGAGGAGCACTCATAGGGGATGCTGCCGGCAGTTTTATAAAAAGAAGGCTGAAAATCGAAAGAGGGAGGCCCGCACCCCTTTTAGATCAATTAGATTTTGCTATTGGTGCACTGATATTTGCATCTTTGATAGTAACTATTCCTTCCAACCTGATAATAACAATTCTAATTATAACCATCTTTTTACACCTTGGAGCTAACATGATCGCTTATCTCTTGGGTATGAAGAAGGTCTGGTACTAAAAATAGGATATTTCTAATTTTTATATTTTATATCAACTTTTTTTTATCTCAACTTTTTAACACCTGGGAAGAGGCCTGCATCAACTTGTAGGTATGGTACATGGCCTCGAAGAAGTTATTCCATTCGGGCATCTCATAGACTAAAACAGGTATTCCAGCATTGGTGAGAGGGTAGTCAACCACGGTAATTGAGCTAGCCTGGGCTTTGGTATTACTGGATCCGGGATAAAAGTTAAAATAGGATAGGATCTGATGGACTGCTTCTCCAATGGAGACTGATTTGGTATCATGGGTGGGAGTAGCGATATAATAACCTTCCCCATAACCCTGTTCATGATCATGGCTTACGATCACCAGTTGATAATTGGACTTTATTATATCGGGTATTGCATACTGGGCAACCAGAGCCTCCCCATTATTACGCCCTATCGTGAAGTTATCCGGTTGATCTTCCACCATGACATGATAATCAGCCACCTCCACCCGGTTTAAAAGAGCAAAGAGTTTTATAGCCTGGGGAACCATTTTGCTAGCCAGTTCCTCCCGGGGGTGCATTCCGGTAATTACTGCGATTCTGACAGTGGGAGTTCCATAATGTGAGTAAACATCCTTAGTCACGGACCCCCTATTGTCGGAACCCAACTGGGATTGTTCGCTTATATTGGCCCATAAAAAAACCACAACCAAAAATACTAGTATGAAAAGGAGGATTTTGAGATTTTTGTCCATCGCCATATTGATTCTCTATTAGATATTTTCATTAAATATTTTACTTCTCAGAAATTCTTCCATTAGAAGAGCAGTCCCTACAGCAGGAGCAGCAATACACTCCTCCATGGTTAATAATTCATCCATACCGGTTACCTTAAGCCCCAGGAGGTTAGCTGCCTCCCTACCAACTTGATTCATCCCTAATCCAGTTACCACCACCTCCTCGAGATCATTACTCTCTGCAACTTCTAATAAGGCTTCTGCCACCCTTTCCAACTGTTTCTGGTATACGTACGAAGCCAACTCTTCAACCTCCTCTTCAGTCAGCACATCTAGATCAGAACATATTACCCGGGCCATCCTCTGCATGCACTCCTTTCTGGATTCACCGGATCCGTCCGGAGTAGGACAGGAATATTCATTTTCTCCAATATTTTCCAGGATGACGTGGACATCAGCGGTTATGGCAAATAATTCCGAAGCCACCCTGACCCAGATATCTTGAAGTGGTACCCGGTCTACCAGGGTGGCTACGTTGGTCCTTAAAAGTCCCGTGTAAACCAGTTCTCCAGTTGCCAGTCTTTCCAGGTCTGATCTGCCCCTGGCACACTCCTGACCGTCCTTTATGGGTATGATGTCCGTGGTGGTACTGCCGGTATCAACCAAGATACAGTCCGGTGAGATCATGGCAGCCAGTGGAGCGGTGGCAATCCAGTTGGCAGCTGCCACTTCCAGGGGTTTTGCCAGGACTTCCCGGTGGTCCATGACACCCTCCTGTCCCACGAATCCCATCTGAATACTGGTAAGTTCCCGTGTCTTTTTGACTATATCCAGGACCCCCTCTCTTTTGGTGGCGTAGGCATCCACCAGTTCTGCAGTCATGGACACCCCCATGGCATCCAGATCATTAAAATCTGATCCCAACATATTTTTTATGACATTGCCCAGATTCTCTTTCTCCATCCACATGGGCAGATACTCATAGTCAACTCTTATATTTTTTATATCGCCAGAGGCTGAGAATTCAACCACCGCCAGATCAGTGGTTGCCCCGCCAATATCTAATCCTGCAATTTTCATCTAATCACCGTTACATCCATTTCATGAGTTCTTTTGGAAAAGTATGCTTCTCCATCCAGCCGAATGGTATGTGGCAAATTGCCCTGCGCCGCATCCAGAACAGCCTGACCGAGATTGAAGTTCACCAGTTTACGGAGGGCGATGTAGGGGGTGGTGATTCGGGAGTTGATCTCCACCAGATGTACATGGTCTCCCAATATCAGGTCCACTCCCACATAACCGCGCAATCCCTTTATCGATTCTACGGCCTTTTTTGCAACATAAAATGCTTCATATTTAAGTGGATGGTCTAACGGAGTTTTTCCCCCATTATAATCTATATAATAATCATTTATGTTGATATCTTGTAGATTAAGACTTATTGGGATTGCCTTCTGGCCATCAGACAGCAAACTAACACTACAACTATCCCCTTCCACAAAATCTTGGAGTAAAAAGAAAGGAGAAGAGCTGTTCTTCTTGATCTGTAAAGCAGCCGCCATGAGTTTTCTTTGAGAATCAACTATTCGTACTCCAGAACAGGATACGCCATCAGCGGGTTTGACCACCTTGAGTTTTTCATAATCAATTAGTCCCTTGATGGGGGTGGAGTTTTCCAGATCATCAAAAAATATTTTTTCAGTGTTAATCAGGGGAGAAACATTTTTTAAGGCCTGATAAGTTTCCCACTTATCAGAACAGGTAAAAACTCCTTCTGATAACGAACCAATAACTTTCAATCCGTGTTTTTCGATGGCTCGGGTGATCCTGTACAGAATGAAATCCTCTTCAGGGGCTATGGGAAGGCAAGCATCATAATAGGATAGATCTTCCTCCAACCATTCATCCACATTCTTAGAGATGATTCTTGCTTGGCAGCTTCCCACTTCTAAAGGTAATGATTGATGGGAGATTAGAAATGATGTATTTTTACTGTCAAAATCCTCCAACAGACCCTGTAACATGGCCCGGCCCTCAATAACTATGGATGGATCTTCAATTCCACGGGCAGTGGCGTACTCTAAAATCAAAAGTTTCAAGATCTTCCCACTCCCTTAAAGGTAACACCAGCCATCCGGAATCTATCCGGATCCAAAATGGGCCGAGTGCAAATAAAAAGGCCGTTTTTGATCATAGAAGGTTCTATCTGACTATAAATATCGTGATCAGTTACCAGAATAACACAATCACATCCTAATATCTTCTTAATATCCGCTGGTTTCGCACCAAAGGATTCCACTACTTTTTGTGGTACATGAGGGTCATGAGCATATACTACTCCTCCGGAGGATAATAATTCTCCAATCAGATCTTCCGCCGGTGATTCTCTGGCATCGGCCACGTTTCCCTTATAAGCCACTCCCAGTATCCCTACTTCAGAGTCTTTCAAATCCTTTCCTTTCTCTTTCAACGCTTCACGGGTCATTCTTATCACTTCCAGGGGCATATTTTCATTTACCATCCGGGAAGTTTTAATGAGAGGAGTGTCAATACCCTGTTTTTTTGCTATTTCCACCAGAAAATAGGGATCTATGGATAGGCAGTGCCCGCCAACACCGGGTCCAGGGATGTGGATGTTTACCCGAGGATGATGGTTAGCTGCTTTTATAGCTTCCAGGGCATCTATACCCATGGATTCACATATTAATGCAAATTCATTGGCCAGTGCAATATTCGTATCCCTATACGTGTTTTCCATTAACTTTACCATTTCTGCAGTCTTTAGATCCTTTACTCTAATGATTTGACCACTGGTGATCCTCTGGTAAAGGGATGATGCTTTTTCAAAACTGCAATGATCTATTGCACCCACTATACGTGGGTTATGGGCTATTTCATCCAGGGTTTTGTTAGGTAATGCCCTCTCCGGAGTGTAAGCCAGGCCAAAATCCACACCTACTTTTAATCCGCTTTCTTCCAATAAAGGGATGGCCAGATTTTGACAGGTGCCCGGCGGTACCGTGCTTTCTAGGATAACTAGATCACCCTTTTTCAAACCTTGGGCTATACTTCGGCAGGCCATTTCAACTGCTTTCAGGTCAGACACCTTATTTTCATCCACGGGGG
Source organism: Methanobacterium sp. CWC-01 (assembly GCF_030323845.1). Lineage (NCBI taxonomy): Archaea > Methanobacteriati > Methanobacteriota > Methanobacteria > Methanobacteriales > Methanobacteriaceae > Methanobacterium > Methanobacterium aridiramus. The sequence continues at coordinate 319,101 of NZ_CP040735.1, forward strand.
TGGGTACAATAACCATGTGCACCTCTGAATGTCTGGAAGCTTCTCCCATATCAGTAGTTGCAGATAGATGTGAACTTTTCACGGTTTCATGGACCATCTCATCCAAACCCGGCTCCAGTATAGGTGACTGACCCCGGTTAATCTTCTCAACGATTTGGGAGTTAATATCAGCACCTAAAATTTTCAGGCCACTCCTGGCCAGTAATGCCGCGGTGGGCAGGCCCATATGGCCCAAACCATAAATAGTGACCTTTGTATCGTTCCCTATCTTGCATGCCATTGAAATTTCCTCTAATACGAATTCATCAACTTTAAATCTGCCAATCTAAAATTTTATAGACTCAAACTTGTCATAATGAACTAATTCATCTTTATCAATGTTATACTATCACTTAAGCTATTGGATGATCTAAGCTGCCAAAGGGTCTAAACTGCAGTAATAGACGAACACTCAATATAATTAAAGCCCTTTCCCTGACATTAGAACCATTTTACCCCCTAAATTAAGTTCTGGTTCCGGGAATATTGGCTCCCCATCTTCAAATACTATTTTAACAATTGCCTGATATTTATCTTCAAATTCAGATACATTTATGATTTGATCAACCCTAATCAATTTAGTGGTGTTAACTCCGGTGATAAAGTCTGGTGCCTCAATTTTAAGTCCACCGTGGGATTCTATTTCAGATATGGTGTCCACAATCTTTATAGACGCATTACCATCCCCATAAGGATTGGGAGCCTCTTTCATGGTATGATAAAGATCTTCATCCCCTAAAATATTCCGAACCGAGTTCACTATTTTTTCCTGGGACGTCCCCACTAGAATGTTCCCACCAGCCTGCACGGTTTCCGGACGTTCAGTGTTGTATCTTAGGGTGATACAAGGCAAGTTAAGGGTTATTGCTTCTTCCTGAATTCCACCTGAATCGGTCATTACCATTTGAGACTCAGAAAGTAGTAGTAGAAATTCCAAGTACCCCATCGGTTTTATAATCTGAATATGGGGTGCTTCTTCCAGTTTTTCATACAAACCGAATTCCTGAAGGTTCTTGGTGGTGCGGGGATGTACCGGGAAGATAATGGTTAAATCTTCCAGTTCCAACAGGGAGTTAACAATTTGGCCCAGCCTCTGGGGGTGGTCAACATTCTCAGCACGGTGCAGAGTCAGAGTTAAAACTTTGGCTCCGGAATCGATTTTAAGTGCCAAGTCAGAATTTTTCCTGGCAATTTTAAGATTTCGTTGACAGGCATCCACCACCGTGTTGCCAGTGATAAAGATGTTTTTAGGATTAACACCTTCGAATAATAGATTAGTGGCTGCAGTGTTGGTTGGTACAAAAAATAGTTGGGTGCAGACATCAGCCACCATCCGGTTTATTTCTTCAGGCATGGTTTTATCATAAGAACGCAAGCCCGCCTCCACATGACCAACCGGAATATGAAGTTTGGCTGCCACCAGTGCCCCTGCCAGGACCGCGTTGGTATCCCCTTCTACCAGGACAATATCCGGTTTTTCTTCTAACAGGACCTCCTCGATACGACTGATCATCATGGAAGTCTGTTCTCCATGGGCCCCCGAACCAACCCCAATATTATAGTGGGGTTTTTCCAGGTCCAGGTCCATAAAAAACTGCTGACTCATCTCATGATCATAATGCTGGCCGGTGTGTACCAAAATGTAGTCAATTCCCCTGTGCTTCACTTCATCTATCAGGGGAGACATCTTGATAATTTCTGGCCGAGTACCAATTACAAAAGCAATCTTCACTTTAAACACCTAATCATTCATTCCATAGATACGTTAAATACCACAGAGAATTTTATGAATTATCAGCAGATCTCCTTCTCTTAGCTCGATATTCATCAATAACATTTAAAAGTTTTTTCCTATCTTCACTGGCCTTCCTATACCTAACCTGGGTTTCCCAGTTTTCAATTTGGCTTCTAAGTGAATCAGCACTGACCACTGCAAACTTATCGATCTTCTTCAGTTCAACCTTTTCCAGGGGAAGAAGGGGAATCATGTTTTTCTCAAACTCTTCCTCAGCGGTATGAGACATCTGATCATTAATTATAACCGCCTTTATTTTCCTCTGGATAATTAGAGAAGCTGTATGGGATCCTCCGCCTTTGGAGTTTTTAAGGAAAACAACATCTCCTTCTTTTATCTTCCAGTAATCACAGGCTTCCTTTATACCTTCTCTCGTGAATGATTCTATTATTTTAACTGGCACCACCTTTTTGGAGAGCTCCAGGGCCTGGATATTTTTTATGGAACTTAGATTTTCCTGCAGGTTCTGCCTTAAATCCTTTTCATGTTGATATTTATCCTGTAATCTTTTTATTATAGCAATTTTGGATGCTAACTCTTTTTTCTCCAGAATTCCTTTGGAGTACTGGTAATGGAGATCTTCAATTTTCTCCTTCAGGCCTGAAATCTCCAGCCGAGCCTCCCCTAACTTTCCTTCCATTTTAAGATTCTGCTTTTTTAATTTTTTAATCTCAGTTTCCTGAGATTTTATCTTCTGTTTCAACCGATTAATATGACCTAAATGCTCTAAAGAACTATAATCCTTAGGAGGCTTAGATGATCTATCAAGTTTTAATTGTGATTCTGAATTATTATCATCATCTAATTGACTTTCCTGGTCTTTTCTAGATTCTAAGATATAATCCATAGCTTTACTAACCGGTGTACCCTGCAAAAACATAATTTTGACATTATCCACTTCTGAAGAAGTTAAACTCAACTCTTCAGCCTTTTTGACTATCTGTTGCAGTTTGTTCTGGTATTTTTTGTAGGTTTTTAAAGCTGCTGCCAGGGCATCTCTTTCATGGGCATTCTGAGGGATTTCATCAGAGCGCTCCACTTTAGATTTAGGAAAAGAAGATTTTTCATTTAAATAAATTTCCACAGCTTCGATTTTAGATTCTACCGACATGAATCTGGGAGGAGCATCAATACGTGACTGAAGGATGGAGGAAAGTTTCTTAACCATCTTAGGAGGAGGGTATACGTCGGTAGATATCAACACCGCCTTTCCATATCCAATTATATGGCTGACAACCCGGGACCGGCTGGCTTCCTTAAAGCTTTTAACCGATAAAACCCGGCCATTAAGATCCATTATGGCCACTCCTACGGTGTGTCCCGGATCAAAACCAACAATAATGCCCCTGATAGTTTTTAAGTCTTTTGAATCTTCAAATGAAGAATTAAGATTGTTGTAATTTCTGTTCTTATAAAACAGACTTTTTCCTCCTGGGCAGAATTAATTTCCCAATAATAATATGGTTTCCCTACTATTTAATTATTTGTAGTCCCAGAATGATGTCAAATCACTCCAAACTATTTTAAAACTTTTAAATCATTAAATAAAGGGGAGATGTAATTTTCATTATAATCCAGATTCTCCATCATTTCTAGGTAAGCAGCCGAATGAGTCCTGGTATTCATATAATTTTTCATTAATACCGAAAGGAATAATTTCCGGGCGTAGGGATCCTCAACAAATTTAAGTTTATCATAAGTTACATCCATCAATATCAGTCCCTCCGGGGGTGCTGGAGTGATAAATACCTTTTCTTGTGGGTTTAAAAATTCATTAATATCATTGGTATCAATTTCTCCCTGGCCAACATTAATCAAGACTGTTATAATCTTACGAACCATATTCCACAAGAAACTCTCACCCTTAACATCAAAACATATTATTTCACCCGCATCCCTGACCTGTAGATGGTCTATGTTCCTTCTAGGATTCCTTTCGCTTCTTTTTGTAAAATTCCTAAAGTCATGGGTGCCAATAAATAACCCGGCAGCTTCCTTCATTCTTTCTACATCCAAATTTTCTCCGAAGGGATTTTTGGCCATCAAGTAACGATAGTGGCGTTGTCGGGCGAATCGAGGTTTGAACCCATAGTGTACGCTGGCCTGGGCCAGAACCTTTATAGAAGCAGGTAACAGGTCGTTTATCTGATTTACGTTTATCTTTGACTCAGTGCGAAATGCAATCACATTTCCCAGAGCATGAACCCCCCGGTCGGTTCGGCCGGCAATGGAGTAACCAGCATCGGATGGGTTATCAATTATTCCTGATTCTGTAAGGGCTTTGATCAGTTCACCTTCAACGGTAGGTAGACCCGGTTGTCTTGCAAACCCGTAGAAGTCAATTCCCAAATAGGCAATTTTTAAAGCAATTTTCAACATTTAAACAGCCATCAGTTTAAGTAAAAGTTCTGAGTTATCTGGTAATTTAATCATTATTTGGTGTCTTGGACTAGATTATTAATCTCTAACCACTAATTCTATATAAGATATCAGATTGCAAGATGATAATTATTATCTGAGTTCAAATTGGGCTAATTTTGTGGGGTAATGGAATGAACCGTTTATGGGGATATATCAGTGTCATAATGGCCATGACTTTTTTTGGCATCTCCAACACCTTCAACAAGATATTGCTGCAGACTCTGGACCCTATAGATCTGGCCGCACTTTCCTACTGCCTGGCAGCTTCATTCCTGTTCCTGGTACGCTATTCTCCGCTTAAAAAAAGACTATCTTCATTTCTGGACACCGGACATGACCTGGAGAACTTCATGTCCCCCCAGGACTACCTAATCCTCTTCAGCACCGCTCTTCTTGGAATTGTTATTGCTCCTCTCCTTTATCTAAATGGTTTAAAGTACACCACAGCCGTTAATGCTTCGCTTCTTTTAATTGTGGAGATCCTGTTTATTATCATCATAGGAACCCTGTTTCTTAAGGAACGTTTCCAAAAAAAAGACATTACAGCCTTTTTCCTCCTGATACTGGGAACAGTTCTTTTGGTCACAGGCGGCAATTTAGAAAATTTCTTTATAAGTTACAGTTGGGGAAATCTATTAATCATATTGGCCGCCTTTTTCTGGAGTATAGACACGACTTTAAGCAAATTTTTAAGCTTTAAAAGTGATATAATCCTCATTACTGCCCTTAAATCAGCCATAGGTGGCCTGGTGCTCCTTGGCATATCAATTTCCCTGGATTTGAAAATTCAGATGTCCCTGGCTTATTTACCTTACCTGCTATTTGTGGGCTTATTCAGCATTGGGACCGCTCTAATCCTTATTTACTTGTCTATCCGGATCATTGGTGCCACTCGGGCCGGCACATTGTTTTCCCTTGCCTCACTATTTGGAGCAGTATCTGCTTTTCTCATCTTGAAAGAACCTTTTACCATTATGCAACTATTCTTTGGACTTTTAATGCTATCCGGAGTGTTCATATTCTATCTAAACGGTAAAGAATGACAGTAACATGACTTAAGATCACAATGTGAGGAACGAATTGCTAAAGAAGCTAAAATGTTTGATATACCGGTTAGTATAATAATCAAAGATGAATTACTACAACGAATTAGTCTAATGAACTTACAATAATTGAAGATACAATTTTATATAAGGTTTTAAATAAGGTGAAAAAATTGATGGTCATTCCTGCAGTTGATATTAAAAATGGGAAATGTGTGCAGCTGGTCCAGGGAAAACCTGGAACAGAGCAGGTTATTCTAGAAGATCCAGCAAAGATTGCCCGGCAGTGGGAGGATAGAGGAGCCCGAATGATCCATGTCATTGATCTGGGCGGAGCCCTGGGGGAATCAAAGAACCTGGAAATCGTAAGGGAAATTCTAGATTCTGTATCCATACCCATACAGATGGGTGGTGGAATAAGAACAAAAGAAGATGCTCTTAATCTCCTGGATATGGGTATAGATAAGGTAATTCTGGGAACAGTTGCCATGGAAAATCATGGAGTGGTAAAGGATCTCTCAAATAGTTTTGGAAAAGAAAGAATCCTGGTGGCCCTGGACAGCAAAGATTCCCAGGTGGTGGTTCGAGGCTGGACTGAAAAAACAGATAGAACCGCTCCTGAGATGGGTAAAATCTTTGAAAGACTGGGAGCTGGAGGAATCCTATTTACCAACGTTGACTATGAAGGGCTAATGAAGGGATTCAGTTTAAAACCCCTGGAAGAACTCCTTAAAGCAGTACATATGCCAGTAATTTATTCTGGTGGAGTCAGCACCCTGGAAGATGTTGAACAGCTTTCAAAAACAAGAGTAAAAGGTGTGGTAATTGGATCAGCACTTTATAAAGGTAATATCAAATTTGAAAAAGCTCTTGAATACGAGTAAACAAGGTCCAGTGAATAAAAAGAATTATTTGTATAAGACTATGTTAAAGCAAGTATTTGGCTAAAACAGCATCCTCGGCTGCAGATACCACCTTGCGCATCTTTAATATTTGATCGGGATTGGTGGAGATGGAACTAATCCCCATTTCAATTAGCTTTCTCACAATATCTGGGTTAGAAGCAGCATGTCCGCATATACAGCATTCCATACCCTGATGGTTGCATTTTTCAATTACCATTTGTAACAACTTCCATACCGCAGGGTGCATCAGATCAAAGTGTTTAGCAACCTTAACCCCCCGGCGGTCCACAGCCAGAGAGCACATGGTCAGGTCGCTCATACCCAGGGTTACAAAGTCCAGGCCTTCCTTTAAAAATTGGTCAAAACTTAAGAATGAAGAAGGAGTTTCCAGGGCCACCCCTAAAGGGATATCATGGTGTGGACGAAGACCAACATCTTTCATAATTGATTTTACAGCCATATATTCTGATAAATCTCTCAGAAAAGGTATTTTCATACCCAGATTATCATAGCCCTCATCCAGTAATCGGTTTATAGCCCTGAACTCCGACTCCAGGATGCCCCTATTCTGAAGATCCTTCTGGATACCACGCAACCCCAGCAGAGGATTATGTTCATAAGGTTCGACCTCACCCCCATCCAAACCCCGAAGTTCATCGGTGGGGATGTCAAACGTCCGGAAATAGACACTCTTAGGATGGAAAGCATCGGCGATGATCCTAACCCCATTGGCGATTACCTTATCCAGCTTATCTTGTTTAAGAAGTTTTTGGGGATGCTTTCCGGTGCGTACAATGAGGTTTTCGATTCGGATGGACCCCACGCCATCAGATAGTGGTGCTACCTTCTCAGCTATCTCCGGAATATTGAGATTCACCTTCACACTGGTGGCCGGACGGTGCATTTCCATTGGCCCATCCTTTTGCTCCATTTCCACAAAACCACGGTAGATGTTCCCAGTATGACCATCCACCGTAACCAGAGCTCCTTCCTGGAGTAACTGGGTTCCTATCTCCGTACCTACCACGCAGGCCACTTTCATCTCTCGCAGTACAATGGCCACATGACTGGTTAAACCACCATAATCAGTTACCACCCCTCCTGCCCTCTGCAGATGTGACAGCATATCACGTGCGGCCCTGGATAAAACCACAATTTCACCACCCTCCAGGCGGAGGAGGTCTTCTTTGTTTTCTATCTTTCTAACTCGCCCTACCCCCGTGTAGGGGCTGGTGCCTATTCCCCGTAGGATAATCATTATTTTATATTCTATTTTTGCTGGTAGAAATAGATTTTTAGCCAAATTAAAGGTTGATACGATCAACGAAAGCTCCCTAAAAGATATTATTCCCAAAATTACATTTGAATATCCTGTATTATCATCAAAAAACGAAGGAAACTGATTGAATTTTAAACCATCAGCGTGCAAATCTATCCAGGAAATCGGCTATTTTTTTACCCGTTGAGGATAATGGGCCCATCCTATCGCTTAATTTGTAGATGGCTCGAACGTCACTCTTTTTCATTCCACCGACTAGTATGAGACTAATCGTGTATATGGGAGCGGCCAAAACCATGGCCACAACAAGGAATGGGAGAGTTTTGGGCAGGATCAGGAAAAACAGTCCTAATATTGCGGTAGCTGCCACGATACGGACAAAGTTACCCATGGAAAGAGAAACATCGGCGATTTTTAGTATCTTCCAGGATAAGGTGGTCATGATGAAAAATCCGGATATGGTGGTGGCAACGGCAGTACCATTAATTCCATAAAGGGGCACCAGATAAAGGCTCAAACCCAGATCCAGGAAGGTTCCTAATACCAGGATAACCATGGGGAGATATGGTTTCCCAAAGCCCTGGGCAATGCTACTGGACACCGTGTATATGGTGAAAAATAGCATACCCATCGCCAATATCTGCAAGGCCTGGGTTGCGTTTAAGTACGCAGGGCCGATGATGTTTAAGATGGGGGCGGCGAATAACATGGTCCCCACCGATAGTGGCAGGACCAGAAGAGTTACATAACGGTAAGACTGGTTGATGTAGGTTTTAAGAAGACTTCTATCGTTGGTACTCACAGCTTCAGTGGCTGCAGGTAAGAGGGCCGTGGAAACGGCTGTGGATATGGTTAAAGGAAGTCGGGCTATGGGAGTGGCTATACCGTAGTATCCCACATACTCACTGGCTAAATAAATACCCACCACGAAGTTGCCCACAAAATCAAAAAGGGCCAGTTCAGCCAGGCCAGTGACAACCACCGGGAAAGAGAAAAACAAAAGCATTTTGGCAATGGAGATCTCCTGCCTGAAATTAAAATCTAATTTAACATCCTTGAGTTCCAGGCCAATTCCTCTCCTGTATAGCACATATCCAGCTACTAAAGAGGCCATAAACCCTATGGTGGTACCGATTATTGCTCCAGCAACATAAAAACCTGCTAGAACCAGGAATATGGCTGATATTATCATAAAGACCTGTTCAAAGGCCTTGGTAATGACTATATTACCCATCTGATGTTTTCCCTGGAAGGTACCCCTCAGGGCCCCTACTAACACACTGAAAGGAGTGATCAATGCCACCAGCTGGAAAGGTAGAATGGCTTCTGGTTTGTGGAACAAACCCACTGCCAATGGTTCGGCCAATACAAAGATGATCACACTAAAAAGCATTCCTAAAATGAACACCATCTTGGTGGCGGTGTGTATGACCAGCTTAACCATCTCATCATTTTCTTGAGCAGAATACTGGGCCACATACTTAGCTATAGCTGGAGGCATGCCCCCAGAGGCAATCATTATAAGGATACCTTGCATAGGAGTCGCTAAACTAAGAATACCGTAGCCTACCGGACCTAAAAGATAAGCCATGACAAAACGATAAATAGCTCCCCCCATACGGAAGATAAAAGCCCCGAAGAGCATTATTATACTGCCTCTTGCTATTTTTGTGGTCATGTTACGCCTCAAGGAGTCTCTATAGACAAATCTTACCAAAAATATCCCCAAATGTTAGTAAGAAAAGGATCTTAACTTAAAAGATGAATTCACATCTTCATTATTAATAAATGTAGTTATCTATTCATTAACTCTGGCCCTAATCTGATATAAACTGGACTTAATAAAATAATTAAAAAAAATTATCAAAAATCTAGCATTAAGATAGGTTTTTAAACCTCTCCCAATTAATACCCAAATATCATGCTATTCTAGTTCATGAAAATAATCTTGCAAATGAGGTGAATAAAATTAAACTTGTAATGGCTACTGGAACCTTCGATCTAATCCATCCGGGCCATGGTTATTATCTGGAAGAGTCGAAAAAATTGGGGGGAAAAAATTCCCGATTGGTCGTAGTGATAGCTCGTGATGCCACGGTCCGGGCCAAGAAAAGAGTGCCAATTGTCCCTGAAAGCCAGCGCCGAGAGGTTGTGGCCATGCTTAAACCGGTAGACGACGCATATTTAGGTAGTGAGACCGACATGTTCCAGATCGTAGAGGAATTAAAGCCGGACATAATATCAATCGGACCTGATCAGAAATTCAATATGGAATGGTTAAGGGAAGAACTTAAAAAGAGGAATCTTAAGGTAGAGGTGATTAAAATTGATAGTTACCTTGATTCAGATCTGGACAGTACCTGCAAAATAATTAAGAAGATAAAAGATACGGATTTCCCTAAAGGAAGTTTCTGTTAAGAAATCGTTTTTCAATAGATTTTTCAAGAGCTATAGCTCAATTAAAGTTGTAGATAAACCTAATTTTTTTTATAATTTTTTTTATAGCTTTTTATATAGCTCTAAAATAAAATAAAAAAAAGAAAAAAAGAAGTATTTAGAAAGGCAATTCTGCATAGATGCCTTTAAAAGTCCACGAAGTTGTATTCCAACTGTAGATGGTTCCAAACTCGTTACGTGAGTTGGTTGCGTCGGCATCGTACCATTTTCCATTGGCGTATATTTGAGCCCATACATGTCCGTAAGTTCCACTGGAGAAAGTACAAGTCCCGTGCACATAACGTGCTGGTACTCCTGCTGCCCGACAAAGGGCGACTATCAAATGTGAATGGTCACAGCAGTTAGCTGAAAGACTAGAAAGGGCATTTAAAGCTCCTTTCTGCGAATTGTAGTACCACGAATATTCCAGGTTATCTCGCACCCATAAATAGATGCGCTGTCCCTTATCGCAGGCGGAAGTTGCACCGGAGGTTATGTTACAAGATAGGGCTACGATGGTATCATCGTTTACTTGACAGTTCTTGGTGACTTGCAGATACGCACTTAAACTATCAGGCACAGTTGGGTCATTAACGACCGTTGTGGTGGTAGTTGTGGTTGAACTGGTAGTCCAGGTCTTCATACTCGCGTAGTTAGGCAGTCTAGCATTGGTTCCATAGTAATTCATCACCCGGGAGTAAAGGTAAATCATTGATTCATATCTGATTTTCCCAAGAGAAGTTGAAACGTAGTTAGGTACCAAGCCGTTTGTATCCATGAAGGATTTTATCCGGCTGGCCATATCAACGTACTCTGACTTGTAAATGGTGCCATTTTTCATATTTTCCGTGGATCCCGTGGGATTTAATACGGATTTTAGGGTGATTGGAGCTGATACCCCACTATTGATCTGCGTGGTGGCTGCACTTAGCAAGTACAAGAACTGGGGCATGCTGACCTGAACTGATGAAATTTGCACATAGCTAGGCAGTTTCTTGTTGGCCTCGATAAAAACTTTAACCCGACCAGCAGCATCACTTAATTGTTTTAAAGTGAAGCTAGTGGTTACTGTTCCGGGGTTAGTCGTTTTATTCTGGAAGAATGCCTTATCTAACCAGCCGTATCTGAACAGGGCATATCCTGATGCTCCGTTTGAAAGAGCAGATTGAATATCCTGGTTAATTTCAGATGCTGATAGTGCAGTGAGGTTATCATCCGATTCATAGGTCTGTAATCCAGAAATTACTGGTTTTCCATTGGAATGACTGACTATATATTCCGTGGTACGACCTATCCATGATGTATCTTGACCGTAGTTCCCCTTGTAAATCATGGGGACCAGGAAGTCTAGGTACTGGGAAAGTTTCTCATAATCCTGTCCATAGTAGTACCCATTCACACCCCCTTCGGGCATTAAAGCCGCGGATAATGCTACTTTGGGTTTTATGGAATTGACTGTTTCAGACACTCTCTTCACAAAGGTGGTGATTGCTTCTGTTCCACCAGAGTGCAGATAGGCAGTTCCGGGATAACGTATGTAATCCAAGTGGATACCGTCAATTTCGTAGTTACGCGTCATATCTGCAATTGAGTTTACCAGTGCATCATTGTACTCAGTACTTTGGTTGTAGCGAGTTTCTTCACGATAAGAGGTACGGGTTTCGTATTTGTATTGAGTTTTGGAAATCTTACTGTATTTCCAGTAGTATTTCCAGACGTAACTCCACTTATACTTCCATACTTTGCCCACTTTGTACCACTTTTTGGTCCACTTCTTGTACCACTTCTTGTACCAAGTCTTGGACCAGGTCGTGTAGGCTACTTTAACAGTTTCAGTGTAGGCTACTTTCACGGTGTAAGTAGTATTCCCCTGGGGATCAATCCATTTTCCATCATTATCGACGAAACAGACCACCCAGGCGTGTATCCTTATCCCTGAGCCTTTTAGTTTGCCAATTATGGTTGTCAGGACACTTTGGTAAGTAGGACTTGAAATTCGATTGGCCTTGACGAACACATCCGTTATTCCGGCTGTGATCAATTCTTCGACCTTAACGCTGTTTACATCATCTACACTTAGCCATAGTCCGTGGACATTATTGTAGGTTCCATCTCCTGCAGCAATGCTGGAGTTCTGAATGTTCGCTGTACCGTTACTGTCTTCATTTGAGGAATTTTGAGATGAGTTGAGTGTTTGAGTCCTTTGATTAATGGGCTGATCGCTATTGGAGTTACTGACCGTTTCGTTAACGGTCGAATTGGGGTTTGTTACTGATAATGATGTATTCTCTGCAATTTCATTGGTTATTATCGAATTCGTGAAATTTTCTGAAGTTTGCTGGTTTGGGGTGGCATATAAATCCTGTGCGGACAACGTCACTGCCAATAGCAGTAACATTATCAGCAACAAATGTTGCTTCAACACTATGCCCCCTCTATCTTCGAAGTCAGTTGAACAATGAGGGTTCCTGACACAATAAGATCGAGTCTTGGAGCATATATATTTTTTTATAGAAAGTTCGGAAAAATAAGCATTTTAAGGTATTTTAAAGTAATATGAACCATTTTAAACAATTATTTTTTCTCCGATATTAATTTTTAATGCTATTTTAACCTGGTAAGTATCTAAACATCACAAATGCTTGTTTAATTATGCAAAATTTAATCCATTTCTTGAATCAGTGGGTTGAAATGTCAATATTGTTCTCAGTCTATAACATTTACCTTATTTAACATTTGAAATTATAGCAATTGTTTACTTTTCATTTTAAGATTATTAAAGGATATTTCACAGGGAAAACTACCCAAATAAAAGTTTTTATGTAAAAAAAATAGAAAAAAATTGATTTAAACCCTGTTTACCAGATTTTTAGAGTTTTAGAACCACTTAATCTACCATAGATATTTTTATAAATATTAAGAAGTTTTTTAATCCCCTATTTCGTGTTGAAGATTTATCCACCTTTTGCCACGGAAGCATTTCACCTCTAGTCCACCATACCGGTTATAATACTATCATAAGACTATCATATCTATCTTAGCAGCAGTAACGAAAGTGAGTGGCTTAGTAAATGCTGCACACATAAGGCTGCAACAGGATATTAAACTAGATATAAATAATCAGTCTATAAGATTTATTATAGATATCGGATTGAAATCACTGAAATATTTAATTAAACTGGAATAATGTAATAAAAATCCAAAAACCTAACAAAAGTAACGAGAATAAAATATGGAGTTACAGGACATTCAAAAGGCATTGAAAATAGTGGAAAGTTCTCCAGAATTTGCATCACTGATCCCCGAAGTCAGGAGCAACCTGGTAATGAGTAAAACATCACCCAGGGGAGTTGAAGATGTGGCGGGAGTTCCCGGAAGAATAACTGTAATCAATGGAATGCCAAAAACATGTGCTAGTCCAGAATATGGTGTTTCCTCACACATGGCCCGCCTGGTCTTAAGTATAATGAAATATGATCCAGAGAAGCGCAGCGCCATTAACATGAAATACGACTCCACTTTAGTTGAGATTTGCCAGAAACTGGGATTAATCACATCTTATTACAATAGAGAAGATGAACCTCCGGAAATAAGAGATAAGGAAGGAGGAACCATTCCTTGGGGCGTTCGAAATGCAGTAGAAAAAGTCCACCGAGTTCCAGATGTCATATACCATACGGGTGGTTGGGGAAAAGAGCCATCCCTGGTTTTGATAGGTGAAAATCCCATAGAAGTAGTAAAAACTGCGATTTGTATCGCTAAACTCTATAAACAATATTCAAATTATGATTAGACCATATAAAGACCAAATTTATTTTAAAATTCACGTAGTACTCTACAGATAACTTGATCAAAGGAGAGTTAGAGAGATTATTATATGATGATAGATACAATTAATACAAGAATGACACTAGCAATCAACTAAATCACAAAACTAGTATTCACGACATTAAGACCAATTTGATACTTAAACTCATAAAGGTAAACCAAATCCTACTAGCTAATCTTGAGGGATAATTTATGGAATATGAAATGTATCGAGAAATGATGGAACAGCCCCAATCACTACGAAACACCCTTAAAGAGGAGAAATCCCATTTAAAAGAGATAGCAAGCCAGTTTAAGAAGTTTGATAAGGTTTATCTGGTAGGGTGTGGTAGCTCTCTTTCAACATGTTATTCTGCAAAAGACGCCGCAAACATGACTTTTAATAATAATATGGAAGTTTATACAGGTTACGAATTTTTTTATCATAAACGTATCGATAACGAAAATGCTGGAGTTATTTTAACCTCCCAATCCGGAGAAACTGCCGATACCCTGGCCGCCATGAGAAAGGCTAAGGAAAAAGGACTGTACACCGTTTCCATCACCAACGAAGGAGACAGTTCCATGATGAATGAATCTGATGATGCAGTGTTAACCTTGTGCCAAAGAGAAAATGCCATTCTGGGCACCAAGACTTATATGACCCAATTACTATGTCTCTATGAAATAATTTTTGGAATGGAAAATTCAAAAGCATCACAAAACATTTTAAAGGACTTGGAAAAGATTCCTATAGTAGTGGAAGATCTTCTAAAGGCCACTGAACAGGATAACCGTGTTCTGGCTGAAAATTACAAAGATCAGGAAATTTTTTACTGCCTCGGCAGTGGACCAAATTATGGACTTGCGTATAAATTGGCCATGACCATGTTCATGGAGGGTTCTCTGAAACACGCCTGTCCATTATATTCTGGAGAATTCCGACATGGATTAATCGAGAGAGCTGAAAAAGATGTCCCTCTAGTGTTCTTGGATGCAGGTTATCCTGGAGACGAGTTCACCCGGAAATCCATCCAGTTTGGAGAGAAGATCGGCACCCAAAATATAGTTTTCCGGATGCAGGATTATTCTGATTTAAACCCATTACTATCACCCTTCGTACTGGTTGTGCCCCTGGAATGGTTCATATACTATCTGGCCCACTATAATGGGGAAGATCCAGGCAGTACTCGCCATATAGGAAAGGTGAGATACTGATTTGATTATTTATAAAAATAATCTTAAACAAACTAAAAAAAATATTTTAAAGCAGTTGTTTAGTCTACCTTCACCTCAAAAACTTCTTTTTTCTCGAGTTTAGGCAATACCACTGTTAAAACACCATTATCAAACTTGGCTGTTGCTTCATCCATTTTGATGTTGGCTGGTAGAACGATGGTCCGATTTGCTTCACCATAGCTTCGTTCCTTCTTGTGGTACATTACTCCCTCATCTTCGCCTTCTTCTTCGGTTTCTTCCTCGAATTTAGCATCAATGGTCAGGGTGTCTTCGGTGATATCAATTTTAATATCCTCCTTGTTAACTCCAGGAAGATCAGTAACTACTGTTACATTTTCTTCGTCTTCCGTCACGTCCATGCTGAGCTTGATGGGAGTGCTGGATTTATATTCCGCTATGGCCTTCTCCAGTTCCTCTTGTTTTTCTTTGATGGCATCCACCATGTCACTAAACATCTGCTCTGCCATGTTCCTTCTTCGCATCATCAAATTCCTCCAGTATCTCTATAATCCTGGATACGCCGCTTCCATCAGAAGCAGCCACCAGTAACGGTTCTTCTCTAATATTAATATGTTCTCGAATGTACTTAACATTTTCTTCATCTTCCACAAGATCCATCTTATTAAAGACAGGAAATATCGTTATATCCTTAAAAAGTTGTCCAATCTCATTATAAAGATTCAACTGGTTTTCCAGGGGATAACCAGAAGTCAGGGAAGGGTCAAAAATAAAAAGTATCAAATCAGCCAAATTTTCCAGCGCCACCATGGCCTGAAGTTCGATTTCGTTCATATCCATCACCGGCCGATCCAGGAGTCCGGGGGTGTCGATGATCTGGAACTTCTTCCAATGACGTTCCATATGCCCTATCTGGATTCCTTTTGTAGTGAATGGGTAATTGGCCACCTCTGGCTCAGCAGAAGTAATTCTACGCAGGAGGGTTGATTTCCCCACATTTGGAAATCCTGCTATTACGGCGGTGGTGGCCTCGGTATCTACCGTGGGCATGTTACGGAGTTGCTGCTTGGCAAAGTTTAAAAAGTCCAATTCATTCCCGATCCGGTTAACCACGGACACTATACGCCCAAAAGCTTCCCTCCTAAGTTTAGAAGCATTTTCAGGAGGTGATCTTCTTATTCTAGAGGTATATTGGCCTTGAAGCTTTTCTAAAAGATCACTAGCCCATCTTAACGCCCCTAAAGACTTTTTAAGTTGATCCACCCCTACTACAACATCAATATAATCCTGGTAGAACTCAGATAGTTCCTCAATTCGGGGAGTTTTCTTTAGTATGTCCTCGTAGGTTTCTCTAATAACTTGACAGGCTGTCTGAACCCGAACCTCCTCAATACGTTTGGACTTTTCCTGTCCACGTATTTTTGAGCCCCGGACCTTCATAGCCGCCTTTTTAGCCCGTCGAAAGGCCTTGTCTACCACTTCATCTGGCGTGGGTATGGTCGGTAAAAACATGAAATCACATCTTAGGTATTAATCGATTTTCATTAAATATTAACAAATAAATAGGATTATAATAATAAGCAATGGGTTAATCCACATTTCTATCTGATTGTCTTATTTTATTATAGTATGCATTAAGTGGAATGAGTAAATGAAAATAGACAATGATAATTATTTTAAATATAGTTTTGAGGTCAATTATCCATTTCCTTTAAGATTCTTACTCGTTGAATATCTGAGACTGGAAGCTGTAGATTTTAACTCCTTCCTGCAGCCAGCAATCAGGAGACATACCCGCCTTCAGGCAAGTGTTAGCCAGAAATTCCTCTTTATCCCATCCCCACTCTACGGGCACCTGGGGGAGTAAAAGTCCCCGAAATATACCTCTTTCTATAATAAGTCCATCAAGACCTAGATTTATTTTTTCAAGGTATTCTAAAGGTTTATCAGTAACTATCAGTTCTGGCGGCGTAAGTACACTAACTTCCACGTGAATTTTTTTCAGTTCATGGGAATTAAGAGGAGCAAATCGCGGATCACCCGTGGCAGCCCCAATAGCCACCTCAATTAATGCGTTTAAGAGCGGTTTAACTGGTTCAGGGTAACCAATGCATCCCCTAAGTTCACCATTCTCGTGTAGAGTAACGAAAACACCCATATTCTCTTCAAGAGTTGCTGAAGGAGATTCAGGAACATTCAATACCTGACCCTCCAATATATAAGTTTCTATGGCTGTTCTGGCCAGTTTAAGCAGGAAATCTCCCTCTGTTTGGGTGAGCATTAGTCGGCACCCCCTACCATAGCTTCACTAACCCTGGTGTGAGGTCCACCATCCCCCACTGGAGCGGTCTGTCCTGATTTACCACAGAATCCAACCCCCATATGGAAATCAGAACCTACACCATCAACCTTGGTAAGCATTTCCAGTATTCTGCCGGACAATGACACATCCCTTAAAGCATCGGTTACTTCTCCGTTTTTTATGCGGAATGATTCAGCGGCGTTGAACTGAAAGATTCCCTTACCCGTATCCACCTGGCCTCCCCGGGAGCCTTTAAGGTATATGGCATGGGGCATATCCTCAATAAGTTCTTCAAAAGTCATATCCCCCGGTTTCAAGTAGGTGTTACTCATACGGACTATGGGTTGATCTCCAACTGCAGAGCGAGAATTTCCACTGGGCTTAAGACCCAGCTTAGCGGCAGTCTCCCTGGAACTTAAAAGTGACACCAGAACACCATCTTTGACCAGAACGTTTTCTCTGGTCTTAACTCCCTCAGCATCATAAGCATAATAACCAAACGCATCCATACTGGCATCATCGACAATATTAACCAGTTCCGAACCTATACTAGTTCCCATTTTTCCTTCCAAGATGGAATCCTTTTGCAGGATCAGGTCGGCCTCGGAAGCATGGCCCAGGGCCTCGTGGATGAATACCCCAGTTAATTCTGGATCAAGAAGTACGGGAAATCTTCCAGATGGCGGAGAACTGGCATCAAGGAGTCTTACAGCCTTAGAAGCAGCTGTTCTACCAAATTTTTCTATATCCGCTTTCTGGATAACCTCGAATCCTCGCGCTCCACCCATACTTTTATGTCCAAACTGTATGACCCCCGCATCAGCGGCCACTGCATTAATAAACATGGCCACCCGGTTTTCCTCCTGAACCAAAGAAGTTCCCTCTGAAGTTAAAAAGTAAGAAGTTCCTTCACCTTCCACGTAATTAACTGTGCTGCTTACCACCTTCGGCAGCCTCGCAGCCTTTTCTGCTTCCACCATCACTTCCTTCTTTTCATCAATTGAAACATCCTGAGGTTTAATCTTGGCACGGCTATTAACAGTATCTACGGCAATTTTCACATCAGCCAATTCCACATCACTTTCTAATGCTCCTGAAAGTTTAAATGCAACCTCCGCCATAGATTCCAGTTGGGATAACTGAGTAGTGTAAGAAAAACCCCACGCCCCATTATTTAAAACACGAATAGAAGCCCCAAAATCATCTCCGGATCGTATTTCCTGAACTTTTCCATCTTTCATAACTATGACAGTATTATGCGCCTCAGCGACTCGAATGTCTGCATAATCTGCCTTTTTTTCAAGATTATGGATGGTTCGCTCCAAAAGATCTAAATCCAACTCTCCTATCATTTGGTTTATCACCACTAATTCTATGATCTTACAACCATAAAGGATTTAGGTTACTCTCTAATCTGGCCAAAGTTATTATATAAGAAGTAAACCTAAATAGTCAAGACTATACTAGAGCAAATACAGGGCCAGTCAATTTATGCCAGAACAATGGCTGCAATCCCCAAGGATTTAACTAAAATTTAGGATTTAAATTAAAATATTCAAATTTAATCAATTAATTGATTATTATTTTATTGTTTTTTTCAATAAAAGCACCGGATGTGACGGTATGAAAACCATAGAGGAAATAAACCAAAAAATTAAAGATGGAGACGCACTGGTGGTCACTGCCGCTGAGATGACCCGTATTGTACGGGATATCGGCGCAGAAAAGGCTGCCAAAGAGGTGGACGTTGTTACAACTGGAACCTTTGGTGCGATGTGTTCCTCCGGTGCATTCCTGAACTTCGGTCACTCTGACCCTCCCATCAAAATGTCGCGTACCTTCTTAAATGGAGTGGAAGCCTATTCGGGTATAGCAGCGGTGGATGCTTATATTGGTGCCACCCAGCCCCATCGGGATCCTAAGGTGGGATTGGAATATGGAGGATCACACTTGATAGAGGACTTGGTGCGTGGTAATGAAGTGGAACTTCTGGCAGAAGCCTATGGAACCGACTGTTATCCCCTGAAAGATATTCACACCCACTTCAAACTGGAAGATTTAAACCAGGCCATAATGGTCAATCCTCGAAACTCTTACCAGAACTACGCTGCAGCCACCAACTCCACTGAAGAAACCCTGCACACTTACCTAGGTACCCTACTCCCTAGAATGGGTAATGTGACCTATTCCAGTGCCGGCGAACTAAGTCCCCTCCTTAACGACCCATTTTTTAAAACCATCGGTTTAGGAAGCCGTATTTTCCTTTGCGGAGCTGAAGGTTATATACTGGGAGAGGGAACCCAGCATAACACCGAGGTGGAAAGGGTGAATGGTGTGCCGGTGGGAAGTGCTGGTACTCTGATGCTAAAGGGAGATCTTAAAAAAATGGATGCAGAGTTTCTAAGAGGGGCCAGCATGCCTGAGTACGGTCCCACCCTGTACGTGGGAGTGGGCATACCTATACCGGTGCTTAATTCTGAAATAGCCCAACAAACTGGGATAAGTGATGAGGAAATTAAATGCCAGGTGTATGACTACGGAATACCTCGACGTAGTCGTCCAGCAATTCTGGAAACGAATTACCACGATCTTAAAAGGGGTTCAGTAGAAATAAATGGTCAAGAAATACAAACCTCACCCATGTCTTCCTACCGGAAAGCTTTACAAGTAGCCGAGAAGCTTAAGGACTGGATTGAAGGTGGAACATTCTTCTTAACCCAACCTGTGGAAAGAGTTCCATCTAAAGGCCATACTGTGAAGCCATTACAAATTAAACGTCCTTCCATCCTGGTTAAGGATTTACAGAGCAGAGAGCCCATCACCACTACTCCCCAGGATAACATAAGCGATGTGGCACGACTGATGGTGGATAACAACATCAACCATGTGCCAGTGGTGGACAAAGAGGGTAAATTAATGGGAATAGTTACATCATGGGACATAGCCCATGCCGTGGCCAAAGAAGTCCTGGAATTGACCCAAGTAATGACCAAAAAGGTAATCGTGGCCATGGAGGATGAGCCGGTGGAGTTAATAGCTCGCAGAATCGACAAGTATGATATTTCGGGGGTGCCCATTGTAGACCGGGATAACCTGGTTAAGGGGATGATCACCGCCGAGGATATATCCCGACTGGTATGTTCCCACCAGAACAAGAGAGGTGGATCCTTATGAAAGCATGGCTCAATTTTTCACCAGAAATCGTTAACCAGGCCGTTATATCAGACCTCATAAAAAATTTCGATATCACTTTCAACATACTAAAAGCCAATATCACTCCTAAGGGAGGAGAGATGCTTATTGAAATCAGTGGAAACCAGGCACAGGAAGGAATTAAATACTTGAAAGAACAGGGAATCAATCTGACCCCTGCCAAGCGAGTGGTTAAAAAAGATGAAGAAAAATGCATGGACTGCGGAGCCTGCGTCTCACTTTGTCCCGTGGATGCCATTAGCATTGATGAAGACTGGAAAGTGGAACTAGATGACCAAAAATGTATTGGTTGCGGATTTTGCAGCTCTTCATGCCCCACCAGGGCTATTAAACTGGCAGACTGAATATCTGCCTGAATTATTTCTTTAGATTATTTATTCAAGAGAAATTATCAAGTTATTATTTAATACAAAAAGTTTCAAGAATTAGTTTATCCTTCAAATCCAACACCCACTAAATTAGCTCAATCAATCCAATGATTTAGAAAATTTGGAACCTAAACGGTAGATTAAACTTTTCTCCAGAGTAACTGCCTTTCGAGGGCACATCTCCATGCAGCACAGGCAGTTAATGCACTCTTCATAATCAAACTCAGGGATGTAAACACCACATCTCATGGCCTCAGTAGGACAACTCTCCACACATTTACCACATTTATTACACCGATCCGGGTCTATGACCGGCCTGATCCATAAATACTTCATCAACCCTGTGGCCATATTTCCAGGGATCAAATCCAGTACCTGTGAAAGATTGGGAGGCCATTTAAAATTTTTAATTTCCGGAATATGACCCAAAACGGTGATTTTTGTTATATCTGTTTCCCCCAGTCCTTGTTCTTTTGCAATACGAGTGGTGGGTATTTTTAGTGGTTCTCGACCTAAGATATGGCAGATTAAACTATCCATGGCCACCCCATCCACTCCAGCCAATATCATTCCCAGATCGCGGGGATCTCCAGCTGAAGGGCCACTTCCCTCCATTCCCACCACACCATCCACAATATGAAGGCCTGGCCAAGCCAGGGCATAGATATCAACAACCAACCTGGCAAAATCAGAGGGTTTAGGAGCTTTTTTATGATATTCCACCTTGGTAGAACCGGGAACAACTCCATACATGTTTTTTATCGCGCCGGTAAATGTAGTAAGGCCATGAGTCTTAATTTTAGGGATATTTATAAGTAAATCACAGTCAAGAGCTGGTTTAGCGATGTAATAATCCCTGTTGTTCCTGTGCTTCTGGTAGGAACCTTCCTTTTCGAAGTTTAAAATTTTAACATCATGACGTCTGCATATTGCTCCCATACCACTCACTTTCCAGTACCTTTGAAGATTGCCAGCAGGACCTCCTGGACTATCACCTACCACCGGTAAGGCCCCCGATTCTTTCACGGCCATGATGATGGCTTCCAAGACTTGCGGATGGGTAGTGACCATGTCCTCAGGAGGACGTGCCTGTAGAAGGTTGGGTTTGAGTAGAACCATGTCTCCCTTATCTAGAAATGAGTCTAGACCACCTAAAGCGTCGATAGAATTATTAACAGCCTTTCTTACTGTTTCTAAATCATAAGTTAGACATTGGGATACGGAGATGGTGTTGTTCATGTTAAGTCCAAAAATAAATATCTAAATATAAATTTATAACTTTAATATGTGTTTTTAAGTAATCAATCTTCAAAACTATCCCGTATTTTCCTTCTGGCCTCTCCAATGGTCAGCGGATAAGGTTTATCAAATGGGAGGGAGTCTTCCTTTCCCAGTATCTCCATGAGATGAGCTATTCGGGGCAGCCTTAAATTAGCCCCTCTAATAGTTTTAACATCAGAAAATACTTCCTGTGGGGTTCCTTCCTTTATTATTCGACCTTCACTTATGATGTATACTTGTGAAGCATACAAAGGCACCAAATCCACATCGTGGGTGGATATGACAATACTCATACCCTCCTGGTTCAATTGGTATAAAATACGCAATATTTGGGAAGCTCCTTTAGGATCCAATCCACTGGTGGGTTCATCCAAAACCATTATTTCAGGTTTCATGGCCAATATACCCGCAATAGCCACCCGTTTTTTCTGACCTCCACTAAGATGGTGAGGTGGTTTCTTCTCAAAACCGCTCATACCCACCTTCTCCAAAGCATCCTTAACCCGTTTTTCTACCTCTTCAGTATCCAGACCCATGTTCATGGGACCAAATGCCACGTCTTCACTTACGGTAGGAGCAAATAGCTGGTCATCAGGGTTCTGAAAGACTATTCCCACCTTCTGCCTGACTTTCATCAGATCATTTTTTTTATAGCCCAGGGGACTTTCTTCCACCAGCACCTTACCTACAGTAGGTCTCAGGATGCCATTAAAATGTAAAAATAGGGTTGACTTTCCGGCCCCATTGGGACCTAATAATGCCACCATCTCCCCCTTAGAAGCTTTGAAGTTCACCTTTTCCAGGGCCTGGGTCCCATCAGGGTAACGATAAGTGATTTCTATAGTTTCAGTGACGTTCATTTCTATCTTCTTTATAGTAGTCCGGGCTGTCTTTTATATTTAATTATTTATTTAAAACGTTAATTGGATTTTATATCCAGAACCAGCGCAAAAGCCATTATATCATTGAAATTATTATGGGATTTAATCAATAAATCTACCGAATTAGAAGATCATAGTTTCCCGTGAAATATACTCCAATGATAAGAATTACTTCGAAAAACATTAGAAACACAAAGTTACGGGTGCCAATACTTCTAATATCAGGTTGTTTCAATGTTTTTATTGAACCATCATAGCACCTTGATTCCATTGCAATATATGCCTGTTCTCCTTTCAGCCATGTTCTTATGAAAAGGTTACTGCCCAGCATCCCCATGGATTTAACCGATTTTTTAAGGGATGAATAACCAAGACGCGTTTCCTGGGCGTGGTACATATTAATTGCTTCATCCAAAAATAGGAAAATGTATCGATACATGAGCATGGCAAGTTCCAAAACTATTTTTGGTATTTTAAAAAATTCCAGTACTGAAAAAAGTTCAGTCATTGGCGTGGTAAGGGCTAGAAATGCCAGACATGTGAACCCCCCTAAAATTCTTGCAAAAACAAGAAGTCCCAGGTTAAAACCATCATCAGTCACTGCCAGATTAAATATTCCAAGTTCCAGAACGTGGCTGCCAATTCCAAAGAATATGGCCATAAATACAAAGGTTAATACTGCAAAAGAAAATGGAACCATCAGAAATTTTAAATAAAATTTCCATGAAATTTTAGCTTTGAATATGATTAGACCGGACATAAAAAGAGCTATAATGAAGGGCACCACTGGTGATGTGGATACTAAACTTACCAGCATGGTTAAAATTGCAAATAAAACCTTAAAGTAGACATTCACATCTCTAAGGTTGTTGGAGTGAGCATAGTTATCCAGATTGTCTTCAAACATGTGATCGCCAGTTCTTTATCCCTTCAGTGTGATCGCCAGTTCTAAATCCCTTCAGCAGCAATTCAAAGATTAAATTCTAATATTCAATCCTATTTTCCTCTTTTTTTATTTTTTTCGCTGTCTTGACCTTTATAGTATCCAAAAACGTAGCCTATTATAACTGCTCCGATGGCTGCTTGCAATGCGAATAAAAGACTTTCAATTTCACCGCTGGGTGGTTCCCAGAATGAACTGAACCATGGCTCATAACCTGTTTCTTCAATAGCTTCTCCAGCTGCTCCATCAGCGCCACCGAAATAACCCTCATCTTCACCCAGCCCACTATAAAGGGCAAAGGGGATGATTACGAGTATTGCAACCAAAGCTAGTAGAATAATGGGTTTTTTATCCATTTAAGCCACCTCCGGTGCTTTTTCTGAAACTTCCTCTGCTTTTTCCGGGCCTATGACTTTCAAATTTCTCAAAATATCTGGTCTTAATTTCATTATGTAATCAAATATTACCACGGTAAGAAGACCTTCAGCAATTGCCAGAGGCACCTGAGTGTAAGCAAATATTACCATAAACTTAACAAAAGCTTCTACAAATGTGGGTATGGGAAAAGCCAATGCTAACTGTGTAGCGGTGGTTACATAAGTCAACCAATCACCAAGAAGTGCAGCAAAAAATATTCCAATGGAAGGGCCCCAACCTATCTTTTTAATACCTTTGTACACAAGCCATGCCACTAATGGACCTACAATACCCATTGAGAAAATGTTAGCACCAAGTGTAGTAATCCCACCATGGGCCAGTAGTAATGCCTGGAAAACAAGAACAATTGCCGCTAAAACACTGGTTGCTGCAGGTCCAAACAATACCGCCCCTAGACCATTGCCTGTAGGGTGAGAACAACTTCCTGTAACTGAAGGAAGTTTTAGTGATGATAAAATAAACATAAAAGCGCCTGAAACTGCAAGTATTGGTTTAGATTCTGGCTTTTCGTCTGTAATTCTTTTAATCTGAATTATCCCGTATACTACAACAGGTATTGCAACTAAATACCAAAATAAACACCATTGCCAAGGTAAAAATCCTTCCATTATGTGCAAACAAAGACCTCCTATTGAAATAATTTTTCTGAGTAGTTTAGAAGAATATGAATAATATCACATCAATCGCCTTTTTTGAGCTACTCAACAAAGGATGGTTAGATCAGAGTGTCTTATAAAATTTTCCATTTAAATTGAAAAATTATCAGCTTAGATTGAAAAAATCTTGTATAGGTATTCTGAATAAAATAGCTACAAATTTTTTAAATATAGTAATTTTTAATTATTTAAATCTAATAAAATTAAACAAAATAGTAATATTTACCATTATCAATATGTATACTATTATTTCATTTTTTGATTCTCTCCAAATATTGATTTTAATGGACAATTTTTAGATTTTCAGCCTACAAAAATATAAATAACTCAAAATACAAGTAATTATTAGACCTTAAAGAAAAATAAGCATAAAGGAGGTGATAAAGATGAAGAAACAGTTAGTATTACTCCTTGCTATTTTAATGACTGTAGGAATTACCGCGACTTTTGCAGGAGATCTAAATAGTGAAACCCAACACCCGATAATTGATCCTAATGCAATTTATCTCCCTGCAGGACACCCAGCAATAACCCTACCAGCCGGACACCCAGCAGTAACCATCATCAACCTACCAGAAGGACACCCAGCAGTACCAGTTGAACTACCAGCCGGACACCCAGCAGTAACCGTACCATGCGGACACCCAGAAATACCAACAGCCACCACACCAACCGAACCATGCTGCGAAGAACCAAAATGCACCGAACCATGCTGCGAAGAACCATGCTGCGAACCAGCACCAACTGATATGTGCTGTGATAACTCTGTAGCTTCTGCTCCAGTATAATAAAAAAAATATAATTGGGGGGGTTGGTTAAAAAACCAACAATCCTATTTTTTATTAGAAATTTATCTGATCCTATTCGTGGATTATTTTTTTACAATAATTTTTTCCATAAAAATTATAAATTGTTTACAAGATTTTTGAATCATTAAAAGTGCAATCTTTAATTCATATAAATTAATATTATAATACACTAGCATATTACCTGATGGGCAGAATAACTCCAAATCGTGCAAATTTAGATGTGATACTATGGGATTACCTGATACTCTAGATGAACTTGAAAAATTTATGGGTGAAATTGAAAAATTATTTAGCGTGGATTTAGACTATCCAAGAAGTGAGGATGCTATTTTTTTGGATGAAGAAGTTCAAAAGCTGAAAATTCTCCGAGAAAAAGAATCAGAACTTTTAATGAAGCTCAAGGATCTTGGAGGGGAAGTTGATGAAACTTCGCTAAAAAAATACATAGCCCAATATGATATGCTAAATTCCCCACTAGCCAGAGATCCAAGATTTGATTTATACAATGAAGAAGAAGAACAAAAAATTACAAAACTGGGGACCTTATCAAGAGAAATCTTAACACTGCAAGACGCCCTGCGAGAAGTTCTATATAAAAAGCCCGGGATTATTCCAGAAACAATTTATCAGTTGAAAGAGACAGTGGAACGTTTCAATACGCATGAACAGCCCCGTATAGAGAAATTACTGGATGATTTGGACTTAACCGTGCAAGAATCCCAGAAAGTCCTTGCCAACGCCAATAAGTCTGTGGAAAATACTCAAGAAATGTTGGACGAAATTTCAAAATATAAAACACCCATTAGTATTGGCCTAGGAATTACTCTTTTACTGTTAATGGCCATAATGGTCATGTTATTAGTTGTGCTGGTAAAAATAGCATTCTTTTAGGCGATAAAATGAGAATTTCTGAATCATAGTTAATCAAAGTAATATACGTTTGATTATATCCATTTCAATTAGAACAAAAAATTTCAAAAATAAAAATAAAAGAGGTGGAATAATCTTATTCCACTACTTCGGCGAAACCGAAGTTCCTTCTGACAGAGTTAATCCTGATTTTAACTTCATCGCCAACCTTGGCACCAGAAACGAAAATCACAAAACCTTCAATACGAGTGATCCCGTCACCGTCCCTACCAGTGTCCTCAATCTTAACATCATATTCTTCTCCTTCATTAACAGGAGCAGAATTACCTTTACTACCGTAGTCATCTCTAAACATATTAAATCACTTTCCAAATTAGCCATGACAGATGGCTTAACTTACCGTATTAATTTCGCCACGTATATACTTTGTGTGAAAATTGCTTGATTTTTGTAAATACAACCGGTTTATTTTCTATGAATATGGTATAGATTAGTTCCACCAAAATTTTTCTAAGTAACAGAGCATATTGAGTTCCGTCTAAATTCATCGGGATTTCAAAAATCATTTAAAATCCAGGGAACAAGTAAGAACATGGAAGTGGAAAATAAGATCATAGTTGCTTTGGACCTCCCGGACCTGGAGGAGGCCATGCAAGTGGTGGAAGCAGTTAGAGAAGAAATAAATACGGTTAAAATAGGATATCCCCTTGTCCTAGCACAGGGGCTGGATTCTATTTCAACCATTAAAGATGAATTTGGTTGTCAGGTGATTGCTGATTTTAAAGTGGCCGATATTCCCGACACCAACCGTAAAATAGCCGATTTAACTTTCCAGGCTGGTGCTGATGCGGTTATTGTTCAAGGTTTCGTGGGGGATGATAGTGCCCGGGCCTGCATGGATTCTGCTCATAGTAATGGTGGGGAAGTATTCCTATTAACAGAAATGTCACATCCTGGAGCTTCGAAATTTATACAACCGGTTTCTCTAGAAATAGCCAAGATGGGAGTCAAATTGGGCATAGAAAACTTTGTAGGCCCATCAACAAGACTAGATCGCTTGGAAAAAATAAGAGACGTCATTGGATCAGATTCCTTCCTCATTTCCCCGGGTGTGGGAACCCAGGGAGGAACTCCGAAAGATACACTTACTTTTGCAGACGCAATCATCATCGGTCGCAGTATTTATCTATCCGAAGATCCGGAGCTTGCCATTCAGTCCTTCATAGATAGTATTGAAGTATAGACCGGCTACTTCATAGGCCAAATCGAAAAGAAGGAAGTAGACGAATGTCTCGGGCTGGAAAAAAATGACCTTCACAAATTCAGGGTAGAGGTATTGAATTAATCCACCCATAGCCAGGAAAAGCACAGCAAATTTAAGGGCTAAGCGATATTTAAAAAATAGATTAAACTTTCTTTTTCCTCTTAACCATAAAGCATCATTTCCCATCTCATCCAGATAAGCTGCAGCAGTACATATCAGAAGGGCCACAATTCCCATCGAGGGGATTCCAAAGATAGCTAGTATTGACAGGAATATGATCAGGGTAATAACGTGGGCCAGACGATCTACCTTCCCGGCCAGGAGGGTACCCACCAATATTCCAATGAATATGGTGGAAGCATCGCTGCTGGTAACAGATAAATAACCTAGGGCCAGTACACATATTAAACCGGCGAGAACCGCTAAAACTGTGTTTTTCTTCACATCCTGAGCATCATCAGAAATTTTCATGAAAAATCCGGCCAGAGGGTAAAAAATAGCCTCAATTAACATTTTATCAGTGTTTAATTTGGATCCTAAGATTTTGATCTTAAGAATTTAAATAAATTAGAATTCTCCTTTTACATAATCTCCCTAGCACCAGCCACCATCAGGGGGAATATTATAGTAGCATCCCCTATAACGGTGACCAGATTGGATCCTGCTCTGGCTTTGGCCCAGGATTTTGCCTCCTCCAAGGGAGCGCCACTTAAACTTCCAGTTTCACTACGATCCATGGTTATCTGAATAGCAGCATCCACTCCTCCTTTTATAAGATTTGAGGCCAGAGCATAATGTTTTGGTAATCCCCCTCCCAGGATAACAGTGGCTACCTTTTGCGAATCAAATACCTGGTCAGATAGTCGGTGCATATCTCCCACTGCGTCCAGTTGGAGTGGGTTCTCCTGGGTGTACATCCAAAGCTGCAATCCTAACATACTATCCACAATTCCCGGCGCATAAATAGGCACATCCTTTAGGGCAGCGGTGCGTATTATGGATTCATCATCTTGAAGTAGTAAACCAATTTCTTTAATGAACTCCTGGATGGTGAGATGTTTTTTTTCCTGAGAGATACAGGAAATTATGGGGACCATCCTTTTTTCAAAAACTTCAAAATCCTCAGAATTTGTATATATATCCCCTATTCGGCCCATACCCATGTCACAGAGTTTTTCATCATCATGATCTAGTCCCCGGTAGTGTGCCCCACCGAACGCCTCCAGAAGGTCGTGGGTGATATTTGCACCGCTGGTTATGAGGGCCTGAACATGTCCATCATGAATTAGATTCCTTATAACTTTACGAAGACCTCCCGGGACCATTGGTCCAGCTACGCTTAAAAACACCGCCGTATCTTGATCGGCCATTACTTCAGCCATTAAATTAGTTGCTCGGTGAATACGCCCAGCTCCTAAAGCTCCTGCCTTTCCCATCTCCTCCAGAAGCTCCTTGATGCTCATACCTTCCTTAATATTCATTTGTTGAACTTTCAAATCTCATCACAACCTCAGATAGGCTATCTAAAATTAGAAACAGTATTTATTTTTGATTAAAATTGTTGGATAATCTTTAGATTATTATAATAAAAAAATTTGTTCTAAAAAATTGTTCTATTTTATTCCCGCAATCTTGTCCAGAAGATCGGTGCGAGTGACTATTCCAATGGAATTACCATTCTCATCCACTACAATAAGCCGACCGATGTGATTTCTATTCATAATTTCAATGGCTTCCGCAATCATGATCTCTTCTTCTACGGTAATTATGTCAGTGGACATGATATCGGCCACTTTAAGATCTTCTTTACCTTCCGCCAGGGCCTGAGAGATGTCGCTGAGAGTCAACATTCCCACTATTCCTCCTTCCTTGGTTACCGGAGCGCCCTCAATTTCCCGCTCTGACAGTAACATAGCAGCTTCCCTGATCCTTTTAGAAGCATCAAGGGTAGTTAATTTTTTAGTTGCAACTTCTATAACCTTTTTTTTAGGTATGCTCCTGATGGCTGTAGTGTCCAGAAGCAGGATGTTATCCATATCATCCCTACCTACCACTTCACCATCAACCACCAGTTTGTTGACAGGGGTGGGACCTATACGAACTTTATCCCCCAGATCCAGGTGTTTTATATTGCCCACCGCTTTGATAGCAGCCTCACATTCTCCAGGATGAGTTATACTGGTGAATTCGATCTTGGTTACAGAAAGATCTTTAAGCTTTTTTCCATCCTTATAAATTGGAACTAAAGTCTGTTTATCAGATTCATCAATATTAAGGGTTTGATATGCCTTTACAGTCGGTTTGTATCCACCACGCGGACCGGGAACTCCTTTAACTAAACCTAAACTTCTAAGGGATTGCATCTGATTACGAATAGTACCCGGGTTACGGTTCATTACCTCGGCTATTTCTTCTCCCTTGATGGACTTACCGTCAGCCTTGCGGTATAAATTAATAAGACTTTGCAGGATTTCCTTTTGGACTGAAGTTAACATAAAACACCCCAAGTTTTTTGGTTATAAAATATTTATCATTATAAATCAATATAAATGTTATGATATATCCCATTTTTTACTATTCTAACAAAGAACCCGTTTCTTAAACCTATATATAAAATTATCATTTAATTTTTTTCATTTAAGCTTGAAATCATGCTTAAAAAAGTAATTTCATTTATCGTTGACCACCAATTTCTAAAAATCTAAGCGATATTAGGCCTTTATAACCTACAATTTTGTTAAGAACCTCTAACAATGTAAACTAAATACCAATAAAATTTTATAATGCCAATAAAATTATGGACAAGCAATATTATTTCAGTGTGTAAATATTCATAACAAAAGTTTTTTAAGAATCAAATATATAATAAGAAACAGTATCTTCTTGGGGGGGGATCGATGAATACAAAAAATTTTACGGATAATCAGTCTATTCAATCTATTAGTTTTATCAAAGATGTGGAAGAGTATTCTAATACGCACAATAGCCAACTCACTGTTAGCGAAGTTCTCAATAGAGATTATACTCATTCCATGAAACATGTCACATTTTTATTGCCCGCATATAACGAAGAAGAATCAATTGGTACCTTACTTAGAGATGTGCGGAAATGTCGTAAATCTAGAGTTCTAGTTATTGATAATAATTCCAATGATAGAACCGCAGAGATTGCTAAAAAATCTGGAGCCAACGTGCTTCGAGAACGTAAACAGGGCAAAGGATTTGCGGTGAAAACTGGTTTTGAAAACATTAAATCTGAATTCGCAGTGATGTTGGATGCGGATAATACTTATGATCCTAAAGATGCTCAGAAACTTTTAAAACCTCTCATGGAAGGCGAAGCTGATGTGGTTTTAGGCTCTAGACTTCGAGGTAAACGCGAAGAAGGTTCCATCAGTCGATTTAATTTATTAGGAAATCATCTGCTCAGTTTTTTTGCTAGTTTACTGTACTCCAATGTTTCCGACGTATGCACTGGTTACTGGGCATTCAAAAAGAACGTCATTGAGCAACTATTGCAGGATGGAATTGATTCTGATGGATTTGACATAGAAGCCGAAATGTTTTCAAAAGTATCTAAAAATAATTTCAGAGTTTTAGAAGTTCCTATTCACTATAAAAGCAGATTAGATGCCACTAAATTGAATTCTGTAAATGATGGAGTTAAAATTTTCATAAGATTGTTTTCTAATTGGGTAAAAATGAGAAGGGGGAGCTTGAGATGAAAATTGCTATTATCGGAAGTCGAGGCATACCAGCCAACTATGGCGGTTTTGAAACCTTTGCCCATGGATTAACTGAAAATCTGGTGGAAAAAGGATACGATATAACGGTCAGTTGTGAGTACAAACCAAAAGATTCCCGTAAAGATAGCTTTAAAGGTTCTAAACTGGAATACTTCCCCATTAAACCGCCGGAAAATTACCTATTAAGAAAATTTTATGAAAATCTTTCAGATATTTACTTCCTGCTTAAGTTAAGTAGAAGAAATGAAATGATTTACTTCCTCGGTATAGAAGTGGGAATGTTTCTTTTCATTCCCAAGCTTCTTAACAGGAAATCAACTGTCATGGTAAATATAGACGGTGTAATGTGGGAAAGAAGTAAATTCAATAGATTAGAAAGATGGCTTCTTAAATTAAATCATAACATGGCCACCAGGTTTGCAGATAAGATTGTAGCTGATGCTGAAGCAATGAAAAACTACGTGGATAAAAAATATTGGGACAAAACTGTCTATCTTTCCTACGGAATTAACTCTCCAGAACGGATCCCCTGGAATGGAGAAGTTCTGAAACGACTTGAAAACTACACTTCTAGGGATATCGTTCCCGGAAAATATTTTTTAGTTGTTGCCAGACTTGAGCCTGAAAATAACATCCATACCATAGTGGATGGATTCTGCAAGGCTGAGATTAATATTCCACTGGTAATTGTGGGCGATTTTACCAGCGAAGGTTATAAAGAGCAGGTTGAATCCCTGGCAGAGACTTGTGTCCATCCCGGAGTAATATTTCTGGGCTCAGTCTACGATCAAGATCTGTTAAATATGCTCCGACAGAACTGTACGGCCTACATACATGGTCATTCCGTAGGAGGAACCAATCCTTCACTTTTAGAGGCTGCCATTTCTCGCAATATAATAATAGCACATGATAACCAGTTTAACAGTGAAGTGTGCGGAAAATCAGCGGTTTACTTTGCTAATGAGACAGAACTAGCCAGAAAAATGAAACTGGTGTACAGGTACAATGAAAATTACCTTGATCTTAAGGATAATGTGTATTATCGGGTGAAAAAGAATTATCTATGGAATAAAATCACTGAAGATTACCATTCGCTTCTCCAGGAAATGGAGACGGACATGAAGGACATTAAACTTCCTGCAGAAGATCTAAAACTCATCAAAGAAGATATTGAACTAATTACCGAAGACATAGAACTAATAACTAAAGATAGCAAACGTATAGCCAAAAATAGTCAAATTAACCTGGAAGAATCTAAAATAATCAAGGACAGTAAAATAAATGCAAAAGACACCAAATTAATAGTTGAAGACGGTAAAATTGCCTAGTACTTTAAACCCTAATGGTTTGGATGGAATTAAGAGACCAAAAACCCAAAAGAAGTCATATCCGTGTCATACCACTATGGTTAACAATAAAGGAATTCCTGAGGAAAACAAGTATACAGTTGATTCAAAAAATCATGCTCGAAAATCCTTTTTAACTTGAAAAAATTCTTAAAAATCCTTTTTTAACCGTCGCTTTTTTTTTAACAGTTTGTTTACTGCAAGTTTGTTTACTATGCAAGACTGTGGTGGGCTATTTGAATTCTTATTAATGTTGAATTCATTACATGAAAGGATGTGGGAGATTTTAGATTAAAGTTGTGAAAGCTAATTACTTCAGACCCTTTCATTTCAAATTAAAAGTCCCCCAAAAACTCTCTAATTGTATTAATCACATATTCCATCTTTTTTTCGGTTATCCCCGGGTAAACTCCAATCCAGAATAAGTTATTCATAACCAGATCTGTATTTTCAAGTGAATCAATCTGTCTGAATTGCATGTCTTCATAAGCTGGCTGTCGAGTTAAATTTCCGCCAAACAACATCCTAGTTGCTATTTTATTTTTTTCGAGGTAATCGACGATATCATCACGATTAAATGGTGCATCATTCTTCACAAGAATAGGAAACCCAAACCAACTCGGATCTGCCTTATTTTCTACTTGGGGCAGTAGTAGATAATCTTCATATTCAAGCAGGAGTTTCTGAAGAACTTTAAAGTTATTTTTTCGACTTTCGATAAAATCTGGCAATTTTTCTAGTTGTCTAAGGCCCACTGCAGCCTGCATGTCGGTAACCTTAAGATTATAACCAATGTGAGAATAGATGTACTTATGATCATAGCCATAGGGCAGAGAACCTAGTTGCCAGTTGAATCTGCGGCCACATGTGTTATCATGACCCGGATCACACCAGCAGTCTCGTCCCCAATCCCTAAAAGAGGCAACGATTTCTTTAAGGAGAGGGTCATTGGTCAAGACTGCTCCACCTTCCCCCATGGTTATATGATGAGCTGGATAAAAGCTCAAGGTAGATAAATGACCAAAGCTTCCAGTATAGCTACCATTAAATCGGGAACCTAAAGCATCACAGTTATCCTCTATGAGCCACAGATTATTTTTCTTGGCAATTTCATCAATTTTATCAATGTTAAAAGGGTTCCCTAGAGTGTGCGGCGCACATATTGCTTTAGTTTTCTCTGATATAGCTCCTTCAATGGCATCGGACTGGATGTTGTAAGTGCCCAGTTCTACATCAACAAATACCGGAGTTAGCTGATTCTGCAAAATAGGATTTAAAGTAGTTGGAAAGCCACATGCAGTAGTAATAACTTCATCACCTGGTTTTAACCTTCTTTCACCTAATTTTGGAGAAGTTAACGCTGAAACAGCCAGTAGATTAGCAGATGACCCTGAATTAGTAAGGAGACAATGTTTAACTCCTATAAATCTGGCAAGCTCTCTTTCAAATTCTTCTGCATATTTTCCAGCAGTAAGCCAAAAGTCTATGGCTGAATCGACTAGACTGATCATTTCTTTTTCATCATAAACCCTTCCTGCATAATTAATGCTGTCTTGGCCAGGTTGGAATGTTTCACTGGATTTTCGTAATTCATAAATTTCAGTAACTTTCTTAAAAATTTCGCTTCGGATTTTTTTTTCCATTTTATTCCCCCAAACCATTAAACATGATAAATATTTCAAAGTTCTATTTCCAATCCATCACTGGCATAGAATATATTTTCAAATAATTTTTCCATAGATTCCTTCGATTCCAGTCTTTCACTCCTAGATCGATAGATATTGGCATCAAAATGGGTCAAAACTAATTTTTTAGCATTAGCCTTTAAAGCTATTTTAACAGAGTCAAGAGGATTGAGATGTGGCCAACCAGGATAATTCTCCCCCATTCGAAGAGAACACTCAGTAATGAGTAAATCAGCATTATCAGCCAGTTCTTCGACATTTTTATGAGGCCCAGTGTCGGTACAGTAGGTAATAACCTTTCCATCAACATTAAAGCGGTAACCTAAACAGGGTGAGGCGTGTGGTAAGAATTTACATTCAACTCTAAATGGCAAGTGATGTACCCCCTCCTCAACCTCATTTACATGAACCTCAAAGGGTAGTTGTTCTAAGGGAACTGTGTATGGTTGATTAATAATATTATTCAACACTTTACGTGTTCCAAATTGTCCGTAGATCATAAATTGATTTTTAAAATTGAATTTATTCAATATATGAAGGCCTTCAATATGATCCAGGTGGAAGTGACTCAAAAATAGATAAATTGGTTTTTTTGAATCTTTTAAATATTCATCAATTTTGTAAATGCCATTTCCAGCATCCAGGATAATATAGTAGTCTTTTGTCTCCAGGAGGGTGCAGATAGTATTTCCGGTCTCCGTATCATACCATCCATTAGTTCCTAAGAAGGTGATTTTCATAAGCTAGCCTTATTTTTTTAACTGATTAGAATTTAAGCTTAGATCCTGATACCATTTTATGGTCTTTTCCAGCCCTTCTTCCATACTATAACGAGAATTCCACCCTAATATTTCGCGAGCCTTTAAAGCAGATAAGTACTGTTTCTCTATTTCATTACTTGATTCGTTGCGAATTATTGGTTTGAGATCGCTGCTCATGGCTTTGAGAATTTCATTCACTATTTCCAGTACGTTCATCGGATCTTCATTACTGAAATTAAAGGCTTCACCGTGAATTTTTTTGGTCATTTTTTCTGCGAGTAACATGTAAGCCTCGGCACCGTCTTCTATATAGAAATAGTCCCTTACCATCTTACCGTCACTCCTGATAATGGGTCTGTTATTTTCTAGAACAGAACGAATTGTTCCTGGAACTATGCGGTTGAAATTTAAGTCTCCTCCTCCATAGAAATTTCCACAACGGGTAACGCAGACTGGAAGACCATAGGTCTCGTGGTAAGATCCACATAAAAGATCAGCACAACTTTTGGAAACATCATAGGGATGCTTTCCTTCTAAAGGTGTTTTTTCATCGTATGGAAGATTTAACTGACTCCCATAGGCTTTATCGCTGGAGGCCACCACCATTCTTTCCAAAAGAGGAGATCTACGAGCAGCTTCTAAAAGATTCCAGGTTCCCTTAATGTTGGCATTGAAGGTTGAAATTGGATTACGATTAGCAATCGTAACTATGGTCTGAGCTGCTAAGTGGAATACAGTGTCGATCTCGTATTCATTGAGTACCCTCTCTAAGATAAAGTAATCTTCTATTTCACCCCGCACTGTAACTATTTTATCATCGAATCCAGACCAGTTAAGGTTAGATTTAGGCACTAGGTCCCTGATAAGTCCAATTACATTAGCACCACTCTCGACCAACTTTTTGGTAAGCCAAGAACCTAGAAGTCCCGTGCATCCCGTAACAAAGACATTGCGATCATTCCAAAATTCAAAAGACAATTATATTCCCCCAACTACCAAACCTTCCACGGAGGATTTTTCCCCTTCCAATATTCGTTTAAATGTTCTAATTCCCGGTAGGTGTCTACACATTGCCAGAAATCTTTATTACGATAAAGCATGAGGCCGCCATCAGTTGCAAGATTCTCCAGTGGGTCCTGTTCCATTATACAATCCTCATTTTCACTTAGATAATCAAAGAAATCTGTGTTGAAGACGAAAAACCCACCATTGATCAAATCAGCGGTAGTCTGCGGTTTTTCACTGAATCTAGTAATTCTATTGTTTTCTAAGGAAAATTCTCCAAACCTAGAAGAAGGATGGACTCCAGTCATCGTCCCTGTCTTTCCATGATTTTGATGGAATTGCAAGAGATCCTTAATATCGATACGAGCCACTCCATCACCATAAGTAAGCATGAAAGTATCTCCATCGATATATTTTTCTATTTTTTTCACCCTAGCTCCAGTCTGGGAGTCTTCTCCAGTGTCTGCAAGTGTAACTCTCCAATCCTCTGTTTCTTTATTATTATAAATCTCTAAATTACCTTCATTGGCCATGTCAATTGTGAAATCATTGTTCATGATTCCATAATTAAGGAAATACTCCTTGATCATATCTCCTTTATACCCTAAACATATGACAAAATCTTTGAACCCATAATAAGCATAGATCTTCATTATGTGCCAAAGAATGGGTTTTTCACCTATTTTTACCATGGGTTTAGGGCGGAATTCTGTTTCTTCTCTCAAACGCGTTCCTTTTCCCCCACAAAGTATTACAACCTTCATTTACTCCCTCCGTGTTCATTTATTCTACTAATCATATCTATAATTGTGATAAAGGCAGGATCAAGAAAAACATTACATTTGCGATGCCGTGAGACAGGCCCACTCCTGATATACTGTTTGTTTTTTGAAAAATATACCCATAAATTATTGAAACACCGAATACGAAAGCTAAATAAGGAACGGAATTCCAATTGATGGACTGGATCGTGAAAAGGATGGAAACAAATATCAGTCCCCAATGTTTTCCCATTAAATTATCAGCGTTTTTTTGAATTATCCCCCTAAAAATAAGCTCTAAAGTGAATCCAACCGATAACAAGATGATGATACTTACAAGTAAATTAATCGTGTTCAGATTTGATACAATCACTGGTGGTTTCAATATTAAATAAGCGATGAATCCCATTGCCAGACCTCCCCAAACAACTAAAATTTGGACAGGTAAATTCTTCAGGTTAAGACCAATATCAGTTCTATTCCGGCCCTGACCTTGCATCAAGAAAATGCAGGATGCTATTAAAGGCAAAATTGTGATGGCTAACCAATAGACTGGATCGATTTCTGTAGCCGGTATACTAAGACTCATTATCCGAAGTAGCGGAATTAAAATTAGGGCTTGTAATAGATATGAAAATTTCTTGGAGCTGGATAAGGAAGATAAAATAATGAGGGATATAATTATCACTACAAGAAACAAAATGCTCTTTGTCGGTTCAAGGGAAACTGTTACAAATTCTGCTAACACCAATGTCAGTGCATATAACGACAGAACTAACTTCATTTCTTTTGAAAAGTTAAATTCAGATAGTTCTAATTTAAGGTCTTTTAATTTAATATCCCTAATTTTTAGGAGTTTTTTATGTTGTTCAAGCAATTTATGGGAATCTGGACTCTCAATAACCCCCCTATTATTTTCTTTTAATCCCATATACTTCTCCTGCTTATATCCGGACCTTGTGTTTTTTTATTTTTGATGGTCGAACTTTTGGTCAATAATATGTCAACCATCATAATAAATATTGTGCATATTAAGCAACCATCTCATCATAGTACAATTATCATTCATATTTTTTACCATTCTACCAAAATATTTTATGGTTAAAAATAAAAAATGCCTGATATAATTTCTGATTTTTCAAAATAAATTAAATAATTTTGGTTGATGCCTAAAGGAGCGGTATAAAAAAGTTTTTTCTAATTTCTGAAAATGAATAATCATTAGATAATCCAGCAATTAGATTATACAAAATTCATAAAGATAGGGTTATGGTATTGGCCATATAAACAACTAAAAATATCAGAACAATTAACAATGGGAAAATAACCACATTTAAACTTGTATTTAAATTAACGATTTTAGTGTTTCCATAGGTATCAGAACTTACAATAACCTTCAAAGCCAACAAAATTAGTAGAAAAACCACAACAACAAGGCTACTACTCATTATGTAGGACAGAGAAACCACAGGATCTGTGACAGAGGTTGTAGCGATGTTGATGTTGTAAAACATATGTAATTATTTCAATTTCCATTATATAAATATCATGAGTTTCACTAATTGCATTGAACCATTTTAATGTTATTCTAATTATTTTAATTGTTAAAATTGTTTTAATAATAAAATAATCATTTCTTAAGTCACATTTAAAAATAAATGCAGTGAGCGATAAACTTTCTGGTTATCGGGCAACTTATAGAGTGAAAACTCCAATCTCTTTTGACCTGGAGTATCTGCAGAGTAAATGAAGGATATTTCCTCTTTTTGATTATTGGGAAGACTTACAATTTCGTCCTGGAGAACGTTATTATCCATTTTCACAACTAACCTATAATTTACGATGGTTCCTTCGTGATTTACAATCCCGATGATAAGTTTACCTTGCTGATTAATTGTTAAATCAGTCTGATAGTTACTGGCTTTACCATTTGGTCCCAACAGATAGAACTCAGTGAAAGGTTCTCCGTGTAAGGGGTTCATTATTATGTAAACAGTGGTTAACACGGCTAAAACTAATAAGACAATTAGAATGACTGATGCCAATATCTCTTTTTTAGTTTCTCCCTGGAAGGAAGCCTGAAGTTCATGGTAGGATTTCAAGAATGGTATCGAAATTTTACCACTCTCTGTTAGTCTCCTTCTTCTCTGAAAAGCTAATAAAAGGATTATATACGTTAAAGCAGAAATAATGATGATTATTAGATTTAAACTATTAATCCCATCAGTATAATAAAAAATCAGCCCCAGAACTGCTGTAATGACTATGCTTAAGGCTATGCTTAAACTAATCCTAACAAAAACATTCATTTCGCCAATCCTTGGGAGAAATGTGGCCATCAAAACATACCCCGGAATAAATAAAACCAAAAGGAGAGCAGAAATTCTCAGAACAAAGTTTTCATTTAGTGATGGAAATATCGCAATGATCAAGAAGAGAAGAGTGAGGATCGCTGCAAGTATAAGATCACTATAACTCGGATTCCTTAGGCTATTTTCGGTTTTCATATTCATCCTCTTAGATTAAACTGGGGGCCTAGCCATACCTAAGTTATTACATTATTTTAACTGCATAATTAGTTTGATAACCAAATATAAATATTGTTGCATTCCAATAATATTGATAAGTATATCCAATCAAGATTACGTGAGAAAATCATAGCATGGATTATATTCATAAACTGAGGTTAGTAGAAAATGAAAATTCTCTTGGTGAATTATTTAGACACCCTTTCTCCAGGCGGAATCAACAAAACGATTCTAGAACTCTCAAAAAACCTGTCAAAAAAGGGACATGATGTCGTGGTGTTGCAAAATAACCCTAAGAATTTGCCTCAAAGAGAGTATTATGAAGGATTTGAAATAATTAGGGTAAAATCTAGGATATCTGACTCATTCTATGGATTAAATTTGGGGATATATAGTTATTTAAAAAAGATTTTAAGAGAATTTAATCCAGATATCATCCATGTTCATGGGTACCATACTTTATTCTCTCCGGAAGTAATTTATTTAATAAAAAAGATAGATTCTGAAACACCCATGGTCTTCTCACCTCATTTTGACATATTTTCTCATGATACCTTTGCTGGCAAATACCTTTGGAATTTTTTTAATAAAAATATTGGTAGAAGATACATGAAATATCCTGATCTTATCATTGCTGCTTCAGATTTTGAATTCAATAATATTAATCGTGTTTTAGGCGTCCCTAAAGAAGATATAAAGGTTATCCCTCATGGAATCAATTATATTGATTTTACATCAAATAAGAGAAGCTCCGATGTTATAAATCTTTTATACGTTGGTTATTTGTTGGAACTAAAAGGAGTTCAGCATGTTATTAAGGCAATTTCCGAATTAGTATTCAAGATGAATGTTAAAGTTTGTTTTAGCATTGTGGGAGACGGGCCCTATAAATTCCAGCTTGAAAAACTGGCTGAAAGGTTAAATGTTGCTCAATTTATTAGGTGGGAAGGATTTATTCCACAATCACAAAATGAAACTCTGAAGGAATTCTATAGAAGTTCCGATATATTTCTATTACTATCTCAATCAGAAAATTATGGAATTGTAGTTCCAGAGGCTTTAGCAATGGGGACACCAGTTATAGTTACAAAAAGGACGGCTTTAAACGAATTTTTAAATGAACCCGGTTGCTTTGGTGTCGAATATCCACCTGATCCAATTGAAGTTGCTAATTTGATTGTTAAAATTTATAAAGACAATGTAAAAGTTGGCCCCTTCAGTCTTAAAGTAAAACCTTGGGATGAGGTGACAGAGGAATATGAAACAATCTTTTCAGATTTAATAAGGAGAAGTAATGATGCAAATTAACAATCCCTTACAAATGAATGATTGGGATATCAAATCTTTTCTCTTACTGATTTTTGCAATTCAAATCTCATTATTGTGTTTAATATTGCTGGATTCTATAAACATTCAAATCCCCATAATCCGGCAGATTTTCTCGTTTCTTAGTTTAACATTTATCCCTGGTGTTTTAATATTAAGAATTCTAAAGCTCCACAATCTAGGTAATGCTAAAACCCTTCTTTATTCTGTGGGGTTAAGTATAGCTAGTTTAATGTTAATTGGATTGTTCATGAATACTATTTATCCAATTATTGGAATTTCAAAGCCCATTTCACTATTTTATCTTATAATAACCATAAATTTGTTCATTTTTTTACTGTGTATTTTATGTTATGTTAGAGATAAAGATTTTTCAAATGAAAATACGTTACTTATTACGGAATTATTATCGCCTTCTACTCTATTTCTCTGTTTAATTCCATTCCTTTCAATATTTGGAACATTCCTGCTTAACCAATATGGAAATAACACTATTCAAATGCTTTTATTATTAGTTATTGCCATTTTGCCGTTAATTTCCCTAATTTGGATAAA
Source organism: Methanobacterium sp. CWC-01 (assembly GCF_030323845.1). Taxonomy (NCBI): domain Archaea; kingdom Methanobacteriati; phylum Methanobacteriota; class Methanobacteria; order Methanobacteriales; family Methanobacteriaceae; genus Methanobacterium; species Methanobacterium aridiramus. The sequence continues at coordinate 360,761 of NZ_CP040735.1, forward strand.
TAAAAAATTTTATCCACTGGTAATTTTCATTTTATCAATCTCCCTCTTGTTACACACTACTTTAATCAGTCCCTACATCTGGGGCGCAGATATCAATCTGGAGTTGACATTAGCCAAGTACGTAATAATCAACTCTTTATGGTATCCTTCCATTAATTTCGATTACAATGCAATGTTGAGTATTGTGCTTTTAGGCCCAATTTATTCCATTATATCAAATTTAAGCCTTATATGGTGCTTTAAAATAATATATCCCGCCCTATTTTCTTTAGTCCCTGTAGCATTATATGTGGTATACAACAAGGTAAGTAATGAAAAAATTGCATTTTTAGCCTGTATATTCTTTATTAACGTCAACGCCTTTTATACAACTCTTCCTGCAGTAAGCAGACAGATGATCGCAGGAATTTTCTTGGCCCTAATTCTTTTGATCCTGATTGACGAAAAAATTAATAAGCACTCTAAATCTATTTTACTCGTCTTATTTGGATTTTCCTTAGTTGTTTCACATTACGGTGTGGCCTATGTATTTCTGTTGATAATAGGGGCATCAATCCTTGTATTACTATTTTTAAAGAGGTTTAAAACTAAATTGGGAATTAAAATTGAATATACAAATTACAATATTCTTAATTTTGCTTTCCCATTATTTTTCCTATGTTTAACATTAGCATGGTTTATATATGTCTCAAACTACTCTATTTTCCAAAATGGAACCATACTTGGATATGAAATCATAAATTCAATCCAAGACATTCTTAATCCCGAAACTTCACAAGGATATTACTACTTAACTGGTGGTATGTCGTATTACCAATCTGCTGAAAGATTTTTATATCTCTTTGGTGATGTTCTGATTGCACTTGGAATATTCGGTTTATTGTTCGATGAAAGAATAAATCCTGAATTTAAAGTATTTTCAATTACCAGTTTCTTACTACTGGTTATTGCAATTATTTTCCCCTTTTTTGCTGCGGCAATGAACACCGATAGGATATTTAATATTAGCCTATTTTTCTTGTCTGTATTTTTTGTGACTGGCTTTTTAACTGCAGTGCGGGGGCTAAACAAAATATTTAAAAAAATCTTGAAGTCCAGGTCATTTAAAATCAGTATCAAAAACGCACTATATATCCTTACCCTCTTTTTGATCATTTTTTCTATTTTCAACTCGGCATTTGTGTATGAAATTTTTGATCAACCTAAGATGGGTAGATTTGCGTTAGATAACAATCGAGATTTTTATGAAGTTAATAATATAGAAGTAACTGGAATTGAGTGGTTAAAAAAATATTATGACCCGCAAACGAAAATCTATGGGGATATATATAAATTTCTTATTCTATTAAGCCTTATCTATTCAGATAATACGCAGCCACTCAACTATTACCTTTCTCTGGGGCTACCCTATACAAATATCTATACTCTCGAATATCAAACGTCTTTCCCGTATGATTATATAATAAACTCTACGGAGATTCTCGGAAATTCCTATGTGTTTTTTGGAAAGTACAATATTAACAAACAGCAATTTCTGGTCGCCAATGTCAAAAATGAACTTTACTATCTGAATAATACAAATCTGGAGAACAAAATTTTCAAATTGTACGATAATGGTGATGTGTGGATACTAAAGGGGAGCGGTTAAATGAAAATAGGCCTAATACCACCTAATTCAAATACTGGCGAGTTTAAATATTGCCAATATCTATATAGAGGGTTAATTGAACGTGGATTAGAGGTTAAATTGTTGAATAATAGATTTCTTGTAAATCGCCCGAATTTAAAGATTTTCCTTGGAAGTTTCCTGTTGAAGAGGATGGTGAATGATGATATTGAGATCTTGCACAACGTAGATAACCTTGGTCCATTCCTTTTTGGAGATTCTGATAGTAAAATGAAAAGAGTATTAACCGTGCATGACATTGCACCGATTATATTTCCCGATATCCATAATCGTATGATGAAATTTGATTTTAAATACATTTTACCCAAATTAATTGAAAATAGTGACTTAATAATTGCTGACAGTTATTTTACTAAGAAAGATCTGGAACGGTATTTCAAAGTAAAAGAAGATAAGGTAAATGTTGCACATTTAGGAGTAAATTCATCTTTTTTTTATCCAAGAGAAAATAATGGAGAAGTAATGGCTAAATACGGAATAAAAAATGATTATTTATTTTATTTAGGAAATGATAATCCAAGAAAAAATTTAAAAAATCTTATTCTAGCTTACAGTAGAATTTACAAAGAGATCGGTGAAGATTTAGTTTTAGTTGGTCCTATCAATCAGGGTAATTTAAGGGCTTTTATTGAAAAGATCGACAAAGGAAATGGCTTATCAGATCGAGTCATCACTCCAGGATATGTGGATTACGACGATTTACCACCATTATACAGCGGAGCGACCTCTTTGGTGTTTACTTCACTTTATGAAGGCTTTGGATTTGCCCCATTAGAAGCTATGGCCTGCGGTACCCCCGTAATTACTTCTAACAACAGTTCTATTACAGAAGTAGTGGGAGATGCTGGTGTGTTTATTGATGACCCATTGAATCCTGAAGAAATATCGAATAAAATTTCTTTACTCTTAAATAATGAGAATCTACAGAAAAAGTTAAAACTTCAAGGGCCTAAACGTGCCAAAAAGTTTAGTTGGGATAATACTATAGATAAAACTTTAGAGGCTTATGAAAAAGTCTATGAAGCTTAATAAGACATGAAAATTACTAACAAGAGCGTATAAAGCCTTTTTTTGAGCACTAGGCCTGGCATGAATCATGAAAGTAATTAGTAATTAGTCGAAATAATATTCCGGTCTGAAAAACATTGCTTCTAGTCAGTTTATCGCTGCAAAAATCATAATCAAATTTAATCAAATTTAATTATGAAAGCGGAGTTTGAATAATGCTAAAGAAAAAAAATTTACCAGATATGGATATATTGCGTGCATTGGCAATTATCATAATTGTTTTGTTCCATTGGTATTTATTTTGTTGTCAAAACAAAGATTTAGCCGCTTTGAAAGCCGTCTATTATGCAAATATAGGGCTCTGTTTGTTCTTTTTTGTATCGGCTTATGTGTTATACTATAATTATGAAAGCTTAGAATCTGCAAGTGACATAGTTAATTTCTTCCGTAAAAGAGCAAAAAGGATTTATCCATTGTATTGGGTAGCTTTTATCGTGCTTATTTTCATAATTGATAAATATTTTTTCGCTAATTCAATTATTGGCTTTTTAGGACTCCAAGGTTTTTTTCCCGAAACGTATTATGTGAATACTACTTATCTCTGGTTTATCGGCATTATAATAATCTATTACCTTATTTATCCTATATTGATTCGTCCTAAAAGCTTAATCAATAAGTTTTCCATGGCAGCAGCCATTTTTTTGATATTTTCGTTAATATCCATAAATTTTCACGTGGTAAATGTAAAATTTTTCCTCTATTACTGGGTTTTTTTTAGTGGAATAGTACTATGCTGTCTAAATGAAAATTATAAAGATTTTAAATTAGATTATAGAAAGTTACTTATTGAGAGCCTAGTTTTGATTGCAATATTGGCAGTGCTCGCGTGGATATTAATTAGTCAGCCGACCTTGATTAACTCATTCCCCGCATATTTAACCCTGATTATACAAATGGAGTATATAATCGCTGTTCTGATTATTTATTTTGTACTCAATATGTTTATCGAGGTTATAAATCGAAATTATAAGAAATTCTTTCAATCTAAAACATACGGAGTAATTTCTAAAATATCTTACAGTGCTTACGCTACTTATCTTCTACACGACATTGTGGGTACTATTTTACTTTATAAAATATTATTTATTTTCAATCTTCCAACCACGCTTAATAATTTACTCCTGATTATTATAGGATTACCTCTGGTATTCATTATTGGATACTATGCCCAGAAGTGGGAGATAAAGATTATAAATATAATTTTGCAGAGTTTACAAAATTTGTCAAAGAAAATTTTTTAATTAACTCCAAACGTTTATTAAAATGAATTACTGAAAAGACCTCAATTTTATAATATAAACAAGTCTAAAGGATCTCGTTAATTCCTTGAATATATCCTTTAAGAATATTTTTTGAAATTTCAGTGTTGCCTCTAGCCGTATGATACAAAATAATCATAAGTGTTCTTAAAGAAATATTTAAACTATAAAGGAGCACTTTAATGGGCTTTTGATGTTTTTTTATAATTAAAAGCCTATTTCTGTACATATAATAGTATTTAGTGGGGCTTGGCTTGCCTGAAATTCCTTCCTTATGATATATGGTTGATTCAGGATTTAATATGAGCTTAAAACCTGCTTTTTTTGCTCTGATGCAGAAATCTGTTTCTTCGTGTAATAAAAAGAACTTTTTGTCCATATAACCAATCTTTTCTATTAAAGCTTTATTAATTAGAAGACAAGCCCCCATTAGATAATCTATTTTGGAAATTTTATCATATTGCCCTAAATCCTCTTCGCCCATGCCTATATTTAAACCTGCTCCCACTGACCACAATATTTTCCCGCCAGCAGCATTTAAGATGTTTGGTTTATCGTAATAAAAGATTTTTGGGCCAACAATTCCAGCATCGGGATTTAGAATCGCACAACGAACTAATTCACTCAAAAAGTCCCGTTGTACCACGGTATCATTATTTAAAAGTAACACATAATCAGAATCTAAATTTTCCAATACAAATCTCATACCTATATTATTCCCTTCCGCGAATCCATAATTATCGTCGTTTTTGATTATAATTAATTTTTTACCAGAATCTAAGACTTTCACTTGATTTGAATATTTAAATTCGCCACTAGAATACTCAAATACAGTGATTGGTTTGTTATTAGGATTATAATCAAAAAATTTAGATTTTACCTTCAGTTCACCATTACAAAAATTTTTGATCTGGTGAATTGAATCATCCACAGAGTGATTATCAACAACTATTACATGGAAATTTGGATAATTTATTTGATAAAGAGATTCTAAGCATTCTATTGTATCCGGCCATCCATTCCAGTTAAGTATTATAACAGAAATATTTGGATACATATTTTATTCATCTCCTATCTAAATATAAACAATTATTTTTCGTTTTCATAGAATCAATCAGATTACATGATTTTAGTACATTTATTATATTAGATATCAACAAATAGGCTTGATAAATATTACTCATACGTCATTTCAATTGATGGGATTTATAATTGAATGAATATTTTCGGAGAAATAACCTTGTCAAAAGTTTTGAAGTTTCTGACAACTAGGTTGGTGATTTTCTTCATTCTTTTAGCTTCTTTAATTCTTCTTATGGGTTACTACAGTGTTAACTACATAGAGTATGAAGAACCACCTTCTGCTAAAACGTTTCTGTTGAATTATCCTGAAGGTCAGATTATCGGCTTTGAAGGAGAGGTTTTAGATACCTCAAAAGACGGATTTGAACTGTATATTTTTCATCATGGTCAGGACAGCTATTTCAAAGTAAATTCTAGTGCAAAGGTGTCTGCAGGTGATAATGTAGCTGTATTCGGAACGTTATCTATTAATAACACTATAATAGCTAAAAAAGTCTTTTTGAAGGAGAGTTGGATGTATGAATATTTATTGGGAAGATCTGTATTCGCCTTGTTTATCCTCATCCTCCTTTTTATTGGATACTGGAAATTTGACTTTCAAAACTGGGAAATAATAAGGAGAAAATAAATGCCAGACTGGTTAACTCACATACTAGTTGCTTATAGTGTGTGTACCGTTATCGGATTTAGATACAAACAATTCAATACTGAAAATACGGTTATCGCCATGGTAGGAGCATTACTTCCAGACTTGTATAAATTAGCTATTCCTATTCAGAATTTTTCAGGATATGATCTATCTATTTTCATTTCAACCTTCCATATGCCGATTGGTTCGTTGATACTGGCAGCTATGTTCTCTCTTTTATTTAAAGAAAAAAAATTAGTCTTTTTATTTTTAATTCTTGGATTTTTAACTCATTTTGGACTAGATCTACTTATGACTTACTATACTGGAGGAATATACTTATTTTATCCATTAAGCTGGAGTCAATATCAATTAGGCCTGATTACTACTGTTGATTATAATGTTAACATTTTAGTCATAATCCTTGCAATTCTAGTATTTGGAATTTCCCATACCAAAATAAATCAAAATTAACAAATTAATTTCAATTTTATTTACTTTAGTAATTTAATCGAATTTTTATAAATTTATATTTGTCATATTCCCGAAACATCTTATTTTATCATATTCCGAAATATTTCATAATCTTCTTTAGAAAAAGCTTTAAAAAGAACTAATAATGCAAAGTAAGAAATAATAGAGATAATAATGGAAATAGCTAGACCCATATTAAGTTTAAAAATTAATAAGCTCACTAGGATACTAGCTACTGCAGGTTTAACAACAATCCCGGGAATTCCTATTTTACCAATATATTTTGATAGGAAGTAGTAACCAAGGGTGATGCCAAATACATCCGTTATAACAGTTACCACAGAAGCACCTATATAGCTAAACTGAGGGATGAGTATTAAATTCAGGATTATATTTAAAACTAGACCTACAAATGTTAATTTTAGCAATAAATTTTGTTTATTCATTGAAATAAAAATCCAAGCAGCCGTATAAGACAAAAACATAAATGGTACGCTCCAAATCAAAATTTGAAGTGCTATTATTGATTCTAAGAATCCGGATTGAAAAAGAATTAATATTATTTTATCAGCTAAAACAGTAGTTACAGCTGCTATTGGCAGCCCTAATATAATTAAATATTTGAAAGATTTCCGATATATGGCTTCAAAGTCTTTTTTTGAAGAAGAATGGAAATTAGAGATGACTGGAAAAATTGCAAGTGTGTATACGCTGGGAACAAATTGTAAAAGCTCAATTAATCGATAAGCTGCATTATACCAACCAACCGCAACATCTCCCTGCAACAATGAAAGTAAAACAGTGTCGATCTTTACATACATAGTAGAAAAGATAATTACGATAGAAAGAGGTATCGCCGATTTCATTAAAAATTTGGAAAAATCTTTATCAAACATTAACACTGGTGGAACAAAACGTCGCACAGAAATGATGAAATTATAAACCAACACGATTAAACTTGTTATGAAGTAAATAATAGCAAATTCAAGAACATCAAATCCCTTAGAGATTCCATAGAAAATTCCTACAAAAATTAAAATGTTGGTTAAAAGATTGCCCAACGATTGGTATTCCATTTTTTCATGAGCTTGGAATATTGAATAAAACATTTGGGAGAATGATGATAATACCACTGATAAACCAAAAAGATAAACCACATTAATGACTTCTTGAGGATAATTTAGTAGATTAATTATTAGTGCAATCATCCCCAAGGTAAAAACTGATAGAACTATTTTTATAAGTATTATATTTCCCACATATCTGTTAATCTCGGATTTATCTCTCGATAACTCCCTCACAGCCAAGGTACTGAGGCCTAAATCAGCTAAAATACCAAAAATTGTAGTAAATGCAATTGCAAACGATAATATCCCATAACCATCGGCACCGAGGTAGCGAGCCATATATATGGTATAAATGAAAGCGAATAAATACCCTATAAGCTGTGAACCAGACAATACTCCAATATTCTTTGCAATTCTTTGAATGGTATTCATTTTACCAGTTTTTATTATAATAAAAATTATTTTGGATGAATTTGGATATTATAAAATTTATTTAAAAATAACTTCTAATCAGAATATTAATAGCATATATCGGGAGTTTAATCCCGTAAATCAGATTTAACCTGTTCCAAGTATCTTGTTTGATCGCTCCATTGAAAGGAATGGTAAAAATTAAGTGAAACAGTTTCTTTTTATTTTCATTAGAATTTAATTTATCAGGATATTCCTCGGCGATGTACTTACCAATGGCCATATAATCCTTGTACCATCCTTCCATATCAGAAAAAATGGTATTTCCACCATGTAACCGGTATTTTGAAAGGATTTCTGGTACAAAGTAATAATCATATCGATATGACAAGTCTAAGTTAAATTTGTGATCATTTAAGTTCCTAATATGTTCATTGTATCGGATGCCATCCAAGTTCTCTCTTTTATACATCATACTTGAACAAAAAAGGAAATTTCCAGCTAAAAGATCATCAAAAAGATTTCCATTCTTCTCTGAACTCTCGTACATTTCAGTAAACTTTCCTCCAGTGGAACGACTTTCACCATCTATTAAATCTGCTTCAGTCCACACCACCAAATTTTCATCCTGTTCCATCACTTCTAACTGTTTTTCGAGTTTCTCTTCAACCCACACGTCATCAGAATCAATACGGGCTAAAAATTTACCGTTTGCACTATCTATCAATTCATTAAGGGCCCTAGGAATTCCTAAATTATTTTCATGGAATATAGCCCTAATTCTATCATCTTTTTTCTCATAATCTGCGATTATTTGTGTAGATCCATCAGTTGATCCGTTATCCAAAATAATAAATTCAAAATCTTGGAAAGTTTGACCTAAAACACTTTCAATGGCCTCTCCTACAAATTTGTCATGGTTATAACACGACATTAATACGCTAACCATTGGTATTTTCTCTTCGAGAATTTGAATCCCCCCAGTTTATCTATTATAATATTGGTTGGTCAAATATATAAACATTGTCAATTATGAGCAATAATGATAATTAAGAAATAAAAGTAACTGACAATAATGAAATTATGACAGGACTATGCACGAATCAATCAAAATCTTATTCATGCTTTAAATCCCAGTTATAGCCAATATCTTCAGAAAAAGGATTTTTTCTTAATATCTCATCTGGAGAATGGGGTATAGACGCACAATTAGCCACAATCGCAGGAAAGTTTCCTATTCCTTTAAAACCGTTCCATATGAGGGGAGGCACTTCCACCAGGATATAATTCTCTTCACCCATAAAAATCTCCATTATATTCCCATGGGTAACAGAATCATCTCGATCATCATAAAGAACCAGTTTAATCATCCCATGAATAACCGCATAGTTCAGTATCATCTCTTGGTGTAGATGCCATCCTTTAATCACGTCGGGATACACTTTTGAAAAATAGATCTCGCCAAAATCCTTGAAAATTTCATCATCGGCCCTTAACATGTGATAAATGCTACCTCGTTCATCTGGAATCTTTTTCAAGTCTTTTATTTCAACTCCAGAGATATAACTTCCCTTTACACCAGGAACATCCATTAAATCTTTATTTTTATAAATCATACTTTCACATCCTCAAATGATTTGGGTCATATCTCCACTATGATCTCATTTCGTCTTAAAAAGCCAGGAACCGCTGGGTGATTGTATTGAGCAACTATAAAATTTGATTGGGGACTGATACCTTTTTCATTCAGCCATTCACGGAGTTTATCAATTTTTCCATAAACCATTTTTTCTTTTACACGGCCTGAGAACCTCAAGACAGCTACACGTTGATTTTTGATTTCTTTAAATATTATTCTATGGTTGTTGGGTTCGGGTAAAGTTTCCAGGGTGTAATTTTGAGGCATAGTAAAAGAAATACGATGAATGTTGTCTTCCTGTTTTTCCTCAGTCACCGGAACAGCCATGTTTATCCTTTCAGAAGGCACCTCCTGAGTGACAGGAGCTGCCATGGGAATTTTCTCCGACCCGGGAATCTTCTCCATAGAAACTGGAGTGGTCATGGGGATGCTGGATCGCTTTTTATTAGCCCCAAAAATATAATTAGCCAGTATTGAGAATCCAATACCTATAGCACCATCAAAATCGGCTTCCACATCCACTTGAGCGAGTAGGTAATCAGGATATCTCCTTATTTCAAAATTATCTTCCTTCGATTCCAGAAGATAGGCTGGGCTTTCGGTCATGGTATAACCTCATTTAATACTGATGGATATAGGAGCAACTTGCATAAATTTTTTTTTAGATGGGTGTTCGACTATCTTTATATCAATGGAAATGTTAAAAACTTTTTGAAAAATCAGGAAATAAGTTTTTTTCTCAATTATTTCCACGCCAATATTTTTTTTGAGGGTAATAGCAAGGAAAGTATGGTATGCAAGGAAAGTATAGCATAAAAACAATTTAAGAAAAAATAATCCCTATTGAAAAAGATTAATACCTTTAAAGAACAGAATATAAGTATATTTTTTGTCAAACGGGGTGTGACAATGGACAACGATGTTAGGAGAGAATTAATTGAAAAGTCTCCCATAACCTATTCTGGTTTGAGGAAACTAAATATAGGCGCAGGGACCCTGCACTTTATCCAGGGACTCATGATGTTAGCCTTGGGCGTTTTAATAACCTGGAATCGGGATATCTATACCTTCTATCTGAAGTTTAAGATAATTTCCCTAGCACCACCCACCTTCCAAGTGTTACCCGACCCTCAAGTAGCATTCACCATAACTTATCTAGGTGTGATATTAGCATCATTCCTACTGATCTCAGCAGTTGCACACTACGTCATTGCTTTTGTAAGGAACAAACAGTACAACGAAAACCTGAAAAAAGGGATGAACCCTTACCGCTGGTATGAATATGCCCTTTCCAGTTCCATTATGCTGGTAATTCTGGCTACCTTCGTGGGTGTGTGGGATTTATGGTCTCTGGTGATGATCTTCGTCTTAAACGCCATGATGATCATGTTTGGATACCTGATGGAGAAGATCAATCAGTATCCTAAAAAAACCGACTGGTCACCATACCTTCTGGGTTGTATCTCCGGATTTACTCCGTGGATCGTGATAGCAGCCTATTTTGTAGCTGCGCTTGGGTCCGGAGAAACTGAACCGCCAACATTTGTATATCTAGCCCTTGTTCTGTACTTTATCATGTTCAACACCTTCTCTATTAACATGATTCTCCAGTACAAGGGTATTGGCAAATGGAAGGACTATCTGTACGGAGAAAGAGTGTATATAATACTCAGTTTGGTAGCTAAAACCATTCTGGCCTGGCTGGTATTCATTGGGATATATGCACCATTCTAAAAAAATTTAAAAGAAAAAGAGGGCTTATTCCCTCTTACCTTATTATTTTACCCTATTCCTTTCGATATTCTTCGAATGGTTGTACTATTACAAATCCTTCGCCCTTAAACTTCATCTGGTACGTTTCGCCACTGCTTTTTCCAATTAAAGTCTTGAAGTCCACATTGCTTTTAAGTTCTGGCTTTAATCCTCCAGACCAGGCTACGGTGGCCTGTGGATCGGTCATTACCGGATTATCAGGAGTTACCCGCAGAGTCAGTGGTGTGAAGTGGGTGGTTATGGCCACCATTCCATTACCCTGCAATCGTATGTTGAATAGGCCACCCGACATCACACTGGAACTTTTGGTCATCATCTTGATATCCCAGTCAATTTCATCCTCGAATGCCAGTACATCGTTACCATTAACGTAGATCTTGTCATTTTCAAGTTTCAATACAATTATCTTCTTACCCATATCTGCCAAGTACACATGGCCGGTTCCATCTATTTTCATCATGGTGGTTGCTTCGCCGGTCATAGCCTTCTTTACGAACTTTCCCAACCCATGTTCCAGAGTCCCCTCCCTGTGGAAACTAACATCACCAGTATAGGCTACCATGGCACCCTTCTTAGCCCATACTCGACCATTCAGGTTTACATCCAGGAGGTATCCATTTTCTAATTCGAAGGTTTCTAATCCAACATCCTTCTGCATGGTGGTATTCATAAATTGGCTAACCGTATATTTACTTGTGCTAGCCATGATTTCTTGAACAGGTTCAGAAGGCGTTTCCTGGGTTACATTAAGGGTTTCACCACAATTCGGACAAAATTTACCATCATTTACTTCGGTTCCACAGTTAGGACAGAACATCAACACACCTCTCTTGTTTTGATTGATAGAAAATTAATGATGGTGACTAATATAGCTTTCATCAACAGATTAATTATCCCTAGCTGGTAAGATTATTATGATATCCAATTTAGACCAAAATCCCACAGTATATAGATTATTTTAAGCAAAGGATGACTATTCTTTTTTTTGAAAAAAGATGTTAGTATAATTATAAGAATTCAGTAAATAATGAGTAGAAAACAGTGGAGTAAACAGTGGAGAGACCCTATGAAACTAGGTAAAATCGATGAAAAATGCCCTAAATGCGGCTGTAAGGACAAAACCATCCAGAGAAAACTGGATCCCATTCACCATGCCCATGGATCCACACGAGCATTGGTTTGCAGTGAATGCGGTTACGTGTTTAAAAAAGGTGAAGAAGAGTAGTAATTTATAAATTCAAATTAATATTAACTATCAGATCTCATAAGTTCATCAGATCTCATAAATTAAATCCCAGTTATGGAGTATTAGAAAATGTACCACGTTATGTTAGTACCCACCCTTAACTGTCCTTCTAATTGCAGCTACTGCTGGGGTTCTAAGGATAATGCAGGAGTAATGGATATTGAGATTATTAAAAAAGTGGTTGAATGGCTTGAAGATTACCGAGAAGACCCCGTGCATTTTACGTTTCATGGAGGGGAGCCTCTCCTTGCTGGTTACGATTTCTATAAAGAAGCCCTACCCCTGTTAAAGGAAGGTTTAGGTGACCGTGGAGCTGGTTTCTCTCTTCAAAGTAATCTCTGGCTCCTTACAGATGAACTGGCCCAGTTATTTCGGGATTATGGTGTAGCGGTTAGTTCCAGCCTGGATGGTCCTGAAGACATTAATGAACTACAAAGGGGCAAAGGGTATTTTGATAAAACTATGAAAGGCTACGAAATTGCCCTAAGAAACGATCTTCCAGTTAACTTCATCTGTACGTTCACTTCCTACTCTAAGGACCTTGTTGATGAGATTTTTGAATATTTTTTAGAATGTGGATTTAATCTCAAGTTACACCCCGCCCTACCTTCTTTAAGAGGAGATAACTCTGATCCATGGGCTATTTCTCCTGAAGAGTATGGTAAACTCTTAAAAATTTTACTTGATAAGTACCTATCCCATCTGGATGATATTGAAATAGTGGACTTTGATCACTTTTGTAAAAGTTACTTCATCAGAAAAGGCACCGTGTGCGTGCTGGCAGATTGTCTGGGAAACACCCTGGCTGTTGATTTTGAGGGGAACATCTATCCCTGCTATCGTTTCGTAGAGATGCCTGATTATGTGATGGGTAACGTTCGCGACAAACCCCGTGTGGAAGATCTGCAACAATCTGAAGCTTGGAAGGTTATTCAAAGTTTCATGGACCTAGTGGACGAAAGTTGTAAGAAGTGTCGTTTCATTAAGATGTGTCGTGGTGGTTGCCCCTATAACGCATTGAAAGCAGATGGAGGCCATATAAAGAACGTTGACCCCCAATGCACGGCCTATAAGATGATATTTGAAGATATCAACAAGCGAGCCACTAAAGAGATGATGGCCAATATGATGCCATCTGATCCATCCTTAAAGTCAGGTAAAAGAGGTGGAATAATGTCCCTTATGATCAAATAGTTACTGGAGGATCTATGCCCATATTAATTACTAATATCAGCAATAACCTTGTAAAAGAGGCAATAAAACTCATTCAGGCTGAAAAAACCATAGTAATTTTAAATAAAGGTCTTGAATTGGATATTCACGCTCCCTATCAGGTGGAATACGTAGATTTGCTTGATCCTGAAAAAACATCCTCCCACATAAGGGATATTTTAAAGCGTGCCTTACAAGAAGGGGAAGTGGAACTGGCCCTGGAAGCGGATGCTATGGGCTTGAAGATTCTGGAGTCAGCTAAGGATTATGAGATATTCAAAAAAAAGAATATATTTGTGGTTAAAAATGGCAAAATAGATAAATTCAAGGCCTGTTTGTGTTGATGCCGTGCTGGCGAAAATGTCCTTCAAAAAAGATTTTAACATTTATTTTTCATTATTTATAGGCATCTAATGTTCTACAACAAACTTTAATATAATAAAACAGAGTTTAGATAATGAACCTCAAAACAGTCACCGCTGTTATCCTGCTGTCCATAATAGGACTTATGATAGTTTATTCCTATACCGTGGTTTCCGGTAGTGATTTAGAACCCATGGGACGTGTGGCCTTTGTGAAGGTGATGAATCCAGATTTCTATCCCGGACACCTCCATTCAAAACTATTAGCAAAATATGCAAAAGAAAGAGGTTCGAAGTGTGCTTTAATAACCCATTTTGGGGGAAGTTCCAATTATCGAAGTTATGTGGAAGATGATGTTTACATCATTGAACTGGCCTTCATAGATACCCAGGGAACGGGTGCCACTGGCCCTACCAATTACACTGATTCGCTTAAAATAGCACTCTTTGGAACCCCAGATGGACGTTACAAATATAAATCAGACGGTATTGTTTTCAACAGTTACGAAGAGGCCATGGATCACGTTTACCAAGTAGCCCAAAAACATGGACAGGAAGGACCCCTCCCTCTGGCCTGGCATGGAAACGCACGTAACGGAAATCCAATATTCGTCCAGGGTTGCGGTTTTCCCCTGTACTTTGATATTCTCCGGAGAGAATACGGTTTAATTCCTGCCTATATCTATACTCTTAAAGGGATGATTTTCCCCTATATTTATAGCCCATACCGAAATTTCGAACTGGGAAATTTCATTAAACTACAACTTCTCTACAGTGGTGGAGATCTGGATTATAGATAATGTACCTCGGGTTTTAAACCCAATTTTATAAATGTCCAAGCATTAAATACTAAGATAACCAAATTAATTGTCTAACTTTTAAAGGATGATACTATGATTGTTAAGGAATGGTGTATGTACTGTGGGGAGTGTGCTGGAGTATGCCCTCGCAACCTCATCGAAGTGAGAGAATTAAGTTTAAGATTTAACGAGGAAGGATGCAAAGAATGTCAGATCTGCATCCAGATATGTCCAGTGGACGCCCTAAAAAAGTAAGGAGACCTTTTATGTTAGTAGTTGATGTCCTGGTAATCGGAGCCGGTCCTGCCGGCTCATCTGCAGCCAAGCACGCCGCTTTAAACGGGGCGGAAGTGCTCATGATCGATAAAAAATCCGAAATTGGAAGCCCTAAACGTTGCGCCGAGGGAGTTTCCAAGGAAGGCCTTAAAGAACTGGGAATAAAACCAAACTCCCGCTGGATAACCAAGGAACTGAGTGGGATTCGTATGGTCTCACCTAACGGTACCGACGTGGTCCTGGATGAAGGCAAGGTTAAACTTCCCGAAGCAGGTTACATCCTGGAAAGAAAAGTCTTCGACAAATTCATGGCTATGGATGCTGCCCGGGCCGGGGCGCAGATTATGGTCAAAACTCTGGCCACCGGATTGGTAAGAGATGGAGATCGGGTTATAGTGTCAGCCGAACACATGGGTCACGAGTTTGAAATTCAGGCCAAGATCCTAATTGCTGCTGACGGTCCTGAATCAAGAGTAGGTCGTTGGGCTGGGCTTAAAACTGGTACCAAACCCAAGAACATGGAATCATGTGCCCAATTTGAAATGGTAAACGTGGAGATGGCAGAACCAGACTGTATCGAATTTCACTTTGGTAGTGTGGCCCCCGGAGGTTATGCCTGGATATTCCCCAAAGGGAATGACATAGCCAACGTGGGTTTGGGGATTTTAAACACCCTCACTGAGAAAACAGCCTACCAACACCTCTTAGAGTTTGTAGATAACAACCCTGCCACCCAGAATGCTCAGCCAGTGGAATTGAACATTGGCGGTGATCCGGTGGGTGGAGTAATCAAGGACCTGGTGGCTGATAATGCCCTGGTGGTGGGAGACGCGGCAGGAATGGTAAACCCTCTCACTGGTGGAGGAATTACCAGTGGAATGACCGGCGGACGAATAGCCGGAGAAATAGCTGCAAAGGCTATTAAAAACGGATCCTGGTCTGCCAAGGACTTAAAGGAGTATAAAAGCCGTTGCCAAAAAGAAGTTGGAGAATCCTTTAAGAAGTACCTTAAGACCAAGGAATACATGTTAAGCCTGTCCGATGATGAGTTGGACTCCATCGCAGAAGCTTTCCAGGAAACGGACTTTGACGTTATAAACACTAGCGAACTCATAAAAAAATTGGTTAAAGTCTCCCCTAAGGCTCTTTTAAAGTTGGGAAAGCTATTCTAGAAGGTTTTAAGGTATTTTGACAGTTGAAGGGTTATTTTTTTAAGGCCCTTCCTAACTCTTTTTTAAAAAATAATAATCAGAATGCATATTAGGAAGAATCCCAGTGCGATCTGGTGGTATAAAATATCAGCCAGTTTGAGCATTTTTCCCTGATTGGTAAACAGTGATAGGTATAGGGGTATTCCAGCCACAATGGATGGAACCAGTGCCACCAGGAATTGTATTAAATTCATTTCCCCGGAATAGATTAAATAAATCAGCACCAATACACATAACACTCCCACAATACTTGCATCCCTCGGTCTGGATTTGTACATGAGGTAAGTAGCCATCCCGGCAATGAACATGAAAATATACACACCCAGGGGTACGATATAAATGTTGCCTAGCAAAACTGCACAGGAGGCCAGTCTCAAAACAGAGTTAGTGGCTGTACTGGATAAGGGAGCAAGAGAAGTTTCTTTTAACCTTATCGGGGGCAGGGTATAGATTATTTGATTTAACAACATCAATATTAGAATCAGGGTAAAGGAAACTGGCATAAAGACCATGGACAAAATGAAGACCGTGGCCAGTATGATAACTACAAACAGTACTATCCATTTTTCATCCACTTTATTCTGTATAAATGCCCTGTTTTTTTTGAAGCTATCCCTTTGGTCCACTTCAAGATCAGTTAGGTCATTAAGGGTGTAAAGGCCCCCCCAGAATAATGATACCAAAAGTAGACCCCCTAATATTAGCAGGGGATTGTTTATGGGTTGATTGGCAAAATAAGCGTAAGTAAGTGCCAGTAAGTACATGTGCACATTCTTTGAAGCCCAGCTTATCCGGGTGGATTTGAGAAGGGTTAAAAGGACATTATTTTTCATTTATTTCTATTCCATCATTTCTTTAGACTTTTTCCGTTTTAAGGGCTTCACAGATAAATCTGGGCTTGCAATGGTAGAGAGCAATTCCTTTCTTTATTCTATCCTCCTCAACATTATGAAAGTGGCTTTTCACAATATTTATAGTTTCTAGAGGAGAATAAGATATCTCCACCACTTGAAAGGATATTTTTAAAAGAAAAAGTGAAATTCTGGAAATAATGCCCAGTTCAGTGAAAAGGTCCCTTTTCCTCCCGCCTAAACGAAGCCCCCATGAGGTCTGGAAAACAACATTTAAGTCCTTAAACTCATTTTTTTGTTTGAGGTATTCTTTCAAGCAGTACCAATAATAGGGAAAGGCCCCCCATCCTTTATTAGCGCTCCACTGACTGAAACCAACTGCATCCATATTTATAAGATGAGAATCATGGAAAAGGTCGGCAAATAGTACCATGTCAAATTCTTTTAACTTGCGGTACAGTGCTTGATCACTTTTAACCCCCAGATCCTTTTTCACAGACTCCAGGGTAAGCTCGAACACCCTTCTTGGTTGAACATTTTCACTATCCAGAGATAAACCAGCCTCATAAACTTCTAAACCGATCTCAGCAGAGGCCTGATAAATGTTGGCAGATTTTCCCACCCCCGGGGCACCAACTACGTGCAGTATTAATCCACGTTGTTTTTTCAACTTTGAAAAGGATCTTAGTAATTCATGGTAGGATTGGGTGGGTATGAAGTTTTGATTATCATCCCTGCAGTTAATCTTGAAATTCCCCATAAGCTTATATTTTGAGGTTTATGGGATATAAATTGAAAATCTCTAAAAAATCTCTAAATCGTCTTTAAACTCCGTCTTTTTTGCCAGGAGGTGTCTTTATTAATTTCAAAAATAATATTTATACAGGTTTATTTAGTTTAGATGAGGGGGATTGTAATGGCCAGGTACAGGTGCACGGTATGTAACTACATCTTGGATGAAGAACGGGAAGGAGTTAAATTTGAAGATTTGCCCGAGAACTGGCGATGCCCGGTTTGTAATTCGCCGCTATCAACCTTCGTGCTTTTGAGTGCCAAGATAGAATATAAAGATGTTGATTCCACTGTTTCAGAAGTGATGGTGGATCAGATGGCAGAATGGGGTATTCAATACGTGTTTGGAATCCCCGGTACCTCCTCACTGGGTGTGGTGGACGCTATCCGGCAAGAAGACCGGATTAAATACATACAGGTGCGTCATGAACAGACGGCAGCCATGATGGCTTCTGCCTATGGTAAATTAACCGGACACCTGGCTGCTTGTTTAACGGTCGCTGGTCCCGGGGCCACTAATCTGGCCACCGGCCTCTACGATGCGAAATTAGACCATGCTCCGGTGCTGGCCATCACCGGGATGGTGCAAAGACAACTCATGGGTCCTGGTTCTTTTCAGGAAATAGACCAGCATTCATTCTTTGAACCTCTCACAGTCTTCAACAAAATCTTAATGTCTCCTGAACAGACCATTAACCTGGTTACTCTGGGAATTAAACATGCCCTCCTGGAGGGGGGTGTTTCTCACATTGGTATGCCTAACGATGTGCAGAAGGAACCATTCCGGGCCCGTCCTGTTCCATTCGAAGGAAGTTTCCCTAACAACGCCGTATCCCAACCAATGTTCCTGGTTCTGCAAGCAGCCCAGGCCATTAACAAAGCTGAAAAACCAGTTATACTATCTGGTTTCGGTGCTATGGGTCAGGGAGAGGTCCTTGCAAAATTTGCGGAGAAAATAGATGCCCCCATAACCACCACTTTCCGTGGTAAGGGAGTTATTGATGAAGATCATGACCTCTACGTGGGTAGCCATGGAACTATAGGCTCCACAGCATCCACGGTTCTGATGGACGATTGCGACCTTCTCATAGTAATTGGCTCCTCCTTCTCAGATATGACCCAGATACCCCCTAAAAAGACGGTGCAGATCGATCTGAACCCCCTGATGATCGCCCGGCAATATCCAGTTGAAGTGGGGCTTCTGGGTAACAGTGCCGAAATCCTCCCCCAGCTATTGGGCATGGTCCAGGAAAAAGAGCGTCCTCTGTACCGGGAAGAAATCAAAAACTTAAAACAGGAGTGGCTGGACCTCCTGGAGGAAGAGGCAGATGGTACTCTAACTCCAGTTAGGCCGCAGTACATCATAAAAGTCCTAAACGAAGAATTGGCCGAGGATGCTATCATTACCCTGGATACGGGTGAGAATGGATGGTGGTTTGGTCGAAACTTCTGGATGAAAAAAACCCAGAAGATGTTGATGTCCGGCTATCTAGGCACCATGGGATTCGGACTCCCTGCTGCTCTGGCAGCCCAGTTGGTCTATCCTGATAGACAAGTGGTCTGTATAACTGGTGATGGTGGTTTTTCCATGGTGATGGCCGATTTTCTCACCGCAGTGAAGTATGAACTTCCGGTGAAACTATTCCTGATGAACAACCACCAGCTGGCCATGATCATGCAGGAACAGAAGGTTGAGAACTATCCTAACTGGCAAACCCAACTTTATAACCCTGATTTTGCCAGTTACGCCCGAGAATGTGGGGGAACAGGAATCAATGTTAAAGATCCTGATAAACTTAGAACCGCCGTTTCTGAGGCCCTGGATACAGAAGGGCCGGTGCTAGTGGATATTGAAACCGACCCCCGAAGGTTCATTCAAGCATTGTAATTAAAAGAGTAATTAAAGTTTAAAATCCATTTAACAAATTAAAAAAGGAGAACTCCACGTGGTTCAGGATGCTCAAGAAATAAGGAGTAAGATAGAAGATACCCCTGAAAATCGGGCCAAATGTCACTGTCCACTTTGTCCCAGCTATCCCCATGAATGTGATGGGGAAATACTGTACTGTGGTTTAGGGGCCAGTAAAACTGATATAAATACAAGTGGCTGCATATGCGATACCTGCGCCATTTATTATGAGTATGGGCTTAAGGGAATTTATCACTGCGATAAAGTGGAAGCAGGACGGAGTAAAACACTTATTCGTAAGATTTCTAAGAGAGAAAGCACCATTTCTTACCAGGAAATGGTGGATATTAAAGATAAGAGTGCAGGTATGGAGATGGTGGCATCCATGGGGTCCCAGAAGGAACTGCCATTTAAACTTGACGATTTGCATTTCATACCAGCCCAGTTATCCCGGATTCCGGTAAATGCGGAAGAAACAGTAGATACCACAGTTGTCATCGGACCTGAGGCAAAAAAGCCATTTAAAGTGGCATCACCCATCTTAATATCGGGTATGAGTTTTGGAGCCGTTTCCAGGAATGTTAGAATTATTATTGGACAGACTGCCACGGAATTGGGTTTGGGATTCAACTCCGGCGAGGGTGGTGTTTTAGAAGAGGAGAACCAGTTTTCTGATTACATGATAGTCCAGTACTCCACCGGAAGATTCGGTCTGGAGGAGGGATTAATGAAAAATGCAGCAGCCATTGAAATCCGATTTGGTCAGGGTGCCTACCCCGGTAAGGGTAGTTTTCTACCAGCAGATAAGATCACCGCAGAAGTGGCCCGTATCCGAGGTCTAGAACGTGGTGAATCTGCATATTCTCCCGCTCATCATCCTGACATTAATAACCCTCAGGAACTGGAAGAAAAAATAGCCGGGCTCAAGGATCTAACCGGCGGATCCCCAGTTGGTGCCAAGATAGGTTGTGGTAACGTTGAAGATGATGTTAAAATTTTGGCAGAGGCTGGAGTTGATTTTATTGCTCTTGACGGTTTTGGAGGAGGAACTGGAGCCACAGCAGCTTACGTCAGAGACAATGTAGGTATTCCCATTATTGCCGCCCTTCCCCGGGCGTACAAGGCCCTGTTGAAAATGGGATTAAAGGACCAAGTCTCTTTAATAGCTGGGGGTGGGTTGCGCAATTCTGCTGACTTTACTAAATGTCTGGCACTGGGCGCTGACGCCGTGTATCTGGGTACCGCTGCTCTTATTGCCATGAATTGTGAGCAATATCGTGTTTGTCATAGTGGTCTGTGTCCTACCGGGGTGACCACCCAGAATCCTCAACTAATAAAACAGTTGAACCTGGATGAAGGTATCGAAAAACTCAAAAACTTCCTTACAATATCCAATAAGGAAATAGCCACCTTAGTACGTGTGGTGGGTAAAAATAATGTTTCTGACTTGGATCATACTGATCTGGTCTGCAACACCCTTGATCTGGCCCGGCTCACTGGGCTTATATGGTTAAATGGAAAACATCCTTAAACTTAATCTAATTTGAATGGAGGGGGTAGAATAAATTTAGAAGATTTGGAGTCAGGAGAATTATTTGAACTAATTTTCAACTCCATCCCAGATGCCATAACCATCATTAACTGCGACCACAAGGTAGTCAGGGTTAATAGGAGCATGGCCAATTCCATGGGGATGGAACCAGAAGATTTAATTGGTAAAAGTTGTTATGAGGTCGTTCACGGCACCTCATGCCCCATCAACACCTGCCCGCATGTCATGCTCATGCATGATGAAGAGGAACACTCTGCAGAGGTGCACGAAGAAAATTTAGGCGGATTCTTCATGATTACCACCACTCCCCTCTATGATAACGGCGGTAATGTGATGGGAAGTGTGCATGTGGCCCGAGACATTACTGAACGAAAGATAATGGAGGAACAGTTAGAACAGGCCCTGGAAGATAAGGATATCCTCATGAAAGAGATTCATCATCGGGTTAAGAATAATTTGATGATCATGGCCAGCCTGCTAAATATGCAGTCCAGATACATTGAAGATGAAGTGGCCAAGGATATTTTTAAGGACAGCCAGAGTCGTGCCAAAACCATGGCCCTTATTCACGAAAAACTATACCAATCCAAGGAACTTAAGAAGCTGGATGCGCAGGATTACATGGAAAGCTTGGCCAGGGATATTTATCATGCTTATATTAAGGACCCCCAGAGGATCCAGCTAGACTTAGAAGTGGAACAGCATATGCTGGACATCAACACCGTTATCCCCCTGGGATTAATCCTTAACGAAATACTGACCAACACCTTCAAATACGCCTTTCCTGGAGACTCTGAGGGTGTTGTGAACGTTAGATTTAAAGGGAAAGAAAACAAACAATTTTTATTAGAGGTGGCTGATGACGGGATAGGTTTACCTCCAGACTTCCCTGATAAAAAAACCGATTCTTTAGGTATGCGTCTGATACATAGCCTGACCGAACAAATTATGGGTGAATTAGAGATTAATTCCGACCACGGCACCCAGATACGTGTCAAATTCCAGGAGTTAAAGTACCCAAAAAAATAAGGATGAATACGATCATGATCAAAGTACTTTGCACCACAGAAGCTTCTCTCCATCGTCCTGAAGCAGTTCGATGGAGAGATCGGATGTCCCATTTAGATCCGCTCGGTGACGTGGTGGTGGTATTACCCTGCAGCATGGGAAAGCCGTACTCCCAATCACGTTCACATCGTATCTTCCAGAATGCAACTAAAGGATTCCAAGAAGCAATTTTAACATCCCCATTTGGAGTCTGTCCCCGTGAGATGGAAAGGACCTATCCCATCCAATCTTATGATGTTCCCACCACCGGAAAATGGTCACAAGAAGAGGTAGACCTTACTGGAGAATGTTTGAAGGATTATATTGGAGAAATTAAAGCGGTAGCCCACGTATCAGGAGGATACCGGGATGTTTGTGAAAAATACATTCCGCAGGCCCATTTTACCTGTGAAGACGGTCGCACCACCTCCCAAGAGTCCATGCAGAATTTGAAAAGAATTTTAAGGGATTATAATAAACCAAAAGGTAAATCCAGGGAAATGAATGGTTTAAGATCGGTAGCCCGCTATCAGTTTAACACTAAGGCTGCAGATGTGCTCATACCCCCAGGTTATCGTCTTAAAGGGCGTTTTAACCGACGATTATTCTATGAAAATCAACAAGTGGCCACTTTACAATTTGATACCGGACTATTTTCTCTTAACCTCAAGGGAGGCCAACTTTTGAGTGAAGTTGATGTTAACTGGGTGGAAATCGATTTTAAACTGGAAACTAATACCCTTTTTGTTCCGGGAGTTGTTGATTCAGCCCCAGAAATCTTACCCAGAGATGAGGTGGTAATAGTTCGTAAAGGTGATGTGATAGGGGTTGGGAAGGCCGTTATGAGTGGTGAAGAAATGAAAAAGGCCGAAAAAGGAGTAGCAGTCCGGGTCAGGCACCGCCAGAAGCACTAAAATCAAATTCATCTTTTACAAATAACTATAAATACCAGAACTAAAACATAAGAAAATAACTTTATAGGTGGATATAAAGTTATAAAAGTTCATTTATGACATAAAAATCAATTTAAAGACTTGAAATATGTTATTTTTGAGGTATAAACATGAGCGAAGATTTAATGAATCAAGTCAGAGAAGCCTTATCACTGGTACTAGACCCCCACATGGGCATTAGTATTGTGGAAATGGGAATCGTAGATGGCATTGAAATCAATGAAAAAAATAAAACCGCCAAAATCGTGATAAAACCAACCAACCCCGGTTGCATGAGTGCCGCAAACATCGCCATGCAAGCCCGGCAGGCAGCTGAAAGCGTGGAAGGTATAGACAAAGCAGAAATAGTAGTAGAAGGACACATGATGGCTGATGCCATCAGTGAGATGGTAAATAAGTAAATGCTCCTCTGGAACCGGGCTGCAGTGGTTGGTGTGCCGGGAGTGGGGAAAACCTCCCTATGTAAGGCCATCAGCAAGGAGCTAGGTTACCATTACATTAATTTTGGGGAGCTGATGCTGAAAATAGCCATTGAACGTGATTTAGCCCATACTCTGGAGGATATGCTCCAGTTAAATACAGAATTACAGTACCGGATTTGGAAATCAGCAGCCTTAAGCATACAAAATGCGGAAAACGTTCTCATTGATTTACATGGCGTGGATATAACCAGAGAAGGTTATTTAATATCACTGCCCTTTGAAATTATTCCCCCAGAGATTATCATCATCATAGAAACATCTTATGATGAAATTTTCCAAAGGCGAACCAGGGATAGAGGAAAAAAAAGAGTTTTAGAGGATTATAAAACTGTAAAAGAGCATCTATCTCTTTTAAAATATTCAATGGTCTCGATAAGTACGATTTTAGGTTCTAATCTTGTGGTTCTCAAAAATGATGAGCTCCAAACCTGTTTAGAACATTTAAAAGGTGTTTTACAACGATAATGGCGGCTGGTGACAGTTTAAAGACATCCTTCCCCATTATTTTCACTAGGACTGACATTCAGAAAAGGATATATATGATGAAGTTTAAATCTTGCATCTACCTACTCTACTTTTAGGGTTGTTGATGGGTTATCTAAGTTCTTTAGTTAACTTAATATCTTATGACGGGCCCGTGGCTCAGGCGGTAGAGCGCACGGCTGATAACCGTGAGGTCCTGGGTTCGAATCCCAGCGGGCCCATTATTTTTAATATATATATTTTTTAATTTTATTTTCACCCTAATGTAACGCTGCACTTTTAGAAAAGAAGAAAGATATAAAGAAGAAAGAAAGAAGGCCCTGACCAGACTAAGATGGCTTAAGTGGCCCAAATTTTTTAATATTTTATTAAAATAAAATGATAATATAATAATTCAAAAACCTTATATTCCACCAGAGACTTATCATAAAATTGGAGCAATTGGTAACTTCGGTATATTATTCACCTGATTTGTTACCAATTTGCCACTTTTTTTATCTTAATTCCAGTTTTAACTGTTTTATATGATTTAATTATTCATTTTAGTATTTTTATTGCTGATCTTAACCAGTTCAACCAGTTTATGGTAGGCATTTCCCTTTAATACACTTTCAAGTGCTAACTCGACTCCTTCACGTAGATCATTTGTTTTTCCAGTTAAGAATAGTATTGCTGAGGCATTGGCTAAACAAAGATTCAGACGTGCTTCATCGGCCGAATTATCAGTAACTCCAGAAAGGACTTTCTTAATTATAACTAAATTACCTTCCAGTGACTTGGAGGCCATTAAATCATCCCGGTGTGATCTTTTAAGACCCAGGTCCTCGGGGTAAATATCCTGGACCTTCATTTGAGTTCCTTCTATAAAGGCCATGGTGGTCTTTCCCAGGGTTGAAATTTCATCCATAGCAGGCTGATTATTCTCATCAAATCCATGTACCACCATGGCTCTTTTAACTCCCAAATTCTGGAGTACCCTGGCCATCATAACCACCTTAGATGGGTCAAAAACACCTAGGAGTTGTATAGGGGCCTCTGCAGGAGAACACAAAGGACCTAATAAATTAAAAACAGTGGGTATGTTTAATTCTCTCCTGACAGGCATCAACCTCCCCAATGCAGGATGAAAAATAGGAGCAAACATAAAACCTATTCCAGTTGTTTCCAAGCACTGTTCTACATCATTGGGCCCGCATTCTAGGTTCACTCCTAGGGCTTCCAATATATCCGCACCACCACACTTACTGGTGATACTGCGATTGCCGTGTTTAGCCACCTTGACTCCCACCGAAGCCGCGATTATAGCAGCAGCAGTGCTAACATTGAATGTTTTCAGGGTGTCACCACCAGTTCCACAAGTATCCACCAGATTACTAAGATTTTTTGGCTTCACCTTGACACTTAACTGCCTCATGGCCCTAGCGAATCCGGTTAACTCATCAACCGTTTCGCCCTTAACTTTTAAAGATGAAAGAAAAGCTGCAACCTGAATATCAGTAGCTTTACCCTCTAACATCTCAATCATGCACTGGTGAGCCTCATACTGGGTCAGATCAGACCGAGAAACAATTTTTTCTACACAGTAAGCCATCACTTAAGGTACCCCCGACTTGCTTTTTTTAGTGCCTCACATCGTCTGCCCATCTCCTTTAACATTAGCTCCCGATTATCATGATACCTATCTATTAAGTCCAATAGGGCACTGGCAACTATGGCCCCATCAGAACCCGCCTTCAGGACCCGTTGAACATGATCAGGCTTTGAAATTCCAAACCCAACCGCGATGGGGAGATTAATATGACTGCGAACCCGCCGGATTAGATCCACCGTTTCCCCCCCTAGGGTGGATCTGGCCCCAGTGACCCCCATCACCGCCACCACATAAATAAAGCCCTCTGCTATTTGAGATATTTGTAATAAACGTTGATTACTGGTGGTCTGGGCCACCATGAAGATCTGATTAATACCGTGTTTTTTTGAAGCCTGGATGGCAGGTGAAGCTTCTTCTGGCGGCAAATCTGCAGCAAGAATCCCGTTAACACCACTTTTTCTGGCTTCACTGTAAAACTGGTCAATACCCATCTTGTAAATGAGGTTGTAGTACACTAGAAGTCCGATGGGAATATCCGTGAATTCTCTTACCTGTCTTATAAATTCAAATCCTCGAAAGGTTGTCATCCCTGCCTCTAGAGCCCTTATATCGGCGGCTTGGATGGTAGGCCCATCAGCTACCGGGTCACTGAAGGGAAATCCAATTTCCAGGGCATCTGCTCCGGCATTGACCATCTCCTTAACAATTTGCAGGGAGGTTTCCAAATCCGGATCACCGGCCACCACGAATGGTATGAAAGCGCCTTCGGATTGTTCTTTCACTCGCTTAAACATTTCCGAGTAGGTTTCCGGATTATTCATACTCTCACCCCCATTTTATGGGATACAATGTGCATATCTTTATCTCCCCTACCTGAAAGATTAATTATAATAGTTTTTCCCTGATTCTCCGTCTTTTTTGCATATTTTTCGGCGCAAGCCACTGCGTGGGAGCTTTCCAGGGCAGGGATTATTCCTTCATATTTGGAAAGCAACTTAAATCCTCTAAGGGCCTCTTTATCAAGTATGGGTTCATATTTGGCTCTTCCTTCCACCATCATCTGGGAATGCTCCGGCCCCACCCCGGGATAGTCCAGTCCAGCTGATACAGAGTGAGCCTCGCTTATCTGCCCATCATCATCCTGTAGTACGAATGATAGTGAGCCATGTAGGACGCCCTCTGTTCCAAAGGATAGAGTAGCCCCGTGCCGCCCTCCCGGACCTTCTCCCCCTCCCTCTGCACCGACAAGTTCCACCTCCGAGTCTTCCTGGAAGGCTGAGAATATGCCGATGGCATTACTACCCCCACCTACACAGGCAATCACCGCATCAGGAAGCATACCTTCTTTTTCAATTATTTGTTGGCGGGATTCACGACCAATAACCCTCTGAAAGTGTTTTACCATGGTGGGATAGGGATGGGGACCCATACTAGAACCAATGAGGTAATGAGTGGTGTCCACGTTGGTGATCCAGTCCCGCAGAGCTTCATTTATGGAATCTTTGAGGGTTCTGGAACCACTTTCAACACTTATTACCGTGGCTCCACTAAGTTGCATCCGAAACACGTTTAATTTCTGCCGTTTGATATCTTCACTACCCATATAAACATCGGTGGGAAATCCAAAAAGTGCACCTATAACTGCAGTGGCAATACCATGCTGCCCTGCACCTGTTTCGGCTATTAACCTCTTTTTACCCATATATTTGGCAAGTAAACCCTGGCCCAGTGTATTGTTGATTTTATGGGCTCCAGTGTGTAAAAGATCCTCCCTTTTCAGGTATATTTTACAACCCAGCTTCTGTGAAAGTCGCTGGGCATAGTACAAGGAGGTAGGCCTACCTGCAAACTCTCGCAAATAATAATCTAATTCCTTATTAAATTTTTTATCATCTTTGTATCTGTAGAAAGCTGCTTCAAGTTCTTCTAAAGCAGGGATTAAAAGTTCAGGGACAAACATGCCGCCATATTTTCCGAATTTTCCGTCTGAAATCATCTAAATCACCTATTAATGTCAATTATTTAAAATTTCCATGAATTCTTCCAGTTTAGCCCGATCTTTAATTCCAGGTGATTCTTCCACTCCGGAGTTTATATCTATGCCCTGGAAGTGTTTATCAATCATTTTCTTGTTTTTTTTCATTAATCGGGCGTTCAAACCCCCTGCCAGGAAGACATCAACATTCGCAACATCATTCACAACTTCTGCTCCTTCTATTGCAGTTTGGAGCGGGATCTGAATACCTGTACCGCCACATTTACCATTCACCTCATAATCCAGTAAAATGGCATCACAGACCTCAGCATAGCCTCTGATCTCTTTTCTATTATCTTCGGAGATATTTTCGCTGATACCCACCGCCCTGGTAACTTCCAGTTCTGATGCCCTTTTAATGTAATTAATATCAGGAGGTGAGAGAGAATGTAATTGTATTTTAGTTATACCACAAATTTCTGCCCTTTTAATTACATCCCCAGGGTTATCCGGCTCCATTATCATCACCGCCTTACCTGGATCATCCATCTGGGAGCTTAGAAGTTTAATTAATTTGAGATCAGCAAATCTCTGGGATCGTTCTACGTTTATGAATCCCAGTAGATCCACTCCAGTGGATTCCACCATCAGGACATCCAGAAGCCTTCTGATCCCGCAGACCTTGATTTTCATGTGGATCTTGTCCTCCTCATTCCCTTAGATGATTCAACCAGACTTTTCACGGAAGAGTACAAATTTTCGATGCTGCTGGAGGCCATTATACTGCTACCCACCAGCACGGCATCGGCACCGAAATCAGCCAATAACTTAAGGTCCCTATAACCATTTACTCCACTTTCTGATACCAATAACAGATCATCCGGCACATAGTCAGCCATTTTAAGAGTTCGGTTAAAATCTATACTGAAGTCCTGGAAGCTTCGGTTATTAATTCCGATGATTCTGGCCCCGGATTTTATGGCCAATTTAAGTTCCTCCCGGTTGGCACATTCCACCAGGGGTTCCATTCCCAGATCCCGGCAGAGTCCAATACCTCCCCCCAGATCCGGATATACACTCACCATCATTAACAGAGAACTGGCTCCAGCACTTCGGGCCTCATATATCTGATACTCGTCCATTATAAAATCTTTACGGAGTAAAGGCATGGAAGTAAGCTTGCCTGCGACTTTGAGGTTTTCCAGGGAGCTTTTGAAAAAATTTTCTTCAGTTAAGACCGACACTGCCGTGACCCCCCCTCGCTGGTAAGTTTCCACGACCTCCTTTACCTTAAAATTAGAAAGTTGACCCCGGGAAGGGGAAGCAGGCTTGTATTCACCGATGACTGATACATCATTAAGATCCTTGTTAAGTTCCAGGACCCTTAGAAAGTCAAGTGCCGGTTTTACCTCTTCTGATTTGCTTTTCATCTCGCTTAGGGGAACCTTTTCTCGGATTTTTTCCAGGGAAAATCTTTTTTGGCTTAGAATTTCTTTAAAGTTTACAAAAGTCATAATCCCATCCCCAGAAAGTTTTCTATGATTCGGGACCCCTCTCGGGTTCCTACCGACTCCGGATGGAACTGTAGACCAAATATTGGCTTTTCACGATGTTTTATGCCCATTATCAGACCTTCCGGTGTTCGGGCCGTGATTTCCAGACAATCTGGAAGTGAATCCTCCTGACATACCAGGGAATGGTAACGGATGACTGCCAGTGGATTTTCCACCCCCTGAAAGAGTTCATCCTGATTGTGTTCAATGTGACTTTTTTTACCATGTACCGGTTCGTTCCGAACAATATCTCCCCCAAAGGCATTGAAAACACCCTGATGTCCCAAACATATTCCTAAAATGGGTATTTCAGAACCTAATTCTTTTATTACCTGTTTACAAACTCCAAAGTCACTGACTTTTTCAGGATTTCCAGGTCCGGGAGAAATGACAATATAATCCGGTTTTATGATCCGTATCTCCTCTAGACTCAGTTCATCATTCCTGATGATCTTAATATCCGGATTATGTATTCCTATCAGTTGGTAGAGGTTGTAAGTGAATGAATCATAATTGTCAATAAGAAGTATCATGTATAACCCTCCAATGACTCCATAGCCAGAATTAGGGCTTTAGCTTTATTCTGGCACTCTTCATATTCTTTTTCAGGCACAGAATCGTGCACTATTCCGGCACCAGCCTGTAACTTGGCATGTTGACCATCAGAGATTAAAGTCCGGATGGTTATGGCAAAATCAGCATTCCCGTTCAGGGCAAAATAACCCACCGCCCCCGCATAGGGGCCTCGTGGTCTATCTTCCAGTTCATTGATTATTTCCATGGCCCTAATTTTAGGTGCTCCACTCACCGTTCCCGCTGGAAACATGGCCGAGAAGGCATCTACAGCAGTTTTATCCCTTGCCAGTTTGCCCTGCACACGGGATACCAGGTGCTGCACATGGGAAAATTTTTTTACAGTCAAATATTCAGGTAAAGTTACTGAACCAAACTGACTGACCTTTCCTATGTCATTTCTGGCCAAGTCAACCAGCATCAGATGTTCAGCAAGTTCCTTCTCATCTTCTAAAAGTTCTTTTTCCAACCGGGCGTCTTCTGCAGGGTTTGCCCCCCGTGGTCTGGTTCCAGCTATGGGAAAAGTTTCCACCATATCCCCCTCGACTCTGACCAGCATCTCCGGACTAGATCCGATTATTTCTCTATCTCCCAGTTTAAGGTGGTACATGTAGGGAGATGGATTTATTCTGCGTAGTTTTTCATAAAAAGATAGTTTATCTCCCTGTAATCTGTATTTTGTAGCGTTGGATAAGACACTTTGGAATATTTCCCCCTCTTTTATTCTTTCCTGGGCATCGGTGACCATGTGGTGAAACTTTTTTTTGGAGAAGTATTTACCTTCTTCTTTAAACTTCAGTGTACCTATTCCGCGGTTTTCTTTCAGCATAGACTCCAATTCCGGAGATCGGTTCTCCCCCCTAGTCAAGTATTCAACCCGCTGGTTTATTCTATCAAATATTACACAGTCCAGGAACAGTCCGAATTCAAAATCAGGATATTCACCAACTTTTAAACTAACCGGCTCAAAGTGTCTGGAGGCCTCGTATGACACATATCCCACCAAACCGCCTTGAAAACCTTTTTGTCCATTAAATTTGCCGTTCAAGTCTTTTATGATGTCAAATGGATTATCAACATCAATTTCCCTGATCTCTCCGCCTTCATCTATCTGCAGGACGTTTCCGAATGCGCGGAGTATAATTAATGGTTCAAAACCAATCACGGAATATCTTGAAAGTCCACCATCACTTTCCATTGATTCTAAGAGGAATGAGCTTTCACAATGAGCATATACTCCTTTAAATACATCAAAAGGCGAATCATAACTTAGTTTTATTCTTTTAGGTTTATTATTCAATTTTATATTGCCAAAAACATTCACAGCCCTTCATTTAATCACCTGGTAAGATATTCCAATTGGCAGACGCCAGTGGTAGATCATTTTCTAGAACACAGTCAAATATGTAATATAAAGTACTATTTAAATCTTTATTGTACAAATTTATGCATAAAGTTAAATATAGGTGCACTGCTAAACCATAACTGGTGATGGATTTATGTGGGATCGTATCAAGTACAAGTTCGAGAAGTTTCCGGCCCGTATGGCAGTGGCCGGTAAAATTGTAGAACTTGGTCTCAGGGTAGGAGAAAAAGGGAAGATATATTGCGGTGACGTTGAAATCAGTGATGTTGCCCTGGCCAGAGCAGCAGATGTAGATCGGAGAGCTGTTAGAGCAACAGTTGATGTGATATTATCCGATGAAGATTTAAAATCAATCTTTGGTAACTTATGGCCAGCTGGAGCATTTTTAAAGAATGTTGCTGGTGATCTTGGTTTTGGGGTGGTGGAAATCGAAGCTGAAGCCGGAAGTCCAGGGATAGTGGCCCAGGCCACCTACCTCATATCCCAGGAAAAAATTAGCATCAGACAGGCCCACGCCGGTGACCCTGAACTGGAAGAACATCCCCGTCTAACCATTATCACTGAAAAACCGGTAAAAGGGGAGTTAATAAATCAATTTTTAAAAATTCCCGGAGTGAAAAGAGTTTCCATTTATTAATTACGTTGAAACTAAAAAAAATTGGAAACTAAACACATCATGGAAAAAATACTTGAAATGAGTTAAACTTGTTGGATTGGTTGATTAATTTAAAATAAAGACTTAAAATAAATAATAAATTAAAATAAAGACTTAAAATAATAAAAATAAATAATAAAAATTATGAAACGCTAGGACTGTTCTTCTTCATCAAGGATCTTAAGCAGCTCATCCCAGGCTTCAAGAGATTCTTTGGCGGCCTGCTCGGTTAAAACTTCAATAGCATAACCGGAGTGGACTAAAACATACCTTCCAACTTCTACATCCTCTACCAGGTCCAGTTTAGCTTGTTGTCGCACGCCTCCAAAGTCTACAATGGCCACGTTATCATTAATCTCCATAATCTGAGCAGGTGCAGCGATGCACATTCAATATCACCTTTTTAATTTAATTTCGGTCAGTAAAGTTCAAATTCTTTGAAAAAATGCGGATAAATCGTCACTGTGTTATAATAATGGTAGGTTTAGTTATTTTAATAGGTCTCCTCACCATATAAATACCTTTAGGAGGACTGTAAAAATGGAAGTGGTGGTAATCGGAGGGGGCCCAGCAGGCAGGAGTGCTGCTATGGAGGCATCCCAACTGGAAGCAGAGGTTACGTTAATAGAAAAAGATAAAATAGGGGGCAAATGTCTCCATAAGGGTTGTATGGTGGTTTGTGGCCTGAATGATGTTGCCAAGTTTTACCTGGACTCTCAGAACTATCAAAAGCAGGGGATGATCAGTGAGATTCCTGAAATCAACTTTTCTGAAGTTACTAAAAGATTAAGAGATACCACGGGGAAGATCAAAAAGGTGCTGGAGTTTGAAACCCACAGTACCGGGGTGGAGATAATAAATGGAGAGGCCCATATCCAAAAAGATAGGGTGGTGGTGGATAATAAAGAAATTCCTTACGATAAACTCCTTATCGCCACTGGATCCCGGGCTAAGATTCCACCCATCAGGGGAGTGGAAAATGCAGTAACCTACGCTGACCTTCCTTATCTGGAGGATCTTCCCGAGAAACTGTTAATAGTGGGGAGTGGGGTGATAGCCGCCGAGTTTGCCAGTATATTTTCTTCCTTTGGTTCAGAGGTGCGGGTATTCTGCCGGAGCCAGTTCCTGAAAATGCTGGATCCGGAGGTTAAAGAGTATGTGATTAAAAATTTGTTGCCTGGGGTAGATATCACTGAAGGTGCTCGAGTGAATGAGATAAGCAATGAGGGGCTTAAAATAGCCCAGCAAACAGTTGAAGGTCAGGTTCTGCTGGCCACCGGACTTACTCCCAACTCAGAGATAGCCCAGAATATGGTGAAAATAGGTGATCACAAAGAGATATTAGTAGACTCCCATATGCAAACCAGCAATCCCTGTGTATACGCTGCCGGGGATGTTATTGGTGGGGTTACCAACACGCCCATCTCCAGAATGGAAGGAGTTATTGCCGCCCGGAATGCCTGTGGGATCTCATCGACCATGGATTACAGTTGGACACCCCAATCCATATCCCTGTACTATGACGTAAGTTTTTTAAGTCCCCAGGATCATCAGGCCGGGACGGTGGCCACCATACCTGGTTCTGCGGGACCAGGATCATTCTGGAGGGTGCTGGAGGGTAAAACCGGGCTGACTAAGGTCTCAGTAGATTTAGATGAAGGTTTCATAACAGGAGTATCGTCTGTGTCTCCTTCATCACGGACCAACATGGCCTACCTGGCTAAGATGATCCGGGATGGTTATAAAGCCCCTGATTTTGACGATTTTTTGGAGGTGCACCCCTCCACTGATGCGGTGTACAAACTTTTACGCTTTTTTGGTGAATACATTTAATAGATGATAACTGCTGATTTAGGTGAGGAACATGGAAAATGAATCTATCAAGTCATTCGAAGAAGTAACCCAATTTCATGGACATGTCTGTCCTGGCTCAGCCATTGGTTATAGGGCAGCGGAAGCGGGTATGAAAGAATTATCACAGGAAAGAGCCCCTGATGAAGAAATCGTGGCCATGGTGGAGAATGATAGTTGTGCAGTTGACGCCATTCAGGTACTTACTGGTTGTACCCTGGGTAAAGGGAATCTCATATTCCTGGACCATGGAAAACAGGCATACACTTTCATCCCACGAAAAGATGGGGAGGGAGTGCGGGTATCAATTAAAAGTTCCTTTGACGTCAGTAATCTGGAACCAAAGTTAAATCCCTTGAGGATGAAGGTATCCCAAGGAACTGCCTCTATTCAGGAAAAAGAGGAACTTCAAACTTTGATGTCCTCCGTAACTAGGAAGATACTGGAAATGCCCTTAGATGAAATATTTATAGTGGAAAGGATTGATGTGCAATTACCACCTCGGGCAAAGATTTATCCGTCAGTACAGTGCGCGGAATGTGGAGATATGGTCTCCGAACATCGATGTAGAGTTAAAGATGGGAATATGGTCTGTATCCCCTGTTTTGAAAAGGATTAACTTAAAAAAAGGAATTATAAAATATTAATTGAACTATTCCTTTGCCTTGGCATAGATAATATCCGCAATCCGGGAGGGTGCCTGGAGAATCTCCCGGGCGAATTTATCAGTTTTTACTCTTATCTCATCTTCTTCCAGGAAGATCTCACGGATTTTTTTGGATAATTCCTCCAGACCGCTTTCTACTACACTCCCCGGGAAGATGCTAGCCATGTTGTGGTAACGTCCGTATTTAACTCGAGTTAGGGCAATGGTCGGGAGCTGACAGGCCAGTGCTTCGTGGATCATCAACCCATCATCGGAAAGTATGGCCACATCTGCCAGCCGGTACAGATCAGGGAGATTATCCACATATCCCAGATGCAGAACTGATTCTAAATATTTATGATAAATCTCCTCCAGGGGGTCTCCAACCACTAGCAAGTTGGCATCCAGTTCATCCTGAACTGTAGAGGGGGCCATAGCCATCTTTTCAAAGAGGGTTGAACCGGAGGAAAAGAGTATGGTGGGCAGATTTTTATCAAAACCTGCAGACATGGTTTTAAGTGCCTGTTCACGGTCGCCCTGGGTGATAGCTGGGTTTATTGGCATGTAAGAGGGGTAATTATTCTTTTTGTGGGGGTAGTGGAAGAGTGGGGATTCTGGGAGGGCGATGGTGGTGGTCATCTGAGACACCACTTTAGAATCGGTGGGAGTGGCCACCATCCCCACTGAGGGAATCCCCGCCATGCGCGCAGCGGTGCAGCCAATGATGGCTCCTCCTCCGATGATACCCACCACGATATCTGGTTGGACCTTTCGACACAGTTTTGCTGCTGACCGGGACTCCTTTATTGCCTTAAGACCAGCTTTGAGGATGGTTACTTTGCTGGCAGCATGTCCCCCTGCCTGAGGTATGCTGGTCTTATGGAATGGTAATTCCTTTTTTTTGAATAGATAAGCAGGAGCATGATTATCAAGGACATATTCACAATCAATACCTTTTTCGGTTAATGCCAGAGCGGTATTAATTGCCAGAACTGCATCCCCACCGACACCTCTTCCAGTTACAAATAATAGAGCCTTCATTGCACCACACAGCCTATCTATATTGTTTATTAATTATATGAAGTATTATATTTGAATAGACCCTTGATTGAACAGTTCCATATTCCAGATGAAATCATATATGCCAGAAATGGTTTCCACAAACTCGGGGTACTGATTCCAAATGGCAATTGCACTTTCCGATACCACACTCTCACCCCTAAATTTGCAAAAAGCTATTAACATCTCCTTTTTATCCCTGACCACCAGTTTCAGGTAAGGAATTTTAAAAACCTTAAGTTCGGCACCAATATCTTTCAGTTCATCCACTACTGGTACTTTGGTCCCATCCACCTCACATTCTGGAGTTGTCACCAGGCGAGTTGTGACTCCTTTTTTGATGACTTTTCCCATAACATTTTTCAGTCGCAAGGTTTCTCCAGGAAACATGAAGCCACCCATGACGAACAATGATTCTTTTGCCCGGGATATAATTTCTAATTCCTTATTTACCACCTTATCGGGGCCGTGTATTAACCAGATTGGTGCAGGAACCTGGGGTATTTTACTTTCATATAAAGTATTAAGTTCTGTTTCAGCCAGATCCATACTTTCTTTTATTTGACTTCTGGATATCCGAAAAACATCACGAGGTGGGATCACCGTGAATTTTAAAGGTTTACCGCGACTTGTTTCGATGAATCCCTTTTTGTTAAGACTTTTGAGTACCTGATATATCCGGGAACGAGGAACGTTGGCAGCCAAGCTTATCTCTGTAGCAGTTCCGGAGATGATGGAGTTAAGGGCAATGTAGGTTCTGGTTTCATAATCTGTTAGTCCCATAGTCTGAAGAGCATGAATAGTTTCCCGGGCCAGGTTCATATCAAAGACCTCCTTAATTGTTTCAATTTATACTCTTTTAGTTACAAAATATATAAATGAGGGTTTCCAGTAGATCATAGAATTGGATAAAAGAATAATTTCAGTAATTTTAGGGTAGGGAAGGTGAGAAGGTGACTTTCCAGAACGAACTTGCAATTTTAACATCACATCTAACCAAAAAATATGGAAATTTCACCGCGGTGGATGATCTGGACCTAAAAGTAAAAAAAGGGGAGATATATGGACTTTTAGGCCCAAATGGGGCTGGTAAAACTACCGCCATAAAGATGTTATCCAACATCATTAAACCCAGCTCTGGCCACGCCACCATATTTGGGGAAAAGATTCCTGAAGGGAATATATCTGCTAAAATCGGTTACATGCCCCAGGAGACTGGTGTGTATCTGGGACTGACAGTGGAACAGAACCTTAAATTTTACGGCAGAATATTTGGTTTAGATAAAGTGGAGATAAAAAAAAGAACCGATGAACTTTTAAAATTCGTAGCCCTATCTGACTGGAAGGATGAAATGGTTGAGAATCTCTCTGGTGGTATGAAACACCGGGTTTCACTGGCCTGTACCCTATTGCACCAGCCTAAGCTCTTATTTTTAGATGAACCAACCGTTGGGGTTGATCCCGAACTCAGGGTGTCTTTCTGGGATTACTTCAATAAATTACGAGAAAATGGAGTGACCATCCTCATAACTACTCATTACATGGATGAAGCCCGTCGATGCGACCGCATAGGTTTCATGAAACATGGACGCCTCATAGCAGAAGGTAAACCCTTGGAACTACTAAAAGAGAGTGGAATGGATTCTTTGGAAGATGCTTTCCTGGAGTTTTCCCAAAGGGACGAAGAGGGAGTCTTATGAAGTTTTATCGGATAATGGCTGTTGCCCGACGGGTATTTCGGGATGTGGCTAATGATAAGCGTACCCTGGCCATGCTGTTTATTGCACCCATCTTCGCCATGACCGTCTTTGGACTGGCCTTCAGTGGTGATGTGGAAGGAGTGGATGTGATCGTAGTCAACCAGGACCAGGGATTCACCAATCTCCAGGGTAACACCACTTATCTCTCACAAAATATCATTTCCAACCTGGATACCAAGGTTTTAACTATAGAGAATAGTACTAATCCTGATGAAGCCCGGCAAAAGGTGGTGGACGGCCAGGCATCGGCGGTTATAATATTTCCAGAAAATTTCACCCAGAATGCCTTTTTGAAGACCCAGAATCCGTCTTATCCTGAAAGTGCCGAGATATTAATCCAGGGAGATGACAGTATCACCAACGTTAAGAATTCCATTCAGAAAACGGTGACAGAAGCCCTCAGCGATACCATGGAAGAGGAAGGAGTTAATCCTGCCTTGAAAATAACTTCAAACCCTATTTATGGTAAGGATGCTGAGTTCATAGACTTTTTCGTACCAGGAATTTTAGCATTCGTAGTATTCTTACTTACTACCCTTTTAACCCTCATCACCTTCGTGGGAGAGCGTAGTAACGGTACTCTGGAGAGAGTTATGGCCAGCCCCATTACCGAAGGAGAGATAGTAACTGGATACGCCATCACCTTCGGTATTCTGGGAGTGATACAGGTGGCTTTTCTGCTCATCATCGCCATAGTATTTTTCAATATCATGGTAGTGGGCAACGTGCTTCTGGCCTTCTTAACCGTGGCCATCCTATCACTGGTAAGCCTGTCCCTGGGGATACTGCTTAGCAGTCTTGCTAAACGTCCTGAACAAGCAATACAGTTCATCCCATTTGTAGTTTTACCTGCATTCCTACTTTCAGGAATATTCTGGCCCTTACAGGCAATACCCGATTGGTTAAGACCTTTATCCTATCTGGTACCACCCACCTACGCAGTAGACGCTATTAGGGCGGTAATGCTAAAAGGCTGGGGTTTGGACAGGATATGGCCCGATATAGTGGCCCTATTAATCTTTGCCATCCTGTTTCTAGCCCTGGCCACCTGGTCCCTGAAACGCAGGGATTAATTTCTTTTTTAAAAAAATTTTATCAAATAAGTTGTTTCTTAAGAAAAATATTTTCTGAATCATTAATCATTCCGAGAATAAGGATTGTAAACCAGTCGACGGAATCCAAAAAATATTCCTAATCTATTTTTTATAACTACACTCCGTTTCCCCAATATTATCCGGCGTGAAAGGTCACCCAGACCGCCACCGGTTAAAACATCCATAACATAATCACCAAAAACAGGATCTATAATTTTTAATTTTGTTTCCAAGAAATTCTGAAGATTTTTTCGTCTTAAGATGGCGATTAAGATTGACGTGAGTATTAAAAGAGCAAACACAATCAATACCGTAGTCCAACTTCCCCAGGCATAGAATCCAGACACATAATTACCTAACAATGCATACAGTATTCCCAAACTGACACCAAAGGAATGGTTACCCACTTCTCCCATCATAATTTTTCCCTGGTAATCCAGGGGAGCGTAGCCCACACAGGCGGCGATGATGATGAGGGGAAGATAAGGATCTCCTGAGACCAGATAAAGAATCAACGCCATGAAGGAACCCATTATAATGATGGTAGATGCTGCGATTCCAGGCTGCATATCGGCGATGTTCAGGGGCTGCACCATCAAGGCCACCAGGATAGAAACCGGACCCAAGTAGTAGTATCCCATCCACATGACCAGAATTATCCCTAACCCACGGGATAACTGTCCCAGCTCAAAAGGAAGGTTATTAACCTTTTTTCTGCCGATAATATCATCAAAAAAAGCAAAAATACCCATAATAGCGATTAAATAGTTGTATGGCGGGGGAAAAAATATAAAAATCACTATAAATGGTGCAACTCCCACTGCCCGAGCGGTACCACCCCTTACAGGCGTGTAAAGAGTTCCACCAATCTTTTCGAAAGCAGCCTTGAAAATTAAAGTCAAGATGGCAGATAGTAAGAGCGCCGCTATAAATAGCATGTATACAAGTGACATTATAAATTAATTGATCTTGCTCCTTTAAAAAAATTTAAAAAAAGTAGAGTGGTTAACTGTCCAATGCACTTATAAACCCCTGGACATGAACGTATTTTTTAGAATAAAATCGTATTCACAGGTTTTTGATAGAAGCAATTACCACTTTGACTGATTTGAGTAAGTAATTCAGGAGGCGGGTTCACCAGGGATCATGAATTCTTCAAAACCTATAAAAAGGCCTAAAATAAAAAAAACGAGAAAAGCAATTTAAGGCCCGATGTGTCCTTCAGATGTTTGTGCTATCACCTTTTGCAAACCAGAGGAGTTTAAAATAGATTTAATCTCCATCATTTCATCAAATGCTGGTTTCATCAGGTTCCTTCTCCTGAATTCACCCCTATAGTCCAGTACCGAAACCTGAAGCAGAGGATCCAGATCAGCCAGATAATTCCCCATCTCTGCCACTTCCTCTTTGGATATAAGCTCAGAATGATATGGTATCCCCACACCCAGGAATACATCCAATTTATTCTTTATAATGTAATCAACTGCGTTCCAGGAATTTTTTAAGTACTTTTTTGCCAGTGCAGCATCATCCAGGCCAGCAATTCTCATGAAGGTAGAGGTATGCAATGCCTTCAGATCCACTCCAATTTCGGTCATTCCTGCTTGAGTCAGTTTATCAATGTAATCTGGAGTTAATATAGTCCCATTAGTATCCACATGTATTTTAACATCCTTAACCATGGTTCTGATTTTTTTTATTACATCTAACAACCAGCTAGGGTTTAATGTACATTCCCCGCCTGATAATGCAATTCTGTTAACCCGGTACTGGTCCTTCAGGCCTATAAGTATTCGCGCTGTTTCATGACTGTCAAGCAGATGTCCACCCGCGGTGTAGGCCATCTGATAGTTCTGACACTGAGGACAGCGCAGATTACAACCGTGTGTAAAAGCCACAACTTCTATTGGTCCTTTTCCCAGCTTTAACTGATAGGGAGTGCCCACTCCTCCCACAGTATGTGCTCCAAATCCACTCACCACACGTAAGGGAGGAGGATTTTCAAGGGTCCTGATTTCCATATCTGGAGCCAGAGGAGTAATACATGAAAGGGCATATCGGCCGTTAACTTTGACAGAACATGCCCAGCAGGCTCCAGATCGGCAGGGCATGAAAACCTTGGAATGAGATTTATTTTCCCCGCCATAAATCTGTTCTATACGAACTTCTGCATTTTTAAGGACATCTTTAACCATTCCCCTGGCTTTTAACGATTTCCCATTTACCACCACTTGGTATTCTTCAAAGGGATACTTCAGGGATGGATCAGGTATAAGGGCTTCTTCTGGACAAGCCAATAGACAGGCCTGGCAACCCATACAAAGACCACTTTCTATGGCCTTTTTAACATTTTTCTGAGGACATAAAACCAGATTACATAAGTTACAGTTTCTGCATCGTTCCTCTATCCATTTAACCATCATGTTAGTGGGTATCTCAGAAGTGCAGCCATTCCCCCCAGGGCAGTGAGCTGTTTCCCTCCTTCATGTTCACTGCTAACCACCATCACTTTGCCGCGGAGATTTTCTACTAGATTCATGATTGTTTCCACATCTCTCTTCCTTAATAAATTGTCAATGACCAGTAATTCCTCTATCGCTCCAGCTTCGGCTGCTTTTTTAACTTCATTTATTCCGTAGGTCACCAGAGAAGAAGATTTACCTATTTCTTCCAATACCCGGTTCATAGCTCTCATTTCATGGACAATACGTCCCTCAGTTGCCATTTCATCCAGAATTCCCTTCTTAATAACCTCTCTAATCCCCACTCTACCTCCAGTTCCGGTGTTCTCTATACGAGACATAGTGGCCTTTTCTGGAAATTTCTGTGATAGATAATGGAAAAAATCGTTTTTAGTAAATCCAGGCCCGGCGATTACGATACCCTCCACTCCTTCCTGGTTTTTTATAACTCGGGCCACCTCACTGTAGAAGTCCTCTATAGCCTGTTTTCGGTTTTTCATGACCACCCTCTTACCAGAGATACCCCCAATAATGGGGCCATAGTAATCAATTCCATACTGTCTTAGAATCCCCAGATCAGCAGTATCATCCTCAATAACCACTACCAGGGCCTTTGGAGTCATGGATGCTTTTATGGCCTCTTTTACACGTTTTTTCTGCCATCGGGACCATCGCTCCTTTTGGATCCTTATGGGGTTCTGTAGTTTCAGATCTAGAGTATGGTAGGATCCCAGGGGGACCAGATCCTCCGGCCCTTTTTCTATGACGCCCATAGCACGTAATTTACCCGTATAACGGTGAAATTTTATGTTTTCTACCCTTACTCCCAAAAAAAAGCTCTTTTTAATTCCCCGATCACTTCTAAGGCGTTCTCCAGTATTATCCTGAATTCGGCGAGTAGTTCGGGATGAAACCAGATCTCCCGGTCGTATAATATGGTAAAGATGCCACAAGTCATCCAGGGTTTCGGGAACAACTTCAATTAATCCCCTTTTTCCATCCTCCTTCACCAAGCGCATGTTAAGACCTCTTAATTCCCCTAGTGATATCTAATAGGTTAAAGGTTATCGATTATTATATGTCCTTTATCATCTCCCCCATAAAATCTTCTCATCATAACTTTTAAATAAAAGTTATTACTAATTAAGGTGTGGTGATTAAAATGTCACAGGAACTGGAAAACAAAATAAAAGAAGCACTGGAGAATGTTAAAGTATGGCAGAGAGTCCCCACATCCGTAAGCGGAGTTTTTTTAGTAAAAGCCCCTTCAAAAGGCATGGAAGAAAGTATCATGATGGAAATTAATCCATTGGATGAAAGGGGAAGTCCCATAAAGCGCAGGGGGATATTTTTAAGACAAAAATCACATTTGAACAGTTTTCTGGATGTGATGAATCAGGAAAGTGTGGGAGAACTTCTGGAAACTTTGGAAAAAATGACAGGAGCAAGCGAGGACAGGAATGTGAGTTCGGTGGAGATATAATTTAATAGGTTCCTTCATCAAAAAGATTAGTCATGAAGGTAGCGGTTATTGGTGGGACCAGGGGGTTAGGATACTGGATTGCCAGTTATCTGAAGGAAAAAAAACAGACGGTGACCATCACGGGAAGAGATTCACTGGCGGGTGA
Source organism: Methanobacterium sp. CWC-01 (assembly GCF_030323845.1). NCBI lineage: Archaea > Methanobacteriati > Methanobacteriota > Methanobacteria > Methanobacteriales > Methanobacteriaceae > Methanobacterium > Methanobacterium aridiramus. The sequence continues at coordinate 403,239 of NZ_CP040735.1, forward strand.
GACTGCCTCTGAATTGATTGGAGTTTCCTACACCCCCAACAACCAAACAGCTGCCTCTGAAGCCGATATAGTTATTTTATCCGTACCCATCGAATCCACTCCACAAACAATAAAAGATTTAGGACCCTTTATGAAGAAAGGATCTCTTCTAATGGACGTAACATCCATAAAAGAAGAACCCGCTCTTTTAATGCAGAAATATGCCCCGGAGGGAGTGGAAGTTTTACCAGCCCATCCCATGTTTGGGCCCAGGATCAGATCCTTAGAAGGGCAGGTGGTGGTGTTAACACCAATAGAGAAGGGGAAATGGTACTCCCGAGTAGTTAATTTTCTTGAATCCGAAAAGGTCCGTGTACTGTCAACCACCCCCGAAGTTCACGACCGTATGATGAGTGTGGTGCAGGGATTAACCCATTTCGCCTACATCTCCATTGCAGCCACATTAAAACGGCTCGAAGTGGATTTAAAAGAATCCAGAAAGTTTTCAAGCCCTATTTACAGCCTGATGCTGGACATGATTGCCCGGATTGTGGCTCAAAATCCCTACCTCTGTTATTCCATTCAGACCAAAAACTCGCATATAAAGGAGACCCATCAGGCCTTCCTGGAAACTTTCCAGGAATTAAAGGCTATGATAGAAAATGAGAACCAGGAAGAATTTGTTAATGCCATGAGTTCTGCCGCCAAACACCTGGACGACATAGAAGCATCGCTGGGCAGGTCGGATAAGGCCATATCAGCATTAAATACAGAAATAAGGCTTTTAAATGATTCAATAGGTCAGGAAGTTGGATTGAGACATATTTATTCCGGTAAAATACACGTCGGTATTTTAGAAGACCTTTCACCTGATTTCCTATATCTTAAAACCAACAAGAAGATTTTAAAATTAAAGATAGCCAATGTAGAAACCCTTAAACCGGGTGAACTTTTTAATTGGAAGATCAGCAACTTACCACTTAAAACCTACGACATCTCAGTTATTTTTCCAAAAAGTTCAGATGCCAGTTTAATTGCAAAAAGTGTGGGAAATTTAAAAGGAGTGGTGGATGCGGAAGTAAAGGATATTTACCAGGGAGATCAGGTACCTTCCAATTCCCAGAGCATAACCATTCGCTACCAGGTACTGGATCCTGAGACACTTATAGAGGTGGAAACCTTTTTAAGGGGCTTTGGAGGCATAATCCGGTGATTAAAACTGGACTATTCCTGTAGTCAAATTTTTATCCTCCCTAAAAAAGGTCTTGTTTTGGATAATATCATCATCTGAACAGAAACATTTATATACTACTTTCAACAAGATTAAAGTAACATAAGTTAACTAAAATATAAAGCTTACTGAATTTTATTTTAACCGCAAGATTTACTCCATTTAAAATACAATAAATAACATGGGGGTTTTATCATTAAAAATGAAGAAATGAAATTAAAAGTAGCAGAAGCCTTCTCACAGGCAGATGTTGGACGCTCCATAGCCCGAATTGATCCACAATGCATGGAAAAACTGGATCTTTTAGACGGAGATATCATAGAGATCGAAGGGAAAAAGATCACCGCCACCATGGTAGCATCCTCACAATCAGATATTGGGCTGGGAATAGTTCGGATTGACGGTTACATTCGCAAGAATGCAGGAACATCACTGGGGGAAGATGTAGTAGTACGAAAAGCCCAGGTTAAAGAGGCCCAGAAGGTTGTTTTAGCACCCGTAGATCAGCAAATTATGATCAGGGGTGACGTTAGAGCTGCCTTCCGAGGAAGAGTCATGTCCAAGGGGGATATGATCGTTACTGGTATCCGCCAACAACAACAGTCCCTGCGGGGAGGGCTTTTTGACGAATTCTTCAGGGACATGTCCACCGATTTCAGTCCCATGGGCGAACTCAAACTGGCCGTGGTCTCCACCAAACCAGTTGGAATTGTCAGAATAACTGAAATGACGGATGTGGAAGTCCAGAGTGAACCAGTAGATGTTTCAAAACTGGAAGGAGTAAAAAACCTGGTGGAAGTCACCTATGAGGATATTGGAGGGCTGAAAGAAGAAGTTAAAAAGGTAAGGGAGATGATCGAAATCCCCCTTAAACGTCCCGAACTCTTTGAAAGGCTGGGAATATCACCGCCTAAAGGTGTTTTAATGCATGGCCCCCCTGGAACTGGTAAAACCCTCCTGGCCAAGGCCGTGGCCAACGAAAGCGACGCCCATTTCATAGCTATTCAGGGCCCAGAAATCATGAGTAAATATGTGGGCGGGTCCGAGGAAAGGCTTCGGGAATTATTCGAAGAAGCTGAAGAAAACGCGCCCAGCATCGTATTTATTGATGAAATTGATGCCATTGCTCCAAAACGAGAAGAAGTATCCGGAGAAGTAGAAAGAAGGGTGGTTGCCCAACTACTCACCTTGATGGACGGTCTTAAAACACGAGGACAGGTGGTGGTCATCGGAGCCACTAACCGGCCCGACGCCCTGGACCAAGCCATACGACGTGGAGGTAGATTTGACCGTGAAATTGAAATTGGCGTGCCTGATAAAGACGGTCGAAGGGAGGTTCTCCAGATTCACACCAGGGGTATGCCCCTGGACGAAAAGGTGGATCTGGATGAAATCGCAGAGACCACCCATGGATTCGTTGGAGCAGACCTGGAATCACTCTGTAAGGAATCGGCCATGAGGGTTCTGCGTCGGGTTTTACCCGACATCAAAGCCGATGAAGAGATACCCAAAGAGATCCTTAAAAAGATGATAATTAAGAAGGCCGACTTCAAGGAGGCCCTGAAAGAGATCCAACCATCAGCCCTTAGAGAAGTCCTGGTACAGGTACCAAACATTACCTGGAATGATATTGGAGGGCTGGATAACGCTAAACAAGAACTAAGAGAAGCTGTGGAGTGGCCTCTAAAGTATCCGGAGAGTTTCGAAAAGTTCGGAGTCACACCACCCAAGGGTGTTCTGATCTACGGACCTCCCGGAACCGGGAAAACACTCTTGGCCAAGGCCGTGGCCAACGAAAGCGACGCCAACTTCATAGCAGTTAAAGGTCCGGAACTCCTCTCCAAATGGGTGGGAGAATCAGAAAAAGGCGTCAGGGAAGTATTCAGAAAGGCCAGGCAGACTGCGCCTACGGTAATCTTCTTCGACGAGATCGACTCCATTGCCTCCACCCGTGGGGGAGGTAGCACTGACAGTGGTGTAACTCAAAGGGTGGTTAACCAGCTTCTAACTGAAATTGATGGCCTGGAAGAGTTGCAGGATGTGGCCGTGGTGGCCGCCACCAACCGGGTGGATATCATGGATCCGGCACTTCTACGACCGGGAAGGTTCGACCGTCACGTGAAGGTGGATGACCCGGACCACAAAGCACGTCTAGAGATATTTAAAGTACACACCAAAAACATGCCCCTCACCAAGGATGTGGATCTGGAAAGACTGGCCACCGAAACCGATGGTTATGTAGGGGCCGATATTGAGGCCGTGTGCCGGGAAGCAGTGATGCTCACTCTCAGGGATAACATAGACGCCAATGAAGTGACTATGAAGTACTTTAAAAAGGCCCTTAAAAAGGTTAAAACCGAAGAAAAACCAGATTTAGCGCAGTACCACTAATTCGGCCTTTAATGGGGAAAATTAGGAAAATTATTCCCCATTTTCTTTTATTTTCTAATTCAAAACTCTTTTTTTAGATTTTCATTCCTAAATTTTTGTTATTTTCTGATTAAATCTATTATCTTTAGTTTAATCTAGAACCTTTAGTTTAAATAGACTTAAGATCATATTTTGGTTATTAACCGAAGTGAACTAAAATTTTCCTCGCCTAAGACCTTTCATATTTTTGGGTCAGGCTAATTTTTAAAAAAAAAGGTGTGTTAATATGAGTTATGATGTAAAGGACATGTCCCTGGCCCCCCAGGGTAAGAAGAAGATATCCTGGGTGCAAAGGCATATGCCAGTTTTGGAACATATAAAAAAGCGTTTCCAAGAGGAAAAACCTTTTGAAGGCATAACCATTGGTTCTTGTCTGCATTTAGAGCCTAAAACCATAAATCTGGGTTTAACTCTCCAGGCCGGTGGGGCAGAGGTGGCCATGACTGGTTGCAACCCACTTTCTACCCAGGATGATGCCACTGCTGCCGGAGCCTCCCTGGGCCTCCACATGTACGGTTGGAGGGAGGAAACCAACGAGGAATATTATCAGAACCTCAATCGGGTCCTGGACCATGAACCAGATGTCATCATCGATGATGGAGCGGACATGATCTTCCTGATACACCGGCATCGTCGAGAACTTTTAGACAAGGTAATTGGCGCCTGTGAAGAAACAACCACCGGTATCCATCGTCTACGGGCCATGCATGAAGATGGTGCCCTGGAATTCCCGGTGATGGCTGTGAACGATGCCTACACCAAATACCTTTTTGATAACCGCTACGGCACCGGCCAGTCCACCTTCGATTCCATAATGGGATCCACCAACGTCCTCATTGCCGGTAAAACCGTGGTGGTGTGTGGTTATGGATGGTGTGGCAGAGGTATTGCCCTCCGTGCCCAGGGACTGGGTGCTAACGTCATTGTGACTGAAATTGATCCCATAAGGGCTCTTGAAGCCAGAATGGATGGTTACCGCGTTATGAGTGTCCAGGAAGCAGTTAAACATGCCGATATCCTCATCACAGCCACGGGTAACATCGACGTGGTGAGTAAGGAGCACTTCCAAGTAATGAAAGACGGATGTATTCTGGCCAACTCCGGACATTTCAACGTGGAAATCAACAGTGAGGATCTAAAGGAAATGTCCATATCCAGTGAGCTTTTAAAACCTGATATTGAAGAATTTCAACTGTCAGATGGACGTAAATTTTATTTACTGGCCGAGGGAAGGCTGGTAAACCTGGCTGGTGAAAGGGGTCAGGGCCACCCGGCTGAGATCATGGATATGAGCTTCGCCATGCAGGCCCTTTCCACCCAGTATCTACTGGAAAATAAGCTGGAACCAGGAGTTTACAAAACACCAGATGAAAAGGATTATGAAGTTGCCCGGCTAAAGCTGCAGGCTATGGATATTGAAATTGACAGCCTCACCGAAAGACAACACCAATACCTGGAGGGCTGGGAAGAAGGAACCTGAAAATATGGATTCCTTATTTTCCAGGACCTTCCATAAGGGTCCCGGACCCTCCCGACTTTTTATTGGAGGTGTGCATGGTAAAGAAGGTGAAACAACCTTTCATGCCCTGAAGAGCTTCGATGACAGAGCTTTAAATAGTGGAGAGCTTTACCTGTACAACTTCCCGCCAAGTCCTTATATAAGCACCCTTGAACGCCGTTACTATGACAGTTCCACTGGCCGTGAAGTTTTAAATTTAATTAAAAAGATTCAACCCACTATTTACCTGGAACTTCACTGTTATCATGAAAAAAATCGGTCCCATCTCATCCATCATGACAGAAAAATCAAGATTGGAGTTCCTCCCCTGGTAGAACTGGATAAAGGAGTTTTAATTGGGTCAGTATCTCCTATAATCCGTTCTGTATTCTTCGAAAACTATGATTTCCCCTTCATTCTGGAAATCCCCTGCCAGCCCTCCGATGATTCTCTCCAGGTGTATGTGGAGGTTTTGAACATCACAGCTGGTTCCAAAAATCGCATAGAAATCCTTAAGAAGCTGGAGTTACTCTACCCCCATCAGGTGATTAAGTTAAATAAGTATTTCATTGATTTTTCCGATAATTTCCTTACCCTATTTCAGAAAACCAGAGAATTTGCTCTTAACGGTGATCTGAAGGATTCTGATGACTTGATACTTTTTATGGAAAATTTGATGCAAGAATTGGATCTCAACCTAAACCAAATACAGTTGAAACAGGTTAGAGCTGCGGTTTTAATATTTTTAGATTATAAACATCCATCGGTGGTCTAAGTGAGTTACTTCCAGATCATACACAAGGGAGATCATCCTAACCGTCTTTTCATTGGGGGAGTGCATGGTAAAGAGGGCAGGAGTACCAGCCAGGCCCTTGAACAGTTATCCGATGAGGATGTGGGAGAGGGCCGGCTGGTTATCTACAACTGTGATGATACGCCATATTTAAGCACTCTTAAGAAGCAATACTACCAGAGCAGGATTGGTAAGGAGATTCTGTACCTCATTGATTACTACCAGCCCCAGGTTTATATCGAGCTTCACTGTTACAATAAAGAGAATTTCCACCGGCTTACCAGTCCCAATCGACGTTCGGAACAGGGAGTTCCACCTCTGATTGAGTTGGAAGAAGGAGTTTTGATTGGATCGGTATCTCCCTACATACGGACCACTCTTTTTAAGAGGGATGATATCTGCATGACCCTGGAGATGCCCTGTAACCCAGGTCCCCAATCACTCACGGTTTATGTGAATGTGTTAAAAATCATAGCCGGTTCTAACAGTCGCAAAGAATTAGAAGATAAAATGGTTCAATTATATCCACCACAAGTAGAAACTGCAAAAAGATATGCCCAGGAATTTTTTGGAGATTATCCACCGTTTTAAATGGAATCTAAAGTAAATAAAAAAAATAGTGATTTTACCTTTAAAATATTAAAACCATTTCTCCAAACTGCTCTGATTGGCATCCAATTTACGGATCTTATCCACGGCATTAAGCACCCTTTCCTCCGAAAAATCGTGCTCACCACATAAAAATTCCACTATCTGTTCTCGGTCTGGATTTTTCCATTCAAGTGCATAGTCAGTTCTTACTTCATGCTGGAGGAACAGGTTTTGCAGAACCTGGGGGTGTATTTCAAAAATAACATCCCGGTCTTCCAGGACACTATAAATATTTCCATGATCTTTTATAAGTTTTAAACCTTTTTTAGCACCTATACCTTTTATTCCAGGGTTAAAATCGGTTCCAACCAGTAATGCCAGGTCGACCAGTTGTTCGCGGGTAATGTCCAGTTCTTCTAGGACCTTTTTTAGTTCTATCAGTTCCAGTTTACCCAGTCCCCCACTGATGGTTAAATTCTTCACCATACGCGGCGCACCGAAAAGCAGACAATCATAATCCTGTGATCCAACACACCAGGCATCACCTTTCTCCACCAGGTAGGATGCCTGAGCCTCTCCCTCTCCCGGTGCCTGTATATAAGGAATTCCCATGAGTGTAAGTAGTTTTTTTGAACCATCTACTACATCATGGGACATTCTAGACGATCTAACCGCGAATTTACGGGCATCTTCGATACGACCCTCCTCCAATGCATCTTTCCATCGCCTTTCGGATTGAACCTTAACCTCGTTCCGTTTGGCCTGGGTATCCTTTTTAAGATGACTGGACTGTCCGTCGAATACGTAAATCGGTTTGATTCCCCTCTCAATCAGGGAGGTAGTGCGGTAGAGAATGCCGCTGAAATGGGAAGTTACTCTTCCGTTATGGTCCATAAGAGGAGTGCCGTCTCTCTGGCGGATACTGGATAAAAATTGGTATATGATGTTAGCCGCATCCAGTGCCACAGTTTTTCCCTCTAAATCTTCGAACTTTATGTGTTCGGTAGATACTATGTCTCGAAACTTAACACCCATAACCTGCACCACCATTTAAATAAAAAGTGCATGCCATAATTCTATAACTTCATTCCCTAAACAAAGAGGAGGGGAAGGTTTCCTTTATCCAAACCAGTACCTGGTCCTGGTGTATGATATGGTAGGTTCGGCTGAGAACCGGGGATTCATCGTTGAATATCTCCACCATTTCTGGACTGGATTTTTCCACAGCCACTGATTTTATCTCCCGGCGAGACTCAATCTGGTGTTTTTTAAGTATACGTCCAATGGGGATGTCGGCACGAATGAGATCTTCCTTAAAATCGTTGTTTAAACGTTCCACTGGAATTAGGGAAACAGCATGTATCAGGGGCTCATCCCTTTCAATGACCACCACCCGGTAGTTCACGGCATCACCCCGTTCTACCTGCAAGAGATTGGCCATTTCCTCATCAGCCTCACGAAGCTCCTGAATTAGGGTCCTGATTTTCACATGTCCCTTCAAAACATCCAGGATGGTAGTTACTGACCCATCTGTTGCCAAAAGAATCTTCTGGGCACTTGAAAGGCTCCCTAAATTCTTCTCAATCTCTTTTATCCCATTTAAGATTACTTCATCCATTTTTATCCCTTGGATCTCTTATCTCGCCATAAATAGCAGAATAGGCCACCACGGCAGGATTGGCCAGGTAGACCTCCGAATTAGGGTCGCCCATACGTCCCACGAAATTTCGGTTGGTGGTGGCTACACAGACCTCGCCATCGGTGAGCACTCCCATATGAGCACCCAGGCAGGGTCCGCAGCCAGGATTGCATATCAGGGCCCCGGCGTGGAGGAAAGTCTCTATGATTCCCTCTCCCATAGCATCCAGGTATATCTGGCGGGAAGCAGGTACCACAATCAGACGAACATCTTGATGAACCCTATTACCCTTTAGAACTTCGGCTGCAATACGTAAATCTTCTAAACGACCGTTGGTACAGGAACCAATAACTGCCTGGTCTATATGGGTTCCACTGACCCTCGAAACCGGTCGGACATTATCCACATTATGGGGGCAGGCTAGTTGAGGTTCCAAATCATTTACCTGGAAATGATATTCACGTTCATACTGGGAGTCCGGATCCGACTTAATAAGATCAAATCCTGCCACCCTTCTGTCCTTCAAATAATCTAAGGTAGCCTGGTTGGGTTCCATTATGCCGTTTTTGGCCCCGCATTCAATTACCATGTTGGCCATGGTCATCCGACCCGATACATCCATAGAATCTATGGTATCCCCACTGAACTCCAGTGACTTGTAGGTAGCACCATCTGATCCAATTTCACCAATAATATTTAAAATAACATCTTTAGCTGTAACGTAGGTGGGTAGAGCCCCATCTACCCTGATTTTATAGGCAGAAGGTACCATGAACCAGTTTTTTCCACTGGCAAACACCGCTGCCATGTCAGTGGCACCCATGCCCGTGGCAAATGCACCGAATGCCCCGTAGGTGCAAGTATGGGAGTCAGCACCCACAACCACCGTTCCCGGCTTAATATAACCCTTTTCCGGCAGTATCTGGTGACATATACCCTCTCCATGAGTGTAAATATTTTTAATGCCCTGTTCCCGGGCAAATTCCCTGGTAATTCTCTGGAATTCCGCAGAACCGGGGTTGTTAGCAGGCACGTTGTGATCGTATACTATCACAATCCGATCTGGATCCCACACTCTTTGGGCCATTTGACGGAAAGTTTTGATGGTGGGAGGGGAAGTTCCATCATGGCTCATGGCCAGGTCCACCTGGGCCTCAATGATTTCTCCAGGTTGCACTTCTTTTAAAGAAGCCGCCCTAGCTAGTATCTTCTCCGTGATGTTCATAAAGTTAAAAATACTCCTTAAAAATCTTTAAATATCAACTGGACCCCTAACTGACCGAATAATCTCATTAAATACATCATCATTGATATATTTGCCTTCTTCTCTTTTTTCTTTGACTCTTTCCACGATTTTACAAAGTTCATCCCGGCTTACATCAATACCACATTCGGTGAGCTTGGCCTTCACAGCCCGGCAGCCGGAGTGCTTTCCAAGTACAATACGTCGGTGATGGCCTATTAATTCCGGAATAAACGGTTCGTAAGTTAAAGGCTCCTCAATAACTGCGTCAACGTGTATTCCTGACTCGTGTCGGAAGACATTTCTACCCACTATAGGTTTATTTTCAGGGATTCGCATGTTGGTCAATTCCTCCACCAATCGGGAGAGCTCATAAAAAATGCCGATGTTGAAATTGAGATCTACCCCATAAATCAGTAATAACGTCATTACCAGCTCTTCTAAGGAAGTGTTACCGGCACGCTCCCCAATACCATTTACTGTGGTGGAAACAGCACTAGCACCGGCTAAAAGACCAGATATGGAATTGGATAAGGCCATTCCGAAGTCATTGTGACAATGGAGAGATATCTCCGTTTTTAACTCTTTTTTGAGCTCCCCCACCAGATAAGCCATGGCCTGAGGACTTATTGCTCCCACGGTATCGGCGATGTGAACTCGATCCACCCCGTAGTCTTCTGCTTTTTTATATATCTGCTTTAAGAAATCTATATCAGTACGGGTGGCATCTTCAGCAGAGAATGCAACAAAAAGTCCATGATCCTTGGCGTGTTCAATGGAGTTAATACAGATATTCAGTATTTCCGCTCTCGTCTTCTTAAATTTGTGTTTAAGGTGTAGATCAGAGGTTCCCATGAAGGTTATAATTCCATCTACATCACAATCAAGGGCCATATCAATATCTTCCTTACGGGTCCGGGATAATACTAATATGTCGGCGTTTAAATTTTCATTAACGATAGCACGTACTGACCGTCTTTCTTCATTTGAAACTATGGGAAAACCTGCTTCTATTTGATGAACGCCCAACTCATCCAGTTTTCTGGCTATTTTTAGCTTTTCAGGAGTTCGAAGACACACCCCCGGGGTTTGTTCCCCATCACGAAGGGTAGTATCGTAGACTGTAATCTTTTCTGGAAACTTCAAATCCACCTGCTGATTATAGGGACTTACCATATATCGCAAGAATATTCACAACCTGATTTTTTTAAAAACACACAGTAAATGCGCCATTAATTGTATAATAAATACTTAATCCGATTTTAATCAACTGAAACTATGATTAAAGCTTCAAATGGAGTTAACAATCTGAAACTAATCTTTTAGTCTATAATCATTTTTATATAAATGTACCTTTCCTTTTATTTAAATATCATCCACGGGGCATAAGCCAATCCACCAACCGCTAACTTCCTTCCGGTCAATGGTTCACTAAATTCGCACCAATACCCTTTTTTAATGTATGCCCAATATCTCCAGGTAGGATCTCCTTTCAAAACCTTCCCTTATTCCCAGCTTTCTGTAAACCGCAAAGATGTGGTTCAGAACTTCCTGATAATCTTCACCCTCTTCGTTGTCTTTTTCTATTTCCACAAAATTTCCCGCTCCTTTGACCCTATCCAGAGTTATGATAAGATCATCCAGAGAATAAATGGTCCTGTGCTTTTTTACGGTGGCTACCGCCCTGAAACCCAGATTTTCAAATATGGCTCCTGCTCGAAGGGGATCTTCAACACCCATCTCGATTTCAACCCTGGTTTTACTGAGTTCATCCAGCTTAGCACCCTTATAAGTTATAAAGGTCTTTTTAGTGCCATCATAATGGACTTTTCTAACTCTAAGGGCTTCATCAGTCTTAGCGAAATCTTTATGAGGAGCATTGAAGTAAATATCTTCCTGGTATTCTTCTTTAATCCACTTTGCACCTATAACCTTTAATTTACTGGCAACATTAGAAAGATCAGGAGCATGGGCCTTAACTTCCACTTCTATCATGTTATCTAGTCCCAATATCACTTATTGACAGTTATCCTACTTTTTTTTCAATAGAATGACGGATATAATCACGAGCATCCTCTATCTGGGCCAGATAATTGTCGATCATATTTTCAACAATATCATAGGCAGCAATCTCCAGGTCACGATCTTTTTTCAGGGCTTTTTTTTCTTTTAAAATCTTTTCTTTGGATCTTTCACGTCCGAAAAATCCTTTTTTGTTGGGATCCTCTATTTTTTGAAGCTTATCCAGATAATCCATTCTGATATTTCTAACATCACTACGAACATTGTATCTAATCTGCCGGAGTACCTTTTCATACTCCTCCAGACTGTTAAGAACCTCCATGGCATCTCTAATGGATGATACATCTATTTCAAGCCCTTCAATTTCCAGATTTTCCAATTGTTCCCGGTACCTTCTGGGACTGACCATACCAAACATCCCCTTTTAGAAAAATACTGCTAATAAAATTATACTATATTTATATGCCCATGGTATTTATAAGTAGTTTGGCTTCTTTTTTAAGGATAATGTATAATTTTCCTATTAAAAGATAAAAAAGAGCTATTTATGTCATCTAGCCCTGTTTAGAATAAATGAAAAAAAAATAAGAATAATCAAGCTGTTTGTGATCATCTTGGATTGGATGGTGGATTGTTGATATTGCAGAAGACACCTTCCCAATAGCCACTTTTTATAAGTAAAGGAGTACCATCTATTATTCGTATGTCCTTTTTTGTTATGCGGTGTGTGATTAATACCTACCCGATTTTTACAATGAAGTCACACTTTTAAATTAAATATAAAAAACCATTTATAAAACATAAAAGTACATTGTTAATGACTATGCACTGGAGGATTAATTAGATGTCAGATGTGGAGATCAAAGTGGAAAATATTGTGGCATCTGCCACTTTAGGAAAATCCATAGACCTTCCCCAAGTTGCCCCGGCCTTGGAAGGTGTGGAATATAATTTAGAACAATTTCCTGGGCTTGTTTATAAATTAAAAGAACCTAAAACGGCAGCGCTAATTTTTGGGTCAGGTAAACTGGTTTGTACTGGTGCTAAGTCCATCGAAGACTCAAAAAAGGCTATTCATATTGCTGTCGATAAAATGCGAACTCTGGATCCAGACATACCCACTGAATTTGAAATAAAAGTCCAGAACATCGTGGCATCCGCCAATCTGATGAAAACTTTAAACCTGGAAGCAGTGGCCCTTGACCTGGAAAACACAGAATACGAACCAGAACAATTCCCGGGCCTGGTCTATCGACTTGGTGAACCTAAAGTCGTTCTATTATTATTTGGTTCTGGTAAAGTTGTTTGTACTGGTGCAAAAACCATTCCCGATGCCCAGTTGGGTGTTGAAAAAACTAAAGAACGATTAATCGAACTAAGTTTACTTTAATTATGTCCTCTAATGAACTGATTGGTGATGTTTTGATTAAGCTCATAGCATTTGATCTCGATAATGTATTGATAGATGGAGAAGCCATAGATGAGATAGCCAAACTAGCTGGCGCTGAATCTGAGGTTTCAGAAATTACCCAACAAGCCATGGAAGGTAAATTAGATTTCGAAACTGCCCTAAAGCAAAGGGTAGCCTTATTGAAGGGTACTTCTGTAGAAGAAATTAACAAAGTGGTACAGGAAATACCCATAATGGAAGGGGCGGAAGAAACCATAACCGAACTTAAAAATCGAGGTTATAAAATTGCCACCATAAGTGGTAGTTTTGAAAACATCGCCCAGCGATTGAAGGACTTGCTTGACTTAGATTATGCCTTCGCCAACACGTTAGAGGAGGATGAAGGATTGTTAACAGGCGAAGTTAGTGGTCCTCTGGTTGAAGGTTCTAAAGCAGATATACTTGCTAAAATAATGGATATAGAAAAAATATCTTCCGAAGAGTGCGCTGCAGTCGGTGACGGCGCCAATGATATTTCAATGATTGAAAAAGCAGGTGTAGGCATTGCATTTAATGCTAAACCTGTATTAAAGAAAAGTGCCGACATTATAGTAGAAAAAAAGGATTTGAGAGAATTGTTGAATGTATTTGATGAAAAACCTGTGGAAGGAAATTTGGAAATAACTTTAGACTCCAAAAAAAGTTTTAATGAGCTTCTGGACGAGAAAAGAGACTTTGAAAAGAGATTAAGAGAAATAACCACTGTAAGGGATAATCTCAATGAAGAGGCCAAGGTTCACCGGGAAGAAAGGGACAAATTAAATTCCCAAATACGAGAAAACCTGGATAAAGCTCTTAAATATCGTGACGAACGGGATAAAATAAATAAAGACGTTCAGAAGTACAAGAAGCTGCGGGACGAAGTTCACCAGGAATACAAGAAGATGGAATGGGCTTCAGGTAGGAGAGAAATAGTTAAAATCCAGGACGAAATTAAACGCCTGGAAAAAACCATAGAAACCCGTGTGCTGGACATTAGAAAGGAAAACGAACTGGTAAACAAGGTTACAGATCTTAGGAAGAATCTGCAAACCCTCCAGGAAGACGAAGAAACCCGTGAGGAAGCACTGGAACTGAAAGAAAAGTCAGAAAGCTATCACGCCAAAGTGGTGGAACTGTCTGACAGTGCCCAGGAAACACACGAGAAGATGTTAGAGTACTTCCGAAAGATTGATGAAATACGATCCCAGGCCGACGAAGCTCATCAAAAATTCATAAAAACCAGAGACACCGCGAACCAGGAACATGAGAAAGTCAAATCTACTCTGGGAGATATCCGAAGGCTGAACAAGGGACTTGATCGTGTTAAAGCCAAAGAAAGAAACAGGGAAACTGAAATTGTAAGGCAGCAGAACAAAGAAGAAAAGGAAAAAGCTGAAGATATTTATCGTAAGTTCCGAGAAGGTAAGAAACTTTCCACAGAAGAGTTACTGCTCCTGCAGAAACACAACATTGTATAAGGGCTAATATGCCCTCTACTATAATTTTTAGATTTTTTTATAAGCCCTTTTTTTTGGCCATTTTTCTATCTTTAACTAATTGTACCCGTGATATTAATGAACGAAGCCGAGTCGACCCCGAAATCTGATAAAAATCAGATTAAAATAGCGGCACTTCTGGTGGCATGTATAGCATCCTTTTTCACTCCCTTCATGGGATCTTCCATTAACATTGCCCTACCCACCATAGGGGCCGACTTCGGTGCGGATGCTGTACTTTTAAATTGGGTAACGAATGGTTTTTTATTAGCAGCTGCTATATTTGCAGTTCCCTTTGGTAGAATAGCAGATATACATGGTATGAAGAAGATCTTCACCTACGGGATGACTATATTCACCATCGCTTCTCTGTTATGTGCTTTATCTCCCAACACATTATCACTCATCGGTGCCCGGGTTCTGCAGGGTATTGGAACCGCCATGATCTTCGTCACGGGACTGGCCATCATTACCTCGGTCTACCCGCCCCATAAGCGTGGAAAGGCCATTGGAATAAATGTAGCATCGGTATATGTGGGTCTGTCTTTAGGGCCAGTTTTAGGCGGTTTGATGACCCAGTATCTGGGTTGGAGGAGTTTGTTCTTCCTGATGATTCCCTTCGGAATTCTGGTTATCGCACTGGTGTACTGGAAACTTCATGACGAGTGGGCTGCATCCCGTGGGGAGAAGTTTGACCTGGTAGGAACCATCCTCTACAGTCTGATGCTATTTTTAATAATGTACGGATTTTCAGGCCTTCCCAATATATCCGGAATAGTAATGTTGATATTAGGAGTTGCCGGACTTCTGTCCTTCATCCGCTGGGAAATCAGGACAGAAAGTCCTGTTTTTAATGTCGGGCTTTTCAAGAACATGACATTCGCCTTTTCCAGCCTGGCCGCACTTATAAACTACAGTGCCACCTTCGCCGTGACTCTGCTTTTAAGTTTCTATCTGCAGTACGTCAAGGACCTGGACCCACAAGTGGCAGGTCTCATTCTGGTGGCCCAGCCAGTGGTGATGGCCATAACGGCGCCAATAGCCGGCAGAATGTCGGATCGCTTTAACGCCCGGAGAATAGCAGCCACGGGCATGGCTACGGTGACTTTAGCACTGTTCACCTTCGTCTTCCTGGATGGTAACACACCTATCAACAGTATTATCATTGGATTAGCTATTCTAGGCTTGGGATTCGGTCTTTTCTCCTCCCCCAATACCAACGTGATAATGGGGTCTGTGGAGAGAAGGTTCTATGGAGTAGCCTCAGCCACGGTGAGTACCATGAGACTCATCGGCCAGACCATGAGTATCGGGATTGCCACCCTGGTGTTTGCGTTGTTAATAGGTCGGGTACAGATAACCCCGGAACAGTTCCCCGCCCTTCTGGAAAGCATTCATCTCTGCTTCATCATCTTCACTGCCCTGTGCTTCGTGGGTATATTTGCATCGTTGAAGCGGGATGGGAAGAAAGAAACGGGCAATGAAAGCTAAATACCTTCCAAATTTTTTTAAGGCAAGACCAAAATTGTATCTACTTATTTTTTTAAAATTCCTTCACGCTCATGAAAATTAACTACAACCAAACGGCACTAACCCTAATCATAATAGGAATTAGCCTTTTTATCATCAACGCTGCAGATGTTTATTTAGGGTATTATTTAACACATGGCAAAGGATTTCAGATTATAGGGATACTTTTGATGGTTGTTGGAGTATTTATCTGGATGAGATTCCGTTAAATGAATTTTAGGATGAAATTTTAGAAATTCCATCCACTTTTTCAATGCGGAATATTTGGTCTGCAAAGCTCTCCAGTTCTTTTTCGTGCGATACTATAATTATCTGGGGACATTCTAGTTCTTCCAGTATTTCACGTAATTTAAAGAGCTGTTCCTTGCTGAAACCATCGGTAGGTTCGTCGAGAATTAGCACGTCAGACTTAATACCTGTAGAAACCCTCTGAACTATACTATTCAATGCCAACCGGTAGGCTAACGCTAT
Organism: Methanobacterium sp. CWC-01; assembly: GCF_030323845.1. Taxonomy (NCBI): domain Archaea; kingdom Methanobacteriati; phylum Methanobacteriota; class Methanobacteria; order Methanobacteriales; family Methanobacteriaceae; genus Methanobacterium; species Methanobacterium aridiramus. The sequence continues at coordinate 419,594 of NZ_CP040735.1, forward strand.
GCTGGTTTTTTCACCACCACTAAGATAGTCAATTTCCTGTTCATAACCATCTTGTTCAACTATGGGTGTAAAATCCTCGTTAATTAAAGCAGTCTTGTCAGGATCATCAACCAGTATAGAGAACCATCGTTGGAAGTGCTGGTTGAATTCCAAATTGATGCTCAGCATTACCTGATTCTCAATGTTTTCTAGAGATGGTATGAAGAATTCTTTTATCCAAATATGATATTCCTGTAACTTTTCGCCTTTTTCTTTGAATGACTTTTCCTTTTTTATTCTGGCTTTCAAATCCTGGATCAGATCATTTAAAAGCTTTACTGCAGTTTTTTTGGAGGATATTTCTCCATTTAAATCAGATAATTTATTTTCAACTTTTTCTTTTTGGGATTCAAACTTCTCGATTTCTTCTGAAATTTTCTTACCCTCGTCAATTTCATTTATTAGTTCAACAAGAGATTTTTCATCATGAATAACTTGCTCTCTAAGTCCCTGGATTGAATCTTCATTTCTGGTAATCAAACCTTCTTTTTCCTTAATCTGGTTTTCTAAGGTTGATATATCTTTTTGGAATTCGTGATACTTACGGAGGTTTACTTGAAGAGTATCAGTTTCTTTAATGCCGTTTTCACATTCTTCCAACTTTGATTGTAATTCCTGGAGTTCAGAAAGTAATGGTTTCAATTTTAGTTTAATCTCCACAGAATCCAAAGGCCGATCACAGGTGGGGCATACATTATTATTTTCAATGGCCTTATAATCATCGATTTTAGCTTCAATAGTTGCTTTACGCGTGTTAAGATACTTTTCAGCGTTTCTCAATTTTTCTAGTAATACTATTAATTCTGCCTCTTCTTTATCAGTAGGCAGCTCAAATTCATTAAATTGTTCTATTTGGGGATTATAATTTTCATTAATTTGCTTAAGGGCTGACTGATTTTCATCCTGTAGTTTTTTAATCATTTGGTTATTATTTCGAATTTGATCTTCCACCAGGGGCACCTTACCCTTAGCTTCGCTTAATCTATTTTTTTCTTCCTGGTGTCTTTTTATTTGTATTTTTAGACCATCCAGCTCTTCTCGTATTTTCTGGCACTCGTCTGAAAGTTCTTTTATTTTGAAAAGGTTTTTATCTAATTCCTGAACCTTTAAAATAAGTTCATCTTGGTTGGAATTTAAATTTGAAGCCTTAGATGTTAATTCGACTGATTTTCTATCAATAACCCGAGCCACGTTAATAGCATTGCTCATGGCAATCTTATAATCCTCAATTCTAAGAGCCTTTCGTAACGTTTGCAGTCTTTGATCCGGAGACATCTGTATAATAGCCTTCATTTCCTCTTGGGGAGTGAAGACCGCGTACCGGTAAATCACACTTTTAGCCCGGCTGTTGGCTGGTTCGTTAAAGTTAAGGATTTGAAGAATTCTTTCCTTCATCTCAGTTGGGGAAAGCTTAAATTCAGTCCCATCAATATTTATGAAGCATTTATCCTGCTGTATAGCGTTTTTTCGCTTTGATAAGGAACGATAAGCAGTGAACTGAGAGCCGTCCACCTGAAATTCCAATAAAACATGTCCTTTAGTGGCACCTATACGCAATAGGGCCGCTCCCTTCTCCGAGCCAAGCCCAAAAAGAGCGAATTCAATGGCCATAAGAATAGTTGATTTCCCTGAACCTATATCTCCCTCAAATAAAGTTATTCCTTCACTGAAATCGATTATAGCATTTTCATAACTTCGTATATTCTTAAGGTGTAATGAATTAATTTTCATAAAACACCTCCTCCAAGTGAAGGGTGTAAATAGAATCTTTTTTTACGCGTTCTTCATAGTCTTTTTTCTTTTCATTGAGTTTCTGTTCCTCTCTTAGTGTCCTTAAAAGTTCAACAGCCAATTTTATCCCTTTATCCTTCTTGAGCTCTACAAGGGACAAATTCACATCCCCCACCCTATCTGAGAAAAGGCGTTTTTCAATGGAAGGTATGTCACTCTCAGTTATCTTAACCTTCACCTGTTCCATGGTAGTCAGCCCATGACGGTTAATACCCACATAAAGTGCGCCTTTGCGTGTTAAAATGTCTTTGATTGCACGGGAGTCAATAGTAGATGTTTTCCCGCCAGATAACTGTCCACGTATTTTAACTAATACCACTTTTTGGTTCACATCTATTTTTTCCAATCGTTCGATCAGATTGTTCTGTACTTGAATTGCATTCTTTCCATCTGCATCTTCGTACAAATATTCGTACTCACAGACGGGTAAGGGGATAAATTCAACCTTCTCAACTTTATCCTGGAAGTTAACCAAGTAGAATCCTCTTTCCTCACCTTTGGCACTGATTTCCATATCCTTAGAGTATGATCCAAAAGTGGGCCCAGGATAGATCAAGGTACCGAATCCTTCAGGATCGTGTTCAGAATGTAGATGAACATGACCCCCTGCATAATAATCAAAGCCTTTGGGGAATAATGAGAGGGGTATGGAGTCCATTTCAGACAGAAATTCGGGTTTGAAGTCGGTTATTGCACTATGAAAAACAAAGATCTTGAATCCCGGTTCAATTTGCAGGCTCTCTCTGTCCAGAGCATCATAGTAACTAACTTCAAGACCCATTTTCCGGGCAGAAATTCCACAGAGTTTGGCACCGGTACCAGGATCCTGAAAAAATTTCAATTTAAGTTTTTCATCTTCTACTTGGCCCTCAACTATTTTCTGTATTAAGCCAGCGCTGTTCAATAAATCTATGATAGAAGTTTCATTAGGGCTGTAATCATGACTACCATAATTGACATAAATAGGAATTCCGTAATCTCGCACTTCCCTCATCTTCTCTACAGCATCCTTAACAGCACCCATGTTGGGGAGGTTGGAGTTAAAAAGGTCACCAGATATTATGATAAAATCAACTTGTTCCTGGATACACCTGTCCATACAATTTTTAAATGCTTTCATTTCTAATTCTTTAAGTTCAGGGTATTTCTGGGCGCCAATATGACAATCAGCTAAATGTGCAAATTTATACATCTAAGACCACCTAAATAAAGGCTAATTTACCTCTATTTCCAGTTTCTTCAGTTTCTTCGTCCAAATACTTTTCAATAAATTCCTCAAAAAATGGGGTTTTTATAGGAACCGCAAAGCGGGTAAAAATACTGGTAACGATTGCTTCACCTTTGTCCAGACTAGCAATGTTTCGATTATCATCCGATAAGTCCTGAGAAGCACTGGCCATTATTTCTGACCTTTCCTGAGACATTTCATTTCCAAGAATGATTTTGGTGTTCATATTGGCTAAGATGGTCTTGGGTATAAGGCTGACTAGTTGGGTAATAGCAATGAGTCCAATATTGAATTTCCGCCCCTCACGGGCAATTGTACTATAAACGTTGTGTCCCTGTGCGGATATTACATCTCCACCGAGTACACGTGGTGCTTCCTCAATTACCACACCTATAATAGGTTTTTCTCTCAAAATATTTTCTGCCTTGTACCGCTGGTAGTTATTGAATATGGTTCCGGTTATTATACTGCCCACTACAAGTTCCACATTTCCCATTAAACGGGAGGTATCAATTACGACAATTTTACCTTCCTCTAAGGATCGTATTATGTCTTTTATAGTACTTTCACCGGCTGTGTCGCTGAACAACTTGTTTCTAGATTGGAAATTTCCATCATCATCGATGTAAATACCGAGTATGCTGTTAAATTTCCTTTCTATAACCGTAAGTGTACCTGGCTTCACACCTTTAATATTTACTCCTTCTAATATCTTCAAAATCCAACTTTTACCATACATACTGTAAGCCAAATTTACTGCGTCATTTTGAGCCTCGCTAAAAGTCACAATACCCCTAAAATGATGTGGTTTAATGGATTCGAGATTTATTATGAGTGAATTGGTTCCAGGGGGAGCATCAGGTGAATAGTAGACTAGATTCCCACTTTTAGGATGATCCTTTAGGCATTTCTCGTTACGCCCATAATACTCATCGTGGGGATCTAAAACCAGGATTCCAAACCCTTCAAGTTCTAGAATGCTCCATAACATTACTTTAACCAGATTACTCTTTCCTCTACCGGTCGTAGCTGGTATAAGGATGTGATGAGGAATTGCATCCTTAGCATTAAGATATACCCGGGATTTGATTAATTTCGAACCACTTCTAACATCTCCGACGTATAATGGATTTTGGGGCTTGGTTAAAAATTTGAGATCTTCTTCGTTAACGTGCCTGACGGAGCTGAAGAAGTTTGGCAGAGATTTTGGTATACCGGACTGTCCGTCTCTTATCTGTAAAATGGCCTTGGCCTGGGCCACGATGTAGTTACGTAATTCTGGCTCCATGAAGTCCAAACTGGCTCCCTGTCCTTCCAGCTTCATTCCAGATATGAGTTCACGCATGGACTGGGGAACTTGGCTGTGATACTGAAGATCAGTAACTTGCAAAATAAGGGAGTTATCAGCCATCTCCTCCACTAAGAGTAGGTCTCCCATCTCCAATTTTATTCCACTTTTTTCCCTGATCAGAATTCGCGCTACTCCTCCACCAATAATTTGACCTACCACATCCATCTTACTCACCTGCCAAATAATTTAAAATCTCATGTCCATCAACTGCCCTCATATCGGCCAGGACCTTTTGGAGCATTCCGGGCTTTTTTGAGATCTCAGATAAAATTCTCGTTTCATAAATACCCATTTCATCCTCTCGTACCCTGGCCTGGAGATCCGCATCTATTAAACCATAAGGATATCCAGGAAAGCATAAATCCACAGAGTTTTCAGCTATAGCCTCCACCACACCAATTACTCCCTCTTTCTTTATTTCCTGAGCTTGTTCTTTTAATATTTCAAACCGGAAAACATGTCGAGAATTAGGATTAAGTTTAACTGCCATTATTAAAGCCCTATATTCCTTAGATGAGCATCTTCCAACCGGACAATAGCACCAAGCCACGTCTTCTATCCCAGACTCTTCGGCAAAGCGCTTGATGGAGCCAAGAAGTGAAAAATTACTGTCTGTAGTTAGATGGGATGTTTTCGATAAACCTGTAAAAACGGTTTTATTTCTTTTAGCCGCGTCGAACGCGTCTTCAGAGTATTTATCCTCATTGGCGAATGATATTTGAAGAGATCCATCCCTAACCAGCAAATCATTTTCTCCCAGCTCATCTTCGATGATATGTTTAGATAAAGACCATTCTGCAAAACGACGGGCAATAGATGCCACTCTCTCCATATCATATCGAGTTACTCCGTAAAAACTAGCCCTAGTTCCAGAAGTGAAGCTCAAATCAGTTTCACTTGGTAGATAATCATTAAATTCATCAATAGAAGGGAAAATGGAGGTTTCATAAGCAATATCTCCCTCATCCTCATTAAAATATGATGTGGTCAATGACAAGAATTCCATCTTAATGGGAAGGTCTGAAACCGGAGTTATACGTTCTTTACCTTTGAATAAGTTGAAATATACGCGATTAACCTGAAGAGAAAAATTAGGAGCGTGAATTATCTCCTGATTTCCTCCATCAACAAAAGCCATTTTTCTATCCGCCATCCCTAATCTGATGGGATTAAAGTTTTTTTTGTGCAGTTTATAGGCTTCACAATCTGTACTACGAAATAAAGGGTTTCCAATTGGTGCATCGAGACTTTTTTGCAATTTATCAACTAAATTTCCAATGTTCTTAATTATAACTCCCTCCAAACCCTTATAAAAATCTAATCAGCGGTTTAAAAGCATTTATTTCTTAAATTATATGTCAACGTATCAAATATTAAATATTACTAAAAATATGAGTCATTTTAGTTTTACTTGAATATCATCGAGATTTTATAGGATTACTAACAACCTACTAACCATGCCCACTCCCCACCAAGAGGTCCTGGTCCTGAATACTCTGAAATATTACCAGGCTGAATACAAGGAAGGTGTCCCCCTGAGCATCCTGAAACTGGATCTGGACCTGAATGATGACCAACTCCACGAATTAATCCATACCATGAAATCAAAGGGGACCATTACACTGGCCAGTGGTAAAGTTAATCTGATAGAAGCTGAATCCTCCGAAGAAAGTGTTGAAGAGATTACGGTGGAAGTAGAAATATCCTCCCCAGAAACTCCGGAAAAAAAGGAATCATCGGAGATCTTGCCCGCCGAGGAATTGCCAGTTGAACTTTCAGAAACAGAACGTGCATCTTTAGAATTAATAAGATCCTTAGCCGACGAATCAGGAGCCGTATCACGCCACATATTAGAGGGGCATCTGTTATATGGGGATTTGAAGCTCAGCAACCTCCGGGTTTACAACCTTCTGAACTCCCTGCAAAATAAGGGTCTTTTAACCCGGATTCAAAGGACAGATGGCTCCTACTATCGTTTATTAGAAATTTAGTAACTCACCAGGCGTAAGGATTGAATTCTGAGGGGGGAATATACATTATCTCTGCGTATCCCTTTTTTAGTAGTTGCTGGTTGAGGTTCAGGCCTCCCACGTAGACCACCGCCAGGGTGCGCCCGTATTTATCCGTCTGTTTTTCATCGTCAATATCTAAGGAAACCGTCTGGTAGAGACACTGGTCCTTAATGTATTCTTTGGCCTCGGCATATCCTGATTCGCCTCTTTCCGGTGTGTTCACACCTACCAAACGAACTCGGCCCACCCCCTCCACATCGATGGTATCACCATCCACCACATGGTAACATCTTCCAGTTACCTCACCTGAAGAAGATGCTGGTACAGTGGTAGTGTTATTGAGTGAGCTGGAGGTTGTTTTATCATTGGATAGGCCCGTGTAAGATTTATTATAATCTTCCTGCACACAGCCAGCCACTGAAACTATGAATATTGCGATTATAACCAGTATTATCTTGAAATCCATGTTATCTATTAAATTCTTATAGATGGACCTTAATTATATGTTTTGATTAAAATAAAAAAAGATAATTAGTCTGTCCTGCGTTGAACAGACTAGGCTGGTGTTAGGTATTTGGGATTCTTGATAACATGTTCTTTGCCATGAACGATGCAGTAATCCGCGTCACATCCACCTTTTTTCATGTCACAGTAGAACATTCCTTCAGGACATCCCTGAGCGCTGGTGTAACTTAGAATACCTTTTTTCTTGCAGTGCGGACAGTAGTTTACGTATTTCCCGTGATGAATTTTGTAATCAGTTGATAGACTACAGGAACACCTTGCGTCTGCTTCTACATAGTCAGCAGTTATGACTGGGTTACCTTGTGTCACTTTAGTGGTGGTTTTTGAAGCGGCAGAAACCGCTTTGGTCGAAGTGGTCCTTTTATATCGAACCTTCTTGATTTTGACCAAGTACCGTACCCGTTTCCATTTCTTGCCTATCTTTTTCCATTTGTAGACGTATTTGTAACGGTATGTACGGTAAGTTTTGTATTTGGATGCCTTGTAGGTTTTTGAACTTTTGTAGGTCATTATGGAACGCACGAATTTATATCTGATACTCGAATATGCGTAGGTCGTTTTGTAACTTGCGTCCACTTCCACGGTTTTTTTGTCGGTGAGTATCTTTGAAGTTTCCTGTGGCGTTAGTTCATTGTTATCTGCCCCAAATGGCAGGAAAAAAAGAACCATACCCGATATTAATAAAATTGCATAGATGGGTTTATGTTTAATTTATACCGCCTCCACATTGCTGTATTACTACAACATACACTGTGGGTAAGATTTTGTCTTCAACACCCATGTAATAAAACTTTTCATTTAAAACCGACAGAAAGGACGTTAAAAGATTGATTTTGAGATTTAAAGCCTTCAAATAGGGGATTATACTTTATCATTTTCAATGATGTTTCCTCTTTAATATTTTTTAGAAATTAACTGGATTAAAACTTAGATTTCTAAAAAAATCAGTCCCTAATATTATAAATTTTATAATTATTTCCTTAAAAGTGAACAATTACCATGATTAATTATCAGAATCAAATTAACAAGGATTTTGTATAATTTAATCATGAAAATGATGGTTTTTTTATATAATTTTTACTCAAAAGAACCAGATCAGCATATTTTTATAAACATACTTTTTCCATACAATGATATAACCCACACTATATCAATATTATTTTAAAGGAGGTAAGGATGATACTGGTCACAGGAGGAGCAGGTTATATTGGCTCCCACGTCAACAAAGAGTTAAATAAACAGGGATACGAAACTGTTGTTCTTGATAATTTAAGCTATGGTCATGATGATTTTGTGAAATGGGGAACCCTGGAACGTGTGGATCTCTCCAACACCCGTGAAATCAGGAGAGTATTCCAGGATTACGCTTTTGAGGCAGTTCTGCACTTCGCAGCCTTTACCTACGTTGGTGAATCGGTAGAAAACCCTCAGAAATATTATTTAAACAACTTGAGAAACACCTTAAATTTGCTGGAAGTAATGCTGGAGTTTGAAGTTAAAAAATTGGTCTTCTCATCTACCTGTGCCACCTACGGTGATCCTATTGAGATCCCCATCACCGAAGAACACCCCCAAACCCCCATCAATCCCTATGGCAGGGGGAAACTTATGATGGAACAAATACTCAGAGATTACAGCCAGGCTTACGGTCTGAGATACGCTTCACTCCGGTATTTTAATGCAGCTGGAGCAGATCCGGATGGGGAAGTTGGAGAAATGCATAACCCGGAAACTCACCTCATACCGCTCATACTGGACGCTGCCCTAGGTAAAAGGGAGGCTATAAAGATCTTCGGCACGGATTATCCCACAGAGGATGGTACCTGCATCAGGGATTACATTCACGTAACTGATCTGGCAGATGCCCATATAAAGGCCCTGAAATATCTTGAAAACAGGGGTGAGAGTGACGTTTTCAACCTGGGAAATGGAAACGGATTTTCAGTCAGGGAAGTAATAGAAGAAGCCAGAAAAGTGACCGGAAGAGAAATTAAGGCCATTGAAACTGATAGAAGACCTGGTGATCCTCCGATTCTGGTTGGAAGCTCAGAGAAAGCCCGTGAAATCCTGAAATGGCAACCCAGATTCTATGATCTAAGTCAAATTATCAGTACAGCCTGGAAATGGCATGAAAACTTAAAAAAAAGGGATAAAGGGACCTAAATGTCCACAAATCTTATTTAATTATTTGCTTTAAATACTCTCTCATCTCTTCCCCCACTTCCGGATCCTCCAGAGCCATGTCCAGAGAGCTTTTAAGCCACTCCAGAGTGGTTCCGATGTCATAGATACGACCAGGGAATACGTGGCCATAAATAGAATCCAAAAGACGCATGGCATCGGTTAGCTGAATCTCTCCGCCAACTCCCGGTGGCACCTCCTCCAGATAATCGAATATTTCCGGTTGCAGTATGTACCTGCCAGTAATGGCCAGATCAGAGGGAGCCTCATTTAAAGATGGCTTTTCCACCATATCCTCGATGCGATATACTGATTCTTCTACTTTCTGGCCCTTAATAATCCCATATCTCTCGATCTTGTCCTTGGGAACCTTTTCAATGGCAATAGCTGATGCATTATATTTTTCGTAAACATCAATAAGGTTTTTAGTACAGGGAGTGCTGTGCTGGGTTATGGTATCGCCTAAAAGGACGGCGAAGGGATCTCCATCCACGTGTTTCTGGGCACAGAGTATAGCATCCCCCAGACCTTTCTGTTCTTTCTGACGAACATAGTATATATCGGCCATGTCAGATATGGCCTCTATTTCAACCAGATAATCTATTTTACCACAGGATTTAAGGAAGAACTCCAGTTCGAAGGAACGATCAAAGTGATCCTCAATGGAACGCTTTCCCTTACCGGTTATGATCAGTATATCATCAATTCCTGAAGCCACTGCTTCCTCCACCACATACTGAATGGTGGGTTTATTAAACACCGGTAACATTTCTTTTGGCTGGGCCTTAGTAGCCGGCAAAAATCTGGTCCCGAGCCCTGCAGCAGGTATTACAGCTTTCATTATCAGATGCCCCCTAAAGGTATTAAACTTCTTAAATCTGTTTTGTAATGATAATCCTATTTATTTAATCTTCTTTCAACATATATCAAGTTATAGGTGTCATCGTGGGTGTTTTAGTAAGAAGTTGATCAGTTGTCCTTTTTCGCCTGGAATTATCTTCAAAATTCGGGCCACAATTGTATGAAATCCTTTTTTGACATTCCTCTAATCCTTATGGTCTTTTGTTGACTCTTCAGTCCTGATACCAACTCTACCGGACGGCCAGTTAAATTGGAAAATTCTTTAATGATCTCCTTATTGGCCTTTCCCTTGAGTGGGGGTGATTTTATTTTCACTTCCAGGGTTTTTCTCCAGGCATTATAACCAGCCAGGGCGAAGTGGTGGGAACGGGTTGTCACTTCAATATCCACCAATAAATCATCTCCAGCTATCCGCACCGCCTCCATATAATCACCTGCTCCATAATATTTTGAGTGGATCTTAAGTATTAAGTTTGGGTGAATTAAAGTTGGGTAACATTTAAATAGGGAAAGAAAAAAAGTAGGGTATGCTCTATTAATTCTTGAAATCAATTAATGTTAAATGCAGGGGTGGTCGAGCGGTCAAAGGCGCTAGGTTGAGGGCCTAGTGGGTGAGTCCCTTCGCGGGTTCGAATCCCGTCCCCTGCACCATTTTAACCTGTTATTAAGAGATTTATTATCATCTATCTAGGGCTCTATCTTGGCTTCATCGATTATGATCTTGACTTCCAGCACTTTGCCTTCCTTCAGATCTTGGATTAAAATGGAGTTAAGATCACATGCAGCCTTATCCGCCCTGATCATGAGGGTGCGACTACAAGTATAGTCACTGGTGCGGCATACCATGTCAGTGGGATGATCCAGAGTTAGAAGGGGGTGTCCGTATCCGGATATTTCGTCCTGATCATTTTCCGTCGTTAAAATTAATTTTATAACCGTATTTTCCTGCTTTAAGGCCATTTTCATCTGAGAAGGGATATCCTTCATTACCGAGCCGGCTGAAACACCAATAATGCAATCCGCTGTTTTCCCTATTTCCTGATCCCTGGTTACCTCGAATGTGGATCGGTGCTGAGATGTGATATTGGGATGTCCCTGTGCTTTGAAGGTGAATTCCATGATCTAATACTCCTTTTCCGGGAATTAATTCTTTAGTTCATACTTTAGATAACTAAATTTGAGGAAGTCCTATATAAAGGTGTTTTAGCTAAAAAGATAGTTACCCAAATTACAAAAAATGACAGGAACTTAATGTTAATGAAATGACAACCAGCCCACCCTTAACCGGCGTATATTGCCTTATCATAACTCTGAAAGAGAAATCTCCCATTCAGATTGGGAAGAAAGGAAAAATCATCTTTGAAGACGGCTGTTACGTGTATGTAGGCTCTGCCCTGAATTCCCTCCTGCCCCGTATAAAGCGACATTTAAGGCAGGAGAAGAAATTACACTGGCATATAGACTATTTACTTCAAAATGGAAATTCAGAAATAGTCGAGGTAAAATATGCACTTACCACTGAGCGTCTGGAATGTCAGGTGGCCAATGAAATTTCCAATAGGGGATGGGGTATAGAGAAATTTGGTTCATCAGACTGCAAGTGTCACTCCCATCTTTTCTTTTTTAATGACTGCTTAGAAGCAGTTGAAGCCTGTAAACGTGCCTTCAGTGTATTGGGACAGGAACAGCAAACCATTAAAGATTTGAAAAAATCTAGATAATTAGGTGTCTTTAGAATCTTCCGATCCACCACGATTGCTCTCAGGATGACTTGAACACTTAATGTCAAGCGGGATCAGAATGCAGGGTTTGTTCCGTATTAACCCCATAATCCCCTTAAAAAGGAAAATCAGACATTTTACCCATAAACACCAAAATCGTGGATAATATGGCTACACTTTAGAATTAATTAAACTGGTGAAAGAATTTTTCGAACTCCTCCACATCCATGGGCTCCGGTACCACGAATTTCTGGTTACTCAAAATGGAAGCTGCCAGTTGACTATAAGTTTGGGCCTGTTCTGATTCTGGAAACCTCTCCACCACCGTTTGGGCATTGATTTCACTCTTTTGAACCAGATCGCTACGGGGTATAACTCCTACCACTTGGGAACCTATTTTCTCCGCAAATTCTCTTACCATCTCTTGTTCTCGTTCTATTCCCCGGCAATTACAAATTATACCACCAAGACGGCCTTTAAGCTTCTTTATACCTTTTGATATATTGTTAGCAGCGTAAAGAGCCATGTATTCCCCGGAAGTTACTATGTACACCTCTTTGGCATACTCCTCCCGGAGTGGAACTGCAAATCCACCACAAACCACATCACCAAGGACATCGTAGATTATTATTCCCAGATCATCCTCGAATACTCCTATTCTCTCCAGGAGACTCATGGCCACAATTACTCCCCGGCCAGCACAACCTACCCCTGGTTCCGGCCCTCCGCTCTCCACACAGATGACATTACCATAACCAGTGAATAAAACATCTCCACCGGAGGCGTTTTTATTCTCACGCATGGTATCCAGGATGGTGGGGATCCGTCTTCCCACCAGAGTGCGAGTAGTATCCGCCTTGGGATCACAGCCTATAACCATGACCTTTTCATTCTGGGAGTAGGCTGCGGCCAGATTAGAGACCACTGTAGATTTTCCTATACCACCCTTACCGTAAATGGCAATACCCCGGGCCTTTTTCATCTCATCTCACCATGGCGGCTATGATGTCGCCCCGGGTCACCAGGCCCATTATTTTACCATTTTCATCCACTACCGGCAGTCGGTTAATATTATGAGTATCCATTAGTTGGGCGGCATCAGATAAATCCGCTTCAGGACCGATGGTTATTACCTTGGTGGTCATTATCTCCCCAATAAGCACCGATGCAGCCTTGTTCATGTCTTCAGCGATTTCATCCAACTCATATTTCATACGCACTGGTAATTCGATGAGATCCAGGGGAGCAGGAAGAATCAGGTTGATGCGGGGGGAGTGTACCTCCAAAAGTCGCATGATATCACCTTCACTTATTATTCCTACGAGAAGGCCCTCTTTATTCACTATGGGTGCTCCACTGATCTTATTATCCCGCAGGCTCTGTGCTACTTCCACGATTCTATCCTCCGGGTTGAATTTGATTACCTCTTTCTGCATGGCATCTTCTATTTTCATCACATGACCATCTCCATTATCATTTCCATAAGCGTGGTTTTCTATCTAAAATTTGTGATATAGACTTCCTGGATTAAATTATTATATTTTAGTATGGTTTTATAGGATTATTTCTTTTTCCATTTTGCGTTATAAATTTTAATAGAGAAAAAACAAAAGATAACACTCATTTAAAGTTAAATAAACTTTTATTATACTTGAACTTTTATTATACTTTTTCATGAAGTTTGTATATCAGATCCCGAGGACGCACCCTGGTTTCAACCATTAATCCGACATTATCTCCTTTCCCCGCCTTTTGAATTCTTTTTCCGTGGATTTCTAAGGATCCTACCTTTTGGACTACTGATCCCGTGGTTGGGCCTTGAATTATCACCTCATCTCCTTCTTGGAGACTATCCCATAATCTTATCTCTGCAGCCTGTGCCTTTTGGTAGTAATTAACCACTTCACCGACATCTTTTTTAAGATATGTGGCCTGGTTAGAACTGCTGATCTGGTGGGGGATTTTAAAATAAAATCCAGTGTCAAATCCCCGGTTAAACACCTTTCTAAGGTCTTTCAACCATTTATCTTCGAATTTCCAGTGTCCACTTAGATTACGGTCCATGGCCTCCCGGTACACCCTGGTGACCGTGGCCACGTATTCAGCGGGTCTGGCCCGTCCCTCAATTTTAAAAGAGGATATTCCAGCATCCATGAGTTCCGGTATGTGCCCCACCATGCAGAGGTCCTTGGGACTTAGTATATGTCCAGTTAAAATGTTTGAACCCGTTTTTGGGTTTTCTGGAAAATTTTTTTCTATAAGAAGTTCTTCTGAATCGTGAGAAGTGAGTTTCCATTCCCTGCGGCAGGGCTGCAGGCACTCTCCACAGTTAGCACTTTTCTGGTACAGATGTGAACTTAAGAAACATCTTCCGGATATGGCCAGGCACATGGCTCCATGCACAAAAACTTCCACCTCCAGGGGACTCTTCTGTACAATTTCTTTTATCTCCAGGAGGGATAGTTCCCGGGAGAGGATCACTCTTTTTACCCCCAGTTCTTTCAGCAGCTTTAAAGATTCAATGTTGGACACATTGGCCTGAACACTCATATGCACATCCAGGTCTCCTTGTCGAGCCAGGTTTAGAATACCCAGATCAGATGCAATTAACGCATCCACTCCTGAAGAACTAATTTCTGGCAGCTTCCCCCTCAAATCCTCCAAATCATTATCCCGCATAATGGTGTTGGTGCACAGGTATAACTTAACACCAGCTTCATGACAGCGCCCTACTGCCTTTCTCAAATCCTCCAGGGAGAAGCCCCCGGAGTGGGCTCGCATATTGTGTCCTACCAGGCCCACATACACGGCATCAGCCCCATTATTAATAGCAGCACTTAGGGCCGAAAAATCACGCGCTGGCACCAGTAATTCTACGATATTATCACCTCTCATGTTTGGGATCATCTTTAGTAGCAATCAAAAAAATTAGTATACTGTTTGTGAATAATATAATCCCCTACATTACATTCTTTTGGTTACATTTTTTGTTTGGGATCAGAATTTGGATTGAATCTTGGAATTACTTATGACCTTAATTTCTGGAATAGTGAAATAAAATTTAGAACCTCTTCCTGGTTTAGAATGCATCCATATACGTCCACCGTGTCTTTCCACAACTTTCTTGCAAATAGCCAGTCCCATCCCCGTACCAGGATACTCAGTCCGATGCAGTCTCTGGAAGATCATGAAGATATGATCTGCATATTTGGGATCTATCCCAATACCATTATCTTCCACGATAAAAAGCCATCCTTTATCTTTTTTTTGGGCTGAAATGTGGATTTGGGGGTTATCCCGGCAATGATACTTAATGGCATTACTTATAAGATTCTGGAAAAGTTGTAATAACTGAGAATAATCGGCAATGAGTACTGGTAGAGGATCATAGGTGATCTTTATTCCACCTTCATCCACTGCCACCTTCAAATTCATTAAAACCTGATCCAGGATTCTCTGGCAATCAACCTCCGCCAAATCCTTCTCCCGGGTGGTGAGTCGGGAATAGGTTAAAAGATCCCTAATCATCTTTTGCATCCTAATAGCCCCATCAGATGCGAATTCGATGAATTCATGAGCCTCAGGATCTAACTTGTCTTTATAACGTCGTTCTAAAAGTTGTAAAAAGCTAATTATCATACGTATAGGTTCCTGCAGGTCATGAGAAGCAGTAGAGGCGAATTGTTCCAGGGCAACGTTGGATTCTTTTAATTTTTGATTGAGGTTGCGCAGCTCTTCTTCAGACTTTTTACGATCCGTGATATCTATAATAGATGCTATTCTTTGAGAAGTTCCCGGTATACTTTCTATAGTTAAGTATGCATCACCTAAAGTTCCATCTTTCCTTATAAAACTGAATTCGTAGTTTTTCGGGGCTGATTTGTCCATAGTTCGTCTTAGATGATATTTCATCATCCTTTCCCTGTCTTCTTCCGTAACAAATTCTATCCAGCTTTTTCCCTCAACCTCCTCCAGGGAGAAACCAGTTAGCCTCACGAATTCGGTATTTACGAGGGATAAGGAAGTATCCTCTTCGATAAGTACTGTTGCAGTTCCAGTATTTTCAAATATAGTCCTATATTTAGATTCAGATTTACGCAAAGCTTCTTCCATACGTCGTCGTTGAGTGATATCCTCTACAAATCCTTCAAAATAAATCGGATCTCCCTTATCATCACGAACTACTCTTAAGTTAAGATCAGCAACCCAATTTTCCCCATTTTTCTTGATGAATTCATTCTCGAATTTTACAACACCCTGACTATCCTGGATGATATCCAGTATTTCCCTGCGACGCCCGGGTTCTGTGTAGATCTGATGACCAATTTGATGAACATCATTTATCATTTCTTCTGGTGACTGGTATCCAAACATTTGGGCGAAGGTTAAATTTACATTGAAGAATCTTCCTTCCGGGGTAGACTGGAATATTCCTATTCCGGCGTGCTGGAATATACTACGATACTTCTCCCGGGAATATTTTAATTTTTTTTGAACCTGTTCCCTTTGTTTTATTTCTATTCTAAGCCTTTCATTGGTTTCTTCCAATTGAGAGGTACGTCTTTCCACCAGTTCCTCCAGATGATTTTGATATCTTTTAATTTCTTCTTCGGCATCCTTTTTATCAGTGATGTCTCGAATAGATTCAATGGCGCCTACAACTTTTCCTTTTCTGTTATAAAGTGGAGCGGCTTTGCCCCATAGATAAGTAGGCTTGTCTCTAAGGTTAGGAATGAAAACTTCGGCGGTGATGGATTCATCTCTATGCTGGTAGTGAACATATCTCCCTGCTACCGAGGAGTCGGATAAAAATACCTGATCAATTAAAAGGGGCCTCCTCTGACCGTAAAATGGTATAGCATATTCGTAATCACCTTTACCAAGTATATTTTCTGACTTAACCTCGGTTAAGTCTTCCATGGCCTGATTCCAGGCAATAACATCACCGGCAGAATTAATAACAAAAGTAGCATCGGGAAGAAATTTTATGATATCTGAAAAACGTTCCCCTGAAAAACGTTCCCCCGAATCAAAGAATTCTTCATTAACTTTTTCTTCATAAATTTTTTGGTCAGAATGACCATTAACTGTTGTTTCAGGTTTCCTGTCACCACAATAGATCATCAAATTCCAGCATTTCCTTTTTTTCACATTTTTTTCGAGTGTTATCAATAAAATTGTCAATATGTTAAGAACTATTGCCAACTGTACTCTTGAATTGCCATGATATATACTTTATTGATCTAAAAGATACATTCAAATGTAGGTAATTGGTAATTGTCTCATGGACTGAAAAAAACTATTATCCTTATTTAACACCGGCAGGCCTCGTAGTCCGCTATATTATCCGGTAAATCGGTGGGATAGTCACCAGTCAAACAACCCATACACAATTCATCCTTTTTGATACCAATACACTCCACCAGGGCCTCTGCACTTAAATATCCCAAGGAATCAACTCCCAGGGTTTTCCGGATTTCTTCCACCTTCTTATCCGAGGCAATCAGCTCCTTTTTGGTGGCCATGGCAATGCCATAGTAACAGGGGGAAATGATAGGCGGACATCCTATTCGGAGATGAATTTCTTCCACTCCTGCATCACGAATCACGTCCACCAGGGCTTTGGAAGTGGTTCCCCTGACAATACTGTCATCCACTATTACGATACGTTTACCCTCCAGTTCAGAACGTATGGGGTTCATTTTAAGACGAACTGAGTTCTCTCGTTCTTCCTGGGTGGGCATAATAAAAGTTCGGCCCACGTAACGGTTTTTGATAAGGCCTTCACCGTATGGTAATCCTGACTCCCGTGAATATCCTATGGCGGCAGTGATGGCCGAGTCCGGAACAGGCATAACCACATCAGCCTCCACCGGGTACTGTCGGGCCAGGGATTTCCCAATGTTTAGTCTCACGTTGTAGACTGAACGTCCGTCTAAGATGCTGTCTGGACGGGCAAAATAAACATATTCGAACATGCAATGGGCTCGTGGAATATTCTTATCCCGAGGCATCTGGTAACTCTTAATTTCATCGTTTATAAGTAGTATTTCACCAGGTTCAACATCCCGAACGTAGCTGGCACCTATAGCATCAAAAGCAACTGTTTCTGAGGCCACCAGGGTGGTTTGATTTATTTTCCCCATGGCCAGTGGTTTTATACCAATAGGATCACGAACCACAATCAGATCATCATTTAATAGGATCACCAGAGAGTATGAACCTACAAGTCGTTTTGAAACGTTTTTAACAGACTCCACCATATCCCCGGTATTCCGGTACTCCCCGGTTAAAAGATGGCACAAGACCTCGGAGTCGGTAGTGGAGCAAAATTGAATCCCTTTCTTTTCCAACTCCTGGCGAAGCTCTGGAGAGTTAATTATATCCCCATTGTGGGCCACCGAAATTTTTCCTGAATCAAATTCAGCCACAAAAGGCTGTGAATTTTCTAATAGAGATTTACCCGTGGTAGAGTACCGCACATGCCCTATTCCCACATGACCCTTCAGATCTTCCACATTTCCATTGTTGAAAACATCACAGACCAATCCCATCCCACGATAAGTGCACATTTGATTACCGTTATGGGATGATATGCCTGCAGATTCCTGACCCCGATGCTGCAGGGCGTAGAGTCCGTAATAAATATCTCTAGATACATTTTTCAACTTATTAAGAGAATAAGCACCTACAATACCACATTTATCTTGCACTTCAAGTTCTCCCGATACTATGCGTATTTAACGAATAATGAGAAATAATATGGAAATCTTCATGAAATTTTATTCCTTAAGAAGGTGAAGGCTGAGTTTATCTTCCTCCATTTCTTCCTTAAGATCCTCCAGTTTAGAATCATAAAAAATTAGGACCGTGCGAATAACCTTCAACCACTCGGTTGCTTCTTTTTTGGATGGAGCAGCAATGTACCCCTGACCCATCAGAATATTATCCGGCTTGAATTCGCTGGTGATGAAGATAACCTGTTCTTCTACAGTCAAATCTTCATTAAATTCTTCTTTCCAGAGTTTTTGTATAGGAAAAGTTTCGAAAAGGTTTTTGTTAAGCAGCATGCTGTGTTTGTTTTTTGTATCAGCATATTTCTGTTTTAAAACCTTGAATTCCTCCTTCAGACTTTTTAACTTGGATTCTAAGAGTTCCTGGGAGGATGATAATTCCTGGTTTTGATAAACCAGTTTTTCGTTTAAAAGTAAGAGTTCTTCATTCTCTTTCTGAATTTCTTTGATGGTGTCTTCAGATCGGCGCAGTTTATCCTTAACGTCCTGAAAACGGTTTATGTTGGCAATGGCGATGAGCCCCGAACGAATAATGGCGTTTTTTATCTCCCTACGAATGATGGCTGGATCGATGTATTCCACATCGTGTCCAAAGGGTAGTTTCATGCGTTCTACATGCCCCACCTCTCCCCGGAGGGTTTTCTGGAACTTTTCAGCCAGTTCCCTGCCGGGTGCGTCTACATCAGTAGCTATCAATACTATGTCGGCCCCACCAACTGCCTTTTTGGCAATTTCAGGACTGGTGGTAGGTACAATGGAGGAGATGGTGATGTGGTACTCTGCTCCCAGGGCAATGTTTTGCAGGGCCCGGGAGACGTTTTCCACGTCGGACGCTCCTTCCACAATGATACGCACGTCGATGGGGTTTCTCATGTCCATCTATTTCAACCTGTATCCATTGAGTTTCTTGTTCTGCCAGTTGTAAGTGCGTATTCTGCTGGATCTTCCAAATCCACAGGCAGCACAGTACTTTTTCCTGGCATTGTAAGAGTTTTTACCACACCTACGGCATCGTATGTGGGTTTTTTTGTTACGCTTACCAAATGAGGGTGTACCTTTCATTATTTACCTCCAGTAAAAATTAAATACAATTCGTTTCTATCCAGACAAACCAAAAATCTATCCGGGTGATATGTAGACGATGTTATCGCCTCGAATGAGTACCACTCCTAGACGGGTGGTTGATTCTCCATCTTCTAATTTTTCAGCGTCATTTAAGACCAGATTCATATGCATGTCAAAGCTTTCTAGAACTCCCCTGAATTCACGTCCACCTTTCAATTTAATGAGGACCTGGGAGTTTAGTGATCTACCTAAAACATCCAGTGGTCGGGAAGTGTTAACATTCTTCTGTCCACTCACTATTATCACCTTTCCTTTACCATCATGTAGTTGAGATTTATATTTAAATGTACCGTCACTTAAAAATATTAAGATGAGAGAGAAGAAAAGCTAATGAGGTGTTGTTTATTTGAGAATAAAAAAACGTTACCACCTTAAAAAGAAATACCTCAAAAAGGTAAAGGAAAAACTTGGCATTTACTCTGACCTCCTACCGGCCAATGCACAGATAGAAATGTTAGAGACCGACGTGGAAGACCTTATATTGGTAGATGGCGAACCCTTAATAATGATACTTGACGGAGAACCTTATCCTGCCCTTAAAGGAGTTCTACAACGTTCTTTAGAATCTCATTACGTGGTGGTGGATATGGGTGCTGTGAAATTCGTGGCTAAAGGTGCAGATGTCATGTCCCCCGGTATCGTGGAAGCCGACCCCCAAATACAAGAAGGCGATATAGTGGTCATCATTGAAGAAACCCACAGAAAACCTCTATGTATAGGTCGTGCCCTTATTTCTGGAGACGAGATGGTGAAAAACCAGCAGGGTAAAGCGGTGAAGACACTGCACTATGTGGGGGATAAGATCTGGAATTTAGAAGTTTAACTAAAATTTTAAGTGACTTTCATTTTATTTAAAGAACAGATCTACAGGTATAAACATGGTAAAACTGAGATACTCTTCAGGAAATATCTTATCACCCTATGTACATAAAATAGGCGTGTTAGCCCTTGGTTCACACCTGGAAAACCATGGAGCCGCGTTACCAATAGATACGGACTCAAAAATAGCGGCCTATATTGCACTCCAGGCATCCCTACGGACCGGAACTGCATTTTTAGGGATATTATATGCCGCCACCGAATACAGCTATGTTAAACATGGCGTGCACCTGGAACCCCTGGAACTGGTGGAAAGACAGCTTAAACCCACCCTCCGTACCGCTAAAAAGTGTCTGCAACTGGAAAAAATCATACTAATCAATGGACATGGAGGTAACGTGCCCATAATAGATTATTTGAAAGATGTTGAAGAAGATTTAGGACTCCATATTAGTTTTAACAATCGTATCGTCGAGATTGAAGGTCCGCATGCCGGAACCGGGGAACTGTCCATGGGAGAGTTCCTGGGAATTACGGATCACAAAAGACTGGAAGAACACTGTAACGTGGGAAAGTATCCTGAATTCTGTATGATTGGACTTGAAGAAGCAAGAAAGGCTGATGATGGAATCGATAGAGGGGCAAGAGAGGCGGAGGGGAAATATATCCGGGTAGACCCGGAACTGGGCAAATCTTTACTGGAAGAGGCTATTGGGGATGTGGTTAAAGATATCAAGAGTCTGATTGAAGTTTGAAATACTCTATTATTTTTTTAATTTTAAAATTTATATTTTTTTAAATACTCTAAAAAAAACTATCTTTATCCCCTAAGAGGTTAGTTTAGGTCCTTTTATCCAAAAAATTAATTAATATAGAAATATAGAAATAAACCAGTAGGAGATGATATTCTATGAACTATAAAGGCATTATTCTGATTCTGTTAGTGGTGGTTATATTTTTAGTGGGGGCAGTGGCCTATCTGTGGATAAGCCAACCAGCAGAGAATGCCACATTAAATGTAACCAACAATACCACCAACACCGCTGACAATTCTCAGCAAGTACAGGATAATCAGTCCACTTCGGTTAAAATTTCCGCGGCAAAGGCTAAATCCATTGCAGCAGATTACATGGCTGCCAATCCCGATCAATTCTCCAATACTGAAGCCGGCACTCCCTCTTTAAAAGGAGGCATATACTACGTTCCCGTGGTTGTAACCAAGGAAGGGCAACACTCAGTAGGTACCGTGGTGGCCTATGTTAAAGTAGATGGAGAAACTGGTAGCGTTTTTGGTGTACAGGAAATTTCCATGTACTAAATCCATGGACTAAATCTTCTATTCTTTTTTTTAAAAAAAATCAACATGCCATTGCTGGTAAGTAGCGTAATCAATTTATCCAGTTTTTATTGTCAGATAACCTGTAATCATTTTTGTATGTTCAGCGGTTTTTATGACGAAACTGGTGTTTATACTAATTACCCTTATCTTAAAATTTTTCTTCACATAACTTGCTAAATTATTTACTAAACTTCACCCTATAGTCTATAAGGAGATGTTATCGTGAAAAAGGAAATAGTTTCAGCTATTATGGCTTCGGTTTCTGACGTGGATATGTTGACTAACGACCGTATAGAGGCTCTTACAAAGGGCCATGGTATGTTAAACATCGCTGCAATTTGTACCGCAAACACCATTGCTCAAGAAGTGTTGAGGGGCACTCAATTAAAGCTTACTGATGAAAACGTCCAGTATTTACCCATAGATACCGTTTTAAAGAAAGCTATAGACACAGCGGAGCTAGCTGGAGCTGATCCTGCTAATGCTGCCTTGATAGCTGCAACTTTATGCTATTTTGCCGGATCAAATGCCCAAGCAGGTGTGCCTGCTGGTAACCGAAAATTGGGAGCCATGGCCAGGATGATTGCAGGAGTCGACCGGTGCGGAGTGTTGGCCATTCCCACCGCCAAGGTGAACAACAGGATATCCGGCTATGCTGCAGTAAAGGCATTGTACGATGATATTTTTGATAACAAAGTATCACGCATAGATGGTAGCATCCTTCCACTGGGAGTGGGTGGAGGGCCATTGTACGGTCACGGTGCCCTGGGGGAAGACGTGGCCTTCCCCGAACTGGCCAAGAATGGTGCTGCCTCCGGGACCAGGGGCATGTTGAAAGCCTATGCCAATGTAGGAATGCCACCCAGCCCCATTATGGCCGCGATCTTCGGTGCGGCAGCTATACTGGAGATAGTGCACCCTGATTCAGAAGTGGCAGAAGAGTACGGCGAAATCTTCAAAGCTAACAGCGCCTATTTGGCCGGAATGGGGGCAGTAGAAGCTGCTGGACTACCCGAAAAACTTCACATTAGGGGTACCAGCGAAGAATACGACACCGCCCGCCTGGTCGGTGACCTGGGAGTTATACTCAAAGATATTGGTGGTCCCTCAGTGGTGGGTATGATCGCCTTTGAAGAGATGCTATCTGCATTCGAGGAATCACTGGCGATTGGTGCTGGTTTCTCTGGAGGGCCTTTACAACCTCCACTGGGCCACATGACCGCAGATGCCGTGTTAGCCATGAAAGTTCTAATCGAAAGCAAAGGCGACCTAGAAAAAGCAGCTGATAAAATAAAAGAAATCAAAGAAAACTTCTGGCTCGAACCCGAATTTGCCAAGGTAGCCACTAACACCATTTCCAGAAAAGCTGAACAGGTGAACCGGGGGCCGGTAACGAAAGCCATGATACTAGCCACTGATGGTGCGGTGACCAAGGCAGTCTATGATCGGGCTAAATTTACATATGACCAGCTTAAGAATGGTAATGAACTGGATGAAATAGTGCGCATGCTCGATGATGAAAAGTTAGAGAACGTAGAAAATGCCTGCGGTCATCTATTCAGTCAAATGACTGGTAAAGATATAGTTATAAAAATCACCAGTTACAAGGGATGTGCCCGTAGAAAACCCAACGACTTCCTGATGAAATACTGTGGCTTTGATACCGATGCCAATGTAGAAGTGACAGTTGACGGTGAAAAAGTAGTCTTTGAAGGTTTATCCCATAAGGTGATTCCTGATGCTGTTATTAATAAAAAGCAAGATCTACTAGAGGCCATCCCCTTAGCAGCCGTGCCTGTCGTGGAGTTACAACTATGTGGACACACTATTATCAATATAATAGTGCCAGCGGCTGTGGCTGCTACCCTTACTGACATCCCACCTAAAGATATAGCTGAAAAGGCTGTTACCGGAGCTTACATCTCATCAGCAATCCCGGGAGCAATTCCCAGGGCAGAAGAAGTCGCCAACCGGGCTAGGAAAATAATGTCAGAATTCTAAGTTCTGGTGAATTAAATGCTCCTGATGACCACGGTAGATGATCTGCCAGCTGAAGGCTTGCCTTATATTATCGAAAGAGTTCTGGCAGCTGGAGCTAATAATATACATGTTTTAAATGCGATTACCAAGAAAGGGAGGATAGAATACATAATTTTTGTGGACGTTAATAGAACCCAACTTGATGATATTTCCTCCCTACTTGCTCTTGAGTTTGGGACATTAGGGATTAAAATTATCCATGCTGAACATTTAGCCCTTCCTTACGAAGTGAAGTCCACAAAAGTTAGGTTTAAAGCAGGAAAGGTGCAGTCAGAATCAGAAGTACGTATAAAATATTTAGTACAAAATAAAAGTGAATTGTTGTCCCTTAAAGCAGAATATGAGGACATAAGGACCATTGCCCTTGATCTTGCCTCTAAAGGGATTAAAATATCGCTATCAAAACTGAAAACAATAATAGAAGCGGAAGCTTATAAAAAAATGTTACATGATTCGGATGTGATTGTAGAAGTTACTGATGTAAATCTTGAAATTGAATAACCAATTTCCGCTTTCAGGGTTTATTGTAAAAATCAACGCAAAGGAACAGCATTCGACAAACTACAGAACTAGAATCTGTACAAAGATTAGCCAGCTGAAAATCCCAGCTAAGTTCATTTAGATTCCTATATCACCAAAAATATGACCTTAATTTGATTTTTTTCAAGTCCAGGTTCACATCGGAAATAAGGCCTTTAAAATATCATTTTTAACATTTTGGTATTCGTTAACCACACCGGGACCCATATGGATAATTAAATCACCCTTAACTGCCTTTTGCAGTGCTTGCTTTATGGCCTCCTCTACATCCAGGGTCATGGATTGGTCACTTAGGTTAGCGCCTCTGAGGACTTCTTCTGCGGCATCGGTATCAACCATTTTGGTGGTCTCATTTTTAGCACTGACCATTAAAATATCGGCGTATTCGCCCAGAATTTGTCCAATTTTAAATTTATTACGTATGGTTAGGGTGTCGGGATTATCCAGGGTAACGATAAGCCTGCCCTCAACCTTTAAACTGCTTAAAAGCATCTCGATACTATCTGGATTGTGGGCAGCGTCTAGATATACGTCAACATTATTCACGGTACCAATTTTCTCAAAACGTCCCTTTAGGTTGGTGAAACTTTCCACACAAGCTTTTGCTGTTTCCAGATCATACCCCCAGGCCAGAGTCGTGGCTATGGTGGCCAGGGTATTTTCAATATTAAAGGTGCTAGGAAGACTTATTTTTATATTAGTAGTTTGGTAATCAGTGTATTTTCTTTTGAAATCTCCACATTCACAGCTAATTTCGTTACAGTTTTCACAGATTAGGGTGGGTATTTTGAAAATTTTTACCCTGAATTCTGATCCAAACATGCCCTTATCTTTGATCTGATCCGCTACTAAGTTAAATCTTGTTTTACCAGTGCTTTTGTAAACTTCACCATCGTATTCAATAGTTTTGGGTTGATTAAGCCCATAATAAATGGTTTCATAATCATCCAGATGGGCCTGGCTAAGGATGGGGTCATCACCATTCACCACCAGAATTCCATTTTCATGTAACAGATCTTTGATGGACAAATTTCTTTGAATGTAATCAGAGTAAGAGTCGAATTCTTCCATATGATCGGGAGTCATGTTGGTAACCACCCCCACCGCTATTTCCAGTCCCTCAGTCATCCGGATTGTGCCATGGGGAAGTTCTATAACAGCCAGGTCAAAGTTCTCAGTATCAGATACTATTAATCGGATTAACCCCTCAATAACCAGAGAATCCTGTAGTGATGAGAAAAGAAGCGGATTATATGCCCGGTTAAAACAATGAAAAATCATGTTGGTGGTGGTGGTTTTCCCATCAGTTCCAGCCACTCCCACAATGGGCATCTTTACCAGGGAATTTAGGATACGACCAATATCAGCAGTGTTTATTTCTTTCAGATCCCTATTGTTCTGCTCTTTCCTGATTAAATCGCGAATTAAAGCATTATCAGGAATGTTTGGTGAGATGAAAACTGCCTCAGCCCATTTTATACTTTCATTGGGATCTTCTCCAAGTTCTAAAGTAATTCCACTGGATTCAAGGTTTTCTAACTGATCTTGTGCCTTCTGGGGAAGTTCAGAGTAACTTTTTTGGTCTATTAATCTAATTTCATTTCCCACGTAGTTTAAAAGCTGAGCCGCAGGTCTTCCCGCATTACCTGCACCTACTACCATTATTTTGGTGTCCCTCATCATTTTATCATCTTTAAATTACGAATGTGTTTGTTATAATGCCCTTTTTGAATTCACATTTATTATTTCTTTTGTGTGATTGTTTCTCTTGTGGGTTTCATCTGTGAATTTATGAGTTATATAAACTAACTAATTCCATATTAAGTGACTGTTTGTTCCTGGCATCTTAAAGAAGATATTCATCTTAAACAAAAAAAAATAGCATTCAATCCTAGAAAACTTGTATTGTGAACAACAAAACTTAGTTCGACAGTAGAATATAGGATGTGTAACTATGAAAGATGGGGAACAGAATTCATCGGTTCCTGAACTTTCCTTCAATGCCTTGAAGGTCCTAGAGCGAAGGTATCTTCTGAAAGATGAACTTGGCAAGATTATTGAAACTCCCCAAGAGATGTTCAGACGTGTTGCCAGTTTTATAGCCCATGTGGATCTTCTTTACGATAAAAATACAGATGTAGATAGATTAGAAGAAGATTTTTATCATTTAATGGCTAATTTAGAATTTCTTCCCAACTCTCCCACCCTAATGAACGCCGGCACCTCAATGAATCAGTTATCAGCCTGTTTCGTCCTACCGGTACCTGATTCTGTGGAAGGCATCTTCAACACCCTGAAATATATGGCTCTAATCCATAAATCAGGAGGAGGGGTAGGATTTTCTTTTTCCAATCTAAGGCCACAAGGTGATGTGGTTAGATCAACAAAGGGTATTGCTTCCGGCCCCCTCTCATTCATGCGCATTTTTGACGTGGCCACTGAAGTAATAAAACAAGGTGGCAGGAGGAGAGGTGCAAATATGGCTATAATGAATGTCAACCACCCGGACGTATTGGATTTCATAAAGGCCAAGGAGATGGAAGGTCCACTATCCAATTTCAATCTTTCAGTGGGTGTTGATGATCAGTTCATGCAAGCTGTGAAAGAAGGTGAGCCCTACGACCTGGTGAACCCTAGAAACCAGGAGGTGGTAAAAAGCCTGTCTGCAAGGGAAGTCTTTGATTTCATGGTAGAAATGGCCTGGAAAAGTGGGGACCCCGGGATCATATTTTTAGACCAGATAAACCACACCCATCCTGTATCTCATCTAGGCCGGATCAATGCCACCAATCCCTGTGGGGAACAGCCCCTCCTCGATTATGAGTCCTGCAACTTGGGATCCGTGAATTTGGCCAGAATGGTTAAGGACGGCAAATTCTTGTGGGATAAACTTGATTTTGTGGTTAAAACTGCTGTTCATTTCCTGGATAATGTCATTGATGCCAACCTTTTTCCCTTAAAGGAGATAGAAACCCAGAGTTTAAAAACCAGGAAACTTGGTCTGGGAGTAATGGGGTTTGCCGAGATGCTCATCATGATGGGGATCCCCTACAACACTCCAAAAGCTCTGGAATGGGCCAGGAAAATTATGAGATTCATCAGTAAAAACAGCAGGGAAGCTTCGGCCGGACTTGGAACAAAGAGAGGATCTTTCCCAGCATTTAAGGGGAGTAAATGGCATAAAGAAGGTTTTAATGCCATTAGAAACGCAACTACCACGACTATCGCCCCTGCGGGTACTTTAAGCATAATTGCAGGCGTAAGCAGCGGAATAGAACCTCTCTTCGCGGTTTGTTATATAAGGGAAGTTATGGGGGGTACTCAACTTCTGGAAGTAAACGGGTTATTCGAGAAAATTGCCCGGGAAAGGGGATTCTACACTACAGAGCTTATGATGAAAATAGCTAGAAGGCACTCCCTACAGGGTTTAAACGAAGTCCCCCCTGATATTAAAAACTTATTTGTAACCGCCCATCAGATGGATCCGCAATGGCATGTGGAGATTCAAGCCGCTTTTCAAGAATTTGTAGACAATGGAGTTTCCAAAACAGTCAATCTCCCGGGTGAAGCATCACCCCAGGACGTTAAGGCTGTTTTTCTCTTGGCCCATCAACTTAAATGTAAAGGAATCACGGTTTATCGGTACGGGAGCAGAGAAAAACAAGTTCTAAACATAGGAGCCAATGCAAAAATAATGGGACATAAAATGAAGCATAATTTAGACAATACGATAGTATGAACTCCGAATACTCGGTAGGGTGTCCCTCCAGGTTTAAAGGATTTTAAATAGACTACAAGTGGTCACATAAATAATTCTCATAAATAATCAATTTTCAATCCTTCTGATAAGTCTTCTGCATTCTTTAACCACATTATTTTTTCCAAATGCCATAGATATCCTTTCGATGGCTTCCAGCATCCGGATGAGGCTGTCCAGCCAGCTGAAGATGTCTCCGGCATAGGCATGTATTTCAAAGTTACGCAAGAGTTTACGGCTTATATCCGCCGGGTCTTCCTTATTCAAGCGCTGCCTGACGATTCTCCGGGACAGTTCTCGTTGGAAACAACCACAAAATGGTCGTTCCTTACATTTACAAGAAAAAAACTCCATCTGCATATTCAGGATACGCTCCCGGAAGTTAGGTTCCAGTTTGACCAGTGTATCTCCAGAAGATATGATGTCCAGGGTGGAATCCGCGAATAACCGGGATGACATGTTTATCTTAAGAACCCGGCCTAGTTTATTAGTTATCCGACTTGAGAGGTATGCGCTCTCAAATGGTTCTAACTTCAGGGCTATTTCCAATGGTCTGGTCTTTTTGAACTTCCCCTGGATGTAAAGAGCATCATGATAGTTGAGAAATGACATGGAAACCGCCCTACCATAGGCGGTAGGTGACACTTGACCCTTTTTATCTTTTATTAATCTCTGGTCCAGTAGAATATCCCAGACCGTAGCCATTGCCAGGGGAATTTCATCTTTTTCATATCCTTTAGAGATTTCAGAAATCTTGGAAGGCCCCCTGGCACAAACATCAGCTAGCACCTGTTCCACCAATCCAGCTTCGCTGTACTGGACGTGAATGGATTCTACACCACTATCTAAGAGAGTTATTGCCATTTTTTCCTCGTTATCCTCCCCATATTTTCTCCCTACTTCGGGTATGAGGTAGACCTTGCCCTGGTCGTGGTAGCTGGGACGACCAGCCCGACCCATCATCTGGGAAAATTCGTTGGGAGTCAGCATCTCCCGACCCATATTGAGACTCTCGAATATGACCTGGGACGCAGGGAAATCAACTCCAGCAGCCAGAGCAGCGGTGGTGACCACCGTAGATATTTTTTGATCCCCAAATTCTTTTTCTATTCTATTTTTTTTAGAATAAGAGAGTCCAGCATGGTAAGCTGCGGCCTTAATTCCTCTTTTAACCAAGTAATCTGCTATCAGATGAGTTTTTCGCCGGGAGTTGGTGAATATTATGCTTTGACCGTGGAATCCTTTCTTGGAACGGTTCTGAAATTCTGATCTGGTTAGTTGGGTCATCCAATGGTTCTTATCCTCCTCGGTGCGGGCGAATATTAGATGTCTTTCCAGGGGAACCGGCCGTTTAGAGTATTCCACCAGTTTCATTCCAAATTTATAGGCAATTTCCCGGTTGTTACCCACCGTGGCTGAGAGGCCAATTATCTGAAGATTTGGAAACAGAAAGCGAAGCCTCTGTATAAGTCCCTTAAGGCGGGGGCCACGATCCTCATCTCCCAGCATGTGGATCTCATCTACTACCACCGTAGACAGATTGCCCAGCTCAGATGCCCGGCCAGCCCGTAAAAGAAAATCCAGACCCTCATAGGTTCCCACTATGATATCAGAATCTTCCACTTTACCTTCCGGTAAAGATAATTCTTCACGTGCCTTGATACGACTCATACCCACCCTGATAGACACTCTTAGGCCCAGATTCCCGTATCTTTTCCGGAAATCCCGATACTTCTGGTTGGCTAACGCTACCAGGGGAGAGAGGTACAGGAACTTTCCCCCCTTCATGGCTCTAGGTATGCCGGCCAACTCCCCGATTAGTGTTTTTCCGCTGGCTGTGGCCGAGACCACCAGCAGGTTTTCTCCTGCTAGAAGTCCGGCATTGACTGCCAGGACCTGGACCGGGAGAAGATGAGTGCCCTGTTTTTTTAAGATGGCCTTAAAATTATCGGGAATATCCAGCTGATCCATACTCACTTTAAGATTTTTTCCATCCCCACTCCCGGCTATCCGGTCATAGAGGGTGAGCTTACGTTCCTCCAGGGGGTTGAATCTGGGGTCAAACATTTTAAGAACCTTCTCCAGATCCCCGGTGCGGTAGAGAATCCTACGGAAGGTGGGAAACATCTTTAAATCAAAGGAATGATTCTTCAGCTCCCTTTTTATCTCTTCCTCGGCACAAATAAGGCAGATATTATCCTTATGGTAACGATAGGATTTTTCACGTTCCAGTAAGGTTATGTGGCCGGTGAAGGTGCAGTGCCGGCATATGCTGGTCTTTCGGTATTTTAGGTGTAAAGATTCCATTAACTCCTCAACTTCCGGGTCATCTCCCACCAGAAAAACGTTCTGTTTTCTAAGGATTTTTACTGCCTCGGAGGGAGGTAAAATCATTTCCTTATCTTTCTGTACCACGAAACGGTGAATCTTCAACTGGCCTTTAACCCGCCGAAGTTTTAAATATGCATAAAATAAGGGTTGGCGTCTTTGGTTTAAGGCACCCTTAGAACTTCCTATTGGGAAAAGTTCCACAATCCTATTTTTTTTCCGCAGGATTATCATAGTCTTCATCAAAAAAATAATAATCAGTAGGGGTCGGGACAACCCCTATTTCTAACTTTTATCTTTAGTGGTTGTATATCAGTTGACCTTCGTGGTTAATTCACATTAGTTAATATCATCTTCCTGGACCTTTCTTTTTTCCAGTAATTCTACAGCCTGATCCCTTAGTTTAAACTTCTGAATTTTACCACTGGCAGTTAATGGGAATTCATCCACAAAAAAAACATGTTTAGGAACCTTATACCTGGCTATTTTCGTCAGGGCGAAATCTCGCACATCTTCCTCGGTTAAATCCGCTCCATCAGCCAGGATGATGAAAGCACCAACGATCTCACCATACTTATCATCAGGGATACCGACGACTTGTACATCGAGAATACCTGGCATGGTGTACAAAAATTCCTCTATCTCCCGGGGGTAGATGTTTTCTCCACCACGGATTATCATGTCTTTGATGCGGCCCACTATGGAGTAGTAACCTTCTTCATCCACAGTGGCCAGGTCACCACTATGCAGCCATCCATCTTCATCAATAACTTCTCGGGTCTTTTCAGGCATTTTGTAGTAGCCTTTCATAACATTGTAACCTTTACAGCAAATCTCACCGGTTTCGTTAGGTCCCAGGGTTTTCCCGGTCTCAGGGTCCACAATCTTAACCTCACATTCCGGAAGGGCCTTGCCTACTGTCTCCACTCGTTTATCGAATGGTTCATTGGTACTGGTCTGGGTGAATCCGGGTGAACCTTCGGTGAGCCCGTAAACACTGGTCACCTCGGTCATGTGCATGTCGTTGACCACCTTCTTCATGGCCTCGATGGGTGGAGTGGAACCAGCCATGATACCAGTGCGCAGACTGGAAAGATCGAACATATCAAACATGGGGTGACTGTACTCGGCTATAAACATGGTTGGGACACCATATAGGGCTGTGCACCGTTCTTTTTGGACTGCAGCCAGTACTAACAGTGGGTCGAAAACTTCCACCATCACGTTGGTGGATCCATGGGTTAAGGTGGCCATAATTCCCAGCACGATACCGAAACAGTGGAATAAAGGAACAGTGATACATAGTCTGTCCTTTCCTGTGAATTTCTGACGTTCCCCAATGTAATAACCATTATTAAGGATGTTAATATGTGATAACATTACCCCCTTGGGGAATCCAGTGGTTCCAGATGTATATTGCATGTTAATGACTTCATCACCATCTAAACTCTCCTTTATACCTACGAATTCCTCATCAGGAGTATGTTTTCCAAGCAACATTAACTCAGGTGTATTGTACATACCACGATGTTTCTCAGGACCTATATAAATGACACTTTTTAGGTAAGGGAACTTCTCACTTTTTAATTCCCCTCGTTCCTGGGTTCTCAGCTCAGGAACCAGTTCATAAACGGTTTGAACATAGTCAATATCTCTGAAGCCGTCTATTATGGCCAATGCTTTCATATCAGACTGTTCCATCACGTAGGCAAGTTCATGACTGCGGTAGGCGGTGTTAACGGTTACCAGGACCACCCCAATTTTGGCGGTGGCAAACATAAAAGTAAGCCAGTCCGGTACGTTAAGGGCCCATATACCCACATGATCGCCCTTTTTAATCCCAATGGACAATAACCCTTTAGCCAGAAGGTTTACTCGATCATCAAATTCTTTATAACTTAATCGTAGATCTCGGTCAGGATAGACCATAAAGTCTCTATCGGGGTGTTCTTCAGCCCCCTTTTCCAGGAAATATCCTATGGTATCTTCAGTGAAAAGCATCATGACACCTTATTTTCATTCTTTTTCTTCATCCACCAGATGTTCCATGAGCATTTTTCGGATAGAATCTGGGATGAACTTACTTTTCTGTTCCATAAAATCAAAATGAACAAGAACTGCCTTTCCCTGGGCCCGTAAATGGCCATTCTGCCAAGCCTCATGGGCAGTGACAAAGGAAGTGTTTCCGATTTTGCTTATGTAGGTTTTAATATGAACGTCACACCCGTAGTACATCTGCCCCAGAAAGTCAAATTCGGTGCGGACCATGATCAACTTCCATTTTTCATAACTCAGATCCAAGTCAGGAGTGAAAAAACGATAAAGTGGATTTCTGGCCAGTTCAAACCATTCTGCAAGGGTTATGTTATTTATATGTCTTAGTCCATCTGTATCTCCGAATCGGGGGGTCACTACAATATTTAACATGTATTATCACTTTCATTAGCGTAATTATATGGATGCGTAAACCACTGCTAAGATCTTGGCATCTTCTTGGTGAGCGTGTAAATCATGAGGAACAATGGAATCATAATATATACTATCCCCCTCATTGAGCAGGAATTTCTGTTGTCCGTAAAAAATCTCAATGCTTCCTTTGAGGACGTAAATAAACTCCTCCCCCTCGTGGGAGGAAAGTTTATATTCATCGGCCTGCAGGGGATGGACATCGATTATGAAAGGCTCCATATGTCTATCACCTTTACCGTAGGCCAGGGAATAGAAGTCCAGGGCGCTTTGGTCACTGGTAGCATCTTTACCAGAGAATCTTATCAGATTTTCATGTTTATCGGCTTCTAATTTAAAGGGACCATTTTGAGGATGATCATCCATAAAGGTTCCCAGACGTACCCCCAGAGCCTTGGCAATCCGTAAAAGAGGAGTGAGAGATGGGACCAGTGCACCTTCTTCCAGGTTTTTTATTAGTTCAGCATTGCACTGGCTGCTTTCTGCCAGTTGTTCCACGGTCATGTCACGACTTTCTCTTAATTGTCGAATTTTTGGTCCAATCGTATTCCTTTCCTGCATCAAATCACCTGAATAAACTTAAGAATAGGTCATTATATTTCGAGTTTCTGAAAATAGTTTAAATCTATCTTTAAACATTTTGAAACTTTACTGAGTCTGATTAGTTGTTGTGTTTTTTGGGGTGGTGGTGTTGGTAACGTTAACTGCCCTTCGGTTCAGATAAGTCGGTTTAAAAGACGGGTCACTGACTTCACTAATCTTCTGATCCCCGGAAAGGCTCAAATCCGAAGTTATAAGATTATCCCCCACATCCTCTCCTATTCCCAGGGCATGAACTCCTGATGCAAATCCGTAGGCTAAAAGCGCAATCAAGAGAATGATAAACAGTTTTCCATTTTTTTGGGGTTTCATCTTCAACCTCAGAATGACCTTTCTTCATGTTCCAAGATTATTTTCCCTACCAAGTGGTCATCCATTTTACAAGAAACTATATTTTTCCTTCATCTTTAAATAAACTACCCTGGCAATTTCTAACCTTTAGACAATTCTAAATAAGCTAAATATGTGCAAAATTAGTAACATCTTTCATAAGATGATTCAGATCCAATGAATTACTGCATCATACCACAGTAACACATTTAGCCAGATTCTTGGGTTGATCAGGATTTATGCCTCTTTCTACGCTTATATAGTAAGCCAGTAATTGCAAGGGAACCACATAAACAAGGGGTGAAATCAATTCACTGATGGCATCATCCAATCCCATCATATCATGGGATTCAGAACGTAAATTGGTGTCCATCTGTGATCCTAAGCCTATTACTCGAGCTCCACGTGCTTTAACCTCTTTCACATTGCCCATGGTCCGATCATGACTTTTGCCAGGAGGAACCACTGCTACCACTGGCACTCCCTCACTTATCAAGGCTAATGGCCCGTGTTTTAGTTCACCGGCAGCGTATCCTTCTCCATGAATGTAGGTGATCTCCTTTAGTTTAAGGGCGCCCTCCATGGCAGTGGGATATGAAAAACCTCTACCAATGAAAAAGAAATCCTGTGCATCCCTGTACTGGGGAGAGATTTCTTTTATAAAATCTTCCTGTTCCAGAACGGTGGTCATATAATCCGGAACCTTCCCCAATTCATCCAGAATTGCATTATCTCTGGCCATACATGCTGCCAGGAGATATATACAAGTTAACTGGCTCACATAGGTTTTAGTGGCAGCTACCCCTATCTCAGGACCGGCTCGAGTGTATATTACATGATCAGCCTCACGGGTAGCCCTGCTCCCCATCACATTAACAATTGCCAGGGTTTCTGACTTTCCTTTGGCTAATTCCATGGCCTTCATAGTATCCGCAGTTTCACCAGACTGAGTGATGAATATTACTAGGGTATCTGGTCTAAGAGCACCAGCAGAGAACTCAAACTCAGATGCCAATGCCAGATCCACTGGAAGACCAACTAACTCTTCAAATAAATATTTTCCAACCATAGCTGCATGATAGGAAGTACCACATGCCACAAAACATAAGCGATTAATCTTGGAAAAGTTTTTAACAGTCTTTTCTATTTCATCAAGTTCAGATAGGGTATTACGGACTGCTTCCGGTTGTTCATGTATCTCTTTAATCATGAAATGGTCATAACCACCTTTCTGGGCCATTTCCGGGCCCCAATTAATAACGTCTATATTCTTCTCCTTTATATGACCATTTACATCCTTAATGATTATGCCATCACTTCGAATAATGAAAATATCATCATCATCCAGATAGATTACACGATTGGTTTCTTCCAGTATGGCCGGTACATCTGAGGCCAGGAAATAGTCATCATCCCCCACCCCTAGAATAAGAGGACTCTCCTTGCGGACTCCAATGATGGTATCCGGATAATCAGCGTGAATAATTGCCAGGGCATAGGAGCCCTTAATTTTCTGAGTTGCTCCACGAACAGCTTCCTCAAAATCATTTCCTCCATCCATCTGTTTTTCGACCAGATGAGCGATCACCTCGGTATCCGTGTCGGAGCGGAAATGGTGGCCCTCCTCCTGTAACTGGTCCTTAAGCTCCTGGTAGTTCTCGATAATGCCATTATGTACCAGGACTATTTTATTATCGCAGTCAGTATGTGGATGGGCATTTTCACGGGTTGGAAGCCCATGAGTTGCCCAGCGAACGTGAGCAATTCCAACCTTACCCGGCAGTTCATCTAATTGCAATTTTTCATGAACTTCATCTATTTTACCACTGTCTTTTTTGATATTAATTGATGATGATGAGGTGGCTATGCCCACCGAATCGTAGCCCCGGTACTCCAAACGCCGTACGCAGTCTAAGAGTATGGGTGCTGCTTTTTTATCTTTAAGTATACATCCTACAATCCCACACATTTTATTTCACCAAAAATGAGGTTTGAGTTTAACTTACTCTACGTATATAATTTTAAACTAAGGAAATCACAATAAAATAATTGTAGTTTCAAAGGTATATTAAACCTTGGATACAAATGAAAATGGAGTTATACATGAAGCTTGAAGTGGGAAAGCTCTTATATCAAGGCAAGGCCAAGGATGTTTACGAAACCGACCATCCTGATCAGGTTATGGTTAAATTCAGGGATGATATAACAGCAGGTGATGGCCAAAAAAAGGATAAAATAGGCAAGAAAGGATATTACAATTCCATTATCTCCGCTAAGTTCTTCCTGTTATTAGCAGAGGAGGGTGTGGAAACCCAGTACCTGGATCTTCCTGAACCAGGTTACATGCTCTGTAAAAAATTGGAAATGATACCTCTGGAGGTTATAGCCCGTAATGTTGCTGCAGGAAGCTTAGTACGTCGTTTTCCGTTCCAAGAGGGGCAAGAATTGGATCCTCCCCTCATTCAGATGGACTTTAAAAACGACGAATATCATGATCCCATGTTAAACGATGATATCGCCAAAGCCCTCGGTATCGTTACCCAGGATGACTTGGACTATATCCGCAGGGTAACCCTGAAGATAAATAAAATACTAAAAAATTTTCTGGAAAGTAAAGGACTGATGTTTCCTGACTTCAAAATAGAATACGGTCGTGACAAAGAGGGAAATATTGTTCTAGGAGATGAGATCAGCCCCGATACCTGTCGCTTCTGGGATCGTGAAACCTGTGATATCTTGGACAAGGATCTCTTTCGCAAAGGAGAATCAGGAGTTATTGAGGCATATAGACGTGTAGCAGAAATAATTCTGGATGAAGATGATCTGGAAAAATGGAGTCTGGATCCTGAATAATTGGGCCCCGCAGGCCCTTTAAACTAAAAAGGATTGTGATTAACATGAAGTACCATGCCGAAGTAAGGATAAGTCTGAAGAAGGGTATGCTAAACCCGGAGGCTTCTACCATCCAAAGGGCTCTGGCCCTTTTAGATTACCAGGTAGAGGACACTAAAACCATAGAGATTATTAAATTCTCTCTGGAAGCAAATAGCCCGGACGAAGCCCAGAAAGAAGTTGACCAGATGTGCCAGCGACTTCTCTGCAATCCCATTATACACGACTACCAGATCAAAGTAAGGCCGGGAGATGGGTAAAATGAAGGTGGGTATAATCCGTTTCCCAGGTTCTAACTGCGATCGAGACGTTTTTCATGCCCTGGGACTGGTAGAATGTGAAGGTGAATATATCTGGTGGAACCAGCGAGATTTATCTAAATTCGATGCCATAGTAATACCCGGAGGATTTTCCTATGGAGATTACCTACGAGCCGGCGCTATAGCCGCCATCACCCCGGTTATTGATGGAATAAAGGCAGCAGTTAAAGAAGATAAGCCTGTCCTTGGAATTTGCAACGGTGCTCAGATCTTAGCAGAAGTGGGTTTGGTTCCGGGAGTTTTCACTCTCAATGAGAAAGCCCAGTTCATCTGTCAGTGGGAAGAGATGGAAGTTAAAACCACCAGAACGCCGTTCACCAGCCTCTACAAGAAAGGAGAAACTATAAGGATGCCAATAGCCCATGCTGAGGGGCGTTACTTTAACCCGCTAATTGATGATCTTAAGGACCAGGATCAGGTGGTGCTCAGCTTCGTGGAAAGCAATCCCAATGGATCTATAGAATCCATAACGGGAGTGTGTGACCTGGAAGGTAGAGTTTGTGCGGTTATGCCTCATCCCGAGCGGGCCTCAGAGTCTGTTCTTGGATCAGATGATGGTTTAAAGTTTTTCAAAGGCCTGGTTAATTATTAACCCCCCAATGGTGAATTTTAGCAACTTTGGTCTGTAAAATTTATTTTTAACAAGGTGAACTGATGGTAGTTTATTTAGTAGGTGCTGGTCCCGGTGACCCTGAACTGGTGACAATTAAAGCCATAAAAGTATTAAAAGAAGCTGACGTAGTGATTTATGACCGGCTGGCCAACGAGGAGATACTCGAAGAGGCTGCAGGCGCCGAGCTTATCTACGTGGGTAAAAAGGCCGGAGCTCATCACAAGACCCAGGATGAGATAAATCAGATATTAATTGATGAAGGTCAAAAACATGACACAGTGGTGCGCCTGAAGGGTGGAGATCCATTCGTCTTTGGTAGGGGTGGAGAGGAAATGTTAGCACTTTTGGATATGGGAATAGAAGTGGAAGTTATCCCTGGAGTCACCTCTGCCATTGGAGTTCCAGGGACAGTGGGATTACCAGTCACCCATCGTGGTGTGGCCACATCCTTTACTGTGGTAACTGGCCACGAAGACCCGTCGAAAACTGAAAGTCAGGTCAAATGGGACTTTAACGCGGACACCATCATAATACTTATGGGCATTGGTAAATTAGAAGAAAATATGCAGGAGATCCTGAACTATAAAGATCCAAAAACCCCGGTGTGCATCATTGAAAAGGGGACCATGCCTGGCCAGAGGATAGTAACGGGGACACTGGAAGATATTACCCAAAAAGACGTTAAACCTCCTGCTCTGGTGATAATTGGCCCTGTAGTCGATGTTTATAGAAAGATTAGAAATAAACAGTAACCAAGATTGATATGAAAAGAT
Organism: Methanobacterium sp. CWC-01; assembly: GCF_030323845.1. Taxonomy (NCBI): domain Archaea; kingdom Methanobacteriati; phylum Methanobacteriota; class Methanobacteria; order Methanobacteriales; family Methanobacteriaceae; genus Methanobacterium; species Methanobacterium aridiramus. The sequence goes on from NZ_CP040735.1 coordinate 458,039, forward strand.
TGGAAGGTAGGGTGATTGCCGTTACTAGACCCCGAGAGAGGGCACAGGTAGCGGTGGATATTATCACCCGAGAGGGTGGTGAAGCTCTGCTGGCACCTACACTGGAACTGGTGATGTCCCGCACCGAATCATTGCTGGAACTTTGCCAGCATGCTAAAAACCTGGACTGGATCATATTCACTTCCCCGGCATCACTGCAATCACTGTTCCAGTACTGTCCGGATTTCAAATATGATTTACACCATGATTGCAGGATTGCCGCCATTGGGCCACGCACCCAAAGAGTTTTAGAAGAATACGGATTAAAAGCAGAACTGGTGCCTGAAGATTACACAGCAGAGGGCCTTTTGAAGGTTATGGCCCCTTTAAATCTGGAAGGAAAAATCATAGGCATCCCTCGAACATTTTCGGCCCGAGATGTCTTGCCAGAGGGTTTGAGAAAGATGGGGGCTCAGGTTTTACTGGCTGAGGCTTATAAGTCCACCATACCCCACGACCTGAAACCAGTGCAGGATTTAATGGAGGGAATACTTAACGATGAAGTAGATGCCATAACCTTTACCAGCCCCCTAACTGTACATAACCTATTTGAAATTGCTGCTAACAGGAAAAAGGAACTTATTGACCATTTAAAATCTGGAAAAATTATGATTATTGCCATTGGACCCATAACTGGGTATGCAATCCAGGAATATGATTTACCCTACATTGCCCCCTCTAAATACACAGTAGAGGCCATGTTAGATAAAATGATGGAAGAGATGAATTAAAGAGATGAATTAATATGGCAGATAAAGATAAAACCATAATCTGGCCGGCTTATCTGGACTCCAAAAAGTCCCAAAGGGAAGGGAGAAAAATTCCCATTAACGAGGCAGTTTCAGCACCCAAACTTCGTGAAATTAAGCAGGCCGCAGCGAAGTTGGGGTTAAATCCCTTCACTGAAAAAGGAAAATCATATCCCAAATCCTGGTGGGAAAACTCCGGAAGGGTAATTGTGGATAAAAGATTTACCAAAAGAGAAACCATTTTAAAGATCAGTACCCTTATTAAATCATCCAGATCATGATAAAAAAACTTAACAAGGTGATTATTTACAAACCAAGCTCTTGAAATTCATGAATAAAAAATTTCCCCCAGAAAGCATTCTTCGGCCACTTGACCGACCCATGCATAAGGCCCGTGAATTGGTGGAAAATTCTGAGGACATCAAGATATTATCTCACATTGATTGTGATGGCATATCCGCAGGAGCAATTCTCTCCTCCACCCTAGATCGGCTGGAGCTAGATCATGAAGTAGAATTTATTAGTCTGGATATGATTCCAGAACGTAAAGCAGATAACGAACTGACCATATTTTCTGATCTTGGTTCTGGACAGAATCTGGACCATTTTGCCACTTCCAACTCCAAAGTTTTAATTCTAGACCACCACCCTCCTTTAAGAAAGATGGGACCATGCTGGAGGGGAGAGTTTATTGAAATTAATCCCAATTATTTCGGTATGGACGGGTCTTATCATGTTTCTGGAGGGGGTATGTCCTACCTACTGGCTAAAAAGTTCGGCTTCGAGGACTTAAGTTGGATTGGGGTTCTCAGTGCAGTTGGGGATATGCAGAATAGTTTAACTGGAAAGTTAGAAGGAATAAACCAATTTATACTGGAAGACAGCACCCGGAGGGGTCTGGTTCGATCATTTAATGATCTGGCTATTTACGGCAGACAGACTCGACCCATATACGTCGCTCTATCCTATTTTGGAGATGTTAAACTTCCCATAACTAATAATCGGAATGAATGTTTACTTCTACTAAAAAAACTTGGAATACCAAGTAAAAATGGCAGGAATCCGCGTACCCTCTCAGATTTAACACAAGATGAAAAAATGCGACTATTTTCAGAGTTAGTACGTATGTTAACCCTGGAAGTTCCCCGTAAATATGCTAAATATGTTCCACGTCTGGTCTCTGGTGATTCCTACGAATTTTTGAAGGAAGAGAGGTATTCTCCACTTCGTGATGCCGGTGAATTTTCAACGGCAGTTAACGCCTGCAGCCGGCATGATCGACCGGACATTGCCTTTAAAGTCCTTAAAGGTAACCGTAAAATGGCATTAAAAGACATGGAGTACTTGGCCAAGGATCATCGGAGCTATCTGGCCCGTCAAATGGATTGGCTCCAGGAAGAAAGCCGGATTAAATCTCTGCAAAACCTGCAATACTTCGATGGTAACGGGATAAAAAGTAACGTTATTGGAACCTTAGCCGGAATGTTGTTGAGCTATGGGGATTGGAAAAAACCCATGATAGCTTTTACTGAAATAGGGGACGAAAAAGACGGTCTAAAGGTTTCTTTACGCTGTTCACGGCTTTTAGCCTACGATGGAATCCACTTTGGCAACGTAATAAAAGAAGTGGCCAATAAAGTAGGAGGGACTGGGGGCGGACATTCTGTGGCTTGTGGTGCTTACATCCCTACCAAAAGCAAAGAAAACTTCCTTAAACTCTTTAATCAAACCATTAATGGTTTAATTTAGTTAAAAGTCCTTAAATAGTCTTTAGTCAAAAGTCCGACACAATCACTTGGTGATAGGATGAAGGTTTTCAAAAAAAGAGGCGAAATAACTCGTTTTCAAATACTGGCTGAGATAGCTAGGGGGGATCCCCATCTACGCCAGAAGGACATCGCTGATAAACTGGGCATAACCATCCAGGCAGTTTCAGAAAATATTAAGAGCCTGTCTGATGAGGGTCTGGTGGAAACTGGTCGTGGACACTCCCGATACAAAATCACTAAAAGGGGTATTGAGAAGGTTAAAAAAGAGGCGCTGAATCTTCGTAAATATGCAGACCAGGTTCTGGATACCATGAACACCTACAAGTCAGTTTGGCCGGCACTGGCCCGGGATGATCTGCAGGCCGGGGAGATGGTCTGGCTGAAGATGGAAGATGGAACATTATATGCTGGAAAAGAAAAATCACCAGCCCATGCCGAAGTACTTCACGATGCACGTAAAGGGGAAGATGTGGCCTTAAGCAGTCTGGGTGGAACCATAGAACTGGAGCCAGGGTCAGTAGTAATAGTAAAACTTCCTCCCATAAATCAGGGCGGTTCCAAGAAGACAGATCTCGATAAAGTCCGCAAAATTTATGGAGAATATGAAATGGATTTTGACCGGGTGGGTATCATGGGAACCGTGTCTCGGTCGGTGGTGGATAAAGTTGGAATCAGGCCTGATTTTGAATTCGCAACCCCCCAAGCAACGGTGGCAGCTTCCAGAAGGGGACTTAATGTTCTGGTATTTGCAGTGGGTAAAATGACTCGTAGCATCAGCCGCAAACTGGATGAAGAGGCGATAAAGTACGTCATCGAGGATGTTTCTATTTCCTAGGCTAACTATATATTTCGTGTCTTGATAACAACTCAGGACTCCATTTGGATAAGTTAAGGAGTTTGTAATGCTCAAAATTCTTTGGTGGTTAATTGCAGGTTCGACTGGAGGCCCTAATCGTGCCAGGATAATTATGGCACTGCATGAAAGACCTTTAAATGCGCATCAACTTGCTGAACGTCTTGAATTAAATTATAAGACTGTCCGACACCACATTAAAGTCATGGAGGAAAACAAGATAGTAACATCTAGTGGACCTTCTACTGGTAAAAAGCAATATGGCGAAATATATTTTCTCTCTAATCTTATGGAGGAAAACTATGACACTTTCAAAGATATCTGGAGTGATCTAAAATAAGTTATATGCTCATTTAATGAATTAGGGGTTTAAATATGGCAGTAGGAGAAATGGGATACAACGCACTGATCATAACTTACGTAGCTCTATTAGCTGGGATTGCCAATGTAAGCCTACTTTTAGGATTGCTGTATGCATACTGGAAAACCTACAAAGAATTGAAATCGGGATTCACCATTGGACTTTTATATTTTGCCTCTTTCCTGCTCTTGCAGAATATTCTATCTACCATTTTCCTAGCCATTTCCCTGGTCATTCCCCTGGAATTTTCGGGTTCAGAGCTTAGCAGGCCCCGTTTACCCCTTCTTTTCATTAATTTGATCCAGTTAGTGGCCCTATCCATACTCTTCAGAATAACCCGGAAGTGAAAGGCTGATAATGACTGATAATAACTGATAAAAAAATATGAAACTAAGAAATTTTGGCATGATTTATGTATGAATTTGGCATAATCATTTATTGAACACCTATAATATGGAGGAACATGTCTTACTTATCACTAATTCTGAAAAATCCATTTAGAAATAAAACCAGGAGTGCACTGGCAATTGTGGGAATTGCGGTAGGCATCGCCACTATTGTGGCCCTGGGCCTGGTAACCGGGGGCTTGAAAGCAGCCACTTCGGAGACCCTAAACGCAGGAGGTTCGGATCTGACTGTAACCGAAGCTAATTCAAATTTCATGTCCGGCACCATAGACGAGGCCCGGGTGGAGGAGTTGAACAACATCAGTGGCGTTAAGAACGCAGCAGGTGTGTTGAGGAAAACTCCCTCCATCAACATCACCGCTGAGGGCGGTTTTGGATCCTTTTCCGTCAATGGGATCAAACTGGATAAGCTCAGTGTTGTGGATATTAACAGTGTGGAGGGAACTTTGTTTTCCAGTGGTAGCAACGAGATTATTCTAGGAAAAACCGCTGCAGAATCCCTTGATAAAAAGGTGGGTGATACCATCAACCTATTCGGAGAGGACTTCACCATCACCGGAATATTTGAAACCGGGAATATAATGTACGACGGGGGGGCATTCACCTCCCTGGATACCTTACAGGACCTAACCAACAGTCCCGGAGAAGTTTCAACCATCTATGTACAGGCAAATGACAATACCAACCTCACCGAGCTTAGTCAAACCATCAAAGACTACTATCCCAACGAACTAACAGCCACCTCCGCCAGCGCCCTCACCGACAGAATCAACGAGGGGCTAAGCATCATCGACTCGGCAACCTGGGCCATTTCGTTACTGGCCATATTTATTGGAGGAGTAGGTGTGATTAACACCATGATCATGTCGGTCTACGAACGCACCAGAGAAATAGGGGTCCTTAAGGCAGTGGGTTGGAGAAGTAGAAGGATCCTGGGAATGATCATGGGGGAGTCCATTGTTCTAACCCTTATAGCAGCTGTGGTAGGTACTGTCCTGGGTATCCTGGCAGCTGTAGCCGGATTAAGTTTATTGGGCGGAGAAATAAGTCCCGCATACTCTTTAGATGTGTTTGTAAGGGGCTTTTTAGTGGCCATTCTAGTGGGTGTGCTGGGTGGAATTTATCCAGCCTACCGGGCTTCCCGGCTCCCACCAACCGAGGCGTTGCGCTATGAATGATTACATAATCGAGATCAAGGATCTGAAAAAGAGGTATGATGAAGGGAAAATAACCGCCCTGAGTGGCTTGAATCTTAAAATAAAAAAGGGAGAATTTGTTTCTATAATGGGTCCTTCCGGTTCTGGGAAATCAACCCTCCTGAATATGATCGGCGCTTTGGATACAGCTGACAGCGGTCGGATCAGGGTGGCGGGTATTGATCTCACAATTAAAAAGGATCTGAGCCAGTTCAGATCCCAAGAGATTGGCTTCGTATTCCAGATGCACAACCTCATCCCCAACTTGAACGTCCTGGAGAATGTGGAGATCCCCATGTTTGAGGGTAGTCTGAACTCCAAACAAATGCAGGAGAGGGCCCTGGAGCTTTTAAAAGCAGTTGGGTTAGAGGATAAGATAAGTCAAACACCGAACAAACTTTCCGGTGGTGAAAGGCAGAGAGTAGCCATTGCCCGGGCTCTGGTGAACCATCCGTCCATTATTCTGGCTGATGAACCCACCGGATCCCTGGACTCAAAAACCGGAGATATTATATTAAAGTTACTACGAGATCTTCATGAACAGGAGAATGTGACACTGGTGATGGTCACCCACGAACCTTACGTGGCAAAAATGGCGGACCGGATTGTATACGTCCGGGATGGTAAAGTATCCGACGAAGGGGACCGAATTATGGTCTCAGAATTAAATTAAGCTTCAGTTGTTCCTTATCTTAAGCAATGACCAAAATTGTCTCGGTTTGAATAATATTATTCAAATAATTATTCAAAATCAATAACAAAAATATATTACAGGAATCGGCACCCCAGATTGTCTATTTTAGTCACCAAAGCCTTCTCAACACTGGAGTCCGGATCCGGAGATATCGAAAATGCAGTTTGGCCTAACATGGCCATGGAAGCACCTAAACTTTCCTCCTCCATTATTTCCACCATTTCTCTAAGCTCCTCATCCATTAGTTGAGTTTCATCGGCAAATCTCCGTGATAGGAGCATGAACTGGGCGGGGGTGGGATTTTTTAAAAGTAACTTTAGAAGTTTTGACCCAGCCCGATTAATTATATCTTGATATTGGGGGCTGTTGATGATATCGGCAGTATCAATTTCCCCCAGGGTTCGGGATATCACATAAAGCTCCTGATCCGCCAGAATATGATCCGCCTGACCCCACCCTGGAGGACCCTCTTTAAGTCTTAAAACTATTCCGCCATGAACTTCACCCATGACATCACCCAGTCCACTCCCCAGTTCCAACTCGGCCAGATGAGCCACTTCACATGCCTGGTTAAAGGTTAAAGGTAACTTAAGACAACTTGATATCCCTAATGAAGCTCCCAATGCACAGGCTGCTGAAACTCCAAAGCCAAAGCCTACAGGTATTTTATGTTCATGTTCAATCCTAATATCGAAAGGTCCCAGATTGAGTGGGGAAATCCTTTTTTCCAGCATATCCCTTACTATACTTGATATAAACCTCTGGTTGTTCTGGATCTGGCCATTAACAACTATCTTCAACCTACCTTCCCCGTCTTCCACCACAACCCGGGTCAGCACCCCCTGGTCCAGGGTAACTCCTGCTCCCCGGGAGCCAGTTAAAACTGCTTCAGTATGTTTTTTTATCACGAAAAAGCCAGTTATGTGGGACGGGGCAAAAACAGAACATTGCATTGTATCACTACCTTTATTATGTGCTTCCATCTAAAATAATCTATCAAGTTACAAACCCAAGGGGGACCCCGTATAGAAAAAAGAATTGATCTGCATAGTCACAGCATTTTCAGCGACGGAGAGCTCTTACCCTCCGAATTAGCCAGACGTGCCAGTGTTTTAGGTCACCAGGCCCTAGCCATTACCGACCATGTGGACGCCTCCAACATCGACTGTGTGGGAAAGGTGATAGATGCAGTGATGGATATTCGGGATAACTGGGATATTGAGATCATACCCGGCGCCGAGATAACCCATGCCCCTGCCGAGATAATTCCTAAATTGGCCCGTATGGCCCGAGAAAAAGGAGCAGAGATCATCGTGGTTCATGGGGAAACCCTGGTGGAACCGGTAATCGAAGGCACCAACTGGAGTGCTGTTAACTGTCGAGACGTGGATGTTCTGGCACATCCCGGACTTATTACCAGGGAAGAAGCTGAAATTGCCCGCGATAATGATATAACTCTGGAGATCAGTGCCAGGCGGGGCCACAGTCTGGGTAATGGCCATGTGGTCCAGGTGGCCCTGGAGGTAGGAACCAATCTGGTGGTTAACACCGACACCCACGCCCCTGGAGACCTGATAAACTATGAAATGGCTAGTAAAATAGCTATGGGAGCAGGGTTACCCAAAAAAATGCTATCCAATGTTCTTATAGACAATCCTCAAAGTATTCTCCGAAAAAAAGGTATAATTTAGTCAAGAACACTAATTCTTAAAAGAACACTAATTCTTAAAAGAACACTAATTCTTAAAAGAACACTAATTCTTAAAAGAACACTAATTCTTAAATATATAAATAACTGTAAATTAGCAAATCAGGTTATAACCTCATATTCCAGGATTAGATCCTCAGCCAAGGGGTATGACTTTATTAATTTTAGCTTCACAGCCTGTGACATATAATCCATGCCATCACCATCCACCAGAGTCTTGGCCTCACTTCCACCCACAATCATAGGAGCCACACACACCCTTACCTCATCAACCAGTCCTAGAGAGAGCATAGAATAATTCAGGGTAGAACCACCCTCCAGCATGAGGTTAACTATCCCCTGGCTTCCTAAATTCTCCATTAAACATTCCAGGTCAACCCTTTCATCCCCGCAAATGATTATCTTAGCATACTGGCCTAGTTTATCTAACCTATCTTGGGGTGCCTTTTTACTCACGGCAATGATGGTGGGTGCATCTTTGGATAAAATCCGTGAAGATAGGGGTGTGCGAGCCTGGCTATCTACCACCACCCTCACGGGATTATCAGATGAATCTGCAGAGATTTTGTGGATGGTTAGGCGAGGATCATCGGCCAGCACAGTGTTAATACCCACCAAAATGGCATCAGAGTCCCTTCGCAGCCTATGAACCCTTAAAAGATCTTCTTTACCAGATATTTCTGAACTACCCCTTTTGGTGGCTATTTTACCATCCAGAGTCATGGCTGCATTTAAAATAACTCTAGGCTTCATTTAGATCATTTGAATTACTGTTGTCCGAAGTTAAGCAAATAAAATATCTGCTGTATTTGCTGTATTATGGAGTTTATGGTGTTTAATATACTTTGTATAGGATCCAGGGTTTGCTGTATCTCTTGAGCCGTCTGATTTGTAGCATCACTGGCATTTTGCAGTGCCTGATCCGCAGTGTCTTTTACCTCTCCCACGGAGGGTGTCTGGGCTGCTAAAACAGGTAAGGTTACCAAAACCAGTCCCAGTACCAACATGATACGCGTGAATTTTTTTATCATAACATCACCGGGTTCACTTCACTTAAAATATACAATAAAGTTAGTATTAAAATATTAGTTTTTAAAAGATATTACCTCAAAAGAAGTAAAGAGATATTTGGTGAGAAAATGAGCGAAAATAGGTACCACAAAGGCATGAAAAATCTTAAAGTCATGAACCCTAAATCATTCCGGACATTGGAGGATAGCTTAGCTGATATAGCCCCCGACCTGGCCCGATATGTAGTTGAATTCCCTTATGGCGATATTTACGATCGCCCGGGACTTGATTTAAAAACCAGAGAACTGGTAACCATCGCCGCTATAACCACCATGGGCGGCGCATCTACACAGCTCAAAAGCCATATACGTGGTGCACTGAATGTGGGTTGTACTAAAGAAGAGATTTTGGAAGTAATAATACAAATGGCAGTTTACGCTGGTTTTCCCAGGGCGATAAATGGAGTTTTAGCCGCAAAAGAAGTTTTTGAGGAGTGGGAATAGTTCCTGTGAATGAAATACAAAGAGAAAATGAATTTAATGTTGTAATTAATTCTTAATACCAAAGACACGACAGGCATTCTCTTCAGTAATATCCGCAACTTCCTGCACATCCATAGACTTCAAATTCGCTATGGTTTTAACGGTTTCCTCCACAAAAGATGGTTCATTCCGTTGACCTTTAAATGGAGAAAGATAGGGGCTGTCTGTTTCTGTTAGAAGGTGGGATAATGGAAGTTCACGGGCCAGTTCCTGATGGTGGGGTGAAAAACATATCAGAGTGGATAGGGAGATTAGATGCCCCTCATCCATTATAAGCTGGGCGGTTTCTAAATCCCCCCCATAACAATGAAATATGATTTTGGGTATCCCTTTATACTCTTTAGACATTTCCAGGGCCTTTTTCTCGGCATCACGGGCGTGGACAATAAGGGGCATCTCTTGTTCTGATGCCATGCCTAAGAAGGATCTAAAGAGCTTTTCCTGTTTCTTTTGAGCTTCCTGGCTTTTTAAGGTATGGAAATCAAGCCCAGTCTCGCCCAGAGCAACAGCAAGGTGTAAATTTGACCTAATTTCGGTTAATGCTTCTTCTATTATTGTTCGGTCTGCTTTAGGAGCATAATGGGGATGGAATCCCAGAGCCGGGTAGAGAAAATTTGGATAATCCTGAGCCATTTTCAGAGTACGACGGTTGCCTCCCAGACTAGCGCCCGAATTTATTATGGCCTTTAACTTATTCTGAGCTCTTTCCATAACCTCGTCACGGGTTTTGTTAAACTCCTTAAAATCAACGTGACAGTGAGCATCAATCAAGGATCTTACACTCCAAAACGTCTTTCTCTTTGTTGATATGATCTTAAAGCCCTTAAAAAGTCTACTTTACGTAGGGCAGGCCATAAACTGTTACTGAAATACAGTTCAGAATATGATGATTGCCATAGAAGAAATCCGCTTAATCTTTCCTCACCACTGGTCCTTATGATGAGATTGGGGTCTTCCATCCCTGCGGTGTAAAGGTTGCGGTTGACTATGTTCTCATCAATGTCATCTACGTCCAGTTTCCCGGACTCCACTTCATTAACAATTTTTTTGATAGCATCCACTATCTCCATTCGACCGTCATAGCCAATGGCTATGTTCAAACGGCGTTGGTTATAAGAGGCTGTGCTTTCTTCTGCTTTCTTTATGGCCTCCCTCACATCCTCGGGCAGAAGTTCTAACTTTCCCACCGCCCTAACTTGCACCTTATTTTTATGGATCTTCTGGTTGCTGGTTATTTCCTCAAAATTTTTCTTAAACAGTTGCATCAGACCCTCCACTTCTTCAGGCGGTCTGTTGAAATTCTCCGTGGAAAAGGCATAAACGGTTACAATCTCTATACCCAAATCAACACACCAATCCAGCACTCGCTCTAGGGTGCCCACACCTTTCTTATGACCCTCAATAGTGTCTATATTACCTTGTACCTTGGTAAACCTTCGATTTCCATCCATAATGATGGCAACGTGTTTAGGCATATTCTCAGGACGCAGATTCCGGGAAATGTACCATTCGTACAATCTATAAATTGGTTTAAGAAATTCCATATCTAACTCCAGTGATTATTTATTTTTATCTTTATTTTTATCTCTAAGTTTAACTAAATAAGCTGCTAATTTTAAAGCCCTTACATATCCTTCTTTATTTTGAGATCTGGAAGTATCAATGAATATTTCATCAATCCCCAGAGTAACAGCACCGAAACTTTTTCCAGATCCCACTAAAACCAGGCTGCGAAATATTAAATTTCCGCAGATACCGTCTGGAGCTAAAATAAGATTAGCACCGTCGGCCACAGCATCTTCGATTAATATAAAGTAATGTTTAATCGGGTATTTATCCATTGTGATTCTGGTAAGTTCTTCCGCTTCATCCAGTGAAGCATCTATTTTGGTGCTTCTACCCCGGTCTTGTGGCCTTCCACCTGATAAAATCCCAATTTTAGGTTCTAGTCCTATTTTTTTTAAAAATTCAACTCCCTGACTTATAATTTGTACTTTCTGTTCCAGAGTGTCGCCTTCATCTATCCCCACCGGCGTAAGGAGGAATCTATGTCCCTTTACCTCGATAATTGAAGCCCTATTCATTTCAGGATACGTTTCTTGTAGCTGGCCCATTATTCCCGACGCATTTAGAGAACCTCGTACCGCGGCATCAACCTCTCCACTGAGTAGTAGGTCCATCAGTTCATTTTCTGATTCAGTTAAGACCACCTCGAAATCGACCTCATCCCGGGCATCTTTAATGGCACGGTTTTCTCCCATTCCAGCCGCCAGTCTCATAATTCACCAGAAATAGTTAATTTACAGCAATATCTAAAGTCTAAAAATAGTTTAGAATTTCTTCTTAATATCATTTTCACAACTAAGTTATTAAGTCCCTATCCAGGCATAATATCTTTTTCATTCAAAGCTTGAGGTACTTTCAGAGATTTCGGACCTTCTTTAAATCTAAAAGATAAAAAAAGCTAAAAAATACTTTAAATCTTTTCAGCCATGGCAATAGAATTCTCGATTGCCTCTAAAGTGGTGTTGATATCCTCTGATGAGTGAGCGGTACTTAAAAAACAGCACTCGAATTGGGAAGGAGGTATAAAAACTCCCTCCTTTAGGAGCTGATGGAAGTAACGGGAGAACTTAACAGTATCGGCGGTTTTGGCATCCGCATAGTTCCAAACCTCCCTTTCGGTGAAGTAAATCTGGAACATGGAGGCCAACCCTGCTACCTGGTAATTTAAGGATTTTTCGTCCAAAATATCCTGGATTCCCCTGCGCATTTGATTGCCGCTGCTGTTCAAATCATCGTAGAAGGTATCGTCCAGTAGTTCCAGGGTAGTCAGACCGGCAGTGACTGAAATAGGGTTTCCATTGAAGGTTCCTGCCTGATAAACATCACCAGATGGTGCTATCATTTCCATTAACTCTTTTTTCCCAGCAAAAGCTCCCATAGGAAACCCTCCGCCCAATATCTTACCCATAGTAACCAGATCGGGTTTGACACCATAATATTCCTGGGCTCCACCCCTTGAGAGTCGGAATCCGGTTATAACTTCATCAAATATTAGTGCAGAATCATTTTCTTGAGTAAGTTTTCTTAAAAACCTCAGGTAACCCTCTTGAGGTTCTATGCATCCCACGTTACCCATAACCGGCTCCAATATAATGGCCGCAATTTCATCCCCCATCTCGTTAAAGATTTCAACCATGGCCTCTTCATCGTTGAAAGGCACCAGTACAGTGTTTTTTGTGGTGTCTTCAGGAACACCGGGAGAATCCGGTAATCCCACTGCACCAGATCCCGATTTAACCAGGGTATAGTCATGGGCCCCGTGGTAGGCACCTTCAAATTTTATGATCTTTTTTCGACCACTCCAGGCCCGGGATAGACGAATGGCGCTCAAAGTAGCCTCGGTTCCGGTGCTCACGAAACGGACCATTTCGGCACAGGGCACCCGATCCACTACTTCCCGGGCTAGTTCTATTTCCTTTTCAGTGGGGACTCCATAGGCAGTCCCCCTGGACATCTGGTTTAAAACGGCCCCCAGGACCACGGGATTGGCATGACCCAGAACCAGCGGACCATAGGCCAGACAGTAATCCAGGTAAGAATTTCCATCGGCATCTTGTATATGTGAACCTTCGGCCTCGGTGGCAAAGAAAGGATAGGGTTGGTAGGCCCTCACTGGGGAGTTAACTCCACCGGGCAGGTATTTTTTTGCTTCCTTGAAGAGTTCCTCTGATCGCAATTTATTCACTCCTTAGATAAATTAATTAATGCATTGGTAGCAGCCACGGCAACAGGAGTGCCACCTTTTGGTCCCTCGGTTATCAAATAGGGGATTGATGTCTCCTGGAGAGACTTTTTAGATTCTGCTGCCCCGACAAATCCTACTGGAACACCGACCACTGATCTTATTCGGTCTGGATGCTGTTCTTGAAGTTCGATTACTTTCATTAGAGAAGTGGGGGAGTTCCCTATGACCACCATTCCATGAAATCCCTCTTTAAGGGCTACTTCCATGGCAGCAGCAGCTCTGGTGATTTCCCTTTCTCTGGCGATTTTGTAGGCTAGGGGATGGTCAATGTAACACTTAACTTTACCCGGATAAGAGGTGATGCCTACCTTAACCATTTTTATATCGGTTAAGATATCTCCATTCCCTTTTATGGACTTTAAACTCTCTTCCAGAAAATTTTCACTAATTTTGGTTAACTCTGCATATTCTGGATCTGCAGTGGAATGTACAATACGTTCCACAACGGCCTGTTCATCGGGTTTTAAGTGTTTAATCTGCTCAGAAATAAGTGATCTAACTATTTCCCGACTTTTCACGGCAATTTCATGGCCCTCTTTGGTGGATGCACCCATAAACATGATTTCACATACCTCAAACTTTGATGTATCAAAAGAATGTATTCTAAAAATCTTTCATTCTATTGTAAAGTTATTATGGGATTGGTTCTTTATAGATTTCTCACCAAATTGTTTACACCTACTCCTTAAACGAATTACATCTTTTTTTAGATCAGTTGAAGATATGATCATCATATTGAGGTAATTTTATTATATTTTTGATAAATCAGCACGAGTAATTTGTTTTACAAACATCGTTCGTCTTCTCCCGAACCTTTATATAGGTGTAGGAGAATAATTACTAACAAGTATTATTTTTAGTTAGGAGGGGAAAAAATGAAAGAACAAGCAAGTGAAGTGGGTGGCCAGGTAAAGCAGACCATCGCCACTTTGATGACAACTGCCTTTGGGTTAATCGCAGCTTTAGCTTGGAACGAAGCTATTAAAGCCATAATAAACGAATTTTTTGCACAGGGAGAAGGAATGACCGGTCTACTGGTTTATGCAGTTTTAATTACCATAATTGCTGTTGTTGCAACTTTAATCATTGGCTGGGCCTTGGGCAAACCTCCAGTACAAGAAGTAAGGATTGTGGAATAGATTCCTCTATTCCTATTTTCCTTTTTAATTAAATTAATTTTTTTCCATTAAATATCTGTTAAATCATTATTTTCTATTAATTTCACTAATTCTTTATGAATCAGTTAATGTGGTTACATGGGTTTTACTCAGCCCATCCAAGTAACGGTCCCGGGTACCCATGGCCAGACCAATGATCAAATCCACCAAAAGAGGAAGCCACAGAAACTTGGAAATATTTCTTAAAAAAGTTTTCTTCAAATCTATTTTTCCTTCCAGGTTTACTACTTTAATTTTCATTAATTTTTTGCCAATGGTAACTCCATGTTTTCCTTCCAAGTAAGTGAAATAGGCCACCATTATAACTCCAGCCAGTAAGGGCCAGTAATTTAGCAAGCTATAACTGTTGGTGAGGGCCACCAGGGGATTGATCAGGGCACTTAGAACCCATAAAAATAGAGTTACGATTAGGGCATCTATTGCAAATGCCAAAAATCTTTTTCCCCACAGGCCAGGTCTCTCATCGTCCATATAAACACCATCTGTTAACATACCCTGGGAACTGGATCGGCAATAGGTGCTTCCAGTATCCTCTTACCTCCTAAAAGGGTTTCTAGTATAACTGGGCCATCTGATGTTACTTCACCAATTATCTGAGCATCTTGTCCATATTTTTGTTTGCGAATCACACCAAGTACTTCATCGGCTTGATCTGGCTTCACACCCATTATAACCTTACCCTCATTGGCCACCTCAAAGGGATCTATACCAAGCATCTCTGAAGCAGCATGAACTTCACGTTTTACCGGGATCTTTTCTTCATCCAGAAGCATCCCCACCACAGATTTGCTAGCTAGCTCGTTTAAGGCATTGGCTATACCTCCCCGGGTGGGATCCTTCATGGCACTGATGCCACCCACCTCCAGGGCGGCTTCTACCATGCCCCATACTGGAGCTACATCGGATTTTAAATCAGTTTCAAAGCCAAATCCTTCCCGGTAGGACATCAGGGCTATGCCATGGTCACCGACACTACCGCTGAGTATGATCTTATCCCCCACCTCCAATCCTGAATCCCTGGTGATACGTCCACGAGGGGCAAGTCCTATTCCGGTGGTGCAAATTATCATTTTATCCAGTTGATCATGTTCCATGACTTTGGTATCTCCAGTTACGATAGCCACCCCTGTTTCCTGGCTGACCACATCCATGGACTGTATAATGCGTTCCAGTTCATCTCCTGAAAATCCTTCACTGATTACCATTGCGTTGGTAATGGCCAGTGGTTGGGCACCCATGACTGAAACATCATTTATAGTACCAGCCATTGATATACGCCCAATATCACCGCCTGGAAAAAATAAAGGGTCTATGGTGTGACTGTCTGTGCTAACCACTATTTCGTAATCACCCAGGGGTATCGTTGCACCATCGTCAAGGTCCTGTAGTCCCACTCCATCTTCAACTTGCTTGTTACTTATATTTTTTAGAATTATATCCGAAATCAGGCCCTGCATTATCTCTCCGCCGGCCCCATGTGACATTCCAATTTTCATGGCTTCACCAGTACTATTTATTTGATAAATTAGTCTAAAATTATTTTTTAATACTTCAAATTCGTTGAAATTAGTTGGCGAGAAAATAATGGGATGTTTTCTCTGTTGCTGAAGTTGGAGTTTGAAATATTTAAATCCTTGCTCCCCCATACAGTCAGAATAGAAAAGTATTATATAAGTCTCGAAACAAAACCACCCTGTAGAAATACTGTTTATTTCCTTACTGCATTTTTTTAAAAAAATTAAAGGCAGAATATTTTGTAAGATCAAGTTAATAAAGGTGAAATAATGGCAATATGGCAAGGAAAATCTGTTAGAAAATTAACCGGCGGACGCTCCAAGAGCAGCCGGAATAAGAGAAAAGTAGAATTTGGTCGCGACCCCGCTGAGACCAAGATCGGAGAACGTAAGATAAAAACCATCCGTACCAAGGGTGGTGGAAAGAAACTCAGACTAACCAACGACCTTAAGATAAACGTGGTTGACCCTGAAAACAACAAGATGCAAGTTGCGGAGATCATGGGTGTCATTGAAAACCATGCCAACGATCACTTTGTGCGACGTAACATTATCACCAAAGGCGCCGTGGTGGAAACCAGTTTAGGTCAGGTTAAAATTACCTCCCGACCCGGACAGGACGGCATGGTTAATGGTGTGCTTATTGCGTGATACCATAAAAGATGAGGCGGAGAAGTTTCTAAAAGCCGTTAACCAGGAACTCCCTGAAGGGATGGAACTGGAATTCGAAGGATTCTTCGAAAGAGGCTTCTTTGTAACCAAAAAAAGATACGCCCTCATACAAGAAGGAAAAATTGTTGTAAAGGGCCTGGAGCTGGTGCGCCGAGACTGGGCGCCAGTAGCCAGGAAAACACAAGAGAAAGTATTGCGAGCCATCCTAGAAGATGGATCACCCAAAAAGGCAACAAAAATAGTGCGAGATGTCATCGAAGATATTAAGAAGGGTAATTTAGACTTGGAAGACCTGGTGATCAACACCCAGATTACCAGAAACCCGGAAAGTTACCAGCAAAACGCACCTCACGTAATGGCAGCAAAAAAGGCCATCGAAAGGGGTAGAAAAGTTGTTCGTGGCTCAATAATGCGCTACGTTGTGGTAAAAGGGAAATCACCCATAAGTCAGCGCGCAGAACCCGTGGAAGATGTGGATATAAGTGATTACGATCCCACTTATTACATTGAAAATCAGGTTCTTCCGGCAATATCCCGAATTATTGAAGCCATCGGTTATTCCCCCTCAGAAGTAATGCATCAGGAAAGACAGAGTAGCTTAGATGCCTTCTTCAATTGAAAAGTTAATTATCACCTGTGATAAACTTAATTGTTGATAAAAATAAGATTCAAATATTATCCGAAAGTAGTTGAAAACCAAGGAGCTGCAATATGGGGAAAGCAATTTTTTTCGATATTGACGATACTCTATATGACACTTCTGGTTTTGCCAAATTAGCTCGAAAAGCAGCCCTTTCAGCCATGATTGACGCAGGACTGCCCTTGTCCAATGAAGAATCTTATTCTCTTTTAAGATCTATAATCAAGGAAAAAGGTTCCAATTATAACAAGCATTTCAACGTGCTAACTCAACGAGTTTTTGGGGAGGAAAATCCTTATCTAATTGCATTGGGAATGATAACCTATCATAATGTTAAATTTGCATTACTAAGGCTTTTTCCGGACACCATGTCCACACTCATCCATGTAAAAAAACAGGGATATCATTTGGGAGTCGTATCTAACGGTCTGGTAATTAAACAATGGGAAAAACTTATCAGGCTGGATTTGCACCATTTTTTCGATGCAGTAGTCACCTCTGAGGAAGCTGGATGTGAAAAACCTGAGCCCGAGATTTTTAACCTGGCCCTGAGAAGAATGGGTTGTCGGGCGGATAAGTCCATAATGATCGGAAACAAATTTTCTGAGGATATTTTAGGTGCCCTCAACGTGGGAATGTCAGCCATACTGGTTAATTCCAGACTCACTGCAGAAGAAGAAGATTATTTAAGAAAGAACAACCTAGAAATTGACGTGGCATCTCACATTGGGTTAATTCAAGAAATTCTGTAAAAGGTTGGAAGTGGTTTTTATGAGTTATTATCATGATTATAAAATGGAAAAAATCTTTGAAGCCCTGGAACAGCCCAAAACCATAGAAAACTTACAGCTTTCCGAATCTTTTATAACCGATCTCTTTTTGAAGATCGTGGCTGGGTATGGAACCGTGAAAACCAGCACCATTAACGAAATAACCGGCATACACTGGGACATACTGGAAAGAATATTACCTGAACTGGAAAAAAGTGGCCTTTGCGCCACGGTCGGAGGAGGATTTCTATTTTCAAGTGTGGAATACAGTATAACCCCCAAGGGACGTGAAAAAGCCAGGGGTATTAATGAAGATAATCCCTACATCGGAATGGCCCCGGTATCCTATGAAGATTACTATGAAATAATGGATGTGCAAATGAAGGGACGCTACCCCCTCAAAATCCCATCCAAAGTGGTGGAGAATACTTTCAAAGATGTGGTAGGTATTGCCTATGCGAAAGAGTCCATAATTGAGTCCTGCATTATTGGTAAGGGTATCTTTGTTTACGGTCCTCCTGGTACCGGTAAAACATTTGTAGTCAGTAAAATGCCTGACTTACTACCGCCCCTGATAATTCCAAAGTTTATAGAATTTGGGGGACGAATCATCCAAATCTACGACTCCAGTTTCCACAAAAAATGTGAAGAACAACCAGAAGACCCTCGATGGGTTAAGATATTTGCCCCATTCGTTCTCACCGGTGCAGAACTAAATCTAAACAAACTTGAGACTAATTATAATCCTAATAAGGGAGTTTACGAAACTTCACCTATTATTAAAGCTAATGGTGGAATTTTATTAATTGACGACCTGGGTAGGCAGAGGGATGATCATGAACTCATCCTTAACCGTCTCATAGTGCCTATGGAAAACAACAAAGACATGATCTACGTGCGGGGAATACCGGTTGTGGTGCACTCCCACTTCATCCCGGCATTCTCCACCAACCTGGACATCAGCATCATGGATGAAGCCCACCTCCGTCGCGCTCCGCTGCACATCTTCCTTAAAAATCCTGATGTAGAGGAAGTAAAAGAGGTTTTCCGTCGGAATCTGGAACAACTGCAGGAAGATTATGAAAAGGATGTTCTGGACCGATTCAGTAAGGTCTATGAAAATATTAATGAAGGAGGCGAAGGCCTGCAACCCAGCTTTGCCCACGCCCGTGATGTGGCCCAGATATGTCAAGCGGTGCGTATTAACAAAGACAAAAACATTATAGATATTGAAGTACTGGAAGAGGCGCTTGAAAAGCACGTCCTCATTGTGCTGCAACGTATGAGAATAGACATCAGTCAAATCGCCAATAAAACCCGATCTTTCCGCATAAAAACCCAGGATTTAGAGGCAGCTTCACAGGCACTATCCGACTTTGGATCTATTGTAATAGCCAATGAGAAAGATTCATTAATTGCAGACTTGGAAGAGAACATCACCCCGGTGGTACTAGTTGATTACCTGAAAAAAAAGAATATTGATATTAAAAAAATCGAAGTGATTGCTGAATCAGAAAAAGAACTTCGAAGAACCATACTGGGATGGTAAATTAGTTAACAAGTATTTCTGATTCATGCTTGTCTTAAATTATTGAAATGCTTTTAAAAGTGATGCATAAGAAATTATTGAGGTGAATATATGGCAGATTCAACCTTCATTGCGGGTTCATTAATTTACTCACACATAATACCGCCCTTAATGGGCTTTATCGGCATTATTCTCATCTGCAGTGGGATAATGGATAGGAAAACCAAATACACGCTAGCTGGAGTGGCTTTATTTATGCTGGCCGGCTTGTTACCTTTCCTGATCCTCCCGCTGGTACTGGGGACCTAGTCAAAAAAAAAGATGCCGAGATAAGATTTCTTTTAAAGAAAATAAACTAATTTTTGACACATCTAGTATCAGAAAAGCTTTAGGGCACCCTGTTTTTCCAGTTTTAGAGATGCTATTTGGGATGCGAAAATACCACACTTTTCTGGGTCAGGAGTTTCAAGTCTTTTACAAGCATAGGCCGCCATGTAACTATCACCCAGACCAGTGGGATCTACCGTTTTATGAGGCGGGACAGCAGGGATTCTATGGACTTTGTTCATCCTACTTGAATAGATAAGTGATCCCCTATCTCCCAGGGTAATGATAACCTCTTCCGGCCCATTTGCAGCCAGTTTTTGGGCGATGATCTCCAGCTCAGAATATCCGATACCCAGTACCATTCTGGCCTCTAACTCATCCATAAAGATTATCTTTAAAAAAGGAAGAAATTTATGATGATCTTTCCAGGGCTTTAGAACGACTTCAAAATTTTCTAAATGCCTCATATAACCCTGAATACCCATATAGATGGGTTTTTCTGTTTGGTGAAGATATCGAAGTATTTCCAGTGGAATGTCCGCTGGCGATAAGGGAGAAACTAGAAATGCATCGAAACTGTGCAGATCTAAATCCTTGAAATCTTCTTTTCTAAGTGGGTTGCAGGGTAAATTTGCTCTCTGCTTCCTCTGATTAGGATCTGAGGAGGGGTAATAATTCTCAAAATTGGCGGTGTTTTCTCTAAAAGAAGGGATAACCCTTAACGATGAGGGAAAAGAATCAAGAAGGCCTTTATCTTCTTTACCAACAGTCACCAGAGCGGTGGCATCTACTCCCAGAGCGTCCAGTACACCGGCATGGTAGTACACCGGACCTCCAGTAGAGTGATAGGTAGAACCCTGCCTGATGATGGTATCTCGGGTAACTGGACCCAGTAGCAAGAAATTAGCCATACAAAACTCTTTGATTTAAAAACAAATAAATATTTACCAAGACAATGTGGAATCAGGTTTTATTTTTCCATTATGGAGAGCAGAACCAATCAAAACGTTATCCGCCCCCAGATCACGAATTAGTGGAAGTTCATCCCCCTGAACACCACCACCAATTATTAACGAAGTTTTAATTTTATTAAATTTTATAATAAGCTCCTTGTTGATACCTTTTAGCGTTCCTACCCGTGATATATCCAGTAATATGGTTTCTTTAGGTTGAAATTCATCAATCCAGCTAAATAAATCTTCAAATTCCATAGATACCATTTGACTCAGGATTTTTCCATCCTTCACATCCACACTTAGTACTATTCGGTCCTGGTCTAGGGACTGGAAGATTTGACTAAGATCCTCCAGGTTTCTCAATGTTTCGGTGGCCACAATGACCTCCCTGGAATAGTTAAGAGCTTCTCTCACAGTTTCAAGATCATTTGCTCCACAGTCCAACATAACCGGAAGAAAGTGATTTATCATTGACACTAATTCCAGATTGGAACCTTTACTCTCTATGGAATCCAGGTCGGCAATATATATACGTTTGAAACCGCATGCCGAGATTTTTTCCGAAATTTTAACTGGGTCTGCAGATTTATGGAAAATAGTTTTAAGTGGCTGGTAGGTGTCTCTTTTCCCGGATTGGCCTGAAACTGCTATTTTATCCTTTAAATCCAGTACTGGTATAATCATTGTACCCTCTATTTTAATCAATAATAATCCTTTAGCAGATGACACATAAACATTTGCAGAAGATTAATTATATAGTTTTATAAAGAGTTTTTAATATACTTATATTAGAGAACGGTCTTAGAATAGAAATAGTAGTAAGAAATATTCATATATGTGTACAGTTTAATATCATATTAAGGTAAGGGTGTTAAGATGATTAGTAAGAATGAAATAATGGAAACTGTTCTGGAAAATGATGTGGAGTTCATCAGACTGTGGTTTACCGACCTTAATGGTATACTGAAAAGCTTTGCCATAACTAATGATGAACTTGAAAATGCCTTAGAAAGGGGTATGGGCTTCGATGGGTCCAGTATTACTGGCTTTCAGGATATAGAGGAATCAGACATGATCGCCATGCCCGACCTAAACACCTTTGCCATTTTACCATGGAGGCCCAGAGAAAAAGCTGTGGGTCGTATGATCTGTGATGTACTGCAGCCAGGTGGTGATCCTTACGAAGGAGATCCCCGATACGTTCTTAAGAGAGCTCTGGCACGGATGGAAAAAATGGGATTTGACCACTTTTATGTAGGTCCTGAACTGGAATACTTCTACTTCAAATCGCCCGAAAGACCAGAACCACTGGACCATGGTGGATACTTTGACCTAACTCCCCGGGACATGGCTTCCGATCTCCGTAGAGATACCGTACTGGCCCTTAAAAACCTGGGTATTAAGGTGGAGTACTCTCACCACGAGGCGGCGGTCTCCCAGCACGAGATAGACATGCGCTATGATGATGCTCTGAAAATGGCCGACAACATGGTAACTTACCGGCTGGCAGTGAAGGAAATAGCCAGTAACCACGGAGTATATGCCACTTTTATGCCCAAACCCATCTACGGAGAGTATGGATCCGGCATGCACACCCACCAATCCCTTTTTAAGGGGAACAAAAACGTTTTCTTTGATTCTGATGATTCATTCCACCTTTCAGATTATGCCAAGTCTTACTTGGGCGGAGTTCTTAAGTACTCCAAGGAAATGGTATCCATCCTGGCTCCCTGGGTGAATTCCTACAAAAGACTGGTTCCTGGTTACGAAGCTCCTGTTTACGTGGCCTGGTCACGAAACAATCGCTCGGCCCTGATTAGAGTTCCCCAATACCAACCAGGCCGGGAGTATGCCACCCGAATCGAAGTTAGATGCCCAGATCCTTCTGGAAATCCCTACTTACAGTTAGCAGTGATGCTCATGGCCGGACTGAAAGGAATAGAAGAGGAATGTCCCCTGCCAGAACCAATGGAACTTAATCTCTATGAACTCAATGATGAAGAAAGAATTAAAAAGGGAATAGAAATTTTACCTTCCAGTTTAGAAGAGGCCATAAGATATGCTGAAGAGTCTGATTTGGTGGAGGAAACTCTGGGTCCACATTCTTTCCGAAGATTCATAACCCTCAAAAAATTGGAATGTGAAGAATACAACCGCCAGGTAACAGATTATGAGATAAAAAAATATTATCCTATACTATAATTTAAAAAAATTTTTTATTTAATTTTTTAATAATTTAATAAAAATAAGCTCTTTAAAGCCCTTAATAGGGAAGTAGGGAACCAATGGCCAGATCCCCACTTCCAGCAAGGAGGTTATATTATTTAGATAATTGATTACTGTAAGCAGGGCATCTCTTAGTACGTTTGAGCTTAAATGTTGATTTAGATGCCCTGGTTCAATATAAAGGGATATATGGCCCAAAAAAGAGCCATTATTCCCGGGATTTGCCATGGTGTCTGACAAAATTAGTTGTATCTGACCTTATAAATACTTTTTTATATTTTAGTATTACTATGATACTAAAATAGCCTTTAATTTTATTACTAAATGTCTAACTAAAACGGATCCAATTACAAATGCTATTAACACGAGAAAATTAATCTTCCATAAATCTATCAGTAATCAGAAGCGCCTGTTCAACCGCTTCATCTGCAAGTTTTTCGGGGTTAACCTTTGATAGATCATCTAAAAATAGTTCCACAGTCACATCCACATCCAAACCCTTGTTGAAAGTAAGTTCAACATTTATATCCATATCTATAACTTCTTTCTTGGATACCATGGACAGGATGTGATCCTGGGCGGCCTGCGCCGCCCTAGTGGAAAGTTCATCCAACTCATTTTCGGTAAGTTTCCTCAATTACCCATCCCCGGTTGCATCCCGGTGGTTTGCATGGCTTCCTGTATGGATTCCTGCATTTCCTGAAGTTTTTTCATGACCCGTTCTTCCTGACGCTTTATGGTCTTCTCTCTAAGTTGGAGTGTTTCCAGTTTTTCCTCCAGTTCCTCGGTTAAAGAAACCTTTTCGACCTTTATAAGCAGGTTACCAGCAGTTTTGTAAACATCAGCCTCATCTTCAGATTTTTTCAGCTCTTCCAGGGCTTTTTCTGTTTCACGGGTTTGTAAATCCACGTTCTGCTTCTGCATGGATATGGCCTGGGCCTGTTGCTGCATTTGCTGGAACTGAGCCAGTTGATGTTGAATATTTTGGGGTATCTCCATTTTATCACCTCAATTATTAGATGTTCCGTGCTCTATTACGTTTTTTAATGACCATATAAATTAAATAATCCCATTAACCAAACTAGCTTAACTCTAATACCTGGCAGGATAAATTTATCCACCTTAAATAAGAGTTAACAGATGCTCTTAACGAGGTGGAGTCTCTGGCCTGTACTTCCAGGATGAGTTTTTTATCCTTTATCTTCATCCAACTCCTGGTTCGAGATGAATGTGAAAATTTTATTTCAGGTTTCAAAGCTTCATAGATTATCTCGGCTTCTTTCCGGCTATCTAGTTCAACTTCAAGTTGAATCTCAACTCCCTGAAGAATCACTAAAAGCAACCCCTTTCCAGTCTTTCAGATATATTCTGGGTCGTATCAAGTTCCCTTTATTATCGAAAAACTCCATTACCGTTCTTTGAGTCTGGCCGGTCTTTTTTATGCAGATTAGATTGGAACTTTTGTAATTGGAAATTTCATTACTATCCAACCCAATCTTTAGGAAGTTACTCAGGAAGTCGGATAGTGCCGGTTCTTCACATTGAAGAGTCAAATTTTCGGTATGAATCTTACCCGAAGGTTGAGAAAGGTCCGTGCTGATTAAGATGTATGCTTCTGGTTCTTCATTACCAGTGAAAAATTCTAGACGGCTGGGATTTCCATACCTCTCCGAAATGACCATCACTGAATCGAAGCCAAGTTCTTTAGCCTTCAGGAAAACTTCGCGTAGGCTCATCTTCCCCCGGTTAAGATATCGAGCTGGTAAAACCCTTTCCAGGGCACGACCAAAGCTTCGGGTTCTTTGTGATGGTTTCCGGGAGGTGGTTATCAACATGCCTTATCGGGCCTTTACTGACCTTCTAACTGGAGGTATTTCCTTAAATAGTATCCTATAACGGCAACTGGGACACTTGGATTCTGTGTATCCTTTTACATCCACCAGAGTACCGCACTTAGAGCACTTGTACAACTTATAGTCCTCCAACTATCCTTTTTATGTTACGAGCAGCAGTCTTACCCATTGGGGTGGATGGCATGTAAGCTCCACCCGTAAATACGGTGTTGCACTTTTTGCACTTCCAGATTCCTCGAGAAACCCTCTTAACAGCGGGTCGGTCACATTGAGGACAGATGTGCTTCTTCTTCATATTTTCTTCTATGGTCTTAACGGTTTTCTTAGCTTTTCTACCGTAACGAGGACCGAATCTGCCGGTTATACCGACTTTTTTGGTTCTTGCCATTAGTATCACCTTGATTTTTAATTATTCAACTTTTTTAATGTAACTTTTTTAATGTAACTATTGTTTAAGACTTAGGGAGGTACTTGAAAAGTTCTTTGGTCTTTTCTTGAGCAATATCAATGGCCTTAAGGATTTCTTCCTTTTCAAAAGGCCTTTCACCACCCTTTTGCATGGAGCAGATGGTGCCGTCACTGCGGACACCTATGGATATGCGAGCCCCCATAATACTTTCTTCTTCAAGGGATGGGTCGGATACTAGTTCTTTACCTATCTTGGCCATAGTAGACATTACGGTCTTCCCGTTGAGTGGTAAAGGTTGCATATTTTCGTGATCAACTACCACTTCATCATCCTTAACAGTAGCTGTAGGGATCTTGGTGTCCATTAGAGCAGCCATAGCTCCCAGGGCGGCGGCGTCCATGAGGTTACCATCGTAGTCCAGGATGTGCATGTCGATAAAGATCATCCATACCTTCTTTCCAGGAATTAAGGCCAGTTTCTCCAGGTCAATGATCTTACCTTCCCTTATACCACGGTCAGTTACCCTGGAAAGTTCTACTGAACGTTCATCAGGAGGCCCTGGTTCAAAGTTAGGAGCAGCCATGGGAACCAGTTCAGAATTAGTCATGAAAACTCCCACGTTAGGAGTGTCCGGGAATGGTTCACCAATTTGTGGCTTGATACCAATCATTATCTGAGTGTTACCTATTTTAACCCTGGCAGAACCTTCTGCCTTCTTAATTACCCCAGTTTCCAGGGATATTTCCCGGTACTGGTCTAAAGCCCTGCCGTCGGTTCTCTCACCCTTGTTTATGAGGTTAGTTACACTTACTCTTGTAATTTCAGGAACTACAGGCTGCATCTTAATCACCACCATACCTGTTCTTAATGGCCTTTTTCTGTTCTTCACTAATCTTCATACAGCCTTCCTTAGCCAGATCCAGGGCCTGTTCAAATTCGTCTTTGGTCAGTTGACCATCCATCTGCAGCAACGTGATCTCACCAGTACGTGGCATGATGGCCACTGGAACATCGGCCTCTCCTTCCTTATCTTCCCATTCAGAAAGATCCATTACTATCTGGCCATTAGCCTTTCCGGCAGCACAGGCCGCCACCATATCTCGCATGGGTATTCCTGCATCAGCCAAGGCCACCGATGCCGCAGTTATACCCGCGCATCGAGTTCCTCCTTCTGCTTGGAGCACTTCTATGAATACGTCAATAGATGATCTGGGGAATTTTTCCAGGAATACTGCTGGAGATAATGCTTCAGACGTGAGTTTAGATATTTCCAGGGACCTACGGTCTGGACCAGGTCTTTTCCGATCTTCCACTGAAAAGGGAGCCATGTTATACCGACAGCGTAATACGGCCATATTAGGCTTTAAAAATCGTCGTATATGGAATTCTCGTGGCCCATAAACAGCGGCTAAGACTTTGTTGTCCCCGAATTCAAGATAAGCAGATCCGTCTGCCCTTTCTAAGACTCCAGCTTCTATTTTTAAGGGCCTTAACTCATTATAAGCCCTCCCATCTGACCTTTCGGAGTTTTTTCCTTCTAAATCGCGATTGGTTATAATAGTAATCACCCCTATTGAATTAATTCCTCTTTGTAATCTTCTTCCTCTTCTTTCTCTGCTTCTTCCTCAATGCCCAGTAGCTGGTTTAACATTTCTCGAACCCGGTCGGTTAAGCCAGAGGTGTGTGCTTCTGCTTCAATGGTTTTTATAACCTTTTCCACTACCCTTTCCATCTCTGGTTTTCCTTTTACCCATACCAGGCCATTCTGACCCACCACCACTTCACATTTGGTGTGGTCTTTGATCATGTTAATCATGGATCCCTTCTTGCCGATCAGGCGGGGCACCTTGGTGGGAGTTATTTCCACCAGTATTCCTCCCCTAAATTTACCCAGGCCACGTCCTTTAAGACCCAGTTTAACCTTTTTAACCTCATCCACGTCCACGACCCTCATGAATAGTATATCGCCTACGTCGAAGGCTTTGTTCATGTCACGTTTTTCTCTTCCAAAGACATCTGAAGCAGGTAGGATTCCTGAATAAGGAGAGTTAATATCCACATTCCACATGGAGAATCTTACTTCTGTGATTTTCCCAATGACCACATCTCCCCTCTTGGGAATGTACTTGCTTTGCAGGGGTAGTACACTTATTTTATCATCACGTATGGCCACCAGACCTACCAGGGCTGAACAGACTTTAGTGTCATCCTTAAAAGTCCCCCTACCTGCGTAGTATTCTCCTTCTGCCAGAACCTCCCCTGGAACCACTATATCTTTATCTTCTACTAGTATCACTTTGTGCCTCCTTTATCAGGCCTAAAAAGAAGTTTATTTCATTAATTTAGTTTCCACCTGTCCATGGGTAATCTCACTCAGTTTTTGGTAGAAACTATCCTGGAGACCGCCTGGTATCTCTACCACAGCTATCCAGGAGCCATCTTGTTGCCATTCTTCTTTCTTGGTTTCTCCGTATTCAAGTATTACGCCATGGACCTTCCCAGTGGCATCTCCAGGTATCCTAATGGCCACCCTCACCTTTTCGAACCTTATGGGGATCTTAGTACGGATGGCCTTTAAAACCGTGTTAACCTGTTCGTCCACGCTTTTAAAGGGATCAACATGAATTTTAGCCTCTTCCATAGCAATTTCTATCCTTCTAGCAGGATGGGGAAGCTTAGTCTGGGGATTTATAGCTTCTCTAGATATTTTAGCCACTATACTCCTTCTTTTTTCTTCCTGCATATCCCTTCGTTGTTGGGCGGTGAGCTGTACATTTCCTTTCCGGATAATGGTGGCTGCCGCCTCCAGGGGGTCTGCAGTCTGGAAGGCCTTCATCATAGCTTCTTCTGAAGCTTTATCCCCTTTTTTGGCGTCCTTAAAAACCTCTTCCACGGCCAGTATTTCATCAATATTGATTGGTTTTCCCCTTTTTAAGTCAGATGCCAGATCTGGATCTACCAGAACTTCAAATCTCTCCCCGTAATATTCTAATCGGGCTATAACAGCATCTTCCAGGGTTACCATATTTTATTCCTCTTCTTCCTCGTCCTCCTTGGACTTTCTGATGAGGAGTTCTTCTACATGTTCAGAAATCTCATCATCACTTAGTTTACGGTACCCGTGGGTTTTTTTCTCAATGACGGCTATTTCCACACTTTCGTTGGTTGTTTTACCTTCAGTTGCTTCGTAAACAGCATCTAAGGCCAATTCCATAGCATCGGCGAGTGTTATATCTTCGGTGTAATCCTTTTCAAAGACTTCCATAGCCACTGCTCTTCCCGCCCCGATGGCCGTGGCCTTATATTCTATAAGAGCACCACTGGGATCGGTCTCGAAAAGACGGGACCCATTATCGTTGACTCCCGCAATGAGTAGGGCAGAACCGAAAGGCCTAACCCCCCCGTGTTGGGTGTACAACTGTTTCATGTCACAGATCTTTTTGGCCAGTATCTCCACTGCTATGGGTTCGTTGTAGGTTATCTTGTTTACTTGTGATTCCAACCGGGCTTTTTCTATTAGGACCCGGGCATCAGCCACCAATCCAGAGGTGGCGGCCCCAATATGATCGTCGACCTGGAATATTTTTTCTATAGATTGGGGTTCTACCAGTTTACTGGAGGGTCGTTTATCCACCACCAGTACTACTCCTTCACTTGATTTTACCCCCAACGAGGTGGTACCTCTTTTGACAGCTTCTCTGGCATATTCAACCTGAAATAGCCTTCCGTCAGGGCTGAAAATAGATATACCTTTATCGTATCCTGCTGCTCCTGCTAATGGTTGCATGGTTTATACCTCTCTATTTTGAATGAAGAAATGAACCTTACCAAGATTTGGTTTCGGTAAGAATAAAACTATCCATTCATTCATCTTCTTCCTTTAATTTAATAAACTTTTTTACTGCAGAGTTAATGGTACCCGAAATTCCTCTGGTGTAAAAAACCACCTTTTTTCCATTAAATCGGGTTACAACTGGCAATATAGCCCTTACTTCATCTAAAGATTCTCTTCGACATCTAATTATGCCCCGAATTCTATTATAATCTGAATCAGGACAATTCCATATTTTAACAACCCATAAATCAAATTTACTGGTCCCACAGACTCCATACATATGTAGGGATGTGTCCCACAATAGGGAAATAACATCCTCCCTTTTTAGCGGGAGTTGAGATATGGCTTCAAAGGCCAGGTATCTTTTCTTCTCTCGAAGATGAGTGGGAAGTATCTTCAGCTTCATGGATCCTCTTATCGAATGGCTTTGGGAAGAGCTACTGGAGACTAATCCAGAAGACGTACCCCGGATGATATTAATTGATGTCTGAATTTATTATTCTCAATAATAGCCCCTGGAACATTTGATAACGCAGAAAAGGCGGTTTCTTTATCCATCCCAAAACAGGATGACAACGCCATCAAATCCCTAGGGCTACGAAGGTCATAAAGGGAACGGGCTCCACTGGTTATGACCAGAGAGAAATCAAACTTTGATTTCAATTTTAAAAGTTCTCTGAATTGTGCTAGAACCTTCTGACGACGATGATTTCGGTTGTGGAGGAAATATCCAATATTAATTTCTACAGCTACGTTATTTTCTGCTGCTTTTTTGGCAAGTACATGGTTAAAGCCACTGTCCCTTCTTCGCTGGTAGGGATGGGTTAATACATCGACTCTAGCATCCTCCACAGCTGCTCGATTAATTTTTATATCTCCCCCATGCACCAGGAGGACATCGGTCTTTTTCCTAAACTTTTGAATCTTTCTTCTGAGGTCTTCCGGGTTTTTAGCTCTGATCTCAACACCTTGAAAAGTAGAAATCTTACCGGGGATGTCAGAATTTTTATAAGCTTTAAATTGGTCTTTATGCCCATTAAGGTTAGAAGATGATTCTTCAGATGATCTTACCAGAACCAATCCCTGGTAACCCATTTTCCAAGCATCCTTGGTTATTCCTGGGTAAAAATGAACGTGAAGATCAATGAACATCCTCTTCACCAAATATCTGTCGGGCGATTTTTAGGGCAGGATCTTTACGGGCTGGATATGCGGCTAACTTCAGTTTAAGATGGATAGCATCTCCATGTTCCACTACCTTAATTTCACCCAGATAGGCTCTTTGTTTGTCGAATCTTAAAAAGAAGTTACCCTTATCATCGATTTTACTTTCAAGGCCTCTTAAAATTCTTTTCTTGTCGGAAGTTTTAATATTCTCAAGACTTTGTAAAAAAGATTTAATATCCTTTTTTTTATCAGTTTTACCCTTAAGAATAATAATTTGGTTTTTATGGTGGCCTTCTATGATTTCTTTCTCAGGTTTAGAAAATGGAAGAATGTTTGAAAGTGCAGTACGCACTCTATCCTCATCTTCAGTTCCATAAACTAGGGTTCGGTAGGCTATGTTATGAATCACTGCCCTTCATCCCTATAATAAGGTTTGAATATTCCCATAAGGGAATTGTTGGCTTAAGGAAATAAGGCAGGTAATTACCTGACCTTTTCTTTCCCTTTACCTCTTCCGCTCAGTCCTCTGTTTTTCTTCCCTTCACTGGTAAGGCCCCTGAAAACTCGACCTTTCTTGTTAGATTGACAGATCCAGTTTATTTTAGGGTCATTTTTTATGACCGGATGGTGGGGATCAACCAGTATGACTTCGTAGAACTGGAATTTTCCATCTTCCCAAACCCAGTAGGAGTTCAAAACTTCTAGATTAGGGTAATGGCGGGATACTCGTTCCTCAGCTATACGCTGAATGGATTTTTTTGGGGTGATCTTTTTTACACCCATCCTCTTAGGTTTCCTACCGGCGGTAAAACGAGATTTTCTTCTTCCACCACGACGGACCCGTGTTCTGACAACCACATAGCCTTTTTTGGCTTTGTAGCCTAGAGACCGTGCCCGGTCGATTCGGGTAGGTTTGTCTATCCTTTCGATTACACTTTCCTTTCTCCACAGGGGAGCGCGTTTCTGCATCAGTTCTTTGACGTAAGAATCGTCAGGGTTATTCCAAGCTTCACTAATATACTTATACATATAATACACCTCTTTTGTTCAGCTTTCGCCACATCCACGGGATTTATCCCAAAAAGAGTTTCGCTGCTAGAAATAGCGAGTATTGTTATTAGGTCAGGAGTATTTAAAAAGGTTGTGTTTAGGAATTGTTAATCAGATCAGTTTATGCCAATAATATAAGTGATCATCATAATCTGAGTTCAGAAGCCACCGGATTATCATCCAAGTCTTTTTATATATAAACGTGCCCAGGTAAAGGCAACTGCACTTCCTGCGGTGTTTCCTGCAACTATCCCCCACCATACTCCCTGCTGTCCCCATCCTAGAGGTATCGCTAAAAAATATGAAAATACGGCTACAAAAATTAACTGTCTTAATACGGTTAATATAAGTGAATTAATCCCTTTGCCCACTCCCTGAAAGATGGACCCAGACATAACCCCTGGTGGCACGAAGATATAAAAGAAGCACATCACTTGAAGGAAGGCAGCGATGGTGGGTGCCAGGTAGGCTGTTTCTGGTGAGTATGCGAATATCATGGCGATGTATGGTGCAAAAACAAAGGTTAGAACGCTGGTAAGAAGGGCCACGATTAGACCCACCTTTATGGAGTAGGTGTGAGTGATAGACAGGTTTTTAGTATTTCGGGCCCCATATGAGACACCGGCCACCGCTACCACCGCTGTTCCCACTGCTATGATGGGTAAGATGGCCATCATCACCACCCTCCACCCGGCAGAGTAAATGGCCACGGCATCGGTACCAGCCACATTTACGAGCAGTCCATTTAAAATAGCCACCACCGAGGACATGACCAGGAACTCCACACTAGCAGGTAATCCCACCCCCAAAATGGATTTAACAACCTTAAAATCAGGGATGAAATTCTTCCAGGATAAAGTAACGTAGGTGTCCTTCTTTTTGAAAAACCAGTATAAAAGGACCCCGGAAACCATGGCCTGAGATATCACCGTAGCCCAAGCCGCCCCGGCAATGCCCAGTCCTGCCGGGTAAATCAGGATGGGATCCAGAATTATGTTAACCACCGCAGATATGATCATGGCATACATGGTCCTCTTAGTATCTCCCTCTGAACGGAGAATTCCATAGGCCGCGCCAGTAAAGAGCATCAGTATGGTACCCGCAAAGATGATTTGGCCATAATTAACTGCCAATTCAATGGTTTTCCCGGCTCCCAGAGTTAGAAGTGTAGATTGGAGAAATATTTCCAGCCCTATGGTCAGGACAATAGAAACAATGATGGTGATGATTATGGTGTGCATGGCGGTGTTGTTTACACCCCTCTTGTCATGGGCACCTATACAACGGGATATGGCAGAAGTGGCCCCGGCACCGATACCGTTGGAAAGGCCAATCAATATCATGAATAAGGGGGTTACAAAACCCACAGCTGCCAGGGCATCTCCACCCAATCCCGAAACCCAGATGGCATCCACCAGATTGTACATGGAGGATAAAACCATGGCCACAATCAAAGGGCCGGATAGTTTTAAAACCGCCTTTTTAGGGTCTCCAGTGATTAATGAAATTCCTTCGGTTACTTCGGGAGAAGGAGAATCATCAGATTTTTCATTTTGCACGTTTATTACCTACTTAAATTGAAATAAGATATGGTTCCATTCCTCTAAAAGGGATATTTAAAGACGTATTTACTTTAAGACGTATTTTACTTCAAGTTATTTCAGCCACTTTTATATCCCATAATGGGAAAAATAGAAGAAAAAAGGTCAAATTCACCTTAAAATGGTTAGATAACATGGTATATAAATATGTGGTAGCGACTCTTTAGAATAAAAAAGGCGCCAAAATACTAATCCGACCTAAAAAAATAAAAAAATTGATAAGGCTTATACTTACCTTAAATATTCTTTATTCCCCGATTATTTCGTAAAGGGTGCGCATGGCCTTGGTGAAGGGAGGATTACCTGAGGTTAACAAAACCACCCTCAGAACATCCACAATCTCATCCTTGGTGATGTCAAATTCCTTCATGGCACTCTGCATTTGTTTCTTCATAGCCCGGTCATCAGAGGCTGCTGCAGTGATACCCAGGGCTATTAGCTTCTGAGTACGGTAATCCAGAACTCTACCAGTATATGCTGCTTCATTAAGAGCAACCACGGCCTGATAAATATCTGGATAATCCTTCTTAGCATGATGTATGCCTTTTCCGTAGAAAACGTCTTCTTTCATCTCATTACCTCCCCAAATATATCTACTAATCTTATTTTATGTTCTATATCTCTTATATAATTTTTTAATGTGAAATTTCTAAAGCTTTAATCCCATAGAATAATGATTGAAAAATGACAAATTAGTTTCATAAACATAGAAAGCAACGATTAGTTTAGTTAGATTGTAATTAACTTCACTGAACCATCATGGAGAGATTAATCATAATAGGAGTTTTCTAATGTCATTTTTAAGCCTCATCGTGAAAAATCCCTTCCGGAATAAGACCAGAACCGTACTAGCCGTGGTAGGCATAGCCATCGGCATAGCCACCATCGTGGCCCTGGGTATTATCACTGACGGGCTCAAGGTATCAACTGAGGAAACTCTTAAGGCAGGGGGCGCCGATTTCACTGTGGTAGAGGCTAACGTGTCTGATATGTTCCTTTCAAAGATAGAAGAAGACTATACCGATAAAATTAAAAATGTCAGTGGGGTGGAAGACGCAGTAGGGGTGTTAACCTCGGTGCAACCCGTGGGAGGAAATCCCTATTTCGTGGTGATAGGTATCGAACCCGAGAAATTATCTCTGAGCGGCATGAAAATCACTTCAGGAGCTCAGTTCTCTACGGGAGATGCCAAAGAAATAATTATTGGCAAAGTAGCTGCTGAAAAGTTGAATAAAACTGTGGGAGATGCTTTGACAGTTGGAAAAGAAGAATACCAAACTGTCGGAATCTTTGAGACCGGTGACCTGCAACAGGACGGAGGGGCCTTCATGTCCCTGGAGAATGCGCAGAAGATTGAAGATCAACCGGGTAAGGTCACCATGATCTACGTTAAGATCAAAAAGGATGCTAAAGTGGAAGAAGTGACTGAAACTGTAGAAGACCAATATGGGGAGAACGTTACCACCATTTCTTCCCTAGAAGATTTACAAAATGTTGATCAGGGCTTAAACACAATCGACACCGCTTCCTGGGCAATATCACTTCTGGCCATTGTAATTGGAGGTATAGGAGTGATAAACACCATGATAATGTCAGTATATGAGCGTACACGGGAGATTGGTGTCTTGAAAGCCGTGGGATGGAAAGACCGGAGAATACTTTCCATGATCTTAGGTGAATCAATCGTTTTAACCTTTTTAGCAGGTATAGTTGGAATCCTCCTGGGCCTGGTGGCCATCCAAGCCTTAATAGCCCTGGGTATGGGTAGCTTCATTAAGCCCGTATACTCTCCTTCAGTATTCTTAAAGGCCCTGGGAGTGGCACTGACCGTGGGTTTGATTGGAGGATTTTACCCCGCCTATCGTGCCAGCCGTTTACCACCAACCGAAGCTCTACGTTATGAATAAAAAAATCCTAATTTAAAGTAATTTTAAAGACGAATGGAAAATAAATTAAAAATGTTAAAGGGGTCCCTTATCAGGATGTCCTTCCCTCATACCCATTCCTGCTTCTCTTTTTAATTTATCTGGTTTGAAAAGCATTTTAACCAAATTCTGGGCGTGTTCTCGTGCCCGGTTATCAGCCAGGAATTTGAGCTCCTTCTCATCCACACCCTCATCCTCGTGGACAAAAACCTCTAAGATGTGAGTATTGGTCATTAACTGGGCCTGAATGAGACCGGTAGATGCTTCATGGGCACAAGTTTTATCCATTTTCTCCGGACCCGGCATTCCCATGGCCATGACCATGTCACATCCTTCCTCGTCGATAAGTTTCTTGCAGGCTACCGGTAAGTCCTTAACACCAGGGACAGTGCGCCTAATAATCTTTAAATTACCCACATGCTGTTTTATTTCATTTATAGCTGCAGATGCCATGTCATAGCGTGCAAATGTGGTGTCACATATTCCGATCTTCATATCTATCACTTGAGAATCTTCAATTACTCCGGTTTTAGTCATTTTCTTACTGAAAATCTTGAAACATTTTCTATGAGGTTATGTTTCTTGTTAGTTGGTTAAAAATATACATCATTCGAATCAGTGGGTTGGTCTACACTGGAAGTGGAGCTTCTCTGGTGCGCTCGGCAACACCCCTACTCACAATGAAACTTTCTTAAGTATGATTGAACGATTTACATTCCCTCTCTGCCCCCCAGTAAAGATGATGGGATAGATGAAAAAAATGTGTGTTTTCCTTTAATTTCAGGATGCGGGAGGGTAATTCAATATTGGAAAGATTATGTCAATTAATGGTGGTGATGCTGATGGCTGGAGTTACCCCTCGAAGTTGGATAATCCGTGCCTAAATAGGATTACTCCATGTGTATTGGGTTGTACAGCTTTGATTTCTGCTAATATGGTACTTGCACTCTTAGGAGTTAGATTTTTGTCGGATTGATAGGTTTCAAGTCCGGCTATGATTTTTCCCGGGTATATGAAGTTGAATACTTTAACCCAGTTTCTTAATCCGGTTATTCCCTGTCCGTAGTCGCCTTCATATAGCATGGGGACTATGTAGTCGCAGTATGGTGCTATCAGGTAGTAGTATTGGTTTCCATCCCATAACTCAGGTTTAACACAAACGTAAAACGTTACCCCCCTGGTGGCTAATCTCATGGATTTAATTTGTGGAATATATGCTGACATATTATGGGTTTCCACATCTAATAGAACTCCTATTTTCATTTGAGAGACCTGTGAGGCGTGACTAAACCCTGGGTATACCCAAGCGTTGGTTTTTATTCCCACAGCATCGCCCTTTGTTTTGGCTTCGGATAGTACTGATAAATAATTATCATTTGTTACTAAAACGTATATATCTGTAATTCCAACACTTTTTAAAGCGGTAAAATTGATTTCCGATATGGGCGTGACCCGGGGGTTTATAAAATAGCCCACGACAAAACCAGTCTCAATCAATGGGATATTATACCAAGAGGTTACCGTGCTGGTGTAAGGTACCGGTACTTCACTTATGTTAATGGTCTTTGTAGTAGTGAAATTCCCTGCTGCAGCTACGCATCCAGAATTTAAACCTAATGTCAAAATAAATAGTACTAGAATTGATACTATCCTTCTGTAAATAAATTTAACCACCTTCAAAATTATTCGTATCTATATTAGGATATTTTAGGATATTCAAGTTACCTTGATGAAAAGTATTTTCTCATCAATGGTCAGTACAATGCAATAGAACTTCTCTGGTTGAAATTAGTTACTTAATCTTGGTCCTCGGCCAATATGTTCTCTCGGCCAATTTCTTTTCTGGTGGCAGTTTTATTACCGGCTTACATGGACGGGTGGGATTCGATTACACCAGGGCATTTCTTTTTCAAGCGAACTTGCTATACGTATTAGTGCATCTTCCTCCCCAAACCTAGCCATGAACTGGATCCCTATGGGTAAACCAGACTTGCTCTGTCCGAGAGGCAATGTAATCGCCGGTTGTCCAGTCACATTCGCAGCGGTTGTGTGCACTTTGGTTTCCTCGCAGAGACGCATATAACCCTCATAGTCAACGTCTGTCCGCATTTTCGAGTACTTTCCATGTGGCTCTGGTAATTTGTTCAAGGTGGGTGTGAGCAACATGTCATATTTTTCGAAGAATTTCCCAAAGGTTCGTCGGAATTTGTTCAAGACGAATTCTGCCATGAACATGTCAGCGGCTGTAAGCCCCTTGGAGTACTGATAAAACGACAATAGCACCGGTTCAACAGTCTCTTCGCTTATTTTTCGCCCCATCACTGCTGCGAACATATCAAGCCCCACATCCATTCCGAATGCCCACGCTACACATACCGCATGTAGGTATTCCTCATAGTCAAAAACTGGGCTGGCCTGAACCAGTTCATGACCTGCTCTTTCACATTCGGAAACTACTTGCTCCACACAGCGGACTATTTCTGAATCCACGGAACCTTCAGGTTGCCAAGAGTCCACGGTCCAAGCTATTCGCAGGGCCTCAGTTGGAGCATTCAATTCTTGCGCATAAGGTCGAACGGGCTGCCTTATGATAAAAGGATCACCAAGTACAGGCTGCCACCGCGTCTAACATCAGAGCAGTATCCCGGACAGTTCGACTTAAAACAAACTCCTGTAACATTCCCGGCCACAACTCCCCGATATCCGGACCAAGTGTCACGCGTCCACGAGAGGGCTTCAATCCGACCAGTCCACAAGCACTTGCTGGAATGCGAATCGAGCCACCATTATCACTACCATGTGCCATCGGCACAATACCCGCTGCGATACTCGCTGCAGCCCCACCACTGGAACCGCCGCTCATGATATCCGGATTCCAGGGATTGTTAGTCACACCAACCAATTCAGATTCCGTTGAGATTCCCAACGCAAATTCAGGCGTTGTTGTGCGGCCCAACAGGGTCAAACCCGTTTTCTTGAAAAGCCCTGTCAAGAATGAGTCATTGTCTACAACGTGTCCTCTCATGAGCTTAGATCCGCTCTCCTGATGCCGTCCTCTTTCGCCGGCGCCAATATCCTTCATCAAGAACGGCACCCCAGCGAATGGACCATCAGAGATTTTTTTTATCATCCAAAAATTTGATACGGTCAAAGTATGCCTCTATGACAGCATTGATTCTTGGATTGACCTTTTCAAATGCTTCCAAAAAAAGTTGTGCAAGTTCCTTCGGTGAAACCTCCCCCCTTGTGACTAAATCAGCTATTGCAACACTTTCAAGCTTAGAATACTCTAACAAGTCCATACAAGGTACTCCTCATTATTTTTGCCTCATGTATTTAGCCTACCCATTTCACATTTAAATTTTTTATATTCAATTATAATTTGAAATCCAGAAATGATAAATTATTCTCATCTCTTGGCAAACACCCATCCTATTATCATTTTATCTCAAAGTCTCTTTCAATTAGTTAATCATTTCGTTAGGGTCGGATAAGCGTGTGTTTTTGATGAATTTAAACTCCCCTATGCTAACTACCTAGCAGCTTATGATGAATGAAATTTTTATTAATCCCTAAAAACATATTATACCATGAAAAAAGTTAATTTAATAAAATAGGGGGTTATTTAACTTGAAAAAGTATTTTTTGGCCATCATACTGCTGTGTGTGGTGGTGGCAGCGTCAGGATGTTCCATGCAGGGCACTGGATCAGGAAAATTGGTCAATCAGACTAAAAGTGTAAGTGGAGTAAATCAGGTGTCTTTAGATGGAATAGGGACCTTAATCATTCAACAGGGTGACCAGGAGTCACTAACCATTGAAGCCGAAGATAACATCATGCCACATATACAGAGCAATGTGAATGGCGACAGGCTGGAACTCAAATACGACACCAACACACCTTCCCCTACTAAAACTGTGAAGTTTTATCTAACTCTAAAGGACCCAAATACCATTTCTCTTTCTGGTGCGGGAAAAGTAGAATCCACGGGACTTAAAACTAGCAGTCTGACACTCTCAATTAATGGTGCGGGTGAAGGTAACATGAGCGGGTTGGATCTTGGTAAACTGACGGTGAACATATCTGGAGCAGGTAGAGTGGTCATGGCCGGGAAAACCACTGAGCAGACCGTCACCATATCTGGAGCAGGAGAGTACTTCGCCAGGGAACTTCAGAGTAACACTGCCACCATGACCATAAACGGAGCTGGTAAAGGAACTCTAAATGTCAGTGG
Organism: Methanobacterium sp. CWC-01; assembly: GCF_030323845.1. NCBI lineage: Archaea > Methanobacteriati > Methanobacteriota > Methanobacteria > Methanobacteriales > Methanobacteriaceae > Methanobacterium > Methanobacterium aridiramus. The sequence continues at coordinate 497,065 of NZ_CP040735.1, forward strand.
GATCCTTAACGCCATTATTAATGGTGGGGGAGAAATCAACTACCTTGGTAATCCTCAATTGAACCAGCAGATAAATGGGGCTGGTAGCATCAAACAAATTACCTAAGAAACCCATTTTTCCCATCTTTTCTTTTTTTAATTCCATTTAGAATAAATTTGATTATAAGCTGATTAATTAAATTTAGATTAATTTTAAATTAAAAAAGAAGTAAAAAAGTAAGTTTGGATTCTAGAATCCAAATGACTTCTCTAAAAGTTCTATGTTCACGTATCCCTCCCGGAATACTTCGCCAGTTCTAAGGTCGTTTATGACTACTTCGGCTGGTGCAAACATGCCCTTGTCGATCTGGTAGAAATCAAAGTTGGCTTCTTTGAAAACCTCGTAAAATGGTTTTCCATAGCCATCGGCAGCAGATGATGGTAGTTTCTCAGCTATTGATTTAATATCATCACCTTCCTCAGATTCTATGTAGTAAAAAGTTCTTCCTCCGAACAGTACAGCGTCGTTGGTTTTCCCCATGGCCTTCAAACCGTCGGTGTCAACTGGAGCGATAGGTGCTATACCAGCCGCGTATTTAACCTTGTTCACATCGAAATGAAGTGCTTCCAACATTTTGTAGGTACCATTCTCTACCACTCGTCCTGATATCTGGATGGATCCCACCAGAGATGAGGTGGGCGCTACCAGTAAATAAACGTTCTCTGGATCCACACCACAATCCTGGGCAATGGCTTCTGTTACCTCCACACCCGGTAAGGTGTCTGCTTCCAGGGTGAGAATGGCCAGGTCTGCTTCATCCTTGTATCCGATCTCTTCATAAGTTTCAGCCGGTTTAAGAGCCAGAGCACGAGCAGGTCCTGATCCCAGGGCGAAAAAGTCACCTACACTAACTGACCAGCCTGCTTTCTGGGATCCCAAAGTTGAGATGGATGGGAAGTCAGTTTTAATCTTCACAGCAGGAAGGGCCAATGTTTTTGAAAGGTCACCTGGGATGGATATGCCCACTTCGGCCAGACCGCCCAGACAGACCTTGGTGTACATTTCACCGGCTTTGAAACTTCCAGTTACATTAACCCCTGCATCTATGATGGTTGAACCGTTCTCCAAGTTCTCTACGGCCAGATTAAGTTCTTCAGCCTTTTCAATCATTAAATCAACAGTTTTCTTAGCTTCCAGATTGACACTTAACATTTGTTCACCTCTAAATGAAAGTAATAATCACCTTATTTCTCATTATTCCAGCTAATTTTTAAGTTTTTTTATTTTTCCTTACCAAAAAAAATAGATTTCATAGTCTTCAGACCCATTTTTAGAGAGTTGGACCCTATTTTTAGAGAATTGAACCCTTCTTAGACCCTTCTTGCTTCGTCGAAGTTAACCTCGTAGATGTGGGCACTGATAGAATGAATGGTAAGGGTTCCCACATCCACCCCCACCTCCTCCGCAACGTAACTGGCCAGATGGGTTAATCCTACTGCATTGGGGAACCAGGCCCCGTATATATCATGGGAACGCCATAATCCTGTAGTTTGGAGTTTCCCATCCCTGATTTTGAAGTCGACGATGATCATGCAGGGCACCTCATCATTTTGAGTATCAGTGAGAGGATCCCAGGTTATGGATATGGCCCTACGGGACTCTTTACAGTTATTTAGACGATTTATTGCTTCCTGTATCTGATCAATGCCCTGAAAGTGTTTTCGAAGTCGGTTACCATAAGTATATATGAATCCCTGTTGATCGTCGGATAAAAACTGTTCTGCATATTTTTCCAGCTTTTCTCCTCGCCAGAAGTAACCTTCAGGTATATCAAGTTTAAGGGGCTTCTGGATGTTAACCACGGTGTTTAGAAGTTCTAATGTCAAAGAACCACGTTCATCATTGATTTCTATTCCATTATTTATAATTCTCTTAACCAGGCTCTCCCAACCCAATTTTATGGTGGGGGCTCTTATTAGGATAGCCATTTTACTGCCTCCGTCATGTTTTTCAGTTTTTGCATTGCCGACTCCCGTTTTAGCATTCTCATACCACAATCAGGGTCGATAATAATTTTTTTATCTCCAATCGTATCCATACCCCTGCTAATTAGATTATAAATTTCTTCCGTGCTTTCCACCTGTATGGTTTTGGTATCGATACATCCAAACCCTATCTTCTTTCCTCCCAGGTCTACATTTTCCAAAAGAGCAAGATTGATAGGATTACCCGCAAATTCAAAGTCCAATATATCCACAGGAAATTTAAGTATTTCGGGAAATACGTTGCTTAAATCCCCACAGACGTGCATGGCCAAGGGTATCTGCAGTTCCTCATTAATTAATCCCATGGCCCGATGGGCAATGTTGAGATCAGCCATTCCTGTGGAAAGGAAGGGTTCATCCACCTGAATATAAGCAGCTCCTGCGTTTTGCAGATCCAGGGCCTCTTTTTTCATGACCACTGCCATATCCAGTATCGCCCGAGATCTATCTTCCTGACGGTAAAATCCGTCTATTCGGGAGGACAGGACCATGGTGGTGGGCCCGGTGATGATCCCCTTGACTCCATAAACGTCTTTTGAGAATTGGTTTCCACTAAATACATTTACAGATTTTTTAAAACTAGGTTCCAGCCTATTTGCAATTTGAAGAGTCTTTTTCAGGTCTGAAACACCAATAGAATTAATGGTAGGATTTATTTTTCCAGTTATTCTAGAAATACCTTCCTCATACTCCATTCCCGGAATGGACCGGGCGAAAAGTTCCACCATACTACCCCGCACTTGACCATCTGATATCAAGTTCACTCCTGCTTCCACCTGATCATGGACTGCTATCTCTAATGCACGATGATATGGATCGTATGATCCAAAAAAACTGGATATTTTTTGGCCCCAGGACGATGGAGCGTGCGTATTTGCCGGATAACTCCCAACCACAGTTGTTAACATGATATCTCCTTTAGTGTTAATATTAAGATACCATACTATAAAAAATTAATTAACGGTGATTTCAAAAGCACTTTAGTTATAAAAACCTATTTTTAACTTTAATATCAAAAAAAAAGACATGTGGATTAAAAAACTGTAAAACTGGACTCAATATCCCAAGAATAGCTATATTGCCATGGATTCTATGATTTGAATTTCCTCTTCAGGTACTGGTATCTCTACCACCGCAGTTCCATAGCAGGGTTTGGTGTAGGGTAACATTATGGTGCCCTTTTCATCATCTACACCTATAGGGACTGGGGGAATTCCTATTATTCTGGCTCCTACTATTTTGGCACCGGCCGGTACATGTACCACCCTTTTAGCATTTTTTTCTATGAATTTAGCACAGTCCTTAAAACCAGACCGGTTAAGATGTATGGTGTAATCTTCAGATTCTCGCAGATAGGTATCCAGACAGAACATCACACCGCCTCCAGTGCTTTTAAAGCCCGGTCCAGACGAACCCTGATAGGCGTGGGGTTGTGGTAAGCCCGGGCCGATACTATATCTGCGTTGGTACTAGATTTTATGGTTTCTTCGAAGGATTCTAACTTTTCAGCGTCACGATGGAATACCAGAGCTATGCTTTTAGTATTAAGTATGTAATAAAATGTGACAAAGTAGGAAACTGCAGCATCTTTATGTGCAAAACCAATTAATAAGTGATAATCTCCCTCTTTAATTGTATCCAGGCAAGATTCTAAATCAATTTTATTTTTTATATAGTACCCTTCCGGATCTGAAACTTCCAGGAGTTTCATGGCTGAGGGAGTGCTTGCCAGAGTGACCTCAAAGCCCATTTTATCAAGTTTATACGCAGTGTACATGGCTAAGGGAGTTTGAGAAGGTGATTCTGGACATCCTAAAAGTATAAGCGCCTTTTTCATCTGCTTTCTCCTATTGTTTTAATTCTATTTATTTTTTATGAAAATTAAATGCCCTACCACCATGGCACTCAAGACCAAAAAGGTTAACATGGCAGTTCCGTTAATGGAACGGTTCATAATAAATAATCCCACCAGAGCCTGGGCAATAAAGGCCGTTAGAGAACCTATCAGAAGTGCCTCCCGTCCGAGACAATTTTTATCACCATTTTCTCTTCTGTTACGGTAAGTTCGAAGCATCATAGTACCCACAACGACCACTCCCGCACACCACATGAGTAAGAAGAACAGGACCAAATAGCCAAAGTCAAAGGTTACCCCAAATATTCCCGGTAACATGTAGTCAATGATATCCTTCTTGGAAACCAGTATTCCAAAAAATAATGGAAATGGCAAACCGAAAAGGGTTATCAGAGATATGGGCAAAGACATATATCCATCAGAACCGCCTAAACACGTATCACCCCAGTAACAGGCGCCTAGTTGGTGACCGGTTAGGGTAGCGTTTTCTATAACCATTTTAACGCTGGGCATGGCATAGGTATCAATACGAGTCAAACGAAGCAAGGGACTTAAAATGCTCATGTCCAGTACCCTTGATAGGATCTCGAGGGACCCAAATCCAGCTATCACCACCACCCCCACCATCACTATCCGTTTGAGGGTGAATACTGATTTTTGTCGGAAAGACTTGGATATTAAAAAAAAGCCTAACAACAACCCCAAAATCCATAAAATAAGGAAAGAACGGTGCATTAAACCCCCAGCTATGGTTATTACGACCAAAAGTAATAGCACGTAGTTTCTTAAATTCTTAATATTAATACCTGCCTCTTTCATGGTGGGAAGAGCTGCCAGAGCGGTTACAATGGCCACAAGAGCCAAAGAGCCAAATGGGTGTGTGAATTCAGAGTGACTAAAACCGGGTAAAAACAGGAACAATGCATCAAAACCGAACAGGGCAGCGAAACCAGTTCCCACAATAAGGGCGCCCATCATGACTAGGCTCAGTGAGAGTGGGGCCAGGTTTAAGAGGAAAATTACCCCAACTTGCAGCATTATTGCTACCTCGATAATGTATTGAAGATGAGTTTCAGCGATTAAGGCCATTCCAGTATTCTCCAATTTGTTATATGTGAGTCCTTTAAAGAACCAGCTTACTTTAATATCTTAAAAAAATTTATACGTAATTTCTATAATAACAGTTCAAAATCCAGATTTTCTTTATGTTAAGATTGGCGCTTCATTAGGTCCAACCTTTTTTTATATACTTCAGAGCTAGTTATTTAAAGGTACCTATTTAAAAGCTTTGCGAGTGTTTTCAATTAAACATCAACATTAAGTTTAAATACCCCTAAGTCCTATGTGCTATAAGGGCTGGTAGCTCAGTCGGTAGAGTGTCGCCTTGGCATGGCGGAGGCCCCGGGTTCAAATCCCGGCCAGTCCACTCCCCATAGCTATTTTTGATGTGAATAAAAGTTTGAAGAAAAGCACATATTTAACCTGAAGCTGCTTGGTATATGTTTTCCAGAAGCATCTGGAATAGATCATCAGTTTCGATCTTTAACTCTTTCCTTTCACCTAATATCTGCCCCAGGGAGATGTCCACAATTTCATCCAGATCTGTAGAACGCTTCATAAGACCTTTTTTAATGTAATAACTATCCACTGCCAGTAATTTACCAGGATAGCAGGATATTACTGGAGTGCCCAGAAGTGCGGCCTCCCGGTTCATAGTGCCTCCTGCTCCAATTACCAAGTCACAGGCCTTCATCAAACTAAAAGTATCCACCGGTGGATGTATTATGGTAACTTTCCCGTCATCTGCGAAGATCTCCTCCTGCTCCTGGAAGCGGGGAATGACAAGTATATTAGCATGACCCTCCAGAGCCTCTACGATGGGTGATAACACCGATTTACGACAGTCCGCCTGAAGATAAGACGCCAATGCTGGTTCAGGTCGCATGAGAATTGTTTTATCCTTTTCCAGAACCAGATCAAGTTCCTGGAAAATTTTGGAATTGTAGTGGAAATCCTGAAGGTGATTGAGTTCACAAGTACCATTAAACCGCACCAGACTGTTGGGATCAGCCCCACACTCCAACACACGCCATACGTCAATGATCTGGGGTAGTATAATCTGATCACAAAGGGGTAGAGTTAGTTTATTAGCTGCCAGCGCATGTTCATTGTCCAATACGTACACACTGGGAATTCCTAATCCAAAAGAGATTCGGGGGAGTTCAATGGAATGTTTAGAAACAGATACATCCGGTTTCTCCCGGGCGATGAGTTTGGAAAGTTCAAAAACGCGGCTGGTACTGCGAAGCAGTTTATCCTCCAGTGTGGCCCCATGCTTTCCGACCAGAGTATATTCTATGTCAAAAAGGTCTAGAAGACGGTGCACATCCCCGAACTTCCTGGCGGTGATAAAGACCTCCTCACCTTCCTGTTCAAGATGCTCTATGATACTTTTGAAGAACCTCACATGGGGGGCGTTTACAATATCAATCCAGACCTTCAATTCATCACCGGTTGGTAATTTTAGACACTAATAAATTTCAGACCATAATATCAAACTTGATTACAGCTTTGAAAGGTTAGAAACTAAATAACTTATTTCATGTACGACTCTATAGCCACCATGATCTCATCTAGACCTTTTCCAGTTTTTAAACTGCTGGTTATAACCTGTACATCAGGATTGAGTTTCTTCACATCATCAACCATCTTTTCCACACTGGCCCCTACAGCATCTGCTATGTCCACCTTATTTATTACCACCAGTTCGGCGTCCTGAAATATTAGGGGATGTTTTTCCACTGTATCATCCCCTTCACTAACACTGATAACTACCATGCGCAGGTGGGAACCCAGATCGAAATCCACTGGACAAATCAGGTTTCCTACATTCTCAATGAACAACAAATCGATATTTTCCAAAGGCAGATCTTCAAGGGCATGTTTAACCAGATGAGCATCAAGATGGCATTCTTTCCCAGTGTTCAAGCCTACCACAGGTACATGATGCGATTCAAAACGTCCTGCATCGTACTTGCTGATGACATCCCCAGCTATAACCCCCACTTTATGGTCCAAATGATCAATTAAATTTTCAATAAGGGATGTTTTTCCGGATCCTATGGCGCCCAGAACATCCACAGCAAAAATTCCATTTTGATCCATTATTCTCTGATTCCTACGGGCCAGTTTTCGGTTGGCCACCATTATATCGTGTTGAATCTCCACATCGGCGATTTTATGCATCCTCATCAACCTTCTCTATTCTAATATTCTTGACGTTACATTCACGTCCCCTGGTAACTTCCACATTTCCACCCCCACATTCCGGGCAGAGAACTATGGTTAAATAGTGATCAGAACCTTCAGTATTTGCTTGTCCCTTAAAATCACAAGCTTGGCACTCTATCTCCACTGGAATTTCTTCAATGATTATCTCAGAACCCTCAAGGAGGGTTCCTTCAGTTATGACACCCAACAAAAATTTCAATTGTTCCGGATTGAGCATGGTGAGTTGTCCAATTTCAATGGTAATTTCCAGAACATCCTGGGCTTCGTTCTTCTGGGCAGCGTCCAGGACGGTGTCCACTATGGCCTGTGCCATGGAAAGTTCGTGCATAGCTTTACCTCTATTTAGTACTAACTTAATCTTACTATGGTTAAAGACTTACTATGGTTTAAAGAGAGCTTATTAATAAAGTTAACAAATAGTTGAAATATAATGCTTTAATATCTCTTTATGAGCTTAATGGTTTTAATAAAGGACCATGAATAACTTTAAGACATTAAACTCCCATAATGATTAGTCAAGGAGAGAAGGTGGTTTTATTGATCATAGGCGGATCTGCATCACAGAAACTGGCAGCCCAAATTGCAAAAAAGATGGGTGAACCCCTCTGCCCACTGGAAACACGTAAATTTCCTGATGGTGAACGCTACATACGCATTAACGGAAAATTGGAAGATAGAGTGACTGTGGTGCAATCTACCGGTTACCCGCAGGACGAAAACCTCATGGAACTTTTTTTAATCCTCAAAACACTGCAGAACATGGACGTAGAAAATATAAGGGTCGTTATTCCCTATTTTGGTTACGGAAGACAGGAAAGAAGTTTTAATCCTGGTGAAGCTATTTCTGCCTCGGTGATAGCAGATTTAATCGAATTTTCCGGCGTTTCCGAGGTATTCTGCATTAACCTCCATGAAGAGAGCATATGTGACCTCTTCAACGTACCCACCCACAACCTGTCGGCTATGCCTGCTATTGCTGAATATTTAAAAAATTGCATGGATAAACCACTACTACTAGCCCCGGATCATGGGGCCATCAATTTTGCCCGGGAAATTGCCGATATATTAGGTTGTGAATGTGACCACCTTGAAAAAAAACGTATTTCACCAGAATTAGTTGAAACCAAAACAAAAAACCTGGATGTTAAGGGAAGGGAAGTGGTTATTATTGACGACATTATCAGTACCGGCGGAACCATAGTCAACGCTATTAAGATGCTCAAAGAGCATGGGGCATCCCGGATTGCAGTTGGATGTGTACATCCTGTGCTGGTGGATGATGCTCTTCTGAAAATCTTCGCATCTGGTGCTGACGAAGTAGTTGGTACCGATACTTTAAAGTCAGAGGTTAGTGTGGTGTCCGTGGCCGGGCTGGTGGCGGATGCCTTGAAGAGTTAATTAGATTTTTTATTCTTTTTGATTCTATGCTCATTTCTTCTTATTAGCCAGCTCCAGGTTCACCCTTTTACCCTTAATTCTGGTCCCTTCCAGTGCTTCGGATATTTCCTGGGCATGTTCCAGTGGAAGTTCTATGAAGGAAAACTTGTCCAGAACATCAATACGGCCTATACTGGTTGATGATAATCCGGATACTTCATGAATGGCTTTTACTATATCTTTTGCCTTCACATTCTGCTTGCGACCCAAGTTAACGAAAAATCTGACTTTACCTGGTTGAGCTCCCGTATCACCAAAATCAGTGGAAGGTTTAGATTCTGAATTGTTCCTTTTGTCCAGTAACATTTTCATAAGAGCTGCAGCCACGTCTAGAGAACTGTAATCCTCTTCCATCAGCTTTTCAACCATCTGAACTTCCTGGCCCAGATATTCATTGTTGATTAGATGTTTTAAATTCTCCAGGAACCGGTAATTCTTAAGTTTCTCCACCTCTTGTAGTGATGGAATTTGTAACTGCTTAATTCGGACCTTAGTGTATCGTTGGATATCCCTTAACTTGTAAATCTCCTTTCCAGCCACGAAGGTGAAGGCTTGACCAGTTTTGCCAGCCCGACCAGTTCTACCAATACGATGCACATAATATTCGTCATCATTGGGAACATCGTAGTTGAAAACCGCTTCCACATCATCCACATCAATTCCTCGGGCCGCTACATCAGTAGCCACCAGAACCTCTATCTGTCCCTTTCGGAATTTTGCCATTACCCTGTCACGTTGATTCTGACTCATGTCACCATGTAAACCTCCAGCCATGTACCCTCTGGTCTGTAGATGATTTACCAGTTTATCAACTCTTCTTTTAGTATTGCAAAATACCAGGGACAGTTGAAGGTCGTGTAAGTCTATAAGTCGGGACAGTAGATCCAGTTTATTCTTCTCCCGCACCTCAAAATAGACCTGCTCTATTTGGGGCACAGTAAGTTCCTGATGGGCAACTTTCAAAAATTGGGGGTCATTCTGATACTTCTTAGTTAAAGCCAGTATTGCCTTGGACATGGTAGCAGAAAAAAGAAGCATCTGTCTTTCAGACGGCATTTTACCCAGGACGAATTCAATGTCCTCCCGGAAACCCATATCCAGCATTTCATCCGCCTCGTCCAGTATTATCATCTTAACCTTTCCCATGAAAAGGGTGCGCCGGTACATATGATCCATCACACGACCCGGAGTCCCAATAATAATCTGGACCCCTTTTTTAAGGGCTTTAATCTGTCTTTCTATGGGTTGCCCGCCATAAATTGGTAGAACATTGGTTTTTTTGTATTTTGAAAGTTTTTTAAGTTCTTCTGCCACTTGAATGGCCAGTTCTCTGGTGGGACAGAGAATTACAGCTTGCAAACTAGCATCATTAGGGTCGACCATTTCTAATACTGGTATCCCAAATGAAGCGGTTTTTCCAGTGCCAGTTTGAGCCTGGCCAATTACATCTTTTCCTTCCAAAATGGGAGGAATTACTAAAGACTGAATAGGAGTTGCTTCTTCAAATCCCAGGTCTTTAATAGCTTTTTTAATCTTAGGAGATAAATCCATGTCTTCAAATAATAAACTATTCATAATAATCTTCCTTATCCGAATTAATCTAATATTAGACCATTAATTACTAAACTCAAAATCAGCTTAAAATAATCAAAAATCTTAATCTAATACCTATTGGGAGGTTGTACTACTTATAATGATCCTAAAACTTAAAAAAATAAATAAAAAAAAAGTATCACTCCACTAAAAACAGAGGTTTTAGTGGGTTGCTGGTTGTTTCAGTATTCCATGAGGAACAATGTCGGCTATCTTCTTCATTTTCTCCATGAGGCTCTTTTTGCCCTTACCAACCAGAGTGTGCTCCAAGACATCACTGAGTGTTTCCACAGGTATAATTTCAATTTCTTTCTGGTAGCGTTCCTCAATGAACACATCTTCCATGTTGGATTGGGGTATGAGAACCTTTTTGATACCTGCCTCGGCTGCAGCTTCTATCTTGCCGGTGACACCACCGACAGGAAGCACATCCCCCCGTACACTTAAAGATCCAGTTAACGCCACAGACTGATCAACAGGGATGTTCTCCAGAGCAGATACCACAGCTGTTGCCACTGAAACACTGGCACTGTCACCCTCAACTCCCTCGTAGGACTGAAGGAACTGGATGTGAATATCGTAACTGGCTATATCTGTCCCTGTGTGCTTTTTAATAAGAGCACTGACGTTTTGAACAGCTTCACGAGCAATTTCTCCTAATTTTCCGGTGGCAATGATTTTGCCCTCCTCTTTACTCTGAGCTGGAGCAGCTTCAGCCACTATCGGCATTATGATACCACTTCGGTCACCGATGATAGCCAGACCATTTACCCGACCCACTTCTCCACCTTCAGATCTGAAAACTCGATAACGTTTCTTCTGGACAATGTAACGATCGGCAATCTGTTGTTCCAGGGTTCTTGCCAGCTTTTTGGCACTGATGACGTGGTCTAAGTCCACTTCATCTTTCTGCTCTCCTTTGGCTATGTCACCAGCGGCCCGTACCAGGCCGCCCAGATCACGAAGTTTTAAGGTTAATGATTCTTTCTTTCCAGCTCTACGTTGAGCTTCCCTGATAATCTCTTCCACGGCTTCTCTTCCAAAATGAGGTATTCTACCGTCTTTTTTAACTTCCTGGGCCACGAACTGGACCAGTTTGTCACGGTTTTCCTTATTGTCAGGCATGGTGTCCTTCATATACACTTCATAACCGTAACCCCGTATTCTGGATCTTAAGGCCGGGTGCATGCCTTCCAGAATATGGAGGTTACCACTAGCCACCAAAACAAAATCACATGGTACAGCCTGGGAACGGACCATTGCTCCACTGCTGGTCTCGCTCTGACCGGTAATGGAATACTTCTTCTCCTGCATGGCAGTTAGAAGTTCCTGCTGGGTTTTCATTTTCATGCTTCCCATTTCGTCCACATAAAGTACTCCCTTACTGGCCTTGTGAATCATCCCAGCTTCCACCCGCTCATGGGCAGGAGTGCCCAATCCACCGGATTGGTAGGGGTCGTGCCTCACATCACCTAGAAGAGCTCCGGAATGAGCTCCAGTAGCATCCACAAATGGGGCCATCTTATTTTTTTCATTATTTACCAGCAGTTTAGGCACCATTAAGGTACTGCGGGGTTTCATCTGTTGCAATGCTAGGAAAACAATACCAGCAGCGATGATGGCCGCCAGGAACTGTTGGAGCACAAATCCAATGACCATTATCAGACTGATAATGGCTATCATGAAGATGTTTTTTCGCTCATCCTGTGATTTAGCCTTTAATTTGTAATTGGTAACCACCGTCTTACCTTCACCAGCAGGCATAACGCCAATGAGGGGATTGTGATTGTCATCCATGTTAGGATATACCAGTATGTCTTGTAGTTCTTCTGGTGGTAAGAGCTCTGCCATCCCCTTTGCCAGCATAGACTTCCCTACACCAGGTTCTCCAATTAGAAGAACATTACGGCGTTGTTTAGCTGCTTTTCTGACGGTCTCCACGGCCTCTTCCTGGCCGATTATTTGATCGATGATTCTTTCCGGGACATCAATATCCTCGGAAGTCTTGTAACCACTAAATTCTAAGGTCTCATCTGTCTCAGAACCTTTTTCCGGGTTATGAATTGCCATGGGCTTTTTAAACCTCCATAAATTTGGATTAAGCAAAAATTAAAACTTTTTTTTAGTTTGATATACACTAGGTGGTATATGGTATCTTATATAAGAACATTTGCCTAAGGACATTTGTCTTGAATTTTCTTAATGTTTCTTATGTTTCTTATAAGTAGGATGTGGTAAAACCTATAAAAAATATAGGTAGCGAAGTAGAAGAGTATCTTCAATGATGCAATTGATTTAATAGATGAGTACAATTTTAGTACAATATGATTATATACAAGTTAGTGATAAAATGAAGTGCCTCATGGTCCAGGGAACATCATCCAACGCAGGGAAAAGCGTAGTTGTCGCTGCTCTATGCCGAATACTGTCTAAAAGAGGATTCAAAGTGGCTCCTTTCAAATCCCAGAACATGTCCCTAAATTCATTTACCACCCCAGAAAACCGAGAAATAGCCATGGCACAAGTTTTCCAAGCGGAAGCTGCTGGTCTGGAACCTCATCACCATATGAACCCTATACTGCTGAAACCCAAGGAAGACTTCACATCCCAGGTTATTGTCCATGGTCTACCAGCCGGTGATATGAATTTTTACCATTACCAGAATAATTTTCGGCATGAAGCTTTAAAAGCGATTAAAGAATCTCTAGATTCATTAGAAAAAGATTATGATATACTCATTATGGAAGGAGCTGGTTCACCGGCTGAAATCAACATGCTGGATCGTGACATGGCCAACATGCCCATCGCCCGTCTGGCTGATGCAGATGTGATCCTGGTGGCAGATATAGATCGTGGAGGGGTTTTTGCATCTATAGCTGGTACTTTTCAGCTTTTGCCACCCGAAGATCGGGTTAGGATCAAGGGAATTGTAATTAATAAGTTTCGGGGTAACCTGGACATTTTAGTTCCCGGAATCCGTCAGATAGAGGAAATTGTGGGAGTGCCTGTTTTGGGTGTGTTACCCTATGACGAACAACTGAAACTACCAGAAGAAGATTCAGCATCCCTATCAGAACATAAATACCTTAACCGAGGCCAGATTAAAGTGGGAGTTATGAGGTTGCCACGAATATCCAACTTCACGGATCTGGATCCTCTGGAGTATGAACCCGATATAGGAATTCGTCTGGTGGAGATGGGAGATGAGTTGGGCCAGTTAGATGCTCTCATCATACCGGGTACTCGTAACACCATCAGTGACATGGTAGCTTTAAATGAAGCTGGTTTCAGTGATGAAATCAGACAGATTGCCACTGAAATCCCTTTAGTTGGTATTTGTGGAGGGTATCAGATTCTGGGAGAGAAAATTATGGATCCCTCTTTAAAAGAGTCTAAACAGGGAACAGTAGATGGTTTAGGCCTTCTGAATGTTAAAACATCCTTTGGTAATGTGAAAAAAATCATCAGCCAGAGCCAGGGACAGATAATGGGAAATGGAATTTTTAAGGGACTGGAAGGGGAATTAATTAGGGGCTATGAGCTCCACGAAGGAGTGACTAATATCAAAGGTTCCAAACCACTCACACGCGTCATCAAGGGTTGTGGAAATCATCCTCAGTCCCAATTCGATGGAGCGGTGCAGGGAATGACCACCGGCACCTACTTCCATGGAATATTCCATAACTTTAGCTTCCGGAGATTTTTCATCGACTATTTAAGAGAAAAAAATGGCCTGGAAAAAATAGGCTTTGAAGTGGACCACTTTGAAGTGCGCAAGGGCTTTTCACTGGAACGTCTGGCCCAAATATTCGAAGAAAACGTGGATATGAAGATAATGGATAAAATATTGAGTATTGATTCCTAAAAAGATATTTTTTCCATATGAGAGTGCATTAGGATGTGAGTGTGCATTAATAGAACAGAATAGAAATAGCAAATTTTAGCAATTTATTTAACTAAAAACCCTTAATCATTTTGTGAATAAAGAAGTAACCTTCTTAACTGCCCCGGTTTTTACCAGAACCGATATTTTCTCGTTTTTGGCCAGCACCGTATCATCGTGGGGTATGGTGATCTGGCCATTATGGTGAATGGCTGCAATAATGTAATCGTTGGTGGGGCTAAGATCTCCTACTCGTTTTCCGATGGCTTTAGGATTCTGGATGCTTATATCCAGAAGTTCAGCATCTCCGCGGCCCACCACAATAAGATCAGCTATTTTAGGCCGGGTTATGAGTTTTTCCAGATAACTGGCAGCTGTTAGCTCAGGGCTGACCACGACATCAATACCCACCTTATGAAAGGCATCCTCGTGATCGGGGTTGCTCACCCTGGCTATGAGTTTAGGGATTTTATATTCCTTTACAAGAATGCTTGATAACAGATTGGCCTCGTCGTTACCAGTGGCTGCCACAAAGACATCAGCATCTTCTATGTTGGATTCTTCCAGGGTTTTAATATCAGTTCCATTACCACAGATTATCAGGGCATCTATTTCCCCGGCAGCAGTAGCACATAGATTCTCATCGCTTTCGATAAGAGTTACATCATGCCCAGTAGTCACCAAAGATTGGGCCAGGTGCAAACCAACCCTTCCGCCACCCATTATTACCACATACATCTGTTCACCACAATTAATCGGAATTTATGCATAATATTCATGAATTATAGAAGATTTGGATGTATTATAACTATTCTATCGACGTTAAACTTTGCATGTAGGACATTATATAGTTTTGGGAATTGGTAAAAAAAGATTCAAAGGTCTTTAATTGAAGAAAATAAATGAAAAATGAATTTTATTGGATTAAATACCCTCATTTATTCTCTAGCCCAGGAATGGTTGGGCTATGGTAAGAATCACCACAATGGTTAGAATTAGACCTATAATTACCAGGGGCAATCCTGCCTTGAAAATTTCTTTAATATTAACGTATCCACTTCCATAGGCCATGGCCACTGTTGGATCGGCCATGGGGAGCAGGAATGATAATGAACATGCAATAGCCACTGGCACCGCATAGGTGCCCACAGCAAGACCCTGTGCATTGGCCAAAGTCACCGAAAGAGGCACTAGAATAGCAGAAAGGGCTATGTTGGACATCACCTGGGTAATTACCACCGCTATTACCATCAGCACCACCATAATTAAGATGGTGGAGGGATCACTTCCCATCAGGGCCAGTAAGTCCTGTATCAACCAGGCCGCTGCACCAGTATTGAGTAGGGCATATCCCAGTGATAGAGCTCCTCCGAAGAATATTATGAGGCCCCAGTCAATGTTTTTCTGAGCATCCTGCCAGTTTATAACGCCGGCAATAAAGTATAAGGTGGCCCCTATAAGAGCAATGGAATAGCTGTTTAAGCCTGTGAACTGGGCAGTGACCCACAGCCCTATCGTAAATAGAAGTATAACTGCCGTTATCTTCTCATCCTTAGAGAGAGGACCCATTGATTTTAGTTTGGATGATACTACTTCCTTGCCACCTACTATACCCTTAACTTCAGAGGGAAATACTCTACCCAAAAGTTTCCAGATAACCAGCATGAGCATAATGGCCAATGGGAATCCGAAAATCATCCAGTCTACGAAGGGTATATTAGTATAAGCCGCTGCCATTAAGTTAGGCGCAGTACCTATCTCAGTGCCAAAACCACCGGCCAAGGAACCAAATGATGCACCTAAAATCATCGCCTTGGCAAAGTTGCTTTTACCTTTCTCAGCCTGATGACATCCCATAAGGGCGACAATCTCCCTTACCACCGGGACCAGCATGGCAAAGGCTACCACATTCTCGATCCAAGCGGACATGATCCCAGTAGAAAATACACTCACCAAAAGAGCCCGGCTAGAACTAGTTCCCACTCGATTTAGCATACTATACGTAAGACGTTGGGCAAGCCCACTCTTACGGATAGCCTCGGCGATGATGAAACCACCGATCATCAGGAAAATAATGGGGTTGGCAAATCCAATCACCGCGTTTTCAAAACTCTCGACACCTATTATGGGCTGAGCAAACAGGATGATCATGGAAGTTACAGGTAACGGGACAGTTTCCGTAGCCCACATTATTACGGCAAAGACCAATAGAGCCAGAGCAGCATGTCCCGAACTACTGAGACCTTCCATGGGGATTAAAAATATTATAAGTCCTGCAATAATTGCTAAAGGAATTCCTATTCTTTTGAAATTCGTATTTAATTCCTCCGTAAAAAAATTAATAAATATATAAAAAATTATTTTTCACTCTTTGGTGGTCTGGATCAGGAGAATAGTGCAGGGAGAGGTGTGTACCACCTTTTCCGAAACGCTGCCTAATAGGTGTTTATCCACTACACTTTTCCCTGTACCCATAATAAGCAGATCCACACCTTCTTCTTCGGCTGTTTTCACAATTTCATCGGCAGGATTGCCTTCCTTCAGAATAGGCCTGAATTTTATGTTAGGTCCCTTGAACTTTTTTTCCATATCCGATAGGACCTTCTTTCCCCTCTCAGTTAGTTCTTCTTTCATCATTTCCTTTATTTTTCGAGGAGTAAGGAATGGAGCAGAGGTTTCCGCAACATAGAGCCCAATTATCTCTGTGTCCCAATCTGCTATAAGTTGCATGGCCTCGTTTGCCATCTGATCAAGGTATTCGCCTGTACTGGTAACTAATATTTTCTGGTAAACCATAGTATCATCCTATTTAAGCTAATATAAATAATCTAATGACTGCATAGGCAAGGTAAGTTCCCATCAAGATGAGACCATCTGTCCTGGTTAGCTTCATTCCCCGTTTAATCAAAAGAAGCAGAAGTATGGTTACGAAGATCATAACCGGAGCATCAAAGGTCAAAGATAATGGCTCTACAGGGATGTTCATAATGAGTGCGGGGATACCAATACCAATCATGATGTTGAAGGTGTTACTACCCAGCACCGTTCCAATGGAGAGATCATGAAGACCCTTCATTGCCGAAGAAAATGTGACCACCAATTCTGGTATGCTGGTGCCAATGGCCAGGGTGAAAAGTCCCATAATCATCTCGGGAATGCCTGCTATACGCGCCAGTTCCACCCCACTATATACCAGAAGTCTACAACCAATAACCAGACCAGCTAGTCCCACTAAAGTCCAGGCCAGGGTTTTTCTGTTTATTCCATTGGGTTTCTCAGTGGCTCCTGATTCTGTGACCTCAGACTTAGGATCATTTTCAGTGTTACTCTCTTCTTTATCTTTATTTTCGATGTTAACAGCGGTTTCTTTCTTTTGATCTTTAATTAAAATCCATAAATAAACAGCGTAAACTGCAACCATAACAATAGCTGCGAATTTGTTAATTGATCCCATAAACATGAATCCCAGAAGAATAAAAGCAGTTATAAGAGTTACTGCACCATCACGATTAATTCCCCGAGTATCCGCCCGAATTACCCCCGCAAAGGTGGCTGATATTCCCAAAATACCGGCAATGTTCCAGATGTTGGATCCAATGACCGTGCCAACTCCAATGTCCACACTACCAGATAAAGAGGCTATTAATGCCGAACCAAATTCAGGTAAAGAAGTACCGATGGCCGAGGCGGTCACTCCCAGTATTACTTGAGATATACCTAAAGCTGCACCTATTTCAACTAAATTATCAACAAAGACGTCAGCAGCTTTAATTACGATAATTAAGGATACTACTAATATAGCGATTAACAATATCAAATCGAACATACTCTCACCGGAAAGAGGTTTCCTATCTCCGCATATATAGTTTTCTATTCAAATTATTCCAGTAATGTTTTGGTCAGCCGCTATTTATATTGAATGTTTTAGACCAAGCTAGATTGGTTAATCGATATACTTAATACGTGAATAATTGAATAGGATTTCCCTGATTTAAATTCAATATAATCTTAAACCTAAAAACTTATATACAATAATCCTACAACCATGGTATGCTGTTAAATTCGGCAACAAGCGGCGTTAGTCCAGCCTGGTTAAGACTCTAGCCTGCCACGCTAGCGACCCGGGTTCAAATCCCGGACGCCGCATTGCGGCTGTAGTCTAGTCTGGTTAGGACTTGGGCCTTCCAAGCCTACGACCCGGGTTCAAATCCCGGCAGCCGCACTTAAAACTACTTTTTGTAAATCAAAGACCTTAATTCTTCAAAATTTCACACTGTATTCTAAAAAAACTGCTATTCTAAAATAGATTAAGAAATAGGAATTGAATAAAGATAAAAAAAATATTTAGTAATCTTATTTCTATTACTTGACCGTGATCAAGCCATCTAATTACGAAGGAACCAGTATCTCAGCTGCTACCAGCCGACAAATATCTGTTTTACTAATTACTCCCACTGGCTTTTTATCATCCAGAACCAGTAGCCCGGATATATCGGCCCGCAACATCAGGTTAGCTGCGTCTTCAATACCATCATTGGCAGATATGGTTATAACGTCTTTGGACATGATGTCCAGCAGATTAAGGGACACTTCTTTCCGTATGGTTGGTTTTATGGCCCCCAGCACCCCGATAAGATCAGAATAGGACACCACTCCCAAAACAATATCCTCTTCATCCACCACGAATAACCTACGCACCCCTTCCTTGTACATCTTTTCAAAGGCTTCTAACGGACTGGTACGGGCGCTGATGGATATCACCCCTTGATTCATGGCCTCCCTAACTTTCATATTATATCACCACACAATTAATTCCGGTTATTCATAAGTTGTCAAAACACAAGATTAATAGTATCGATTTTTAATTGAGGAATATTAATTGAAGGATTTGAATTAAACCTGATTAATCTAGTTATTTTTAATAATAAGATAGAATTGGTTCTTCTTGATATAATTTTTATTGAAGCAACATTGTTTATATCAAGCAATGTTTTCAAGGCACGCAAAGTTTTAAATAGTAACAATATCATTACCAGTAATATAGCAATGCTGGTGTTAATTTTTTTTATGATCATAAACCAGTGCCCCTCAAGACATGCATATTGTCTGTGATGAACAATATTGCTAAGAAGACAAACATTTAAATAGTATAATATTATAATAAGATAATACGAGGGAATTGTCATGATGCGAATAAGTATGTCCTTACCCAAGAAACTTTTAAACGAATTTGACGAAGTTTTGAAAGACCGAGGATACCAATCAAGATCAAAAGGTATAAGAGACGCTCTTAAAGACTACATTGTCCGTTACCAGTGGATGAATGAGATGGACGGTGATCGGATAGGAATTCTGGCCGTAATCTACGATCACCACTACACTGGAGTGATGGAAGACCTCACCGATATCCAACATGACTTCCGAAAATTCATTAATGCGGTGATGCATGTACACATGACGGAAAAGTACTGTTTAGAAGTTATTGTGGTTAAAGGAGATGTCAACTACATAAGGGAACTAACCGAAAAGATAATGAGATTAAAGGGCGTGGAACACGTCAAACTGACCAGTACATCCAGCGGGGAGAATATGTAAACATATTTTATTTAATATCTCCCATTATTAATTCCGACCCCAAATCTTTTAATTTAGACTTATTTTTATTATCAGAATTTTTATTAAATAGATTAATGCCAGTATAAATGATGAAAATTACTTCATATCATGAGAACCTTCTATCTGACAAAGAACGTCTAGCAGTTTTTTTTGAAGCAATCACCAATAAAGCCAGGGGAATAGTCTACGATCTAGGCACTGGTTCAGGTGTTCTTGCTGCCAAAGCAGCTCCACTGGCGAACCATGTTTATGCCGTGGAAAAAAATGAAATATCAGCTCAAACAGCTTTAAATACACTTTCTCATTTTAATAATGTTTCGGTGATGGTGGGAGACGCCAGCCGCATAGAGTTTCCAGAAAATGCAGATCTCATAATCTGTGAGATGCTAGATACCGGTCTAATCGATGAAGAGTTGATACCCGTAATCAAACATGCCCGGTCATTTCTCCGAGAAGATGGAAATATAATACCCTGCGCAGTTTTAAACGGTGTAGAACCAATTAATTTACGTGCTGACCATTTATGTTATCAGGAAGAGTTAGGGGAATATTTTGAAGTCATGGGGCCCCTTAAAATATATGATCATTTGGATTTGACGAGAGAAATTGATGAAAAAGTAGATCTAAGTTTAAAGCTTAACATAAACTCCCCTGGAAAGGTAAATGGAATAAGAATCACCACGTTCACTTTACTTACCTCAGATATAATCTGTGGCCCCACACCCATGCTTAATCCACCTTTACTAGTGCCTTCCAATTCCTTGACTGTTGAAAAAAACCAGGAAATATGTTTAAATCTTAAATACATCATGGGGGGTGGATTAGATACCATTAAAGCAAGAATTAACTGAATTTATAGCAGGATATAAGAAATTAATAATACTGGGAATTGGCAATGACTTGAAGGGCGATGATGCTTTGGGAACATTCATGGCCAGAAATTTACACAACCTGAGCCCAAAGATAGTAACCATAGATGGGGGGGTAGTTCCAGAAAACTTTACCGGTGCTATAAAGAAAGAAAATCCAAGCCACATTCTTCTTCTGGACGCAGTAGATATGAAAAAAGCCCCTGGATTCGTAAGAATAGTTCATAAAGAGGAAATACCTAATTATAGTATTTCAACTCACTCCATGCCTATTTCTTTCCTGATAAACTATCTGGAGATTGGTACCGGCGCTAAGATAGCCCTCATTGGAATTCAACCCCAGAGTATGGAGCTAGGTCAAGAGATGACCAGGGAAGTAAAAAAAAGTGCAATTCATGTTTTGGATATACTAAAAACCATTCTTTTACCTTAATTTTCAAGCCAATCTTTAATCGTTTTCAAATTCGTCTAGGAACCCCATTTAAATACCAGTTACTCCAGATATCCTATACAATATCTGGACCTATTTAATGTTTGAATCCGAATTTTAGTGATCTAAATGAAATTAATGTTCATTGGCGCTCGTCTCTTTGAGGACGTAGCATTATACACCGAAAAACATGGTATAACTTCAGTATTAACTGAATCTAACCCTGATGCTCCCAACCAAGATTTGGCAGATGTCCTCCACCTAGTTCCTCGAGGAATGGAAGGACCCAAGACAGTAGCCATTAAAGAAGATGTGGATGGTGTTGTTCCATTAATAGGGGTTGACGGGCCTTTATTATCTCTATCAAGTTTAAAAAAGGATTTGGAAGAAAATTATGGGATTCCAGTAGTCACCTCACCATTAAAAGCTTCTTCTATAGCTCAAAACAAATATAAAACTAAAAAATTCCTCCTAGAGAATAACCTTCCCACCCCCCCGTTCCAGTTGATTAATATGGATCTCTCTGAATCTCATTTCAATTTCCCAATGGTTCTTAAACAGGGACACGGACAGGGTGGTGTGGGGATTGAAGTCGTTAATAATCACCACGAAATGATTGAATACTTGGAGAAATTCGGGAACGCCCTGGCTGAAGATTTCGTAGATGGGATTGAAATCTCAGTGGAAGTGCTGGGTTGGAAGGGGGATCACATTCCATTGGTACCCGTTTATAAGGGAAAAACCAGTCCAGATGGTAAACATCCCCTTTTCAAAGTTAAAAAATCGCCCCTAGAAATTGATGGCATTGATAATTCCACGAACAATGAGATGATCCGTGAATTAGCCCTTAAAATTTGCAGATTAATGGGCGTAGAAGGTTCCGCTGATTTAGATCTCATATTTGACGGGGAAAAAAATCTGGTTCTGGAGATCAACACCCGTCCCAGTGGTACCCGCTACCTAACCGCCGCTTCATGTAATATTAACCCCCTCCAGGAGATGGTAGACATGGCCACCGGAAAGTGGAAATCTGAACAAGTGCAGAAAAATATTAAGGATTATTTTGCAATGGAAGTGCCGGTGGGTGATTTCTCCACTAAACGCAACAGTTACCTTTACAGAAGCTTCGAGGAGTCCCATGGTTGGATAATTCACGGCCCCCCCCATCATCAGCGAATCACTATCAGGGGTGAAACCAAAAAATCGGTTTTAAAAATTGCCCAATCACTGAAATTACCATCATTAATCGAGGAACCATTATATTAACTTTAATATTAACATATATACAAAAAGTGAACAGAATCTGAAGAGAAAATTTTAAGTATCATGGTGAATGTGATTATTGAATATTTATAATACGATCTGATTAACACGATCCTGGTGGTAGATTGAACGAGTTACAAACAATGACCTTATTATTCATTTTAACCTTCCTGGCCACATTGTTGTTTACCTTCTTTGTAAGAAAGATTTTAAGGGATGCAGATATAACCGACAGCCCCATAGTCACTGAACATCGTCATAAAGCTGGAACCCCCACCATGGGGGGTTTAGCCATGCTCCTTGGCATACTGTTAGCTGCAGCCGTTTATTTCACCCAGAGAAATCTGGTTTTAACCGTCATAATCATGATGGGCTCCGGTGTGGTGGGACTTCTGGACGATCTTTTGGGTCTGAAGGTCAAGGAACTGCAGAAGGTAGTTCGTAACATCAGCCATCAGCCCGTTGAAATTGGCCGATTAACTCTTAAACCTAAAGAAGAAGCCAGAGTAACCACTGAAAAAGCTAAAGGTGATCTTAAAACACTCCTTAATGAGGAAAAAGTTGAAGTCATCGGAGAAGTTCCCATAAAAAGTGAAGTCACTGAACGTGACAAAATAATAGCCCAAATCGTGATATCATTGTTCCTGGTTGCTACTGGAGCGGTGAGCAGCGGAGTTTTAGGTTTTGAGTTGGGAATACTAATTATACCAGTGGTTATCTTTGGAGTCATCGGTTCCATCAATTCTGTAAATCTCATTGATGGCATGGACGGTTTGGCCGCAGGAATCTTAGCCATCGCATCGGCTTCATGCGCCATAATCACATTTAATAATGGAAATTTATCCGGAGCTCTACCCTTCGTGGCTCTGACCGGGATTTCCCTCGGTTTCCTGGTTTTTAACCGTTACCCGGCCAGTATCTTCATGGGAGATACTGGATCCTTTGCATTGGGGGCGGGATATATTACTGCCGGTTTTCTGGGAGATGTGATATACTTCGCAGTGTTGGCCCTGGCCATACCCATCATTTCCGTGATAGTAAGTCTTCTGCACCGTGTCCATGTCATAAAACTTCCCGTGGAACCTCTACATCACACTTTACACTATAAAGGTCTCTCTGAAAAGAAGATAATAGCCATTTACTGGGGCATTACCTTCCTGATCTGCATCGTGGCCATCACCACTCACCAATTCATAAGTTAGGTTGAATTTATGAAAAAATTAAACACCACCTATCTGGCCTTTCAGGTTCAGGGAAAACTTATAGGCAGGGATCGTCCTATTAAAGGGATTTTTAACATTCTTAAAGATGCCAAAGAGGGTGATGTGGTAATCAGACACTGGATAGATGTTTCTGGAGTTGATATAGCTGCTAGTAAAGGCGTGGCATGCATAGTGACCCAAGAAGCCCGTGGAGACGCCATTTATAAGGCAAAAGAGCTTGATATGTGCCTTATTATTACCGAAAAGATCGAGTATGCCAATGCATTTGCTCTCCGCTGGGCCATAAAGACTTTTGCACCTGAAACCCTGCGGGTGGTAATTACCGGGACTAATGGAAAGTCCACCACGAGTCACATGATACATAACATACTCCAAGTAGCAGGATTTAAAAGCCACACTAATACCGATTCCCTATCTGAGTTTAACACCCTTATTGACCCCATGGTAGCAAAACAGATCGGCGAAAGTAAGGATCTGGAGACTCTGGTTTTGGAGGTTTCAGAAGTGCAGGGATGGGAAGACAGGATCATGACTGATCACGCCTTTTTAATGACACAGGCCATTCAACCCCAGGTTCTGGTATTCACCAACGTGTCCATGGACCATATCAACCTGGTGAACTCCATTGAAGATGCTTACCGGGAAATTTCAGGTGCTCTGCGGAATTTCAAGGGGAATGCTGTGGTTTTAAATGCAGATGACCCCCTGCTTATGAAGATGAAGGATATGGTGCCTTCCGAAGCGGAGATTGTAACTTTTGGAAATGGTGGTAGGGTAGAGAATAAGGATGAGGGAATATTTTTGGATGGAGATATATTATTAAAACCAGAAGAACTGCCATTTCATAGTCCCCACTTCCTCCAGAACACCATGGCAGCCATTGCTGCTTGTAAAGCTTTAAATATTAAAAATAAATTCATAAAAAATGGAGTTAAGTCTTATCAGGCCCTTAAAAGAAGGTTTACCATTTTAAATAGGAGACCACTCATAATAGATGATTTCGCCCACAACCCGGAGGGTATTAAAGCCACCATAAAAAGTGCGGCTGAACTATCCAAACACCAGTTTTACATAGTATGTTCGATTAGAGGATCTCGTGGGAATGATATAAATGAGATTAATGCTATGGCAATTGCCCAATCTCTTAAAGGTCTGAACTACACCCTTATTTTAACCAGTAGCCAGGAAGTGGTGGACCAGGCAAACTGGGTACAGGAGGAGGAGAAAAAGGTATTTATAGAGGTACTGAAAAAGGAAGGTATCCAATACACTCATCATCCCCAGTTAAGCACTGCCCTCTTTGAAGCCGTGGAAATGTCCAGTTCAGATGATACCATATTATTAATAGGTGCCCAGGGTATGGACCCTGCTTCTGATGTTCTAGAGAAATTTAAAGAGCAAGGCATAATGAAGTAGAAAAAAAACCATGATTGGATGTCCTAAAAATTTTATCTTCTATTACAACATTATCCTATTACAACCTTATCATCCCTGATTTTCTATAAGTTTCCATAATAAATGTTTATAAATGATATAACCACTTATAAACCAGGACCCTCCATATAAAATTACAACAAACATTTATCATGAGCCAAGTCACCAGAGAAGGTCTCAATTAAGTACAAATCACATATTATGATACAAATTACGTATTTATGAAGTTTAAATTTTTTAGGGTTAATATGGAATATATAATTTAATCGGTTATTTTAACCCAGCGTGGCCTAATATTGATATAATGAGCTTGAAGATAACAGAATGGATTAGTAGACATGGATTAGGAGAGTTGTCAAAGATATGGATAGAACCAGTGAAAAACCCTTTAGAAACTCATTTAAGAATCAGGAAAATGTTTTTGGAGTTCTGGGAGTATGTGGAATAGTCGGGAACCTGGCGGCCAGGGTCCTTATGGATCATGGATGGGAAGTTTTGGGAAGTGATCTTGAGTCTTCTGAGAAATGCCAGTACCTATATACTTTAAAAGATTATAACATTCCCCTTTACCTATCTGGGCACCCTGAAGAGTTTTTCGAAAAATCTGACTACCTTATACCTCCACCCAGCCTTCCCAAGGACTCAGATACCTTTCGAAAGTTGGAAAGTTCTGGGAAGATCCTTGAAATTAATGATATCATTAATGGGATAAAACCAGAAAAACCGGTTATATGTATTACCGGGACCAATGGCAAAACCACCACCACCCATCTATTAAAACACATAGCAAGGGTTGCCGGACTAAAAACTACAGAGCACGGTTTTAAGAGCCTTCAGGGCAACATAGACTACATTCCACCCTTACAGGCTCGTTTGGATGGCGATATTGCAGTACTGGAAACTGGAACCGAAGGCACCCCTGGTGATCTTAGATTCACAGTGGAAAAATGTAAACCCTCCTGTGGAGTCCTGACCAACATAAATCCGGACCATCTTAGCCAGGATGCAGACTTTTTAAGATACGCACGTATAAAAGGGGAACTCCTGGAAGAACTCCAGGAAGGAATGGCAGTCATTAACTGCGACGACCCCACCATATGGGGCCTTCTAAAAGAGGTAGACTACCAGGGTAAGGTTATAACCATTGGAGTGGAAGATCATCCTTCCCGTATTTCCACTAAAAAATGCTGGTGTGGAGAAGAACTGCTACTGGGAGAGACCATATCCGGGGTTGGTTACTATCGCTGTGAATGTGGCTTGGAACGTCCCCGACCAGATTACCGTGCCAACAACATTACTCCCCACAGTTTCCTCTTACACACACCCCATGGAACTCATACAATAAAAATGGGGATAATGGGATTACACAATGTATACAATGCCATGGGAAGCATAGTAGTAGCCCTAGAATTTTTAAAAATACCATTAGATGATATTAAAAAAGGCCTGGAAACCTTTAAAGGCGTACCTGGACGTCTGGAATACGTAAAATCATTACCAAACACTGATTTCATTGTGGACTATGCTCATAATCCCTCTGGAGTGGAAACCGTTCTACAGGAACTTAAAAAGATCTATCCCAAAGTGGCAGTGATCATCACGGTCTCTTCCGAATCCCAAGAATCTGGTGACCTTGAAATATTAGAAAAAGCACTATATTTGGCAGATTTTATAATCCCTGCTTCCTTCTTTTCTCGTAAAGCAGCGGAAAAGTATATCTCTCGAGAGGAAATAATTACTACCGATATTGAACCAGTTGAATTCAGGGAAGGAACCCTGGGAGCAACTTGTGAACAGGTTCTGGAAGGGTTGAAAAAGGCCACCGGTTGCAATGTTGATGCTATCGTCTGTATCGGAGAAGCAGCCATCAAATATAAAGATGAAATAAATACTTATTTATCACGAAAATAAAACAAGAACTTTATTGAGAATAAAAAAAGAGGAAAGATTGAAAATCAACGGTGAACATCATGTTCATTAAAGTAAGAAGAGATACTTTAATAATTTTATTTCTGGCCTTCCTACTGATATTATCAGGTCGGCTGATGACTTATATGGCTTACGCCTCCTCAACCGAAACGGACCAGGGAATACCCATATCCGGGGTCATAATTAAAGGAAATGATATCGTGCCCACTGATTCTATAAGGGCCAATATCGCTAGTGTCGGATTTAGAACCGGTAGTTACATTCAGGGCGATACTCTAATAACCAGTAAACGTAAGGTCCCCATTTCTGAAGCCCTTGAAAATGCCCGTCAAGCGGCCCTTCTTTCCACCATACCGGGTACCAGCGTGACACCCATTAAAGCAGCCGACGTTAAGCTGGATAACCAAACCGGTATACTGACTGTAACCGTCATTGAGGACTTTTCCATGGTAGAGGTGAAAGAGACATGAATGGTAACGTCTTAAAAAGGGTTATGCTCCTTTTCATCACCCTAATCCTGGTGGTGAATACATCGGCAGCCACCATGAACGTGGTCATAATCACCGACCCCACGGGTAAAGATCCCAACGGGGCCGCGGCGGGGAGTATGTCCTTCGCTGAAAACATGTTCCAGTCCACCTTCATCATGTCCAAGGAGAAAAACTTCGCAGTTTTATCGGGAGGGGAAGGTAACCAGACCCCCCGTTTAGGTGCTATTGTGAAGACATTAGAACTTTTAGAAAACGGGGCCACAGCAGCCGACGCTGCCAGCGCAGCCAACAGTTTCTCCGGAATTAGGATTATGACTGGAGGCCCTACAATTGGGGCAGCTGTGGGTGGTTCCTTCGATGTTTATGTGGTGACTGTGGACAACAATGGGACCATAACCGTGACCCCCGCATCAGGAGGGCTAGCGGTATTGCCCCCTGGGCAGAAAGGTGCCATCATCCACCTACGGAACACCCACGGAAATCCCCAATATGGAACAGCTGAAAGGGTGCGTCAGGAAACTGCGGTTATGATTGGTAAAATGATTCGTGATGGTTATCCAGCCACAGATATAATGGGTGAGGTTTTCAAGGAAGTCTCTAATGATGCCGGAGAAAAGTATGGGGGCGGTGCTGTTAACTTGGCTTCTTCCATCACCACGGGGGACATGTTCACCCCATCCGATCTGAACGAGACTGGTTTTCCCATGAACGAACCGTACAGTAAGATATGCCCCACCTGTGGATGGAGCTCAGCCTATTCCGGAGCTGAAGACTACCAAACCTGCCCCCTAGACGGAACAGATCTAAAAACCATCTACGCCTACGACGCCCTGGTCAACACCATTACATCTACCGGAGAAGGAATAAGTGTTTCGATTTATGGAACCGACGCTGCAGGTATCAGTGAAACCACCCGTGAAATAGTTCAGTACTCGGTGAAACAGAATGGTTACAATGCCGCCAAGATCGCCCAAGATATCAACTCCAACATTAACAATGGGCTTCTGGTGGGAGTAAACTACGTGGAAGCCAAAGATATTAACATCCGGGAGAATTCCCGTGCCGTGGGAGTTTATTATAAAGCATTGCCCGACAAAAGGACTTCACCACCCTGGGATTTGCCCATTAGTTCTTCTGTCCTTAACATTGTGGGGAACATGCAAACCGCCCTGGGATTGATTTTGGTAGTTCTGGTACTATTCAGAAGTACCCTCCTAACTTCGTTCATGAAAAAAAGACGGTGATGAAATGTCCTTAATCATGATAAGAGCAGATAGTAAGGATAAAATTCTAAACAGTCTGGCGGATATGGAAAGACACGCCAGACTTAAAATAAACGGAACACCACGAATTATTCAACCAAAAATAGCCGATGAAACTGCAAAAAGAATAATGAAGCAGAATTTAAAGTTTAAGTCATCCCAGTCTGTTTTGGTGATGGTGGAAGGTGATACTACCCAAAGTATTGTCCAGATAAGGAAAATTCATCCCCCGGCACACCTAATCGTGATAAGCGAAGAATATCCTGAATATAATGCCCTAGAAGCTGAATTCAAAAACTTACCCTATTTTAAGGGTTACTACTCCCACAAAAAACGTTAAAAATTATGGGAAAAAATGGGATCTTTGCCCTAAATTTCCTGATATCTGAATAAACCGAAGAAAATCCACTCAAAAACTTCCAATTTAATTTCTTTTTATCCGAGCGATATCTCCAATAGTCGCGCCCCTTACATTTCTAGAACTAACTTCCTCGGCGATAGTTTCATCAGTTTTTTCCAGAATGGTGATACCCAGAATTTTTTCCAGTTTTCTGGAAAGCTTCATATCTGGGATCATACGACCAGATTCAATGCGGTTTATTACGGAAACTTTTTCATAAATCTTCTCCGCAAGTTCTTCACGACTCCATCCCTTTTTTTCCCGAGATTCTCTGACGACCTTGTTATAATCCTCAATGACCTCATATGATGGTTTAGTTGACCTGAATTTCCTACCGGGCCCTGAAGAAGTTCTTCTAAATTGACCCTGTGGCCGTGGAGGTTCTCTTTGGACTTTGCCAAACTTGGAACATTCCTTACAGGTGTTCATTACCGAACTTTCGATTTTAGTTTTTATGGGTTGTCCGATTATCTTTTTTCCGCAAATCTCACATCTCATGGCGATCCCTTTATTCTTAACTTAAATTTATAATTTTACACCTCAATATTTAAATATTATTAAAGACCATAAAAAGCATCATATAATAAAGTGTTAGAAATTATTTTTTTCCAGAAATCAATGAGGAGTGAACATTTAAGATGGAAAAAACATCCCATAATATTTTAAAGAAGATAGAAGACCTTAAAAAAGAGATTAAAATCCTCAAAGAGGAAAATGCCAAGACAAAAAGGAACCTCATGTGGAAGGTTAGGAAACTAGAAAAAGACAAGGTCCTAATTGAAAACGAAAAGATGAGGTTGG
This sequence comes from Methanobacterium sp. CWC-01, assembly GCF_030323845.1. Lineage (NCBI taxonomy): Archaea > Methanobacteriati > Methanobacteriota > Methanobacteria > Methanobacteriales > Methanobacteriaceae > Methanobacterium > Methanobacterium aridiramus. Next base: position 526,867 of record NZ_CP040735.1, read on the forward strand.
ACCGTGAACTGAAATCCCTCCGTGGAGAAATTGAAAGGTTCCGATCTCCGCCACTGGTGATTGCCACCGTAACTGAAGTACTAGATGAGGGTAAAGTAGTGGTGAAAAGCAGTACTGGCCCACATTTTGTCATTGGATATTCACGTTTCATGGATGATAAGGACTTAGAACCAGGAGCCAGAGTGGCTCTAAATCAACAGACCTTCAGCATCGTCAATGTTTTACCTTCCGAGAAAGACCCCATTGTGACGGGTATGGAAGTTGAAGAAAAGCCAGATGTATCTTACACACAAATAGGCGGATTGGAAGAGCAGATAGTGGAGATTAAGGAAACCGTAGAACTGCCTCTCAAAAAACCAGAGTTATTCAAAGAAATCGGCATAGAACCTCCCAAAGGAGTGCTTCTTTACGGGCCCCCAGGAACCGGGAAAACTCTACTGGCCAAGGCCGTGGCCCATGAAACCAACGCAACCTTCATAAAGATCGTGGCCTCAGAATTTGTGCGTAAATACATTGGAGAAGGTGCCCGTTTAGTGCGCGGAGTATTCGAACTGGCCAAGGAAAAATCTCCCAGCATAATATTCATAGACGAAATTGATGCTATAGCTGCTAAAAGACTTAAAAGTTCCACTAGTGGTGATCGAGAAGTTCAACGTACCCTAATGCAGCTTTTAGCAGAGATGGATGGGTTCGAGGCACGAGGAGATGTGGGTATTGTGGCCGCCACCAACCGACCTGACATTCTGGATCCGGCCTTACTGAGACCGGGCCGTTTTGACCGGTTCATTGAAGTACCGGTACCCAATGAAGATGGTCGTCGAGAAATTCTCAAAATACACACCAAAAACATGACCATGGAAGAGGATGTGGACCTTGATCTGGTATCTGCTCTTACCGACGGAGCATCAGGTGCTGATGTGAAGGCCATCTGCACTGAAGCAGGTATGTTTGCCATACGGGAAGAAAGGCCCATTATAACCATGAATGACTTCCTTGATGCCGTGGATAAGATTATGGGTGTGGAACGGGACGAAGAAATCCGAAAAGAAGCCGGAGTTATGTACGGATAGACCTATCTGTATAACTCTATTTTATTTTTAAAGCCTGTGATGAACCCTATGAGCTCTGAAACCCGTGATGAATGATGGGCGATCTGAGGCTTTTTAATATCTTATAATTAGTCAAATTATTCATCAATCATCTTATAAGTTATTCAAATTATTCATCTAGTGTCCCTGATTTTAAAACTAGTTCTATCAGTTCTTCTACACTACTGGAAACCTTCTCATATTCTAATCCTAAAATCTCTGGTCTAAGAACCACAATGATTGGGATTTCCAGCTCCAAGGCTGCCTCAATTTTAGATGTGGTCCCGCCAACCGCACCACTATCTTTAGTCACCACCACTTCTGCGCCATATTCCCTCATAAGGGCCTTATTGAACTCAGCGGTGAAGGTGCCCTGCATGGCGATTAGGTTTTCTCCAGGCAGACCAAGTTCCAAGGATTTTTTTATGGAATAGGGATTGGGAAGAACCCTTGCCACTATCCTATCAGCATCTATGACCTCTGTAAGATGGTGCAGAGTGGTGACTCCTGCCAGATGCATAATACAGCCATTGTTAATTGTTTTTGCAAGTTGGGCTGCTTCAGGGAAGGAAGCTACCGGATGAATTAGTGAATTTTTGGGTAATGTAGTAGCTGGCCGTTCCAGCCTGAGGTAGGTGATTGCTGTTTCTTTACTGGCCTGGATTGCATTACGGGTCGCCTCTGCTGCAAAGGGGTGAGTGGAGTCGACCAGGATGTCTATGTGATGTTTCTTTATGATATGAGTTAGTCCATCCTTTTGGAGTGGTTTACTAATCACTGTATTAGCACCGGCTGATTTGGCAATTTGGGCACCATAACTGGTGACCGTGGTGGCCATGATGTAGATGTCATTCTTCAGGTTTTTCAACTTCTTTATGAGCACTGTGGAATCACTGGTACCAGCCATCACCATTATTCTCATTTTAGAAGCCTCTCAACCAGGAAATCACTTACCAGTATGGTACTGGCGATCAGGAGAACAATTATCCAATCTACACCAGAAAGAGCAGTTGTTTCGAATATACCCTGCAAGAAAGGGGTGTATATGACACCCAACTGGAGTAAGAAGGAAGATGCTACTGCTATTAACAGAAATCTGTTGGAAAATCCATGTGTCGATCGGCAGTTGAACACGTTGAAGATCTGGTACATGACGAAAACAGTAAAAGCCATGCTCATGGCCTTGATCAGGTCGGTTCCATTGCTCAGCAAATAGTAGTACAGGGCCAGAGTTCCGACGGTCATCACCACCCCGGCAACGATTATTTTAATAAGATTTTTCCGGGGTATTATCTCTTCTTTCAGAGGAGGACGTTCCATAACACCTTTTTCGGGAGGTTCCACCCCTAAAGACTGGGCTGGTGGTCCATCCATAATAATATTTATCCACAATACCTGTATGGGGTTGAAGGGTACTGGAAGACCCATTATGGAGGAAGAAGTGATGGTAAGTATGGCTCCGATGTTGGTGGAAAGCTGAAAGCGCACAAAACGGCGGATGTTATCAAATATAGTTCTTCCTTCGCGCACCGCCTTTACTATGGTGGCGAAGTTATCATCCTGAAGGAGCATGTCGGCAGATTCCTTGGCCACATCAGTCCCGCTCCCCATGGCAACACCAATTGCGGCTTTTTTAAGTGCAGGAGCATCATTAACCCCGTCTCCAGTCATGGAGGCAACATTGCCCTTCTTCTTAAGAGTTTCCACTATGCGAACCTTTTGTTCTGGGAAGACTCTGGCATAGACCCCCACCTTGTCCACCATGTTCTCGAATTCCTGGTCACTGAGCAGATCTAGTTCCGCCCCAGTTAGGGCTATAACGTTATCTGCGTCCACTATACCGATTTCCTTAGCAATGGCCACTGCGGTGTCCTTGTGATCACCAGTGATCATTACCACTTTGATACCGGCCTTATTGGCCACGGCGATGGCATCCTTTGCTTCCTGTCGCGGGGGATCCATCATCCCCACCAGTCCGGCGAAGATTAAGTCCCTTTCCAGGGTTTCCTTGAGAGATAAATTTTCAGATGGATCCAGCTTCCGGTAGGCGAATCCCAGAACCCGTAGGGCATTACCGGTCATGTGCTTAAGGTCATCCATGACTTTAGTGTTGTCTACAGGAGTTATGGAACAGATCCCACTTTCTCCCTCTATCTGGGAGCACTTCTGCAGCAAAACCTCTGGAGCCCCTTTAACCAGGATGTAACGATCCTTGCCAATCAGGTTAACGGTGGTCATCCTCTTACGAGTGCTGTCTAGGGGAATTTCCAGGAGCCGGGGATTTTTTTGTTCCAATTCACTGCGGTTGTACCCTGCCTCTTCAGCATATAAAAGAAGAGCGGCATCAGTGGGATCCCCAATAACCTTTCCTTTGGAAATACTGGCGTTGTTACACAAGGCAGCAATGGTGTAAACCATTTCCGGTTCATTGACCTTAACTTCTCGGACCGTCATCTGGTTTAGGGTTAGAGTTCCGGTCTTATCCGTGCATATAACGTTACAGGATCCCAGAGTTTCTACGGCCAGTAGTTTTCTGACAATGGCGTTGCTCCGGGCCATCCTCTGCATACCCAGAGCAAGGGTTAGAGTTAAAATAGCAGGCAATCCTTCCGGTACAGCTGCCACGGCCAGAGAAACTGCAGTCATAAAGGTTTCGACTATATCTGAACCCTGTAGATATTCAAGGACAAATACAAATATACAGACCACCACGGCCAGTAACCCCAATATCTTTCCCAGACGTGCAATCTTCTGCTGGAGGGGAGTTTCCTCATCTTCTTCCTGTATCATCTCCGCGATCTTACCTATCTCGGTGTTCATGCCAATCTCTACCACTACTCCCTTTCCACGTCCGGAGGAGATGTCAGATTCCATGAACACCATATTTGCCGGGCTGTGACCATCGTCATAGATGGCTTCGGTGTGTTTTTCCACGGGTAAAGATTCACCAGTAAGGGCCGATTCATCCACCAGGAGATCGTAGCTTTCTATGATCCGCATGTCAGCAGGGACGTTGTCTCCTTCCTCCAGGAGAACCACATCTCCCCGGGTGAGATCTCCAGCACTGATTTTCTCCTCTTTCCCATCCCGGATAACTACTGCCTCACTGGATATAAGTCCTTTTAATTTTTCCATGGCCTTTTCAGCACGATATTCCTGTATAAACCCTACCACCGCATTAATTAATACTACAATTAGGATTACTATGGCATCCAGGGTGTCTCCCACGTAGTAAGCTGCCACTGCGGCTATGATCAGAATGAGTATCAGAATATCCATAAATTGGCCCAAAAATAGTCTGATTGGACCTGCCTTTGCTTCTTCAACCAGTTCGTTTTTACCATATTCCAGAGTACGTTTCTGAGCCTCCTCAGTGGATAAACCATCCCTGGTTGAATTTAAGTTCATTAAAGTTTCATCTACAGTAAATTTAAGCCATTTCAAAGGGAACACCTCTGGAAGAAAACTGCTTTTTTATAATTGATAAGTTTCATATTTTTAGGAGTGTTTATAGAGTCTGTGGAAAAGGGTTTTATTATCAAATCTGCCCCTACATCTTCTGCCACCTTCTGCAGGTAGGGATGGAGTTCTTCTGGGGGTCGTATCGAATAAATGAGTTCCGCATCCTTATATATTTTTAAGTCAGGATGGGTAATATCATCCTGGACTACGTGTTGATGGCAAGGTTTAATATCGGTCATAATAATATTCACCTTAAGCCGTCTTTGGAGGTCCAATGCCACTGGGTTAAAACGTCCCACTCCCACCTCCACAATACGCTTGGCGTGAGAGTAGTGCTGGATTATATATTCGGAAAAATCACTCCACATGTCATCACTCACGGAGAAAGTCATGATAATAAGAGAATTCAGGCGTCCGGACGTTAAGCAAGTTCTGGAAATTGAGTTTTCCTCTTTTAAAGATCCTTACCCGTCCCATATTCTGGTGGATATTTATAACCTGGGCGCTGGTTTTCTAGTGGCCCAGCAAGATAATATGATCGTGGGATATATTATATTTTGGATCAGATTTGAAGATGAGGGCCACATAATATCACTGGCGGTGGAAAAAAAATATCGCCGGAAGGGTGTGGGATCCAGTCTGGTATGGTCGGCCCTGGATATTTTCAAAAAATACAACCTAAAAAAGATAAAACTGGAAGTAAGGATAGGTAACAAGGCGGCAAGAAAGTTTTATCAAGAAATAGGCTTTGAAGAAAAGGAATTCCTGCCCAGCTACTACGATGATGGGGAAGACGCCGTAGTCATGGAAATGATTCCCATCAATGATCAATTCAAACTATAAATTCATTTATGATTAGAATGAACTGACTAAAAATAGCTTATTAAATAATTAGATTACGATAACAGGACTAATGGATGATAACAACATGGTGATGGCATGCTTAAAGAAGCTAAACTGGCTCTAGAAGACGGTACCATTTTTAAAGGTAAGTCATTCGGTTTTGAGACCATTAAAACAGGGGAAGTTGTATTTGCTACTGGGATGACTGGATATGTGGAATCTTTGACTGATCCATCTTATAAAGGTCAGATCTTAATGTCTACTTATCCGCTGCAGGGTAATTATGGTATATCATCAGAGTGGTTCCAGTCTGATGGTATAAAGGCTGAAGGGTATGTGGTGCGTGATTTAAACCTCCATCCATCACACAGCCTATCAGAAAAGAGTTTATCAGATTTTTTAAAAGAATATCAGATTCCAGGTATCAGTGGAGTCGATACCCGCTCATTAACCCTGAAGTTACGCCGTTTTGGTACACTGAAAGGGGCGCTGGCCACCACTGAAATTCAGGACGAAGAACTTCTAGACATGGCCCGTAATCAGCCAGGCATAGAAGAGATAGACCTGGTGGATGAGGTTTGCGTTGATAAGCCTCGCATTTTGGGAGAAGACTATCCATACAATGTGGTAATATTAGATTGCGGGATAAAAAACAACAGCATCAACGCTCTATTAAAGCGAGAGATTGGGGTGACCATTTTACCATACCATAGCAGCCCAGAGGAGATCATGGACTACCAACCACAAGCCATGCTGGTTTCCAGTGGCCCTGGAGATCCTACCAGGGTTAAAAAGGCAATTCAAACTGTTAAAGATCTTAAAGAAAGAATGCCCATATTTGGTATCTGCTTGGGGCAGCAAATAATTTCCCTGGCCTTTGGGGCTAAAATATATAAGATGAAGTTCGGGCATCGAGGAATAAACCAACCGGTTAAGGACCTGGAAACAGGCAAAGTAGCTATTACCTCCCAGAATCATGGTTTCACTGTGGATCCTGAATCTTTGTCCGGCCTTCCCATCAACTTAACCCAGTTAAACCTGAATGATGGCACTCCAGAGGGGATCAGGCATGATGAACTCCCCATAGAAAGTGTACAGTACCACCCGGAAGCCGGCCCCGGACCACATGACAGTGATGGCTTCTTTGACCATTTTGTGGAGACTCTTAAGGATTATTGATATTAATAGATTATTGGAATTATTGAAATCTAGCGTTATGACCCCAAATACCTTTTAATAAGATTGTAATGAGGATTGTAAATGCCACGGGATAAAGACATTAAAAAAGTGCTTATCATTGGCTCGGGACCTATCCAAATAGGTCAAGCCGCCGAATTTGACTATTCAGGCTCTCAAGCCTGTAAATCCATACAGGAAGAGGGGATAGAAACTATACTGGTTAACAGCAACCCGGCCACCATCCAGACCGATATGGACATGGCAGATAAGGTTTATGTGGAACCCCTCACCCCCGAGATAGTGGCCAAAATAATAGAAAAGGAAAAGCCCGATGCCATACTTCCCACCATGGGTGGTCAGACTGGCCTCAATGTGGCCACTGGCCTGGAAGAGATTGGTGCCCTGGAAGGGATTAAGGTCATAGGGTCATCTGTGGAAACCATACGCAACGTGGAGGACCGTGATCTGTTCGATAACTTCATGAAAGATTTAAACGAACCCGTGCCCAGAGCCAGAGCAGTGGAATCACTGGATGATGCCATAAAAGCCGTGGAAGAGATAGGTTATCCAGTTATTGTGCGGCCAGCCTTCACTCTAGGAGGTACTGGTGGAGGAGTAGCCCATAATGAGGAAGAACTGCGGGAAGTGGCTGCCCGAGGACTGGACATGAGTTTCATTAACCAGGTTCTAATTGATGAATCGGTAATAGGCTGGAAGGAGTTCGAATATGAGGTTATGCGGGACAAAAACGACACCTGCATCATAGTCTGTAACATGGAGAACATTGACCCCATGGGAATCCACACCGGAGAAAGTATAGTACTGGCCCCCTCCCAGACCCTCAGTGACGTGGACAATCAGAAGCTGCGTAATGCATCCATCAAGATCATAAGAGCCCTCAAAATTCAGGGGGGCTGTAACATACAGTTCGCAGTACACCCCGAGACTGGAGAGTATAAGGTAATCGAAGTAAATCCGCGGGTGAGCAGAAGCAGTGCCCTGGCATCTAAAGCCACCGGATATCCCATCGCCAAGATATCAGCCAAAATAGCCATTGGCATGACCCTGGACGAGATACAGAACGATATAACCAAGGAAACCCCTGCCTCATTTGAGCCCACCCTGGACTACGTGGTGGCTAAAATCCCAAGATGGCCCTTTGATAAATTCAAAGGAATTAGTAAAAAGATTGGGGTGCAGATGAAGTCTACCGGGGAAGTCATGTCCATAGGCCGCACCATTGAAGAATCTTTACACAAAGCCATCCGTTCCTTGGACATCGGTAGGTACGGATTTGAGGAGGTGGCCTTCACTAGGAACGAGTTGGCGAACCCCACTGATGAACGTATATTCCAGGTATACACCGCCCTCAAACAGGGGATGAGCGTGGAGGAAATTCATCACATCACCCGGATCGATAAGTTCTTCCTCCACAAAATATTGAACATCATAGATTTCGAAGAAAAAGTCAGTTCAGAATCCCTGAAAGACCCCACTATAATGGGTGAATCCAAACGTATGGGATTCTCGGACCGGATCTTAGCCCAGATGGCAGGGATAGATGAGGATGAAATACGCCAGTATCGAAGGGAGATGGGAATAACTCCATCCTACAAGATGGTGGATACGTGTGCTGCAGAATTCGAAGCGGAAACCCCCTATTACTATAGTACCTATGAATTTGAAGATGAAGTAGCTGTTTCTGATAATAAAAAGGTTATCATCATTGGTGCCGGGCCAATAAGGATTGGTCAGGGCATTGAATTTGATTACTGCTGTGTTCATTCCGCTCTGGCCTTAAAAGAGGAGGGTATTGAGACTATAATTATCAACAATAATCCGGAAACGGTGAGTACAGACTATGACATTTCCGACAAACTTTATTTTGAACCACTTACCCTGGAAGATGTGATGGCCATTGTTGAGAAAGAGAAGCCACATGGGGTGGTTGTTCAGTTTGGAGGCCAGACCAGCATCAACCTGGCGGTTCCACTGGCTAACCAGGGAGTGAAGATTTTAGGAACACCCCATGAGAGTATAGACCGGGTTGAAGACCGGGAAAGATTTACCAGAGTTCTTAATCAGTTAAAAATACCCCAGGCAGATTATGGAATAACCTATTCATTTGAGGATGCTCAGGATGTGGCTCAGAGAATCGGGTACCCTGTTTTAGTACGCCCTTCATATGTACTGGGCGGTAGGGCCATGGAAATCGTTTACGATGATCTGGAACTCCAGGAATACATGAAAGAGGCCGTACGAATCTCGCCAGAACATCCCATACTGGTGGACAAGTTCTTGGAAGATGCTATTGAAATAGATGTGGACGCCCTCTGTGATGGTGAAACCGTGTTTATTGGGGGTATCATGGAACATATTGAAGAGGCCGGAGTACATTCCGGAGATTCTGCCTGCGTAATACCACCTCAGAGCATTTCAACCAATGTTCTACAGACTATCAAGGATTACACCCGCAGATTAGCCCTGGAATTAGAAGTGGTGGGGCTGATAAATATTCAGTACGCAGTGAAAATTGGGGAAGACGAAAACCCCATGGTTTATATACTGGAAGCCAATCCACGGGCCAGTCGAACTGTTCCATTCGTTAGTAAAGCAGTTGGTGTCCCTCTGGCAAAAATTGCCGCCAAATTGATGATAGGACATAAGTTGCAGGACTTTGGACTGGAGAGCGAGATCCGGGTGGAACATGTATCAGTAAAGGAATCCATATTCCCCTTTATAAAGCTTCCTGAGGCTGATTCCGTTCTGGGACCAGAGATGAAATCCACTGGAGAAAGTATGGGTATTGATGAAAACTTTGGAGTTGCCTACTACAAGGCCCTGCTCTCGGCTGGGATGGAACTTCCACAGAGAGGCAAAATCTTCATTAGCGTCCGGGATTCGGATAAGAACAGGATCCGGGATATTGTAGAGAAGGCAAAGCATCTGGGCTTTGAACTCATGGCTACCCGGGGTACAGCTAAGGCAGTAGAATATCTGGGAGACATAGAAACCATTCGTAAAGTCAGTCAGGGCTCCCCAAACATCCGGGACGCCATAGTAAACGGAGAAGTGGCCCTGATCATTAACACTCCTTCCGGCAAGCAATCAGCAGATGATGGCTATTATATACGTAGAATGGCCATTGAATTGAATATACCCTACGTTACCACTCTGGCAGGAGCCCGTGCTGCCCTCAATGCCATTGAAAATGTGGAAGATGGTAAAATTGGGGTTAAGTCCCTTGGTGAATACCACCAAGACTTGTAAAACAAATGATATGATGAAACCCGTAGCTATAAACTTCAATCTTTTTTCTTGATTACAATCATTTTAGGAGGAAATGTTTAATCACATGATTACCATCCAAAATGGAACCCTGCTTTATGGCGAAAATCTCCTCCCAGTAACCAAAAACCTGTTCATTCAGGACAACGAAATTGTTGAGATCTCTGAGGGTAGGGCCCGGGGGAAGATTATCAATGCGAAAGGGTGTATAGTAGCACCAGCACTCGTAAACAGCCATATCCATCTGGGAGACTCTGTTGCCCGGGACATAGGTGATGGGGAACCGCTAGATAAAATAGTTAAGCCCCCAAATGGAATTAAACACCGCATATTAAGAGAAACACCCCGGGAAGATCTTATTAAATCCATGAGAGATTCTCTGCAAGACATGATTCAAACCGGCACCAGCACATTTGTAGACTTTCGAGAGGGAGGAGTAGAAGGTGTTGAAATTTTAAGGGAAGCCCTGGAGGATATTCCAATCAGGGCCATAATTCTGGGAAGGCAGGAATCCTTCCTGGATAAAAATGCAGATAACTCTGAAATAGTTGCCGATATCCAGGAAATATTGAAAATCAGCCAGGGGATTGGCTTAAGTGGCTTTGGAGAGGTGGAAGATGAAACTGCTAGACATATCGCCCAGGAATGCCTTGAAAATGGTAAGATTCCAGCCATCCATGCCGGCGAAAATGAGAAAATGCAACAGCAATCTAAGGAACAAACAGGAAAAACAGAAGTAGAAAGAGCCTTAGAAGCTGGTTTTAAATTACTCGTACATCTAACTTCAGCCACCACCCAAGATCTGGAGAAGATAATTGAACACGAAGTATCAGTGGTTTGTTGCCCCCGGTCTAACGGAGCCCTATCCACAGGGATACCCCCTATTAAGGAAATGTGGGACCTGGGAATAAACCTGCTATTGGGAACAGATAACGTGATGATAAACTCTCCGGATATGTTCCGGGAAATGGAATACACCCTTAAAGTAACCAGGGGGCTTACCCGAAAGTATTTTCCTCCTGTAGAGGTTTTAAAGATGGCAACTGTAAATGTTGGGAAGGCTACAGGTATGAATCTTGGATCCCTGGAAGAAGGTAATTTGGCAGATTTGATGATTGTGGAACAGATATCCCGTGACCCGATATTATCCCTCATAAACCGCACTCAATCGAAAAACATAATAGGCCTAATAACAGATGGTAAAATATTATACCAGAGGTGATACTATGTACAACAAAATTTTACTACCTACCGATGGTTCTAAACACGCCGAAAAAGCTGCCGAGCATGCTATATGGATTGCCAGCCAAAGCGGTGCCGAAATCATTGTTCTTGATGTTATAGAAACATCTTCACTGGTCGGACTTCCAGCAGAAGATCTTATCGTTAGAATTAAGGAAATGCTTAAAGAAGAGGCTAAAAGATCTCTAGATAGAATTTCAGAGATGATCAAGGAAGATGAACCTGAAATTAAGATAACCCTCATTAGTAAAGAAGGCTCTCCTGCAGATGTGGTGCTAAAAACCATCGAAAATGAAGGTATTGACTTAGTGGTTATGGGAACTTCTGGAAAACATGGTCTGGACCGGTTCTTACTGGGTAGCGTGACAGAAAAGGTGGTTAGATCAGCTAAATGTCCAGTTCTGGCCGTTCACTAATTAGAATAATTATCTAGTTTTCGATTATTTTGTTAGATGGTGTATTTTGTAGATGGTGTAAATATGCAAATAAAGGAAATAATGTCAGAGGATATTCACTTCATACAGGTGCCGGGAAATCGTTCCCATGCCCTGGACATAATGAGGGAAAAAAAGGTTTCAGGACTCCCCGTAGTAAAAAAAGGAACAAAAACCCTGTTGGGTATACTCACCCGATCAGATCTGGTTCAAAACCCAGATGAAGAACAGATCGCCCTAATCATGACTCGTGACATAATATCAGTCCAACCTGAAGATAATGTGAAGGACGCGGCTCAAAAGATGATTGAAAATAACATCCGGAGAGTCCCGGTAGTTAAAGATAGTGAGCTGGTCGGGCTGGTTACGGCTTCTGATCTGGTGAAAAAAGCGTTATGGAAAATGGATCTCTCGGAACCGGCTGAAAAGTACATGTTAAAGGATATTCCCACTACTTGGGAGAGAACTCCTCTGAATGTGGCCTTCGAGATCATGCGATATTATAACCTGAAGGTGCTCCTGGCCCTTAACAAGGACGGGAAGCTCTCTGGAATATTAACTGAAACTGATTTTCTTAATGAGAGTGAAATAGTATCTGAACAGACCGTGCACAACACTTCAGTAGGTACTGAGGGGGATAAATGGTCATGGGATAGTAAGAATGTTCTTTACGTCATAAAGAATCATCTTCAATTCTCGGATAAAGAGGTTAAAGATGTGGCTGCCGCTGATCTGGTCATTGTCACCACTAAAACCACCGTGAAGGAATGCGCCAACAAGCTGCGTCAGAAGAAAATCGAACAGATGCCAGTTATTGACGTGGAAGGAGATTTAGTAGGCCTGATTCGTGCCAGTGATTTGATCAGGGCCATAACCGATTGAAATGTCCCCTGTAATATTAAAGATAAAGGAAGGTCCAGAAGAGATTCGTGTTGTGGCTAAAAATGGGCCGGATGTATCCATACATCCAATTAACATAAAATTCCTCATGGCCACTTTATGGTGGGAGGGAACTCCCCAGCTGGAAACTTTTTTTGAGATTCTAGAACTTACCATAAAAAGGAGCATTAACGAAGTATTCCCCCATGATAAGCTGATTCTGGATTATAGTTACCACGCCAACGATGTCCTGGAAGAGGCCTCCCTCATCACCGTGGAGATCAACCGGGTGGAAGCAGATGGGCAGGAATTGGAAGTGGACGGGGATTTAATAAATCTTCATGGCAATGATGATCGGGGTTTTTTTAGAAAATTAACCAGTCGCCGACGCAGAGTCTCTGAAAACGTGGTAAAAGAGATTTAAAACAAAAGAGATTAAAATAAACATTAATTCTTTAAATAAAGCATTCAGTACTCTTATTACTAATCTTTTAATACGAATCTTCTAATTTTCGCCGGATTTGAGGCATCAACTGATGAAGGATGTTTTCAGCACCATCCCTATCTTTAACACCGCGAGCCACGATTTTTCCTTTGGAAAAGAGGGTAACCTTTATTTCATCCAGTTTAATCTGGGCCACCCCCATATCCAGTGAACATTTGACGATTCCTAACTCTTTTAACCCTTCACAGCTTTTTTCAAGATCCACTAGGTAAGGTAGTTCAGTTTCAAACATTATCCGCTTTTTATCACCCTGACAGGGCTTGTGAATAACCAAATCATTTTTATGCTGGTGGGAACCAGCCAGATCTAAAGTAACTTTTTTAAAACCGACTGCTTTAAGTTCGGAATCAACATAGGTCAAGGTTTGATTATCTAAAAGATCACAGTAATCCATTTCAATAACGGCGGTCCCATCTTCATCACGGACCCTTAAAAGTTCCGTGTCTGAAAGCTTCCTTAAGAGTTTTTCCGCATAGTCAATCCGTTTAAATTTATTCATGGTTAAAAAACTTCCAGAAGATATCCTGGTAGCCAGACAGGTAGTAAATGGTGAATAAGAAATTTCCATGTCATTTAATAATTCTCTTACTTCCATAGCACTCAATCCCACCTCCACCAGGGGCATTTTAATGTCCCCCCGGTAGTTAACCTCCACACCTGGTCGGTCTTCGAAAAGGTCCGTGAAGTTGGTACCGTCGGCCACAAAATCAAAACCTTTCTCGCTAAGGATTTCGCTAATTCGCCCGTGAATGCTTTTTTTACATAGGTAACAGCGGTTAGGAGGGTTAGATGCGAAATTAGGATTTTCAAGAAGGTCTTCTTCAAGAACTAGATGGTGGATGCCTATTTTCCTGGCAATTTCCACGGCATTATGTACAAAACTGGAGGGCATTGCTCCGTTATCAACAGTTACGGCCCAAGCCTCTGTCGAACATTCTTGTGCTATTTTAGCCAGAAGTGTGCTGTCGGCACCTCCGGAAAAGGCAATTATCACCTTAACATCTTGGAAGTAGTTTTTTAATTTGTCAAGTTTATCTTCAAGTCTCATGGTGGCCTTAATTTTTAAAAGATTTAATGGGATTTATTTTTAATATGATTTATTATATGATTTAAAACTGCTTTTGCATCTTGTTTTTTTATATCCAGCCCTTCCTGGTCTAAAAATCTTTTCAACTTAGTTATTTTTTCATCTTCCAGATCAGAGTATCTGAAAACTGAATTATAAGTCCTTTTTGGATAATAAATAGCCTTAGCAACTTTATAAAGATGATCTGATTCTTCATAGGATATTATGCCTTTCCGGGCAGCTTCATCGAAGTTATACTTCATACTCACTAGGGCCTCGGAAAGCTGTTCATGGGTGGATGGATCAAAGACCACCGCCACATCATCATCCGATTCTACCATACCATCTTTATAGGCTTGAAAAACGATTCCCACACCAATCATTCCCATATCCTCCAGTTCTGCTGCTCGCAACGCACCCATACTGGCACCACCCACTACGATGATACCTCTTTTCAGTGCATCTATAATCTCCCGGTGGGCTACTGCTGGTTGTTGGTGAAAGACTCCATCAACTATGCCGATTATAACCGGATGATCTTTGATAGCATTAATGACATCACCTCGGCCTACGGGGGGCCTGTAGTCTGCCTTTAAGATCTTTTGTGCTTCTTCATGACTTAAAGAAGGGCCGGTGAAGATTATGATCCTGTTTTTTTCCAAAATTCACACCCGAAGTCTTCTGTATTTGAATTGAATCTAATGGAAAAATAATTTTTTGATCCAATTAAGAGATCTATTGATCAAAGAAAGTCAGAACCAGCCACTTCCTGATGCAGCCTTTTTAAACGGTTTAAAGAGGGATGTTCTGCCCCTAGACGTTTTTTCCATTTCTTAAGAACAAATTTCAAGCCCACCTCTTCCTGGTTATGAACCAGGTTATCGGCATGGGCCACGATCTTCTCTTCCAGGGTCTGGGGAGTGTAATCTTTGGGAGGTAAACCTAACTCCAGGGCTTCCTGGGGGGGTATTCCTGCCCCAATATGCCTTTCAACTATTCGAGTTAGTTCAGGAGAAAACTCCATTTTTTCCAGTATTTTAGCACCTACAATGGCATGATAAATGTCGTTGGATTGACATCGGCCCACATCATGCAGTAGTGCACCGTTTTTGATAAGATCCATATCTACCTGTAGTGAAAAATTTCTGGCCAGAGTAAGTGCTCTTTTTTCAACCACTTGGCAATGTTTAATAACTTCTTCAGGGCAGTCAAGTTTTTCATAAATGTCAAAAATCAAATGGACGCCCTCAAGCAGTTTAGATTTTAAAAGTAGATTTAATTTTTAACTTATTTTTTCCTTCAGTTCTTTTAATTCCATGATGATTTTAGAGTTGTCATGGAATTCCAATTTAGATCCACAATCCGGACAGATGAAGTTATTCTCAGAGGCCTCTTCAAAGTTGTAGCGGCAATTGTTACTGCAGATGAAGAACATATTATCTTCTTCATACTCCAGTGATTCATTAATTTCGCGGGAGTAGTTTTCACATTTTTTATTAATGATTTCAGAGATTTTTTCTTCCTCAAATTTCCAGTTGTAAGTGTACCACTGGGTTTCAGGATCTTTACTACGCTTATAACTGGCTGCTCCAGCATCATATAATTTGTATAAAATCCTGCGGACAATGTTGAGCCTTATTTCAGTTTTTTCTGCAATTTCTTCATCGGTGGTTTTGCCAGATAATAAACACTGAATAATCGGGATGCTGTTTTCCTCATCAGCAGTGATGCCCGTGATAATTTCCTGCACAGTGTAGTCGTTTAGCATTTCGGTCACTCCTTCATCTTCAGGATGGTTTAGAATTCCTTGAATTATAAGATCATTGAGCTTGAGCATTTATAAGTCCTCCTAAGGCGAGATAGGGCTCTTATGTATTCTATACTCTCATTATGAATCCCTTCAAATTCAAGCCCTTATAATAGTCGCCTAAATCTTACAGGTCAAACCTGCTAGCCATTAAATTGGCCTAAATACATGTTTCTGAAGTTAAATATTTTGCCTTCATAAGGAGAAACACAATTTTATATAAATTTAAGGCTTTATTCTATTGAGGGGGTTAAAAAACACCTTCCTGTAGTACACCTATATATTGACATATTACTATTTAAATTTTGTTGAATTAATGCAGTAAATATAAGGGGTTTAATAAGTTCTAGATGATTCTTACAATAACAGCAGGAGTGTGGGGGATGGAATCCAGCATATCAACTGTTACACCCGAAAAGCCCTCCTCAAAGGTTCGGGTCATGTCATAAATCGTTTCCATATTTATCTCATTCTCTTTTTGACACTCCTCAGCCATTAAAGCTACTTCCAGAATCTTTTCAAGGCCCATGGCCCTGGAAACAGCTAAAGGAGTGGGCCCCTGAATAGTTCCAATCCGCCCCAATAAATAAGCAAAAATACCCAAATTACTCTTTATTTGCGATACAGCATATGGTAAGGATGTAAAATTAATTCCAGCAAACCTATAAGTTGCATCAGTATCTATAACGATTACAGTAACTTTTTTACCAGTTCTAGAGTATATTTTGGAACTGATATCCTCCACTACTTTCTC
This sequence comes from Methanobacterium sp. CWC-01, assembly GCF_030323845.1. Classification (NCBI taxonomy): domain Archaea; kingdom Methanobacteriati; phylum Methanobacteriota; class Methanobacteria; order Methanobacteriales; family Methanobacteriaceae; genus Methanobacterium; species Methanobacterium aridiramus. The sequence goes on from NZ_CP040735.1 coordinate 543,414, forward strand.
AGGTTGTTCCGGGAGCAAAGACACATATGTTTCAGGAGCATTACTCAGATCGACACCAGCTTCTGATGCAGGTTTAAGGGCATGTCTCCATCCGTAATATCTTAAAATCAACTCTTTATGAGATCTAGCCTCTGCGGGGAGTCTTTTAAGGTTCCTAACTGTCCTTTTTTTTACACCGAATAATGGGCCCAGAATGTAGCCCCATAGATACTTAGACCACCAATCTGCCAGTAGGTAAGCTGCCCAGGACGGTTTGAACTGTGATTCATCCACGATTCTTCCCTGGGATATGGCGATGGGTGTTTCAGAAATTACCAAAAAATCATTATTTTCCACGTTATCTTCTAATGCGTCGATGATTATATCATAAGACTGGCTGGGTTTGATATAGTTGGTACGAACAGGAATAGTCTTATATGATTTTTGGGGGATCTGAAAAGCTGTTTTCATGGCTGAACCGGATCTAAGTTTAAAATTAATCATCCTTTAATGGGAGGTGCCCAAACTTTGAGATCTATTCCCTCAATAACTGCTTTACGGCCCTCCAGTTGTACCACCACTCCCGAGTGAACCTTCTGCATCATGCAGTGGAATGGGAGAAATCGGACGGTTTCTCCCACGGCAGGAAGTTTTCCTTCGATGATACCTTCAAAACCACCCACCATACAGACGCCCACTTCCTTATAGGGGAAATCAACTTGGGGGTTGACCCTGTGACAGGGCCCCACCAGGTGTACGGTTATGAGTCCATGGTTTTCATCCAGTATTTCGCCAAAATGAATGATGGGACAGCCCAGCGGCCGATAGCGGATTATGTCACCTTTCTTAAGTTCTTCCCGGGTAAAGGGATAAAGTACCTCCCTGCAGGAATGTTCCTCAGGGAGCGGTTTTAATATGAAATCCGCTTCATAGCCGTCCAGAACCCCTACGACCTTCTCCTCAGGAGCTATGATCTTTTCTTCTTTAAGTATTGCTTCCGCCCTCTCACGGTTCTCATCAAAAAGTTCCTGGAACATGAATCGGCATTTTTCCAATTGGGAGCGTTTTCTTAAAAGAGAGGCTGCGAATTCATCGCAACGAGCGTAACCGCAGATTCCACAGTTGTAGCCTGGTAATAGTTGAACCAGCTTATCCCTCTGGTTAACATTTATCTTTTTAGCCATGGGACCTATTCTCCCTCGTAACTCTGGAATCCATCAATACGACGCAGGATACCTCGATGGTATTTCTTGTTAACCTTGGTTTCCCCTACACATAGGGTGCACACCGCCAGTGGGGCGGAGTGACGAAGATTTTCATCATCCAGGGAAACTTCCTGTGATTTCATCATTTCTTCCGCAAGTTCAGCACAACCCTGACCGCTTAAACCATTGGCATCAATTATTTTACACTGAGGATTTACTTCCAGAACTCTCTCCCGGAATATCTCCCTTTCCGCCTGGGAAATCATGTCCCCCTTGGTTACCACTGCAATATCCGAGGTGGATAAGAATGGTCCCACCTTAAGGGGGGTGTTGGGACCGCTGGTGGCGTCGATTACACACACACCCAGGGAGTTCCTGGTGAAAGGGGCACAACGATGGCATAGGCCAGCAGTTTCTATAACTAGAAAGTCGGCCTCATTCTCCTGAGCCCATTTAATCATGTCTTCCAAGTTGTAGATGGCGAAGTGGTCGGGGCACATGTCCATGGACAGACCCACCAGGTTAGGCACACCTACCTTGTCGAATTTCTTTCCATCATCGGTGTACAGACAATCCACCTTGACCACCGCTGGTTTAAAACCCTGTTCCTTTAAACTACGCAGGGCATGTATGAGCACAGCTGTTTTCCCCGAGCCGGGGGTACCAGCCACGATTACCATTCGCATATTATCACATACTAGTTGAATTGAGTTTGTATTTCAAATTTTTTTTAATTCATTGTGTAAAATAGAACAAGAAATATCTTTTCTTCTTATTGTTAAAGATTTTACTCATTTAAACATATTATTTTAAGGATGGTTCCAAATAATTTTTAAGTGGAGATGTAGAACATGGCCCGAAGAGAAGTGAAAATGTATTACGATCAGGCCCTCTCATTCCTTGGCCAGGGACAGGTACAAAAATCTTTAGAATTTTTGGAAAGAGCCTTGGAGATTGATGATAAATATTTCCCGGCCTGGAATAATAAGGGAGTGGCCCTTTTAGAGCTTGGAGAGTATCAAGAAGCCCTTAATTGTTTCGATCAAGTAATTCAGCTAAATTCACTAGATAATATGGCCTGGTATAATAGAGGATACGTTCTTTTGATTTTAGAACAGTACAGGGAATCGGTGGAAACCTTTGACATATTTCTGGCCAGATATTCTCAGGAGGACCACTTCTACAAATTTGCCTTATACCTACAAGCTAAGGGTTTGTATTCCCTTAAAGAGTATAAAAAGGCCATTGATTTACTTCAGAATGTCATTGAAATGGATTCAGATTTTAAAGAAGCACATGAACTCCTTAGTCTGGTTTCAAAAAAAATATAGATTAATGAAGCCCATAGGAAATTTACCCAGAAAGGTCGTATAATCTGATAAAGAAATAAATACGGATTCAATAACAGGTAAGAATTTCATTCATTAGGTAATTAGATTCTAATTAAAATTCAATGTCTTCAATGTCCTCGATGACCTCTCCATTTCGGACTTTTTCCCTTAAACTGAGCATCAATTCATCAATCTTGTTGAGTTTACGTGAGATCTCCTTCTCAGATGGCGTGGTACCTACCACCTTTTCCATTCCACCGTTTCTCATCACAATACGCTTGTCGGTCATTAAAGCCAGCACCGGGTCGTGGGTGACTACTAAAACAATTTTTCCGTGACCAGCCAAAACTTTCAGAGCATCATGTTTCCTTATTCCGGCGTTTTCAATCTCATCTATCAGAACAATAGGTGAGTTACTGATTATAGCCACATCTGCCACCATCAACGCTCTTGATTGGCCCCCACTCAGGATAGTGAGTTCATGTTCTTTTTTTATGGGTTCACCAGTGAGGGTGTTGGCCAGTTTCACTACTTTATCTACGCAGGTATTGCTGGCTCCCCTGCATTTAGCATGTAGACTTAAAAAGTCCCCTACAGACATATCTGCCAGGAAGTTCATGTTCTGAGACAGTTGGGCAACCATCTTCTTGCGAGGATCGGTTCTGTCTTCGTAACTAGGTTCTTTATCATTAACCAGGATCTTTCGCTTGGAGAAGGTGTCTTCCTGGGCTAGTTGTTCAATATCGCCAATGAGGGAACTTTTACCACTCCCAGTAGGTCCTACTACTCCGAAGATTTCTCCTTTTTTAATGATTACTTCTTTCAGAGGTTCTTGATTCCCCTGTTTGTCGTAGCCGCCCTTGATGGTTATCTTCTCAATCATTACAAATTCACCTTTCCCAAAGTATCTCCTCTGAGACCTCTACGCATGGTTTCCAGTGAGATTATCTCGTCTGGGGCTATGTTACCCAGGTTCACGTTGGGACCCATGTTCAGTATGAAATATACTTGCTGATTTTTCTGGGGAGCTTCCCAGATTATCATCTCGGGTTTGGTTTTATCCATGAAGAATTGAACTTCATCTTCTTTAACATTTCCTTTCTCATCATAAATACCGATGCCCTTTCCTCCTTCACGGGCCTCCAGAATAACCCAGTCGGCGCCGGAATTTATATCTTCGTTAACCATATCCACCTTCCGGTGGAGTTCAATTTCCTTGTCTTTTCTAGGATCCTTTTTTCCCACTTCGGATATGGCTTTAAATCCACAATCCTTAACTTTGCCGATGATCTCAACCCGATCTTCGGGTGAAATTTCAATGGTGCCGTCCGAGATCTCAATGGCCTCAAATCCCAGTTGCTGTGCCTCCATTAAGTATTGATCCAGTTTATTCTGGATGAAAGCCACCTCTAACAGAGTACCGCCAGGATAAGGTTTAACACTGTATGACTTGTACAAGTCAATTTTCTCGATGATAATTTCTCTACTATGAAGAGCAGAGGTTCCCCATCCAAGTTTGGCAAGATCTATGTATTTACCAGAAACTTCCAGTAGATCCTTTACTGCCCTCGGGCCCAGACCTTTATCCAACATCATAGTAATTCCGGTGCCGGGTTGGGGTTTGCGATCTTGAGTGAGAAAATCAAAAGCGTGCAATCATTATCACCACTTTTTATATGCTTTTGATATCTAAAACATCCCTATTATATATAAATTATCTGGAAAGGATCCTGACACAAAATCCCGTTCATACTCCATTTTTAGCCTATTTATAGTAGCTTAAATAAAGATTAACCAATAAGTGGTGGTTCTATGGAAAAAAAGATAGAATACTTTGAAAACCCAGGTATAGAAAATACAGACAGATTAATAGAACTGGTGAAAAAACGAGCCGCGGAATTGGGTATTAAAACCATGGTTGTGGCTTCGGTTAGTGGTGAAAGTAGTCTGAAATTAGCTAATGCCATTCCTGATGCTAAGATCATAAGTATCACCCACCATGCTGGATTCAGGGGTGGGGATGAATTGGAACTGAACCCAGAATACCAGGAAGTACTTGAAAAAAGGGGCATACCTGTATACGTTGGTACACATGCTCTCTCGGGCGTGGGAAGAGGTATAAGCAATAAATTTGGTGGTGTGACTCCAGTTGAAATAATAGCCGAAACATTAAGGATGTTTTCTCAGGGAGTGAAGGTTTGTGTTGAGATCAGCATCATGGCAGCTGATGCAGGGCTCATTCCCACAGATGAAGAAGTAATAGCCATTGGAGGTACAGCTAGGGGTGTTGATTCTGCCCTGGTATTGAAGTCTGCCCACATGAGCAACTTCTTTGAACTTCGGGTTAGAGAAATAATTGCAATGCCCCGACCCTAATCATTGGGGAGTGCTGAAGGTTAACTTGCCCCCCTAAGTTTTCAGTGCCATAATAGTGAACATGTTAAGAACACAATGACTTCACGGTCTTATGATGGTGATGATCTACTCATAAGAGTTAAAGTTGATGATGATCTACTCATAAGAGTTAAAAATTGTTTGCTGGAAGGAAAATAATAGGTCAAAAAACCGTTGCTTTTAAATATAAGTAAAAACAATAACACAATTAAGTATAACAACTCTACAAGTGGGGGTAGGAATTGAAATCTCTTATAAACAATACCATAAAAGAATCTGAAAATAGAAGGAATAGATCAGACATTAGCAAGCGTGGTGAATACGACAACAGTATTGACCAAGAACTGGAAGACATCATAAAGCGTAGCCGGGCCAAAATTTTAGTGATTGGTGCAGGGGGCGCTGGAAACAATACCGTTTCTCGACTTACTGATATCGGGATCGAAGGTGCTAAAACTATTTCCCTGAACACCGATGCCCAGGATCTTTTCTATTCAACAGCCAACCATAAGATACTCATAGGTAAAGATACCTGTGGAGGTTTAGGTGCCGGAGGCATTCCGGATGTTGGTGAAGAAAGTGCGGAGGAAAGTGAGCAAGATATCAAAGATAGACTAGAAGGAGCGGACATGGTTTTCGTGACTTGTGGTCTGGGCGGGGGAACTGGTACAGGTTCTGCCCCAGTTATATCCAAGCTGGCCAAAAAGATTGGTGCTCTAACCATCGCCGTGGCAACCATGCCCTTCAGCGCAGAAGGTCTCCGTAGAAGAGAAAATGCAGAAACTGGCCTGGAGAAATTACAGAACGCAGCTGATACTGTAATCGTGATCCCCAATGATAAACTCCTGGAAGTAGCACCTAATCTACCTATTAACAAGGCATTCATGGTGGCTGATGAACTTCTAGGTCGGGCAGTTAAGGGAATCACCGAACTCATAACCAAACCTGGATTGGTTAGTCTGGACTTTGCTGACATCCGCAGCATAATGAAGGGATCCGGAATGGCCATGATTGGAATGGGAGAATCTGACTCCGGTGACCGGGCCATAGAATCTGTTCACGAAGCATTAAACAGTCCCCTATTAGATCTGGACATCTCCAATGCCAAAGGAGCCCTAGTTAACATATCTGGAAGCTCAGATCTGACCCTGCAAGAAGCTGAAAATGTAGTGCAGATCGTGGCTGATGAACTAGATCCTGATGCCAACATAATCTGGGGTACTCAGATTCAGGAAGACTTACAGAACACCATCCGCACCACCATAGTGGTGGCTGGAGTTAAATCACCACACATATTTGGTGTTCCTGGTGAAGGAGAATTCGTGGGCGTGGGCGAAAGGCAACAAGAAAAGGCCCCTGAATCTTCCCTAGAAGAATTCATCGATGGTGTTTTTTAAGAAACCTCTTTTAGTTCCCATCGGACTTTGTCAGTCCATAAGAAGGCATCAACACCCTCCCCTGATTGTATAAATTGAGGGGTTCCACTATAGGTGGTTCCATCGACCATTTTCTTCCTACCCCCTACATGGAAAGGTTTATAAACCCCTCACACAATAATTTATTTTGTTCTATCTAGATTTTTCATACTTTCTTTTAATAAGAAATCAGCATGAAACGGGTATTTTTATGAATTTGAACAAAGAGTCTGTGGTCAGTTTTCTAAAACAGTGCCAGAGGGTACTGCACGTATCCAAAAAACCAGACCGTGATGAGTATTTGAATGTTTCCAAGATAACTGGAATCGGAATCATAATCATAGGCGTGGTAGGTTTTATAATCAGCATAATTGCCCAACTGTTAGGGGCATAATGATCCAGACTAATATTTTTGGGTAAGTGGTATTTTGATCTATGCAATAAGAACCCTGGTGGGTCAGGAAAAAAACGTGGCCCGCATAATAGCCAGGAATGTCAAAAACAGCGGGATTGGAGTTAGTTCCATACTGGTTCCAGAAAGTCTCAGGGGATATATTCTGGTAGAGTCCACCACCAAGCTGGACATGCAAAACCCGGCCTTCAAGGTGCCTCATATGAAGGGTTCCATCGAAGGGGAAATACCCTACGAGGAGATAAAAAACTTCTTAAATCCCGAACCTATACTATCTTCCATCCAGAAGGGAAGCATTGTAGAACTCATATCTGGGCCTTTTAAAGGAGAAAAGGCCAAAGTAGTTAGAATAGATGAATCTAAAGAAGATGTAGTTCTGGAACTCATTGAAGCAGCAGTTCCCATCCCGGTTACAGTTAAAGGTGATCAAATAAGATTAATACAGAAGGAGGCAGACTAATGGCAAGTGAAACCGTAGAAATTCTCATAGACGGCGGAAAAGCCACTCCAGGACCACCCTTAGGTCCCGCTATTGGACCCCTGGGCATCAACATGATGCAAGTGGTGGAACAGATCAATCAAAAAACAGCAGACTTTGATGGTATGAAAGTGCCAGTGAAGATCATTGTAGATTCCTCTACCAAGGAATTCCAAGTGGAAGTGGGAACACCCCCAACCACCGCACTGATCATGGACGAATTGAAAATCGAGAAAGGATCCCAGGATCCCGGGCTGGAAAAGGTGGCTGACCTCAAAATGGAACAGGCCCTTAAGATTGCCCGGATGAAATTCGATGCCCTCCTGTCACCGAATTACAAAAACGCTGCCAAGGAGATCATTGGTACCTGCGTGAGTATGGGAATTACCGTTGAGGGTAAAGACCCCCGTGAAGTCCAGAAAGAAGTGGATGAAGGAGTCTACGACAGTGTACTGGTGCAGAAATCGTGAATTTCATAAATGATTCATTAATGAGATAATTAAACCAAAAATGGCATTCACATCAGAATACGTTGAACTTTTCACCTGAGAAGTTCATGGAGGAATTGGATGAAACAAGAGATCTTAGAAGCGGTGAAGAAGGCTAAGGAAGAAGCAAAGCCGAGAAACTTCACACAATCCGTTGATGTGGTAATCACCATCAAGGATTTAGACGTGAGAAAGCCAGAAAACCGCATAGACGAAGAAGTGTTTCTCCCTAATGGAAGAGGAAAACCGGTTAAGATCGCCTTTATAGCCGACGGTGAACTGGCCCTTCTGGCCAAAAATGCCGGGGCTGATCTGGTGATCAACAAGGCCGACTTGGAAGAACTGGGTAAAGACCGTAAAGAGGCAAAAAAGATGGCTAACCGTCACGATTTCTTCGTGGCCCAGGCCGATATGATGCCCCTGGTGGGTAGGTTCCTGGGACCTGTTTTAGGACCCCGGAAGAAAATGCCCAAACCGGTTCCAGCTTCAGCCAAACCCGAACCACTCATGGAGAAACTGAAAGGCACCGTAAAGGTGAGAATAAAGGATCAGCCAGTGGTACAGGCGCTAGTAGGCTCTCAAGAGATGGGAGATGAAGATATTGCCGATAACATTGAAGCTGTGCTGGGCGTGCTGGACCAGAAACTGGAGAAAGGACGTAGCCAGATTAAGTCCATGTACGTGAAGACCACCATGGGCCCAGTAGCGAGGGTGATCTAAATGGCACACGTTGCACAGTGGAAAAAGGAAGAAGTAAAAGATCTTCAAAACCTTATCGATAGTCATCCGGTTGTGGGAATAGCTAATCTGGAAGACATACCTGCCCCTCAGATGCAAAAGATGAGGGAAAACCTGCGGGGTAATGCCCAGCTTAAGATGTCCCGGATAAACCTGATGAACCTGGCTCTGGACCAGTCCCAGAAGAACAATATAAAGGAACTGTCTGACTTCATGGCCGGACAACCAGCCATGATCTTCACGGACATGAACCCCTTCAAGCTATACAAGATACTGGAGGAAAGTAAAACCCCAGCTCCTGCCCGAGCAGGAAGTATAGCCACTGCCGACATTGTGGTGCCCAAGGGAGATACTTCTTTCCTACCTGGACCGGTCCTGGGGGAGTTGCAAAAGATAGGAATTCCAGCCAAGATCGAAAAGGGAAAAATAGTTATTACCGAGGATAAAACCATAGTTGCCGAGGGAGAAGAAATCTCCAGGGATGTAGCCAGTATGCTAACCAGACTGGAAATATATCCTCTGGAGGTAGGAATCGACCTCAAGGCCGCTTATGAGGATGAAACTGTTTATACCTCTGATATTCTAACCATTGACTTGGAGAAGACCATTACAGATATACAAAAAGTCTACTCACAGGCTATAAACCTAGCCGTGAACGCAGTGGTGTTTACCGACGAGTCCATGCCTCTGTTAATATCCAAGGCTGCCGGCCAGTCCCTGAACTTGGCTCTGAATGCAGATATATTAACTTCTAAAACCACTGATCTTATCCTGGCCAAGGCTTACGCTCAGATGCTGGCTTTGGCATCCGAGTTATCTGCCAAGGATGGTGATGCCCTGGACGATGAACTTCAAGAGAAGATAAGTGCTCAGGCCACATCAACAGCAGTGTCCGAGGATAAAGAAGAAGAGGAAGAAGAGGAAGAGGAAGAGGAAGAGGAAAAAGAAGAGGATGCCGCCGCTGGGCTGGGAGCCCTCTTCGGATGATTAAACTAAAATTTAAGAAATTTGAGGTGATCTCATGGAATACATATACGCAGCAATGTTACTACACTCTGCAAGTCAGGACATAAACGAAGATAATGTGAAGAAAGTTTTAGAAGCAGCCGGGTCCGAAGTGGACGAAGCCAGGGTTAAAGCCCTGATCGCCGCATTAGAGGATGTGGACATAGAAGAAGCTATGGAGAAAACTGCCGTAGCTGCTGCTGCTCCTGTAGCTGCCGCTGCCCCAGCTGAAGCTGAAGAAGCTGAAGCTGAGGAAGAAGAGGAAGAAGAAGAGGAAAAAGAAGAAGAAGCTGCTGCCGGTCTCGGCGCTCTCTTCGGATAGATCCACTTCCCGTCAAAGTATCTTACTTTGACTTTTTTACTTATTTTTTTATTTTAATTCATTAGCATCCCTAATCAAAGGATAAATACTTAGTTAATAGGGATCAAATCCAGGGATAATTATAAGTTTTTTAAAAAATTTCACCGATGATTATCATGTCCCAACAGTTGAAAGAACTTGGATACACCAAGAAAGCTTGTAAAACTTGTGGTAACGATTTTTGGTCCATTGGAGGCCGTGATACGTGTGGAGACGCCCCCTGTGATGAGTACTCATTTATTGGGGATCCTGCGACCAGTCAAAAATATGATCTTTTCTCGATTCAGGATATTTTCACCCGTTTTTTTAAAGAAAGGGGACACACACCCATCCGACGTTATCCGGTGCTGGCCAAGAGATGGCGGGACGATGTTTTCCTGGTTGGTGCCTCCATCTACAACTTCCAACCCTGGGTAACCAGTGGCCTGGTGGAACCCCCGGCCAATCCTCTGGTAGTTGCCCAGCCATCCATTCGTCTTAACGATGTGGACAACGTGGGACGGACTGGCCGGCACATGACCTGCTTCACCATGGGTGGCCATCACGCCTTTAATTCTCTTGAAAACAATATTTACTGGCAGGATGAGACTGTGAAATACTGTCACGATTTCATAGCCCATCTGGGCATAAATCCCGAGGAAATCACCTTCATCGAGTCCTGGTGGGAAGGAGGGGGTAACGCCGGTCCTTGTTACGAAGTCTGTGTAAGAGGAGTGGAACTGGCCACCCTGGTATTCATTCAGTACCGCACCCTTCCCGGAGGGGAAAGGGAAGAGATCCCCTTAAAAATCGTGGACACCGGTTACGGATTGGAACGTTTCGCCTGGATTTCCCAGGGCACACCCACCGCCTATGACGCCTCCTTTGGCCCGGTAATAGACCAGTTGAAGGAAATGGCTAGGGTGGAATTTGATGAACGCATATTATCAGAAAACGCTCAAGTTGCCGGTATGATGGACATCGAAGACATTGCAGACCTTAAGATCCTTCGGCAGAGGGTGGCTGATCGCTTAGATTTATCCCTGGATGAGTTGACCAGGTCCACCCGACCCATGGAGGCCATCTACATCATCGCCGATCACACCCGCTGTTTAGGTTTCATGCTGGCCGATGGGGTGATACCTTCCAACGTCAAGGAGGGATACTTGGCCCGGCTAGTACTGCGCCGGACCATACGTTTTATGAAGGAGCTGGGACTGAAACAGTCCCTGCGGGAAGTTATGGAGATACAGATGGACTTTCTCTCCCAGACTTACCCGGAAATTCGGAACCACCAGGAGCATGTGCTCCGGGTTATGGATCTGGAGGAGAAACGTTACCATAAAACCATCCGCAAGGGACAGCAGATGGTTAGAAAAAGCATTAAACATCTGAAAAAAGAGAAAAAAGATGATATGCCCCTTGAGATGCTTATCAAACTTTATGACTCCCATGGAATACCACCCGAAACCGTGGAAGAACTGGCCCTTGAGGAAAACTTCCCGGTGACCATACCGGACAACTTCTACACCCTGGTAGCTGAGGAGCACTCCAAGGAAGCTACTGAAGAGGAAGCTCCCCTGAAGCTGAATTATCCAGATACGGAACTACTATTCTATGATAAACCGCAGGAGAATAAATTTCAGGCCCAAATTCAGGGCATCCATGAGAACGGGATAATCCTTGATCAAACACTTTTCTATCCAGAGGGAGGTGGTCAGCCATCTGATATTGGTTACCTGGATATAAAAGGAGAAAAGCTGAAGGTTTCACACGCTGAAAAGGTAGGTACGGTGGTACTGCATCATGTGCATCCTGAAAGTCTAAACCAACTTGATCCCAAGCCAGGGACGATTATTAAAGGCACAGTAGACTGGGATCGGCGTCTGGCCCTCACCCGTAACCACACTGCAACTCACCTGGTCGTGGCTGCTGGCCGGCAGATACTGGGGGACCATATCTGGCAGGCTGGGGCCCAGAAAGGAATAAAAAAATCTCGAATCGACCTTTCACACTACAAACGCATAAAGACCGAGGAACTGCAGCGAATAGAACTTCTGGCCAACCAATGGGTCATGGATAACCTGGAAATTAAAACTACTTGGATGGACCGTACCGAAGCGGAAAAGACCTATGGATTTGTACTATACCAGGGAGGAGTGGTTCCTGGTTCCAAGATAAGGGTGGTGCAGATTCCAGAGATCGATGTGCAGGCCTGCGCTGGAACCCATGTAAACCGGACTGGAGACATTGGTCTGGTCAAGATCAACCGGACCGAACGTATACAGGACGGAGTGGAACGTTTAGAGTTCTCAGCAGGTAGGGCCGCGGTGGAAGCCCTGCAGGAGAGTGAAACCCAACTTCGGGACAGCGCCACGGTGTTTAAGGTAACCCCGGACCAACTCCCTAAAACTGCGGATCGGTTCTTCACCGAGTGGAAGGCCTTTAAGAATGATATAAAACGTCTTCAGGGACAGGTGGCTGCCCTTAAAAAAGAGGGAATAGCTGGAAATTCCGAACAAATCAGTGGCCTTAACTTGATCAGGGATACCATCGACGCTGAAATGCCGGAACTAATCAAAATCGTCACCGAGTTGGTTGAGAAGGAAGATGTGGATATTGCAGTAGTAGGAAGTCCAGAAGGTAAGATAGTAGGAGCTGTATCTGAAAAGGCCTTGAAGCGTGGAATTAAGATCAATAAGATCATTAAGGGAGCCGCTGGTGTGTTAGGTGGAGGTGGTGGAGGTAAACCACAACTGGCCCAGGGCGCCGGCCGTCATCCGGAAAAGATGAATGAAGCCCTAGAATTTGTTTACAATGACATAAAGAGCAGATTATCCCAAAAGAGTCTTAACGGGTTTATCTAAAACCGCAGAGGAATTCAATTCTTATCGGATCAAACCGTCATTTTCTGTTTTGGATGAAGCCTTTAATGTCTTAAACCTGAAGAAGGGCTTAAAGGTTGTTAAGGAGGATGTCTAACCCTCCAGAATTTGAAGAAGTTTAATCTCACATAACTACTCAGGAGATAAGAAGGGTTTAATGAATAATGGGTTTAATGAATAATCCCTAACCTCATTAGATAATAGAATAATAAAAGAAAACATTCAAAACCCCAGGGGCTAATTTTCATGAAACGCACCATCCAAGAAATAGAGGCCAGGATAGAAAGTGGAGAAGCAAACGTCTTAACCGCTGAAGAAGTTACTAAAATGGTTTTAGAGGGAGAAGAGGTCACAACGGCTGATGTGGATGTAATAACCACCGGTACCTGCGGTATTATGTCTGGAACCCTGGCTATTTTTCATCTGCCAGTGGCCGAGCCAGGAGCGTTTAAAAAGGCTAACCATATTCTATTAAATGGTATACCTGGATTTCCAGGGCCATGTCCTAATGAATGGCTGGGATCTGTTGATTTTGTTATTTATGGAACCACACACAGCTTGAATGATCCTAATTATGGGGGCGGATTCCTTTTCAAGGATCTTGTGAAGGGTAAAGAGATAGAAGTGGAAGTGGAATCATCAGAAGGTAACGTTCTTAGAACTCCAGCCACTCTGGATGATTTTGGAACTGCCCAACTGTTGGGAACCAGGTTTGCCTTCAAAAACTACACTGCTTTCGTGAATCCCACATCTCAACCGATTTCATCGATATTTAATGCTGTAGACATGTTAGGACCATTTAAAGGACTTTCATTCTCTGGTTGTGGGGAACTGAACCCCCTACAAAATGATCCGGAACTGAATACTCTCAAGAAAGGTGCTAATGTACTTCTTAACAATTCCGAAGGCATTTTTATCGGACAGGGCACCAGAAGCACTCCCCATAAACCAAACATGATGCTTACTGCAGATATGCGTGGAATGGATTCCCACTATCTGGGAGGTTATCTCACCGGTGCCGGGCCAGAAGTCTACAACAGTGTAGCCACTGCCATCCCCATCCTGGATGATTCCATACTAAAAAGAACCTTCATAAAAAATGAAGAGATTACACTCCCTATTACCGATATCAGAGGGAGACATAGTGTTTTAGGTGAAACTGATTACGGAGCGGTGTGGAGAGATGTTGATGAGAGACCGGTGTACAAGGAGGAGGACTGTCGACGTTGCCAGCAGTGTCTGGTGGAGGAAAGGTGCCCCACTGGGGCCTTCCAAAAAAACTATTTGAATCTTAAACGATGCTTCGGGTGTGGGATGTGCAGCTTTGCCTGTCCCTACCAGATCTTTCACATGAACACTGGACAGGTGAAAATGGATTGTGATGATGAAGTAATTGAGATACCTGTGACCTGTCGCCAGTCCGATATTAAACGTGCCCGGGAACTGGCAGCAGAACTCAAAAACCGAATTATTCAGGGAAAATTTAGTTTAAGATTTTAATAGTCTATTTACTTGATAAGTTCTTGATTTAAGTTCTTGATTTAAGTTCTTGATTTAAGTTCCCAGTGATAAAATGTTCTGGGCGTCGCTGGTGAAAATCAGCAGCCCCACCACAAATCCCACCACCAGAGCCAGGACCAGGAACAGAATTAAAGTCCCCCAGATAGAAGTTTCCCCCTCTTCTATCTCCGTAGACTCCCTGTAATCACCATAATCAGGATATTCCACATAATCGTAGGCCTCTTCCGGTTCATGATAATAATCCTCATCCGAGTAATATGGATCGGCCTGCTGCTCCTGATATTCTCCCTTCATAAACTTGTTCTGCAGAGGCTTGTAATCTCCATTCTCCTGGAATAATCTTCTTTTTTTCCCTCGTGGTTTATATTCCCTGCCAGATAATTCCATTCCGCATTGATTACAGTAAATATCTTCGGGCCTTATTTCTCCACCACAGTTACGGCATTTCATGTCTAGTTACGACTCCTTTTACACCATATGTTAGTTTATGATATTTATAAAGCCCAGGTCTCTGGCATAATCCACCACTTCAGAAACTTCTAGTGGAGATGTTGGTCTGGATAACTCATCATAATGGAAGGCCTGGTAATGGGGCTGATACTGGTCCATGATATTTATGACCACATCTGCACCTAAATTTCGGTGTATCCATTGTATCAGGGGTAAAGAACAGCACTCCACATGGCCCGGTAGAACCAAATGCCTGATGATCATATCTCCCCCTTGTCTAGCCCACTTATGATTAGTTCCCACCACCTCCATGTAATCGGGAACACCGGAAAGCCTCCGGGCACATTCATCATTTCCGTACTTGAAGTCGGTCAAGTATAAGTCTGCAAAACCTTCCAACAGCTGCATGGACTCCTGGGAGAGGTACATGTTGCTATTCCAGACCAACGGAATATTCTCTCTGGTTAAGTTCATGGTTTTTAAAATGTAGTGCAAGTTGGGGGCGGGATCTCCTCCCACAAAATTCACATTCCGTGACCCTTCCCTTCGACGCAGGTCAATTCTCCTAGCCAGGGTAGAGGGGCTTACTTTCATTCCTAATTTAGGATTTTGGCTTATATCCGAGTTCTGACAGTAAACACACTTTAAATTACAACCAGCAAAAAAAATGGTATGACTAGGAATCAGAAGAGCTTCCTCTCCAAGGTGCATGAATTCAGAGGTTACTAGGGGTTCTGTTACACCGCAGACGCCAGGTTTAACTCTTCGATCAACCTGGCATCTTCTGGGGCAGAACACGCATTCGGTGAATAAAATCCCGGCAATTTTGATTTTAAGATCCATAAAAGAGAAATTAGAATAAGCATCAGGAGTAGTATTCAGAGTTTTTAGGTGATCTATGACATTCTGATGTTCTTTCCATAAACTTTTTAGAGTTTCTGAATTTGAGGCAGGAGTATGGGAGGCGGTTTTATATTTTGATGCTCTTTTATCCTGACTAACTTCATAATAGGTTTTAAGGGCATCATCTATCATATTTAACCTCTTTTAAAAAGGTTATCCTACCACCCGAAGGTTGGAACATAACAACTGAGGAATAATGAAGGGACCCAGTTGTCTTTTCTCTCCGGATATTCCCTTAACGTCCTTTAATATTTCGAATATGTTACCCGAAAGCATAGCCTTCTTCACCGGCCCTTCAATCTCCCCATCCTTAATTAGAAAAGCATTCATGGCCTCTACCGAAAAATCACCGGATATGGGGTTGGCAGTGTGTGCTCCCAGCACATCGGTAACCAAACAACCCTCCTGGACTTCATTTATGTCCGGGTAGTTTTCAAATTCCACAAGTAAGTTGCTTAGACTGACTGAAGGCATATCAGCATAGGAAGTCCTCATTCCATTACCAGTGCTTTCCATATTGCCTTTTTGGGCCGTGTAAATATCATATATAAAATTCTGGAGAACTCCATCCTTAATTAGGGTGGTTCTCTGGGTGGGTGTTCCCTCTCCATCCCCATGGGATGAATAGAGACCTCCGTTAATTGTACCATCATCATAAATATGAAGTCCATCTGCAGCCACCTGTTCTCCTTCCTTTCCAGCATAGATGGAACGTCCTCTTTGAACGTTATCCCCGTTGATGGCCTGGGTGAAGGTGGAAAGAAGTCCAGCCGCGGCTTGATGATCCAGCACTACCATCATGCTTCCAGTTTCCACTGGTTCACCTCCCCTGGAATCCAAGGCTATCCTGCAAGCCTTACCTGCAATTTTTTCTGGATCCAGCTCCATCTGACAGGAGGAGTGGGATTCATGTGCGGTGGAGACCCTTTCCCCATCCCGGGCATTGACTGATATAAAACCAGAGAACACGGTGGAAGAATTTTTACACTCAGCTCCCTGAGAATTTAATAATACACTATTTCTGTAACCCACAGCATAACCACCGGATGTAGGCTGACAGCCTTCTTCCAGGGCGGTGGATACTAAAAGTTTACCAAAATCAACCGCTTCTTCTACATCAAGATATTCAGCCCGCTTATCATAAAGATCTTTTACAATAGGATAGCTACTTAGAGAGGCGAATTTGAAGTTTTCATCAGGGAGGTTGGCCCTGGCACTGTCTGCTGCCTTCTGGACCGTTTCATCCATCAAGTCCAGGTTGGTGGTGTAGGCAAAGCCCATCCTTCCCTGGACAATAACCCTTATACCCATTCCCAGGGAGTACACTTTCTTGGCAAAACCCACCCTATCCTTCTGTATGTCAACATCTAGGCCTTCTTCTTTTTCTAAATAGATTTCAGCTTCATCTACCAATTTCCGGGCTTTATCTAGAGCTTCGTGTGCCAACTCTTCCATCACAGTAAGAACCTCCTAATTGCTTCATTCACCCCATCTCCATAGGGCTTTTCGGTGACATAATCAGCTTTAATCTTAAGTTCCGGGTCAGAATTGGCCACCGCTACCTTCCAGCCAGCTTGTTCTAAAAATTCCAGGTCATTTTCACTATCCCCAATAGCCATTATCTCCTCAGGATTAATTCCCATGTTTTTGGCAACTTTAAGGAGTGACAATCCCTTATTCACTGCCGGATCAGTTAGATGTAACGCGAATTGGGTGTCGTATACTTCCACATCCCAACTTTTCAGGGCTTCCTTAACCTTCTTTACAGGTAGGCTGCGCTCCAAGGCTATTTCCGAGACACGGGCTGATGAGTACTCCACCTTTTTAACGTCGTATAATTTCCTGAGATGTTGGAAGGCCCTTTCACATTTTTCCAGATTACCCAGTACCGATATTTCGCCCGCATACTCAATTACCCCACCATTTTCAGCTACCAACCCTCCGGTGGTTCCCAGGAGGATAGATATGGTTTTGGTGGAACAGAGTATGTTTCCGGTTACGATGATGACGGGAATCCCCCGGTCTTCAACTTTTCTTATGGCCTCCAGGGCCCCAGGGCATAATCTACGTTTCTGGTCAGTAATGGTGCCATCCACGTCCAAGGCCAAGGCTTTAATGGAGATAAGATCATCCTCCCTATACAAATGAACCGTAACGGTACGCTATATTACACGTACCCTCTTTACTGACCATACAAGCCCCTATAGGATTGGTAGGTGTGCATTTGTCCTTAAATAGTGCACAATCCTCAGGACGGGCCACTCCCCGAAGTATGGGGCCGCACAGACATCCCGTTGCAACTTCCTGGGATGGCTCCACATGGAGATCGAATTTCTGCCGGGCATTATACTGAGAGAATTCATCCCGAACTTCATAAACAGAATTAGGTATATCTGGGAACCCTCTCCATTCCCTGGTTTTAATGTAGAAGACCTCTTCTAAAAGTTTTTGGGCCTTCAGATTTCCTTCCTCCCTTACGGCTCGCTGGTACTCGTTCTGGACCAGTGCTTTGCCCTCATTTATCTGCTTAAGAATCATGTACACCGACATGAGGACATCAAGGGGGTTGAAACCTGCTACCACCTGGGGAATGCCGTATTTTTCGGAAAATATCTGGTAAGGACCGGTCCCTATGATGGTAGAAACGTGTCCTGGTTCTATGAGAGCATTTAGATTAACCTCACCAGACTCTATCAAAAATTGAAGAGCAGGCGGTATTAGCCGGTGACAGGATAGTATAGAGAAGTTTTCAGGAGGTTCCGCTACCAGTTCAGCAGCAGTAGTAGGGGCCGTGGTCTCAAAACCAGCAGACATGAACACCACCTCCTTATCAAACTTCTGTGACATTTCCACTGCATTTCTAACACCGTAAACCACACGTACGTCAGCTCCTTCGGCTTTGGCCTCGGCCAGGGAACCTTTACTGCCGGGAACCCTTAGCATGTCACCGAAGGTGGCTATAGTTACCCCCTGTCGAGCCAGTTCCAGACATTCATCAACCTCCCGGGAGGGTACACAACATACTGGACAGCCTGGACCAGCCACCACTTCCACTTCCGGTGGGAGTAAAGTTCTAATTCCATGCTGCATTATGGTGTGTTCATGGGATCCGCACACGTGCATGATCTTCACGGGGCGGGCAATCTTTTCGATACGTTTTAGGATCTCTCTTGAAAGGTTCTTCATAGTGGGCACCTTAATCTTCAAAAGTCACATGTGAATGAAAGATTCTGAAGTTCTCATTGTCTCAGTTTAATGTTTTAAAGTGTATCTAACTTTAGTGTCTTGAATTAATTTTATATGCCTAAAGTACATAAAAAACTTCCAGCCAATGTAGATTATAACAGACGTACTATTTTCTTGCAGACTGCTCTAAAAAGTTAGAACAAATTAAATCTTCCAGGCATTTTTCAACAAAAAACACGATTATCAGCCGCTGGGTCATATTTATCCCTGATATTACTTGATTACTGCCCAATAAAACTATTTGTGACTGGTAAAAGCACTGCCTAGTTACAGTTAAATATTGTAATTTCAAAACTATAATCTATACGTTCCCTGTAAATATTTTAAAGAGATTTAGAATTTCATCACTATATTTTGGTAGGTTAAATGAGGGTGGCTGTAGTTGGTTTAGGAGTAGAGGGCAGATCTGCTTTAAAATCTCTTTTAGATCGTAACATGGATGTCTATGCATCCGATCTAGATTTAGATATCCCTATCGAACCCCAGGACGGGCTTGAAATTGATCTGGGGTTTCATAACTTTGAAAAGATAAGATCTGCAGATGCGGTGGTTATAAGTCCCAGCTTATGGAACTTAAATAGTTTCAAATCATTTCAAAATAATGACAAGTTACTATCAGATGTTTTTACCCATCATAAATCAACCCTAACCATAGGAGTTACCGGTACCAACGGTAAAACCACCACCTGCCTCATGATCACCAGTATCCTCCAGAAGGCAGGGTATAAAGTTCTGGTTGGAGGTAACGCTGGTGGAGGGTTTCATGGTTACACAGAAATCATCTTAGAAGCAGAAAATAATGATTATGACGTTATGGTGGTGGAAGTGTGTGATATGACCCTGAATTTCTGTCGGGGCAGTTTTGATCTGGACCTAGTGGTGGTAACCAACCAGGGAAAAGATCACCTGGATATCCATCAATCCCAGAACAACTATCTAAATTCATTAAGGGAATTTATCATGGATAAGGAAACCATACTTAACCAGGATGATCCTTTACTGGTGGAACTCGGAAAAAGTTCCAGTGAAGTCCACTACTTCCATAAGGATAATGAAAGGAAGTTGAAACTCTTCGGTAAATTCAACCAGGAGAATGCTGCAGCTTCCGCCAAAGTGGCAGAAGTAATGGGCATCCGGCGTGAGTTGGTAGATGAAGTCCTTGGCAGTTTCAAAGGGGTGGTCGGTCGAACCGAGATAATGGATATCTCCGGTTCTAAACTTGTTATCGGGAAAACTGATAACGTTGACGCTGTTCAAGCTGTAATGCGTGAAGTCGATTTTCAGGTGGCCATTGTAGGCACTCCACGCAGAAACGAACCCTGGAGATTTGAGATATTAAAAGAAATAGAAAAACACCAGCCCCAAATCATAGCCCTGTTTCCTGGATTGGATAACACGGTGGCTGAAGCAAAAAAGGTTCTGGAAAATTATACCGGTCAAATTGTAGAACTTGATAACAATCAAGAAGTGATGGAGTTCGCCAAAAAATCCTTGGAAAGTAATTTAACAGTTTTCCTGGGTGGAAACGGCCAGGAAAACTTAATGAGAATAAGAAGAAAGCTACTGGAGAATGATCTTTAAATTTTTTAAAATAAAGGTGTGAAAGATGGTAAACCTTAAAAAATCATTTGTAGGCATTTTATTATTAATAATACTGGCGGTAGCCATGTATCCACTTGGGAATATGATTGAGGATCAATTTCCCGCCCAAAAACCTAATGAAATAGCTTCCACGGATTTAGGAAACACCGTATTGGCGGGAACCAAGGTGGTGGATGACTCCAAGGTACGTAAAACTTCCAGTATTTACCATCCGGATTATATTATTGATCTCATTTTTGAAGGAAAATATCTAAAATTCTTCACCGCCCTATCCACTGGAACCGTAGAAACCCCCTTTCAAGAAATTACAGGGGAAACCATCTCTTCCCAGGGGACAGCCCAGGGATTTGAAGGTCCAGGTTATCTTACCGTCAGGGATGACAAACTGGTGGTCAGTCCACCGGACACCTTCGTATGGGGCTTTAAAACGCCTTATACCATTGGAGTAAAAACCAAAAACGGTTTGGAGATCCGGGAGAATGGTAATACCGTTAAAACCGTGTCTTTATCAGATATGAGTAACAGTACCATCCCGCATGACTACGTTAGCTTTAAAAATTTCGAGAAATGGTACAATAAGTCCGATGTAGGAGACAACATTACCCTCGACTACCAGATATCCCGTTTCAGCGATGGGCGAAACCCGGTTACTCCTTCCCAGATCGTGACCTACTTTGGAGCCGGAGTAAAGGACTACATGAAACAGTACCCCGGTGGAACCCCGGTGATGGCCTACAACGGTGCCACCAGTCAGCAGGTTATAAGCAGTGCGGTGGATTCCATGGGATCTTATCCCGAATATGACGATAACACCCGGGCTTTGAATGGTAAACAGTTTGCCATTGGGTGGAATGGGACCATAATTCCCCCTCACACGGCCTCCAGTGGAAAAGATGACATAACTTTCTACGGGGTGTACGATAAGAACGCCTCGGGAGATGGTAAAGGAGGATATGTAAGCCACGGAGCATGCCCCCCCGGAAGATCCTTAAGATCAGCGGTTATGAAGATAGGATTCCCCCTGCCCAGAGGTATGAGTGGAGGATACTATTCAGTGGCCATAGAAAGCCACCCAACTACTGATATATTCGTAAATAACACCAGTGACTTCCCGGTACAGATAATCATGTGGACCCAGGGAAGTGGAGCCAGTATGCGCATCTACACTCAAGTGATACAGTTTTTACCATGAGGAAGTGAATTTTTGAATCCCATCTCTGCCATAATAACTGCTGCCGGCAAAAACCGCAGGATGAGGCAGGATTTAAAAGATCGAGGAATACCTTATGGACATAAACTCCTCCTGGAGATTGATGGCGAGAGAGTTTTAACCAGAACTGTTAGAAACGTTCTAGATGTCGGTGTAGGGGAGTGTCTGGTGGTTCTAGGCCATTACCAGGAGGAATTACTTCCAGTTCTAGACGATGTGGATGATGAACGGCTCAAGATAATAGTCAACCCGGATCGAGATGTGGAATTATCTCAAACTCTTCTCAACGGCGTTTTAAATGCCGTGACCGATTACTGTTTATGCGTGGCCGCCGACCAGCCCACAGTTACTACCTCGACCTTAAAAAATTTGGTGGACACTCTTTTTAACTCAGCTGAACCCGAAAACACCATATCTATCCTGGCCCGGAGGTCAGTTGGACAGTTAGAGTCTGCTAAAGGATTGGGTATGCCCTTTGCCTGCCACAGAAACATCCTAATGCGTTTCCTACCCCGCGATGCCGATAATCTCAACCCAATCCTCGGGAAGATGATCAGGGAATGTGTTAAATTCTATGGTGTTCCGCACCAGGATGAAGTGGAGCTTTTAAACATTAACCGGTATGATGACTACTTGAAGGTTTTAGAACTCCTGAAGAAAGAATAAATTGAAGGAATGGAATTCAATGTAATTTAAAAGAGGATGAGACCGAAGATCTCATCAAACAGGCAATTTAATTTTTTTTTAGGCCATGCTTTCCAGGGCGTTGATCACGCAACCTATATTCTCCCCGGTTAACCCCACAATAACTTCATCTTCTTTTATATCAGCATACTGGCGGGATCCACTGCAACCCAGGGTGATGTTCGGTCTTCGGCGAAGGAAAGGTCCTGCCACGGCATCAGCACAGATTGATTGTATGCCTGCAAAATCTGCTTCTACACGTCCACCCATGGTGTATACTAGGGCTTGGGATAGTTTCAGAGCTTGGGCAGGATTAGCAAGAATGACAATAACGTCAGGGTCAAATTTAGCTTCTTCCAAGGGCATATAAACCAGCGCATACATTATAGGATCGATTTTGGGGATGGAGTCCATGGTCTTTTTTGCTGAACCAATACTGGAGAACCTGCCCAGCCCATAATAAAATTCACCAGTTTTAACCTTCTGCGGAGGTTCCATGAGTCCTAAAGCTGCTGCTCCACCTTTACACATCTGTTCTTCAGCAGTAGCATAGAAACTTTCGCCCTGGCTGGCTTTTTGCACCATTTGACAGTGCCTCACATTCTCTGAAATCTTAGGCACTCCTTCTGGAAGATCTTCTGCCCTTAAAATGAATTTTATCGCAACAGGAGATTTTTTTAGCCCCAGATTATCCTTTAATTTTTGGGATATAACATCATATCCATTTGCCTCGCACATAATTTTCACCTAAATAGTATTGGGTGATTATGACCATAAAATTTTCTATTAACCATCTGTTGGAGAAAAAAATAAATTTGGCATTCAAAAAAAAAAAAAACAAAAAAAAAATTCATTTTTAAATTCAAATCTTAGTTGAATTAATTCCATCCAAAATATTTCTAATCCTATCTTTAACGTTGGAAGACTCTTCAACCACAGTGCCGGTAACAATGATGTCAGCACCAGCCGCAGCCACTATTTGAGCATCCTCTCTGGTTCTTATTCCCCCACCCACAATCAGAGTGTGGTTGGTGTACTTTTTAACGGCGCCAATCATCTCGGCGGGCACATGTTTGTCCACTCCAGAACCAGCTTCCAAATATAAAAATCGCATGCCCAGAAACTCCGCAGCCAGTGCATAGGCCACGGCAATATCCGGCTTGTTACGGGGAATGGCTTTGGCGTCTCCCACCCATCCTGCTGTGCCTCCTGGCTCTACAATTATGTAACCCATGGGGATAGTCTGTATCCCCGTTCTTTTGACCAGTGGGGCACCAAGTGCCTGGGCACCAATTATCCAGTAGGGATTGGTGGAGTTTAAAACACTCATAAAGAAAATGGCATGAGCATAACTGCTCACCCCGGTGGTATTACCGGGAAAGAGTATAATGGGAGTGTCCAGGTTCTCCCTGATTATCTTGGCGGTAGCGTCCAGATCCTGGGAGTTGGTTATGGAACCTCCCAGCATGATCCCGTGGCTTCCAGCGGCCACGGCTTCTTTAGCTTTTTTCAAAGCCTCCTGAGGAGTTTGTTCATCTGGATCGAGTAAAGTAAGATGTATTTTGCCCTTTTTAAGTAAATTTTGGACATGTTCTTCAACTATCATGTTTATCACTTCAAGACATTCACATCAAAAAAATAAACAATAAATTAATTTAAGGCCCAGATGGGCCAGGGAGGTATGATTAACCCCGTGGTTCTTTGGCCTTGAATCTCAAGCCTTTATATCCGCATTTGCGGCAGGTTTTTGCTGTGGGCGGGTTTCGAGCGTTACATTTAAGACATATTTTGATTTTGAATAACCTGTTCTCTGCTTCTTCAAATCTAGCCATAATTTAGCCTCCTATAAATTCATTCTGAATCTTTACAACTTCCCTACTTGATTCGGCCCGGGAATAGGCCTCTAAAAGCTCCCGATTGAGCTCTAGAAAATGAGGTCCCCACTTGAAGGAGGACATTATCTGGATAGCATTATTTTTCAGTCCCACTATATAAAAGGTTGCGGCCACTGCCTCTGCAGTGGACAGTATGCAGGGCTTGCCATAGTTGGTGGGATTAGCAGCCACCAGGAATGGGAGGGATCGGTGATTCTTCTTACCGCGAAATATAGGTGAAGATTTATCAATTCTCCTCCATGAACAATCTAAACCAGCAATACCATATTTTAAAACCATTTCCCTGTCTTCTGGCGAAACTGCCTTGGTTGCAAAGGGATCTAATACTAGAGCTCCCTTAGGAAGTTGGTTAAGGTGAGTGACCATTTTTATGTAGCCTTTCTTATCCAGGCGTCTTGTGGTGCAACGTTTGGGATCGCACTGTTCAGCGTGATATACAGTTACTTTCATGAAATATTACTCAAAACTTGTGATTTGCTCAAACATATGGTTAAGAAAAAATTGAGTATTGAAATTGAGTATGATGATACTATAAAAATATTTATTATTTTTTACTTATTAAAGTTGTCCAAACTGTCCAATTACTTAGATTTATATTACCCACTAACATTTCATTATATACAGTTTCATTAAATACTGGTGATTTTATGAAATACAAGCCCCCAAGTGTACTTCTAGTGGAAGACGACCCCCAACATGCCGAGTCCATTAAGGCCATGTTGGAAAGGGTTCATGAATTTGATTTTGTGCTTAAACACTGTTATAAACTTCAAGAGGGGCTTAAAATTTTGAAAAATGATGAATTTGATGTAATTCTTCTGGATCTGGGTCTTCCAGATAGTGCTGGTTTTGAAACTTTTCAATCCATTCACCAACAGGCCACCAAGATTCCCATTGTAATATTCACATCCCTCTTTGATGAGGAAATCGCGCTGAAAACCCTGAGGTCCGGTGCTCAGGAATATCTATTTAAAGGAGAGTATGATGGGCAGGACCTGGTTACGGCCATAAATCATTCCATTGCCCGGATGAAATTCGTGGCGAGTAATGATTAAAATTACTGGTTATCAATCTCTTTAAATTAATTAACTTCTTTAACTGATTTAATTATTTTTTATAATTCATTCCCACACCCCAACACTTGGCGAAGGACTCTCCCAATTTGAAGTACTCTTTTCTGCCCATATCAAATAGCATGGGTTTTAATTTATCCATGTCTATAGTACCATTGGTTAAGATGGATTCATCAGCATGGGCAGATATTATTTCTCCAATTAATAGGTCATGAGTCTTAAAGTCCACCAGCTGGTATAATCGGCACTCCATGTTGACTGGGCATTCAACGATCATGGGAGCGGTTTCCAGTTCCCCGTAGAAAGTTTCAAAAACGTCTGATTTATCTATATCGTGCCCAGAAACCAGCCCACAGTAGTCCGTCTGCACCACTAAATCCTGGGAAGGCAGGTTCACGCTGAAGACCTTGTTTTGTTTAACACCGGCAGTGGTGTAGTGGATTTTGGCCATACTTACACTTATGTAGCTCTGTAAATCATGGTTCATGATACCCACATGGGCCACTGGCATGTAATTAACCCTTCCATCTGTTATGGAACCAACAATAGTCACCGGCATTGGATACAAGCAATTAACCGGCCCTAAATTTTTTTTCATAATTGTTCCTCCAAAATTTAAGCTTTAGGCCATAAATTATTTCTTTCAAAATCTAGAATCTTGTTAACAGCGGCGCCCGGATTTTCAAGCTCCTGCACATCATAGTAGCGGCCCCCGGATGCAATGGCCAGTTCCATATTCATATCCCTACCGTAACGGGCTGTTTGTTCAAAGTTAATGACTATGGTTAAGATTTCATCTTCCTGAAGTTTTTCTGCTATCTTCAAAGCATCAGGAATGGGTCCCTCTTCAATTCCCACGTTGGGCATACCATCAGTGAGTATAACCATAAAGGGTACAAATTCACCCTTTTTATTCTCTTTTCTTAGAATTTCCAAGCCTTTTTTCATTCCAGATGCCAGGGGGGTTGTTCCTCCCACGGTTATCCTATCAATTTGCTCCTGAAAGGAAGAAGCCCTTTTGGTGGTGGGCACGATGACCTCAGCTTCCTTCCCTTTGAATCCGATTACACTTATCTTGTCCTGATGACGGTTGGTGTCCTGTATAATGCTGTCCATGATACCCTTCACCCGGTTAGCCTTTCGGTCGCTGATCATGGACCCACTGATGTCCACCACCACGGCGATGGATGCTCGGGCTCCGTGCTTACGGACCTTATGGCGGATGTCATCACTTCTAACCTTAATGGAACCTTCCGAGTGAAGGGCGGCAGCTCGAAGAGTAGCATCTATGGCCACATCGCGAGAATCCCCACGGGGGAGTCTACTCTTGATATAGCGCCCTTTTTCTGTTTTAGAGTCTACACTCCGTCCATAGAGACGTTTCTTTTTTTTACCCTTCATCTTTAACAATTTTTTTATATCAACCCCCTCTTCTTCTGCTTCCGGGGTTTCTTCCCTTTCATCATTACTTTTCAGCTGCATTCCCTTAGCTTTCCCTTCGGACTCTTCCGATGAGACACTGACACCTTGACTCTGATCCTGTCTGATGTTTCGCTCTTCTGCACTGGATTGTTCTTCTTTTTCCTTATCTTTTTCATCCTGCATCTGGGACTGGGCATCTTCCACCTTCTTCCGTATCTGTTCCTGATCGCAGGACTGTTTGTGAACTCTTTCCCCCAACACCAGGAGGGCGGCCTCTTCCACGTGGCGGTAATTAACCTGTTCCTGGCCCCGGTAAGCAGCTATGGTTTTTGCTGTCTTCAGAATAGCTATATCTGCCCGGTGCCCATCCACCCCCATGTCCAGGGATATTCTGGCAATTAATTCCATTATAATCCTGGGGACCATAACTTTATTCAGATTATGGCGAGCCTGGATGATGCTGGCCTGTATATGTTCCTGTTGTTCCTGATAAACTTTTCGAAATGCAGTTGGGTCTTTTTCAAATTCTTCACGACGATTCATGATCTGCACCCGATCCTCCAGGTCCAGAAGACTCTGTACCGAGATGTGGAGGCCGATCCGGTCCGATAGTTGTAACCTGAGATCCCCCTCAGCAGGATTCATGGTACCCACCAGTATGAAATTGGAAGGGTGGGCCAGTGAGATTCCTTCCCGCTCCACCACATTAACGCCATAAGCGGCGGCATCCAAGAGCACATCCACCAGGTTATCATCCAGTAGATTGATTTCATCTACATAGAGGATATTTCGGTTTGCTTCAGCCAATATTCCTGGCTCAAGAGCCTTAATTCCCTCCCGGAGAGCTTTCTCAAGGTTTATGGAACCAACCACCCGGTCTTCAGTTGCTCCCAGAGGTAGTTCAACCACTCTCATTTTCTTCTCTTCCACCTCATAGTCACCAGACTTACAGGAATCGCATAAGGAATCCTTATCCTCAGGGTCACAGTTAAAAGGACATCCCTTAACCACCCTGATGGGCGGTAACAGGTCTGCCAGGGCACGTACAGCCGTGGTCTTACCGGTGCCCTTATCCCCTTTAATGAGTACCCCCCCAATGGATGGATTTATAGCATTAAGTATAAGTGATTTTTTTACGTTTTCCTGGCCAACAATAGCTGAAAATGGAAAAATAAGGTTTTTCAATATTCTCACCGTTTTTTAAATGGTTAGTCATTCATTTTCCGAAGTTAAGTCATTAATTAATGGTAATACTATGGGATCAATCCAATAAATATTGTGGTAACTCCACATCTGCCACTGCACTTAAAAAAATTTATAAAAAATCATAAATAACAGGGCACACATAATGTAGGCTGGTGATAAGATGTGTACCGTTGGCGGCCCCATGGCCGATATTAAGATGAAAAAACTCAAAACCAAAAAATACCGCTGTTTGGATTGTGAAAATGAGTTTAAAGGTATGGGAAGGAGGGTGGTTTGCCCCTCATGCCAGTCCGATAACGTAGAGGAAATCTAAAAAAAAACATGTTAACAGAGTTGCCCTTAGCACCGGATGAGGTTTTATTTTTATGTGGTAATACCGGAGTTGTCGGGCTGGCCAAATTCGCCAGGAAGGGCAGCATATTCATGGGAACTCCGGACCTGGAAGAGATTGCTATTTTTTTGGGAGAAGAGGATCTGATTGCTGTTTCTGCTTTTGATACTGGTCCCACTGTGGAGAAGGGGATTAAATCCATGATCTACCTTCTAAGGGAAATGGGTGCACCACTAGTGGTTCTGCCTGATGGTCATCCCACCTCACGTAGGTTACCGCTGGTGGTTAGCTGCGGAGAAATGGTGCGCTTGGATTGTCAGATTCAACCCGGCACACACCCGGAACAGGACATTCTTTGCGCTTGTGATGACCTATCCGGTATAAAAATAAATGCTACTACTAATGGGATTGAAATTAAAGGAACCCAAGTTAATTGGAAAAAAATAAAACTATAAATTTTTATTATTAGTCAAAGTTGAGTATGAGTTTATTTTTATTAGTTAATAAGTACTTTAATATAAGAGTAAATTCCAAGAGAAAAACATGTTATTTGCTGAATTTTATCAGATATTCGGACAAATAGTTTTCATTGCCGGTATCTTGCTCCTGGCCCTGTTATCTATAACCCTAATTCTGGGCCGAAAATTACTAAAGGAAGATCGTCTTATATTCCCCAGATTACTTCTTTTTACAATTGACGTATTCTACGGACTTTTCAAGAAGTTTGCCGATAAAGTGGGCGTGGATGATAAGATTGTGGATCAGATCGGGGTAGAAGTCCGCAATAAAGTAAACGAAAAGATTTTCAATCGGATAAAACCCCAAGATAAAATTTTAGTGTTACCCCACTGCCTGCGGAATGCTGAATGTGAAGCCACCCTGGAATCCTCGGGTTTGGTTTGTAAGAATTGTAATCGTTGCGTGATTGGTGTTCTTAAGAATAAAGGGGAGGAGATGGGCTATCAGGTGTTTATAATCCCGGGCTCAACTTTCCTAAAAAATATTATGGAAAAAAACCGGTTTAAGGCTGTTCTAGGTGTAGCCTGCTACCAGGACTTGAACCTGGCCATGAATAAACTCTCCAAATTCCACTGTCAAGGTGTGCCCCTTTTAAGGGACGGTTGCGTCAATACCAAAGTGGATAGCCGGGCTGTACTGGAAAAAATGGGAGTAGAACTTGGGGAACCTAGTAAGAGGAAAGGATGCACCACTGACTCCTACACCAAAAAGACCTTATGATCAATTTCATTCCATTTTGCTGCCATTAATTAAGGCGCCATTACATTCCATAATCCATGCAGGATAATGGAGAGGTAAGTTTTTCCGGTTTTTAAACGGGCGTAACCTACTAACAGACCCAAAACAAGACCTATGGCTAGTTTGGATAGCAGCAGTATGGTTAGATTTCCAACTTTCAAAGGATGAATGAGAAACACGTCCACATAACCTAAGTGCCAGATACCAAAAAGTAGTGTTACAGTTATCCCGGTTATTACACCATTGTATTCTGATTTTTCTGATTTTTTATCGAATTTTCCCCATATATAACCCCGAAATAGCATCTCCTCAAATAAAGGGGTTATTATTCCAAAAACCACCCCGATAACCAGCATCTCAGGATCCACGGTCAAGATGTAAGGAGTTAGAGCCATGAATATGAGAAATATACTGCCTAACAGGTAGAGTATTCTATTTCTTAAACCAATATCGTCCCAATCAAGTCCTAGATCCTTTAGAGATGGTTTAAAACATAATAAGAGTATAGTTCCCACTATAATTAAGCTTAGTCCATTGAATAAATGGAAAAGAGTCAGGTTATTGGTATATCCAAATGCAAACCACAAGCTGTTCATTACCAGGGCTCGGGCTATTTGGATCAATACCAGAGCCACGATTATCCTGAAAATAAGTTTCCAGAAGTTTTCTCTATCGGAATCTGGGCGGAATAGATGCATTTTTCCACGATTGTATATTTTTCCCGTGTATATTTTCACGATTGTTTATATATCCCCATCAGCTATCACTCTTCGGGACTGAATATTTCCTCTATTTTAACCTGGAAGAACTGGGCCATCTTAAAGGCCAGGCTAAGGGATGGATCATATTTGTTTCGCTCAATTGCAATGATGGTCTGACGGGTCACACCCAGCTCCCGGGCCAGTCCCTCCTGGGTGAGATCATGCATGGCCCTTAAAACTTTTAGTTTATTTTTCATAGTATCTGATCTTTTTAATCATTTGTAATATTTTAGTATTTCCGATTGTAGTAGGCCCGCGATAGGAAATAAATAAACAGTGAAAATGCAGCTGACACTAACAAGGCATATCCCACGGTTTATATTGAGGATAACTATTTCGCAGGGCAATAACTACCACTGCCACGTAGATAAGTACCGCAACTGAGATTCCTAATGTCATGGTTGCTGCCTTTTCATTTATTAATTGGGTTCGCTCATCTTCCACAATAACCGTAGGGTCACCCTGGAAGATTTCCTTTAGATTATCCCTATAAACGTAAATAACTGGTATCACCATTAAAAGTATTATGAAGGCCAGTAAAACCAGATAAATATTCCCTATCACCAGCCCCACTACCCATAGAGCGGTAACAAACCCCGAAGTTATCTTTAGAATCATTCCCAATCTTTGCAAGTTCATCAAATCACCTTATGTAAACTACACATTACATTATGTTATATAAAGTTTACTAAAAGTCTATTTTAATTAACATGGGGTGCCTCTTAGGGTGGCTTAAATTAAATTGCTTATAAATTAGGAGGTAGATATTAATAACAGAGTTAAGGAGGAACCGCTATGAGTAAGGTAATTATGATATGTGCCAGTCCCCGTAAAAAGAGCAATACCATGGCAGTTTTAGAAGAATGCGCCCATATTCTTGAATCTGAAGGTCTGGAAGTGGAAATTATATCCCTCCGGAAAAGGAAAATTGATTCCTGTCAAGCCTGTGGAAGCTGTGCCAAGATTAAAAAGTGCATACTGGATGACGGCCTTAACGAGATCATTGAAAAAGTCCGTGTGGCAGATGGATTCATTGTTGGCAGCCCAGTCTACTTTGGAACTGCTCGTGGAGATTTAATGGCCGCTTTGCAGAGGATGGGAATGGTCAGCATGGCCAGTGACCAATACCTATCTTGGAAGGTAGGAGGACCCATAGCCGTGGCCCGGAGAGGGGGGCACACAGCCACCATCCAGGAACTTCTGATGTTCTACTTCATAAACGACATGATCGTGCCCGGCAGCACCTACTGGAACATGGTATTTGCTCATGCCCCCGGAGAAACCGCCAATGATGAGGAAGGTATTAAAACCGTCCGTCGCTTCGCTGAGAATGTGGGGAAGTTGATAAAGAAGATTAAACAATAGTTTAAGCAATAATAATTAATAATCTGTAATTAAGGAGTATTCCATGGGAGAACAAGAGCTTTATAGAAAGTATGCTGGTTACTACGATCTCATCTATAATTGGATGGACTATCCTGGTGAAGCTGATTTTATAAAAAAGGCCGTGTCACATCACAAAAAATCAGGGGGAAATGAGCTTCTGGATGTAGCCTGCGGAACTGGTGGACACGCCCTATTCCTCCAGGATGACTTTCAAATTCTAGGAGTAGATATTAACCCAGAGATGCTAGATTTAGCCCGGGAAAAGCTTCCCAGAGTAAATTTCATACAGTCCGATATGAAAAAACTCGACCTGGGCTTGAAATTTGATGTGATAATCTGTCTCTTCTCAGCCATAAATTACCATACCCATCTGGAAGAACTGGAGGAAACCTTCCAGAGATTCTACCAGCACTTACATGTAGGTGGGGTTCTACTCTTTGATCTGGGTTTTTGCCTGGAAAACTGGGAAGAAGGACGTATGCTGGTGGACGCGGTGGTGGAAGGGGAACTGCAGTTGGCTCGCATATCCCAAAGTCGTTTGCAGGACGGAGTTTTCAACGCCAACTTCGTTTTTCTAATAAAAGAAGAGGGTAAGGTAGATTTTGAAGTTGACCAACACCAGATTGGAGTGTTTCCCACCTTAAAAGTCCAGGACGTCCTCTGTGAAATGGGTTTTGAATGTTATATTTATAATGGATACCAAGAAGAAATATGGGACCCTGATTCTGATGAAAGACCCGTGTTCGTATGTATAAAAGAATAGGAGGCAATTATGCGAATAGCAATAGCATCCACAGATAAATTAAATGTAGATCACTTTGGAAGGGCCCTAGGGTTCTTTGTCTACTTGTGGGAAGGAAAGGATCCGGAGATGGTAGAGTACCGGGAGACCAACATCAACCCCCAGAAAAAACACCAGTGGGCAGAAGGATTGAGTAAACTGGATGACTGTGAAGTTATTATTGTGGCCCAGGCTGGTATGAAAGCCAAGTACGGTATTAAACAGGCTGGTTTGAAGCTGGTTGAAGAAGAAGGGACTGTTGAAGAAGTATTAGAACGTTTCATTAAACATGAAGAGTTTATGGCCAATATTTAATCGATTCCATTCCATGATCCCGGGGGTACCAATGTAATTCCCCAGATTACGGGATCCCACCACACATTTTAAATAGTATAATCTACCAATCTTAGCTTAATACCTGGGCGGGTTCTCTATTATTTTTAGATTAATAAAAGGTCCATATAGACCTAATATTTTTAATTCGATACATCAGTAATATCCTATGAGAGGTTTTCCTTTTTTGCCTCCTCCTTAACTGTAACCTGGCCTAGTCCAGGGGTTGGATAGATTTATAAAAGATTAAAATTAGAGGTATGATTAGAGGATTTTTAGAAGTAGGAAGGATTGGAAACTTCCTTAAATGTTCTTTTTATCCACTTATTAAATACCATGTAAAGGTGATTTATTATGGCTAAAGCAAGAAGAAGAAGAGTACGTGATACATGGAAAGATAAACAATGGTACAAAATTACCACTCCTAAAGAATTCGGGGAATCTGAAATAGGTACCACCCCCGCCCGTGATCCTAATTTATTACTGAGCAGAAAGGTCGAAGCAACCATGAGGGAGCTTAGCGGAGACTTCAGCAAACAGTACGTCAAGTTACGATTTCAGATTTCTGATGTAGCCGGAGATACCGCCCATACCCGCTTTATGGGGCACCAAGTAACGACTGACTATGTTCGCAGTATGATTCGGAGGGGAACCAGCCGAATAGACGCTATAATGAAGCTGGAAACCAAAGACGGCAAGAAGTTAAAGGTGCATATGCTGGCCATTACCATCAAGAGAGCTAAATCATCCCAGCAACGCTATATACGGGAGACTATGGAAAAATTAGTTAAAGAAACTGCCGCGAATAAAACATTAAATGAACTGGTGGAAGATATCATCAAAGGTAAACTGGCTTCCAGCGTGTACCACGAAACAAAAAAGATCTACCCTCTCAAACGGGTGGAAACCATCAAAACCCGTGTTATTGACGAAAAATAATAATATAGGGAAGACATGATTAACATCGAATATGTGATCCTCCTGATAGCTATTGGTGTGGTCATCTATGCCCGCCGCGCCCTGGATCTGGCCGGATCGGTCTTCATGGTCATCATGGGGATAATCATCATCTTCACAGCCGGTTTCAACTGGCTGCTTCTAATCTTCGTCTTCCTTATCCTGGGGATGTTGTTAACCAGGTACCAACATGCCTATAAAAAAGATATAGGAGTCTACGAGGGGACTCGAACCATTAAAAATGTGGTTTCCAATGGAATCGTCCCTTTTGTATTGGCTGCCTTTGGTAACCCGGCTGGTTTCATTGGCAGTATCGCCGCGGCCACGGCAGACACCATGGCCAGTGAGGTAGGAGTCCTACAAACCCCTCGCCTCATAACCACCTTTAAAAAGGTCCCTCCGGGGACCGATGGTGGCATTTCAATCCTGGGAACCACCGCCGGAATCATTGGGTCGGGTATTATTGGATTTTTTGCTTACATTCTGGGTGTTTATCCAGATCTGACTGAGGCCCTGGCCATTGCAGTTATCGCCGGTACTTTCGGATGCTTCTTCGACAGTGTCCTGGGTGCTGTGCTGGAAAAGAGGAATTACCTCACTAATGAACACGTTAATCTTTTGGCCACCGTGGCCGGAGCCCTCTTAGGAAATCTCATAGGTTTGGTGATATAGTATGAAGGCAATCGTAATGATTATAGACGGGATGGCCGACCGGCCTCTGGAAGAATTAGGAGGTAAAACTCCTTTGGAAGTAGCTCAAACGCCTAACATGGACAAAATGGCCAAAATGGGAATTAATGGGATAATGGATCCTATAAAGCCAGGTATAAGACCTGGCAGTGATACTTCACACCTATCTATACTTGGCTACGATCCTTACCAAGCCTACACTGGACGGGGACCCTTTGAGGCTGCGGGAGTAGGAGTTGAAGTAAGACCGGGAGATATTGCCTTCCGTTGCAACTTTTCAACCGCCAATGAGGATGGGATTATTATCGACCGCCGGGCGGGAAGGATCAGAGCGGGCACCAAGGAAATTGCCCAAAAGATCAACGGCATTCACCTAGAATACGGGGTGGAAGTTATCTTCAAGGAGTCCACCGGACACCGGGCGGTGCTGGTTCTGCGGGGGGCTGGCCTATCAGATCAGGTTTCCGATGCCGACCCCAAACATGAAGGAACCCCACCGAAAGAAGTAGTGGCTCTAGATGATACTGAAGAAGCCCAAAAAACTGCTCGCATTTTGAATGAACTGGTGGAAGCATCCTACCAAGTTCTAAAGGATCATCCGGTGAATCTGGAGAGGATAAAAAACGGAGAATCCCCTGCCAACATCATATTACCCCGCGGGGCAGGAGCGGTTCCGGAGGTGCAGCCCTTCCAGGAAAAATATGGACTTAAAGCGGCCTGTATTGCCGAAACCGGACTCATTCTCGGTATTGGAAAAATCGCCGGGATGGACCTTATTGAAGCAGAAGGCGCCACTGGAGGAGTAGATACTGACCTGGACAGCATTGCCAAGTGCATAATTGACACTGCAGCTCTGGATTATGATTTTATTCTGATTAATATTGATGGGGCCGATGAATCCGGACATGACGGCATCTTAACAGATAAAGTAGACTTCCTTAGACGAGTGGATAGTGTTGTGGGCCAAGTTATGCAACTGGAAGACGTTATATTCATTCTCACCGCGGATCACTCTACTCCCATCTCCATCATGGACCATGCCGGTGACCCCGTACCGCTGGTAATTACAGGTCCACCAGTAAGGGTGGATGATGTGGAACAATTCAATGAAAGGGCAGCTGCCAAGGGGGGGATGTGCCGCATCAGGGGAAGTGATGTTATGAACATGGTTATGGATTTAACCAACCGAGCAACGAAATTTGGAGCTTGATTAAATGGAAGAAGAGATTCCACAACTCTTTGGGACCTCTGGAATTCGGGGCAAGTTGGGTAAAAAAATTAACCTAGAGCTGGCCCTTAAAGTGGGTCTGGCCGTGGGTACCTTCACAGGAAAGGGTAAAATAGTGGTGGGACATGATCCCCGCACATCCAGTCCCATGCTATCCATGGCTGTGAAGGCTGGTATTCTCCAGTGTGGTAAAGACGTTCTGGACCTGGGGATGGTTCCAACCCCCGTGGTGGGTTACGCCACCACATGTTTAGGAGCCCAGGCAGGGGTGATGATAACCGCCTCCCACAACCCATCCCCGTATAATGGTGTAAAACTATGGAACCCCAATGGGATGGCCTACCGACAGGAACAAGAACGGGCCATTGAAAGGATAGTGCACCATGAATTATTTGAAAGAGTTTCCTGGGACTTTATAGGTAAATCAGAAGACATAAGTAACTTTATTTCTACTTACGTGGAGGGTTTACTGGCTCTGGTGAAAATTAAGCCCGGTCTGAAGGTAGTGGTTGACTGTGGAAGTGGAGCAGCCTCTTATCTGTCACCTCTAATTTTACGAAAGTCCGGATGTGAGGTTTTAACCCTTAATTCTCAACCTGACGGTTTCTTTCCGGGAAGGAATCCGGAACCTTCCCAGAAAAATTTGGTAGAGTTGATGCAAGTGGTTGAAGCTACCGGGGCAGATCTGGGTATCGCTCACGACGGAGACGCCGACCGAATGGTGGCCGTGGATGATAAGGGCAGAATGGCCGATTTTGACAAGCTCCTGGCCCTGGTAAGTGCCCAGAGAGGCGGCATAGTAGTAACCACTGTGGATGCTTCAGCTGCCATTGATCGCTGCTTGAAAGAGGTTCAGGGTAAGGTGGAGAGGACTAAAGTAGGTGATGTGCACGTGGCTGAGAGGATATCGGAGCTAGAAGCCAATTTTGGTGGTGAACCCTCCGGTACCTGGATTCATCCCGAGTTTTGCATGTGCCCCGATGGAATACTCTCTGGACTGCGAGTAATAGAACTGGTACAAGAAAAAGGACCCTTATCCAAACTTTTGGATGACTTACCTACTTACCCCAACCGCAGGGTCACTGTTAACTGTCATGATGATGATAAAAAATCCATAATGCAGGAAATGGAAAAAAAGCTGCCTTACTTTTTCAGCGATATAAAAGATGTTAACCCTATAGACGGAGTACGATTGACCCTTAGTGATGATAGCTGGGTTTTGGTAAGGCCTTCCGGAACTGAATCTTTTATCAGGATCACCCTGGAAGGTAAGGATGATAAAAGAGCTCGTGAAATTCATGATAAATCAAAAAAACTTCTGGAAGATACCATAAAAAGTTTTGAGGAATCAAAATGAGGGGAATTATACTCACCGCTGGAGAAGGAACCAGGATGCGGCCTTTAACCCTCACCCGGCCCAAGACCATGCTCCCAGTCGGAGGTAAACCTCTCCTACAGTACAACCTTGAAGCCCTGCGGGATGCCGGGGTGAAGAATATAACCCTGGTAGTGGGCTATTATCAGGAGGTAGTGGAGGAATATTTTCAGGATGGGAAGAAGTTTGGGGTGCAGATAGAGTACGTGACCCAGGAAAAACGCCTGGGAACTGCCCACGCCATTGACACTGCGGCTTCCAATGTTAAGGAAGAAGTTATAATCCTTAATGGTGACATATTAGTCCAGTCTCAGGTCATAAAAAGTCTCATTGAAAAGTACCAGCGTACCAACTGTGACACCATCCTAACTTTAACCGAAGTAGACGATCCATCCTCCTTTGGAGTGGTGGAGCTTCAAAATGATAAAATAACGGATATCATAGAAAAACCAGCTCCAGGAAAAGCCCCCACCAATCTAATTAATGCTGGCATATACTTTTTCACCCCAAAAATATTTGAAGCCATTAAAAAGACTCCGAAATCCCCTCGAGGAGAGTATGAGATTACTGATTCCATTAAAATTCAGATCCAAGATGGTGAGGAAGTGCTGGGACTGACCTTTCAGGATCGTTGGATAGATATTGGCCGTCCCTGGGAACTTCTGGAAATTAACGAACACTTCCTGGAAAATATGGAATCTCAAATCCATGGGAAAATAGAAGAAGGAGCAACCATCCACGGCCCTGTTATCGTGGGTAAGGGCAGCATAGTGCGTTCGGGTTCATACATCATGGGGCCGGTTTTTATTGGTGAAAACACAGATATTGGACCTAACTCTTTCATCAGGAAATATTCCTCCATTGGAAATGGTGTGAGTGTGGGTAATGGAGTGGAAATCAAAAACTCCATCGTGATGGATAACACCAACATCAATCATCTTAGCTACGTGGGTGATTCTGTTATTGGGGCTCACTGCAATTTGGCGGCAGGTACGAACATTGCAAATCTGCGCTTTGACGATGGTGAAGTGAAATTAACGGTAAAAAAAGATAGAATTAACTCTGGACGCCGTAAACTAGGAGTTATATTCGCTGATGACGTTAAAACTGGTATTAACTCCAGCTTTAACCCTGGAGTTATGGTGGGTCAGGGGGCACGGGTGGGATCAGGAGCCATTATCTATCGGGATATACCCTCCCACATCCTGGTCATACCCCTACAGGAACATGACCTCATTGACAGGAGAACCTTAGACAACTAGTTAATTTCTTATTATGAAACGAATTCATCCTACAGTAAAGATAATGCCCGGTGTTTATCTGGTGGGCCGGGTGGATATGGGCGAGCATTCCTCAGCCTGGTATAACGCGGTTTTAAGAGGAGATCGGGAACGTATTATCATTGGGAAGTATTCAAATATCCAGGACAACTGTGTCCTGCACTCTTCCCTGGGTTATCCATTGGAACTGGGGGATTATGTATCGGTAGGTCATGCTGCAGTGCTACACGGCTGTAAAGTAGGAGATAACTGCCTGATTGGCATGAATGCCACCCTTCTAAATGGTAGCCAGATAGGAAAAAACAGTATTGTTGGTGCCGGCGCCCTGGTAACCCAGGGTAAAAAGTACCCTCAAGGAAGTCTGATACTGGGCATGCCGGCCCGGGTGGTCAAAGAGTTGGAAGACCATGACCAAAAAGAAATCCAGGAAAATGCTTCAAGATATGCCAAGCTGGCTCTTATTCAGGAGGAATTATTATGAAGATAAAAAAGATGGTAGAGGAACTGGAACCCTACGTACCGGGTAGATCAATTTATGAAATAGCCACAGAGTACAATTTAAAGCCAGAAGAGATCATAAAGCTGGGCTCTAATGAAAACCCCATTGGACCATCACCCCAGGCTGTAGAAGCAGTTAAGACCTCCATTAAAGACATGAACCGCTACCCGGAATCCGATCTAAGTGATCTGATCCAGGAACTAGCAGATTACTCTAAAGTAAAACCGGAACAGGTGCTGGTGGGGGGTGATGGAGCGGACGAAATCCTGGATGTTCTGGGAAAAACATTTACCGACCCGAAAGATGAATTCATAGTCCCCCTGCCTTCCTACATGTACTACGAGTTTACTTTAAAAATACATGGCGCGATACCTGTCTTTGCTCGCTGGGATGTTGATAATAACCGGTTGGATGTGGATTCAGTGTTGGCCGCCATAAGCCCCAAAACTCGCCTGATCTTCCTGTGCACCCCCAACAATCCTACTGGAGGCTTGATTGCGAAGGAAGACATTCGGAAGGTTTTAGAGAATACTGAAGCCCTGGTAGTGGTTGATGAGGCTTACTTTGAATTTTCAGGGATCGATAATGTGGAACTCCTCAATGACTATGAAAATCTCCTCATACTGCGTACCTTCTCCAAGGTCCTGGGATTGGCGGGCATGAGGATCGGCTATGCCCTGGCCAGTAAGGAGATTATTCAGTACATGTACAGAGTGAAACCCGTTTTCAGCCTTACCAAATTATCTTACGTGGCTGCCCTGGCCACACTGCAGGATAAAGAATACATAGAACGCTCCCGTGCAGCTTCGGTGGAAAGTCGAGAGTACCTGTACCAGGGTCTGAAAGAATTTTCCATGTTGCGGGTATTCAAATCCTATGCCAACTACCTCCTGGTTGATGTGAAGAAAACCGGCATGAATTCAGCCCAGATAACCGAAGAACTCATGAAGAAGGGCGTTATAGTCAGAAACTGCAGTTCATTCCGTGGACTGGACGATTACTGGATTAGAGTTAGTGTGGGAACCCTTAAAGAGGACCAGAGATTTCTGAAGATCTTAAAAGATATAATTTAGAATTAACCATTGATGCTTGTTGGAGTTGTTAAAATGGAATTAGGAGGTACCGTGATTTCATCACTGGAGTATCCAGGGAAGGTTTCTTTGGTTATCTTCACCGGAGGCTGCAACCTCAGATGTCCCTACTGTCACAATCCGGAGATGATAAGTGGAGGAGAAGGGGTCCCTCGAGAGGAAATTGAAAGTGAAATCCGCAAACAGAAGGATTTTATAGACGCAGTGGTCATAACTGGTGGGGAACCCCTCCTGCAGTGTGCAGAAGTGAAACAACTGCTGGAGTTTTCCAAAGGACTGGGACTCCTAACTAAACTGGACACCAACGGTGGCTTTCCAGGAAGACTTTCCAAGGTATTAAAACTAGTTGATTACGTAGCGCTAGATGTTAAGGCCCCCTTTGATGATTACAAGAGAATTATAGGGTCAGATATCGGAGCAAAAGTAAAAAAGAGCATGGAAGAGTGCGCCAATTCCCCCACATATTTGGAATGCCGCACCACCTACGTGCCCGGCCTTCTTAACCAAGAGGACATGGAGAAAATAGCCAAAAGTCTGGATTGTGATCTTTACACTTTACAACAGTTCCGAAACCGGACTGTCCTGGACAGAAAACTACACAAAACCCCAAATCCATCCCGTGATGAACTTTTTAAGATGGCAGAAAATTTAAAACCCATTTTTAGTAATTTAAAGATAAAAACTGCAGAATTTGGCGAAGAGATGGTTTAATTAAAAAAATGGAGGGTGTTAAATACCGATATTGCTTTTTGGAAGCCGCCACTTGGAACTATTAACTGGGGATAAAACTACCACCATTCGCAAATTGTGGAAAAAACCCCTGAACATAGGAGACCGGCTGCACTGTTACTGGAATCTGGTGTCTAAAGAGCGTGAAAAACTTTTTGAAGCAGAAGTAACCGGAGTTGAAATCATTAAATTCGGTGAAATCCTGAAAAATGAAGATTTAATCCTGGATGAGGGCTTTGAGGATGCATCTGAACTGGAAGTAGAATTCCGGAAACTTTACCCCGACCATACCCAGGAGGAATCTCTTTTCCAGGTGATAAAGTTCCGCCGTTTGCCCCGAAAAGAGTGGGAAGGCCGTAAGATTGATGAAAAGGCTATGATTACCAAAAGGGCCGACATACTATTTGACCTGGGGAAGTACAAGGACTCCGTGATGTGTTACACCTCTGCCCTTCGTTTTGACCCCCAGGATGTTTATCTTCTTAACCGTAAAGGGGATAATCTCTCTCGGCTGGGATTGTTCCAGGAAGCGGTGCAATCCTATGACGATGCTCTAAAACTGGACCCGAATAATGAGTACATATGGAACAACCGGGCCATTGCACTTTTAAACTACAACCAACCAGAAGAAGCCCTTAAATCAAACGATGAAGCCTGTAGAATAAACCCCGATAATGTTCTGGCACTTTACTGGAGAGGCATTATTCTGGAGATCCTAGGGAGATTGGAAGAAGCTCTGGATCGGTACGATCGGGTTTTAGAACTTGACCCCAGCGATCCAGAAGCATGGAATGCCCGGGGTAATATCTTATCCCAGATGGAAAGAACTGAAGAGGCCATCGAATCCTATGACCGGGCTCTGGAACTATGTTTAGATGAAACTCCCGATGCATCCACATGGAATCGTAAAGGCAATGCTCTTTTGGAGTTAGGCCGGCTGGAAGAAGCCATAAACTGTTATGAAGAGGCATTGAAGCTGGATAAAGACAATGACGTTTTCCTCAGTAATCTGGGAGTTACCTACATGGAGCTCTCCAGATTCCAGGAAGCTATGGAAATTTTCAGGAAAGCACTGGCCATTAATCCCCACAATGAAGATGCCCGAATCTTAATGGATGAATGTCTGGAGAATTTATAAAATATACTGCTTGATTTTCAATTTTTAATATTTTTTCACAAAAAAATAATATTTTAAAGAGACTAAGGAAAAAAATAGGAAAAATAGAGTCTTTAAAAGGTTTACAAAATTTAGCCTCCGAGTCCTTAACTTATTGACCCTACTTAGTTTTAGGGGTTACCATCTTGGTCAAAGCTGCCGCTCCCCCAATTTTAACCAGGTCCCCTATGAGAAATGGGAGGAGCCCCATGGAAAGTAGGGTGAAAATACCAGGGAAGCTACCTTTAACCAGATATATCCAGAATGCAAGCCCCAATAGACCAGGCACATAGATAAGGGCAAAATTGGCAAAGAGCATCAGGCCCAGCATGGGTCTGAATTTCCGAGACTCCACATACCTATCCGAAAAGTAGCCCAAAAACAGTGCCACCAGTATAAATCCAATCAGATATCCTCCGGTGGCACCGAACAATACTGTGTATCCCCCGGTAAGTCCGGAAAACCAGTTTACGCCCAGTAGCCCCACAAGGAGATATATGATCTGACTGATGCCACCCCACCATCGGCCCAGGAGAATCCCGGCCATTAACACGGCGAAGGTCTGAGCAGTTATGGGTACCGGTGTCCAAGGTAGAGGTATTACTAACTGAGCCATGATCCCAGTTACACACGCCATGAAGAATGCCAATATAACTTTGTTAACAAGAGAAGTTTCTGAGCGCCATTTATAGAGTGAGTATCTTTTTCGGAAATAGTTTTCAACCGTAATTTCCATTTTTAATTCCTCGTTTCTAGTTTATGTGTGAATTGGCTTTAAAAAACCCGGATAAGGGTTTATACTGATTTTAATCCAATCTTTAAAATGCTAATGAGCCTTTAAGACCCTTTTATTTATTGGACAAAGATAAGTTATATATTTTGTTACCCGGTGCAAAAATACAAAAAAAGAGGTAATTAACTTAACAGATTTTCAATTCGCTCTACATATTGGTCTATTCTAAACTTACGACGCAAGCCCCTATCATTCATGTAACGAACCTTGCCAAATATTTCTCGTTCCTTCCAGGCCCGATCATGTTTGCCAAAACACCAGGCCACCCCGGTATATCCATTAGGGTCCCGACCATCCAGTTCGTACTTGTTATTTAAATAAAGAGCCACATGGTAGGCCTGCATAGGATTTCTAGTCCATTCCAAGATTTTTTTCCCCCAATACATGCGCATGTACCCGTGCATCTTACCCTGGTGCACCATCTCCTTCTGGGCCGCGTTCCAGTAGGGATCGTGGGTTTGAGCCGTTTCTAACTCCTCCACCGTGTATTCATACTCCCGGGGGTCCCGTGCATGTTCTAAAAGCGTTTTTTGAGCCCAATCAGGTAGGCAGTTGAAGTTGTCGTAGTCAGAATCATAGAATACGAAGTTCATGGATAGTTCCCTGCGTATAACAAGCTCTTCTAGGTAGCTCTCTGCTCCGGGGCTACCGGTCTGGATTACCTGCAATGCTATGTATAATGGCGATATTTGACCAAAATGTAGGTAAGGACTCATGTTGGACAGATAATTCTGGGTGGGATCATTTCGTAGATCACCGAAGTGATCCAGTTTATTTTCCATGAAATACTTCAGATGATTTCTGGCCTGGAGATTGCCTCCCTGGATCCAGTCCACAACTTCCACACCATCTTCAATTTTTAGATTTGCCAGAATTTTGTCCACATCATCCAAGTTTAAAGAATCAAATCTAAAATCCAAAGAGCTTTTCTGGGGTTTACCCATTTTTAAGGGCACTAAAAAGTTTTCCCACTCTTTTTGGATTTTTCGTCGAATAGTTCCCGCCATGTATTCCTCTTTAGGGGAGGCGGTTTCTACGGGAACCACCACATCGGACTCCACCTGGATTAAAGGACATTCTATTTCTTCAGCCACCTCCTGACGCCATTGACGTTGCAGTGGAAGGTATCCCCGATCAGTTACTACCAAAGACGCTTCTTCAGCCAGTTTTATTGCCCCTTTTCCGGGTTCTAGGTGCTGAACCACCATATTTATGTTCTTTTTTTTAAGTTCCAGTTGGGTTTCCCTCAGTCCCTCCAGAAGAAAGTGATAGTGACGCTGATTGGCCTCTGGAAAACTTTCAGTCAATCCAAAATAGACTAATAGCGGTTTTTTGAGTC
This sequence comes from Methanobacterium sp. CWC-01, assembly GCF_030323845.1. Taxonomy (NCBI): domain Archaea; kingdom Methanobacteriati; phylum Methanobacteriota; class Methanobacteria; order Methanobacteriales; family Methanobacteriaceae; genus Methanobacterium; species Methanobacterium aridiramus. The sequence goes on from NZ_CP040735.1 coordinate 587,282, forward strand.
TGTTAGCATTTCTAATTCCATATTCAAGGGCGTGATTGTAGTGTGCCCTGGCCGATGATTGCATCCAGTAAAGGACATAACTACCACCATCTACAGCCTTATCGGATAATATATTAATCCTGTCTTTTTGGATCACTTTACCAACCTAAAATCTAATTAAATTAAATAAACGTTATTTCCAGTAATTCAGGAGGATATGGATCGAAGAATGTTTGTTGCCGGAGGTAAACATCATCGAAGCGAATTATCCAGGATTTTATGAGGTTCTGACATAGTAATAGGGGCATTTTTCCTTCACGATACTCCTTCAATGCATCCAGGAAAAATTTTTTCTCAGCGTGAGAAAGTTTTTTTGAAAAATAACCTAGTGAATGCTGCAGTACATTTACGTTGGCTGGGGCGGAAGCAGGTTCAGACAGGTTCTTGAGAAGATATCGACCATACTCCATTTTCAATTCATTGAATGGTTTTTCTCTTCCCTGGGCCACAATACGCCCCATTTCCCGTAATAAAGCCTGATTATGTGCCATTAGCAGCAGCTTGTTATTGGTATGGAAATCTATAAGATCATTAAAATTATCACTTTCCAGTAAGTCACGGTATTCGGCCAAGGTAAATATGCGAGTCAGGAAACTTTCCCTGATTAGAAAGTTTCGGAGTCTTCCCTCATCTTCCACCGGGAGTTGATAAAACCGGTGAAAAACTTCCCTGGCAAAGGCACCCACTCCATCGGTTCTGGGACGGGAGTTGCCGCCGGGGGGATAAACTCTGACTGCCTTGATACCACATGAAGGGGACTTATTTTTTAGAATGAACCCGTCTATCAGGGGAAGTTTCCTTAAAAACCCATCAGCAAAATCAATCATTTTTTTGGTTAAATTCATACCAGTAGATGGTTGTAACAGCTCGATTTCTTTTTTATTCTCCACCAGACGTATAGGATCCCGGGGAATAGGCAAACCTAGTTCCACCTCGGGACATACCGGATGGAATTCCACGTAGTTTTTTAACCTATCCACGATACTGCTTTTTATCATGGAGCCGTCGTAACGACAGGAATCAAACTCTAAACATTTACTGGCCACTAAACATGGGCGGGAAAACTCTCTCAATTTATAAAACTCCACAAGATTCTTTCTTGTTATCCTTCTAGTTAAAATTTATTGAAACGTGGATTTAAATAATTAGTCCACAATTCCAATCCAGAAAAGAATCATTTTCGCAGGGTTATCAATAAGGGTATGGCCATTATTTGCGATGCCATGGATATAAACACCAGATAGATGGGATTCAGATCATAGAGAAACCCCATTAAAAAACTTCCAACAAACCATGATACCCCAAATATGGTGTTAAAAAGACCATATGCCACCCCTCTACTTTTTAATGGTGATAATTCAGGGATAGCAGCTCTCATTACCGATTCCTGGGCACCCATTCCCACTCCCCAAAGTACCATTCCCAACAATGCCCACTCGAATTTACCCAGAAATACCAGAGGAGCAAAAAAAGATGAGATCCCAGTAGCCACGGCCAGTGAGAACACTCCCATGCGATCAAATAGGCGTCCAAAGGTTAAAGCTGCCACAGCATCCACTCCCATGGCCACTGCGTAGAAGACGGGAATCATGGCGGCAGATAATAAACCCGTCTTCTGGAAGTGGAAAGCTAAAATGGGAAAATCTGCAAACCCGATGGCTATAAGGGCTGCGGCAACCATGTAAATCCAGTATGCCCTTTGGAACCCTTTAGTTTCCAAGTGGGGGAATTCCATTTCAAGTTCATGGGGATGGGGATACAGGAAACGACTGATTATAAGGGTGGCCAGTGCTAATAGTGCTGGCAGTAATAGAAATGCAAAGCTGGCCTGATAGCTTCCCTCCCAGTATAAAATTAACGCCACCAGGAGTGGTCCAGTGATGGCTCCAATCTGGTCCAAAGCCTCATGAAGTCCGAACCCCCATCCACGACCCACACTGGAAGTAGCATGGGAGAGCATCACATCCCTTGGTGGAGTTCTGAGGGCTTTACCCATCCTCTCCACCACCATCAGGACTGCTGCCAACTGCCAGCTAGAGCCAGGAGAGGAACTGCCAGGAGGTTCACGGCGTAACCCAGGATGGTCAAGGCCCAGTATTTTCGGGTACGATCGGTCAGGTAACCGGATATCAGACGTAGCGAGTAACCCAAAAGTTCTCCTAAACCTGCCACCAATCCCACGACCAGGGCACTGGAACCTAAGATAGCCAGGTAAGGACCGGTGATGCTGCGAGCCCCTTCATAGGTCATGTCCGCCAGGAGACTAACAATTCCCAGTAACACTATAAATATCAGGGCTTTTTGCTTCAGTAAATCCGGCTGTTCTTTAGCTTCTTTCATAAACCTACCTAGTTTTCACTTTTAAAGAATCCCCTCCGCTTTAAAGATTCGACTATAGAGAGCTATCCCATAACTTCCGCGGTCAGTTCCTTTAACTTTCCCAGAGCTTCTTGTAGAATTTTATTTCCTGCAGGAGTTGTAGTATAATATTTCCGTATTTTACCTTCCACATTCTTTTTTTGACTTTTTAAGAAGCCTTCACGTTCCAGGGAGTGTAAGATGGGATATAATGTGCCTGGACTTAATTTGTATCCATGTTTCGAAAGTTCACCCATCATCTGCACCCCATAAACATTTTCAGTCTGTGCGTGGTATAAAATATGGATTCTAATGAATCCCAAAAAGAATTTGCGGTTTACGGTCATTAAAATCACTATCGTTAATCGATATCTGTAATCAATAACTAAATACAATATCGGATATTGATTTTTGAGTTTTTAAATATTTTTAAATTTTTAAACCCCATTGTGATCTTAGGGCCATTAGAACGAATTCAATACAGCATCCTTGGAAATAATGAAATAGTATTACTTTCCCATACTTATTTATTATACTAAAGATGACCAAGTTAAGTGAGCTATGCACATAAAAAAACGCTGGATTAAAGCAGTTTCGCACGATCGTAAACCGTCTTAAGAGTCTGCATATCCACGCTAGTATATATCTGAGTGGTGCTCAGATTTGAATGGCCCAGTAGTTGCTGAATAGCCCTTATATCCACCCCATTCTTCAGTAGATGGGTGGCAAATGAATGGCGAAGAATATGGGGAGTTACTCTCTTGCGGATGCCAGCTGCCTCGGCATATTCTTTGATCATCATCTGAATATAGCGGGGAGTTAAATGATTGCCAGATCGATTAACAAAAAGATAATCTCCTTCCATGGAACTTTTAGAAAGATAGTCTTCCATTAAAAGTAGGGTATTCTCATCAAAAAGCACGATACGATCCTTTTCACCCTTACCCCTTATGCGAATGGTTCGCTCATCCAGGTCTACACTGTCGGTTTCCAGAGTTACCAGCTCCGAAACACGAAGGCCTGTAGAGTACAACAGGGTCAGTATAAGCTTATTTCTAAGTTTAAATGCCTTTTTCTGGGATGAATCATCATGACTCTCATCAATGGCATGTATAAGCTTTTTAACTTCCTCTTCGTTCAGAGATTTTGGGAGAGATTTGGATCTTTTGGGGGTCTTGACTTCTTCCAGTCCTACTATATCGCTAAATTCGAAGAACTTCTTTATAACCACAGTTACCAGGTATATGTAGTTCTGGGAAACTTTCTTATCCCGTTTAAGATAACGAATGTAACGTTTGAAGGATTTTAAAATAAAAATTTCTTTATTCTCCCGGGCCTTGTCCAGCAGAAACCGGTGAAAACCGTTGATTATGGAACGGTAGGTTCGGATGGTGTTAGGAGAATAGTTGCGAATTTCCAGTTCCATCAGGTAATCTTCGATTAACTCGGGAAAGTCATGGGCATCCAGAATGTTGTTACCCGTGGAGATATAGGTATCAGATTCGCCCCTAATATCCGCTGAACTTCCCGGGTTAACTTTCCAAGTTTGGTGGGAGTAAGAGTTCATGTTGATGGATATTATGGGTGGCTTTACTAATTATAGATAACTACGATCCACGTTCTCGTTGGGGTGGTTTTGATTTGAGGAACTTAACTGCTGGGAGCTGGAATCCTTCAGGGCTGCCTTTTCAAAGGACTGATAATGATTGATTATCTGATCTTCAATGGATATGGCCCTTTTAATGGCAAAACTCATGTGTTTAGGTTCAATATATCTACTACCATCCATAACCGCCATATCACCAGCCATACGCACCACACCGCCCAGATCACGGAGTCTTAACGTGAATGAATCTCGTTTATCATCTATAACCCTGGCACGTTTTCGAGCCTCATCTAAAAGTAGTTCCACAGACTTCCGAGTAGCATGAGGAATTTTACCATCCATTTTAATCTCCTGTGCTACAAACTGGGCCATTTTAGCCTGATTTTCCAGGTTATCAGGCATGGTAGTGCGCATTAAGATCTCATAACCTTCTCCCTGTATACGAGAACGCAAAGGAGGCAATATATAGCCAATATCACGTATGTTACAAGCGGCCACAAATATAAAGTCGCAGGGAACGTCTTCCACCTTCACTGAACTTCCTGCACTCTGGGGATTGCGACCAACTATGGGAAAAACCTTGTCCTGCATGGCACTCAAAATGTAACGCTGCAGGGGAGCAATGTGCACGATTTCGTCAATAAAAAGAACACCCTCATGCGCCTCATGCACTGCACCAGGAACAACCCTTTCATAGGGTTGGGTCCCGAGATCAGGATGTCCTCCATAGGGATCATGCCTAACATCACCTAAAAGTTCGGTTTCAGTGGCTCCCGTGGCTTGTATGAATATCTTCCGTTTAAGGGGGAGTATGACGTTTTTGGGTTTTTCTTCAACCAGGGCCCTTCTCTTCTCCAGGGCCTTCTGGTCTAAAATCTTTATCTTATCCCCATCCACCCTCTCATAGATCACCACCTCTTCTCGCCCGTTTCGCATACGGGTGGTGGTTACCCTTTCCTGGGGAACGTTGACCGGATTGGAACTCATTTCGAACATGCCCAGAAGGTCCCCCAGATGTTTTCGTCGGGCATTGATGTGAGAATACTTATCGGCACCGCACTGGGGGCAGATACTTTGATAGGCATTGTTGTAACTATCGCAGTTGGCACAACGGAACCCCAGTCTCTCGGCCACCATCACCGGAACGTCCTGGGGGTTTACAATATCTCCCTCTGCCCGTTCCAGATCCTTTTTCTGGTTTTCCATCTCTTTTTTATTTTTAATCTCCACAAAAGGCCGTTCGGGCCTTTCCGGATTATGAACCACAGTTATTTCTTCCTGTGGGTCCAGAAGATGGAAGGATATGGCCTGGGCAATAAGTGATTTACCTATACCCGGAGGACCCACCAGCAGTAGGTTACGACGTTGTTTGGCCGCGATTTTAACAAAATCTATGATGTCATCATGGCCAATGACCCTCTCTAGGGGATCTTTAGGGATTAAAACATCCTGGGTTGTTTCAATATCTCTTAAATCCTCCTTTTTCATGTTGACGTACACGTAAGATCATCCTCCAACGTCATCCACAGCCAATGTTGTTGTTTATCTAGTAATCACCTTGATGTTACTTGGTTTTTTAACCACTTCACTCATTCTTACGGCAACGATGTATTTGAGACCTTTATCTTTGGCCACGTCAATGAGCCTCTGACTAACCACCCCATCAAATACCACCGCATAGGCCCCATTGTGAAGATTGTTGATTTCCTGGTAGAGATTCTCTACTTTTACCTCTTTGATAATGTTAAGAGCATCATCTAAAATCTCACCATTGCCAGATCCTTCCAGGTCCGCCAAGACCCCTTTGAGTAGGCCGATTTTGTCTGGTGTTTTTTTCTCCACTACTTTCTCAGTTTTTACTCCCATATCATGATAGATCTGTTCCACAGGAATCTTATCACGCAGAGCCACCATGACCTCCTCTTTGGTCAGGTCTTCTACTTCAGAACCCCGGGGAGCCCTGGTAACGTAGTCCAGTTCACCTACCTGTAATAGTTCTTTAAGTATCAAGTCACCGCCACGATCCCCATCTAAAAAGGCCGTGACCGTCTTTTTCTTGGTGAGTTCCGCCACGGATTTAGGGACACTCACCCCTTCCACAGCCACCGCATTTTTTACTCCGTAACGGAGAAGATTTAGAACATCGGCACGACCCTCTACAACAAGTATTGCATCTGATGAAGCTACATTAGGCCCTGCTGGAAGTTTTTCGTTTCCGAATTCTGTGATTTCATGTATGCGCATGGCCTCCTTTACCTCTTCAATCATTTTGAGGCTTTCAGGGGTCACCTCTTCCATCATATTTTTGTACAGTTCTTTGGCCCGGTCCACTACTTTCCTCCTTTTGACCGCGCGTACATCTTCCACCTTATTAACCTGTATATAAGCTTCACAGGGACCTACTCGATTAATAGTTTCCAGAGAAGCCGCCAGGATGGCAGTTTCCACCCGATCCAGACTGGATGGTATTACAATTTCGCCTTTGGATCTTCCCGCCTTAGAATTAATATTTACCTTAATCCTTCCGATTCTTCCGGTTTTCTGCAGTTCTCGAAGGTCCAGATCATTACTTAAAAGGCCTTCTGTCTGTCCAAAAATAGCACCGACCACGTCGGGTTTTTCAACAATTCCGTTAGCATTTATTTGAGCATGAATAAGATATTTAGTTGTACTGATCTCTTCTTTTCCCATAATTGGGCCTCCTGATAGAGTAGATACCTTTTGATATGAATGTATATCAATGCCAAAGCACGGTATCTAAACGATACTAATGATAATACCAGTGGGCACCCGTAGGGAATTCTTCAATTGCCAGATTGTCCAGATGACGGGGTAGGCTTTCAATGTCTTTAATAAAGCGACTAGTCATCTCTAAAAGTTTCCTCCTGAAAAGGATATTAGGATGCGAACCAAGTCGCTGAATATCTTCAGATAACCTCCGGGCAAGTTCATTACCCTTTCGGTCAAAGTCAGTGAGAATAATCACATGTGGTGATGATTCAGCAGCGATTTCCGCAATTTCGAAGAGCTTAAGACCGGAACCTGAAACCTTAATAAAATTACCCTGAATACCCAGTTCCTCTAGGGCCTTTTCATCCTTTTTGCCCTCCACAAGGACTGGAATCCCCTCTTCTGCCTGAATCTTAAGTTCTTCAATGATTTTGGACAAGCTATTAAAACTCATGATAAATTCCTTAAAGGTGCTAACAAGTATCTATGAAATAATATAATTCATCTAATATATAAAATTGAAGTAAGCCAAGCACATCCTTACTATCCCCTTCTATATCTTAACTCCTAAAACATAATTTAATTGATTTAAGTGCTCTAATAGTACATAATAAACGAATGTGGCCATTTAAAATTTGTAATATTTAGGTTAAATCATTCAAACCTCACAATAACATATCTTTAAATAAGTCAAGTCTATAGCAACATATTCATTTTTTTTACTTCTCACATCCTCTCTAGGGCAACACCCTTCATGTGTGCATGGCTATTATGTACACTGTTTGGGGTTAGGATGAAAAGGGGATCAGGATGGATGAGGAAACATTGTTTGATTTATGGTTTGAGAGCAGAAACCTGGCAAAAAATACACGGGAAACATACCGGAGGTACGCTCTCCAATACGCAAAATATACACAGAAATCACTACCAGAACTACGTGAAGAAGCTGTACAAGAGAAAAGAGAGAATGTCCCGGATGAGGAACGCCAATACAACTATTATGCAGTACGATTTATAAAACACCTCCGAGGGGAGGATAAAAGCCGAAACACAGTGAACGCTGCCATCAACGCAGTAACTTGTTTCTACAATTTCCTCCGGGTAACACCACCCGAATTAACACGGAACAGGGGAGATATTACCTTGGAGAAGAACTTCGGCCGCCTCATCGAGAAGGAGGAGATCCATCGATTGGTGGATGTGGCCAGTCCCAGGGACCGGGCCATCATATACACCATGGCCCTCAGTGGTTTTAGTCAGCAGGAAGTGCGCAAACTAACACTCAGGAAATTCCTGGAAGCAGTGAACAAGGAATTAGACACAGACTACGAGACAATAAAGGAAATATTAGACCACGAAAAAGTGGTTAAAGAACTACTCCTACAATTAGATATTACCCGGGAGAAGGTGCATTACAGGTACACGACGTTCATGCCACCCGAGACCGTAGCCAGGGTCCTAACCTACCTCCGTGAACGGTACTATAAACACAAAGACCACATGACTGACCTAGATGACACCCTCTACGTTAAAGTCACCGGCGAATCCCTGGCCAGGACCACAGTAACCAGCATCTTCAACAACCTGGGACGACGGGCAGGGTTCAAACACCCACCCGGAACATTCAGATGGTGGAGAAGTCACAGCCTCAGACGCTACTTCATCACCACAGTCATCGACGAACCCGGCGAATACATCATAGCCCAATACCTATCCGGCCACCGAATCAGCGACCAAGACCGAACCTACTGGAGAAGCAAACCCGAACAACTCAGGAAAAAATACCTCAAAGCACTCCCCTACCTCAGCCTCGATGAAGGCCGTGTCTTGACTTTTGAATCCGAGGAGTACAGAAAGGCCATTAATAAGATCACGAAACTCGAAGAAAACCAGGAACGCAACATGACCAATCTACAACCATTAGCTGATGTGATTGAACAGAATCCAGAGATTTTAGACCAGATTATCGATACAATGACAACAAAAAAATAACAAAAAAAGCACCTATCAAAAAATTCCAGAAAACTCTCAATCTCTTGAAATATCAAAATGTATTCATAAAATCATAACTAACATAGTTATTCTTCATCCTTAACTATTTCTGGCAAACCTATCCTGCTTAAATAATATGCGAACCTTTGAGACAATGACTCTCTAAATAATTCGTTAACAGTCCCCAAATAATGATCATCATTTTTTATTTCATTATAAATGATATCTCGAGGTATAGAATAATAATGTTTAAAATCAATTGTTAATGCAGGAATTTGTTCGAATGCCTCTAAATAATGGTATCGGTGATTGTTATTTTGCATAATAATTTTCCATCTATCACTATTTTGATACTCCATTTTGTAGCCCAATTTCTCTAAATGAGTACCATTTTTTAATTTATCGGCCTGGTATGCGGGGCAAACTAAAATTGACTGTAAATATTTATCTTGTTTCTCTGAATTAGTTATATGATTTACATGATCTCTTTCCAGATCACAATCTTGAGTTAAAACAATTAAATAGGGAATATTCCTGTTTTTTATCTTAATCTTGTTACCTTCACGGGAAATCCACTCAGGATAAACAAATTCTTCAAATAAATCCCCCTGACAAACTCTATCAGTGTCATGCCGTCGATAAATAGTTTCAATCTTTGATCTCATATTCTATAATCTCTACAGTCATATCCCTCTTTTTGTACTTGTCAGTGGATATTTTAAATTCTTTAATACAATTTTTTTCGTTTTTAGATTTTTTTTCATCTCTTGGGTATTCAGTCATTGTGCCTGGAATTTTTTTGAAATATTTATGATTCATCCGAAACACCCATCCTTTCTCTTAAACCCTTATCAATACTTTTTTCAAACCATTTAACTTCAATTTCATGAAATTCATTAAGAATATCAAATATGTCTGTAATGTCCCTATTTTGTGTTGTTGAACAATCATAATCTAATATAAATTCCTTACGTCTTATTGGACTGGGATAATCACTATTGAACAGCCCAAACTGGAATTTGAGACTATGATTATTTTCATTTAATTCCAAGAAATGCATAGATCTTAAAACTTTATCTTCTTTTGATGTAAATTCATGAGTAAGTGTATATAAATTGGAATTTATTAAATTTGACCAATTGAAAACATTATTTTCTCCTTTGATCTCGATTTGGTTTATGTATCTTAACCCAATTCTTTCTGCAACTTTCACAGGATATAAATTGATAACTGCCTCGAATACAGTTTCAACATCAGCTGCGAATTCTTCAAAGTTTCGATATGAATTATTAAAATATTCGAGAATAATTTGAATTGAACTTACAAAGACTTTTCTATTTCTCTCTTTATTTGTGAATTCCCAAGCTATTTCCCTTTCATATTCAGTTTGTGGTTCTTCACTTGGCTGTAAATTAAATTGTACGTTATCTAAATTCACTTCTTTCATTATGGGGAATTTTTCAATAATTATTTTCTGAAATTCTGCAGTGGGCTTTCTAAGATCTAAAATCTTTGGAAAATTAACTGCGAAAATTACATTAGATATATTGTTATGTTGGTATTTTCTTCTCTTGATTTCTTCAGTTGTCACTTGATACCCCATAATTGTTGTTAATCAATAGAATAATACAAATAATCATTAGTTTAAAAATTGTTAGGAGTGCAATTCATTTCTTTCAAGCTTCTTAAGAGACGTTATAATATTATATTTTGATTACGAATTTCTACAACAATTTTCTTCCCATAATTTAAACGCATAATTTTACATAATTTTCAAATGTAACGTTAATTATGTGTTTAAGTCCACTTAAACATATTCCATATAATGATCAATAAATAAAAGGATAATCCATAATATCCTGGACTTAATATAACATTCATCAATGTACCCATACCTTGCTTGGAACGGAGTTGTAGCGGTGTTGGTTCGGAGCAGGTACGTAGATCCTGCCCCACATAAAAAAATTAGTTTATTAACCTATTGCTAGACTGCCTTCTTGTGGTTTGGTTCGTTCTGCGATCACCCAATATGATGGTTGTTCTTCACCGTTTTTTTCTTCTGTGAAGGTGGCCCATATGGGTTCCCAGCCTTTCTCTGTACTTTTGGATACGTTTTTTAGGAAGTTGTCCAGGTCGGTGCCGTTTATTTTGATATATTCTTTCATAATATAATTCTCCAGTTTTCTTTTAGGGGTTTTTGGTTTATTATTCTCTGTTTTTTAGCTCCTGGATGATGGTCTCATTCTGCCTGCGGAGTAATTCGTTTTGTCTGATGAGGATTTTGTTCTGGTCTATGATGGCCTTGAATCCTGCGCCGATCATTTGTTCGGTGGAGTTGAAGCTTAGTAATGTTCCGATTCGCATCCATTTGGTTCCTGCTTCATGTCCTGCCAGGTCGTCTAGGCTACTCATGATGTTGTCTTTTATCTGGTCGTCGGTTTGGTCAGGGTCGATTACTCTTTTCTGGATCTGTTTCTCGGCCTCTATTTTATCTTTTTCTTCCATGAGTTTAGCCTTTTCCATCTTCTTAGCTTCCTTAACTCTGGCTTTAGCTGCTTTGGCATCTGGGTGTTTCTTTTTTTCACCTAGTATTTTCGCACCTTCACGGATCCCTACTTTTTTTAGTTCACTTCCACACTCAGGACAGAAACCTTCTTCAGATTCTACTTCATTCCATGGACAATCCAAGTTTGGACAACGATAATTACCTAACACGTACTTTTCACCCCTCTTTTTTTTATAATCCTATCTTTTTCTTTATTTTACTTATTTTTTTAAATATTGTCAACCCTATAGGAACATATTTCCTAAGCCTTGTATATCTTATTAGTCCAGGTAAATATGTTGTTTTCTACTTAACAATATCTAATAACCCCTTTTTTTACTTATCAAGTGCTCTCAGTGTTTATACTTAAATTCTAAGAATAATTGAAGAAAATAATATGGAGAGTGAAAAATGTGAAAACACCCACAAAAGAGGAGAAAATGACCCGAGAAGAAGCCCGAAGATACGTCCAAAACTGCATAGAACTAATCAAAAACCATGGAAAACCAGACAACCAAGAAGAATAGATGACAAAGACGGTCCCGGCCACCAAGAACAAGAAGTGATCCACAAACGATGGCACAGGACCTTAATGAACGACAAAGAGAAACAGGTAACAACACGAAACCACGAGGCACACGGGGAGAACCAACGCGGACAAACAACTAGAAAAAGTAGTTTATTCAGTTTCTTTTTTAGGGGTTATTGTAACAGTAGCTCCTTTATCACTAACGTCTACATCCCATACTATTTTATCTCCTTTAACGAGATTGAGGAGGTTTGCAACAGCCGATGGAATAACAGTTGTGTTGGATCCCCCAGTATATCCTACTTTTGTTTCGTAAGTCATTTTCATATATCTCCTTTTGAAAGGTTGCTTTATATAAATCTGTATAGTTTCTACATATATTTATTACTATTTCACCCTAAAGAAAAATATAAAGATTTATATAGTATAAAATACAATCTCTTTATAGAAATCTATAAAGATAGGTTTCAAGAGGGATTTGTTTTTTTTGGAAATCCCTCGTTTCCCTCTAATTCACACGGAGGGGAACTTAAAACGGGAAACGAGGTGTATGGGATGAACGGACGAAAAGTCGTGTTTGATAAGAAACCCGGCCAGGTTGGCTGGGTTGAACAAGATATTGTTGACAAATGTGTAGCAGAAAGCCTCCAAGGCCTAGACGCAAAACTCGGCATCAGGAGAACCTGCCCCGTCAAGGGGGTGGTCTGAGATGGCCAGTCCTTGTTTTTTAACCCCTGAGGGATGGGAAGCTCAGCGTATCAAGGAGGATGGCCGCAAATACGAGTTAGCCCTGGCACCCCTCAAACGACTACTACAAACAGGTAGCAAATCACCCCTGATGCGCCGGAATCATAAGATGAGTGAAGCCGCCCTCCTTGCTTACCGCCGGGCTGTTGAGGATTATGCCCTGGCCCTGGCAGGGGAGATTGGACTTATCGCAGAGGATGAAATGCGTTCCACATTGATGTACCGGGATGTCCTCCTGGCCTCCACCCTCTTAAAGGCTAAAATCGTTGATGACATCAGGCCCAGGGAAGAGGAGGCTGAAAGTCATGTCTGATTTCCGTACTTTTTTTTCAAGGTCACCGGATCTGGTGTTGAGCCGGGTCCGTGATGGATGTATTGCCAGATTCAAAGCCTGCGTGGCTGGAGACGTGGTGAATGGATACCTAGAGACGTTAGAAGTTACGTCTCCACTGGACCAGGAAGAGCTTCGTGGGGGGGACTCCGTGTACCTGGCCGCGCAGGATAGGCTCTGGCATGTTAAAATACTCAAAGGCAGGTGATAATGATGGTAATGAACTGGGAGAAACACACAAGGATGGAAGAACGGTTTAATGAAGGTATTTGCAGGGCAACCCGCCAGGAATGTGGGTTACCCATGGAGGCAGAATCCCTGGAGTGTTCGGAGGAGCCCTGCCGGGTAGTTTGCCCCTTTAGTAAGGTGGTGTTGGTATGATTTCCAAGGCGGCCCTGTTAACTGTTCTTCATCAATATTTAGAGACTCATGATGATGGCCAGGTATTGGATGACCTGGAAATCCTTGGAGTGGAGGTGAGGGAATGAAGGAATCCGTGGCCTTCTATGAGGATGACAGTTGGAATGTGGATGTGGCCAAAATCTCGAAGTTAATTGACAGTATCCTGGAGAAGGCGGGGGATGATGCCTTCGAGGCCACGGTGGTCTTGACTCATCTCTTCCGTGGCTACATTGATGCATGGGGGAATGAACTTTGAAGGGTAGTTTCTGGAGCCGGGCCTACACCCTACTCTATTACCGGTTTTTCTGGAAACCAAGGAAGGTGATGTGAATGTTGTGTGAGGATTGCAGACGACCAATGAAGGAGTATAAGCACCGTTTCACCTGCACCACCTGTGGCTACAGCGTCCCGATTAAGGATGCGGTGAACAGGCCACCACACCCAAGGCTGGAGGCCAGGGTGGAGAGAGTATCATTCTGGAGTCATCCCTTGGAGTGGTTTATCAGGAGGCCCAGGTTATTGGTGGCTTTGTGGGTGGCTAGTGCCTGGGCCTTGATGATTGCTGCAATCTTGTTCTTAGCATTCATGGGTGACCCTAACTTGTGGGTGGTGTTGTATGGTGGGTAATTACTGGAGCCGGGAGGATGTAGAAACCCTCCACAGGCTCAGGCGTGACGGCCTATCCTACAAGGAAATCGGGGATAGTATAGGCCGGACCAGCAACGCGGTGAAGAACAAACTGGTCCGTGAGGGTTTGACTAACACTTGGAAGTGGTGAGGGGCCATAATACTTGGGGATGAGTTTAGTATGATTCTTGAACATTTTGCAAATTCTTTGTGTGTTAGGCCAGGGCGTGAAATTGGTCTGCAAAAAGAAGGTGTAAATGGCATTGTTTTTTTGAATAATTATTATATATATATAAATAGTAATACTTTTATTTATATATATATTATTTATATACAAAATGTTGTTACACATCTGTCAACATCTCCTTGTAAGATGTTGCCAATGGTTACATCTGTCAACATCTCCTTGCACACTGGAGGGTTAACATGAATGACAGGTTAACCGTCCGGATAAATGACAAACAATTATTAGCTGATTTTAAAGCCCATGTTCTAAATAAAAATGGTAGACTATACGCTGCCCTAAGTATAGAGGTAGAAACCGCGCTTAAAAACCATTTAGCTATTGAAGGGGTTGAGAAGTATTGTGAACAGTTAGGAGTTGAAACATCCGAACCTGCTGCACACACAAATTTCTCGCAAAGACAGAAAAAGTTCCTGGCAACATTTCAGAAACGGTTTTTTATGGATAATCAGATTGGAGTGAAGGTTCTCCGTGCTTTTATCAAAGAAGAACTCCATGTGTTGGATGATCGGACGATTGAGAAGTGGGAGAAATTTTTAATGACCGTGGGGTGGATTAAACGGGCTTCAACAGTCTCATGGGAAAATAAAACTCCAACTGGTGAGGAGGATCTGATCGAAGTGGGGTAATTGGGGGTTAGAATTTTGCCAGGGTGCCCTAGTGGTTATGGGGACGGACTGCTAATCCGTGCACCAACTGGTGTTCCCAGGTTCGAATCCTGGTCCTGGCGTCCATTAAGGAATATTTCGAGGTGAATTTGTATGAAAGGCAAAGCAAAAGAGAGTCGTGAGTGGGAGCAGGTTCGGGCTATGAACCGGTGGACACCCGTGAATAAGGGTGATGAAATCGTAGGATACTATATCAAGCGTAGGGATAATGTGGGTGCCAGGAATTACACCTTCCACACCCTTGAATTAGAAACTGGTGAGACCAGGGACATCCTCGGGACGACTATACTTGATCCGTTGATGGAGCAGGTCCCATTGGGTTGGGAGGTCCGGATTGTGTATCAGGGTGCGAAGAAGCCCATACCACCCCATCAGGGATTGAAGTTATTCGATGTCTTTCGGCGGCCAGCAAATGTGGACCGGGAAAGTGGAGCTGCTGGTGAGGATGAGGATGAAGCCAACAGCCCCACGATACTGGAAGGTGAAGACCGGGAGGCTGTGAATACCATCGAGCATTACCGAAAACTCCTGAAGGACCAGAACAAGGAGGACACCCCCGAAGCTATAATCCAGATAGCGGAGAGTGACCCTGACCTGGAGCCTGTGGATTTATCCAGGTTGAAGGCCCAGTTGGCCCGTGAGGTCAAAGCAGAAGGAGGTAGTTAGGATGTATCGAACCCCCCTTGAAGTGTTAGTTGGTGTTCTGAATAAGCTGGAACAGCAGAAGGACAAGTTACAGCAGAAAATTGCGGAGTTAACCCTGAGGATAAAATACCTCGAACAAAGTGAAGAAGACGTTTTTGATATTATGCTGGAGCTTACGAAAAAGAAGACTGTTGCTGAGGCTAAGCTTGAGGATATTGAACTGGAGATAACTTCCATTAGGCGGGGAAGTAATGGCTCCACCCTGGACCAATTCCTTGATGATAAATCCATCCTGGAAGAGGCTGTGAAAACTGCTGTGGAAAACAAGGAGTGAGTAGTTTGAAGACTAAGGGTGCCCGGAACTACACAGACGAGGAGCTGGAGCTCCTCTACACCCTCCGCGTCGAGAAAGGCCAAGACTACGGTGAGGTGGCTAAGCAATTCGAGATACTATCCAAGTTCAAACCAGGGATTTATGAACGGACCACAACGGCACTAGAACGCAAATGCAGGGACCTCCACTGGCATGAAACAGATAAACCCAACGGAGCTACTACTGGCTTCCTTGACAAGGTTAAAAGGTTCTTCAGGAGGAGTGTTTCATGAGGCCTATGTGTGAAATAAATGAAAGCTTGGTGTGTATCGACTGCAAGAATTGCCAGAAAGACACTGAAGAAATCATCCTAAAAGACTACATTATCGGACTAATAGACCAGGATATCGAAAGAACTAAAGATTCTATTAGGATATTTGAATTTTTAACCCACTATACCAAGGAACAGGAACAATCAGCGTATAAAACCATCTTTAAAATCCAAAAATTAGAATCCTTAAAGAAAGACTTCATTGAACTATGTGACACCGGCGTCTTGGAGGCCTTGGGATGAAGTCCTGGAATAACCTGGAAGTCCTGGACCTGATTGGGAAGGTGGTGGATATCCAGGTGGGTATGCGGAAGTATCCGAGTGTCTACTTGGAGAACTTGAAACTACCACGTGGTGAGGAGGGACCTGTCATGGTCTACTTTATCACGGAGCGTGGCCGTGGCCATCCTGGTTTCATAAGGGGTCGGGGTGTATCTATCCTGGCTACGGGTGAAACCCCCGAACTTGAGGGGGTGGGGGATATTAACGCCTTGGCGGGTGACCTTCCATGAGTTATGCCCATAATAGTGTGAGGAGGTACACCCCTGGCCAGGCAATTAAGACCCGCCGGGTGTTATTGCAGGGGGTGGAGTATTATCTCCAGAGTCGGGGGCCATTGTATACTCATGATTTGTATGATATCCTGGGGGATGAGATTTTCCTCAAGGGGATGAATGAAAGGAGTATGGGGCAACTCATTGGCAGGAGTGGTTTGTTCAAGTATGATAATAAGCATGAGGGACGGTTATGGCGACTACCCGGATGAGTAATGGCTGGCGACTCTACCAAAAAGGCAGTGTAGAGTTGGTCCATGAGGATGAGGAGCTCCTGCAATTCGAGGTCCAAAGTGGGAAACAAATGTACCTGGTGGAGTTCGACCTCCAGGAGGGTGTGGCCCGGTGTAATCCCTGCCAGGATTATGAGTACCGACACCAGTACGGGAACAGTGAAATAGGCCTCAATGGCAGCTTCATTTGTAAACATATCTGGGCAAGTGTGTTTAAACTTTCAGAGTTGAGGGGTGTGAACCAACAAACATCCCTGGCCACCACTCCAGTGAAAGAGGTGCTGCCTTGAAGACTGTTAAATTCGAGAAGTTGTACCCGAAACTCCAGGGCAGATGGTTCACTACTATCAGGAAGACAACCGACCTCACTGAAGGAATGATAGTAACCTGCCAGACCCCCATGACCCGGTTCAAATCCAGGGTAACCTTCACACATGAGACCACCCTGGACCGCGTCCCCACCAGCACACTCACCTACGACACGGACACCACTACCCGGCTGGAGGCCCTCAAGGAGCTGCAACAGTACTACCCCTACTTAACTACACAGAGCAGCATCATCTTAATCGGATTAGAACGCCTGGAGGGTTACCAGTGAACATCCTACAGGACATACAACAGAATAAACTTTTCTGGCTTGCATCTCTCCTAGGCCTCCTGGGCACCATCCTAAACGCCTACCAATCAGTCTATGGATTCATGTTCTGGATGATTAGCAACCCCATACTCATGTACCAAGCCTATACTAAGGGAAGTTGGAATATTGGGATAATGTTTTTTCTTTATTTTGGATTAGCAGTAATGGGATTCATACAATGGAGTGGGTGATGAAATGGAGAAGATATCTGACAACATCGAAGAAACCAATAGGAAACTCCATAGATGCAATACTAAATTATCTGGCCAGGAACGGCTACGAAGACATGTCCAGGCCCGTATCAGGGAAACAGAAGAAGATCATCAAAGAAAACTTGATGACTCCCCAACGGACTTGGAAGCCCTGCTACCCATCGTAAAAGAATTGTTAGGTGGGGATTGTCGGTGTTTTATCATAGCCCTGGAGACAAGTGATGGCATCCAGTTAATCCACCGGAGCAGGAACAGCGGAGACCTACTGGAGGCACTATAATGGCACTAAAAATACCTATAAACCGATGCTGTGATTGTGGATTCAATGAACATGACCAAGAACCATACAGACCAGGACTATTTAAAACATATTTAGGTTACACATTTTTCAGCCATCCTATGGGGGCCGGGGGAAATCCGAGGATAGTTTGTTTATACAATCCGGAGGAAAGTTTCCGAGAAAATGTCCGCAGAATAACTCATGGACAGTATTGGGATTTTAGAAAGCCTATTGCACTTTTTGGTGAGCCTGAATTTGCAGAGCAACTACGAGGATTCCCTAATTGGTGTCCACTGGAGACACTATAGATGTACAGCTGCGACCCAGGCAAATGTCCAGAAAAAGAATACATCCATAACTGTGTTAAGTGTTACCCAGTCGCGGCGGTATGTGAAACCTGCCAGGCACGACTCCACTATCCCGTGGGGGACCCTGAAAGAGGTGACCGGTTCATACGTGGTGCCCCGATTGGTAGTTGGATGTGCCCGATATGTGGGGCTATGGAATTGGATGTTGATGAACGAGCTGATAAGACAATTCAAACAACCTTGGAGGGATTTTATGACTGAAACTACGGTGCCATGTCCACTCTGCCAAGCCACAGGCTACGATATGGGAGAACCCTGCCAAATCTGCAAAGGTAAAGGTGAAATCAAAATAAGGGCAGTATTCGACATCAAAAAAAATTTAGAATGATCCTTAATTTTTGATCTAAAAAAAAGATGGTTGGAAAATCCAACCTTCAAAAACATGTGTTCAGAGTCCGATTTGTTTTAAAACCCATAACTTTGAAGCATCGGACATCATTTCATCCCAATTTTCAAATCTTGTAGTTTTGCGCACGTATTCATCCCATTCACTATCATCTACAGCTTCAAAATCTTTGCTATTTTCAATTTTGAATCCACTATTATCCAACATCTCATCGATACTGTTGTGTTGGGTGTTTTTTCTCATGAATGATGGATTGAACAATTCCTTGAAGGGAACATTGTTCTCACCCTGAACTTTCTGGGCACCCTTTTCCATTTCCTTTAACTTTTTTTCAATGCCAGATTTATCTATTTTTAATTGAATCATTTAGTATCGCCTCCATTTAAAAAAAAGGATAGAAAAGTCTATCCTTAAATTTTTTGTATTATTTGTCCCTATGCCAAGATCCCATGATTTGGCCTTTCGTGCCGTTTTTAGTGGTTCTTTGTCTAATTCTAATGTATTTATGTGTTTTAGGATTATGTATTCTTTCTTTAGCCATCTTTTCCCTCCTTTTGAGTTGTTTATTTCACAACAAAAGATTGGATATATAATCACGAAAGGAAGAAATCATTTTAAGAATGATTTTAGACAAAAAACAACCCACAGAAAAGAAGCGAAATATGCTAAAAGATTATATACTTGAAATTTTGTATATATTAGTATACTTACGCTCTTGTAGGTGTGGGTTGTCGTCTTCCATATTGGTTAACTAACTTTTGCCGAGCAGTTAACCAATATGTGACTTCCTCTTATTCTATTATATTTCTATCTTGATTGTTGTCAGATCCTTATTTAATTATTCAAGTATTTAAGACTGATCCATAAAATGACAATTACATATACCCAAAAACTATGCATCTACTCCAATTTCTCATTCATACGTTACCAGATTAAATCCTCACAAATAGAAACATGTAAATATGTAAGGTAATTATCCATTTTGGAATAGTAAAATTGAAATAAATACATTGCTTTGAATCAGGTTTAATTGATTCTGGTCAGTTTCTATTATAATTAAAATTCTATTTTTTTTTATTTTTGAAGTCTAAATAATGTTTAAAATAATTAGTGAATGGGTTAACAAGCCACTTTTTGAATCCAATAAATCAATTATATTTATTTTATTCTATCGACGTATTTCTTCTTTATAAAGGAATTTTGTGTTGATATTTTCTTGCAATTTTAAAAATTAAAAGGAAAGGTGTATTTAGATTGAGTTTATATAAACATTAATTTGTGACTCTTTATGTTGAATAATCTTTTTCATAAATCCTTGATGCGGAAGTTTAGTGATGATAAAAAACTGCAGTTAAGTATCCTTAAACATGATATCCTCAAGGCTCACCTCCAGAAACTAGATGATGGGGATTTTGAGTCGGAGGTTAGTAATTATATCTATTTTTATGACAAATTTTTGAAAAAGATTTTTGGTTATGATCTTGATAAGAACATTGACCATGAAAAGAGATTCGGCCGGGGCAAGGTTGAATTCTCCCTTAAGAATGATGAGGGTGAGGATTTCATGGTTATTGAACTTAAGGACCAAACTGTGGATCTGGATAAACCTCAACACCGTACTAATGATAAACGGACACCAGTGGAGCAGGCCTGGGGTTACCTCCAGGATGCGCCCTCGGTTAATTGGATAATGGTCAGTAACTTCCAGGAATTCAGATTATATAACATTGAAGAACGAGGGAAGTATCTCTGCTTCACCGCTGATGAACTTCTGGACCCTGATGTATTTTCTTATTTCATGATCGCATTTTCCCGGAGGAGTCATATAGAAAAAGGTTATGCAGATAGGATAGTTCATGAGACCCTTATGAGTGAGCGTGACTTGGAGAAGAATTTCTATAAATTGTACCATGAAACCAGGTTGATGCTCATCCAGGAACTCAAACACAACAGTCAACTCGGGAGGTTAGATGCTATTCACTATGCCCAGTTAATCCTTAACAGGTACATGTTCATCTGCTTCGCAAAGGACACTGGACTCCTACCAGCACAGATATCAGCGGACACCATCTCCACACCTATACTGAAAGGGAACATACGGCGTGGGAGTATCTGGCAACGCCTTAACGAACTATTCCTGGATATTAATGAAGGAAACCTTGACAAGAAGGTGAGTGAGTATAATGGCGGCCTATTCCGGGAGGACTTAGACTTCCTGAAAATACGGGATCAGGTTGATGATCAGGATATATTCAAAGACGCTTATCAGAACTGGGACTTCGAGGTATATGAAAAAGACATCGAACACCTCCTCGGCTCGGCCAAGGACCGAGTTAACCCGATCTACCACAACCTACTAATCATTTCATCCTTTGACTTCTCATCAGAATTAGACGTGAATATACTGGGCCACATCTTCGAGAACAGCATCGGAGACATCGAAGAACTTAAAGCCGACACCAAGGGGAGGCGGAAGAAAGAGGGCATTTTCTACACTCCGGATTATATCACTGATTACATTTGCAGGAACACCATCATACCCTACCTAAGCCGAACCGGAAAGCCCAACACAGTACCTGAATTGATAGGTGAATATTGGGGATCCGATATTGAAGAATTAGATCAAAAGGTCAAAGATATCAAAATAGTAGACCCCGCCTGTGGCAGCGGAGCATTCCTGAGCAAAGCAGCAGACATCCTGGTGGAAATCCACGAAGCCATCCATAATGAACTATACAAGGACAATAAAACCCTTGACAAACACTTCGACACCATCCAAGAAAGACGAACCATCCTCCTAAACAACATCTACGGAATAGACCTAAACGAAGAATCCGTAGAAATAACCAAACTATCCCTCTTCCTAAAAGTCTGCAGAAAAGACCTCAAACTACCCAACCTAGACCAAAACATCAAAACCGGGAACAGCATCATAGACGACCCAGAGTACACTGATAAACCCTTCAACTGGGAAACAGAATTCCCCGAAATCTTCCAAGCCGGAGGATTTGACATAGTAATAGGAAACCCCCCCTACGTCAGACATGAAAAGATAAAAGAAATTAAACCATATTTAAAAGACAATTACAGAGTTTATACTGGTCTTTCTGATCTTTATGTATATTTCTTTGAAAAGGGGCTTCTATTGCTCAAAGACGAGGGAATGTTAGCATATATATCCTCAAATAAGTTTATGACAGCTAATTATGGGAAGCTTTTACGTGAACTTATTTTAAAGGATACAAAGTTTGAATCTTATTTTGATCACAGCTCTGATAAAGTATTCGATGATGCCATTGTACATTCCTGTGTTGTAGTTCTAAAAAATACTAATCCTAACGAAAATAAGGTTCAAGTTGATAATTTATTTGAAATTCTTCAGTCTCGATTGGGAATTGATAGTTGGAGCTTTGAAAACCCAGTTAATCTAAATTTAAAAGATAAAATATATGGAAATAAGATAAAAATTAAGAATTTGGATGATTCCAAAATTTATTATGGAATAAAAACTGGATATATGAAGGCCTTTGTTATTGATGAAAAAACCAAGAATAGGTTAATATTAGATGATCCAAAAAATGCAGAGATAATTAAGCCCTTTGTACGTGGAAAAGACCTAAAGAAATGGAAAATTGATTATAACAATTTATATTTAATTTTATCTAAGAGTGGCATCAAACTAGAAACAGAGTACCCATCATTATACCAATATTTTAAAAAATACGAAGAAAAATTAAATAATCGAGCAGATCAGGGAAAATATTGGTATAATTTAAGAGATTGTGCTTACTATGCTGAATTTGAAAAAGAAAAGATAATTTGGGCCGAAATAGCACCAAAACCTCGTTTTACAATAGATGAAGATAATTTATTTTGTGAAACAGCTAGTTTTATCATGAAAAAACCCAAATATTATGATTTAAAATATTTAGCTGCTTTACTCAATTCTAATTTATTATTCTGGGTATTCAAACAAATCAGTCCACAAATAGAAGGTAAACGATTACGTTATAAAAAGCAATACGTGGAACAACTACCCATCTACCCTGCTACTCCTGAAGAGCAGCAATCTTTAGTTGAGTTGGCGGATGTGATGCTTGATCTTAACAAGCAACTGCAGGATGAAGTAGATGGTTTTCTTGATTGGCTGAAGCATACCTTTGGCGTTGAAAAGTTATCCAAGAAGTTGGAGAAGTATTATGAACTTGACCTGGACACATTCCTCGAGGAACTAAGGAAGAAGAAGGTTGATGTGAAAACCAGGAGGAATTATCAGACTTTGAAGAAGGAGTTTGAGGAGAGTTTATCAGCTATTGTTCCTTTGCAGCAGAGGATCCAGTCTACTGATGATGAGATTGACCGGATGGTTTATGAGTTGTATGGTTTATCTGATGATGAGATAAAGATTATCGAGGACAGTTTGAAAAATTAAATGGGGGTTTTTGGGGTGTCAAAGGATTTCAGGATTGGTGCAGGGATTGTTAGGTCAGAATATGTTAGTAGTCATCCTAATTTTTTGAAAAGTTTTGAAATAGGAGATGAAGTTTTCATAATTCACAAAGATGACATGTGGAACATGGTTCAGAATCACAATAGAAGAGTTAGAGAACTTTGTACATTGCTGGATAAATCGTTGAATTATGAACTTACCGATGAGGAACTAGAACGGGCATGTAGAATAATTGAAATTCAGAAAGAAATTGATAAGAGTTAGTTTACTTTTCCTCCTTTTTTGTATGGGTTATATTTTTATTCTATGAATAATTTAGTTAGTATTAGATTCTCATTATCTATGTGGGAGTTGGTTTTTGTGTTTCTAAAAATTGGTGGGGGCCGTTACTATAAAGGCGTGTCAGAAGAAATGTAATGAAGTTTTCAAGGATGTGGATCTGAAGAAGTTCAGGAAGAAAATAAGCACCTGCCCGAATTGTAGAAGGGTGGTCAGGACCAGGACTGACCATTACCACGCTGAGATATTATGTGAGGAATGTGGTGCTGTCATACGGGAACAGCTGACCCTGGATGAATTGCCCGAGATATGTGTAACGGACCGTGAATTAGAGATCGAAGTAAACACTTACCGACGCCGCCGAAGTAACCCCACTGACAAGGTAAGGACGGGTGGCTTGACAAGGTACCCGGAGTTGATGATGAAATATGATCGCAGCACTGATGGTGATAAGAGGAAGTGGAGACGTAAAACCTACCGTGACTTTGTAGGAGTAGTCAGCACCCACTTCATGATGACCCGGATCCAGAAGAGTCGAGTCCATGAGGTTATTGATTACCTGGATGATATACAGGAGTTGCACCGTCAGGCCAGTTATCAACAGATAGTCACCAGTCTTTGTATATTGTCGATGAAACGGGATAAAAGGATTATTTATTTTGATGTGAAGTATTTGACCAAATCTCAGAAGAATTTTATCGACGATATTGGTTTGACTCATGACAAGTACATCAGGATAATGGAGAAATTATCTTTCCCAGTGTTATCAACCCAAAAATACAAAAAACCCCCACTGTCCCTTAAACATAAAAAGAAGACCTAATTTTTTTTCCAACAGGACGCCACCATATAATAGTAAGGGAGAAGTTTTTTTTACAATAACTTATTTTTCATCACCGCTCGGAGGCGGTATTAATTCATTTTTATAGGCACCCCCCTCCATCCTTGGGTCTTTGGTACTAAGCATATTGGTAATTTCAGAGAGAATTTTCCCCCCTAATTTGAAGATTTGATGAACCCAACAACCAGGGGGTGTGTCTATAAAACCCCTAAAAAAACCTATTATGGGGGATATTTTTTTATGATACGGAACGTCTACCAACTACCCATCACCAGTTATGGGCGTAATGGCCATGTCACCGCCACTTGCCCCATCCTGGGTTTAGAAGTCCATGGAGAAACCTTCCAGGAAGCTAAGAAGAAACTCATCCGTGAAGCCAAGATGGTCATCACTTCCGAGTTACTCCAGGACCTACTCCGTAACCCTTACTTCAACGAGGAGGACCACTTGGACATCCAGCACTGGAGTGACAGTGGTCGGGTTAAAACCAAATGGAAAAGTGACCTGGAACACCAGGGAATATTCTAATTTTCATCACAAATACTTTAGAGCCACTTTGTAATGGGGTCACATTCCCAAGAGGGACCCCATACCCACTTTTTTTAACCCCATTTTTATTATGATGTGCCTGGCGGCCATAGTATTTCCCTCCTGGAAGAGTTGTTACCTTATCCTATAGTGTAATTCCCACCTTGGCCGCCAGCATCATAACCCCTATTTTTATTCTCATAAAAAAAAAATGGAGTTGATTATATTTTGTTAGATAAAAGACAAATAGACATCCTAACCACCGTTGGATTAGTCGTATTCGGGATAATAGCCTACTTCCTGGCTGCGATAACAGGCATCCTACCACCCGAGTATGCCACAGCATTAGTCCTAATTGTAGGTGTGATAAGCCAACTGACCAGTGAAGCCCGGGTCCGGGAAGCCACTGAGACATTCAAGAAATGGATATACTTTGACCGGTTAACAACTATTTTACTCATGGCCTGGCCTATAGTGTTAATCTTCCAGGACACAATCATGGGAGCCATACCCGTAGCTTACGTAGGAGCTGGGAGCTTCATCTTCGCCGTAATAAGTCAATATGTCGCTGATAAACGGGAAGAAAAAAGCGAACCAGTAGTTGATGCACCAACCCAATACATTGAGCCGCAGTAGAGTGAGAGGTCCACAAACCATGGAAAACTTGGGCCTCGAAACCAACACCACCACACAATGCCCCCAACCCAATAGTGCCACATGTGAAGAACACAAAGAAATGAGGGACGACATGTTCCTCATCAAACACCAAATGGGAATCAAAGACCTGAAAAACGGGGAAAGAGACAAACAAATAACTGAAGCCAAAGCCCGCATGAACCAAATAGGCCAAGATGCAGAGGAAGAAGACAAAACATTAAACGAGAAAATCATCAGCCTCAACACCCGGATGGAAGTAGGAGAGGCAAAGATGAAAAACATCGAAATGTACCAGAAACTCATCCTCGGGGCACTGGTTATAATGCTCTTCGGGTTATTCGCCTTCTTCATAGAATTCAACTGGAAAACGTTCATCCTCGGAATGTAAACTATGACCATAGAGATCCTGTTAAGTTAAGTATGATGTTGACTCTTTCTGTCGATTTTGAAAGTAAAATATCTGTAGGAAAATATATTTCAAAATTATTATTAAGATCCTCTTTTCTAATCTAAATTAGAAAGGGGAATTTACATGGATAAAATAAGTCTAGCATCATACATGATTCAATTAAAAAATAGACAAACTAAAAAGTATTTACCATTTGATAATTATGAGTCCCAAATTACAATTTATGGTGAAAAAATAGTAAAAGATTTTTTTATGGACTTAGTAGACTTTTTGAATAACAATAAGGAATTTACAGATAGACCAATGAGAAAAGATTTAGGAATTGAACATGTATACGATGAAGATAGATTTTGTTATGGTACAGCATTTTATGGTACTTTTGGCAAATATAGGCAAGCAAAAAATGTTAAAACTAAAGAAATAAATGAGATGGACGTTGATACAGCCACTGAAGAACCTTTTTATTACCTTTTTTATCTACCTAATAATTCAGACCGAGGAATTGCTATATTCGAAAGAAAAGGGAATATAAGTATTAAAGATACATTTAAACGATTCATAGAAAAAAAGCTTATTATAAAGGACATAAAAGGTTTTAGCCTTGATTATTCTGGTTATTTGCCTAAAAAGGTTGTTTTAAATTATATTGATAAAGGTGAGATACTATCTTTTGAGTTTTCAAATATTCCTTCACATACTAAATATGAAGAAAACAGGATTAATCATTACTTTAAAAAAGTTCGTGGCAAGGTTAAAATCAAACTACAAGTTGATGAGTACTCAAAACCGTCAGCTAAGCAGGTATTTTATAAATTGATTAAAGGAGAAATGCCTATTGAAAAAAATAAAAATGATTTTATAACTATTGATGAAATCAATGCAGAAAATTCAAGAGTCGAGGTCAAAATTGGTAGATATAAAAGATGGTTTTATATTGATGGAAATAGTATTCGTCCTTTTATGGACATAACCAAGGATATTAAAACCTATGAGAGTGGTCATCCTAAATTTGAAGATATCCATGAAATTGCACTGGAATATGCTAAGAATTTGTTTAATGAAATAGGGGCTATATGAGCATGTTTGAGAGAATCACACCGATATACATAATTAGGGCTCATTTAGATACTATTAGAAATAAAGACACAAAAAAACTTTATAAGGATGATGTCTTTCTATTATTTTGTCTTCCTATACTAATTGGATTTTTTTTTGTTGGAATTAACTTATTAATTGAGGAAAAGATGGCTAGTAACCTGTTAACAATACTTTCAATCTCCGTACCCTTGTTATTTAGTTTATTAGTTTTGATTTATGATATGGGCCAGAATATTCAAAGTAAAGAGCATTTGTTAGATAAAGAAGCCAAATTAAGTGTTACGAATAGTACTTCAGATAATGTATCATTTATGGTATTTTGGTCAATTATTATTGTAATAGTACTAGGAGTATATCTATTAATTGGATATACGTTTGATATTTTCGCAAAAGAGAATTTTCATAACTTTCAATTATTAATACAAATATTTTCTTTAATTATTTATTGGTTATTAGGTGTCTTTATTTTAACATTATTAATGGTTTTAAAGAGAACTCAAATACTCATTAGTTCTAGCTTCCCTCCAAATACTTGAACTGACCGGCTATTACAGTGGAGATGGAGGACCATATGATGAAAAATTCATCGACACCTTCAGCTTGTTATTACACCAAACCATTTTACAAATAATCGAAGCCCAATCCTAAAAAAATAGGCGTACATTGCAAGTGTAAAAGTATTACCCTCTTTAGTGTGTAAACTGACCTTTTTCGTTTCTTGACAGTGGGGGTTTCTTAACATAACTTAACAGTTTTTTAACATTTCTTAACAGTTAAGGTTGGATAATAATGGCCAGGCCAGGAGCAGTTGAGAACAGCCCTTTCCGGAAGGAAATTGAAGAGATGATAATTGAAGGGAAGAGTGACTCTTACATATCAGACTGGCTGAAAACCAACGATGCCTATATCTCAAGACAGAGTATTGGCACATATCGGAAGGAACGTTTCAACATCCCCAAGGAAGCCACCAGGAAGTATCAGGAGACCCAGAGTAAGCAGCGTAAGAAGAAGGCTGTTGCTAAGAAAGTGGGTGAGATCGAATTCCTTGATGACATCATTGACCTGGCGGGAAAAACTAGTCTTCAGGTTGGGAAGTATGCCAGTCCCTTGGATGTGAAGAAACTGGGTATCCAGGCGGTCAGGGCTAAGCATGAGATCACTAAGGATGAACCTGAAGCTATGGTGTTTGAGGTGAATGTGAATGGCATACCCACTGACCCCAGAGTTAGAGCCAGGGGAAGAGATCTTATACAACAAATACGAGCAGGCCAAGTGGAGTCCAGCGACACTGGCAATGGTGACCAGTAATGATCGCTGGAAATTATTTGACCATTTAAGATTGCTTGATGATCTCTTACTGTTTATGAATAACCGGCAAGTCCACAGGTCCATGACGTGGATGCCACCTCAGCATGGTAAAAGTTTACTAATTTCTAAATACTTCCCGGTATGGTACCTGGGAGAAAACCCTGATGACCGTTTTATTGAATGTAGTTATGAATCAGACTACGCGGCCTGGTGGAATAAACAAGCCCGGGATGTATTCAGAGAATGGGCGCCACAAATATGGGGCCATAAATTAAAGCCAGACAGCCAAACCAAAAAACACTGGGACTTACATGGCTATGAAGGAGGATCACATTCAGCCGGAGCCGACGCAGCCCTAACCGGTCAACGTGGAGATTTCATAAACGTAGACGACCCCCATAAAAACAGGAAAGAAGCTAAAAGTCCACTAATCCAACTAAATGTTTATGAATGGTACACTGATGTCGTTGACACCCGCCTATCCAAGAAGGGATTAATCAACATCACACAAACCCGCTGGGATCTAAGGGACTTGTCCGGCCGGATCCTGCATGACAAGGACGGTAACATTAACGAACCTCACCTGTACTTGGACCAAGAACTTCTCGAACACCTGCAAAATGGAGGAGTACTTGACAAAGACACTTGGGTTATTCTACGCTTACCAGCAATCGCAGAAGAAAAAGACATCCTAAACCGTCACCCCGGGGAAGCATTATGCCCCGAGTTACACCCCATCCATGACTTAAAGGCAAAGAAAAAGAGGATGCGTGGTAGATTTGATGCACAATACCAGGGAACACCAATACCTGATGAGGGAGAAATCTTCAGCGCGGATTGGTTCAAGATCATACCCCCTGGTCATCCTCTACTTAAAAACTTGGTGAAAACTGTTAGGGGATGGGATCTTGCTGGGACAAAGAAAAAGAAAGGCCAAAGCGAGAACCAAGGAGCTGCACGAACGGCGGGGACTATGGGCAGCCGGACCACTACTAATGATCTTGTCATCCATGATTGTGTTACCCTAAGAGAAAAACCTGGAGCTGCCAGGACATTCATCAAAGCCAAAGCCATTGAGGATAATAAAAATGAAAAAGTGAAAGTCCTCGTAGTCCACGACCCTGGACAAGCCGCCATAGACCAGATGGAAAGATATGCTGAAGAATTCAAGGGAACCGGCGTCGACTTCAAACCAGTCAAGGAATCAGTTTACGGTAGTAAAGGGGATCGAGCTGAAAATGTTGCAGACCACGCAGCACTATTCCACATCTACCTGGTAGAAGGAGACTGGAATTACGATTTTATCAAAGAACATGTGGACTTCCCTAATGGCAGGTTCAAAGACAGAGTAGATTCAATGAGCGTAGTGTTCAGTGAACTATTCAAAATAGGTGAAGAGATCAAGCCTCGTGTTGAACAAATACAAATCTGGTAAAAACAAACCATGCCCACCATTAAACCATCCTTCAAGCCGAATAAAAGCTTAGGTGAGAAAACACCCACACCCAGGGTCCTGGCCTACAGGGCACAGCTCCTGGAACACCTGGAGCGGCTCTATAAAAAGACTAATAAAATCCTTAAAGAGGGTACGGATCCGGATGATATGATACAGGAAATTGATGAAGAAGTGGATAAGTACATCCAAACCGCCACTGTCACCATCACCAACCACATCACCACTACGTATATGGATAGTGTGAAATTAGCGAATAAAAGACTCACCCAGCTTGGAGCACCACCAGCCATCGTCCATTCAAATCCACCACGCCTGGAGGACCTGATAAAACAGGCCAGGGATAACCTTGAGGACAGTGCCCTGGTACTCCGCGGCAGGCTCCGACAAGCGGTCCGGTTGAAGAAGGTGATGGGCTACTATGAAAAAGAATAGTGATGAGGAATTTCTCCTGGATGAAGAGGAAATCGAGGACCTTGACAGTTACTACATATCCACGGTGGAGGACTCTGATAGTAATCATACACTACTTTTAGGTGTTGCTGCACTACTAGGCGGTTACCTCACCATAGCCAGCATCCAACCCACCGGCCCCTATGACTCCCCGGAATTCAATGACCATGTCCTACTCCCAGGTGCCATTGCATCTGAGGTATTCAGGGAGTTATATAAATTCCAAGTCGACCTCGAAAAAGGGGGCCAGGTTGAAAGCCTACAATACATTTACAGCAAGGAAGAACTGGCAGCCTATAAACAATTAGGACAAGAACTCCGAAGCCACGGCCTCCTCGAGGACCCCCGGACCATAGAGAACTTAGCCTACCGGAACACTGAGCAGATCACAGATAAGATTGGTTTATTCACTAATATTGAAGCCGAGAAGGCAGGGCGTCTTGACACCTACGGATCCTGGAAGGAACAAAACCCTGGGAAGATTATACTAATTCCCTGGATACCCGCAGGTGCCAACACTTGTGATGAATGTCAAGAGTTAGCTGATGATGGACCGTACACTCCTGAGGATTACCCGGAACCACCACACTTTGGCTGCGAATGCATACCCGGCGACCCCATAATAATCGAAACCGGAGACTTCACGGAAAAAGGAGTTATTATTCACTTATTATTTTCTGATAATGGACTTGTCCATGGAGAAATCATATGAACCTGAAACAAGCAATTAACCAGCCACTCAGTGCAGTGGCACGTGGTGCACGTAATCTTCTCCAACCCTCTAACCAGAGCCGGGAACTCCTGGATGCACTTAACCAGTTACAGGGTGTTTCCTTCGACACCCTGAACGATTTCTTCACCTACTATAAGCAGAGCTACACCTCAACTGCGTATCTCCAATTAACACCCCTAGTTTGTCACCAGTTAGCTGTCCTAAACCCCTGGATAGAGAGTGCCATCCGGGCCATCACCGACCCGATAAGCACCGCGGAGTGGACCGCCACACCCCGGGACCCCACAGAACCGGATCAGGTGGAAATTGACTACCTCTCCTGGCTTATGAATAATCCTAACCCTTTCCAGGATGCTCAAACATTAACTGAGTTACTGGTCCGGGATAAATTAGCCACCGGATCTGCATACCTGGAATTAGTCCCGAATAGTTACGGCTTCCCCGCGGCGATATACCGGGTGCCACCCCAGAAGGTCGAACCGAAACAGGTGGGTGACAGGATACGGTATGTCCGGAGTAATGGCTACGTATTCCCTGATGAATATTTCCTACCACTTAACCGGCCCAATCCCTTCAGTGACTATAAAGGCCTATCACCCCTGGTCTCCTTGTTCTCGAAATTAATGCTGGATGAAGCGGTGACAGAGCACAACCTAAGATACTTCGTCAAGGACGTGTTAAAGGGTTTGCTGAGCTTCAGTGACAAAGTAAACTACGCAGATACTGAGAAAGAACTGGAGCGTATCCAAACTCAGGTTAGGGATATGCAAGAGAATGGGGAGAGTGGCCACCTGGTGACTTATGGTGTGACTTTCCAGAGCCTGGCCAGTAACAACAAGGACATGATGACACCAGAGGTGGAAAGCCGGATCATAGATGCTATCAAAGCCGTGTACCGTGTGCCACCCGCAAAGATCATGCTCATTGAATCAGGTAACCTTGGGGGCGGGACCAGTGAAGGACAGGATGAAACACTCAACGACACGGTCTTGACTGAGAGTAGAAAACTCATCATACCATTACAGAACCGCCTATCCACCCTGGCAGGGATAACCAACACCACCCTATCCTTGAAGAATCTGACCAAGAAGAATGAGTACCGTGAATCAGAGGTTGACACCATCAACTTACAGAACGGATCCACCACCCTCAACGAAGTCCGGACCCGCCGGGGCCTGGAAAGATATGAAGACTGGAGAGCAGACCAGCCCCTCATACCCGCGAATCTCCTACCACTTAGCATCGTGGGCAGCCAGGGATTCGCAGCTGAGTTAAACCTTGACCAAAGCCCTGTGAATCAGAGTCAGACCCTGAAACAAGTGGACAAACTCATCCATGAGGAGGGCGCTGAGGGTGCATTTATAGTCCGGTCAATTATGAACGAAATCTAAAACATTCCTTATCATTTTTTTTATATCAAAATGAATTTGAGGTGAGCAGATATTGTGAAATACAAACCTAAATGGCTCCTAGAAGCCCAGAAAGAAGGAAAACATCCATTCTTCATCACCATACCCATCATCAAAGATTACCACCGACAAAACACCACCACCATCGTAGGACTCGGAACACGATTCGAAAGAAGCCGAACCGGCCACAGAATGAACCCCCAATTCATCCAAAAGATGAAGACAACCGTCCAAGGCAAACCATTACTAGTCAACCACGACCCCAACCAAGTAGCAGGGAACGTGACCGACGTCAAGCCATCAGCAGAGGATGAATTCATACCCTTATCCGAACTCCTAACCCCACACGAAAACCCCATCGTCGACGCACCCCGAGCCAAAGTCGAACACTGGTTAGAGAACAATGTGCAACTCGGATACAGTGTCGGAGGGATAATAGAGGACTTCAAAATCACCAAAGAAGACACGGGTCAATTCACCC
The DNA here is from genome assembly GCF_030323845.1 of Methanobacterium sp. CWC-01. NCBI lineage: Archaea > Methanobacteriati > Methanobacteriota > Methanobacteria > Methanobacteriales > Methanobacteriaceae > Methanobacterium > Methanobacterium aridiramus. The sequence continues at coordinate 620,118 of NZ_CP040735.1, forward strand.
ACGACGTCCTCGACGGTGAAGTGATGGAGATGAGCATCACCCCTATACCCGCGGTGAAAAGCAGCGACGGAACAATCCGGGTAGCAAATACGGCCTGCCCTGACGGGATCTGTGGACAGATCGTCCAGCAGATCATCAACGGCCCAGCCCTACCCATAATGGAGAGTGTGAAGTTGAAACAAGAAACCACAAAAAATGGCACGGTACCATTACACCAGAGCACAGGATACGTCCTCAACGAGGAGGCATTCAACCATGCCGTGGCTCTTATCAATGAAGGACAAGTGGACCTGGAAACACCATGGAACCGGGGCACCTACGTCTGGAGAGAAAACATAGACCAGTTCCGGGATTTGTGCCTCGGAGTTGACCCCACTGGGGGAGACATGGATGAGGTCCGGTACCCTGTGGGAATGGAAGGAACCGTGTATAAAAGTGCAATAATCCAGGTGGCCAGTGAGGCACCCTGGGACAGCAGGATCTACGAGGCAACAGAACACTTACTGCTCCTGGTCCTGGAATTAGATGCTGATAACGGATTAATGGAGGAAAATACCATGACTGAATTAGAACAACTGCAAAATGACCTTAAAGACTTAACTGGAATAGTTAAGCAACAATCTGAAGTAATAACCGAAATGGTCAAAGAAAAAGAATCCAAAGAGAAAGCCGCTGAGGAGGCCAGAGTCAAACAGGAAGCAGAAGCCCATGAAGAAGAACTCGTTAAGACCATAACCCAGGCCGCTACCGAAGCCGCCGGGGCGATCATCGACGAGAAACTCAAAGGCCTGATGAAAGACCGAACCGGGGTGAAGCAAACCAGCACCACAGAGGAAGGGGAGCATATCAAACGTGAGGAGAACTTAGCCCAGAATCTACGCGACCCAGTTAATTACCCCGCGGTGGTAGCTGGAAAAGTAGTGCAGGGAGTAACACCACGGGAAGCCTTCCAGGTCAACTAAAAAGAAAAATGGAGCTAAAAATAATAGAGGTGACTAATTATGGCAACTAACGTTGAACAAATCAAACAAGACATGGTAGACCAACTACGAGGACAAGTAGAGGTCAAAACCAAGAAATTAGACGAAAAAGCCCTCAAAAAGGAGGGAACCGAAAGTATCGATGACCTGGTGGAAAGCATAACATCCGACATGATGGTCAACACCTTCCAGCAGCAAATGAGCAGCGCCAACTTCATGCCCACCATCCTAGACCCCCAGATCTATGACAACGGTGTACTATATGGGATGACACCCTGCCTTACCTACCTGGAAAGCAAAGGCCGCAGGATGCCCGCCACTAGCACCGAAATCGAATACATCAAATTAACCGCTGGATTCGCAGGTGAATGGGTGCAGGAAACCGATGACACCAGTGGAAGTGGAGAAGCAACCACCAGCACCTCAACTGCGAATATGAAATACCTGGCCCTACCAATCAGCCTGAGCGACATGATCGGCAAAGGAGCCAGTGCCACCGCCCGAGCCCAATTAATGGAGTACGCCCAGATGGCCCTCCGGGAAGAGTTCAACCGAACCCTAGTGGCTGGTGACGTTAACGTTAACTATGAATTCGATGGACTGGATGAAATCGCTGAGGACAGTGGAACAAGGGTGAACATGAGTGGAGCTGAGATCACCATCGATGACCTGAACAGTGCCGAAGCCACCATGACCCGGACTCCTAAGACATTCCCCACCTTCCTCTTAACCGGCGCGGAGGTATTGAACCAGATCAAAGCAGATATGATGGCCACCCTCCGGAACGTGGATAAAGTGGACGTCACCGCTGGTGTACGTGTCCCTGCCTTCGCCAGTAACAGGGGAGATGTGCCAATCATCGCAGACCCCAATGTACCCGCCACTGCCGCCGCCCGAAGACTGAACTTTATTAACGAGTTATTCGTCTTCATCAGTGACTTCGTCACCCCGAGCTTTGTGGCTAAGGGTAAGAGCAAACCCTTCGCGAGTGATGGCTGGTTAACTCAGGTCGCCGTGTTATACCACACCGCCCCTGCTAAGAACGTCCAACTCTATGGTATAGCCTAAAAAAATTAGGCTATAATCCTTTTTTTTAAGAAATGGGGAGGATTGATTCTATTATGAAATTTGAAATCAAATCCAAAGAGAACGTCAGCATAATACGACTCAGAGAATACGGAGAGGTCGAGTTAACCGTGAAGAGGAATAAAGAAGGTAAAGTCACCGAATCCGTAGGAATATACGAGTACAATGGTGAAGACACCGAACAATGCCTAACTGACTTGAAAGCCATCGGCCAAAAAGCCGGCTTCCAAGTCCGCAAACTAGGCAAAGCAAAAAAATAATGGGGATGTGTATGATTGACTTCTATAACTAACAAGATAAAAGAAGGCCTTAACAGGATGAACCCCGCTGCTAAGAAAGCAAACCTCGGGGACCTCATCCAGAACCTGCAAAACGGAGTGGGAGTGACCGGTATCGGAGACAGTGACACTGACAACACCAAGATAAAAGGATTCATAACCACCCGTAACAACGCAGACACCAGCATGTACGTACCCGTAGCGGATTCATCTGGTTATGAACGATTATTTAAACTGGCCTCGGAGATAACTGCCAACGCCGGGGGTTACTTCGAGACCTTATTTGTGAATACCAAGGTAGCAGCTGCCAGTACAATGGCTGGTATAGCCCGGGCAATAGAAGCCAAAGTATCCGTTTATGGAGACATGGCCGCTGGTGCCGAAGTAGCCGCGGCCCTAGCCAAGATAAATGTATCAGGCGCATCAGCTGAGGTAGCTCATGCAATCGGATTAGATGTGCTCCTCGAAGAGGAAGACAGTGGAACCATAACCAAAGGAACCGGGATCCGGGTCCAAGGAGGCCAGGGTGCTATAGACTTCGGAGTCGACGTGTCTGGGGATTACCGGCAAGCCGGGTTGAAACAGGCCATTAAGGACAGTGCAGGAATAACAGATGAAGCCCTGGCCACTGCCTTCGGTATCACGGAGGCTGTGGATGCTACTGCTGCTGGTTTCATCGGCTATGCCCGGAACACTAGTGATGGTAACAAGATCTACCCTGTCTATTTGATACTGGGCCAGTTCTACCTGGGAGCTGAAATAACAGCCGCCGCATAGAAATGAAAAATACAATTGGGATATAGGGGGAGGTGTGTTAGGATATGACATATGCAAATGGAGATGACCTAGAAACCATGACCAACGAGGTAAAAGAAGCCATGGGAGATATAAATTACCTCTCCCTCTCCACCCTTGCAATCACACATGGAGATCGTAAAGTCAATAACAAATTACAAGAAAAAGACGTACCCACCCCAGAATCACCCGAAGAAGGTGAGGAATATGATGACCGAATCATAGGGGCAGCCACCCTCTATGCAGCAGCTTTTATCCTAAACACTTACTACTCCGGGAATGATAATATCAGCCCCACAGCCAAGGCATACACTGAGGATGCTGATAACCTGATCAATGGGTATATTGAGGAATACCTCTCCGAAGCAGCAGAAGAAGACAGTGTGGGTCCAGGAATGAGCATCCTAATCGTATAGAAGTAGGTTCTAATGGCGAATGAGATCACCATCACCAAATACAAGGATGAGGTCACACCTTTCCTTGAAAGCCTATTGGAAAGGTTGCCAGGAGAAGCAGATAACCTGGTCAATAACGTGGGGGAAGTATTCCTGGAATACTTGCAAGAGTATACTCCTATCGGTTGTACTCATGAATTATATAGCCGAACAGAAATGACTGTAACCGGCTTATTGTCTAGGTTGATCGATAGCAGTGCAGCCCACTTCCCATTCAACGTCCTGGGCACCAGCCCTCACTGGATAGGTAGCAGCATATTCATTTGTGGAGTTGGATGGCGGTATATCGGGGAACATCCAGGGACACAACCTAATGATTACCCATCACTCGCTTTTATGGATGGCCTTGGACCAGCTGAGAATGTGGCTGATGAGTGGCTTAACAACCTATTGGAGTGATCATTTTTGTACCAGTACGACACCATAATAGACGCACTTAAAGACGAACTAACCGACTTGGTTGATCCATCCATCCCATTAGGCGAAGGAGGAACAGGAGAAGCCATCTACGGAGCAGTTAGTATAGGCCAACCCAGCAACCTAAGCCTATATAATGGCCCATTAGCAGTGATAGTTTTCGGATCCAAAGAAAGCAAAACCGGAATAAACAACCAGGGCAGAAAAGCCATCATCACCGGAGCAATAGCCACCTTCATACCAGGCCAAAATGAAGACAGTGTAAAAAAGTGTCTGCATTACTGCGACATCATAGAATATGCCCTGGAAGATAACCCCACCCTCCTGGATATGAAAGGGGTTAGGATACAACCATTAAAACATGGTAAAACCCAGGAATGGACCAGTGTTAACGTTAGCGGAAATACTAAAAACCCTAAAATCTGCATAGCCGGGGGAACACGGTTCATCATAACTGCATCCCGAGTTAAACCAACCGAATAAAAAAAAAAGAACTCTATTTTTTTTCCTTTTTTTCCATTTTAAATTTATTTAAATATCAAAAATATTTTTTGGGAGGCGTTAACCCATGCCAGATATGACTAAAACAGAATTAGAAAAAACAGTTAAAAAATACGCCAATAACGGCGAAGTAGAAACAGCCGAACGGTACATACGAAACTTCGGAGCACAAATAACTGATTATGACGTGGAAGAAGAAGTCTACAAGCTCCGGAATCCACAGAAACAAAACAAAAAAACCGTTAAGGAGGAATAAACATTGTATCTTGATATTGATGACGAAATAGCCCTAGAAGCAGATAGTATCGGCTTATTCATGGGACAAGAATTCACACGAATCCAACTAACCGGAACAATAAACGGAACCAACACAACATTCGCACTCCCCAGCCCATACTACCCCATCTACCCCAAAAACAGCAGGTCTATCCTACCATTAACTAAGGACGTGGTAGTAGAAACCCTGAAAGGCACCACCTATACCGTGGTAGCAGTAACCAGTGTGGATCTTATCACGGACCCCGATACCCTGGACGAAGTATATGGAGCTGTAACCCTAACCACAGCCCCCACCAGTGAAGGCGCGGACAGCGTTCACATGACCGCGGTGGAAGAGTTCGAACCCTTCATCGTAGGAAATGTTGAACCTGAGGATGAACAGGACGTCACTGAGATACCCCGGATATTCAGCAAAAACAAGATCACCAGTTACGGAGCCATCACAAGCAAAATCAAAGCCGACCTAACCATCAGCCAAAACTCACTCCAGGTCCTACAGAAATTCGGATGGAGACCCATGGTCAGTGGAGACGACGGATACAGTGACCTGCCAGTTGGGTATAGTGGGTTGGTGCGCAGAACTCAACCTGAAAACCTCTACGCTTACCTGGCCATAGTAGTAGATGAAGTGATAATAGGAAGGGTCTACTACCAGAACGTGAAGGTCCCGGCTAAACTCCCATCCGTGAAAGCAGGTGAACAACTGACCTTGTCAGTTGAGATGAGCGCAGGGGAAGCAGTGTGGATCGTTAAAGACCCAACCTAAAAACCCCCCCCCTTTTTTATTTTAGTATTCTATGAGGAAAGGTGAAAACATGGTAGAAATACCTAACCTATACCCCGAACAGGAATTAATCATCAACGGCAACCCCGTACTGATAGGAAGTTACTCTGGATACGATACAACCTATACCGTACCATTACAACAGTGCAAAACACAACTCCCAGAACTAATACGAAAAGTATCCATCTTTAAGAGTATCCAGAACAAGATAAACGCCCAAAAGAAGGATAACGCAGAATTACAGGATGAAGACGTTATGACCTACCTTCAGGAAATGGATGATGACGACTTCAGTGATGAAGAGATCCATGAACTGATGGAAGCCGCTGACAAGGTGCATGAACTAAATGCACAAATCGAAGAATACAGTGAACTATTAGCACAGCGGGGGTTGAAACGGTTCTATTACAAAGATGAACCTGAATATATCCAAGCTGATATAGATAATAATTTAAAGAACTATCTTGATTCTCTGCCCACCATCAAAGCCAGTATGGACGATTTTAAACTAATAGCTAATACTATGATTGAACTTGGAGGGCCAAGTGAAAAGTTGTTGCGGGCTGGGGCTGATAAGGGAAAGCCAAAGAAAAAGAGAGGCCCACAGTCCAAGAAGAAATAAATCAATACCGAAAAATCTTCACCAGCGTTGCCCACCATTCAGGATGGTCTCTTAATTATGTGCTTAACCAGAGCATTCATTTGACTTGGGATGTCCTGGAGGGGAATTTGCCACCGGAGAAGCCAGGTGAGAAAACTGAGAAGGAATTAAGGGAGGAAGCTGCCTTTTTGAAGAAAGCTAATCTTAAATTGCAGAGTGATATGAGAGGGGATTAACCTCTCTCGACTGCGTTTATTAATCGTTCCTGCCTCCACGCCTCCTTCTTTTTATTTAAATCATAATAAGCCACCAATGCTCCTATCACTCCAATAGGAAACACGAATATTAAGGCCAGGATTATCCATATCGCTGTGCCACGACTAAGTTGTGGCTCCGGAAGGTAAGGTGCCCCACACTCTGGGCAATATTTAGTTTCAGGATCTGTAAGTTGTGTCCCACATTCTGGGCATTTAGTTTCTAATTTTTTTATGAAAGTTCCCATGATAATTCACACCCTTATTATCTTTTTAGTATTTTCTTATTATTCAAATTTACCCTTTTTGAGGTGTTCATTATAACCGATAAAGAATTAGGCATCAAGGTCTCCGCGGAAATAGATGAGGCTATCAGCCAACTCCAAGAATTAATCAGTACTATCCAGGACATACCTGACACCACCACAACCACCGTCGAGGTAGAGGGGTTAGAGGATATTGCTAGTAGTGCGTCGGAAACCGAGATAAACCTCCAACAAGTAGGGGAGGCCGCGGCTTTTGCTAATAGTGGAATAAGTGAAATAGATCCATCCACACTCGATGAAGTGACCAGCTCATCTACTGAGGCCGATAGTGCATTACAGGCATTACAGGAGGCGGCGGCTCATGCGGGTATGGACATATCCAATATAGACCCATCGGCTATACATCAAACTGCTGATGGAGCAGAACAAGCAGCCGGAGCCGCCGAAGACATGGGGGAAAGTTTCGGCATAGTAGGAACTGTCATAAGTGGATTAATCGGATTAGGCATAGTCGAATGGTTCGATAGTATAATCAACGCCGCGGGAAACTTCCAAGATAGCTGGCTAAGATTAGGAGTGGCCATGGATGGCACCGCTGGAAGTATGGATGCCATGCAGCAAGAGTGGGGATCCGCAATAGATAAGATGCGTGATAACACGGGCCGAAAAGCAGGGGACATCAGGGAATATATCACTCAGATGGGACTGGCAGGGATTAAAAGTGAAGATGAACTAGTTGGATTATTCACAGGAGTTAGTGGGGCCGCCTTTGAAACAGGGAACAGTATCGCCGGGGTTAGTAACATGATTAGCCGGGCTGTTCTTCAAGGTAAACGGCTCCCTATGGTTTTAACTCAACTAAGGATTAGTAGTGATGATGTACTCCAAGCCACTGGGAAGAGTGTTCAGGAATTAACCGCTTTGTTTCCTAATCTTACGGCTGCTGAGCGTGCCAGTTATATGGAGGCCATTATTGGATTCAAATATGCCGGGGGCGCGGCTGATGCTTATAAAAGGAGTTGGGAGCATGTTAAGGATGCCCTTAGTGCTGCTTTTGATTATTTGAGTCGGATATTCGGTTCTCTTATACTCCCGATTGTTGTCCCGGTTCTTGATGTTTTAACTGGGCTTTTATCTGCAGTGGCGGGGGCTATTGATGGGATCGCAGCCCCAATTAAGTCAGTTATTGGAGGTGTCCTATTATTCGCGGGAGGAGCATCTACTTTACTCCTTGCTTTTACTCCACTCGTTAAGATCCTTGGGATGGTGTTAAATCCATTACTTGGTATGTTTGGTTTGGAGTTAGCTAGCGCAGGGTCGATAGCCGCGGGCCTTGGAGGTATTTTATCAGGGCCTGTGGGTTGGGCCTTACTTGCTATCACTGCCACTATTGCAGCTGGTATCTACATCTGGCAGACTTGGAGGGAGGAAGTCATTGCCCTTAAAGATGCCCTTATTAGTGGGGATTGGGGGTCTGCTGCATCCTTGATAGGTGATGCTTTCAGTTACCTTGGAAGTGCAATATGGAATGCTCTTGAAGGTGTTGGAGAGTACATCTGGAACTTCTTCGCATCTCTACCAGCAAGGATAGGAAACGCTGCCAGTGGATTGATCGGATTGGGGAATAAGGTTATTCATTGGATTGTGGAGGGGTTAACCAGTCTAAGTGGCTGGTTGAACACCATCCTCATGGGAATGCTTGAGGAAATGGCACCAAGCGCCGAAGCAGGGGGTCAGGCCGCGGGGGAAGCTGGAGGAAAAAGCTTGATTGATGGTTTACGGGATTGGATTATTGAGAATGGTCCCACTATTATGGATAGTATAACGACCACATTCATGACCCTCCTACCCCTTATTATCCAGTTGATCTGGCAGATACTCACCATAATTGGTTTAACATTGGCTCAGGGAGCGGCCCAGGCGGGGCGTGGCTTTGTCACAGGTCTGGTTCAATGGTTCCAGCAACTCCCCGGCCGGGTGTGGGGGTACCTTATGCAAACCCTCAACAACGTGGCCTACTTCAGTGGCTTTATGATTGGCTACGCCACCAGGACCGGACTCCAGTTTCTACGTAACTTAACCTCATTTATCCAGCAGTTACCAGGCAGGGTGTGGGGTTTCTTACTATCCACTATTGGACGTATCCGTTCTTTCGCATCACAAGCCCCCGGGTTGGCCCGGAGTGCAGGGAGTCGTATTACTAGTGGACTTATCGGAGCCATCACGGGGTTACCAGAAATGGTGTATGGTATATTACTCCAGATTTATCACAAACTCAGTAGCGTGGGTGGTACATTGTATAATGCAGCCCGGAACCTGGGTGCGCAGATATGGGAGGGTTTCAAAGCCGGACTCGGCATAGCCAGCCCATCATACCTCGAACGAGCCATGGATGCCATAATAGCTAAAAGCCACCAGATGCCTGTGGAGATGCTAAAAGACGCCCAGAGACTGGCAGGGATAAACTGGCAAAGTGGCGCCCCGAATATAGAGAACATCACACAAGTAACGAACCCCGCGGGGCAATTAACCGTCACCCATAAAGTTGACCTGATCAATGTACCCTCTGGTAATAGTGACCGGGCCATAGCAGATATGGTGAGCCGGGCAGTGACTGACAGGACGGTCCTGGACAGGATAAGCCGGGGCTTATATAATGGAGTATCCAGGAATAGAAGAAGCCAGGGAGTATAAAATTATGAGTGATGAAATAACAGTTAACCCTTATACTTGGAGTTTGGAGGGGGGGAATATGATGCCCCTCGAATTAGAGGCCCTCGCGGACACCACCCCCTTCACCGCCACGGATTGCACCCTTACGGTGGAGTCCGCGGAGACCATTGATGGCCATAGTCTAAGGAAGTTGAAGGTGGAGGGAGCATGGTAGACACCGGTTACTATTACCCCGCAGTGGTGGTTTCACACCACGATGCCACACCATATTGGAGTAACCCCGGTTATATACAGGATGCGGAGTGCACCGGGGTAGATGAGGGGGAAACAAACACCGGCAGTTTCCCCCATGCGACCCTGAACATGACCAGCGGAGTCCTTAGTGATGGGTTGCGGAGTACGGATTATGGCTTCACCATCCCAGGGAATAGTCGGATAGATGGTGTTACTGGGAAGACAGTCCGGAGCGGAGCCTTTATCCGTGATTTCATTACCCAATTATATGTATATAATCCATTGACTGGGGCTACTACTGGTTTGGCGAATAAAGCCAAACACCGGGCCCGTACCGATGGATACTTCCTAGTGGACACCTATGGCTCCACAAGTGACTTGTGGGGGGCATCCTCTCTCACCCCTGAACAACTTAACAGCGGGGCGATGGGGTTATGGTGGCGTGGTGCTCATAACGATGGCGGGGTTAAGCCTGCGTGGCACCATTGCCTGGCCTTGAAGGTGGAGTATACTAACCCCACTTATTCCCTGGTGTCTACGTTACCTGATGTGGCGTTACAAGGGGATATAATCAGTTACAATATCACATTGGAGGCTACGAATAGTATCGACCAGGGTGTCCCGATACCCGTGGAGGTCCCGATACCCGCGGGTTTTACTCTCCTTGATTATTTTAGTAGTGGTGATTATGACACGGAGACGGATACTTGGACTCCTGTGTTAGATGAGAATTATGAGGCTCTTCTTGTTTTAGTCGTGCAATGCACTGGCAGTGGATTACAATCGCAGACGGTTACTGAAACGGAGTTCAGCACCACGGTTACGGACACCTGCAATATTTTAACGAGTGATGTGGGGGATGTTCACACCGCCACGGCCCTGATAGACGATAGTATCACATTGGCTAATTTGGAGGATGGTGAAACCTATACCCTGAGTGCGTATATGAAACTCCACGACACCGGATATGCAGGAGTTTATACTGGTATCTATAACCACAGGATAGCCGTGGTGAACGGTGATGAACTACTGGGTAGCCGGGTGACCACGCAGGACACCTACCAACGCGTGGCCGTGTCCTTTGTGTATGATGACACCGAAAACCTAACCCTCAAATTATACGGACAATACGAAGGTGTCTCCACAGTTGATGATGAATACTGGGCAGGATTCGCACTTAAAAAGGGCAGTGACAGCACCTACACCGCGGCGGGTAACCTACTCGCGGATCCGGATGCTTTATTAGGTGAAGTCACTCCCACCCCTGTAGTCCTACCTGCTAGTGAGGAAAGCGCGGAGTACAGATACACCTTCCCCGTATCGGTCCTAAGTGGGGATAATCCTAAGGTCACTGGATTAGAGTTATCCCTTGTATGTGAGGACACAGATGGAGTGGAGGTGGTGGTAACTGTGGCTAGTAGTTCAGGAGCTACTGGGGACACTAAGAGCAGCACCCTCTCCGGGGAGTTCGCTTCCATATTATTCGGGGATGACAGTGACCTGTGGGGACTATTGACCAGTGACATCATAGGCCAGGAGTTAATTTTTGACTTATCTTTCAATAACACCACCCTCTCAGAGATCACACCCAGTTTCAGTAACCTACTCCTCACTGTTTATTATTATGAGGATGTGACAGAGGGCTGGACCGGGCTAACCTATAATGGGGAGCATAGCAGCACCTACCGGGCCAACCTCACCAGTAATAGTCATGATGTGGGGGCAGAGGTGGATCTCAAGACCCTTAACCTCACGGGCAGGGATGGAGAACTCATCACCGGGAGTGACATAAAATTGAAGGAGATCAAGGAAGAGTTCATCATAGAAGTGGAGACCCTGGAGGAAGGCTACAGTCTCCTCCGTGATATAAAAGGATGGCTAAGTAATGAACGGAACACCAGCCACATACCCATCCCCTGTGAACTGGTTTTTGATTATGAGCCAGACCTCATCTACCTGGCCATAGTAGATGGGGTGATAGCTGTAGAGCTAGACTATCCCCTTATTAAATGTGAAGTCACTTTCCTAATCCCTGATGGCTTAGCCTACATAGAACAGAGCACTGGGAGCGTGGGGACTAATAATGGTCTTAACCACCCCCGGCCAGTGGTTACCATGGTCTGTGATGGAAGCTCCGCGGTGGTGTTAACAGAGTCAGAAGAAAGCCAAGTCCTCACTATAAACCACACCATCAGTAATGGGACAGTCATCACCATAGACTGTGAAGAAAGGACAGTCATAGACAGTAGTGATAATGACCTCACTGGGTATGTATCCCTGGATAGTATCTGGCCAGTCATCTATAAGGAGTATGATTTTAGCTCTTCCACTGGTGGATTAATCCAGGGAGTCACTTACAGGGAGGGATATTAAATCCATGAATGATCAGTTAACAGTAGCGGTCCTGGACCAGGATGAGCAGCTCCTGGGATACCTGGACCCAGATGTAGTCCAGATCTCAGAAGTAGATGAACTGGGAAGCCTAAGGAGTCTTACAATAACCCACCCCCTACTGGATACTCAGGCCCTGACTCTGGGTCCTTATGCCACCCTCCTTGTCCATGGTAATAAACTATGGAGACCTGTGACAGGGGATGGTGACAGCTGCTTATATGTGATTATAGATAAGCGGACCATAAACCCAGAGGATAACACCATCACAGTAGTAGCAGAGGAAGCCGCCACAGAACTATCCCAGCTCCCCCCGGTGAGGATTAGTGGGATGGCGGACTTTCCTGATGACTTCGAGGATGGAAGTTATAATGGTTACCGTGACCTTAAGTACCCAATATGGACTGTCCAGGGAGGAACCGCGGAGGTCACCAACACCAGTCCCATAAGTGGAACCTATAGCCTGACCCATCTGGGCAGTGGCTCAGACACTTTAAATAATAGGATGTACTGGGTAAGTGATGAAACAAATTATATGCTCCACTTCAACATTAAACTCCTCAGTTATGGCGCGGGAAGTAGTGAACCTTATTTCAAATTTTTTGCTAGATACCAGGACAGTAACAACTACCTGGCCCTGGAGATGAGGTATGAGAGCAGCATCCCCACCATGTACGTATTTCTCAGACGCGTAGTGGGAGGGGTGTCCACCATCCTGGCCACTTATAACTGGGGGAGCACCCGGTGGGCAGTGGGAGGGACTCATGCTTTCCACATCTATGACAGTGGCAGTAACTTTACTTTCATCCTGGACAGCACCACTATGATAAATTACAATTATAGTGGAGTTAGTTTCACTGGAACCCAGAAGGGAGTGGGAGGGAACTATACCACTAAATGGATGCTGGATGACTTCAGCTTCACAGGTAACACTCCAGACATCCAGACCATCACCGTAGATAATACCTTCCTCACCCGCCTCCTGGGGGACTACTTCACCATAGGCACCGTGGAAGGCACTGAAACATTCACTTATCAGGGCACGGTAGGAATCCTAGCCCTCCTCAGAGAGATAGAAGCCCAGACTGGTTATGAATTCCAATTCAGATACACTTGGGATGGAGTGAATAAACGTATAATACGGTACCTGGACTTCCTGGAGGAACGCGGAGAAACACACCCCACATCCATCGAGATAGGATATAACACTGGGAAAATCACCACAGAAGAAGATGAAGGAGACGTGGCCATAGCAGCCTCACCAGTAGGAGCCCCCAGCAGCACAGACACCACAGAGAACACCATGACCTTCCACCAGGCCAGAAGATACTGGGAGGGCCTGGCAGTATCCACCACCACCCAAATACCACTCTGGGTGACTAAGGATGGTGATGGAGTAGAAGTGAATGGACCACTAGTCTATCCACCATACAATAAACTAGTGAACACTAATTACGTGAGTAGCCTGGACCAGGATGAGAGCAGCGCAAATTATCAGGAAGTCCAGAAAAAAGATGGAACCCCTGGCAGCGCTCCCAGAACCGTCCTTTTTGAGTCCACCGAGACTAATAAATACAATCTCTACTGGCTCTGCGTAGACAAGATCAGAGAGTGCCTCCACCCAGTAGTAGCTGTGGACGCGGAAGTTGTGGACATCCAACGCCTACAAGGAGGAAGTACTGCCCAGTACAATGTGGGAGACACGGTCCCTGTCCAACTCCCAGACCGCGCTACTATAATCACCGCCAGAGTAACTAAGACAATTAAAGATCCACGGACTCCAGCGGGTGATACAATAGAATTAGGGAATTATGTCCTGGACTTTTATGGAGACTACCTCAAAGTAGGACGGCTGGGTAAGAGCCCATTTATTGAAGTTTAAAAAAAAAATAATGAAGGATTTTAATATCTATTTATTTTTCATTTTTTCTGTATTTTACACTAAAATAAAAGCAGTAGGAGGAATTAGTGAACATGATAAACCAATATAATGACCCAAATAAGAACGGAACCGGCAAACAAGGCCGAAGAGACCTACAAGGAAACAGCCACGGCCCCTATGTGGTGCCTGTTCCATTTGTTGTGAAAGAATCATTCGACGAAAGCGACCTCACCGGCGGGGAGTACACCCTAACTGAGACGTATGGGGATAATATAGGCTTCGGAATCTACAACAACAACACTGCGAACACATTAACATTCACAATCGGGACAATATCAATACCAGTCCCCCCTGAGAAGTCTTTTTATGGGGTGTTTGAAACTGAAGACACGATCACGGTGACCGGTACCGGCCTGGATTTTGACGCTTTTGTGGAAGGATAAAAACTTGGAGGGGTGGATTTTAGATGCCTGAGTTCAGTGATGATTTTAGTGAGGCCGCTTTAGACTCCCGGTATTGGATTCTGAATAATACATCATACCTATATAACCCGGGATGGGGGGCCGGGGCCCCTAATGGAGCGGTTCTGGATACTGTAAATGACCGGTTGAAGATGAAGGCTTCAACCTCCTTTAATGGGGGTTATGCTGACTTATTCCTTCCCCTGGAGGATGGATTCACCCTAACTTTTGATGCCTATGCAAATATCACTAGTGGGGGCCTTTTAGTATGCTGGAAACAGCTCGCAGGGGATAACAGTTACAATATAAACTGGCAGTTGGAACAGGCAGGGAAGATAGTTGTGACTCACCGGGTGAACGGGGCTTCAACTGTTTTAGGCACTTATTCAGTATCTCCTTTAAATGGCACTATTGAGATCAGTGTTTTAAATCAGGTTTTAACTGTTAAATATAACAATAACACTATTTATTCAGGGGCTTTTACTGAGACACCGGATAATTTCATCACTTTTTACTGTTCAGGGTGGCAGACTTGCTATATTGACAATGTGCATGTTGATTATGTTAACACTGAGTGCACCGCTCTATTTAGTGCCTCTAGTGTTAGTGGGATGGCTCCTTTAACTGTTAATTTCACAGACCAATCTTTAAACTCCCCTACCTCCTGGTTATGGGATTTTGGAGATGGGGGGACTTCAACAGAACAGAACCCCTCCCATGTATACACTGCAGAGGGGACTTATACGATTACTTTAACAGCAACTAACAGCTCAGGGTCAGATTCTGAGGTTAAAACAGGTTATATAAGTGTTGTGGATTATGGTAAGACGGTTTTAGCTACTAATGTTGGTGAACCTGAGATCGCTGTTTATGGAGTGGTGGATGGCTTCCTTTATTGGGGGGGTTTATGGCAGACTAGTCAATTGGGGCATGTCTTCAAAACTAACATATCTACAGGAGTCACTACTACCTTAAAAACAGGGGTTATGCTTGCTAACTGGCAGGGTGGAGTGATTAATGGAATGATCTACACTTCTGGGCAGGAGGACACCCCCGGGGTAGGAACCCCCACCGGGGGGAGATATGCTAAGGCAGTTATTCAGAGTATCAACCCCGCTACTGGAGAAGTGATCAGAGCGTATCACCCTGACACTGATGACTGTAATGAGTTTATGGCTTTTGGAACTGATGGGGAGTTCATAGTTGTAGGGGAGAGGCCGGGGTATCCTGGGAATACTGCTAACTCAGATTATCCTGATGGATCAGGTATCTGGAAGATCCCTATAGCTACCTTCACTGACACCGGTACATGGGTTAGAACCTGGGAGGATCCTAATTTATGGTCTCATCAGAATGTGCTGAAGTTAGGTAACACATGGTATCTCCTGATAGATAATGGGGAAGGTTATTGTGATTGGAGGGTGGTGAAGAGCACTGACTTGATTAATTGGACAACTGAATTGGATTTAGGTGAATATGCCAGTTATTCATTTAATGAGAGCTGTTTGATTAAGGCAGGGGAGGGGATGGTATTGTTAGCCCCCCACATGGATGATCAGTTCCATTTATTCCGGTATAATGGCTCCTGGACTAATGTTGACCTTGATATTGATATCCCCTCTGACATTAACTTTATAGAGGGGGTATATGACCATTACAGGGATAAAATAGTGTTTGTAGTGGGGAACTGGGACTCTAAAGTTTGCAGCATATATGAATGTAATGTTGACGGTACCGGTTTAAGAGCCCTATTCACTAATCAACCCGGCCTTTTGAACATGGTACCCTCCCTTTTGGGGAGCAGCGTTATTTATCTGAGTGATAATGGTAGGAAGGTCAATATCCCCCTCCCATTTTGTTACACCACTAGCAGCAATGCAGAAGTTCAAGTATTATCTTTTGTAAGGAATGTTAAAACCAGCTCTCGCATTATCCCTAAATTAAGGAAGAGGACAATAGGATGGGAATAATTTAGTGAAGGACGGAAATTCACATCATCATGAAAAACCCAGCAATCAAACCAAACTACAATAAACAGAGGAGGAGATAGAAAAAAAGATAATAAAAAAGAATTTTGTTTTTACTCAGATTCTCCTAACAAATAATCAATCTTTTTAATTAAATTCTCAGACATTAAATGCACACGTTGGGTTGTAGCATGTTTTAAAGTTCCTTTGTCTGCTTTTAATATAGCTTTATCTATATCTGAAAGGTCATCTGCGTACAGAAACTGATCTACCCAATATCAGAAATTCGTTAGGATCCGATATTTCTTTTATATATTTTACTTTCATTCCAAAATCACTCCATTTTTGTTCTTATTAAAATTGTTATAGTTATTATTCTACTTTAAATTTTTTGGAGGAGGATTAATTTGAGAATTGATAAAAACAACATCACAGACGCAGAAACCCGTATAAGGAACTTCATAAAAGAGAACAATAGGGAACCCAACACTGTAAGACTAAGGGACATGGACACCAATAAGGATGTGAACATTCCCATCCGGCAGGTGAACGGCCTCTTCTTCAACATATACACATTCTGGCTCAAACAGGGTCGGTACCCGAACTATGCTACATTGAACATTGAGAAGAGTGAACCTACAATTCAGAACTTTCAGGACAACGCCTATAATTGTTGTCCAACCAGTCTTTCCATGGCCTCAACGAAGTTATTCAAACCCGTCACCGAGGCAGAGGCCGCCAGGGTCCTTGGCACTACTCGGAACGGGACCAGTCCAGCCAATCTCATCGCGAATGCCCCTAAGTTGGGGTTCCGCGTAGTGGCTATGAACCGGGCTCCCGCTAATGTAGCAGCTGCACTCGGGGAGTATAAAGCTGTGTTGTGCCACTACCAAACCGGCCCAGCCGATTGCAGCGGATTCATCAATGATTACGGCCACTACTGCCTAATCAAAAGTGTAAGTAGTGGTAAGTATACTATCCTTGACCCTACCAAAGGACAATACCAATGCAGCACTGGGGTGATGGACCAGGCCACCAATGGCCGTGATTTAAAATACTATGCTGTCTCAGTAATCTAAAAATTGTTTTTTCCTGGTTCTTTTTTTCCTCATAGAAAGAACACATAATCCCCTATCATGAATTAAATATTCGTGGTGGGGGGGTCTTTTTCATTCTTAGAAAATAAAGGATATAGGTGAGGGGGTGTGAGGGTATAAATGATCGGATAGGATGAGCACCCCCTCAAGGAAAAATATCTATTTAGCATCACCTTAAATCCTTCCCTTCCCCTGGATTTCGAAAACTATTTAAAACGAGAATAAATTTAGGGATGGAAAGGGGATGGACAACCTCTCCACAAAGTAAAAGTAGGGTATAGTAGATGTCTGGTCATGTGGAGAAAAATTAGCCACCCCTCTCGACATGATATACATTACATGTTGCAGTATTTAAACTGATCCAGAAAATATTAACCCAATGAAAAGAAATTATACACCCTGTACTACACTGAAGTACAAACCAATTGCTCCAACAGAAAGTCTACATACTCTTGGCTCATTACTCAATTGCGCTTAGGAGTAAGGATAGAGTATGGACTTCATAAAGGTAATGCCAAAATCTATATATATTGGGATCCATAAGGTATTATGTCAATCAAAGACAAGCGTTTTTTTAGAATTCAAAGGTACAGCACACACTGAGGGGAGTGGAATGAATGATACTTCATGAGAGTATTGTCGTTGCTCAACTAAATGATGATATTACTATATTGGGAGATGAACATGGACAATCACTCCCTAATGAAGTTATTAATGTATTAAAATACATCTGCAAAAATTTCGCTAGTTATATCCTAGTTGACAATGCATTTATCCAATTTCTTTACAGAGAGCTGCGCAAAATTAGGGTAGAATACGGTCGGCGAAATTTAGAAAGACAGATTGAAGATATATCCCCTCTTTTTAGAGAAGACCCGGAGTTAACTGTTTTCTCAGTGCTTGATGGTGAAGACCTCTATGACCTGGAATAGGGGAGAGGTGTGGTGCGTAAACCTTACACCTTCAGCTGGAAGAGAAATGTATGACCCTCATCCAGCGGTTGTCGTTAGTGCTGATGCGTTTAATCTCTTTGCTTATAGAATAATTGTACCAATTACTACTTGGAAACAAGAATTCAAGGGTAAATCTTTCTTTGTTAAGATAAATGCCAATAGCAGAAATGGCCTTGATCATGGTTCCGCAGCTAATGTTCTTCAAGTAAGATCAGTTGATGCCAGTGAAAGGTTTATAAATAGATTAGGAACCTTAACAGATCCTCAAATGGATAAAATAGAAGAAGCACTTTGCATTATAATGGACTTACCATTTAATCCTTAATTCTTGCCTGGGGGATTTTTTAATGAATGATGAGGAAATCAGGATAAATATCCTTGAAACTCTTTATGATTACAGGAAGGAACATAGCAATTTTATGCCACCTGGTTTGCTTAAAATGGTAATAAATGTGAAGGACTACGAATTAGAATTGAATGTGGAAGCCTTGAGAAAAGGAGAATATGTGCAAGCTTCACCAAGAATGGGGGAGTTACCAGACCTTAAAATTACAAGTAAAGGTGTTGATCTACTTAAAAATGGAGGCCAATTTAACTCAGAAAATCTTATAAACATTGCCCCTAATAGTCCAGGAGCAATACAAGGTTTCAATGTATCAATTACTGCTTCTCATAGTTTCAACCAAGTTTATAAAGTAATCAATCAAAAAAATCCTTCTGATAAGGATACAATTCTTGAATTAGTTGAATCCATTGAAAATGAGCTTAAAAAAGATTCTCTTAATAAACCAAAAATAAAAGCAATATATGATTGGATTCAACAAAATTATCAGTGGCTTATCCCCACATTAGCTCCAATAATGGTGAAGATATTGCTAAACAAATAAGTTACTCATCTTTTTGAGCAAAAAAATAGATTTACTTCTATTCTTTAACACCCTGTCCTATATGGATGGGTTCTTTTTCACCCACTGCTTTTTTCTCTTTTGTTGTGGTGTGGAGGTATGCATCAAGATATGACTGTGAGGGTTCTTTTTTTACTAGTTCGTTGATGTTGCGGTCTATCCTGTGGACGTTTTGCATGATCCTGGGCCAGTAGCTGATGAGTTTCCAGTCTTCATCTCTGTCCAGGTGTAAATCAATCAGAGTGATAGTGTCTATGCGTCCATTATAGACAGATATACCCGGCTGAATTCCTCCCGGGTGAATACGATAACTTCTTCGTGTTCATTGAACATTTCAGGGCTTGTTATCTTGGCGTGTCGTCCTTGGGGTGTTCCTTCACTAAACCTCATAAAAATTTACCTCCTGGGAATATAGATCCCTGTGGCATGTTATCTGAGATTTGTCCAAGAGCACATGATAAGTAAAAAAAAATTAATCTACAATCTTTTCCAAAACTATTATCTGACACCCTGCACAAACTTATCATTCACCCGAGGATATTGTGAAGTACAAATCTGCATAGCTTTAAATATCCTGCATCAGAAAAATAAAGACACGACCATCAATTTTAGATTATAAAATTTGCGGAGGATATTAAATTGGCAGAAGGCCTGATAAGAATTGTTTTAGACATATTAAAACCCCATGACCCGATTTTACCCCACTTCGCCACATTCTTGAGTAAATTAAGAGGTGTGGAAGGGGTGAATATTACCCTGATGGAAATTGACAAGGAAACTGAAAACATCAAGGTTACCATGCAGGGTAATGACCTGGACTTCGACGAGATCACCCGTGCCATAGAGGAGTACGGTGGATCCATTCACAGTGTGGATGAAGTAGTGGCCGGACGGACCATGGTAGAAGAAGTTACTACTCCGCAGGATTAGATAACATGCCCCGCAAAATGAAAATTTCTCCAAGATCAATATTGGAAGAATTTTCATCTGAAGAAGATATATCTAAGGCTCTACCGTTAGATATTTCTACTTCCCACCTGGCTGATGCCCTGAAGAATTTAACAGGATCAGCCCATGTAGTTCCGGGAGTAAAATCCATAAAAAATGGGTTTAGTATTTGGGGGGAAGTGGTGACTGCTCACACCAGTTCCAATGATTGGGGAACCGTTTTAAAGGCCATAGACCTGGCAGATGCAGACAATATACTATTTTTAAAATCTGAAAATGACCAAAAGGCGATATGGGGTGAATTAACTTCCAAAGCAGCTCAGAATAAAAAAATTAAAGGCACCATAGTCTTTGGAGCTGTTAGGGATGTTTCTGCAGTTAGATCTATGAATTATCCCGTTTTTTCACGAGCAATAGTTCCCAATGCCGGCGCCCCTCTTAATGAAGGCGAAGTAAACATTCCACTACAACTTGAAGATTTAACGGTGTACCCTGGAGATTTTGTAATGGCCGATGATGGTGGTGTGGTTGTGGTTCCCCAGGATATGCTTCTTGAAACCTTGAAAGAATCGCTGAAAATTAAAGATACCGAAGAAGAAATTTTAATACTCCTCAACCAGGGTCAGTCTCTTTCTAATATCTTAGATATTTAGAATCGGGGTTTTAAATGAGTGACACTTTTGAATCCATACGTAAACACAAATGGAAAATAATTTTTACATTTGCTCTATCTTTCTTTCTCATATTCACCATTTCATTCCTGATAGGAATTGATGACGTCATCATCGCCCTTGAAAAGGCCAGTTGGGAATATATTTTGATAAGTTTCGTTTTAGAAGCTTTAATAATACTTATCTGGACCCTGAGGTGGAAAATCATCCTGGACGTGGTGGACCAAGCCCCTAAATTCAGTACTATTTTAGCTATGCTCTTTGCCAGTTTGTTTGGGAATAATATTACTCCCAGTGCAGCTGGAGGAGAACCTTTACGAGCCTATCTCCTGCGGGAAGTGGAGGGGATGCCCTTTGAGATAGGATTCGCATCTTCTACTGCTGATCGGGTGTTTGAGTTTTTACCCTTTGTATTGATATCCATAATATCGGCGGTTTCTGTTCTGAGTTGGAACTTACCACTTTTTACCAAATTCATTGTGACATTAATGATAATATTCTCCCTGATACTCTTTGGAATTCTCATATATGCGGGTTTAAACCGAAAGGTCACCCAGAGAATTGTTATCCGCCTGGCCAGGTCAGTTTATCCATTTTTTGTACGATTGGCCAAAAATCCCCTGACCTTTGGAGAAGTTGCTGAAAAACTGGTTTTCTATATCAGTCGTTTTTCCAGTGGTTTTAAAACCGCCCTTAAAGACAGGAAGGTTTTTATTATTGGATTTATTCTTTCTTTCTTTATGTGGGGCCTCGATATGTTGCGAATGTATGTTTGTTTCGCTTCTTTAGAAGTTTATCCCCCCATATCTCCTTTAATAATTATTTACACCATTGGAATTCTCATTTCACTTCTTCCACTTCTTCCAGGTGCCTGGGGAATAAGAGAAGTGACTCTGATAGGCCTGTTTGCCGTGGCAGGAATCTCTGCAGATATAGTTATGGCGGCCAGTCTGATCGACCGTTTGGGCAGTTACATCCTTCCCACCATTATTGGTGCCTTAACTGCCTTTTACTACGGGAAAAAAGTAAAAAACATGGGGCGGAGGCCCTCATCTTCAGAGGCATGAGTTGCTACCCCAGACCACTTGTTATTAAAAGTATCGAAACATTTATATAGTAGTTCCCAGAAATAATGGTATATAAACATTTCGGTTTAATTGAATGAAGAAGCTAGGAAACATACTTCAAATCTCCAACCGGGGTCGAATTATATTAAGATCTGCACAAACACCCGCTTTTGGTCTGCCTGTTTTTACTAGAGAAGAAAAAAAATTGGGGCATGTGCACGACATATTCGGACCCACCAAGGACCCTTATATCTCAGTTAAGGTTCATGCTAAAAATTCTAAAAATCTTGATAACAGAGTTGGAGAGACCCTATATATACCCAGCTACTCCAAAAAAGCCAGCAAGAAATGGGGGCGAAAAAAACGAAGCAAGAAGTAATGGAAAAGGATCCCGAAAAAGACGAATTAAAGACCGAAATTTCGGGAAAAGAACAGATGAAACAGGACATGTCTGAAATTGAAAATGCTGAAACCAAATGTCCTGAATGTGAATCTACAAAACTTATTAACGACCACGAACGGGGAGAGATCGTTTGTGGTAGTTGTGGACTGGTAATTGATGACAACCTGGTGGACATGGGCCCGGAGTGGAGGGCCTTCGACCATGAACAACGTGATAAAAGAACCAGGGTAGGAGCACCCCTTACCTACACCATCCACGATAAAGGGTTAAGTACCATGATCGACTGGAGAAACAAAGACATCTACGGTCGAGACATCCCTGCCCGTAACCGTGCTCAATGGTACCGTCTCCGGAAATGGCAGAGAAAAATCAGAATCTCCGGAGCCACCGAACGTAACCTGGCCTTTGCCCTATCAGAACTGGACCGTGACTCATCCAGACTGGGGCTACCCCGAAGCGTCCGAGAAGCTGCTTCTGTTGTATATCGTAACGCTGTGGAAAATAAACTCATCAGAGGTAGAAGTATCGAGGGCGTGGTAGCTGCATCCTTATATGCTGCCTGCCGTCGCTGTAACGTTCCTCGAACCTTGGATGAGATTGCAGAGGTATCCAGGGTTAGTAAAAAAGAAGTTGGTAGAACCTACCGTTTCCTGACCCGAGAACTGAACATAAAACTACCACCCACCTCCCCAGTGGACTATGTTCCCAGATTCGCCAGTGAACTGAACCTTTCTGGAGAAGTCCAATCTAAGGCCATAGAAATTATAGAAAAGGCCATGGAAAAAGGTCTGACCTCCGGTAGAGGACCTACAGGTGTGGCCGCAGCAGCCCTGTACATCGCATCGGTGCTCCTGGGTGAGAGAAAAACCCAGCGCGATGTGGCAGATATCGCCGGGGTAACCGAAGTTACCATCCGTAACCGGTACAAGGAACTAACCGAACAGTTAGACATGGGTGTGACACTATAGTCACTCCTTTCTTATTTTATTTAGCTTAAATTAATTTTACAATTTTATTGAACATATTTTAAAGTCCATCTAAAATATTTAATCTTTCTAACTCTTTTTTCAGCACCTTATGGAGACTTTCAGCCCCAATTATCTCTTCAGAACCTATTTCCCACTTTGATGGATGCAAAATGAAAGGTCGTGACTGTTCCCCACCCATACCCCCATGGCTGCCCACTAACTCCTCAAAGGCAGCTACTTCGCCGGTCTCAACGTAGTAGGTGCTGTTAACCAGAAGGTCAGGGGTATACTGGAATGTGTTAGTGCGGATGAGATGTTGCGCTGCAGTGCTGCCAAATGGTTTCAATGGGTCTTCTCCTTCTAATGAACCGTCACTCAGGTAATTTACTCCATTGTAACCAATGGCCATTGGCCCGTTTTCCTCAGATTGAACCATTATAAATCCCACCCCTTCATGCCGGGCTAAACCCGGTATTAGATCCGGGTAGAGGGTTTTAATCTGTTCAAAACTCAATCTCTTTTCATGTTCGGTTAAATAAATAAGACCCAGATTTCCGGAAGCCAGCACAATTACCTGAGCATCTTCTGATTTTAAATCTTCCTTTGAAGGAGTAGGGGCCATTTTGTGACGTTTTAAATATTCCATGACCCTTCCTTTAACCACCGGGGATTCATCAATCTCCTTAACAGCTTGGTTAAAGATAGATTTACCCTGGTAAGTGACTGAATTCTTTTTAGCCCTTAAATATTGTTTTCCATCCTGGAAAGGCCCCTGTATGGCTTGACCAAAGTGGTCTTCGTTGGAGGATAATTCGCTGTAGATGCGGGTTTCTGGAGGCATTAACTCCTGTACCAGTTCTTCTAATGTTTTTCCATAGCGTTGTCGGAAAGTGGATCCATTGGTCTGGCCGTGGTCAGACTGAACCACCAAGTAGTAGGGGCGGGGAGCATATTTTTTGGCCTGCTCCAAACGGCGGAACTGTTTATCCAGCTTACTGAGGGCATAAAAGGAGTCCCAATCCCTGGTTCCGGAGTGGTGAGCTATTTCATCATATCCCAAGTAGGTCACGTAGCCCACATCTATTTTTCCCTCTAAGATATCTCCTATTAAAATAGCAGTGGTTACTTCTCGTAAGAAAATGTTGGCTCCCGCCCTTACTAAGGGGTAGGTGAAACCACGCCTGATTCTGGGCTGGATATTCTTAGCCCAGTGCAGGATCTGGGAGGTGAAGTCCAAAAGAACATCCCATAAGAACAGGGCCAAAATCCGGGCAAAGTTGGAGGGGTTAGAATATACATAGTACCATGCTCTGCTGTAGAACCTTTTAAGGTCCTTTAGTTGGCTGTAGGTGAATACCACATCTTTTGCATCCCCTGAAAATAGATTGGAGCGACTAGCGCCCCGGCAGAAGAGAAGACCTTTGCCATTGGAAATGCGTCCTTCTATCTCCGGTGCATCAGACAACCCGGTGGAAACCATTATCCTGTTATTGTTATTTTTCTCAACCCAGCGGAAGGCAGGTATATCCTGGTTATTCCCGTGAAGAATACCGGCCTGGCTGGCTCCGGTCTGGCTGGAGAGGTCAGTTTCCCAGGGAGTGATTATATGGCTCCCCGTATCTAACCAGCTTTTCAACGTAGGCATATTCCCCTTTTTCAGAGCATCCTTCAATATGGTCTCGGCCAGGCCATCTATCTCCAAAAAAATAACGCCGGGTTTATTGTGTTTTGATTTCTCTCCCTTTTTGACATCTTTTCTTATAACACTTCGATAGTAGGTAGCATCATCATCAATGGTTAAAGCAGCTGAAAGAAGAGCAGTGCAGGCAGCCATGGTAATTGGAGTTAATATGAGGGCTAGTCCTTCAATTGAAAACCCCATCAAGATATCGCCAGCCACCCACAAAAGTAATGCATTAAGCAAGAGTGCTCCAAACCCTACGGTGAATACCATGAATGGGAGTAAAATACGTGACAATATGGGCCAGAAAAGGGCGTTTAAAAGACCCACCGTACCAGCAGCCATTAAAGCCGTCTGCCAATTGTCAAACTTTAAACCCAGAGAAAGAGCATCTATGATTATGAAGCCCAAAAATCCACCTATCCAGATGGTGAGAGTGCGACCTACCCAGTAAAACCGGGGTGGTTTGTATTTCTGGTTATACTCCCCCACCATCCTCACCTTGACATTTTAAAGTGAACATGGTAATTTCCGGAGGGCAGTTTATCCGCAGCCAGAACACGTTAGTTCCCAGGCCACGGCTGGTGTATTGAACCATATCTTTCACCTGATACTTGCCTACCGGATATTTGATAAAATGTGGGCCTCTTATGAAGGTACCCAGGCCGGGTATGAGGAACTGGCCACCATGGGAGTGTCCGGATATCTGTAGACTGAAACGTCCGGTGGTGGAGCTTATATCTGCAAAATCAGGTTCATGTGCCAGTAAGATGGCCGGACCATCTTCCGGGAGTTTTTCCATTACCAGATCCAGCCGGTGTTTATCAAGCATCACACTATCCACCCCGGCAATGTGCAAGGGAGCTTTTTTCCGGAATAAGGTGTGCACATCGTTGCTTACATCTATTATGTTACAGGCCCGGAGTATGCTCCGTATCTGTGCTGCCCCTAACCAGTGGTCATGATTTCCCAAAACCGCGAAAGACTCATCTTTTGGTTTTAAAAAATTCAGGGCAGACTCTAAATCCTCTGAAACATCATCCAGAATGTAAGAAACAAAATCTCCAGTTATGGTTATTGAATCGGGTTTTTCCTGGTTAACCAGATTCACAACCCCCTCCAGGTGTTCAGCAGTAATCCATTGGCCTAAATGAATATCAGAAATATTTGCCAGGCGATAACCATCAAATTTACGGTCCATAGAAGGTATGATCACTTCCACTTCCTCCACCTGGAAGTCCTCATGATTAAATTCTGATTTTACTACCTTTTCTCGCCAGCGCGTCATTCCCCTCTGGACTTTTTGCATATATTTCAGGGCTTTAGGTTCCTTTTCTTTCATAATTTCTAGACTTCTATTTTTGTTTTAGAGGTTTATATACTGAGATATTTAATTGGGACAGCATCCAAATAACTTTAGTTATAAGCTCCTAAAGACCTTACTATTTACTTTACAAAATAAATTATATTTAAATCCAATTTAGAATTCCAGATCCTTTATGAATTAGATAAAAGCCCAGGATTAGAAGTAGACCAGCCGTCAAGTACTGTCCGTGTTTTTGGATCCAAGCATTTATCTGCGAAAGAATTTTATTTGCCTTTTTGGGTACTAAAAAGCATATTAATAGGGGTATTTCCACCAACAAAAGGGTAATGATAACCAGAAGAATTAAAGAGATTGTTTTACCCGGCCAATTCACGATGGAAATTGCAATTTGACTGCTTGCATATATCACCAAAATGGTGGTGATGAAATTTATGGCAAACATGCCCATGGCCAATAACATGCTGCCCCCAAATTCAGAGGCACTTGACCTTTCCTCTTGAGGGGTTTCTAATTTCATAGGATTATTATCTTTTTGAAAAGAGATTTTCATGGCAAAAAAGAGTAAAATAAAACCTAAAAGAACATCTATCAACTCCCGTAAGGGGCTGGAATTACCCCCAGTCACAAATGATGCGCCCTTGGCGGCTAAAAATCCTAATAGAACCGCCACCAACATGACTATTATAGATCCCGCCAAAAAACCTACACCGCTGGTTTTTGGTTTCTTGGACAGGGACAATAACAGAATTACCACTGTAAAAGTGGTGGGGCTTATGGCCGCCACCAGGGCAATGGGCACAACATCCGCTAATAAAGTTACTAATTCGGACATTTAAAGTTGGGATTGACGGTCTTATTCATCTCCCATCTTTTCTATCTTATCCGCTACTTTCCAGTGGCTTCCTTTCTTCTCAGCCCGCCTAATAAGCAGCACACCTATTAAAGCTCCCACTATACCCCCAGCAGTATCGGTGAATAAGTCGTTCATAGTATCTTCATGGGCATTCTGGGTGGGTGACCCCTGCATCTGAGTGTTTCCGGTAA
The DNA here is from genome assembly GCF_030323845.1 of Methanobacterium sp. CWC-01. Lineage (NCBI taxonomy): Archaea > Methanobacteriati > Methanobacteriota > Methanobacteria > Methanobacteriales > Methanobacteriaceae > Methanobacterium > Methanobacterium aridiramus. The sequence continues at coordinate 647,486 of NZ_CP040735.1, forward strand.
TATCACCTAAGGGGCCCTGAGATAGGTATTTATCATAGGTATACTCACCCATTTCTAGTATTCCACCTAATCCTATGGTTACTACCACGATCACAATGGCCATCCCTGCTAAAGACATTTTTAGACGTCCGTAGAAGTACATGGTGTAAACCACCATCATACCTATAAGACCCATGTACAGGGGCAGCATGAAGTGCATGAAGTTATCGTAATAAGGAAGTTTAACGTACAATCCCAGGGCATCTCCCCACACCAGTTCAAATAGCACCATGGTCAACAGTATTAGTTCTATTTCTACAGGAATGACACGTATACGATTACGGGTGATGAAGGCCGGGGCGTTAATTATTGCCAGAGCTACGAGTATAAGAATCCCAAAAATCCTTTCAGCACCGTTAGCACCCCCAAAGATGGTAATGTAAATACCTGATATAATGAGGAATATTCGCAGTATTCTGAGTAGATTTCGTTGTAGAGGACTTATATCCTCATTATCCGGGTTAAAAAAGCTCATTTCTTTTCGTCTCCTATCTAATTAATTAATTCTAAAAAATATCACATTTTAGATACATATAAAAATTATTACATTTAAATATATAATTAAATTTCTTTAATCGTGAAGAGACAAAATGTCTTCTCATAAAGGAATAAGGAGCTAAAAATGATTTCTAATCTTAAAATACCGGCAATTTCACCTTTAATACTGCTGTTAATTTTGTTTACCCTCCTATCCTTTGGAATCCTAATTCCAATTTTAAGCCTGATTTTGCTGGGAGCCATGATTGCTTATTTAGTAAGGCCTTTAGCTCTAAAAATCAAGCCTTACGTAAAGTTTGAAACCTTGGCGATCTTTTTGGCCATGATTCTCCTAGCAGCACCCATAGTCATCCTTATTTATTTTACCGCCGTTCAAATTCTATTACTAGCCAGTGATATAGCCGGAGCACTTCCTTCAGCAAGTAATAGTACCTTAACTTCTGGTAATGCCACCCTAGAAATTGCCCGTGCCCAGAATTTAGGATCTTTAGATAACATGGCCAATGAATTGATAGCTCAAATAGGCAAACTTATCGGCCAGTTTGTTGTATGGCTGGCCGGGCAGATAATAACCACTATTGCCTACATCCCCTCCTTATTCACTGATATGATTATACTGCTCTTTTCCATATTTTACTTTGCAAAAGATGGAGATAGATTTGTACAATTCTTAAAAGATATGCTACCCAAAGAAGAAACCTTCCAAAAGCTGTATGTACAAGTCGACGATATTCTGAAGTCCATAATGATTGTAAATATTGTTTGTGCCGTTCTTCTGGGGCTATTGTCTGTATTACTTTACTACATCCTTGGATACCCTTATATTTTGCTTCTTGGTATTGTCACTGCTTTCTCTGAGTTTGTTCCAGTGGTAGGGCCCTGGGTAGTTTATGGGGCCCTAGGAATCGTGGATATAATCACTGGAAACTACATCCGAGGGATTGTAGTTATTGTATTTGGCTGGTTAATTGATACCGTGGTGGACATGTACATCCGTCCCCGACTGGCAGGAAAGTACACTGAAGTACATCCCCTGGTATTCTTAGTAGGATTCCTCTTCGGTGCCATTACTTTAGGCCTTCCAGGCCTATTTATCGGGCCATTAATCGTGGGAATAGCTTCTGTACTCTATCATTTGTATAGAGATGAAAAAATAAAAGGAAATATGGCATAGATATCTTATTGAAGAATCATCAGGTAATAGTGGTATCAAATAAGGATGAACCAATAATGAAAACTTTATTCTAAAACTCCGTGATTCAACTTAAAAATTGTATCTGAATATTTAATAACTTTTTTATTGTCGGTAAATACCATAATGGTGCATTCCTTTTTCAAATCCTTTAAAAGTTCCATAATGTTAATGGCGCCAGATTCGGATAATGAAGAGGTGGGTTCATCAACTAACAGAAGCTGGGGGCTGTTGATCATGGCCCGGGCTATGCTGGCTCTTTGCTGCTCTTCAACCGATATCTGGTTTGGATAAGAACCCACATTTTCAACACCCAGACATTTAAGTATTTTCAACGCCCTGATCTTGTTTTTTTGGATCATGGGCAGCATTAAATTTTCCAGAATAGTCAAATAAGGCAAAAGGCTCGGATAAGGGGGGACGAAGCCCACTTCACGGCGGATAAAATTTAACCGTTCGTCAGGTTCGGGGTTTGTCAAGTCCTTATGGGCAAAGATTACTGTCCCTGAACTTGGACTCTCTAAAAGTCCGGCGATACGTAGTAGAGTTGACTTACCCGAACCTTGAGGGCCCAAAACTAAGTATAAACTTTTAGAATTTAATTTCAGAGATATATGGTTAAGAACCAGAATTTCATCATCTCCGGATGTGGGATATGACTTACTCACTCCCTTCAATTCCAGAATTTCATTAGACAGGATTGAATACCCCCTCAAAACCATTTTTAGATGCCAACCAGGCCGGGAATAAACTCAAAAGGAAACTAAGGCCGGTGGTGATAGTGATGGTCATGAGTATCAACCATCCCGGCAACACCAATCCCAGGTTACCGAAACCTAAGATCTGGGTTAACAGGTACAACCCTATGCTGCCCAGGATCACCCCAACCAAGGAGGAAATCAGTCCCAGAATGGTACCTTCCAATGCAAAGGTCAGTAAAATCTGTTTCTCAGAAAATCCCATTAACTTTAACAGACCCACCTCTCTTCTCCGCTCCACCTCATTGAAAAACATAGTGGTGTAAACTCCTATCACCCCAATAATTAGAGCAATACTGGCTATTCCATCTAATAAAAAAATTACGTTTCGAATTAAATTTACTACATCATTAGCTGCCGGATACTGATCCAGGTTTATTCCTAAACTAGAAGTGATATACTGAGTCAGACTAACGTTCAAACTGTTGTTTTCTGAAGTATTCCCACCCGAAGATTGATTACCAGCACTCAACCCCTCAATTCTATCTAAAAAACTGGTAACGCCCAGTCCAGATCCTACTAAAACAAGGAGAACCAACACCCCCATAGTTATGCCTAGAATCGTGGAAATATTGCGCATACGATTTCTACGCAGATTTTTTAGGGCTAATAGGTAGATCACCATAGAATTCTTCCAATAAACTTCTTTTTAACAATTATTCTACAAGATATTTATTATTATTAAAGACCTAAATATTCATAATAATATCATAAATATAAGCTAATTTTTATCAATATTATGTAAATGGAACATTTTAAACAAATAATTATTTATATTTAATTTAAATAACTATATTGGGCTTGTTTGAAAAAATTTATGGAGGGATAATTAATGGCCGAAGGAAATAACGTTTTATTAGGTATTTTAGCGATCATTTTAGGTATCTTAGTTATTGCGTTCCCGATTTTCAGCGTGTTTACAGCAAGCGTACTGGCCGGGTTAGCTATAATCTTTTTAGGAATTTCACTACTTGCAAAGAGTTTTGGAGCTTGGAGCGAGAGTAAAGGTGCCAGTATAGCCTTTTTGATACTTGGAATCATCGCCGTAGTTGTTGGAATTGGTTTATTCGGAAGTGTAGTTGCTTTTAGTTTCTTAGCCAGTTTCTGGCTATACTTTGCAGGATTTTTCCTGATAATTTCAGGTATAATGTCACTATTTAGTAAAGAAACTGTAGGTAAAGGAGTCGGCGCATTAGGGATAATTTTAGGTATTTTGTATATGATATTAGCTTCCTATGCCTGGAACCCCTACTACCTGGCCATGTTAATAGGAATATGGCTAATATTTGATGGAATAGCCTTATTCTTCGTTAGTCCATCAGAATTGATGAAAACAGAATCAACAGAATAGATAATCCTAAAATCAAACAAGCCCATATTATTTAATATTTGGAGATTTTCCATGGCTGAAACAAAAAACGTTTTTATAGGTATCTTAGCAGTGATATTAGGTTTAATTGTCATTTTATTCCCTCTAATCAGCGTTTCCACATTCAGTGTTATCGCTGGAGTGGGTATCATATTTTTAGGAATCTGGATTTTAGCCCAGAGTTTTAAAGCTAAAAGTTTAGCAGCAGGAATAGCTGACTTGATCATAGCCATCTTTGCAATAATGCTGGGAATAGTGTTTATTGGAGATATTAAAGCATTTCAATTTTTTAGCTCCTTAGCACTGTATATAGTGGGATTATTCGTGGCATTATCCGGATTAACATCTCTATCTGGTGAAGGAACAAAAGGAAAAGCTATCGGAATTTTGGGAATAATTCTGGGTGTTTTATTTATAGTGATGGGTACATACGCATATAATCCATTGGTATTAGCTGCAATTATCGGCGCTTTCCTAATTATAGCCGGAATAATGGAGATTTTTGATCTTTTCGGGGCAATGAACAAAAAAGAAGAAAACTAATTTACAAGAGGAATCCTATTTTAACGCTGAAAATCGATCAAATCATAATAATTAACCTACAGAGGGATAATAATGGCTAACGAAGACCAGTACAAATGGGGTGTAGTGATAGTAGCCTGTATGGCGATTTTCATAATCGTATTAGATTCATCAGCCATGAATGTGGCGATTTCTACACTGGTCATAGAATTAAATACGAGTTTATCAATGATCCAGGCCATTATAGCTTTGTATGCCCTAATTATTGCTTCGTTCATGTTATTGGGGAGTAAGCTTCAGGATATCCTGGGAAGAAAAAAGACCTTCCTGGTGGGTCTGGTGATATACGCTTCAGGAACCACCATCGCCACCCTAAGTGTCAACGCCACCATGCTCTTAATCGGATGGGCGGTCTTGGAGGGTATCGGAGCGGCCTTGATGTTTCCGGCCACAACCACCCTGGTGGGAGCTAGTTATAAAGGTAAAGATAAAGTAACCGCTTTTGGAATTTGGGGAGGCATAGCAGCCATGGGGGCGGCTATTGGACCCATAGTAGGTGGAGTTTTTACCACATACTTGACCTGGAGACTGGTATTTGCCTCAGAACTGATCTTTGTTGCGGCCATAATAATTTTCAGACACTATTTAAGCGAATCAAAACCATCACTCCAGTGGAAAGATCTGGATATGGTTGGGGTTTTACTCTCTATAGTTTCCCTTATTATGATTATTTTAGGCATTTTATTACTTGGCAGCCCCCAAAACTGGGGATATGTCCCAGTACTAGTTATATCTGGTTCAATCCTCTTTGGAATATTTTTATTATGGCAGCGGAGAAGAATTAATAAAGGTTTAGAACCATTAACGGATATATCTCTTTTAAAAAATCGCCTGTTTGGATTAGGCAACCTAAACTCCATCATTTCGCAGATCCCATTAGCAGGATTTCTTTTCATAATACCAGTATTTCTGCAGCAGGTCGCTAAGGCTGATGCATTTACCACGGGTCTTGCTCTTTTACCAGCATCAATTACCATTTTAATCTTTTCTCTACTGGGAGCGAGAGTTTCATCGATTTTAGGGCCCAAATACATATTAATGATCGGGTTCATTGTTTCGGCAGTAGGGACATTCATATTGGGCGGAACATTTAATTTAAACACCCAAGCAATGGACATTGTGCCGGGAACAATAGTGTTTGGGATTGGAATAGGATTTTTACTGTCCCAGATAACCAATCTTGCTATGTCGGCTGCCCGAGGTGATCAGGAAACCGATGCCGCTGGTTTATTTAATTCATTTAAAAACTTAGGTTATTCACTGGGCACGGCACTAATAGGGGTCTTGCTTTTAGTAGGAATCTTCGGTGGGCTCACCACTTCCATAGATGCATCCAGCCTATCTGGAAACATGACCACCGAAGAGATACAAGAAAATCTGTTTAATTATGTGGAGAAGATGCAGACTGTTAGTCCGGAGAATATACCACCCAGTATGGTACCAGAAGTTACTCAAATAGTGAATTCAACCATAAGTTCGGCTATGAAACAGACTTTTAACGTGCTAACCATAATTCTGTTACTAGGGTTTGTTACGAGCTTATTCATTCCCTCAAAAAAAAGAATAAATCCTTAAATCGTTGCAATTAGATTGCAATTGAAGAATCTGAGAAAATAGAAATTCAAGATATCTCAAACCTGGGATTCAGATGATGGACATTATATTCTTTTTCGCCCTGATATTTTTGTTTGGCCTGTTTTCCCGTCGATTATCACAAAGCCCCATCACCGCGCAGATGGTTTTCAGTTTAACTGGTATATTGTTAGGTTTTATATTTGCCCTTCAGGTTAATCAGGAGTTAAACCGGGAATTGTTTCTATTAGTGGCGGAGGTAGCATTGGTACTGGTACTTTTCAGCGACGCATCAGGTATTGATATCAACACTTTCCGAACTAACAAATTAACCCTGAGAATGCTAAGCATCGGACTAATACTCACCATCATTGCCGGCATCATAGTGGGGGCCTATTTACTTACTGATATGGTTTTATGGGAAGTAGCAGCCCTGGCGGCTGTTTTAGCACCTACCGACGCTGCTCTTGGACAGATTGTAGTTCAAAATAAGAAATTGCCTTATAAAATCCGTGAGACCCTGGAAATTGAGAGTGGATTGAATGATGGAATTGCTGTGCCATTTCTTTTCCTTTTTTTAGCGGTTGGTCTGGCCGAAGAAGCTTTCAAACCGTTTAACTATTTTTTAATCACTACCTTAGAGCAAATAGGGTTTGGAGTGTTAATCGGGTTGGCTGTTGGATTAATAGGTGGTTGGATGGTTCTTCAGGCTAAGAAAAAAGGTTGGATAACTAAAACCTACCAGAGACTGGCTTTACTATCACTAGCCATATTAAGCTGGCTTATAACAGACCAATTGGGTGGCAGCGGTTTTATAGCAGCCTTTGTCGGTGGTTTTGCCACCGGATATATCTTTGAGGATGCAGGAGATATTTTAACAGACTTTGCCAGTGCTGAAGGAATGCTTCTAAGTTTAGCAGTCTTCTTTATTATGGGTGCTTTGATTGCTCCCTTAATATCATTTGTAACCTGGCAGATCCTTCTTTATGCAGTTTTGAGTCTGACGATGATTAGAATGCTGCCAGTGGCCATATCCCTCATTGAAACTAAAATGAGTTTGGATTCTGTGTTATTCATGGGCTGGTTCGGACCTAGAGGTCTAGCTTCAATAGTTTTGGCATTAGTAGCACTGGAGATGATTCCAGAATTTCCCGGGAAGAACACTTTCGTTTTAACTGTTCTTATTACCGTCCTTTTAAGTGTGATACTCCACGGTATAACTGCTTTACCTTTATCACAACTTTACATAAAACGTTTACAGAATCAGAATGATAATATAGGAAAATAGCTACATAAAAAGGTTGAAATATATATTTGTATTTTTAAGATTTAAGAGGAAAAAAATAAAGCCAATAACCACCAAAGTAGTTAACGGAGTTTGTTAGATAAAAACAGGGGGTAAAAGATATGCAAAAAACAGGAACCGCATTGGTTTTAATTATTTTGGGCCTAGTTGTATTAGCCTTCCCATTATTAGGATTAATTCCGTTAAGCCTTATTACCGGATTTTTAGTGTTAATTCTGGGTATTGGTCTTTTAATAGGTGGAATAATTCAAATAGGGGAAAGTGCAGGTTTAGGAATTCTGGAGATTATTCTGGGAATTATTGCCCTGATTCTGGGTATTGGGTTCATATTCAATCCAGGATTATTCAGCTGGTTAGTTGGTTTTATTGTCTGGATTGTGGGGTTATTCCTAATCTTAGCCGGTATTATTGGCATATTATCAAAATCTGGAGGAAGCAGGTGGAATGGAGTCATAGCCATAATTATTGGTGCAGTGTATGTAATTGTGGGGACCTGGATAAAAGACCCTGTGATATTAGGAGCTTTAATCGGTTTATGGCTGTTAATTAGTGGAATAATAATGCTGTTCATGAAAGAATGAGAGGGGAATCAACAAACTCCATTTATTTTTTTTCAATTTATTTTTAATTAGAAAAGATTAGCTAAAAACAATAAATATGCTGGAAATAACATAGAAATAAGATTTAAGGAGGAATCCATGCAAAGGCACTATCAGGTGATATTAGAAGGAGTTTTAGCTGTTCTAATATTAATTGAACTATTATCAATGAGTTTAATGACGGTAGGTTTCATTGCTGGCCTAAAAGCTGAAACTATCTATTCCTTTGGTAGTTTAGATGTGATGATTGCACTTTTCATACTCCTGGATTTAATATTTTTTAGAATCAGAAAAAGGGACGCTAACAAAACAAAATGGCAATTTCTCCATGCAAATTGGGTTTACATAGTGTCTGCAATCCCATTAACCTTTATCTCATTTAACCTTTTCCAATTATTCGGCTGGAAACCCATTATAGGATTAATAGGGATCGTGAGGATTTACGCATTAATAAGAGTACTTGTCATATCTGCCAGAAGTGTTCGCAAGTATCCGTCCAAGACTAAATTAGACTATGCTACCTTCGCACTGTTTTTAGTGATTATCCTTGGTTCATATCTCTTCTTTGCCATTGAAACCAGCGTAAATCCCGAAGTTCCCAACTACGAATCAGCCATATGGTATGCCCTGGTGTCCATGTCCACCACTGGTTACGGGGATGTGGTTCCCATAACACTGGCCGGCCGGATAATAGGTGTAATTCTAATCTTAACTGGTATGGGCTATGTAAGTTTGGTAACCGCTACCCTGGCCTACTCTTTCATTGATATATTCCGTACTGAGAGTCGTAAAGCCGCAGAAAAGCTCAGAACAACTGCTCAAGATCTGGATAAAAAGGCAGCAAAAAACGAGAAAAAAATGGATGAAATTATGGAAAAAATGGATGAGATCAACCAAAAACTCGATGAAATGGAAAAGAGGGAAGATAAATAATCAATCTATGAATCAATTCCTTTTATGTTTAATTTTAAATTTTTTTGACGATACAGATCCATTATTCTACCTATTCATACACCACTGCTGTTCCAGTGGCCGTGACGAGGGTCGCACTCCCCGAAAGCCCGCCAACGGAGTTGTAATCGATTAAAACTTCAATTACCGTGTTTCCACCTAATTTTTCAGCTTCTTCCAGAAGGTTTGCTATAGCCCCTTCACGGGCCTTTTTTAACTCCATCTCATCCAGCTTATCCTGGGAAACTATTTTCGAAATTCCTTTCGCGCCTTTTTCTCCCACCATCGCTTCACCAACAACCATTCCCAAGTGTTTGACGATCTTACCCTTCCCCACATAAGGAATGGTTAGAATAGGGGCTTCTAATGTATCCAAGAAATCAGGGATGACCGTTTCCTGGTCAGCTTTAGCTTGATTACTTTCATCTTCAGGAGATCTTCTGATGATCTTATCTGTCATTCTAGATAAGAAATTGCCCAAATATCCAATAACCCAAGTAAGGGTTCCCAGAAAGACCACAAAAAGTATGTAGTTAATCAGTATGGGAAATGCCGCCTGAATCATCAGGGCCAACCCACCTAAGGTGAAGAGGTTAAGAACTATGGGGTCTTTCGGGAAAAGCCAGGAGTAGGCGTTGATTATTATGAAGATTAACAGAGCACTGATGGCTCCGGTACTTTTTCCATACTTTCTGCGGGCTACATAAGCCTCCACATAACCGGCAATAAGAGGGGACACGATGAACATGATGTTAAACCCGAAAATAACTAAATTCCCTCTTACACAGATAACGGCAGATAGAAAACCCACTAAGACTCCGATAAATATGGCCCCAAAGGCCCACTTTTTTTCTACCAAAAAGTTCTTCACGGAAGCATACAAATTCTTAACCTCGGCAGTTGGCTATCTATAAAAAAATAAAGAATTACTAATCCTGGTAAGAAACTGCGGTTCCAAAGACGGTGACCATAATGGTGTTCCCCATGGTTCCTCCCAAGTTTTGATAAGCCAGTCGAACTCCGATAACAGCGTTGGCACCCTTATGAGCAGCTTTTTCCCCCATACTATCCAGAGCCACGGTACGGGCCTTTTTAAGTTCCTCTTCATAGGCAGATGTTCGACCACCCACCACGTCTCTGACCCCCGAAAAGAGGTCCTTGTAGACGTTAGCTCCCAAAAGAGACTCTCCTGTTACTAAACCATGATATTCTATGATTTTTTTACCTTCGATGGTGGGTGTGGTTACGATCAGCATGTTTTGTCCTCCAAGGATTCCGGTTATGGTTAGAGGGAATCATATGGGTAGAAATATATTTTATATTTTAAAGAATAAGTAAATACAGCATTGATTTTTTGCTAGAGAATAATGTTAATTTAATTGGGGGTAAGCGTCAATGGAGAAGAAAAACACCCTGGCAGGCTTCATAGCCATTATTCTGGGAATCATACTAATCATCTCCCCGGTAGTGGGGGTGCTGGCCGTGGGCCTAATATCTGGAGTGGTTTTGCTGGGTGCTGGTGCCTGGCTTTTAGTTACGGGACTGGGTGAGAGAAAGTATGGAAAACCATTCTGGATAATTTTCACTGGCTTAGGTGCCATTAGTGTAGTGATCGGAATAGTATTCTTACTCAATTTACAAAACATCGCCAGTTTCGGGATATGGACTTACATTTTAACCGGAATAATCCTTATAATAGCCGGGGGCATGGCATTGTTCGTGGGAGCCTCTGGAAATAAGTATAAAAAGTGGGCCGGTATTATTGGGATAGTAGTTGGGATAATCTACTTCATAGTGGGTTATTATGCCATCGAACCGCTTATTTTAGGCCTTATAATTGGAGTGGGATTTTTAATATACGGCATCCTTAACATCCGATGAAGACCAGCTGAAAACTGGATATCTAAAAAAGTTGAAGGGGTTAGAATTACCCTTAATTTTTTCTAGGTAATCATGAAATAAAGCCAGATTAGAATAAATACCGCAAAGGCTACGTAGAGAATTCTACGGGTTCTTTTAACTTTATTCTGATTTACATTATAAATTTGCTCACATTTTGGTGAACAGAACTTTTCACTCATGGGCATGGGGGTCCCACACATGGGACAGTGCTTGTGTTGGTCAGTCATTTTTTTTAAACCTCGTTAGATTAATCTTCAGGAATAATCAAGGTCCCGATTCTTTCCTTAAGGGCCTTTTTTATATTTTCTGGGTTTTCACCATTTAATATGACAGTTTTAATACCGGATCTTTTTATGATCTGGATGGCAGTGTGGTCTAAGAACTCGTAGGTACCAGCTTTTACTTCATTACCGGCTAAACAGCCCATCATCTGGGATGGAGTAACCTCCTGGAACAGCTCAGCATCCGAATGTTTCTTAGGATCCTTATCATAAAGACCATCTACCGATGTAGCGTTTATTAAAAGATCAGCACCTACAAACTCGGCCAAGATACTGCCTACTGCATCGGTACTGTGGGCTGGTTCAGTACCCCCCATTACCACTATCCTGCCTGAAGTAGCAAATTCAAGGGCCTGGTGGAAGTTTTCCGGGATGCGTGGATAAGCAAAAGTGGACAGGGCCATGCATAGAAGCCGGGCATTCAAACGGGTCACATCTATTCCTACATCATCACACAATGCCTCCGAAGCACCTATGCCCCGGGCTATTCCGATATAATCCCGGGCGGTTTTTCCACCACCCACCACTACAAATAAATCGTGTTCTTCATTTATACTCTTCAAAACTTCAGCGTAATCCTGGAAAAGTTGAGGGTCATGGTCCCTGATGATCACTGATCCACCCAGGGTAATTACTATTCGCATCACATCACCAAAGATAATTTAACCGAAGTAGAATATAAACCTTAAAAAGGATATCTTATGGATGCCTATTAATTAAACAACGTTTTTAAATCAAAAAGAATCTAATCTTTTAAAATAATCTTTATTAAGGAGTGATTTTTAGTGGCTGATACATCAACCAAAGAGTTATATGAAGTTAAAAGGACTCTGGAAGAGTTATCACAAAAAAAGGGAAGAGGTACGGAACTGGTCTCGGTTTACATACCCCCAGATCGTCAGATTAGCGACGTGGTTAAGCACATGCGTGAAGAGCTCAGTCAAAGTGCCAACATAAAGAGTAAACAGACTAAAAAGAATGTTCAATCGGCCATTGAAGTCATTATGCAGCGCATGAAACTGTTCCCCAAACCGCCAGAGAAGGGATTGGTTTTATTCGTGGGTATGATCCCCAAGGGTGGTCCAGGAACTGAAAAGATGGAAACCTATGTTTTTGAACCTCCCGAACCAGTGCAGACCTATATCTACCACTGTGACTCCCAGTTCTTCCTGGAACCATTACAGGAGATCATAGCCGAAAAGGACGTCTACGGATTGGCGGTGATTGATCGAAAGGAAGCCACCATAGCCATTCTCCGAGGAAAACGTATTGATATCGTTAAGCACCTGACCAGTGGGGTTCCGGGTAAACATAAAGCCGGTGGACAGTCACAGCGTCGTTTTGATCGTCTGATTGAACTGGCCGCTCATGAATTTTTGAAAAGAATCGGAGAACATATGAATGAAGCCTTTCTATCACTGGAAGACCTGCAGGGAGTTATTATAGGTGGGCCTGGCCATACCAAGGAAGACTTTGTGGACGGGGATTATTTGCACCACGAGATCAAGCAGAAGATCATAACCACCGTGGACACCTCCTACACTGGGGAGTTTGGTATCCGGGAGGTTATTGAGAAGTCCATGGATGTGCTCACCGAAATCGACATCATGCGGGAGAAGAAGCTAGTACAGAGGTTCCTGGCTGAACTGGTAGATGATGATGGTCTGGCCTCCTACGGAGAAAAACAGGTCAGACAAAACCTGCAAATGGGTGCCGTAGAAGTGGTATTATTGTCCGAGGAGCTTAAATCCGAACGAACATCCTACGAGTGCCAGTCCTGTGGTCATGTGGAAGAAAAAACCATTAAAAAAGATTCTGAAAAAGAAACAATCTCCTGCACGTCCTGTGGTGATAGTATGAAACCTTCACACTCAAAGGATCTTATAGATGACTTTGTGGAGATGGCCGAAGAAGTAGGTTCAGAAGTGGAGATAATATCCACCGAAACTGAAGAAGGAATGCAGTTGTACCGTGCCTTTGGTGGGATCGGAGCCATATTAAGATATCGGGTGTAAGCTAAGTTAAAGACGTATTCTGCGCTTTTTTTAAAAAAATTAAGGTTGATTAAGATTTAAAATCAAAAAATGAATTACATCTTTAGACTTATAATCCCTCACATTTTATCCTAAATAACTATGCCATTACCCCAGGCGACTGACCCGGATAAGAGACTCTACGGGAACGTCTTCCAGTTCGGGTATTCCCTTCTTATCGATGAGCACTACCGCAGCAATAGGTTGTGATTTAAGACTTCTCAATACCTTAATGGCTTCCCCTATGGTCCCTCCACTGGTTATGACGTCGTCCACAATAACCACCTTTTTCCCCTCCACCGAGGCAAAGTTACTGCTTATGGCTCCTCCGGCATCCTCCCTTTTACGGTGCTTTATGGGATGGAAGACAGCCAGATCTGCCTCCAATATATCGGCCATCATGGTAGCCAGGGGGATCCCGCTAACGGTGATGCCCACTATTACATCTACTTCCCCATGCTGAGCTGCCATGTCAGCTAAGGCAGCGGAAACATATCCAATTCTGGTGGAACTCCCACCCAGACTCTTCCAGTTTATGGCAAAATCCAAAGGCGCTTCTTCCTTTTCTTTGGTCTTCTTATTGGTACCCTGAAGTATGAGCCAGCGCGCCGTGTCTTTAGACACGTTTAGTTCATCTGCGATCTCTCCCGTAGTAAAACCTCTACTTCTAAGATCATATGCCTTTTTTATAAGTTTCTGATTCATAGCTACCCCCTCTTTTATTCAATTTCCAGATCCACAGGGACCTTTCCCTTGGCAGACTCCATGGCAGCTAACACCACCTTCAGAGCATGCATTCCGTCCTCTCCTGTTATTTTTGGTTTTTCATCATCAATTACGGAATTTAAAAATGAACTTAACTCCTCCATAAGAGGTTCATGATGGGGGACTCTCACCTTACGGGCGTTCTTACCAAAGATCTCCACATCTTGGTCTATGTAATCCAGGGATATTATGCCATCGGTTCCGGTGACCTCCAGTTTCCTCTGCTTGTAGGGCGTGAGCCAGTTGACCTCCAGCACACCACTGGCACCATTATAAAACTCCATCATTATCTCGGCATGATCCTCAAACTCACACTTCTCTAAACGACTGCCCACATGGGCATAAACCTTAGAAGCAGGACTGTCCAGAAGGTAAGCCATAACGTCCACCTCGTGGATGGCTAAGTCAATGGTAACCCCCACATCCTTAATACGGGGTGGAAAAGGCCCTACCCTTTTAGCTGATACCGAAACTATTTCTCCTATTAATCCTTCCCTGATTAATTTCTTCGCTTCGAGTACAGCAGGATTAAATCTTTCCACATGGCCGGTTGCCAGTTTAACTCCTTCTCGCTTAGCTGCCCTTATCATGTCCCGGGCCTCGTCCAGGGTAAAGGCAATGGGTTTTTCCACAAGAACGTGCTTTCCCTGTTCTATGGCTCCCATTACCACCTCATGGTGGTAAGTGGTGGGTACGCAGACGCTGACTGCTTCTATTTCAGGCATCTTAAGTATGTTATCATAATCCACAAATCCAACAGTCTGGTATTTCTTAGATACTTCCGCAAGGGTCCCCTTCATCAGATCTGACACTGCCATGAGGTTAGCGTTTTTAAGTCGGGAGTACACCCTTACGTGGTTATGGCCCATGGCCCCCACTCCTATTACGCCCACATTGACCCTTTTCAAGAGTATCCATCCCCCATTATTCTGGCAGCTTCCCTACCCACTTCTTCTGCTTCCTTTAAAGGACCCCTCACGCTTACGCGGGATATTACTCCACCTTCTTTGGTTAAAAGAGCTCCATAAAGATCCATTAAGTCACCATCCGCCCGGGCACACACACCCAGCGGCCACTGGCAACCCACTCCCAGTTCCCTGAGCACCTTCTTTTCAGCGGTAACCTCTTGAAAGGAGGTGAAATCATTAAGCCCCTTCAGAACCTCTTTAACTGAGGAATCCTTTCTTGAAACTATGGCCAGGGCTCCCTGACCCGCTGCTGGTGTTAGGTAATCGATGGGGAATGTTTGCTGGATATGGTGTGCCAGACCCAGTCTTTTCAGACCAGCCGCTGCCATTAAGGTAGCATCGTATTGACCACTTTCCACTTTCCTTATCCTGGTATCTATATTTCCCCTTATGGGTTTAACAATAACTTTCTTTTGGTGGAACTTACAGAAAGCCTCCCTTCGCAGGCTGCTGGTACCCAGGGATGCATTTTCTGGCATTTCATCCCAAGAGTAGGGTGATATCAACGCGTCATGGGGCGTTTCTCTCTTCGGCACTGCCACAATCTCTAGGTCTTCATTAAGATCCGTGGGCAGGTCCTTCAAACTATGCACCGCAAAATCTACTTCCTCTTCTAGGAGCGCTTTATCCAATTCCCTGGTAAATATTCCCTTGGCATCAATATTATAAAGTTGTGAATCTTTTATTTTATCACCAGTGGTTTTTATGACCTTTAGTTCAATCTTTTCCCTGGTGAACCTAGATAAGTCTGTGATTATACCCTTAGTCTGGGCCAGGGCTAGACCACTTCCCCGTGTACCAACCTTCAAAGAATCATCTCCGAAATCACTAAATAGCAGGAAATCATAAGCTGTTTTAAGTTTTCTAAAGGATAACAAGGTAAATTATGTTTAATTTTTCCTTAGTAGATGATACTTTATGCATCTTTAATAAATGTTGCCCAAACATGTCCTTATTCTTCCCTACCTACCTTTTCTCAATATTGGCAAAGTGTGATCGGTAGATAAGAAGAACACTATTTACTCCTAACTCTCTGGCCAGGTCCATAGCATCATCTAAATCTTTTACGTAGATTCTAACCCTATTAATTTTATTATCAAGACTTTTTCCTAATTCATCAGTGAGAATGAGAGTTATATCTTCGGATAATTCATCAAGAAATGTTGACAGTGCATTTTCATCAATCTCCTCACAGGTAACTCCATACTGTCCCCCCAATACCAGGGCCATATCTCCATAGTGGGCCATCATATCCACCGACTTTTTTATGGCGGTTAGATTAATTCCGGGGTTAACCTCTTGCACTATCCTTACGTTTTCTGCCTCCAAGATTGAAGTCCTGCCTTTGATTCCCTTAAAACTTTCCAAACCAGTCCTGATCTCCTCTTCAGAAGCCCCCATGGTAAAGGCAGCGCAAACTGCTGCTAACACGTTTTCTAGATGGTGGGGTCCAGGAGCGAATGTCTTCACCGGGATGGAGGCATTTACAAGTTCTCCGGATAATTTTTTGAGGTTATTTATTTTGATGATGAAGGAAGTCTCCTGAATGCCGTATGCAACTTGGGATGTGGTGAGGTTGGCCTCACCATCCACGGAAAATGTATTGGTCTTGTTTTGAAAGTCATTATTTGAGGAGTAAATTGATTGGAAGGTTTCCAGATGGCAAACTACCATCTTACTCTGGAAAATTTGTTCCTTAGCCTGGCTGGCCCTTTTAGAATTCCCGGCGATGTAGTAGTCCTCGGCCAGGTTGGTGAGCACTCCCACCTCCGCCAGGCCCGTGCCCCCCAGTGATGTTTCGAAAATGCACATTCCTGGCTGAAACTGATCTTGTAAGGCCAGCTTCCAGGTGGTGATAATACTGGCCGGAGTAATGCTGATATCTTTCCGGAGCAGGGTAATTTTTTCGCCTTCAACTGCCTCCGCACCCAGACTACTTAATATCAGAGGATTATTATCACGGTATATTTCTTTTAAAATTGCAACAGTACTGCTTTTACCTTTAACCCCCGTTACCTCCAGAATGGGAACCTTTATTTCATCCTCCAGAAGCAGGCGTACCGCCTGGTGGTGGGTTAGCTCGGTTGGGACAGTTAACTGGCAGTGCACCGGGGCCACCACCATCAGGCCATCATCAATGGGGCCTAATAAGAAGTTGTCATCCACTAACTCTATACCATTAGCCTTTAAACTATCTTTAGCCCCCTCCTCCAGGGTATGATATAGGTCCCAAGCCATTATTGTGGCATCCGTTTTTTTTGAAAGTTCTGAGGCTAATATGATGCCTCCGTGGGTCAGGTCCACCACTAGGATCTTCTTCAATTTATTCCGCCTTGAGTGAGTTTTTCCCGGACCTTTCGGTAGAAATTCTTGGTGAAACGAACGAAGTAGGCGCAGTGATCAGATTTCCGGAATATAATCTCATCCATATAATTGATTTCCTCCTCAAACTGACCATCAATAACTGCAACCGCCTTTTTACCTTCTCTAAGAAGTTTTACCTTGATCTGGCTTTCATTAGCCACCACGGTGGGTCGGGCCCCCAATTTAAAGGGGCAGATTGGCACTATGATAAAGGCCTCCACCCGGGGATCCACAATGGGCCCTCCGGCTGACATGGAATAGGCTGTAGAACCACTGGGAGTGGCAATTATAAGGCCATCCGCCCTTAATTCCTCCACAATCTCATCATCTACCTCTATCTGGATATGCAGCATCTTAGCCGGCTTACGAGTCATGAGCACCACCTCGTTTAAGGCTGATGGCAACTCACCATTGTGCCATACCCGCAGCTGGGTCCTTTCTTCCACGAAGAAGTTACCGGCCAGAATCTCTTCCAGGGCCTGAAAAGCATTTTCAGAGTCAATTTCAGTTAAAAAACCTACAGTTCCCATATTTATTCCAATGAGAGGGATTTTTTTAGGGCTGATATAACTCTGAGTTCGTAGAATGGTGCCATCTCCGCCCACTGCCACCACCATATCGGCCTCCATGCCCTCCAGCTCCACCGCCATATCCAGGGACTTGTTTAGTTTAAGTGCCAGAGTTTTGTCTATAACAATTTCTACTTCCTTCTCTTCCAGGAAATTAATGATTTTATTGGCAAGTTCCACCGCTTTATCCACGTCTACTCGGGCTACAATTCCAATACGCATCAAATACCCCCTAAAATCCCCATAATATCCCCATGAAGCTTTTCATTTCCAGAAGCAATCAGTGAAGTTTTTTCTAAAACACCCAGTCGAGCATCCAGGGTTCGACTGTGACGGTCGGTGACGACACCTCCACTTTCTTCCACAATTATTTTAGCAGCAGCCACGTCCACAACCCTCAGATTATCCCTCATATCCACAAAGGCATCGTAGGTACCATCCGCCACGTAGGATATCTCAATGGCAACCGCCCCTAAGGTTCTCATCCTCCGTACGGTCTTACATAATGGTTCTAGGCGGTTCATATCCCCCCGATAAATATATGCTCCCACTGATGAGCGGGATACATCATCAATCAGGGATGATCCAATTTTTTCCCCATTTAAGAAGGCCCCATATCCTTTAAATCCAGAATAAAGGTCTCCAGTGGCGAAGTTCTTAACCAGCCCCATACCTACGTCTTGAAGGTTAGCAGTTTCCTGGGAACTGGCAGAAGATTGGGCTATTGCTATGGATATTCCGTAGGCCGGAATTTTTTTAATGGCATTGCTGGTACCATCCAAGGGATCCACTACCAGGATGGCTTCTGGAGGATCCTTGCCAATTTTAACCTCTCCGATCTCCTCACTTATAAGAAATACTGGCCTTTCAAGTTCTTCTAGAGCATCAACGACCTTTTTTTCTGCCACCACATCGATTAGGGTTGTAGGAGTTCCATCAGCACCTATTTTTACTATTTCGCCAGATTTACGTGTTCCAATCAGAGGTTCAACCGCTTCTTCTACCTGTCGGATTATATTCAGGCCGGTCTCTTCCCAGAATTTGATTTCAGTATCCTTCATATTAACCCTCCCACGTCCAATACTTTGTACCTAAAGGTAAATGAGTGCTGCCACTGCTGAGCCCATATTCACTACTTCATGGCTAACCTTTTCCATGATGATTTCCTTTATCTCTAAGCCGCGTATTTCCATCATGTGCCGGACCATGGTCTCTGCTTCTAGTTTAACTTTCTCTGGATCCTTATTAACCGCAGAATGTTCCACCACACATCCCAGATTATCAGACATAGCCACCGCAATAACTGCAGTTATTAAGTCTCCTTCCTGATCTGAAAAAGCATGGGCCAGTACGCAGTTTACCATAGCCCCCCCGCCCAATTCAGGAAGTTTAACTATCTTGGTTCCACCAGATACTATGCTAGAAACCTTTATAAGATTCACATCGCCAATTTCAGCATCCAGTAATGCATTGTCAAATGAATTAAGTTTAGTAGGACCTTCTGCCCTTCCGGAGGTAATGGAAACTTTCATTTTAACCACTTAAAATTTAAATAGGGAAAAAACCATAGGCAATTCTATATGTTGTGGGGTATTCTATTAAGTTTCACCCCCAAATTAAAGGTGTGGTTAACTCATCATCTGAGTTTACTAACACATCTTACATTTTAAATACCAATAAAAAATCAAGATTAAACTCTGATTATGAATCAGATAGCATCATGGAGGCTATATTATGAGTAAGAAGGTAGTAGAAGTTAAAACTCTTAAAGTAGGTAAATACGTCATATTAGATGGTGAAGCATCCAAAATCACCAGTATTCAGACTTCATCTCCAGGGAAACACGGTGCAGCCAAGGCCCGTGTGGAAGCGGTTGGTATTTTTGATAATCAGAAAAGGACTCTGGTTAAACCAGTGGACGCAAAGATCGATATCCCCATCATCGATAAACGTGCCGCCCAAGTTCTGGCCATAATGGGCAGTGACATCCAGTTAATGGATATGGAAGATTATGATACCTTCGAAGTTCCCATACCAGACGAACTACGCGACCAACTCCTGGAAGGGGTGGAAGTGGATTACATAATAGCCATGGGAAACAAGAAATTAATGAGAGTTAAATAAGATTAATAAATTTCCCTTATTTACACTTTTGAGGATATTTAATGCTTTTTTATGCAGAAAAACCCCTTAAATTTGCTTTTTCTAAAGAAATGGAGGAAGGTGGGGCCCCTTTTAAAGCCCACGAAGGCCATGGAAAAGTTTTTTACCTTCTTGGAGTTCCTTTTGATAGCACCGCCACCTACCAACCTGGTGCCCGCTTCGGGCCAATGCATTTGAGGGAGTCCTCCCATAATTTTGAAGGTTATAATTTGTATTTGGACAAGTCACTGGAAGCAGAATTCTACGATCTGGGGGACGTGCAGACCGTTCCGGGGAACTTTAAAAAAACCTGCCAACAAGTGCAGTTTAGTATTAAAGAAATTGCAGATCAGGGTTGTGTCCCACTGGTCATGGGGGGTGACCATTGCATAAGTTATCCTGTTACCCGGGCTCTTGATATACGTGAAGCATCAGTTATACATTTTGATGCCCATACTGATCTGCGTGATGATTATGCCGGGGAAAAGTATTCTCACGCCACGGTAATTCGAAGAATATCTGAATTAGAACCCCAGAATATTACACAGATCGGTATACGATCTTCCTCCCTAGAAGAGGTCCAATTTGCCCGTGAAAATGACCTGGTACAGTTCACCGCCCGGGATGTGAAAGAGAACATTGATCAGGTGGTGGGCCATCTGGCTGCTCTGGAAGGACCTTTATATGTGACAGTGGACATGGATGTTCTGGATCCCTGCTATGCACCTCGAGTAGGGACGCCGGCTCCGGGTGGTCTGAATCCACTGGAACTGGAAACACTTATTTTAAGCCTTAAAGATAAAGATGTTATTGGTCTGGATGTGGTGGAGGTATCATCATCTTCAGTAGGAGATATTACATCTATAAACGCCGCTAAAGTCTTACTTGACTTTTTATTTTTGCAGTGAAAAACTGCCGGGATGTAATCTAGGAATTTATTTATTGTAGTTTTAAAAAAACCTATATTGAAGATGCCTCTTTAAACAGGCTTATTTTCATGGGTTTCATTAAAAAACGCATATCATTAGGAGGATACCATGCAAACAAGAGAAGTTACCCTTTCTGGCCATATCATCGATTCTTTAACCCTTCCCATTGCCCTGGATCTGATTATGGACCTGGGAGGAGACTTCAAGATACTGGAATTCAAGGTGGGTAAAAGAAAGAAGGATATCAGCCATGCCCGGATACGTGTAGCAGCCCACAGTGAATCGCACCTGGGAGAAATACTGGATGAACTCACTGAAATTGGTGCTATGGTTGTGGAGTTACAGGAAGTTAATTTGGAACCTTCACCTAAGGATCGCACCTTACCTGCAGATTTCTATTCCACCACCAATCATCCCACATCTATACGTTACAAGGGGGAATGGATACCAGTAGATGAGATTGAAATGGATTGTATGATAGTGGTTGACCCTCAAAACAGGAAAGCTCTCTGCAAACCCATCGGACGCATATTTAAAGGTGATTTGGTGGTTGTGGGTCGAGAAGGAATTAAAGTTGAACCTCCTGAACGCCCCCGTGGAAAAAAAGGCGTTTTCGAGTTTATGTCCAGCGAAGCGTCTTCTGAAAAACCATTAGAATCCATAATTAAGAGCATAGCTACTGAAATTAAAGAGCTTAAAGGTAAAAATGGTAAAATTGCCGTGGTAGGCGGTCCTGCCATTGTGCACACTGGCTCTGGCCCGGTACTGGCCAGAATGATCCGGGAAGGCTTGGTGGATGTGATATTTGCCGGAAACGCCCTGGCCACCCATGATATTGAAAGTGCCCTTTACGGTACTTCCCTGGGAATGTGCATTAAAAGTGGAGAATCAGTTATCCGTGGGCATCGGCATCATATTTATGCCATCAACGAAATTAACAAGGCAGGTTCTATTAAAGATGCCGTGGATCAGGGTGTCCTTACCAAAGGGATTATGTATGAGTGTGTGAAAAACGAGGTGCCCTTTGTACTGGCTGGTTCCATCAGGGACGATGGCCCATTACCGGATGTGATCACCGATGTTATTGAGGCCCAGGATGAAATGCGGAAGTATGTAAGGGATGTGGACATGGTAATCATGATCTCCACCATGCTACACTCCATAGCCACCGGAAACATCCTCCCCTCCCATGTGAAGAGTATTTGTGTGGATATAAATCCAGCCACCGTTACCAAACTGGCTGATCGGGGCAGTGCCCAGGTTGTGGGTATTGTAACCGATGTAGGGGCTTTCCTGCCCATGCTTTACCAGGAACTGACCAACCAGGAAGATTAAATATCATGAATTAACTCCTGGAGTCAGAGAGGTTAAAAACACCAGATTTAGAGGGAATACATGTCCCCTAGTTTAGGAGAATCATATAAGATAAGAGGGAACCTGTTAGACGTCTTCACCGGGGACATCTACCCCGCAGAGGTTGAATTTCGGGGCGGAACCATAACTTGTGTCAAGCATCTTAAAGCCGAATTTGACCATTACATTCTTCCCGGGTTTATAGATGCCCACCTACACATCGAAAGTTCCATGGTCAGCCCTTCCCGCTTTGCTGAGGCTGTGGTGCCCCATGGTACCTCGGCAGTGATTGCCGATCCCCATGAAATAGCCAATGTGATGGGGTTAGATGGGATAAAGTACATGATGGATGATTCTAATTCTGTACCTCTTAAAGTTTACTTTTCAGCCCCATCCTGCGTGCCAGCCACTCCCTTTGAAACATCAGGAGCAGTTATTGGTCTGGTGGAAATTGATGAACTTCTGGCCCGTGAAGACGTGGTGGCCCTGGGGGAGATGATGAACTTCCCCGGAGTCATAGCCGACGATCCCACGGTAAAAAGGAAAATTCAAACTGCCCTGAAGTATAAAAAACCGGTGGACGGTCATGCTCCCCTTTTAACTGGATCCGATCTTTGTAAATATATCTCCGCCGGCATATCCACTGATCATGAATGCACCACCCTGGAAGAGGCCCTGGAGAAGAAGCAACTGGGAATGAAGATCATGATCCGGGAGGGTTCATCAGCCCCGAACCTGGAAGATCTGTGGAAAGTGGGCGGAGATTTCCTGGTTTCCGATGATCGTCATGCCGAGGACCTTCTACAGGGACATCTGGATCTGGTTCTAAGAAAGGCAGTTTCTCTGGGTATGGACCCCCTGGAAGCGGTGCGCATGGTAACCCTTAACCCGGCCCAGCATTACCAATTAGACGGAGGATCAATATCCCCAGGAAGAGCTGCTGATCTGGTCCTAGTTGATGATCTAGAGGAATTTAATATAAAAGAAGTTTTTATAAATGGGAAACTGGTAGCCCAGCAGGGTAAGGCCCTCTTTAAGGCTGAACCATTGCAATTGAAAAGTAGCTTCCAATTAAAACCAAAAGTTCCTGGTGAATTTGATATAATTTCAGATGCAGATTCGGCCCTGGTCAGAGTCATCCAGGTAGTAGAAGGACAGCTACTTACCCTGGAAACAGAGGCCTGGTTAAAATCCCAGGATGGAGTCGTACAACCCCATATAGAAGATGATATCCTCAAAGTAGCAGTAGTAGAACGTTATGGACATGATCGTGTGGTTAATGGATTTGTTAATGGATTTAATCTTGAAAAAGGAGCAATAGCATCCAGTGTAGCCCATGATTCCCATAATATAATTGTGGTAGGTGCTGAGAGTACCAGTATGGCTGAAGCCGTTAATAAAATCCGGGAAATGGGCGGTGGACTGGTGGCTACTTCAGAAAACTCACATAAATTCCTTAACTTACCGCTAGCTGGATTGATGAGTAACCAAAGCACGGAGAAGGTAGCACGTGACCTGGAGGAGTTAAAACTTTTTGTAAGGAGTATGGGCTGTAGTCTGGATTCTCCCTTTATGACCATGTCCTTCCTGGCCCTGCTGGTTATACCTCAGCTAAAAATAAGTGACCAGGGGCTTTTTGACCTGGATAAATTTGATTTTGTGGATGTTATAAAAGAAAAGCATAAAAGATAACCTATCGATAGCCATCATATTTTTGTTTTATCCGCTTCAGTGCTTCCTTATCCTTTACGCCACCAACCCGATTAACCAGGCGAGAAATTTCTGACATTCGGTTCAGATAAACCTGTCTTGTCTCCAAGTCAGCCATCTCCATACGAGTAAGATTAACTAAAGCCTCAATAATTCCATATATGGCCCGGTTAATGGGATGTACACATTCCACTAGCTTAACCACAGCCTCCACCCTAGCCAGGATTATGGTCAATTCAGTAGAACCTAAACGATCTTTACGGGGACCTACTTTCTCTTTAATAACTCTAGCCGTGAAGTAAGCGTCCGAAGATTTTAGGTAGAATAAATCACCATCTTGCTGGAAAGAACTACCAGGGGGGCTGCCTATTGTACATTCCACGAAAGTTAATGGATCTTCTGAGATATTCACCGCGAATAAACCGTCCCGTTTTACATTTTCTGCTGTGCGTGAACCTGGATAAAAATAAAAAACTACTTCATGGGCATTCTTAACAATGAGGCCCATTGGAGCTGCGTTGGGGGTTCCGTCCTCATTCCTAGTACTGACTATGGTTTCATATAACTGGCCTTTCATCAGACCTATGGAGGTAATATCAGACATTTATATTTCCTATCTTAAGATTTCCCCACTCAAATGGCCATCTATTATACAATCAAAGTCCAGTTTCTCATCCCAACCCACTTGTTGGAACATGCTCATGTAACACAGGCCGATCATTTTGCCCCCCTCTTTCAACACTTCATCTTTTAGTTTTTCGATGTCTTCCACTTCTAGGTTGGCTTTGGGCATGGATAGGCCCCCTAAAATAGCTAGAACATCGGCGCGAGGATCAGTATCGTCGGTTAATTGAATCCCCTGGGGGGTCATTTCCATCTTCTTGGCAGTTTTAGCATCGACCCCGGTTATGAAAACGGATTCTTTATCCCGGATTACATAGGCAAAGAGTTCGGCAAATGGGGTGCACACCCCGGGTAAGCCAGCGAAGGTTACCTTATTGGCTTCAGCTACTTCCTTTTTGAACGCCATTAAATTTCCAGTTATCCCCTTAAATTCTTCTTTCGGTTCCATATTATCATCTCAAATAGTTAAAAAAGAAATTAAAATCTAAAACATTTTATTGTGATGAGCTTTTTAGATATATGTATATCACATAGGCCACCACCAGAATAATTATAATGGGCAGTAACCAGATAAAGACGTAGAAGAAAACCACCGCCAGTAGCAGTGCCACCACAATAAATACTATGTCTTGAAGCTCCATGGTCTTTTTTTTAGTAAGTGGGACCATAAATATATTCCTAAAAGTAAATATTTTATTGTGAATCCTTTATTGTAAAGTTAGAGGAGATGAAAAATGAAGATATTAGTGGTTAACAATCATGGACAGTACAACCACCGTATTTATCGCAGCTTGCACTACCTTAAGATTCCCTCACAGATCATTCCCAACTCCACCGCACTGGAGAAAATAGAAGAAAAGGACCCGGCTGGTATAATCCTGGGCGGCGGTCCCTCCCTGGATAGGTCCGGTAACTCCGCCCAATACGTGACCCAACTGGACTATCCCATACTGGGGATCTGTCTGGGTCACCAGATCATGGCCAAGGCCTACGGTGCAGAAGTAGGAGCCGCTGGAATTGAAAGCTACGCCAAGATTGAAATCAAGATATTAAAAGAAAATGACATTTTCAAGGGTTTAGGTCCCTCCATGGAGGTATGGGCATCACACAAGGATGAGGTGCGTACATTGCCAGAAGAGTTTGAAGTGCTGGCCACCTCAGCCATATGTGATATTGAAGCCATGAAGCATCATGCAAGGCCATTATATGGTATTCAATTTCATCCGGAAGTTTATCATACCCAGAAGGGGCCCCGGTTATTTGAGAATTTTTATGAAGTTTGTAAAAGTTTTAAAAGAGAATAGAGATCCTATATCCTTGAATAAACTTTAACACCCTTCAATTTACCTTTATTGATTTCTGTATAATTTTCAAGACTTGGCTCTGTCTCATCATCCCATAAAAAGTATAGGTCCACCTTGGAACTGGTAAGCTGTTTTTCAAGACCACTATAATTACCTTTGGAACCCGCCTGCCCCACATAATCTGTTCCTAAATAATATGATAGGTATAGGGATCTATCCAAGCCTCCATTTGAAGCTGATTTGCTGTAGGCAATTGGAAGGTTTATTGCCTTCTGTATCTGGTAAATATCTTCCCCGGAATCTTTATAAGTATCCAGATAAGTTATGGGTGCTATGATGAAAGAAAAGGAGAAAATAAGTACCAGTATCGTTTTTTGGTATTTATTAAAGAATTCCGTTTGAAACAATCCATCGAGCAAATACCCTCCCATGAGCAAAAGAAGGACCCATACTAGCCATAAGTATCTTTCCTCCACCAGAATAGGAGTGTACCCACCACAGAATATTATGATGGTTAAAAGTGGAATTAATAATATATATGACTTTATTAATTCCCTAAAAGGACGTATGCACAGTACGATGTAGAATAGCAGTATTAAAATGGAAAAATAAGAGAAGTACTGTAAAAAATTAAGTATCTGGAGTAGGTTCCCATAGATTATGCGCATTTGATACTTGAAATTAGCCCAGGATTCAAAGGGGCTCCAGGATTCAACTTCTGAAAAATCTCCCCCTATCTGGGGTAGCACCCACCCTTTAGAATTTGGTCCCACCAGATCTTGGTTAAATTCTCCAGCTGTACCATAGGTTAATTTGTTTTCTTTATCACTGATTAGCCCAATCCAACCTCCGCTTATTAAAAAAAATACTAAAATACCTAAAAGCAAGTTTTTAACTATATTTCTGCGAATTGAGGACTCATTAAGGTAATATACAGCGTTAATCAGGCAAAAATGCACCAGGAAAAATGGTAAAGCGTAGCTCTTGGCGAAATAGGCCAGAGCACCAAATAAACCACAAAATGCTCCGTTAAATAGCTTTTGAGAATATTTTGGGTCTAATAGGAAATATAAATAATAAATCAGGTTGCATACCAGGAGTAAATCAGGAGTAATCACATTAAAGGCAAAATAGATAGTCAATATAACCATCCCCACAGTTAAAACTGTTTTAAGGTTTTTATCAAGCCCAAATATGGAGGATAACAACCAGAAACCGATGATGGTGAAAAATCCCACTATTACCGACAACAACTTGGTGAAGAAAAGAGCAGCAGCAGGATTGGGGTCTAGTGATAGGAATGGTATTAGCAGCCAAGATATCAGGGGACTGTGATAAGTGTCAATGGCCTGGGCCCAGTTGCCATTCAGATAAGTCTTTGCAACAGAAATATAGACAATACCATCGGGATTAATTTGATATTGAAATCTAGGAAGAATGATTACCGCCAGAATAATGTAGAAAATGAGAATGTATACTAATCTGTTGGATTTAAACCAATTTCTATTCACTGAAAACATCGTTGATCCTTATCAATTCTCTATTTCTCTTGGTGATATTCTTCCTCGGTATTTAAGAACATACCTACCGTCCCGAAACATATGATAATGGCTTTACTGATTAAATCATATTGATAGTACCTAAATAGATAGATCCCCAACAGGACATATAATACTAAAATAAAGATAAAGAATAAATTTGAATTTGATATTTCAGAAGCGAAATTTAGATCTACCTTCATCAAAAAAATTTAGGTAAGTTCATATAAATTACTATTTGTTTGATGTTTATTTTCAAGTCCATATAATCTAAAAAAGACTAGGTGAAAAAAATGCTTAATCCGGCTGATTTTATAAAAGAATCCATAATGGAAATCAAAAATACTGTTAAAGATAAAAAGGCCATTATAGCCCTTTCTGGAGGAGTTGACAGTTCCGTTGCATCAGTAATTGCTGCTGAAGCTATTGGAAATAACTTAACTGCAGTTTTTGTTGATCATGGGCTTCTAAGGGAAGGTGAAGCAGAATACGTTGAGACCACATTTCAGGACAGACTTAACTTCAGATTTGTTGATGCCAGTGCTGAATTTCTAAGAAAACTGGATGGAGTGGAAGATCCGGAAGAAAAAAGGATGATCATTGGAGAAGTCTTCATCAGGGTATTTGAAAGGGTGGCTGAAGAGGTGGGAGCCGAATTTCTGGTGCAGGGAACCATCGCTCCGGACTGGATCGAGAGTGAGGGGAAAATAAAATCCCATCATAACGTGGCCCTACCCCACGGCCTAGTTCTGGAAGTTTTGGAACCAATAAGGGAGCTTTATAAAGATGAAGTAAGAATTTTAGGCTCGGAACTTGGCCTTCCAGAGCACATGACCCAGAGACAACCTTACCCTGGCCCGGGATTGGCAGTGCGGATTGCAGGGGTGATTACTCCTGAAAAAATCCATATCTGTCGTAAAGCCAATGCCATTGTGGAAGAAGAAGTTCATAAAGAGGGTCTGGATAAGACTTTGTGGCAGTACTTTGCGGTGTTGACCAACACCAAGGTTACCGGTGTTAAAGGAGATATTCGGGATTATGGATATCTGGTGGTGCTGAGGATGGTGGAGTCCCTGGATGCCATGACTGCTGATGTTCCAGAACTTCCCTGGATGATGGTTAAAACCATTTCACAACGTATCACAGCAGAAATACCTGAAGTAACTCATGTAGCTCTTTCAGTGAGTGATAAGCCCCCCAGTACCATCGAATTAGCTTAGGTTGAAATAAATTTAAAGTATCGCGGTAGCCATACTATTACTATATGAACCTAATTTCAAATGAAAAAGTCCCCATCTTCTTTGTAGAATCTGGGAAAGTAGAGATGGTAGAGAAGGTTTATAAAGGAGATGAAGATTGGTTGGAAATTTTAACTCCGGAACAGTTCCAAGTAGCCCGTAAAAAGGGTACAGAAATGGCTTTCACCGGCAGATATCATGACTGTCATGAAGACGGAGTATACCGTTGTGTCTGCTGCGATACCGACCTATTTGACTCTAAAACCAAGTTTGACTCAGGTACCGGGTGGCCCAGTTTTTGGGAGCCCGTAGCCATGGAAAACATGGTGCATGTGGAAGACCGCAGCCTGTTCATGGTTCGTACCGAGGTCCTGTGCGCCCGATGTGACGCTCACCTGGGACATGTATTCGATGATGGACCACCACCCACTGGTAAACGCTACTGTATGAATTCAGCTTCTCTTAAACTGGTGAAACGGCCATAAATCAGAATCCGCCACCTTTCGTGACTGTTGATTACTTCTCACCTACTAACTAAAACAGTTTATTATACCTTAATCATTTATTTACTTGATAACATGATGGGTAAAAAGTCCTATCTAAAGAAACTCACATCCAAGTTCCAGATTCCCTCGGTGAATGTGGGCAAGGAACTGGACGGCACCACCCCTCCCTCAGTTTTTATTGGTAGTTGGAACTATCCTAAGGTGTATGCTGGCCCCATGATCACCCCTATGGAAGGAGACACCACCATCATGGACACCCCAGAATCGTGGATTGCCAATCAAAAAACTCAGGAAGATATAATCGGATACCGGTTGAATCTGGTTCGTGGAAAACAGTTAGTGGGAGTTAAAGACCTGGAGAATGGGCTGGTTGAAAAACTACAAGAAATTTCTTTATCCTCGAATTCCATTGATAGTGAAGCAGAATTTGGTGGGAAACCTCGAGGTGTTTCTTTTAGTGACCAGCACCCACCCCATGGACCCAGCGCCCTGATTGAGAAATTTGATATCGAGAGTGTCAGGTGGGACCGGGAACTGGAGAAGGTCTACTATGACACTGACTTACTGGCTAGAGAAGCCGTTATGAATCTCCACCAGGATGATATTCCTTTTTCCCAGATCCAGAAGGCCTTTTCAGTGGGAACCATGGGCATTGAGAAACGTCGCCGGTTGGTACCGACCAGATGGTCCATTACTGCCTGTGATAGTACCATAGGGGACCAGCTCTTAAAAGAAGTTAAATATCACGAAACTGTGGATAAATGCAGAGTACACGAATTTGCCAGCCTTAACAACTACTATGCCGTGATCCTTCTACCCACTCCCTGGCAGTATGAATGGATGGAAGCCTTCTTACATGTCCTAGGAAGAGAACAGATTATATTCTCTGATTACGAATATTATAATGGTAAGAAAGAGTATTCAAGAGTGGGAGGATGTTACTACACCTGTAAAATGGCGGTGCTAGAAGCCCTGGCACGTGAAAAAAGACAGGCGGGTGTAATTGTGCTAAGGGAGGCTTACTCCGGATATGTGCCCCTTGGAGTTTTTAATGTTAGGGAAAATATAAGAAATGCCATGGAGCAACCTTTTCTAGAATTTGAGGATATTAAAAGTTCCCTGAACTATGTGGATACCAAGCTTAAACTTTCTGTGGAAAAATTCATAGAGCAAAGTGACTTGCTTCAGGATATATTAAGATCCAGGCAGACCACACTGGATTCTTTCTTTTAAATGATGACCTATACATATTCATGGTGAAATTGACTTAATGATGTAAAAATATATTTTTAATGGTGGAACATTGATTAACCAGCATAAACTCACTTTAAGGGCCAAAAGGCCATCCCTAGAATCGGCACAGGCCATGTGCCGGGTGGCCAGGGATCTGTGCAGTATCCATCACAACCCCCGTGAAGAATTGAAGTCTGTTGAAGATAGTATCCGGAAATTAACGGGACACCAACAGGTAAAAATAGTCAATAGTGGTAACGCCGCCATATTATCAGTCATGAGCACCCTTAATGGGGCCATCCTCATCCCTGATCAGGGTGCTTGGTCTGGTTTTGCGGAAATGGCCAGTTTAATGCACTTGGAAACCAGGAAATTAGATACCAATCAGGGAGTTATCGATCCTGAGATTCTCATTGAATTTTTAGATCATTACCTTGTGGAAGCGTTATTTTTGACAAGTTTTGCCGCCTATACGGCGGAACAGCCCCTGAAAGAGATCTACCAGATCTGTGAAAAGAACGATATTTTACTGGTAGAAGATGCATCCGGAGCCCTGGGAGATCCTACCAAGAATTTAGCCCATAAAAAACAGGCCCACGTTATTGTGGCATCCACGGGAAGCCCAAAGATGGTTAACGCAGGTAGTGGGGGTTTTTTTTCTACCAACCGCGAGGAGGTGGTTGGTGATTCTAAACGAATAACCCGGGCTTTACGGGCCACTCCCTTAACCGGTGCCGCTATCATGGTGGAAGTGCAGAATGCCAGTGAATCATTTTCAAAAACTGTAGCCGCCTGTAAATTTTTGAAAAAAGAGTTTGAAACCTCGTTTCACCATGATAAACGGGGAGTGAATGTTTGTTTGCCCAGTTCAAATCCCAGAAAATTTGCTCACCAGTTACGGAACCACATCGAAGTGATTGGTGGAGGAATGATTACCATCTGCCCCCGCTATGAAAGATTAACTGAACAGGCAATTTGTTTGGAAATAAAAAATCTTGATCTAAGGTGTCTGAGCAGGGAGAACCTGGGAGAATTAGTGGAAGTGGTTAAAGAACTGGATTTGAATGTTTTGGATAAATAATTACTTTTCAAGGTTTAAAAGAGCAGTTCTTTCTATTAGCACCCTCTCCACATTTCGATGGGCGTATAGTTCCTGATCAGAGATTTTATAAATCTGTTTCAACCTTTCAGGGTCGGCTTTAAGGACCGTGATGTCCTGGGGACCCAGTAAACTCTCCAGTTTGGGAAGTGCATCCCCCGGGCAGCCCACCATCACGGCACAGACGGCTTGTTTTCCCTCAGTTATGCCTAACAATTTGATGGCCCTTGATATCTGTCTTTGTGCTGAGGCTCTCAGACAGATCTCCAGGCCCAGGTCCTGGGATAAATTCTCATTCCGCTGGAATGCCAAGAGGGCCTGGTGGGTGGCATGTAAAAGGTGTTCTTCCCCAGCAACCCCCTGGGCCTGTAACAGTTGAATGGTTCCCCTCCCAGCAATATCTCTGACGTGGGCTAAAACCTCGGGCAAGTTCTTTATATGGGCATTAAACCCTGTAATCTGAATAGTATATTCCATTTATTCTAAATCCCTTTTCTCAATGCGTTTATCACTGAGGATCTTGTTTATGCCAGAAAGATAGGCCTCCACACTGGCATTTATAATGTCGGGTTGAGTGCTCCTGGCGGTTACCACCTGCTGGTTATGGCGCAGCCGGACCACCACGTCTATAAGGGCGTCGGTCCCCCCAGTTATGGCATCCACGTGGTATTCTTCGAGTTCAATGTCAATAACATCGGCGATGCTCTTTTTAATGGCCACCAGGGCAGCGTCCACTGGACCCACCCCCACACCAGCCTCCAGGGTCTCCATGTCATCTATCTTAAGTTTAACCGAAGCAGTGGGTATTACCTTGTTACCAGATACTATGGTCAGTTCTTCCAGTTCCACAGGTTTCTCTGCCATTATCCCCATCACATCCTCAGCTATGGCCTGCAGATCCACATCGGTAACACATTTACCCATGTCTCCCAGGGATTTTATCCTCTGGAAAATCTGGTTAAAACGATCCTCATCCACCCTCAATCCCATTTCTTCTATCTTCTGTTTAATTATATGAGACCCTACGTGTTTGCCCATAACAAAACGGCGTTTATGACCAACTAATTCTGGCGTTATTGGTTCATAAGTTGCGGCTTTCTTCATAACTCCGTCGGCGTGAATCCCAGATTCATGGGCAAACGCGTTCTCCCCGACAATGGCCTTGTTGGGCTGTAGGAAAACCCCCGTGATACGGGCCACCATACGGGATACATCGTAGAGCATGCTGATATCCACATTGGTAGGAACCTGGTAGAGGGTGTGTAGCGCCACCACGACCTCTTCTAAAGATGCGTTTCCGGCCCTTTCACCAATACCATTGACGGTGACGTGGGCCTGGGTGGCTCCGGCCCTTAAACCAGAGAGACTGTTGGCTACGGCCAGGCCGAAGTCATTGTGACAGTGCACTGAGAGTGGCACCTTCAGTTGGCTTAGTTGCTGGTAAAAGTCATAAGATTTCTCGGGGGTGAGCATTCCCACCGTGTCACAAGCACAGATACGTTTAGCGCCGGCCTGGATACCTTCCTGGAATATCCCCTTAAGGAATTCCATATCACTTCGGGTGGAGTCTTCAGCAGACAATTCAACCAGAAGTCCATGATCAACTGCGTACTGGGTGGACTCTATGGCCATAACCTTTACTTCTTCCCGGGTCTTGCGAAGTTTATGTTCCAAGTGCAGATCAGAAGTGGGCACCACCAGGTGAATGCTGTCCACCCCACAATCCAGAGCAGCATCGATATCAACTTGAACTGCCCGGGTGAAACTGCATATCTCGGCGGATAATCCCTCATCCACCACCTTTTTTATTCCATCCCTTTCTCCAGGAGAGGTTATGGCGGACCCTGCTTCAATGACATCCACCCCCATCTCTTCCAGTTTAAGAGCTATTCTGAGCTTTTCATCAGCTGTAAGGGAAACTCCAGGAGTTTGTTCACCGTCGCGAAGGGTGGTGTCGAATATTTTAACTTTCAAGACAATCACTTCATCAATTGTTAAATATTAAATCTTTCATGGCGTGAAAACCAGACATTCAACTTCGAAGCCACTTAACCAATAAGAGACCTAAATTAAGCCAGTTTAAGTACGGATATTACCCGAGTCAAACTCTTGTGCATTCTTATATGGTGCTGTTCTATTACTTCAAAGTTTGTGCCCTCCAGCACCTCCTGGATATCCAGGTAATGGGGAGTGGCTATACAAACCCGGCCATCTTCTTTTATGATCTGTGCAATGGACACCATGGACTGCTGGTAAAGGTCCTGGCTCTTCTCACCTCCGGTGGAAGCAGAAATACCATAGGGGGGATCGGTTGCCACGGCATCAACTGGTTCAGATAGGGGTAAGCTACGGGCATCGGCCCGGAATATCTGGAAATCTGTTATCCCACAGTGGATCAGGTTCTCTTTAGTGCCCTCCACCATTTTATAATCCAGATCACTACCTATCACCCGGGCTCCGATGATCCCGGCTTCAATTAGGATTCCTCCTGTGCCGCAGAAGGGATCCAGTAAACTCTCTCCCCTTTTAACACGGGTCAAGTTCACCATACACCGGGCCAGCTTGGGATGCATGGATCCAGGATAAAAAAACGGTCTTTTATGGGGTTTAAGTTCAAAGAAGTGTTTTTTAGATATGCTGGAAACACGATCCCCCACCAAGACTTCATCATGATTCAACACCGTTCTGATGAATGTATGGGGGCTCTCCAGGTTGACTCCGGCCCCAGTACGCCTCTTAATAATTCCCCCCAGTTTTTTTTCCAGATCTAAAGAGTTCAAATCTGATCCAGAATCAACTTTTTTTACCCTGACCGCATAATTATCTTGGACTATATCCTCCCAGGGGTAAGAGGAAGCCCTTTCCTCTAATTCACCATTCACTGTGTGCAGCAACACCCGAAAAACTTCATGGGTGAATGAAAGCCTCCTTACCAGATTAGGAAGTTTTGGGAACAGTTTATCTGGCATCTCTATAACCATCAAACCGCATTTAACCTTTTTAAATCTGTATTTAATGTTTTCTGCAGCAAGAACTGACTCTAGTTCGGCCTGGGGCAGGGTGGGATGTTCCAGGGAGGGGATAACAGCTATTTCCATAAAGAAGATATCCTCCTGGATAACATCTGGGGCAGGATGGAGAATATGATTCCCCTTCTTAGCATCTCCATTACCAGGGGAGATTGGGTGTCCATGTCTCCGTATTCAGATATTATTTCTTCAGCACCCTCTTCTTTAAGTTTGGAGAACATGAAATCCAGATCAGCATCACTGAGGGATTTAAATGTTTTATGAACCATTCTCTGAGTTTTAAGTTCTCTTCCAAACTTCTTACCATATAAAACCTGATATTCCTGCAGAATTTCCATATTTTCTTCTTCCAGTGCTTTAATCATTACCTCTGAGGCCAGTTTAGCACAAAGGAAACCCAGGGTCAGGCCACCCCCAGTGGTCGGCTTTACCTGGGAGGCAGCGTCACCTAAAAGGAGTGTCCTGTTTTTTACGATCTGCTTTTTTGGATTGTAAATTGGAATACAACCATGATATTTTTTTATAAACGCGGAATTTTTTAGTTGAGGATTTTTCTTGATGTAAGCTTCCAGATGGGTGCTGGCCTCCTTATAAGACAATGTAGAAAACAGGCCCACCCGTAGCAAACTCTCAGAAATGGGAATAATCCACGAAAATCCTGGAGTTATTTTGGATTCAGCATTCAAATGTACATAATCAGTGTCAACTTCATCTTTAACACTCATCAGAAACTGGACAGCTTCATAATTCTCTGATGCAGGATTGAACAGTTTCGAAACCCGGGAGTTGTAGCCATCAGCCCCCACCACCACTTGGGCTGATATTTTTTCACCATTCCTTACCAAAACATCACCGTTGTGAATATCCACATTATCTACACGGTGTTTAAGTAACAGTTGGGCTCCAGAATCAACTGCTCGGTCTGATAAGTACTTATCATAGGCTACTCGGTCGATGACGTATGCTTCGGGATGTTTTTTGGAAACTTTAAGGACAATTTCAGAAGGTGAATGCAGATAAGCACCATATACTTCATTCATGATGAATTCCTGAGGCAAAATGTTTATTTTTTTAATTCTTTTACCCAGAAGGCCAGCACACTGGAGTGGAACTCCCACATTCCTTTTTTTCTCCAAAATGACAACCTTGTATCCTTCATCTGCCATATAACGGGCTAATGTTGAACCTACCGGTCCAGAACCCACCACAGCTACATCATAGTCCTTCATTTCTTTTATCCATCAGTTATTATAAAACAGTGCAAAAGAACAGGGGTATGCTATTCATCCCTAATCATTATCTCTTTTTTAGGCTCATCTTTTAAACTTTTTATCGTATTCCTCAATTATGGATCTTGGTTCTTTGGGTTTTTCTGGCCGGGTAAAGTCAAACTCTTCCCCTTCCATAAGCCGGTTTATCACGTTTTCAACTTCAATGGGGTTCGGAATGTCTTCTAAGATAAGTGTGGTGCCCTCATGCCCTCCAAACACCTCCATATCCCCTGCAGAAAATAACCGGTCCACCAGACTTTGTGAAACCACAATATCCTGTATCTTATCATAATGGATGAAGCTTTTCCTTCTTTTTATGATTCCACTTTGAACAATGATTCTATGGTTGGTCAGGGTGTATTTTTTTTGACGCCAGCGAAGAAAATCGTATCCCACCCCCAAGATTAGTATTAGAATAACAAGGAACAGGGCATAAGTTGTCCATTCCACCAGTGGGAGTTGAATAAAGGCATCCAGGCTATTTCTAAAGTTATTCATCCATGCCAGGATTAATCGAAATAGGTAAAGAATCAGAAGTATGATTATAACTTTGAGAAACACTCCTGTGGAGTGTACTAGGAAACGGGGTTTGGTCTTGAAAATCACCCTTTCCCCAGGATGCGAATTTACTCTTCTTTTTTTAAACATTTACACCACAATATCTTGAATATGTTCTAATCCCTACTATTCTATAGTGGAGTCTAAATATTTTATGTACAATGGCCATAATTTTAGTAATGATCAAAAGACGAATAGTGGTTGAAGAGTCCAACATACTTCTCACCACCGATATGGAGAATGTGGACCTTACTAATTTTATCATTAAGGAACGCTACGGCTTGAAGAGTTATATACAGCAACATCCCGAATTTTTAAGTAGCCTGGAACCTCTGAAAGTTGAGAATGCCCCTCCCCTGATAGAAGAAATGGCTCGTGCCAGTAAACTGGCTGATGTGGGGCCCATGGCCGCAGTGGCTGGTACCATATCCCAGTTCTGCCTTAATTATATTCTGGATCAGGGTTCACGATACAGCATAGTCGATAACGGAGGGGATGTGGCTTTAAAGACCAACCGGGATGTCACGGTTGGTTTGTTTGCCGGGGAATCTTCTTTATCTGGACGTTTAGGTTTCAAAGTAAAGCATCAAATAACCCCCCTGGGGATCTGCACCTCCTCCGGCACGGTGGGACACTCCATTAGCTTTGGAAGATCAGACTCGGTAACTGTTTTTGCCTCTAAGGCCAGTGTAGCCGATGCAATGGCGACTTCTATGGGTAATTATGCCATTGGGAAGGATGATGGGGATGCTGTGCAAAACTGTCTTTCCAGGGCTGAAGAACTTAGGGACCATTTCCGGGGAGTGGTGGTTATCGTTGGTGAATCGGCCGGCACCATTGGCAAGGTACCGAAGATGGTAGAAACTGCCAAAAAGGTGGTTTTAAGTGATCTTTTTGAGACATATTAATGCCTTCCATTAAATTAAGCAAAAAAAGATAATTTAATTAAAAAAATAAGAATAGGCATTTATTATTTTTTAAAGTTTAAAGAAGGTTAAATTTCCTATTAAACACTCTAACATCCACCAGAGTACCTTCTTCCAGTATCTCAGTGTTTTTTGGAATTTCGATAAAACCATCAGCCTCGGCCAGGGCGGTGATAGCTCCGGAATCCTTTAAAATAGGGATAGCACCATCCCCCTTTACTTTAACCAGTAAATGGTGAGTTCTTCCCCGGGAGGGGTGGAACCGACGGGACAATCTTAGTTTTACAACAGAAGGGTCTTCAATGGGTAAACATGAGTTTTCTCTTAAAAATGGTGCTATTAACGACTCAAAAACGACCAAGGCGGCCACAGGATACCCTGGAAGTCCTATTAGAACCTTTTCATTAGTGCCTATAAGTCCTATTAGAGTTGGTTTACCTGGTTTAATGGATATACCGTGGACTAGAACTTGACCCAACTCCTCAACCACTGCCCTTAATACATCCCCTGCACCGGCAGAGGTTCCACCAGAGGTTATAATTACATCGGAATCAACTAGTCCATTTATAGCATTTTTAAGGCTCTCAAAATCATCTCGGACTATCTGCAGATCGAAGGGCAGGCAGCCACATGATAGAACAGCAGAGGCCACGCTTTGAGAATTAACATCATAAATTTTCCCATAAGGCAGTTCTGCACCACTGGGTACTATTTCATTACCGGTAGATATGATCCCTACTTTGATTCGGGAATACACCGGGACTTTTTCCAGGCCCATGGCACTTAAGACCCCTATTTTATCCGGAGAAAGAATGGTATTTTTTTTAAGAAGCAGGCGGTCTTTTTCTATATCAGAACCCTGCTTGGCGATGTTTTCACCAGGAGCTACTCCCTGGTAGACATATACTTCATCACAGGATATTTCGGTGTACTCTAACATCACCACCGCATCTGCTTGGGGAGGAAGAGGAGCACCAGTTCCCACCTCCACGCAACATCCACTTAGAACATCATATCGGGGGATATCACCAGCCCTTACCCTCCCCACCATTTTCAATACTTTGGGTTCATCCTCTGACGCTCCGAAGGTGTCTTGCGCCTGCAGGGCATACCCGTCCATGCTAACCCGGTCAAATGGGGGCAGATCCATAAAAGAGTAAATATCTTCAGCCAGAACCCGACCCCAACATTCCTGTAAATTAATATATTCCACGTTCTTGGCCAGTTTCAGTGCGCCCAGAATCTCTTTAACCTCTTCTGGCTCTGTTAGATTCAGGAACTCTTTTCCCATTCAATTACCCCATTATAGATATTGGCAAAATGAGCCTATGAAAAAATTTGTATTTAAAAAATGAATAAAACAAATCCATCATAGAAACATATCACTGTTCTTAAAGGTAGTAAGGATTACAATGAATTGTCTAACTCTAAGATGAATGTTGTCCACAGTAGTCTTATAGACTATATTTTAGTGTTTTACGCCTCTTCCTCTTTTATTTCCAGGTTTTTTATGGTTTGCTCTTGTTCTTTTTTTAGTTCCTTTTACCTTTGCCATTTTATCAACTCTTATAAGTTTGACTTCTATAAAATAACTAGATGCTTTTATAACTACCCAAAAATCATTTTTCACCTAAAAAGGACTATTAAAAATCCTTTTTTTTAGTTTTTAGTCAATCATGTGATGCATCTTAACATAAAGATCTAGTCATTTTTTGTATATTTTTAGCATAGGCTTTATATAAGTTGGGTTAGTAGAAATGCATGAAACCAGCACTTTTTTTATATACATCGAAACACAATATAAAAAGGAAGATTGAATGATCATATCGTGCAATTAAAAGTTTATTCTAAAACAGGGCAAAGATCATTAAATAATCAATAAAATCGCCATGAAATATTAGATGATCATTTAATTCAAGATATTAATGTCGATAGGAATTGGAGGAGAGTATTTGAGAAGAGGACAAGGCCAACAAACTCAGGAAGTTCGGAGAGTCCGGTCTCCCCGTAAAGGTGAGATACCTGGATTGGTAGAGCAGATTATGGGGCACGGAAAGCTAAGAGTAAGATGTGCCGATGGAAAAATACGGTTATGCCGAATTCCAGGTAAAATGAAAAAGAGGATATGGATTAGAGAGGGAGACGTGGTTCTGATAAAACCTTGGGCTTTTCAGAGTGATGAAAAGGCCGATGTCGTGTGGAGATATACTCGTACCGAAGCTAACTGGCTAGAACGCCGGGGAAAACTTAAGCTCTAGTTTTAGAAAAGGTTTACTTTTTCTTTTTAATTCTCTGCTTTTTAAAGATCAGCAAAATCCTTTTACTGCAAATATCATGCCCTTACACTAGCAACGGCAATAATTTTGTGGCTGGGAAAAAAATATATTCCTGAAGCCTTGATTTCATCTCTAAAGGCTGCAAATTGGATAAAATAGTTTTATATACTAAGTTGGACTATTTAGTAATAGTGGTTATTATCGTCTGACGTCCTTTACACCTTGAATCAGCCTGATTTTGACTAAAATTCTTTAAACCTAAAAGGCGTTATTTATGGATTCAAAAATTTCGAAAGCAGATTATGATCTGCAGAAAATGAGGGAGATTAAGCGTCTTAAAAGTGTTGAGGATAAAAGAACTGGAAGTGAAGTCTTCGATCGGCTAACCCTGGAAACTCTCTACAAGTTAGCCAAACAGGGTTATATAAACCTTTTAAAGGGTGCCATAAGTACTGGAAAGGAGGCTAACGTTTTCAAAGGTGTTGATGATCAGGGTAACCTAGTGGCGGTTAAGATTTATCGGGTTAGTACCTCTGATTTTAAGAAAATGCAGTACTACATACAGGGGGATCCCCGTTTCAAAGTTAACACTTCCAATAAACGCCAAATGATTAAAACCTGGGTTATGAAAGAATTCAGGAATCTGAAAAGGGCTGAAGAAGCAGGAATCCCGGTTCCACACCCCATCATCGCCAAAAACAATGTTCTGGTCATGGAATTCATAGGTGATTCCCAAGGAAATCCCTCTCCACTCATGAGAGAAACAGAAGTAGCTAACCCTAAAAAAATGGTCAATGATATTGTGGATATTGTTGCTAAACTTTATAACGATGCAAAAATTGTTCACGGTGATTTATCAAGCTTCAACATTCTCATCAGAGAAGATAACCCCGTCATTATCGATGTTTCCCAGGCAGTGGTCCGGGATCATCCTTTGGCTTTGGAGCTTTTAAAACGCGATATAGAGAACTTGATTAGAGATTTTAAGAAACTAGGTATAAATATATCCATAGATGAGATTAAAAGTAAAATTATGGATGTAAAAGGATAGAAAAGTATATCTTAAAGGATAATGTAAATATTTTCATTGAGGTGTTAGATTTGCCCACTACCGAATACTTGAAGATCCCTAAAGAACGTGTGGCGGTGTTAATTGGAACCAAGGGAACCACCAAGGGATTGATTGAAAAAACAACAAACACTAACCTGGATATTGATAGTGAAGCCGGATCGGTTTCCATATCACCCAGCGAAGAGAACGAGGATCCTCTTTCTGTGTGGAAAGCCCGTTATATGGTTAAAGCCATAGGAAGAGGATTTAATCCGGAAATAGCCCTCAAACTGGTCGACGATGAGGTAATGCTGGACATTATAAACCTGCCGGACTATGTAGGAAAGTCCAAAAAGGCAGTGGCACGGCAAAAAAGTCGAATAATTGGTAAAGAAGGGCGTACTAGGGATATAATCACTGAAATGGCCGAAGTGGATGTTTCGGTTTACGGAAAAACCGTTTCCCTCATTGGGGATATGGAACACCTGCAGGTGGCCCATGAGGCGGTGGAAATGATTCTGAATGGTTCCCGGCACAAGACTGTTTACGCTTTTCTGGAGAAAAAGAAACAGAACCGAAGGATGAGGGAGTTTCGGGAAACCCACAAAATAGTGGATTTGTAAGAAACCCACCCCAAGTATGAATTAGTAAATATTAATTATGATAATATGATCACTATTAAGGAGGCTTAATTTGGAGAGAGAAGCAGCTGAATTATTTGAAGAGTTTAAAGAACTCACTGCATCCGAATTTTTCCGACGAAATAAACAGATGCTGGGTTTTTCAGGGAAAATTCGTTCTTTGACCATCGTATTCCATGAACTGATAACTAACAGCCTGGACGCGGCTGAAGAGGCAGGAATCCTGCCTGAGATAAAAATAGACCTTAAACGTTTGGAAAAGGATCACTACATCCTTAAACACAAGGACAATGGACCGGGTATCCCTGAAAATTACATCACCAGGGTGTTCAGCACCATGTTCGCCGGTTCCAAGTTCCGTAACATACAATCCCGAGGTCAGCAAGGTCTGGGATGTAGTGGTTGTGTTCTTTTATCTCAGATGACCACTGGAAAGCCGGCAAAAGTAGTTTCTGGATGGTACGAGGGGGAAAAACTTAAAGGAGTTGAAATGGTCTTTAAGATGGATGTTAAGACCAATCAGGGCCTGATATTATCCAGAAGGGACGTGGAAGTAGATTCTACCGGTGTGAGCATTGAATTGCATTTTAAAGATGTTTCCTACTCTTTAAGTGAGCAGGGTGCCTATGAGTACATCCGTAGGACCATGATCGCCAACCCTCACTGCAAAATTACCTTCCGAGACCCCACCGGACATAAGTACATCTTTGACCGGGCAGATGAAGGTATACCACCCCTTCCCAAGGAGGTATTACCCCATCCCAAGGGTGTTACTGCTGATGATTTGATATTCATGGCTAAACATACGGATAAACGTCGTTTTCGCAGTTTGCTCACCAGTAATCTGTCCCGTATGTCCACCAAGAGAGTGAATGAAATTGAAGAGATAACTGGAAT
The DNA here is from genome assembly GCF_030323845.1 of Methanobacterium sp. CWC-01. Classification (NCBI taxonomy): domain Archaea; kingdom Methanobacteriati; phylum Methanobacteriota; class Methanobacteria; order Methanobacteriales; family Methanobacteriaceae; genus Methanobacterium; species Methanobacterium aridiramus. The sequence goes on from NZ_CP040735.1 coordinate 689,559, forward strand.
TGATCTCAACAAGAGGCCCAAGGACATGAAGTGGGAGGAGGCAGAGGCCATTGTAGAGACCTTTGCCAGGATGGATTTCATGGCTCCACCCACTTCGGGTTTGATCCCCATAGGCAAGGAACAGATCGAAAAGGGTATGAGAGAAATCTTAAATCCAGAATTTATTTCTTCCATCACTCGAAAACCAAAAACCTTCCGGGGTGGAATTTCATTTGTGGTGGAGGCCGGGATTTCCTATGGAGGAGATTCAGGAAGAATGGTGGGAGAACAGAGAAAGGCAGAGATCATGCGTTTTGCAAACAGAGTACCCCTATCATTTGACCAGGGAAGCTGTGCAATTACTGAAGCCCTTAAAAGCGTTGACTGGAAGCGTTACGGCGTTAGAGACCTGGATAACGCCCCAATAACTGTCTTTGTGAACATAGTATCCACCAATGTACCTTATCTATCCACCGGTAAACAGAGCGTGGCCCCTGAGCCAGAAATTCTCCATGAAGTCCGGCAGGCCACCATGAAGGTAGCCCGCAAAATGCAGAAGTATATCCGGGCCAAACGGGCAGCGAAAGAGGAAGCTCTTCGTTCCAAGGTATTTGAAAGCTTGGTTCCAGTAATAATTCATGAAGCAGCTGTTCTCGCAGAACAGGATGTACCCGAATATGACGCCGTGCTAGCTAAGGTTACACGCAGAGCCAAATATGAAGGCGTGGTTGAAGATGAATAAGAAAGATATCACTGTTAATAAACTCAAAAGCTTGGGTGAGACAATATTAGAAGACGTTCACAAAAATAACGTCCCCACAATCAAAGTTCCATCACGAGGAACATCTAACATAGTTTATGACGAGGAAAAACGTTACTACGTCTTGGGAGATCGATACGGGAAAAGATCCCTGGGTAACGTTAAGCAAATAGGTAAAATGGCCCAGATGGTTTACGTGGCCAATTTTTGCAAGGATCTGGTCCGAAGGGGAAAAACTGCCACATTAAGGGAAATGTACTACGTTTCTGAAGGATGGGAAGTGGATTTCGGAGACCAACAGGAATCCAACATCGTGGGTGAAGACCTGGAAGTGACCCTGGGAACTACCCGTGAAGACCTGGGTCTTATGCCTGAAGAAGACGGAGCTTCGGTCTATGGAAACATCATCATCCAGGATGATGACGTGGAGATAAACGCACTTAAATCTGGTAAATCAGGCTACACCATATCCCCCACCATTGATGAAGTAGAATTTGTGGATCACGACGTTAAACGAGTTATTGCTGTGGAAACTATGGGTATGTTCCACAGAATGGTTCAGGAAGAAGCTTATAAAAAATTCGACACCTTAATTGTGGGTTTAAAGGGCCAGGCCGCTCGTGCTACCCGTCGTTTCCTTAAAAGAGTAAATGAAGAACTTAATCTGCCAGTCTACATCTGTAACGACGGAGACCCCTGGGGATTCCACATTGCCATGGTTATAATCAGTGGCAGTGCCAAACTGGCCCACGTTAACCATCAACTGGCCACACCCAATGCTAAATTCCTGGGGGTTACCGCCTCTGACATCATCAACTACGATCTTCCCACTGACCCTCTTAAAGATATTGACGTTTTAAGACTGAAGGAGCTTTCCAAGGACCCCCGATACAAGGATGATGCTTGGCAAATGGAGATTAAGAAGATGCTCAAGATCGGTAAAAAGGCAGAACAACAGTCTTTCTCGAAGTATGGATTGGAATATGTAGTAGACACATATTTACCCGAAAAATTAGAGCAAATGGAATAAACAAATTGCATAAGTCTTGTATAAGCCCCACCTCCTTTAGGGGCTCTTTCATTTCTTTTTTTAAATACCTGCAGCCAGAGGTTGAACCATTACCACCACCCTACCGGTAAATCCAAAAATTTATTATAACTTGGGAACATAAAGATTCATAAAGAGTTTTTATGTCAAATAGGCTTTCTGGGAGTTTTATTTTCTAAATAATTATCCTAAAATCCTCTAAACTTCCAGAGGTCCCGGGAAAAGTAAGGCGGATGTGGAAATTATGAAATCAATCGGTATAAACGGATACGGAACCATAGGTAAAAGGGTGGCAGACGCAGTTTCCTGCCAGGATGACATGAAGATCGTCGGAGTAACCAAGAGAACCCCTGACTTCGAAGCCCAAATGGCAGTTGACAAAGGTTATCCCCTGTACATCAGCGCCCCGGAAAGGGAGGGGCAGTTTGAAGAAGCAGGAATCAAAGTAGCAGGGACCATAGATGATCTTTACGATCTGATTGATCTCATGGTGGACTGCACCCCAGAGGGCATCGGTGCCAAAAACATGGAAGTTTACAAAGAGAAAGGGGTGAAGGGCATCTTCCAGGGCGGAGAAAAACAGGATGCCATTGGCCATTCCTTTAACTCCTTCGCCAATTTCCAGGACGCCTGGGGAGCAGATTATGTGCGAGTAGTTTCCTGCAACACCACTGGCCTTTGCCGGACTTTAAAACCCATCGACGACCTCTGTGGAATTAAAAAGGTGCGGGCGGTCATGGTTAGAAGAGGTGCTGACCCCGGACAGATCAAGAAAGGACCTATAAACGCTATTGTCCCCAACCCACCCACAGTACCCAGTCATCACGGACCAGACGTGCAGACGGTTATGTATGATCTGAATATAACCACCATGGCTCTCCTGGTCCCCACCACGCTCATGCACCAGCACAACCTCATGGTGGAACTGGAGTCGGTACCCGCTGTGGATGATGTAATAGACCTTTTGGAAGCCACCCCCCGAGTTATGCTCTTTGAAGCCAATAAAGGGGCCGGATCCACTGCAGAAGTGATGGAATTCGCCCGTGACATGGGAAGACCTCGCAGCGACCTTTTCGAGATTGCAGTGTGGAAGGAATCAATAAACATAACTGAAGGTGAACTGTTCTACATGCAGGCCATCCACCAGGAATCAGACGTGGTGCCAGAGAACGTGGACTGTATCAGAGCCATGCTGGAGTTGGAGGAAGATGCACAGAAGTCCATCGCAAAAACCAACCAGGCTATGGGAATTTGAGAATAATTCCCATATTATCTTATTTTTTTATTTTAGACCATTAAAAGGCAATCATATCCATTTTTCAATTAAATTTTAGAAAAAAATAACATCCCCTCCTCACATAATAATATTCATAACAAGTTAAATCGGAATCAAGTTTTCGGGAAAGGTTTTTTTAGGTGTTAACATGGAATGTCAGGATTATTCACTCACTAGGACTATGGAAAGAGAGAATTTAAACTTAAACCCCTTGCAAAGAGGAGGGTTTTTACCATTGGAAGCCAGGAAAGCTCTATATGAGTTTTCCGATGGTTACAGTGTCTGTGACTACTGTGCCGGTCGGCTGGATGAAGTTAAAAAACCTTCAGTGGCTGGTTTTCTGGATGATCTGGCCCAGTTTTTGAATGTGGACGCAGTAAGAACTGTTCACGGGGCCCGGGAAGGCAAATTTGCCGTAATGCATGCCATCTGCCAGCCAGGAGATACCATCCTGGTGGATGGTAATGCACATTACACCACCCACCTGGCGGCGGAACGCAACCAACTTAACCTTGTGGAGGTACCTCCCAGCGACCATCCCCAATACCAGGTGCGGCCCCATAGTTACCGGGAAGTTCTCGACGAACTGCACGAAAGGGGGGAGGAGCCCAGTCTAATTCTTCTGACCCACGTAGATGGGGATTATGGTAACCTGACCGACTCCCGGGCAGTAGGGAAGATTGCCGAGGAATATGGAATTCCTCTCCTCCTTAATTGTGCTTATTCCATGGGACGCATGCCCATAGATGCTAAGAAGCTGAAAGTCGACTTCGTGGTAGGTAGTGGACATAAAAGTATGGCTGCCTCGGGGCCTATTGGTGTTCTGGGCATGAAGGAAGAATGGACGGAAAAAGTACTCCAAAGGTCTTCCAGCCATCCTGTGAAGGAACTGGAAATGCTGGGATGCACCAGTCGTGGAGCCCCCTTAGCCACCCTTATGGCCTCACTCCCCCACGTAATCGAAAGGGTTGGAAAATGGAACCAGGAAGTGAAAAAAACCCGTAAATTCGTGGCTCAAATGGAAAATATAGGAGATATAACCCAGATCGGAGTTCGGCCCACAGAACATGATCTGGTGCGCTTCGAAACTCCACTGTTCCACCAAATAGCAGAAAAACATCCCCGAAGAGGATTTTTCCTCTACGAGGAACTTAAAAAGCGTAACATAGTAGGTATTAAACGGGGACAGACCCAGTGGTTCAAGTGCAGTGTCTACGGCTTCACCTCCCAGCAGGTGGAGTACATTGCCCAAAGTTTCCAGGAAATTGCTAAAAAACAGGGTCAGTGAATAAATAGGAGCATAGATATGCCAGTCAAGTCCATTAAGATCATTAAAACTGGAAGCCTACTTCTTGATGTCTTTGAAAAACCCCAGAGCAACCTGATAGCCCTTAAACTGCTTTCAGGTGTGGGGGGCGGATCCACGGTAACCTACATTGAATCTGACTGTAAAATTCTGGTTGACACTGGTTTTGACTATGAAATCGACGAAAGCGAGCTGAACCTGAAAAGAAACCATGACGACCTTACCAAGGCCCTGGAAAGGTTCGATCTAAAACCAGAGGATATAGACCTGGTTTTCATAACCCACGGACACCAGGACCATTACGGTAACCTAGAGCTTTTTTCCAATGCTGAGGTCCTTAGTAACATTCACCTGGCACGTAAAGGAACCATCGAAGCTAAAGGAGTTAAAGACGGATCAACCATAGCTGATGGAGTCCAAGTCATTTACACTCCTGGTCATACCTTTGATCATGCCTCTCTACTAGTTCAGACTGATAAAATGAGATACACTGTGAACATGGAAGGTAAAGGGAGAGTTATGGGCGTTGGAGAGGTTAAAGTGGCCGTGGCGGGAGATGCAGCTGTTTCATCTGGATTCTTTGGGGCGAAAAAACACTGGGATTACAATGAGGACTTCATATCCCAACAGATGGCCTCAGAGAGTTTAGATAAGCTAATTAAAACTGCAGATTACATTATACCTGGCCATGGTAGTATTTTCTATAATTTTTTAAAACCCCCGGGTCCAGGGGGAATCAAGTATTAAAATCGCTGAGATACAAGCGCGTTCCATACTATCCAAGACCCAGATCCCAGTGGCAGATTTCGTTATAAATCCCTATGTAGGTTGTAGCCATGGATGTCTCTACTGTTATGCCCGTTTTATGAAACGTTTTACCGGCCACCGGGAAGGATGGGGAGAATTTCTGGATGTTAAAGTCAATGCTGATACCCTGGTCCCTAAGAGGGGTAGCTACCAGGGAAAACGTATCTTCCTGTCATCGGTTACTGACCCTTACTTACCCCAGGAAAGAGAATACAAACTCACCCGCAGAATACTGGATAATTTAGTGCCTCTGGAACCTTCTTTGAATATCCTCACCAAATCTGATCTGGTCCTGCGAGATTTGGACCTCATAAAACAGTTTCCTGAAAGGGAGATTGGCTTTTCATTCTCCACTCTGGAGGAAAACCTTCGCAGGCAGCTGGAAAGACGAGCCAACCCGGTTAAAAAACGATTGGATGCGCTTAGAATGGTTCACCGAAGGGGTGTTCGGAACTACCTTTTCATAAGTCCCATATTTCCATTTTTAACCGACTGGAAGGCCATAATAAGGAGGACCAGAAACTTTGTGGATTATTACCTGTTCGAGAACCTGAACGTGGCGGGCAGTGTGTGGGGACCAGTTAAAAGATGGATAGAACTTGAACATCCCCATCTGGCCGAAGCATATCATGATATTTACTTTGGAGATTCCCCCTACTGGGAAGAATTGGAAGGGGAAATTATGGATTATGGTCATGATGAAGGCCTGGAATTCCAGATTTACTTCCATCACTGACCGACTCCATAGGCAATCTCATAAAGATTTTCACCCACTATCTTAACTTTCCTGGCAAGGGGGAAGTGGATATCCTCCTCGGTACGGGTTATTACTCCAAATTTATAATGTGAAGAATAGTATTTCCAGGATTTACCCTCTCTGGCACGTTTTTTTAGGAATTGCTGGTGAGTTTCTAGACGTTGTTTTATGACTTTTTCTGAAAACTTGGGAACTTCCAGTAGCCGTTCTTCTATTAGTTCCCTAAAATTAGGATCCAGTTCGTATCCAACAGAATTTCTAGCTGAACAAGCAGCTGCTAGGGTGGTGGTGCCGGTGCCCAGGAAAGGATCAAACACCCAATCCTGCTGGATAGAATACATGTTTATTAGACGGTAGGCCAGTTCAAACGGAAATGCCGCTGTTCTATTCCTGAGGTTAACACTGAAAAGGTCCTGGGGTGTTCCCTGTAGATCCTTCCATAAATCTGAAAACCACTGGTTGCGTTCCTCCCAGAAGTAGGAACTCTGTCTCCTTTTCTGCACATCTTCTTTGGATACTTTCCTGAGCCCATCTTTACGGAATATTAGGATGTATTCGTGTTCTAAAGTGACGTAGGCGTTTGGAGGTAGCATCCCGGATCCCATGAACTTGGTGGGCTTATTCGAGGTTTTCCTCCAGATTATGGGGGGCAGGACATCATACCCCCGCCCCTGGAAACTCTGGGTGAGGTAGGAATGGTTCGGGTATAACTGAAAGCGGTCCCCAATTTTGCGGGTGGCATCACCCATGTTGATGCACAATATTCCGCTGGGGGCCAGAACCCGATCCACCGCCCCCCACACTTTTTCGAGTTCCTGGTTCATCAAAAGATAGGCCTGTGGCCCATCATTACATTTTAATGCATGGCCTATTTCAGCATTTAATTGAGAAAACATTTCATCCCACATTTCAATCATGGGATATGGAGGAGAAGTGACCACCAAGTTGACGCTACCGGGAGCCAGTTCTTTCATATTCTGAGCATTTTTAAAAAAAATCTGGTGGAGGGTCTTCATTTGATGTTATTTTAGCCCTTGGTTAATATAAGCCTGATGATTCATTCTTCCCAATATTCAGGTGGCCATTTTCATAGAACCACTGCAAACTGTCTTCAATAGAATGTTCCAGAGGACGAGGATCATAACCTAAATCTCTTCTGGCCTTATCACAACTTATCATGGAGTTACTGGCCAGTACATCTGCCGAGTATTCTGTGATAAGGGGTTTGGCCCCGCTGATACCATAGTATATATTGGCCACTCTACCCAACGCCTTAGCCAGCCATAACGGGGCTTTAAATCTCGGTGGTTTCTTACCAGTTATTTTTTGGAGTTTTAGCATCAACTCATCCACGGTTATCCTTTCCCCGGAGAGTATGTAAATTTCACCAGGTTTACCCTTCTGGGCAGCAAGAATCATCCCTTCTGCCACGTCCCGGACATCCACAAAGTCGTAGGCCCCCTCCACATATCCTGGAAGGTCTCCCCGGGCAAAACTGAGAATCATGTGTCCCAGCTGGGAAATTCGATAATCACAGGGACCTACCACTCCGCTGGGGGCCACAATAACTGCATTCAATCCTTTTTGAACCCCTTCAATTACTTCCATCGAGGCCTGGGCCTTGGTACGGTCATAAACTCCCCTTAGGGAGTTGGTGTAGAAGGTGCAGGACTCATCAATAACTACTCCTGGTGGTGGTTCCCGGAAGGCATGCACCGAACTGGTGTAGATCAATCTTGTTACTCCGCACTGGATACAGGCATCCACCACGTTTCTGGTACCAACCACGTTGACCTGGTAGATGAAATCTTCATTACCCGTAGAAATGGTTATTATCCCAGCTAAGTGGTAGACCATCCGGGTTCCCTTGAATGCAGGAAGTAGAGAAGGCAGATCACATACATCTCCCTCCACTATTTCCACCTCCAAACCCTTAATGGGAGTTAAATCATCATGGGGAAGGACTAAAACTCGGACCTCCTCGCCCTGCTTTAATAGTTTCTTTACCAGCACATTTCCAATATGTCCAGAAGCTCCGGTAACTGTGATCATAAATACACCCCCCCTATTTTATGGCATAAAACCCAGCCTGCATGTAAGAGAACCAGAAAAGCTCCACCACCCGGAATCCAGTTTCTCGAAGGATATTAAGATGTTCCTCTACAGTTATGGGGAAAAATTCCCGGTCAAACCGGTCCAGATGAGCATCAGCCGCTTCGGAGTCCCTGCCACCTTTTAACTGGAAGTTCTTCCAGTATCCCCTCCCAATTTTTGTACCTTCATCGGTGAAAGAACGGACGTTTTCGAAGGTAACGTATACTCCATCATCCCTTAAAAGATTATAACATGCATGGGTAGCCTTTTTCCTCTGGTCCGGGGACAAGTAATGGTGGGATTGTATGGCGGTAATTACATCCGGGCTGGTACAGAGTCCTGGAGGAAAATCCTGAGTAGGTAATGGTTTTAAAAATAGGATATCCCCAAATGGATAGCTTTTCAGCTTCTGCTGGGCCTGGTGCAACATCTCCGCCGAGGGGTCGCATAAAATGAATTTAGTCTCTGGAAATTCCTTTATGGCACGATTAACCAGGGCTCCAGTACCACATCCAGTGTCCAGCCAGGTTTTAGGCTCGATACCCATGGCCTTTATCAAATTAACCGTTTCATCATGGAATGAGTGGTAGTAGGGTAGGCTCACCATGACTTCCAAATCGAACTCTGAGGCTAAATGGGGAGTGCTGTTATCCGAATTCTTCATGATGATCACTTCAAGTTAATCCGATTTAGAATAAGAAAAGAAAGACATGTTTAAAATAAATTAATAAGATTTTGTCCAATAAAGCAACTAATGCGGAGCAGGAGACCTGCTATGTGTGAGAACAATGGCACTGTCAGCTGATTTTTGTAAAGCCACACTAAATCCGGGTTCTGCACCGATGACAATTGTTTTTTTACCGTTCTCTTTAGCAATGTTGATCAGTGGGAAGAAATCTACATCACGGGTCATAATGGCAATGATATCTATGTTGGGGTTGTGTATGAGTTCAAAGGCCTCCACTGCCAGATGGACGTCAGTTTCTCCCGCCACTACAATGGGTGAAAATCCCTGGTTAACCACGGCTTCAATAAGCTTATCCGAAGCATATTGATTTAAAAAGACCTTTCCAACACGTATACTCCCATATTCTTCTATTATTTCCCGGACCGTGTCCAGGTTAACCCCGAACTCCTTGCGAAGCATGTTAGGACCATCAACTAGAAGTCCTACATTCTTTCCGTCAGAATTTCCTCTGACCAGGGGAATGTATTCTTTGAATGAATTTAATTTTTGACGCATTTTTTTTCTCCATATAATAAAGCGCAGGTAAATAAGATGATATAAAGCAACAATAATTTTTGGATATCCTGAACTCTAAGATTGTTATATCTATCTATTAATAAACATTATTAAATCTTTATGCCAAATTTACACCCAAATCTATCCATAATGCTTCCTAAAAAAAGGATTCTGCTGCCTTTTTTAGAAAATCGGAACAGGTAGGTGTATAAGAATAGAATTTTATTTCTTAATAACCGGTAGGTGAACTTCGGTTAAGAGTTCATCCTCAGGGGTGGAGCTGGGGTCGTTTAGATATATTTCGGTGATGGGCCCCACAATATCATAACCATTCTCAACTGCGTATTCCACCACGGAATGGATAACTGGCCCAACCTCGGTGTAAGGACCCTGATGCATTGCAGCTAGTACCGTGTGGGCGGGTATTTCTTTAACTCCCACATTAGCATCCTGATAAGCGTCACCAGCAAATGAGATTCCGATCTCATACTGCAGATCCTCCTCAGCCACCTCTTCGGGGGTGTTGTAGTAGGTCCCGTACACCCGACCAGTCATTTCCAGGTCATGCTCCGACACCCACTGGCCTACTTTCTGGATAAGTTCTTGAATCTTATCATAACTCCCCCGATAGGGGATATAGGCTACTTTTGCCTCTTCAATCCTCTTCTCCTCAACTTTCATGATAACGCCTCTTGATATGATATTGTCTTATCAGTAAAAAAAATTACCTCCGGTTGATGATGTTCTGGATGGTGATGGAGATCAAGAGAAGTACCGGCCAGATCTCAAGTCTCCCTATCCAGAAGTCAAATATGAAGACTATCTTTACCAGTGTGGGAGATTGTGTTGTCATCAACCCACTGGAAAGCCCCACATTACTTAAGGCCGATGCCACCTCAAAGATTACTTGGGGGAAATCGTTGTAGTAGAAAAGTAAGATGATGATGCTGGCCACGTAGACCAAAAAGTAGGTGAATATGAAGGCCCCTGCCACCCGTATAACGTCATCCGTTACTCCTAATTCGGTGACATGATGAATCTTCTTGGATAGAACCGCCTTTCCAGGGAAAATGAAGGACTTAACCTGCCATAGCATCCCCTTTATCAGCAGACCGAATCGGAGCCATTTAATACCCCCACCAGTAGAACAGGACCCGGCGCCGATGACCATCAACAGAGTGATGAGGAATATGCCCAGACCAATCCATTTGGTGATGATATCTGGATAGAAGGCGGTTTGCAGTCCGGTGGTGGTCACCGCGGACACGATCTGGAAGAGTGAGTATCTAAAGTTTAATAAGAGGTCAGTCCCATAGACCTGGTTTTTGTAAAGCATTACCGTTACTAAAAGGGTGGCTATGATTATGAGGGAGTAAGCTACCTTGGTTTCGATATCCTTAAAGTATTCCTTCCAGTTACCCTTCAAAACCGTGTAGTGCAGGGCGAAGTTGGTAGCCCCGATCATCATCACGATCATGGCCGCTATCTCGATCCAGAGACTGTTGTAGAAAAGTAGACTGGTGTTATGCATACCAAAACCACCGGTGGATAAGGCCGTGAAAGCATGGAATATAGAGTCAAAAATGTTCATACCCGCCACTTTAAAGAGGATTATGGCGATGATGGTAAAGAATCCGTAGATATAGATTATAGTCCGGGTGGTGTGGCGTATACTGGGCTGTAACCTTTCGTCACGACCCTCAGCCAAATAGAGGCGCATGACATCGGCCCCGGTGGATCTTAAAAGGGCTAAGACCAGGAATATGATTCCCAGCCCACCCAGCCATTGGGTGAAAGCCCTCCAGAAGTTGATGGTGTAGGAAACAGCATCCAAGTTAGGGTACATGCTGAATCCGGTGGTGGTGAATCCAGACATGGCCTCAAAGTAAGCGTTGATGTAGGAAAGCTCCCCTGACAGATAGTAGGGCAGAGCACTCAGGGCACAAACCAATAGCCAGATGATGGTGGAAAACACCATGGCCACCTTCAAAGATACAGTGGTTTCTTTTTTAAAACCTTTGAGACAGACCAGACCAAATAACATGGTTAAAATAGCGGATGAGAAGAAAGAAGTTAGATACTGGTATTCCTGATAAATTAAAGATACTATAAGGGGGATTAACATTGCAATCCCCAGAAAGAGACACACCCCACCATTGTAGTGCATGATGGTTTTGAGTTCACGCCTGCTTAACCTGTTCATTTGCCGCGTTGGGAATTCCCCCTTTTTATTTCATGGCAATAATAACAACTAATTTTAATAATTACTACTGGATTCTTAAATAACCGATCATTTGTTTAATTTTCAAACTAATTCTTGACATATTACTAAACGCACTATATATAATTTGTGAGCCACTGCGGATAATGAGTTAAAAAAAATTAGTTTCCAGAATAAAAAAATAGGAAAATAAGAATTCTACTGCTTCAACACCGGAAACTGCACTTCAGTAAGGAGTTCTGATTCCGGAACCAGATTAGGGTCGTTAAGATAACTTTCCAGAGGCGGACCTGCTATGTGGTACCCGTTTTTCATGGCGTGCTCGAAGAGATCGCCATAGATAGAATGGGCTTCAATGTATGGTCCCTTAAATACTGTGGAGACCACTTCGTGCTCGGGTACCTTCTTGATCTGGATATCATCCGCTCCCTCCAGTTCTCCCAGGAATGCGGCCCCCACTTCCCAGGTTAATTCTTCCTCAGAAACCTCCATGGGGCTGTTGTAGTAAATGCCATAAATGGGCATCTGGATCTCCACCTGTTTAGTCATGAGCCATCCCACCACCTTGCCCAGGGCTTCTGGGATCTTCTCAAAGCTGCCCTTCTGCATGATAAAGGCTACCTGGTACTCGGGAACTTTTTTTATTTCGATTTTCATACATAGACCTCCCATGAAGTTCTTATAGATTTTCTGTTGTAACTAGTTGATAGAATTTATCATCAATGAAAACTGCAAGTCATCAAAATGAGTAATTACCTTAGAAAAATGCTCTTTTAGTTATAGGTGGAACAACAATATATTATGGGGAAGAAGATTAATGGGAGGGTCATTTCAATCTATAATCGACCATGATCCTCTTTACTTATCAAAGGAGCGATTTTAATGGATCATTCCCATCAAAATCAGGATATGGAACATGGAATGGAAGAACACCGCCCACATGACCATCATCATATGATCTCAGATTATAAAAGGCGTTTCTGGATTTGTCTGGTTTTAACTATCCCCATCGTTATTCTATCACCCCATATCCAGCATATTTTCGGGGTCCATGAACTCCTGATGTTCCCCGGGGATACCTATCTCCTTTTCGGTTTATCCTCAGTAGTATACTTCTATGGAGGGTACCCCTTCTTTAAGGGAATTTATACGGAGCTTAAGTCACTTACTCCCGGTATGATGACCCTGGTGGCAGTGGCCATCACCACCGCCTACCTTTACAGCAGTGCCGTGGTTTTTGGACTGGAAGGAGAGCTATTCTTCTGGGAACTGGCCACCCTGATCGATATCATGCTCCTGGGCCACTGGCTGGAGATGAGATCAGTCCTGGGGGCCTCCCGGGCCCTGGAGGAACTGGTGAAACTCCTTCCCAGTACCGCCCACCACATCATGCCCGACGGAAAGACCATGGAAATGCCTCTGGAACACCTTAAACCGGGTGATATGGTTCTGGTGAAGCCGGGAGAAAAGATACCGGTGGATGGTATAATTGTTAAGGGCCAAACCAGTGTTGATGAATCCATGCTCACCGGAGAGTCAGAGCCAATTTACAAACCAGTGGGTGGACAGGTGATTGGTGGATCCGTTAATGGGGATGGCTCCATCCAGGTCCAGATCCAGAAGACAGGTAAGGACTCCTTCCTGTCCCAGGTGATTAGTCTGGTGGAGGAGGCCCAGAGCACCAAATCCCGTACCCAGAACCTGGCTGACCGTTTCGCCATGTGGCTTACCATCATCGCCTTAAGCGGAGGATTCATAACCTTACTGGCCTGGTTAATTTTTATAGGCCAGGATTTGGCCTTTTCATTGGAAAGGGCCGTTACAGTCATGGTAACCACCTGCCCCCATGCACTGGGCCTGGCCATACCCCTGGTTATAGCGGTTTCCACTGCCCTCTCGGCCAGTAACGGACTTCTCATCCGGAACCGCACCGCTTTTGAAAAGGCCAGGAATCTTGATGCCATGGTATTCGATAAGACCGGGACCCTGACCCAGGGCAAATTCGGGGTCAGTGAGGTGATCCCATTCAAAGAAGCGGAACTTGATGAAATTTTAAATTACGCCGCCTCCCTGGAGGCCTACTCTGAACATCCCATTGCCCGGGGAGTGGCTGCAGCCCTTGAAAATCACTTACCCGTGGAAGATTTTAAAGCCCTGCCAGGTAAGGGCGTGCAGGGCTATATAAATGGCCGGAAGGTGGAGGTGGTCAGCCCGGGCTACCTGCAGGAGATGGGCCTATCTTTTGATGATGAAAAGCTGAATTTCTCCCCAGAAAAGACCTCCGTCTTCGTGGTGATAGATGGCCAGGTAGAGGGTGCTCTTTTATTGTCGGACCTCATCCGGCCGGAGTCCCGGGAGGCTGTTTCTGGCTTGAAGAAAATGGGTATCAGTACCATCATGATCACCGGAGATCGAAGCGAAGTGGCCGAATGGGTGGCCAAGGAGTTGAACCTGGATCAGTACTTCGCCGAGGTGCTGCCTGGAGAAAAGGCGGAGAAAATCAAACAAATACAAAAGGAAGGGTTGGTGGTGGCCATGACTGGGGACGGTATTAACGACGCCCCCGCCCTGGCTCAGGCTGATGTGGGAATTGCCATCGGTGCCGGGACTGATGTGGCCATTGAAACCGCAGATATCATCCTGGTCCGTAACAATCCCCTGGACGCCCTGTACATCATACGGCTGGCCCGCTCCACCTACCGGAAGATGGTGGAGAACCTGGCCTGGGGGGCCGGTTACAACATATTCGCCATACCCCTGGCTGCAGGCGTTTTATCGGCCTACGGCATCCTCTTAACCCCCGCCATGGGGGCAGTTTTGATGTCAGTCAGCACCATCATTGTGGCGGTTAATTCCCGGTTTTTGAGGATTCAAAAGTAGAATCAGATGAAATCTTCTGCATCACATAAAATACAGAAGAAGATTTATGGGCTTTAAACCAATTAATTTCATCTTTTTCCTTTTTTAGGGCCTTTTGAAGTTCAGGATCTGTGATATCCTTGCTTTGCAGTTCTTGGACCTGTTTTTCCATTGGCTGGAAATATTCAGACCACCAGATCTCAGGGGAGATCCGAAAGCTGTCCAGCAGCCGGTATCCACACTTCCGGATCAGTTGGAGCTTATGCACATGATCCTGGTAATCATCATGCACTACCAGGAACCCCTGATCCTTAATTAGAGACCTCCAATCCCTTAATCCCCTTTCAAAGCCCACCGCGTAGATGGATCCCTCGGCCCAGATGATGTCAAAACTTTCTTTGGGGAAGTTTAATTTGAATAAGGATCCTTTAACTGTCTTTACTCTTTTATCAATTTTTAACTGACTGATCTTTTGATTTAACTCATTTAAAGCTTTTTGATCATTATCCAGGGCCGTAACCTCCCCCTCACTTATCCTGGCCAGTTCAAGGGTCGGAATTCCAGTACCACAACCCAAATCGAGAATTTTAGGGTTTTCCATATCCGGTAACTTGAAAAAGGCTTTCCGGGTGTATTTAAGAAGTTTTCTCCTGAAGCGATCTTTGTTGAACATGGGACTCCCCTTAGTGATCCTTAACTTAACCCCAAAGTTTATATAGGATTCCACCTTACTATTTTTTACTTTCATAAAATATGAAAATTATGAAAATAAAAAAAGTTAGTGGTAGTATGGATGAAGTTATAAACACCCTGAAAAGTCGGAGAAGCGTACGTCAGTACCGTCCCGAACAAATTAAGGATACCGAATTGGAAAATATATTGGAAACATCCATATACGCCCCCACCGGGCGTAACGATCAGCCCTGGCACTTTACAGTGGTTCAAAATAAGGCGCTCATCCATGAAATCAGTGAAGGGGCAAAAGAGGTAATGAGAGAATCTGGTATGGAATGGATGGTCCAGCTGGGGGGTGTAGAAGATTTTAACATCTTCCACAGAGCACCCACCGCCATAATCGTGTCCGGGAAGAGAGAAGCCACTACTCCCCTGATTGACTGTTCAGCCGCAGTGCAGAACATGCTCCTGGCAGCAGAGAGTATGGATATTGGATCCTGCTGGATAGGATTTGCCAAGTTCTACTTCCAGAATCAAGAAAACTTAGAAAAGTTCCACATTCCCACGGACCATGAAGTCCACTTTGGAGTTTCACTGGGCTACAAGGTCAGAGAAAATCCTCCGGCTCCTCTAAGGAATAAGGAGGTCTTCAGTTATTTCAGGTAGTATTAGGAGGTTCGATTATGAAACAAGATTCCCCGAAAGAAGAATTTAAAGAAACACTTTACGACAGTTTTAAGGCTCTGGGAATGGATGATTTCTCATCACGGCTCTTATCGGCCTTACAGAGTGAAGTAGAAGAGGTATCACTCGGTGAACTTGCAGATACAACTGGTTACAGCTTATCCGCACTGAGCACCGCCCTCAAGGCCATGGAGGAAAGTGGTCTAGTTAAACGGTTTAAAAAACCCAAATCCCGTAAGGTTTACGTCCTGATGGACATGGATATCATCACCTTATACACTGAACTGCAGAAAAAAAGGTACCAACAGAGTCTCATGCCCGCTTTAAAGAAAATACCAAAAATAATAGCAAAATATGAGAACCAGGAAGAATTTAAAGATGAATTGGAAGATTTGAAAGATTTCCACCAGCAAATTCTGTTTATTGAAGAGGAAAGCAGGAAGTATATCCAGGCCCTGGAGAAAGGAGTTAAATAGAGGTTTTAAGATGAAAACTAAGTATGTGAATGATGAGGATTGCTCACCACTAAATTCTCTGTACTGCAATTTAAAGATAAAAATCAGTGGTGCTTTGAATGAGCATGATTTGAGGGACCTTTACAGTTGCAATCTGTGTAATGACTGCCGATTAGGTGGTTTGAATCACACAGCCCGGAAAATAGCCGTGAGTAAAGGCCTGGAGGTTGATCACCTGGTCCAGATCCGAGAAAATATCAAAGAGCAGGGTAATTCTTATGGTATCAGCCGGGCACAAAATGGCGATGACGAATTCAAGTGTAAAACTTTGCTCTTCAAAGGATGCACACCCACCTACCAGACCCCGGAAATACTTAAAGCCGCAGAATACTTGCTAAAAAGCCAGGGTGTGGAGTACGGTGTCCTGGGTGATGAAGTCTGCTGTGGTAACATCTTATTTAATTTAGGTGATGAAGACTTTGGCCGGGAAGTATTAAATGAAAATATAGCCCGTTTTAAGGCAGCCGGGGTGGAAAGGATCATCACCATCTGCCCCGGTTGTTACCATGCCTTTAATAAATATTATGCTGGAAAAGAGGGATTCCACCCCGAGGTAGTTCTTGCTCTGGACTTACTACCAGAATCAGAACTTCTCCGAGAGAGTTTTGACATACAGGACCCCTGTCACGCCCGAGAAAAGGCAGATAAGGTGCGGAGGATACTTCCCGGAGCTATCAACAATGGAGTAAGTCCCTGCTGCGGAGCTGGAGGTGGCGTTATAGCCCACAACAAGCTGTTAGCAGCCAATAAAGCCGTGAAAACTTTGGAAAATAAGAAGAGGTTAGTCACCTACTGTCCCTTCTGCTATCTTAACCTGTCCTCCATAAAGCCCCAGGGTGTCCAAGACCTCTACCTGTTGCTATCGGAAAACCTGGATTTAATCCCGGAAGCTGTTCCTTACTAATTAAGAAGAGGAACACATGGCCATAACTGGAAAGAATTGCTTTAAACCATAAATAAGGCATATTCGTTGGAATAGCTTCAGAAGCAGTGGAAAAGATTTAAGAGAAGATCTTAAAATATTAATTCTTCTAAAATAAGGATATCTAGGGGATTGAAATGAGCAATTATGTGAACACTCTACGCTACCTTTTAAGGCTCTTTCTAAGTCTCCTAGCCCAGGCCATAATCTTTTTTTCCGCTGCCGGTCAACTGGAAATACCTAGAGCCTGGTTATTCTTTGCCCTGACCTTCATTTATTACGTTTTGAGTTTCATAGTCCTCTACCGGTTTAACCACGAGTTAATTCACTATCGTGGTGGTTCTGCTTTTCGTGGGGACACTAAACAATGGGATAAATATATCCTCCTAATTTACACCTTCCTGGGCGTTTATGGTCAGTTTTTCGTGGCAGGATGGGATTTGGGACATATCCACTGGCTCTATCTGGGACTGGAGTATATGGTGGTAGGTATAATTCTGTTCATCATCTCCGATGTACTGATTGTGTGGGCCATGGTCCAGAATCCCTTCTTCGAACCCACCGTCAGGATACAGAGGGAACGTGGCCAGAAAGTTATCGGCTCCGGGCCCTACCAGATAGTAAGGCACCCTGGTTACCTGTCCGGAATACTATGGCACCTGGCTATGCCCCTGATATTCGGGTCCGGTTTGACCCTGGTGTACAGCCTCCTGATCATAGTCCTCCTGGTGGTCCGCACCTATCTGGAGGATAAAACGCTTCAGGCTGAATTAGAGGGATATCAGGAGTACACCAGAAAAACCAGGTATCGGATTCTGCCTGGTTTGTGGTAGAATGACCGCCTCATGGATGAATACGGACTTGTTACCTAGATATCTTGATAGTATGTTTTTTAGATTTAACTCGTAATTCTATTCACCCAACTGATTAACTATGGTTTGAAGCTGGGTCTTTAATAAAGCCATTTCATTATTGTATTGTTTCATATGGTTGGCCATGTTTCTTAAGTCCTCAGCATAGGCGTCATTATCTCCATTTTCAAAGTCGGTGGCCATTTTTTGACTAATAGACATTATTTCATCATTTAAACTCGAAAGATTGCTATAGGTATTTGAGAGATTCTTTATCTGCCTAGAAAGATCTTCCTTTAAAACTAGAGCATATGCTTCTGCCCTATAATTATTGTAATTATTATACTCAGTGAAATTTTGATTTAATAATTCAGGGGGTACATTATTTTTATTTCGAATGCCATTCGCCATCGCTGCCCTCTGATCTGGAGACAAGTACTTCAATGGAGAGTAACTTTCCATAACCCCCGCTGCATCTTCCAGCTCGGCAATATCTGATTCATTGATTGTAGGAGTCTGTGATAGGGTATCTAAATCAGCTTTAAACCTATCTAAGTCCTGCGGCATTAAAACCGTTGCAACCGCGGCATAAAACAATCCATAAAGTCCAACTATCGCCACTACAAGAATAATTAAGGCCAAAATATTTCTATTCATCTTTTTTGCACCCTCTGTTTATACATAACTTATTATGAAGATCATAATTTAAAATCTTATCTCGATCCCCAGGATATATTCTTTACTAAACCCTAATTATAAAAAAAATTTTTTAATTTAAAACGCCGGGACTGGGATTTGAACCCAGGGTGAGCGTCGCTCATAGGATTTCGAATCCTACGCCTTACCTGACTAGACTATCCCGGCTAACTGATTATCTATCTTATGTAAACTTCTACTTTCTTAAAGTTTTAGGATGTTGATTTATCCAAAACCTTTATGTGCTCATATGAGCATCTATTCATATGAAAATGAATGATGTCTGTGAGGAGCGCTGCATCCACGAAGACACCGTCCGCAAAGTGAAGGAGGAAATGCTTCCGGATGAGGTTTTCAACCATGTATCAGATGATTTTAAGGTTCTAGGAGATCGCACCCGGGTGAAGATGCTCTTCGCCCTTTCCCAAGAAGAGTTGTGTGTCTGCGACCTGTCCAACATACTGGGGCTGAGTGAATCGGCTATTTCCCACCAGTTAAGGCAGTTAAGGAATCGTAACATGGTTAAATATCGTCGGGAAGGTAAGATGGCCTACTACTCCCTGGCCGACCAGCACGTAGTCCAATTTTTAAAGATGGGTGTGGAACATGCCCGGGAATGACTGCTCATCCCCGGCAGAAAGCACCTGCAGTTGCTGTGGAGGAGATGTGTTTGAAGAAAAGGAAGAATCCTGGAAACAACGTCCCCTTTTAATAATTTCCGTCTCAACCATCCTCTTCACCGTAGGCGTGTACCTGGAGAACTTTCTTAAATTGAGTTTCCCGGCGGAGATCATATTTCTATCGGTGGTGGTGGTTTCAGGATACGGGATTGTTAAAGGTGCTCTGGAAGGTCTGTTGAAGTTCAAGTTCAACATGAACCTCCTCATCACCATTGCCGCTGTAGGAGCATTCCTAATAGGCCATGGCGAGGAGGGAGCCGCCGTGTTTTTCCTGTTCTACGTGGCCGAGTTTCTGGAGGACTACGCCAGTCAGCGAGCGCGAAAATCCATAGCATCTCTTTTAAAACTGGCACCACAAACAGCCCACGTCCTTAAAGAGGGGAGGGAGCTGGAAGTGCACGTGCACAGTGTGAAGGTGGGTGAACAGGTGGTGGTAAGGCCCGGGGATAAGATACCCCTGGATGGAGTGGTGGTTAAAGGCGTGTCTGCAGTGGATCAGGCCACCATCACCGGGGAAAGTATTCCAGTCACCAAAAAAGTGGATGATGATGTTTTTGCCGGTACCATAAACACGGAAGGGTACCTGGAGGTTAGGGTCACCCGGAAAGATACCGAAACCATCCTCGCCAGGATAATCGAGTTGGTGAAAGAGTCTAAAAACAGGAAATCAAAGACTGAAAAGTTCATAGACCGATTCGCCACTTACTATACGCCTACCGTTATACTGCTGGCAGTGGTGGTGGCCACGGTGCCACCCCTATTTTGGGGAATGTCTTTCGATGAGTGGTTCTATCGCGCCCTGGTTCTCCTGGTAGTGTCCTGTCCCTGCGCCCTGGCTATATCCACCCCAGTCTCCATGGTCTCCGGGATCACCTCCGCCACCAGAAACGGGGTGCTCATAAAAGGCGGAGAATACGTGGAAGAAATGGGTAAAGTTCAGGCTGTGGTCTTTGACAAGACGGGAACCCTCACCGAAGGACAGCTAGAAGTCACCACGGTACTGGACCTAAATGGCTACAGTACCGGTGAGGTTTTGAAAATTGCGGCGTCTCTGGAGTCCCATTCCAAGCACCCCTTAGCACGGGCCATCACCCAGAAGGCACATAAGGCTGATTTGGATTTGTACGCGGTTCATGATTTCAAATCTTTAACAGGGAACGGTTTGGAAGGTATAATAAATAATAAGAAGTTCTATATAGGGAAAAAAAGTCTTTTTAAAGGCCTGGACTTCCCCAGGGAGATGTTAGAAGAACTGGAGAATGAAGGTAAAACTACGGTTCTGGTGGGGAATGAAAAGGAGATAATAGGCATTCTGGGACTGATGGACCGGGTCCGTGATAGTTCCCGGAACACAGTACAGTACCTAAAGGATAATGGTATAAAGACGGTGATGCTCACCGGAGACCATGAAAAAACAGCCCTGGCGGTGGCTTCACAGCTGGGGCTGGACGAATTCCATCACGATCTGCTGCCGGAAGATAAGGTAAAAAAAATTGAGGAAATGGTCTCCCGCTACGGACACGTAGCCATGGTAGGGGATGGGGTCAATGACGCACCGGCCCTGGCCTTAGCCAATATTGGGATCGCCATGGGTGCTGCAGGTTCAGACGTGGCCATGGAAAGTGCAGACATTGCCCTCTTACACGATGATCTGTCCAAACTGGAGTACCTGGTTAAACTCAGCCGAAGGACCATGAGGGTGGTAAGGCAGAATGTGGCCCTTTCTGTACTGGTTAAGAGTTCATTTGCACTATTTGCTGTTTTAGGCTTTGTGACCCTGTGGATGGCGGTGGGTATTGGGGATATGGGCCTGAGTTTGGCGGTGATATTAAATGCGCTTCGGATTGGGAGTGGAAAATCCCTGTGAATCTTTATTTGGACACTATTTTTTACTGGCCACTACCTTGTCAGCGAAGTAGAAGCCGATGATTAACAGAACCACTGCCCACAGGTTGTTGAAAAGACCGCCCACGATGTTGCTTGGAACTACTGTGGCTGTGGTTTTAGTGGCATTTATCACTGTTTCGGCTTGTATCTGGTTGGCGAAGGCCAGGCTGAAGAAGTAGACAGAAATAATGGAGATGGTGAGGGCTTTTCTAAACTCTCCATCAGCCAGTTCCCAGTTATCAGTAATTAGAAATGTCCCGGCCAGCATGGCAAAGAAAGTTCCGAATCCAACTGTTCCTAATCCCCAGTAGACGTTTCCACCACTGGCTGTTGAAAAGCCCAGCCAGATACTCAAGAGTGAAAAAGATACTATTACCGATAACCCTAACGCCTTTCTAATGTAATCATTTCTGGTGTACACGGTTTTGGAGTTCTGATTATTGTTTTTATTATCCTCAGTCATACTTCTACCCCACTTTATCTTATTTTTTTAATAATTTATTATTTATTAATATATAAGTATCACTAGGGTGATGCTATAAAGCAAAAAAGAATCTTGTCCATTTTAAACCTTGTATGTGCCTGAAAGGAATATAAAACGGCTTATAAGTGATATTATGGACAATAAAACCAGTATGATCAGTAAAATTTGTCTTAAGAAAGGTTGGGGGAATAAAAGGGACAATAAGATCATTCCCATGAGAAAAGAGCCCAAATATTTACCCACTGGATCATAAATCGGCTTCTTAAGACGAGATGATGCTAAAAAAACTACAAATAGAGTACTAATCAGCAGCAGTACCCAGGAGTCGTACCAGCCCCTTACAACAAAAGCCAAAAATGAGACGAAGATCAGAGTAAAATCCGCGGTGACGTCCAGATACGCACCTAAAGTTGAAGTGGAATCCATCCTCCGGGCAAGGTAACCATCTAAGATGTCTGTTACACCAGCGAAGACTATTATTAACAAAGAAATTATATATTGGCCACCTGAAAATGAGTAAAAAAATAGGGGAGTAGCTATAAACCGGAGGCAGGTCACTGCGGATGGAAGGTAGGATTTAGAAGACATTTCCTCTTAAAATATGTAAGGGAGGTTGAAAATCCCTCCCATTCTATTAGGACCGGAGTGCATTTACAAAGTCGGTAATCTGTTGTTGGCCCCACAATCACTCCTTTATCATATCTGCCAATCCACGGGCCCAGGCCCGTATCTCATCCCAGTCCCGGTAATCAATGGGTTGGCTGGTGTCGATTCCCTGTTTTTCCAAATCTTTTTTAATGAAGTTCATGGTGAATTTGTACATTAAGCCGTGCTTGGCGTGGGGATCAAATTTGCTCCCAAAAAGTCCGGTGGCCACGGGTTCATTTATCAGGTTCTTCTCTGCCACTTGGTCCAGATACTTTTCCTGTCCTTCGGCCCGGTTCTTTTCCTCGTTGGCTGCACCGCAGGTGACAAATATAGCCACCTTTCTGGTGGCCAATGCTTCTTTGTTTTCCTGCAGGAATTTGAGAGATTTTTTGGTCCATTTTCCCATTTTTATTCCGCTTCCCACTACCACCAGCTGGTACAAAGAAAGATCGATGTTCTTGAGACTCCGCGCATCCTTAACATCGACTTCTATCCCTTCATTTTTTATTACACGACCTATTTCTTCTGCTATTTCCGTGGCAGTGCCGTATCTGGTCCCATATACAATTAATGCTTTCATATCATTCCTTCCTTTAATTTTCTTTGGCTTTTTGGTATAATTCTCCGGATGTCCTTTCCAGTTTAGCCATAATTTCAAATAACTCTTTTACTTCACCATCTTCCAGTCCCTGGAATAGTGATTTTATGGATTTAATATCTTCGGGGGTTCTCTTCTCCCAGAACTTAGAACATTCCTCGGTGACCTTTAAACGCAGTATACGTTTATTGGTAGGGTCACGTTCTATATTCAGAAATCCCCGAGCCTCCAGTCGAGTGGCCAGTTGTTTGACATTCTGGTGGGTGGTGCTCATGGCATCGGCCACCTCCTGCATGGAGGGAGGGCTCTGGAAGGCGTTGGCCAGGACGATCATCATCAACCACTGCTTAGTGGTGATCTGGTCATCAGCCAGTTCCTTACTGATGATGTATCCCCAGCGCTGTTGCACCAGGAATAAAACCACCAGTATGTATTTTTCCATGTCTAACCTTGCTCCGAGATGGTGTTCTTCTTTGATTTGGTCCGAGTCTTTCATTATTTCCCGCTCACCAAGGCCATTTTCTGTGATGGACCAGAGTCTTTCACAGGGTTATCTATTTTATTATAGAACCATCCGGCAATTATAATTCCCCCTAAGGTAGCCACCACAAAGAAGATGGCCTGTCCTAAGACTATTTCCACCCCATTCTGGGCCATGAAGTAGATCATGGAAAGGATGGCCGTCCCCAGGAGGGATATTTTCACGATTAATATGGACATTAAGACGTATCCCCAGGCCCGGTCTTTTAAGAGTAGGACACCAGTTATGATGGCGGCAGGTACCAGCACACCCAGATCCAGGGCCTGGATGACCAGAGTGGTGTAGGTTTCCAGAACTGCTGGGGCAGACCCTGATAGTAGTGATCCTAGGATCATGCTCAGCCACATGAAGGCTAACATGACTGCCATTAGTATGATGAAAATACCGGCCGCGGTAGTTGTTTTTCCAGGTGTTATGCTGTTTCTGATGGCCTTTACATCTAGGGATAAAAGAGCGTAGAGGAAGGTATATAATGATAGGCTAAATATGGCTACGTAGACCAGGAAGAGCTGGTTGTAGGTGGCCAAAAAAGACAGGGAGGCGTAGGTGTATAAGAAGTAGAATATGCTCCCCATCCAGATCATCTGGCCTTTTAACGATTTTCGGTTGACTAGGTGCAGTGACACTAGCAGTAGGGGTATAGCAACCAGAAGCGTGACCAGATCCTGACCCATGGCCTGTGCTCCCATAGAAACCGTTTCTTGGGAGTATAATCCCTTCCAGAAAAGTCCGGATAGAGTGGTAACAGCCGCTAAGATGGCTATCAAGATGGAATTTGCGTATATTATTTTTCGATTCATGTTCATCAATCCATTTGGTAATATATTACTTGTTTTGGTAATATATTACCTAATTGCTGGGAGTGGTATATAAAGCTTGGGGCGAATTCATCAATTTTTCTAATTCCAAAAAGATCCCTTATAATGAATTTTTTTTAAACTAAGGGTTTGTAGTAGGTTTTAATAGTTAAATTTCAGGCATATACATATTTTATGAAATTTAAAATTCTTTTAATCAGTCTTTTGTTAATTACAGTAAAGATCAGGTTATAATACTAAATTAGATAAAAATTTTCCGGTCTTGTTTTTATAATACTCCTTTGCTTACTCCATAATATTAAGGGCTATAATCACCAGGGAATGAGTCCTTATAATTCCGTTTAATAAGGCTTTAAATTAATAACGGAGCTAATATAAAGTTTTATTTGCAGATTTAAATCATAAATTATATATACGATCCTGATTTTAGTAGGTGTGTTGTCCATAGTTCACAACTATTTTTTAAAGAACTATGGACACGGAGGCGGTATAAATGAGAAAAGAACTATTAGCAGCACTATGTGTGCTTACCATGTTAGCAAGCACCACGCCCATATTTGCTGCTGGAAGTACCAATACAGTAGTATTAACAGCAGACCAGCAAGCAAAATTGGATACTATGCAAAGTCAGCTTACTGACCTGGTAGCTAAGATACAAAGTCTGAAAATTACTTACAAAGACACCAAGGCCAAAGGATTACTAAGGGCATTGACTCAGTTTGAAAAGCAAGCCAAAAGACTGAACACCACCATCACCAACTACGAAAAGAACCCAACAGCATCAGCCAACCGGAAAATAAGAACCTTCCAATTTAAAACCAAACAGCTACAGTGGAAAGTCACCGTAATTGAGAAAAACCTTAAAAAAATTAAGGCCAAAAAGATAAAACACGTGCCTAAAAAGTGTTCTAAATGATTTAATCAGGGTTACCCCAACCCTCAATCTATTTTTTTTAAAATAAACTATTTTTTAATCTTAGGTCTGAGTGCAGGTTCTAGAAAACAGGACATATCCTGCCAAAACTTATCTTGAGTAATTTTTCTGGCTTCTAAAACCATTTGAGAAGTGAATTCAAGATTCAACGCATTTATGGCCAGGGTATTGAGATAAATGGATATTTCCACTGGATCCAGATCCGTCCGGATGGTCCCATCCTGGATGCCGGCGATTATCGCTTCTACCATAATTCTCCACATTCCAGTCCTCAAATCAACAATTTCCTGCGCATCCTCATTATCACTCATTTGAAACCTCTCAGTTCCAGTATAGCAGTATATACGGAAGTAATCGGGATGATCCTTGGAAAAATCATAAAGGGCCTGGATCATGGATTTTACCTTATCATAACCACCAATATTAAGATTTGAACATTTGATATACATATTATGTAATATTTTTACTCCGTAGAGATTCACTGCAAAAAATAAGGCTTCTTTGTTCTTGAAATAATAATAGAGA
This sequence comes from Methanobacterium sp. CWC-01, assembly GCF_030323845.1. Lineage (NCBI taxonomy): Archaea > Methanobacteriati > Methanobacteriota > Methanobacteria > Methanobacteriales > Methanobacteriaceae > Methanobacterium > Methanobacterium aridiramus. Next base: position 715,367 of record NZ_CP040735.1, read on the forward strand.
AGGGCTTTGTTTACTTCTGCTTCACGGGCAATTTCATCCATGGTTACCCGGTCATACCCCTTGGCAAAGAAAACCTTCTCTGCAGCCTTAATAATATCGTTACGCCGCTTCTGTTTTTCCCGTTCCCTTCTGGAAGTGGTAGACATGGTAACTCACCTAATGAATGGTTAATATAATATCGGTGAGCCTTACTTAAAAATTAGTTTATTAAATTCAATGGAAAACTTTATATGATCTTAACTCCAATTTAATTTTTAACCGATAGTTAAAAATTAACTTATGGTTAAAAAAATTGTGGAGGTGCCAGAGATGGTGGAAAAAAAATCAGTAGCCGATGGATGGCCACAGATAGTGGGAGATTACACAGTTGGTGATATAGAAAGTGCCGTGGCAGTGGTGACTTTAGGGTCGCATATGGAAGATCTGCCTGTCAAAGCAGGAGCCGGCATATCCGGCCCTTTACACACTGAAAACTTAGGGATAGAAAAGGTGATAGGTAACATAGTTTCTAATCCTAACCTCCGATTCTTAGTGGTATGTGGATCCGAAGTACAGGGACACATTACCGGTCAAAGCATAAAAGCACTCCACGCCAACGGTGTTGACCCAGAAAAAGGGAAAATAATCGATGCCACCGGAGCGATCCCCTTCATCGAAAACATGCCCCCTGAGGCCATTCAAAGATTCCGTGATCAGGTGGAGTTGGTGGACATGGTGGATATAGAAGACTCCAGTGATATCCAATCCAAAATTAATGACTGCATCGTCAAAGATTCCGGTGCATTTGAAGAGGAAACTTTAATACTAAAGTTGCCAACGGACCCTGTGAAACAAAAAGATTCCAATAGAACTGAAAACACCTAGAACAAAATCTCTTACAGATTCCCAGTAACTGCTACATAGGCTCCGGCCGGGTACTTGACTTACTAAAAAATCCGGCCTGGGCCCCTCCAACTAAAGACTATCTTTTAATGAATGTAAATTCTCGTTTAGATGTTATTTTTTTAAATAATATTTTTTTAGTAGCCCCAAAACCCATTATGGAAGTTAACCATATAAGTAATGGGGTGAATTTATGAAGGTGTTGATCGTTTTAGCCCATCCCGAACCCAAGTCCTTAAATGGATCCTTAAAGGATGTGGCAGCCCAGGCTCTAAGAGAGAATAACCACGAAGTTAAAGTATCGGATCTTTATGACATGGGATTTAAAGCTACTTTAGACCGAAAAGATTTTCTAAATCTCCAAAACCCGGATCGATTTAATCCCATTACAGAACAACTCCACGCAGCCCAAACCGATGGCTTTGCTCCGGATATTAAAGCGGAAATGGAAAAAATAGAATGGGCGGATCTCTTAATATTACAGTTCCCCATCTGGTATGGGGGTATGCCCGCTATTTTAAAAGGCTGGATGGAACGAGTGTTTGCCAGTGGCTTTTCCAGTGACATGTTCCAGGGAAAAATCTACGATAAGGGACTGTTGAAAGGAAAAAAAGCCATGTTATCTTTCACCACCGGCGGAGCAGAGGAGAACTATTACATGGACCTGCCTGATAAGGACCCTGCCAGCTTGTTACCAGTAATCACTGAGAACCTCAAATTCTCCGGTTTTGAAGTTTTGAAGCCATTTATGATATTCGGCGCTATCATGTTAAGTGAAGAGGATGCCGAGAAACATTTTGTGGAGTATAAAAAGAGGATAGGTGAACTCTAATGGGTGATGGACATGGTTAAGGTTAATGAGAATGCTCCTGTGGTGGCCAAGGCTAAAATAGAAATTGATGCGGCTCCGGAGACTGTGTGGAATATTATGGCCGATATTGGATCCTGGCCCAGCTGGAATCCTGAGGTTAAGAAGGCCTGCCTCAAGGGGGAATTAAAGGAGGGCACCCAATTCCAGTGGAAAACTGGAGTTGGTAAAATAACCTCCCTTTTACAAAAGGTGGATCCACCCCATTTTTTGGCCTGGACCGGGAGAATCATGGGCATAAATGCCATCCACGTATGGAAAATTGAAACTATCGGGGATAAAACCGTAGTGGTCACTGAAGAGTCCTGGGAAGGGGCTCTGAGCAGGGTGATGAGCGGTAGGATGCAGAAGATGCTGGAGGACTCCATTAACTCCGGCTTGCAGTCCCTGAAAAGTGAGGCTGAACGGGTATCAGCATTATAGATCAAGTAAATGTACGGGTATTTTGAAATCCAGGCTAAAGTTGGCATAACCAAGCACATGGGTGGGCTGGAAGCCACCAAGAAACTCTTAGAACTCTGTCAGGTTGATAAATCAGACCAGGTGCTGGTGGTGGGCTCCGGGAACGGAGTTTCGGCCATTAAAATTCACGAGTTTACCGGGTGCCAGGTTACTGGTATCGATCTTTCCCAAGATATGGTGGAAAGAGCCCGTGAAAAACATGCCCCTGGAATTGAATTTCAAGTGGGAGATGCGGAGAACCTTAACTTCGCTGCTGATAGCTTCGATGTAGTGCTATCTGAGTCAGTGACTGGATTCACCAATAAGACCCGGTCCATCCCGGAGTATTATCGGGTGCTTAAAAGTGGGGGTTATCTGGGCCTGAATGAGGTTACCTGGATGTATAATCCCTCTTCTGAGATTAAAGATTATTACCGGAGGGTTATGGGGATAAATCCCGATTCCAGGGAGAGTTGGTTATCCCTCTTGGAGGAAGCTGGTTTTAAAGACATCAACAGTTTGGTGCGTGCCATAAACTACCGGCAGCAGGTTGTGGGAGATTTAGAGCTGCAGAGCATGGATTTTTTCCGGATCTGGGGCCGTTTTTTTCGTCTGTACTTCAAGGATCCTGAGTACCGGAGATCAGTACACCGCTTATCCCGGGAGGCTCTACATATGCCCCGTGGATTCGACCGCTACTTTGGGTATGGGCTTTATGTGGGGAGGAAATGATGTGATATTCCTTATAACAAGTTAGTCCGTAATATATCTTCAGAAGGGGAAAAGATGGGCTGGATTTACTATATTATTAAGGTTTCGTGGTTTTGAAGTGTTGTTTTTCATTTTTACATATCATTTGCACTGCGTGTTTGGCGGATGTTGCTGCTCCTATCAGCCCCCCGCCCGGTGAAACCCATTGTCCAGCCATGTAAAAGTTAAATAATCCATGTAAAGTTTGAGGAATTTGAGCAGCATGAGATTTCTTGGTAAATAACCAGCCCTGATATGAACCTTTCCAGTTACCAGTGAAACGGATGAAGGTTAAGGGTGTGGCTATATCCATCACTTCAATTTCATCACGTATTTTGGGATATAACTCCGATAGACCATTAACTATGGCTTCTTCTATCTTTTTCTTTTCATTAGAATATTCATCTGGTTTTTCTTTTAGTTCAGCCCAGTAATCATAATTTGTTTCTACTGCAACTGTGAATGCGGTTTTCCCTTTGGGTGCTAAAGTATGGTCAAAGCTGTGGTTTCTAACTTCTAAACGATCAATTTCCTTTCCAGCAATCATTAGAGGTTTTTTCAAAGGAAAAAAGAGATAATGTGGTTCTTGGGAGTAATCATGATTCACACCCAATGAGATAAAAATAAGAGGGGGAAAGATTTCAAGATTTTGGTAGATCTCAGTGATTTTGCTATTGGTATACTGGCCATTGAGCCAATCAAATAGGGTAGTATGGCCATCTGCCGCTGATAAGATTATATCCCCAAATTTATGGGTGCCAACCATCAATTCTATACCCACAGCTTGGTTATCTTCAACAATAATACTCTTGACCTGTGAATTATAAGCGATATTCCCCCCTAAATCCACGTAACGTTTTTCCAGGGCTTTTGCAATGGAGTAAGAACCTCCTAAAGGATATCCGGAGACTCCTGCACCCATTTGAGCCATTCCCATCATACTGTAGGCCGTGGTTTGGTCATGCCATTGGAAAGCTAATTCAAAAAGGTTTCTTAAAGTGGGATTTCTAAATTTTGCTGCCATTTCTTTTACTGACATAGAATATTTTCTCCACAACCTCAACGATGGGAACATTTTTATGAATTTCAGCAATCCCACATTATAGGGGAAATCCATTGCACCGAATTTTTTAACATCCTTTACAAAATTTTTGATCTGTTTTTCATCTTCAGGAGCTATTCGCAGCATTTCTTCCTGGAGCTTATCTGGATTGGTGTAGGAATAAAATTTGTTTCCTTGTTCATCAAGCACTAAATTGTAATATTCATGAGTAATATACTGCCGATCCTGCACCAAACCCAGCTCTTCCCACATGGGATAGACATTACTCTTAGGAAGGCTTCCAGTAATCCAGTGTAAACTCAGATCAAAGGTGTAATCTTTTCTTTTCCATGCTGTGCACAAACCTCCAGGTTTATTATGCATCTCAAATATTTTGGTTTTAAAGCCGTTCATCTGCGCATAACAACCAGCTGCCAGGCCAGCTATTCCTGCTCCGATGATAATTACGGATTTAGACATTTTAATCCCACCCATACAAAAAAAAGATTGTTGAATTGAATTTATTTTTTCAATTCAACGTAGCTCTCACAGTACTTATCCCCGGCGCACATCCTTTTGGTGAAGTGCTGGGTGTACTGGGGGTTTATGGATTCAACGGCATTGCCGTTGTACTGCTGGCAGTGTTCTGCTAGCCCTGTTAAGGGCACACCTAACTCCTGGTGGGCGTTAAGCATGGCACAGCCAGTGATCCGATCCACGATGTGGTCTTCATCGGCTTCCACCACGTGGCTTTCGATCTCCGGGCCCATCAGGATCATGCCCACAATTCCCCAGGCTTCACTGGTTTCAACGGCATTACCAGCGGGTAAGCCTAACTGAGCAGCAAGTTGGCCGGCTTGTTTCCCCCCTTCACCCATGATCATGCTCTCCATCTGGTCTGCTGCTTCTTCACCTGCCACTTCCTGGATAGCATGCATTTGCGCCACAGAAGCCATGTTGGATGCCTTGGTGGCGATTTTCCATCTCACTTCGGCAGGTATATCCCCTATATCCATTTATATCACCTCTTTTTTAGTTAGGATATCTGATTGAGGATTTCATCATGATTTTTTAACTTGCTGATCCGCGGGAAGGGTTTTATGAGTGGATCTAACGATCAATCCACTGGCCACCATCAGATACCGCTCCGGAGTGATTCTATTCAGTTCCAGGAGCATTTTCTGTTCGGTGGTGGGGGTGAAGGCGTTACCGAAGGCCATCCGGTTGTAGATGGCAGTGGCCACCGGATCCAGGTCTTTCCGGATGGTTTCCTCCTGTATGCCCTGCTGGTAGGCTTGGGCCATTATCTGCACCATTTCATTGGTGACCTGCAGGAAGTCCTGGACGTTAGGATCTTCCGGGTCCTGGACCTTCATTTGATAGAGCTCAGTGACTGCCTTCCACTTCTGCGGGTTTGCGAAGAAATATTCCACAGTGGCATCTCCCATGGCCCTCACTTTCTCAGAACCGGTCCGGTAAATGGACATTTTTTCCTGCATGTACTGATTCACTTCCCGGTTGAGCCGGGCATTGACCGCAGCCAGTAAACTGCCCTTATTTTTAAAGTAAAGGTACAGTGTTCCCGTGGCCACGTCAGCTTCCAGTGCCACCTGGCCCATGGTCATACCGGCCATCCCCCTTTCGGCCACTATCTTCTCAGCAGCGTCCAGTATGGTCTTTTTCTTCTTTTCTTTTTTAAGTTGCATACGGGAAATCATGGTATCTGAATAATACATATCATCCATTTCAGGCCTTTTTGAAGGAGAAATACCTTCTGCTGCTGTACTGAATATTATTCACTAATGAATATTATTCATTAATAACTATATATAATTTTCCATGAGTACCATTTTTTAAAAAAAATTTCAATCGCTGAGATACTACAGATGTTATAGCGTTATCTAGTAGTATTATCACTACAATAACAATCCATATTAACTGCAAAGACTATGATCTTGCTAATATGGGGTTAATAATAGTAAATTATTTATTTCAAGACATAAAAATAAACTTTTAGTGGTAAACGTAGGAGAATTTATTTGAAAAAGATTAGCTTATCGGTTCTGATACTTTGGGTTGCAATTGGAGTGAGTTTAAGCGCTATTTATATACCTATTCTTTCTGATTCTCAGGAACTTCTGACTAACACCTTAAACTCAGCAACGGGCAATGGCTTAGGGAATACGGGAGAATATACCTTACCACCCCTTGTTTCATTACTCCAGGGAAAAATTGGATCTGATAATGATGGTACCTCAACCAGCACAAATTCTGGTAAATCTCTTACAAGTCCGCAGGATACCGTGAACATTCCAACCATCAGCCCCCCGGCCATAATAATCCCCATCATCACTCCCCCCACTACTATCACCAACCCCCCCGAACCTACAATCCCCGATACAGACCCCACCATCAAACCTCCGGCCCTGATATCCACTATTCTAACTCCCACCACCGTCATCAGTACTACCGACACCACCCCCCGATTCAGTTTCCGTATACGAAGAAGCTTCACTCAAACCACTAATTCTGGGAATAAATATCTGGCCAATAACTTTAATATGAACAACAAAAACTTCACCATTGAAATAACTAACCAGCAGGATGGTGTCACTGGAGATGGGTATTATGAGATTAAAACTGACACAAAAGCCAACCATGAAGATGTTTTACAGTCAGGAACCTTCCCCCAGTCCAACGGAATAGTTGTAATGAATGGTAATCTAGCCTTTACTCCAGAAGATAACACTGAATATCACATCCTGGTTTATACTAACTACCCCGAGGAAGATAACCGGGTGTCTAAAGCTGACACCTTATACACAGATCCCGAGAATGATGACTCCAAGGGACAGCCCAATACTTAAGGTTAATTATTAAAAACTCATTTTACCCGTTTTAAAAGAAATCAAATTTTGCTTAACAATTTTATAAGGAATAAACAACATTTATTAGTAATCAAAAAGATAACGATACGACGGGGATCGGATTGAGAAAGATTACTCTATTTATATTCATACTTTGGGCAGCTATTGGTATGAGCGTAGCCGCCATTTACATTCCCATCTCATCAGATCCAGCTGAAGCCCAAAAACCTGTTTTTGAAACAAAAAATCCCCTAGAAGATCAAAATAGCATTATACCTTTACAGAACGCTATTAATTCTACATTAACAAATGGAACCGATGTACACCTATCATTAGATGTGTTATCACCATTAGTTGCCTTAGTACATGTCCAACTGGACTCTCTTACTGGTAACGCACCATTTGTTTCATTAATCCAGGTAAAACTGGATTCTCTTGTTACTAATTCTGATAACACAGATAAGGTAACGAGTTCTGATAAAACCGAACCCAAGACCACAGAACCACCTAAAGATGTTGATACTAAAACCAACAGCACGATAATAACAAATACCACCAACACCACCATACCAGTCACCAACACCACCAACACTACTGATACAAACACTACCATACCCGACACCAACAGCACCGATACCAACGGAACAGATACTAACACTACAGATACCAATGCAACAGACCCCACTTCTGGTAATAAGTATTTAGTGGATAACTTTAGCCTGGAAGACAAGGAATATGCCGCCGAAATAACCAACCAGAATGATAACGTAGTTGGCGATGGGTACTATGAGATCAGCACCAACGCTGCATCGAACCATCTGGATGTTCTGCAGTCCGGGACCTTCGCTTATGCCCTGGGAACATTTACTATCAGTGATTTATTGACCTTTAATCCCGTGGATAACACCGAATATTACATCCATGTATATACCAACTATCCTGAGGATGATAACCGGGTATCGAAAGATAATACTGTATTCATTTATTCTGAAAATGAATCAGCATGATTTCCAATTTATTTTTAGCTGTGAAAAGCAGCCCTTAGCATTTTAGAAGTATTTACACGGCTTGTTGTGAAATAGTGAAATAAGTTATTTACTGATAAAAAAGATAATAAATAGGGGAAATTTTTTGAAGAAGATCACCTTATTTGTGGTAATTATTTGGGCAGCCATCGGCATGAGTGTAGCGGCCATATCTATTCCAACCTTATCTTCCGATGTGGGTAAATCTCCGGCCATCCCCCAAAATACCATTAACACCGTCACTGACACCAATTCCGGGAACACAACCGATGCCTCAACTACTAATGATACCCAGATGAACAACCGGGATAAGGAGAAAAATAACAGTAATTCTGGGCGGTTAAAGAAACAAAATTCTTTTAAATCCATTACTAATCATGGGAATGAACATATAAAGACCAAAAATCGCTGATTTATCTTCCCAGAAAATTAGTAGGTTATTTTTCCTTCTTCGGCTATTTTTAGTCCCTGGACACGTCCGGCTTGGGCAGTACCACTGCGTTTATATGGATCCAGCGAATTTTAATCCCTTGGCCTCCAGTGCTGCTTCATCAGGGGTGATAACCATCAGCGGGGCTCCTGCTTTTTCTAATTCTCTTAGATATTTAGGTCAATTATGCCAATTGATTTTAGGAACTAAAAACTGTATATTAGTATTAGACATTTACTTTGTGGTGTTTATGAAGAGGGTTCTGTGGTATTTGATTGCTGGTAGCAGGGGTGGGCTTAACCGGGCCCGGATTATTCAGGCCATCCATGATAGGCCCTACAATGTTAATCAGCTTTCTGTAGAACTTGATCTGGATTACAAGACCATTAAACATCACGTGGACGTCCTGGAGGATCATGATTTAATTGTAAAATCCGCGGTGGAGAAGTATGGAGCCCAGTACTTTTTATCCAACCGCCTGGAGGAAAATTACTCCTTATTCCTGGAAATTCTGAGTAAAAGTAAAAAATAGATTTTTGAAGGTGGTAAGATGCAGGTAGGACATGGAAATCAAGCAGGAGCCGGAATGGGACTTGCAAACTCTCAACTATTAAGTATAGACATCTTGGTGGGGATTGGCAACATATGCCTATTGTTAATTCTAATTGTCATGTACCTGCAAAGCTACCGAGAATTCAAATCCAAATTCACCTTCGGACTATTGGCCTTCGCCCTGTTACTGCTCCTGCAGAACGTGCTTTTCACCGGATTTCTACTATACTACCAGGGCTTCCGGGGCCCAGGGATGGGCACTCCCATATTCTTTCTGAATATAATAGAATTTTTCGCCTTTTTAGTCCTGATCTGGGTGACCCGGGTTTAATCTGGTAGAGATCTGGGTGTAAACTTGGAAAAATCATTTATATAATCCAGTCTTATTCTATTTTACCCAAGATCGGAGGTGAAAATCGTGAAAAAAGCAGCCATACTCTGTGTCCTGGTCATGATGATCAGCGTGGTACCTGCCTTTGCATTGACTCAGACTAACAACACCACAACTAGCCAGGTGCAAAATCAGACCCAGACCACCACCGCACAGAAAACATGTGACCAGACCAACTGCAAAGCTACTGGTGACTGTAACTGTGACGGAGAACAACACCGGTACGGTCAGAAGAACAACGCTGGAAACGGTGACGGAGAACAACACCGCTACGGTCAGAAAAATACCAACGCCGGTAGTGGTGACTGTAACGGTGACGGAGAACAACACCGGTACGGTCAAAAAACCGTGCCAATCAGAGTTAATTAAACTTTAAGGTTAATCTTTAACCTTCAATTTTTTTTAAATCGAAAGTGGATAGGGAAATAATTCCAGCTTTAACTCCAAAACTAATTCTTATTCTGAAATGTAAATTAACGCTAATGATCGGGCCAAAAATAGGTATGCATAGGGGTTTATAAGGAAAACGAAGATTCCCAGAACAGTATCTAATAACATTCCCTCCAACAGAATTAACGATAAAATGTAGTATAAAACATTTATGAACACAATAAACAGGATTAAAAAGATAACCCCAGTTATTACATACCAGAGTATTAGTTTGCCCCACCCTATGCCCGCCATATCCTCGAATATTTCCCGAATGTCAAATGCGGCCCTGAATTCACCATCATAATTGGCCATAATACCCACTGCCACCAGAAATAGGGGAGTGATTATTAACAGGTACAGAATCCCATACAGGAAGAACGGGACTAAGGTAAAGGTTCCGATGAGATATAATATCATTTCCAATATTTTTGACTGGGTCAAAGCCAGGAGGAGTGCATCTACGTCTGTACCCGTCAATGCCAAATATTCCGCCGAAGAAAAGATGGCAAAGATCGTGAGCAGGATGGCGGGTAGTAAATAAATAATTTCTACCAGGAATACCTTCACTCCGTCAGTGAACATAACTTTCCAGTTGTTAAAATCAGGTAGTCCCACCAGATCGTCTAAAGCATATTTTAAGACTCTGAAGAAGTAGCCATTAACCAAAAAACCAACCAAAAAACCAATTATGACCAGAATCCTAATTTGATCTTGTGTCGCATTAAATAAAGGAGCGTAACCCCCTATGCTCGTGAACAAAAGGATAATTGCAAATATAAAAAACTTTTTCGGGTCGGAAAGTGGATATTTAATAGAATCAACAATTATGTCCTTTATGTCCATCTACTACACCCTCTCAATTAAGCATCATAGATTTAAGTATTCTATAATATGTGAAAAAGTTTTAATAAATAAATAACTATGTGATTATTAGAAGATTCAATCAGGTGTATTTGATGGTATCCATAGAAAAAATCGGGAAAATCATGGTAGGCTTCTTAGTTCTAATTTTAATAGCTCCTGGTGTTGTCAGTGCCCATGAAAATAACACCAGTACTTATTCGGTTAATGGGATTAGTTTTAATTATCCCTCATCCTGGATCATATCCTACGACGAACGAAACACCAGCAACATCATCTCTGCCTCAAAACCTGAATTTTCATTCTTAAGTGTAGCACCATTCCAGGTGCAGATAACCCCCAATTATGGCATATCAGAGGAAGGAATGGAAACCCAGATAAATGCCACCATTTATCCTGTTGGTTGGACTAAAGTTTCCAACCAGACCATCACCATCGATGGCCAGGACGCTTACCTGCAGGTCTTTGATGTGTACAGCATATGGCCACCCATGTGGGGCTATAAAGTGGAAATCATAACCTTCAGCAAAAACAACAATACCTATGAACTCCTTTTCGAGGCCCCTGCAGAGGAGTTTGATAATGAGAACTTCCAGGTCATCATAGACAGTTTTAAAGTTGAATGAATGTTTCTGATTTTGGTTCGGAACTTAATCGGGAACCTAATTGGCAACCTAATCGGGAATATTCATGAAGCCAATCACGAACCTAATCACGAACCTAATCACGAACCTAATCACGAACCTAATCGGGAACAATCATGGAAGTCAGTTATCCTGCGTAACCTACTTTAAACTGGTATTGAAAACTTTATTCAACTTCAGTTGAGGCATCCAAGATCACTAATCACCTAATTGCCTACCTAATTGCCTACCTAATTGCCTACCTAATTGCCTACCTAATTGCCTACCTAATTGCCATCATCATATTCCTGAAAATTACGGATAATTCTAGCTTTATCTTCATTCGCTTTTCTGTTTTTGTGATAAATTTCAATGAAAACAATACTACAAGCATCTTCAATAAATGCATAGATTACACGGATTCCGCTCCTACTTCCTTTACCCGTTAGTGAAGTACAGCGAAAACTTTTTACTTTATAAATAGGTATTTGAACTTCTTCAGCTAAGCCAGATATTCGAAACGTTCCTGGAGGGTGATTGGGGAGCGTGGCCTTTAAAACTTTTTTGAATAAATTTAGATCATCAGGAAGACTTCGATATTTGCGGGAAAGCTTTTTAAGCTCCCTGGAAAACTCGGGAAGCTCATCAAAATCAGTCATCGCTGTATACCCTTACTGAGAACTTGGGGTCGCGATAGAAAACCAGTTCGTAATCGATGATTTCCATGTTATCCGTGGCCAAGTAGGGCATATCTTCATGTGAATAATCACTTGCTTCTCGGGCTGTCATTATAGAACATTTGCCTATTACTTGGTCGATTACTTCTAACTCTTCACTAGAAAGTAAATCTAGTTGGGGCTCAGTGAGAGAGTTGAAACGGTGCTGGTGATAACCATAGAATACATCATCAAAGGGCCGTATTTTACCTTCATCTTCCAGTTCAGATACGGATTCATCAAAATGAGCTGGAGCCGGACCCCGGGGGAGTTTACGGTAAGTTTCACCAGTTAACTTCTCCTCGTGCAACTCGTAATAGTCAAAATCAGCAAAGTAAAGAAGCTTATAAAATACAGTCTTACCCACATTATCCAACTCACCACAACGGTTTATGAGATAATGTAAAACCTGCTTAAACTTCTCCTTGTTAAAATCATTATTAAATTTCATTTCTGGCACTCAAGATGCCCCCTTCCATAGAATTTAACCCTACAATAAAGTATTGGACCTTTTTCTATAAAATTTTATTGTGACTTGATATTACTTAGTAGATTTTAGTTAATAAATATGGTATAAAATCATTTAAAAATAAGGGTTGTTAACCCCTTCTAAACTCACATTTACTACATTTAGCGCATGGCGGAAGTGTATCTGTGCTATTGTCGAGATATAAATCTTCTCCACAACCTAAACAAACGTAACGCCCTACACCCGGCTTTTGTCCGCATTTAAATGCCATAGTTTCACCTCCCTTGCAATTTATCCACTTAATCAAATTTAATAATGAATAATCGCACATAACTAAAAGCATTTTAGTAAGAGCAGATGAGAACTAATTTTTAAAAATATTAATTTAAAAATTTGCAGAATAATATTTTCTAACACCACACTCAAATAAAAGTTGCAGTAATAATTTGAGTTATGGTAGGTATAGTCCAATTAGCATTTCTTTTAAGCCAATTATAGCATTCTTGAACTTTTGATTTACTTATTTTATCTTTCTTAAGCTCTTTTTCCAATTTTTCAACTTTCATTTTTATTTCTTCATTGTTTTCAGGATTTTCAACAGGTATTCGTTGATATATATTATTAAAACTATCCTGAATATTAATTGAAGCATTATCAGAGTTAATGATAACTCCAGTACTATTCTGAACAATGTTTTGGGTCAATAAAATAGGAATAGGAAGTATTTTGTTAAGTTCTTTAGGATTTTCGACTAAATCTACTCCCCTACTCGCTATTTTGGCAAAAAAGGTTTGTGAATACTCTTTAAATTCGATATATCCCTTTCGTTTTAGATAATCTAAGTTAAATAGTAGGATATTTTTATCACGCATTCCTAATTTCTCAAAAAGATAAGCAGGATTTGCAGGTTTTCCAGGATTTCAATCGCATAATTATATAAAACTTCCAAAATTTTTCTTCTAAATTCATTATAGCCCATATTGTGGCCTCTTATCGAAAATTAGAATTCATTAGTGTCCCTTCAAATATTCCTCGATAATCCCAATATCATCCTCATTCAACTCATAAAGCGCATAAACCATCCTGTCAATCTCATCATCAATTTCTTCAATCTTCTGGAACAATGGCTGAACCTTAGCCAGACTCTCCTCAAACTCATCTTTTAGAGTCTTATAGTTCTTCCGGGCCTTCACATCCACCTTCTTCTTCCTGAGCTCTTCCAGGAACTCCTCCAGAGACAATTCATAATATTTTTCTAACTTCTTGGATAGCTTTTCAATGCCGAAGGTATGCTGCAGCCAGTCCTGGAAGCCTTTAACTTCATCCTGGAGCTGGCGGTTGAGTTGTAACATCTGGTCGGCTTTTTCGATGAGGGGTTGCTGTTGTTTTGGGGTAGCGGGGTAGATGGGGAGTTGTTCAACTCTATTCTTTTTCCACTCAGAATAACCAGAATCAACTTTGACCCCAATGAGTTTAAAAATGAAAAAAGTGATTTTGGAATTGAGAATTGTAAGCAAATATTTAAGATTTTTTCCTGTTAAGATATTGGCTGGAGCAGTAGTGTAGATTTCTTCTTCCGAGTAGCTGAAATTAGGACCAATTGAAAGATTCCCCCACATTATCTTTTCCTTTTTAAAATTTTCATAATAAGCACAAGCCCGTAATTCCCACCAGTTTTTACCTTGATCATGCCTTTTTCTTAATTGATCTTCATAAATGCCCAAATATTTTTTAATTGCCAGATATTCTTCAATATCGACCCCAATAGACATTATAATGATATATAAATCCTTATATTCAATTCGATAGCGTTTAAGGTCTTTGCCCCTTACTAATGGATTAATAAGTTCGATACTTTTATTATTTTGATTTATCAAGTGATTCCTTGTCTCTTCATTAATAATAAATGCCTTATCGTAACCTGTTTTTATTCCATAGTAAATATCCAGATTGAAATCAACAAGTTTTATTCCTCTTTCTTCAATTTTATCCTTTAGATCAAGTATTAATGGATTTTGTATGCTCCAAATAGTTTCATCAAATCGATTCTGATGAATTGCAAACTCATCATTGATTCTAATATAATTATTTTCATCAAACGAATTTTCTATAACAAACACTGCAGGATTGGTGGTTACATCTTCAAATATATTTTTACCAGTATAATCATTGTATTTAACGAATTTATGGTCTAAAATAAATTTTCTCAAATTTGAATCATTTTTAGTTCTAGTAAATTTATTTGAACATACAAAAGAAAAGAATCCTCCATCCTTCAAAATTTTAAGTCCTTTTTCAAAGAAATACGCATATAAATCAGCCATTCCATGATAAACATCATAATTATTCTTCAAATAAGGTTTAATATCCTTAATCCTCTCTTGTCGAACATAAGGCGGATTCCCAATAACCACATCAAATCCACCATCCTTAAAAATCTCCGGGAATTCTCCTTCCCAGTTGAAGGACTTATCCGTATACTCTGGGTCATCAATCAAGCTATTGCCACATTTTATATTCTTATCTAGTGCTGGTAGCTTGGTGTCCTTCTTACAGACCTTCAAAAACAGGGAAAGTTTAGTTATATCCACCGATTCCTCATTCAAGTCCACCCCATAGATGTTGTTAAGCAGAATTTCCCTTCTTATACCCACTTGATCAAAATAAGGGGTTAAAGTGTCCTTTTTATCTTTATAGAGTTCATCATGGATAGCCTGATGAATCTCCACCAGCACATCAGCCGCCTTATTCAGGAAAGCCCCGCTCCCGCAGGCAGGGTCCACAATCTTTATATTCTGGACTTTTTCATCCAATTCTTCAATTGCTGACCCCCAGTACTCCCCTATCAAATCAGAGACAGTGTTAACATTGCCGCTCTTACTCAAATAGGGAATTATCGTGTTCCGACAGATATAATCAGTAATATATTCCGGAGTGTAGAAGATTCCTTCCTTCTTCCTCCGCCCCCGCACATCTTCTTTGAGTTCCTCCAGATCTCCGATACTGTTCTCGAAGATGTGGCCCAGGATATTCACGTCCAGCTCTGAAGAAAAGTCAAAAGAAGAGATAGTGAGGAGATTCTTATAAATAGGATTTACTTTATTGGCATTGGGGCCCATTAGGCGGATAATATCCCTCTCGTACTCTTCGAAGTTCCAGTTCTGCCAGACGTCCTCAAAGAGTTTGAGGTCATCCACCGTGTCCCGGATCTGAATAGAATCCAAGTCTTCCTCAAATAAGCCCCCATTGTAGGCTGATATCTTCTTATAATCGTTCCCTTCGCTGATATCCAGGAATAGCTCGTTGAGGCGTTGCCAGATACTCCGATGCCTTAAGTTTCCCTTCTGGATAGGGGTAATAATAGTATCAGTAGACACCTGCGACGGTAAAAGTCCGGTGTCCTCCGCAAATGATACGAACATGTACCGGTTGAGGATTAACTGGGCGTAGTGGATGGCTCCGTCCCGGACAAAGTTGTTGTACTCCTCCAACTCACGCATGAGCATCAGCCGGGTTTCGTTGTACAGTTTGTAAAATTCTTTCTCTAACTCCCGCTCCACCACCAGGGTTTTCTCCATTAAACGGGTGGGATATTTCTCCTTGATGTAGGCCTTCAGTGAAAAAGAGGTCATGAAAAAGGCATACATCCTTTTATCTAAAAGTTCCTCGGCTTTAAATGATATGTACTTGCCCTTCTGGTGCCAATTATAGAGGCGGAATTCATCGAAATTAGATACCATTATCCACTCGATATCACCGGTGTGCTGGGCATAATCAAAGGCCTGGTCCACGGGGGTTCTCTTATCGTTCTTCCGAGTCTGGGGTTTGTCCAGATCAGTGGTCTGATCCTTTAACTCCACCACCATGAACTTTCCTTCAGGAGATTTTAAAACAAACTCGCTTTTACCCTTCCCTTCCTCTTCCTTCTCATCGAAGAGGATGTTTTCCTCCCGGTCGTAGCCTAGAATCTTGTGGAGGATTATATCATAGAAATAGAGATAATTTTTAGTTTCTGACTTGAACTGGCCCTCTTCCAGCTTCCGAAGGTGATTTTTTATGAGGTCGTGCTTGGAGGGAGATAGTTTAAACTCAGAGGAGTATTTCTTCAGGAGAGAGTGGTTGAAGAGGTCATTCTTCATATAATCGGTTATATGTTTTACATAAATAGTAATTGTTTTTTTAGATAATCTTTAATTAAACATAGATATTCACTTTTTGATTCTTTAAAATATATTTTAAACTCATTTTCTACAAAATTATCAAGATTAGACACATAATGAAAACCATTATGTTTTCTTTCACGATTTATCATCTTCATTTTAAGCAATTCATTCGGCTGGTTTTTATATAAAGTTGATTCACTGTAATCAATCCATTCAGCCATTTGAGCATAGGTATAATCTAACGGATGTCGATTTATTAAAAATTTTAGCATCTCTTTTTTTGGTTTTGAAAGCTTTCCAATTCTATTTAAAATTTTATCAGCATGATTCTTTACGTTTTCCGGTAGATCATCATATGCTTCAATTTCAGCTACATCACCAGTAATGTGAATTGATTCCATATTACTATCATCATTATTCTCATCCGAAAAAAGGTCTTTAATCATTGCTTTACTTATTTGAGCTATTTCTGGCTGTACCTCGACACGAATTCTGCCTAAAGTTTCAATATCACTTTCTAATTTCTGGATATGATCATCTCTTTCTGCAAGTTTAGCTTCTAAATCATTTACTTTAGTTTTAAGTCTATCTATCTCTGACTTTTCTTTGATTTTAGCTTTCGTTAAATTTTGTAGTGATTTAAGAATCTCATCACTAACTAATTTTAATTTAGGAGTTTTTACTGTTTTTAATGACGGAGTGAATCCCGCATGAAATGTATCTCTTAATCTAACATGAATTAAATCATAATTATTTTCAAAATAAAAAATACAATCCCCTACTTTTAGTTTAGATATTAAAATTGACACTTCCTTTGCAGTAACAGGCAATATCTCTTTATATACCTTTATATCGGACGGGTGAATCACTTTATGAAGAAAAACCATTTCTGCCTGTGTTAATACGTCTTTTTCGACTTTGGCAGACCTTTGGCTCAATATTATTATTCCTAAACCCCTTTTTCTTCCTCTTAAAGCAATTCTTGTGAATATTTCTTTTAAATCATTCCTCGTACCTTGTGGGATGAATTCGTGAGCTTCCTCTAGAACTATTTCATAGGGTTTTCTAAATTTGCCTGCTAAATCCCAAATTTCTTCCATATAATTTAGAAGAAATTGATATGTGTCTTCATATAAAAATCCACTAATATCTAAGATTACAGGGATATTTTTAGATATTGAAATTTCAGCAATTTGCCTTGCATGTTCAACATTGACTTCAAAATCGACATTTTTTGATTTACCAACTACGAGGAGTTCAAATTGCTCTTTAAGCCCCCAATATTCTCCATCAATATCGACGATAGTCATTGGGTACTTATATTTTAACATTTCCTCTAAAATAACCGCTGATGTGTTTGTTTTACCTGATCCTGTAATTCCTAAAACAGATATAGATTTTCCAATGATTTTTTTTAGATCTAACTTAATTTCAGACGATATATTTAAAGTTTTCACCATTGTTTCACTTTTAAATAAAATTAGTAGCAGTTAAATCAATAAAATAATGCTTTAAACTATATTAGTAGAATTTTCCCATCTTTTATCAAAATTATCATTCAAGTCTTTATATACCGTTTCATTTATTTTTTTATCTATCTTAATTGCAAAAGATTCTTTACTTCCAAGATCTTTAATGCTATGGCCTATCAGAACTAATGAATCAGAAGAAATGATATATCTATCATGAAGATCCTTGCCACTATAAGTCCTAACTTCTAAATTTAAAGTTGGATTTTCTTTTTTAAAGTCTTTAAGATCATTGATAAATTGATTTTTGCCTTTTCCGAGGTTTTTAATATTAGTTAAGACCTTTATAGGATTATTTTTTGCTGATTTCAATAAATCCAAGGTTCTTTCCCCACAATATGGATCAACCAATTTTAATTCACCTTTAAGAGAAGATAATATATTATTTGATAGTTCTTTCTTGCTAGTATATGGTTGACCTGATTTAAAATGATGTAAACTAATAGAATCATCACCATTTACTTCATTAATCCGATTTTTTCCATATAATTCCCGTATAATATTCAAGCCTTCTGCTTTTCCAGGATGAGTTAATTTATAATTACTATTTTTGGCAATTATGAATTGTCGTTGACTTCTCAAATTGGTACTCAGATTCGTTAGTGATCCTATACCCAACTCTTCAAGGATACTTCGCAAATCACCTGATGTGATGTCATTCTTTCCATACATACAATCATTAACAGTCAGAGTACACAAAGTCGCTTTCAACTGTTTTTCGGCTTGATTACCTTTGATAGGAGCTATTATTGTAAATCCATCGCCATCAAAATGAAAAACATATTTTAGTTGATCTTCATCCAATCTGGTAGCTTTTGAAAGCTTTTTAATACCATCTTCAGTTTCATTATACATCTATTCACTCCCTGAAGAAAGCTCTCTTATAATTTCTACTCCTTTTTTGAGACCTTGGTTCAAAATTTGATATGTTAAATTGTTACCTGTTCCAGAAACAATGACGAAGGGTTTACATTCCGGTCTTTTTAGATTTTTGCTAAGATTTGCTAATGATTTTATACCCAACCATCTTAACTTACTCGCTAAATCACGAGATTGAATTTTTTCTTTACCAAAACAATAATAATAAACGGTTAGAATAGGCAAAGTAGCTTTAATCTGTTTTTCAACTTCATTTTTACCCTCAATCGTAGCAACAACTTTAAAATCATCCTCTTCAATCCTAAATACTTTTTCTATATGATTTAGATCAATCTCAGCTTCTTTCAATAAATAATTAATTCGATTAGAAACTCCCATATCTTCCACTTGTTCTCCAACCTCAGATGATTCTAAGTTTTCATTCTTCCCCTCATTAATAATGTAATTCAAGCTTTTCAAGATTGTTTTGAAAATAGTCTTATCCGGATCATCTAGGGACTCACACATTTTTTCTGCAGAATCAATTTCAACTTTTATTAATTCTAAATTTTCATCCATGTTTTCCCTCGAATTAGTTTCCTATATTTAAAGCAATATCTCTAATTATTTTCAACCCCTCTTCAATTCCTAACGGTTCAGTTATTTTATAACTAAATTCAGGACTTCCTGATATTCCATCAGGACGAATGTACTTTTTATAATCAGTTTTCTTTAGATTTGTACTTAAATTTCCTAAAGACTCTATACCTGCTTCCTCTAACATCTTACGTAGGTCCTGAGATTTTATTTTTTTTATTCCTTTCCAGAAATAGTAAAACGTTAAAATAATTAAAGCTCCTCTAAACTGCTTTTCAACATTTGATTTACCTTCAATAGTACATACTAATTCCAAATTATCTTCTTCATAATAAAAAACGTGTCCTAATTGATTTTCATCTATATTAGCACGTTCACAGAAATTCAACGGAAATTTTGATTTATTTTTTTCCTCATTATTTTGGTTACTCTGTTTAAAAGATTTAATTTGTCGTTCCAAAGTATTAATTCGCCTTTCGTGTTCCCCTAATTTATTTAATATTTCTCTAATGTCTTTATTCGTCATAAAATCTCCTAATTTATTTTTTTATCTATTTCTTTAAGCGTTTTTTCAACCAAATTCATCGGTATGGAATGACATATGTATTTATCCAATTTTGATTGCTTTATTTTATTTTTATCGCGAAGTCCTTTTAACCACGGCCTTAAAGAAGTGTCTAAAACTCCTAATTCTTCTGTTAACTCATTATTGACTACACATGCAGTTTTTGTTAATTGGGCTTCTTTTGCGTATAATTTTCCAATTAAATACAACAAAACCTGTTCTTTGCCACCAATCTTTTCTTTATTTGCAACCTCGACTTTGCCTTCTTCAGTTATTTTAATAAATTTTTTTGCTAAATCAAAATTCCTTTCAAGAGCATTTGAATGATTAGCCAGCATTTCCTCTCTAATTCTCTTTTTAAAATTATTATTTTCTTTATCCATTTTACCACTTTATAACACTATAACACTATAACATTACTTTAAATACTATATATATTTTGTTTAAATAGAAATTTTCTCTGCTAAAATAACACTGTTGTATCCTATACTTGCTTCTTGATTAAAATTCTATAATATTCTTTATCATTACTTGTAGAATTTAATTTGATCCTATAAATTAATAGAATTACCCTATTTTTATAATGATTAATAATCTAAATTTCCCTAACACTATAACAATTTATATTATTGTTAAAATAAAAAAATAAAATTTAAAAAAACAAAAATCTGAATAATTTAAATAGCTCATAATAGTTGAAGACAGGCTGGGATTGAACCAGTGAGTCATACCCCACATACAAGCCTACTTTAAACTATCGAAACATTAAACAACCCAGAAACAAGAGCATGAACTATAGACACAGGAATTATCACAACAGCACTCAAAATCAGCCCCAACTCATATCCTAGACTACTCCTCGGGTCCGCCCTACCCCTGAACCGGTTAAAAAATGAACTGAATGCAATCCCATAGGTGTTCCCGATCATGATGGTGCGGATAGCCCCCAGGATACCCATGGCCCGGGAAGTACCATAAACTTCCACAATACGCTCCCATGATTCCAGGCTAGGGTTTCCCCGGGTGTCGGCGTAGTGCTGGGCGAACATGACCCCGGCTACTTCAGGGGCAGGAACATTATTTATAATCCCGGAGAGCATATCCTGGATTTCTTCACTACCCATCCCGCATTCCAGGGCCCTTTTGGCGTGGGCGTAGGAACATATGGCGCATTCATTCACCTCGGTTACGGCCAGCATGATCCTTTCAATGAAGGTGGAGCTAAGTTCCCCGTGCTTTTTAGCCCGAAACATGTACCGCATGGTTCTAATCCCCTGGTAGAAGATCCAGTATGATTCCCTAACCGAGTAGAGTTTTTTGCCAAACATTACATCAAAACAGTAGATTTGTAAGTAAAATAAATAATTTCAATCAATCTTTTCCCAAATTGGTTACGCCGGGACAGGGATTTGAACCCTGGCGGAGCCATGCTCCACGGGATCTCAAGTCCCGCGCCTTACCTGGCTAGGCTATCCCGGCATGTGATTATTAGGGATCTTTTGATCAACCTTTTTCTAAAAGGTTGGGATATCCCGGCTAATGATAATCTAGTTCTAAATAATAATTCTTTTTTGATCAAACCTAGGTAGGTTTAGGAAATAACTTTCCCATTAACAAAAAAGAGTATGGTGTTATTTGTTTAGAGGCTGTTTGTTTCAGCCTTAGCTTCTTAGTTCTATTTCGATACTGACGTTATCAGGCACGTTGACCTTCATAACCTGACGCATGGCCCGTTCATCGGCCTCAATACCCACTAGGCGTTTGTGGATCCTTAGTTCCCACTTTTCCCAGGTGGCTTTTCCTTCACCGTCTGGGGATTTGCGGCTGGGGACCACTAACTTCTTGGTGGGTAGGGGTATGGGTCCGGATAGGTCCACACCAGTCCTCTCTGCAATCCTTTTAAGCTGGTCGCAGACGTAGGCCAGTTTCTCGGGGTCGGTGCCGGTTAACTTAATTCTGGCTTTGTTCATGTTCCTCCTCCATAAAAAGAAAAAGGAAGGCAAGATGCCTTCCTTAGTAGATACTTATTTAGCTGGCACCAGGTCGATGCACATACCAGCGGCCACAGTTTGGCCCATGTCCCGGATAGCGAACCGGCCCATGTGTGGTATTTCACTGATCTTCTCGATGACCATGGGTTTGGTAGGTTTAACCACCACAAAGGCGGCGTCCCCGGTTTTCAAGAAGTCAGGGTTTTCTTCTTTAACCTGACCAGTGGTGGGGTCCAGTTTCTTCTGGAGTTCCAGGAAGGTACAGGCTACCTGGGCAGTGTGACAGTGGAATACAGGGGTGTAACCCACGGTGATAACACCGGGGTGCTGCAGTACTACGATCTGGGCGGTGAACTCTTTAGCCACGGTTGGTGGGTTGCTGGTGTGTCCAGCCACGTCTCCACGGCGGATGTCATTTTTACCCACTCCACGGACGTTGAATCCAACGTTGTCACCAGGTTCGGCCAGGTCCAGCATTTCGTGGTGCATTTCGATGGATTTTACTTCTCCGCTAACACCTGGTGGTTCGAAGATGACGGTTTCGCCCTTCTTCATTATACCGGTTTCCACTCGGCCCACTGGCACGGTTCCCACTCCAGTGATGGAGTAAACATCCTGGATGGGTACTCGTAGTGGTAGGTCGGTTGGTTTTTCTGGTGCAGTGAACTCGTCTAAGGCTTGCACTAGGCTGGGTCCCTTGTACCAGGGGGTGTTTTCGGATGGTTTGGTTATGTTGTCTCCTTCAAAGGCGGAGAGTGGTATGAAGTTGATCTCTTTGGGCTTGTAGGCCACGGTCTTGATCAGAGCAGATACTTCCTCTTTGAGGGCGTTGAATTTTTCCTCATCGTATTTGACCAGGTCCATCTTGTTTATACCGATGATGAGCTGGTTGATCCCCAGGGTACGGGCTAGAAACGCGTGTTCCTTGGTCTGGGGCATTACACCGTCGTCGATAGCTACCACTAGTACGGCAGCATCGGCCTGACTGGCACCGGTGATCATGTTTTTTACAAAGTCACGGTGACCAGGACAGTCCACAATGGTGAATTCATACTTGGGGGTGTCAAATCTGGCGTGGGCCAGGTCGATGGTTACCCCTCTTTCCCTTTCTTCAGTCAATTTGTCCATAACGAATCGGAACTTGTCTTCTCCTTCGGATAGCTGTTGTTCAGCGATGGCTCCGGATTGGAGCAGAAGGTGACCGACCATGGTTGATTTACCGTGGTCGACGTGTCCGATAAACGCCAAGTTCATGTGTTCTTTCTCTTTAGCCATAAGTTATTCCTCCATATTATAGATTAGTTTAAAGAGCATCTTAGGGTATTTTAGATAACCCTATATTTATGCTTGATCTCCACTAGCCTAGGTAGTGGTCAGGACCGTAAGGTTCTGGTGATAGACCTTTTCGGTTTCTGATTTCCCTTATTATGGTCTTCTGAAGCTCCTTAGGCAGTCTTTCAAATCCTGCGTTCTCGGTGGACCACAGGCATCTTCCCTCGGCAGCGGAGCGTATGTCCCCTGCAAATCCGAACATCTCAGCCACGGGTACCTTGGATTCCAGGGTGGCCATGTCGCCCTCCTGGCCCATGTCTATGATCTGGCCTCGACGGTTCTGGACTTCACGGGTGGATGATCCCATATAATCTTGGGGTACGTTGATAAATACCTTTTGCACCGGCTCCAGGAGCACGGGCTGGGCCATCATGATACCACCGTAAACGGCCTTACGGATGGCGGGCAGTACCTGGGCTGGGCCCCGGTGTACTGCGTCCTCGTGGATTTTAGCATCAACCAGTCTGATTTTAAGTCCCATCACCCTCTCCCGGGCTATGGGTCCATCATCCATGGCACTTTCAAATCCTTCCAGTAGGAGCTCTTTGATCTCATCCAGGTACTGGATACCACGGGTGGCGTTGATAAATACGCTCTTCTCGTAAACATCCCACACCTTCCGGGCTTCATCCTTAGGCAGGCCGGCTTCCATGAATATGGAAGCGTTCTCTTTACCCTTGACCTTGCCTTCCTTGATGGTTCCTTCCTGAATGGCCTTATAAACTGATTCGGGCAGGGGTGAAATTTCGATGTAGAAACGGTTGTGTTTGTTGGGTGATTTACCCTCCACTGGGCCGGCAGTGCCGGCGATTGTCTCCCGGTACACTACTATGGGTTCTGATGTCTCGATCTCCACGCCCTTCTCGTTGATACGGTAGGCGATAATCTCCAGGTGCAGTTCACCCATACCGGCCACCAGGTGCTCACCAGTTTCCTCGTTGATCTGCATCTTGACGGTGGGGTCCTCTTTACCCACCTGACGCAGGACCTCGATGAGTTTGGGTAAGTCTTTGGTGTTTTTGGCCTCTACTGCCACGGTGACCACTGGTTCGGAGATGTGTTCCAGGCCTTCGAAGGCCTCGATTTTGCGTTCTACACTGGAAATAGTTTCTCCGGCCACGGCGTTACGGGCACCGGTTATGGCCACGATGTTCCCGGCAGGTACCTTGTCGGTGTTCACCCGTTCCGGTCCGAAGTACACTCCTACCTGCTGGGTCCGGGCCTTGCCATGGGATCCTACGAAGAAGATTTCACTACCCTTCTCTATGGTTCCTCCGTACACCCGTCCAGTGGCTATTTCACCGGCGTGTTTGTCGATACTCACGTCGGTTACCATCACTGCCAGAGGTCCGTCAGGGTCAGTGTTTACCATTCCCTGACCCTCCTCACTCTCGATGTCCCCGGCCCAGATGTTGGGTACCCGGTACCTCTGGGCTATGTCGGGGCTGGGCAGGTGCTCCACCACCATCCCCAGGAGCACATCGGATAGAGGTGCTTTCTGGGCTAATTCCTTCTGGTTATCGTTGTTACAGTACTCCAGGATGTCCTTGAAGTTTATACCGGTTTCCTGCATTAATTTGACGTTGATGGCCCAGTTATGGTAGGCAGATCCGAAGGCTACGCTGCCGTCTTCGACTCTGACTTGCCATTTCTTCTTGAGATCCTCCGGGGCCATGTTCTTGATGAGTTTGTTGGCATTGGCAATGACCTTTATGAATCGTTGCTGCAGTTCCTCGGGGTCCAGTTTAAGCTCGTTTATGAGCCGGTCCACCTTGTTGATGAAAAGTACTGGTCGTACGTTTTCCTTTAAAGCCTGCCTCAGCACGGTCTCAGTCTGGGGCATGATGCCCTCCACGGCACACACCACAACCACCGCACCGTCCACTGCCCGCATGGCACGGGTTACGTCTCCCCCGAAGTCCACGTGACCGGGAGTATCAATGAGGTTGATGAGGTACTCGTCATCCTGGTACTTGTGCACCATGGACACGTTGGCGGCGTCGATGGTTATACCCCGGGCCTGTTCCTGTTCATCGAAGTCCAGGTATAGCTGGTCACCAGCCAGTTCGGCAGATATCATGCCTGCACCAGCTAAGAGATTGTCGGATAGGGTGGTTTTTCCGTGGTCAATGTGGGCCACGATACCGATGTTCCGTATGTATTCCGGTTGGTACATCAGTTCCTTGATCTTGTTGATCATTTTTGTACGTCTGCTCACACGTATCACCTAAATAAATCTTATTAATGGGCAGATCGAGCTACCCTTTCTTTTTCTTCCTTTTTCTGTATGGCAAAGCTTCTGGTATCGTACTCGGCAGCCAGGAGCAGCTCCTCCGCCAGACATTCCTCGGCGGATTTTTTCCGTTTGAAGGCAGACTGTAATGCTCCTCTGGTTAAGAAGGCCAGAGCCAGGTCCACCCTCCTCTGGGGGGCGATGTCCACTGCTACCTGGTATCCGATTCCACCGTACTTGATACGGGTGGTTTCTTCCCGGGGTGCGGTGTTTTCCACGGCTTTGACCAAGACTTGCACCGGGTTCTGTTTAGAACGCTGGCTTATAATGTCAAATGAATCCTTAACAATATTGTAGGACTTGTTCTTCTTCCCAGAATTCCTTTCCGTCCGCATAATCTTGTTCATCAATCTTTCCACGATGGAGACTCTGGATTTAGCGAACTGTCTCCGGACGTGACGCCCCATGGTATGGGGGACCATAATCTCATCCAGACAGACGTAGTTAACCAGGCCCATGTCTTCCACCTTCACCTCCGCTAATTCCCATTTGTCAAAAACTTTAAAACTCATAAAAATTACCTCAATTATCTCACTGGTTTCTCGATTTTACCCCGGACCATCTCCACCAGGGATACGTTGTTAACTTTGGTGACCTTCCAGCGCACACCAGGGATGTCTCCCTTGGATCTTCCTGATCCTCCACCGATTCCTTCGATTAAAACTTCGTCGTGTTCATCGATGAATCCGATGGCCCCATCTCCCGGAGCAAAGGCCGTGATCTGTTTACCGTTTTTGATAAGTTGCACCCTCACACACTTTCGGATGGCGGAGTTGGGCTGTTTAGCCTCTATACCCACCTTTTCAATGACGATACCCCGGGCCTGGGATGATCCTTCCAATGGATCGGCTTTAACGTCTAGCCGTAGCTGTTTCCTCTTGTAGGAAGTGTCCTTCCACCTGAAGTGTTGTCGATTTTTTTTAAGCTTTTTTGCTGCGAAAAGTCCTGGCAAATATGATTCCTCCTTAAATAAAAACTTATAAAGTTTTAGCTTGATTATATCCTATTTTATTACTATGTTACTTATGTTGTGCTGCCTCTTGGCCAGGATTCGGGCTCGTTCTATATTCTGGCCCCCCTTTCCAATAGCAGTTCTTTTGTTACGAGAATCAGCCTCGACAGTGGCTATTTTCTCGCCGTTCTCCTTTTGAAGTACTCTGATACTTCGAAGTTTGGCGGGAGCCATGAGGTTGCTGAGAAACTCCACCTGATCATCGGAGTGCTCTATAACTTCCACACCTTTATCCACGGTTTTCTGGACTTTGGTAACGGTACTTCCCCTCTTTCCAATGGCCAGTCCCATGTCGCCATTTTTGACCAGGAAGGTGAGTTTACCGTTTTCTTCATCCACCAAACAATCTTTGACGGTGGCCCCGGTCATGCTCTCAAACAGGGCGATGTACCTTATCTCGTTTGTAGTGAATTTGATGGTCACAAAAACTACCCCATTAGTTCTAGTATGGTTGAATCTCCGGGATCGGAGATGATCATTGTAGCCACGGTGAAGGGTTTACCGCACACGGAACCCAGATCCACACTGGTGCCCTCATAAGTATAAACCGGTATTTCTGATAACTGTGAGTAGTGCTCCACGTCTTCTCTGATTTCCCGGGGGCAATTTTCAGCTATGATGACTAGTTTTCCTTTTCCAAGTTTCAGGGCCTGAATTGTCTTTTCTGACCCCAGGGTGACACTTCCTGTGTCTACTGCTACTCGAATTCCTCTATCTACGTCCATGGAATGCCTCCTATTCTCTCTGTTTCATTATGACGCCAACTGACCCTGTTCCCAGTGGTATTGGCTGACCGATTATAATGTTCTCTATTATTCCGGTGAGATGATCCACCTCACCCCGGATACTGGCCCTTAACAGGTGTTTTCCAGTTTCCTCAAATGATGCCCGGGCCAGTACACTGGCCTTTTCACCGCTGATACCGTGACGGCCAATGGATTTCACCATTCCGTCGGCGGTCATCATATCCGCCACCAGCATGATGTGCCGGACGTCCACGGTTAGACCCTGCTCCTCCATGGTGGTTTGGGCTTCGTGGATAATTGCATTACGGGCGGCTTCAATTCCCAGGACCTTCTCCACCTCGTGTATGTCGTTGGTGGTGGTCCGGGTCTTATCCACTCCCTCCATCTTAAGGACGGCCCCTAAATTTGAACCTTCAGTGTGTATAACCCATTCCTGGCCTTCCTTCCTGATTACGACTTTTCCTATGTTTTTGATACCACTTATCTGTAAATCACGGACCTTATCCGCTAAAAGTCGTAACTCTCTGATGGCATGTTTAGCTTCAGAAATCGTAGGTTCAAAACTCAGCAGGTTCTTATTTATCTCCACCTTTTTAAAAGCTTTTTCTATCTTCTTTATGATCTCATCATAGTCCAGTCTTTTCTCGGTGATTTGCTCCTCATCTATCTCGATGGAAAGTGACATGCTTGCATAGTTGACGTTGAAGTCCTTCAGAATGTCGTTCAGGGTTATCTTACCGATACGATTGGCCATGGTTCTTACAAACTCTTCGTCAGGGGCATAATCTTCTTCGAAGTATATGGCCATGGTTGGTGTGGATATCTTCTTCCTGGCATCTACAATTTCGATGAGTCGAGGCAGACCCAGGGTAACGTTCAGTTCAGCCACCCCTGCGTAGTGAAAAGTACGCATGGTCATCTGTGTACCGGGTTCGCCCACTGACTGGGCAGCTACCGTTCCAACTGCTTCGCCCGATTCGACCTCAGCCCGTTGGTAGGCTTTCTTAAGGTTTCCCACCAGCTCGTCCAGTTCAGCAACCTTTAGTTTGTGCCTTTCCGCGGCTTCGGCGATATCCTGGATGAGTTGCTCCGGGAAATCGGCTTTCTTCTTCTTAACCACCTTTTCTACCTTCTTAATATCCACATAACCACCTTTAGTTGCCTCTTTAGTCCCCATAAATCATTAATCATATACCCTATTTATCTGCCTTGGCTTTGATGCGCATCTCTTCAATGAGCCGGTCAATATCGGCCACCTTACCAAAGTCGCTCTTAGCGGGGTCTATTCCATCTTCACCGTAACGGGTCTGTATAACCACTCCCCGGTTGTCACGTACGGTTCCATCCTCGTTGACGTTGAGATCCTGCAGGGCGTTAACCAGCCGACGCTGCATGTAACCACTCTGGGCGGTACGGATAGCAGTGTCCACCAGTCCTTCCCTTCCCCCCATGGCGTGGAAGAAAAATTCCAGGGGGTCCAGACCGGATTTGTAACTGGAGTGGACAAATCCACTGGCTTTGGCGCCCAGTTCACCTTCTTGGAAGTGAGGTAAGGTACGGTTACGGTATCCCCGTTCTATCCTACCACCCCGGACAGATTGCTGCCCCACACATGCTGCAATCTGGGTCAGGTTAAGCATAGAACCACGGGCACCGGTTAATGCCATTATCACAGCATGGTTGTCCATTCCGAAGTAGCTTTCTGCTATTTCTCCTGATTTGTCCCTGGCTTCACCCAGAACCTGCATGATCTTCATCTCCAGAGTTTCCCGGAGGCTGCGGCCAGGTAGGGCTTCCAGTTCCTCGTTGTGGTATGCTTCAATTAGTTGCTCTACCTTTTTTTCAGCGTTACTTAGAAGTTCCTCAATACGGTCCTTGGCTTCCCGGGGTATCTCTTCATCAGCAGTGCTGGTGGTGAATCCCCGTTTCATAATACCCGATATGGCTAATTTAGTAGCCGAATCCAGGAATTCACGGGCCCGATCCGTACCATACTGCTTAACTACGGAGTCTAAGATTTTACCGGAGAATGCTCCAAAGGCTTTCTCGTCGATAGCCCCCATTATGAGCTCTCCATTCTCAATTACCACGTAAGCGTCATTTTTACACTCTTCCCGGAGACATTCGTCGCACTTACGGCAGATCTCGGCCTTGTAAACCATATGCAGATCATCGGGTAAGAGTAGGCTGAATATCTCCTTACCGGTCCAGTCCCTGTTTTTAGGCTCAGGAAGGGGAAGCTGTGACTTTCTAACCATCTGGAAAACGTCATCCTCCTTAAAGACCGAACCATCCCTGGTCAAAAGATATCCACCCGAGATATGATCGTGGATCCCGCCGATAATGGGACCGCCAAAACGAGGGGATAATATATGTTCCTGCACCCGCATCAGGGATTTGGCCTCTGCCCGGGATTCCTCGGTCTGGAAGACGTGCATGTTCATCTCGTCCCCGTCAAAGTCAGCGTTGTAAGGGGGGCAAACACAGAGGTTAAGTCGGAATGTTTTATGCGGAAGTACCTTCACTTCGTGGGCCATCATAGACATCCGGTGCAGAGAAGGCTGCCGGTTGAAAAGTACTACATCCCCATCCATTAAGTGGCGTTCCACCACGTAGCCGGGTTCCAGTTTTTCCAGGATAGACTCCTTGGTTTCATCGTAAACCCGTATCTTACGTTCGTCAGGCCGGATAACGTAGTTGGCACCGGGGTGGTTTTTGGAACCATTTTCGATGTGTTTTTTCATCTGTTCAATGTTCCAATCGGTGACGTAGACTGGTACCGTGACCTCGGTGGCAATCATCTCCGGAACACCCACCTCGTTGATGCTGATGTTGGGATCCGGGGAAATAACAGTCCGAGCCGAGAAGTTAACCCTCTTACCAGACAGGTTACTTCGGAAACGTCCCTCCTTACCCTTTAAACGTTGTGCCAGGGTTTTAAGGGGCCTTCCGGATCGGTGCCGGGCTGGAGGAACTCCAGAGGCCTCATTGTCAAAGTAAGTGGTAACGTGATATTGTAACAGCTCCCATAAATCTTCCACGATGAGTTGGGGTGCTCCGGCTTCCATATTCTCTTTAAGTCGCTGATTTATACGGAGAATATCCACCAGTTTGTGGGTCAGGTCATCTTCAGATCTTTCACCAGTTTCCAGGGTGATGGAGGGCCGGACCGTCACGGGAGGCACAGGTAGCACAGTTAGAACCATCCACTCTGGTTTGGCGATTTGGGGGTTGATTCCCACCAGATAGTATTCTTCTTCTGGAATTTTCTCCAGCCATTCCCGCACCTCGCTGGGGGTGAGCTTGTAGTTTCCTTCCACCAGGGATACTGGCTTGTCGATTTTGATATCCTCCTGGATGGTCCTCTGCTGGGCTCGCTTAGCTTCCTGGTAGATGGGCTCCACAAATTCCTGCAGCTCCTTGGTGACCTCCTCATTTTTACCCTTGATATCCTTGACGGCCTTGATGAGCTCTTCAGTCACATCCTTTATGGAAGTTATTTCCCCATTAGGTTCTACATCATCTATTTTACCTGCAGAAACCCGCTTTTCTTCGAGTTCCACCAGTTTCTGGATCAGATCTTCGATATTCTTCTTGCTGTCGGCATCCATGCCCTCGCCCATTTCCTCCAGGATCTCCTCCGAACTCTGGATCATGAACTCGGCGTTTTTCCGGATTTCAGCCTGTTGATGACAGTGTGGGCAGTCATCCCGGCGAGCCAGGGTGTAAATTTCCTTGATGATATCAGTGATACTTTCCTCATTCTGGATCCGGGCATCTAGCTTTCCCATGTAGAACTCCTTCTCCGAATCAGTGAGTAACACCTTACCACAGCTACTGCAAGTTGAACGCAGTATCTTGTGTATGGTGTCTGCAAATCCTACATGGATTACCGGCCGGGCCAGGTTAATATGTCCAAAGTGTCCCTGGCAGTCCCCACCCTTGGATCCGCAGGAACGGCACCGGAGTCCGGGGTCAATAACCCCCAGACGGGGATCCATTAAACCCGCCTCTATGGGATATCCATCCTCATCGTAGGTGTCGGGAGTCACGATCTTGGTGACTGACATTTTCCGAATATTCTCCGGGGAAAGCAGGCCGAAATTGATTTGGGCAATCTTTTTTATAATTCCTGTCAAGCTTAATCTCTCCTTATCCTCTTACACCCTAAATTCAAGCCTTATCCTCCAGAACCAGTTTAGGGAATATGCACAGGCTCTTGAGTTCGTCCAGCAGTAATTTAAATGCGTATGAAATTTCCACCGGGAAGGTGTCTGATTCTCCACAGATGGAACAGTATTTTCTATCCCGTATCCGGTCATAAATGGCGATCATTCCACACTCGGAACATACGATGGCATCGTACTTATCGGACTCATCCAGAAGTCTTTCTTTAAGTGCTAAAGCCGCCCCATGAGCAATTAAACAGTCCCTTTCCATCTCACCAAACCTTAGACCTCCTTCACGGGCTCTTCCTTCGGTTGGCTGCCGGGTTAGGACCTGTACTGGTCCCCGGGACCGGGCGTAGACCTTGTCTGAGGTCATATGGTGCAGTTTCTGGTAGTAGGCCACGCCAATAAATATCTCCGCCTCTATCCTTTCGCCGGTGATCCCGTTGTATAGGGATTCTCGGCCGGCGGTTTCGAATCCATTGTCACGAAGGAGTTCCATAATCTCTATTTCGTGGTTGCCGCTGAAGGGGGTTCCATCCATGCGCTGTCCCTCCAGGCAGCCGGCCTTACCAGCCAGCATCTCCAGCACCTGTCCCACTGACATACGGGAGGGGATGGCGTGGGGGTTGATTACCAAGTCGGGGACTACACCGTCCTCAGTGAAGGGCAGGTTTTCCTGGGGAACTATGAGTCCCACCACTCCTTTCTGTCCGTGTCGGGAAGCGAATTTGTCCCCAAATTCGGGCTGTCTCTGGTCTCGAACTCTGATCTTGGCCAGTTTACTTCCCTCCACAGTTTCGGTTAGCAATACCGCATCCACCACTCCGTGTTCGCCGTGACGCACGGTAACCGAAGTTTCACGTCGTCTCTCAGCCACGGTTCCGAATTCGTCTATTTCTTCCAGGAACCTTGGTGGTGATGTTTTACCAATCAGAACATCTCCCGAAGTTACTTCCACCTCCGGGTTTACGATTCCGTCCTCATCCAGGTTCCGGTAAACCTCTTCGGAGCGGTAGCCCCTTACTATGTTTTCAGGGACCTCGAACTTATCTTCCTGTCCACCCGGATACCTTCTTTCCGAGGCTTCGTAGGATCTGAAAAATGATGAACGAGCCAGTCCTCTTTCTATAGAGGCTTTGTTAAGGATTAAAGCGTCTTCCATGTTGTATCCTTCGTAGGACATAACCGCCACCACGAAGTTCTGACCGGAGGGACGCTGGTCATATTGAGTAGCATCCATACTCCTGGTTTTTACCATTGGAACTTGAGGATGGTGCATTAAGTGGGCGCGGGTGTCGGTACGCAGGTGATAATTGGATACATACAATCCCAGAGCCTGTTTGGTCATACCCGCTTCCATGGTATTACGTGGAGAGGAGTTGTGGTTGGCGTAGGGGATGATTCCAGCACAGATACCCAGCATGGTGGCCGGATCGATCTCTAGGTGGGTGTGTTCCAGGGTTAGTTCCTCGGGGAACATGGCCAGGTAGGTGTTTTCTTCCTCCTCGGCATCCAGGTATTCAATTATACCTTCTGCCACCAGGTCATCCCAAGTCATTTCCCCATCCTGAACTTTCTGGATGTGTTCATCCTTCAGCAGAGATTCTCCATCCTGTACTACGATAACTGGCCTTCGGGTACGGCCCGGATCGTTGAAGATGTATATTTCGTTGTTATCATGATAGTGGGTGATGTTCGTCTCCGAGGAAACAGCCCCGGAACGTCTTTTTTGCCGTATGGCTTCCACAAAAACTTCCGGATCTTTACAGGTTCCAATAAGCTTTCCATTAATATAGACCTTACATTTTTTCACAGATTCGCCCCCAATGGCAGATTAAGTTTATAAAATGAATATTAATCCTTCTCCTTTTTTATATGGGATTTATGAGTTTCATCTTTTTGATGGACCTTTCCAGTTCATCCGGATCAGCACCGTCAGATATGCGGGCCATAATGGCCAGGTTCTTCACCAGTCCACAGTTAGGTCCTTCTGGGGTCTCGTTGGGACAGATTTTTCCGAACTGGGTGGGATGCAAATCACGGGCCTCGAAGTGGGGTTGACTGCGGCTTAAGGGTGAAACCACCCTTTTAAGGTGAGATAAAGTTCCCATGTAACTGGTACGATCCAGCAACTGGCTAACACCAGCACGGCCTCCCACCCAGTTCCCAGTGGCTATGGCGTGCTTGATGTTCTCGGTTAAGACATCAGAACGTACCGCCTGTTTAACTGAGGGTTCTTTACCCCTGGTGAGACTTCTTTCTAATTGATAAGTCATGTCCCGAGTAAGACTGGTAAAAGCAACTCGGAAGAGGTCCTCCATAAGGTCTCCTGAGACTCTAAGTCTTTTATTTGCGTAGTGGTCCTTGTCGTGGGGTTCACGCTCGTCAAAGATTACCTGTAGCAACATCTCGGTCATTTCCGCCAGATAAGTGGCTTTATCAGCCCTTTTATCCGATTCGACTCCCATATGTGGTAACAGATAACGGTCGATGACGTCTTCAGCCCTTTTTATCCGGTACTCCTCAGTCATGCCCTTGGCCACCCGGTTCCCAATATACTTGATGGCATCGTAGGTAGTAGTTATCTCCGAGGTTTGTATGTCATCTATAAGCAGAAATTGTATGTCGTTTTCTTCAGAAACGCTGTTAACCAGATCTACATCCTTTTCCAGTCCCAGAGCCCTTAAAAGAACCACTAATGGTATCTCTCCAGGAACGTAGGGGAATGATATCCGCAGGAAAACTCCTTTTTTCCTGGGTTTCCGGTATTCCAGTGTTATTCTAGCCCGGAACCCACTTTTTATAGAAGTGACTATGGCCCGGGCCCGACGATCCTCCTTCTCTCCGATCCTTTCTAGAATAACCTTGTTGGGGGCTATTTCCTCCATAGTAACGATAGCCCTCTCGGAACCGTTGACAATAAAATAACCACCAGGATCCTGGGGATCTTCACCACTTGCCTCCACCTCAGCACGGTTAAGGCCATTTAAGTGACAGATATTGGATTTAAGCATAACCGGCAGTTCACCAATATAGACCTTCTCCATGTCCTGTGCTGCTTCCCCCTTCATCAGGGCCATGTCCAGATACATGTGAGCAGAATAGGTAAGGTTACGAAGCCGGGCTTCGGTGGGGAAAACTTTACTCTTGGATCCGTCAGCTTCCTTGATGAAAGGTTTCCTAATCTCTAGTTGGCCGGTTTGTATGCAGTAATCACCCTGTTCAAGAACTATGGGTTCTGTTATGTCGATTATATCTTGTATGCGGTGATCCACGAAGTCATTGTAAGACTTCAGATGATGATCAACCAGATTGTAGTCATTAAAAAAGGCATCCACCAATTCCCAGGCATTTTTCACCATTAAATTCCTCCAAAAACAAATACACGTCGATAAAATATTTTAAATCTTATAAATTTTCTCCAATTTATTAATATTATTTACAATTGGCCTATTTATAATTGGCTTTTACTAAAAACCTTATTATCCTAATACCAATCGATAACTAACAAATTTTCCTGCGGTTTGGCTTTTTCGAGTGATTTTAAGAATATCACCCTCTTTTGCACCGATTGCCTTTACTACAGGATCGTCCAACTTTATTTTCGGAAGCTGCTCAGGGTGGACGTCCATCTCTTTGAGCACCTTCGTTATTTGGTTTTTCTTCAAAACAACATGATCTGGAACAAGTTCGTGTTTTAAGATATCCTTCTTCACCATTTAGTTCCTCCAGGAAAAATTAGAACGGGCCCGACGGGAATTGAACCCGCGACCACTTGGTTAAAAGCCAAGCGCTCTCCCAGACTGAGCTACGGGCCCTCTAGACGCCCTGGCCGGGATTTGAACCCGAGTCGTGGGCTCGACAGGCCCACATGATAGCCCCTACACCACCAGGGCAACTCATAGAATGAGAGTATTGAGAGTTTAACTATGCTTACTTATATACTTTTACTTTTGAACCATAGATATCTGATCTCGCATCTAGTTTTTCTATGTAAATTGTGTAAAGATCTATAGAGAAGCCTTTCACATCTCCAGTACCTGATTCACAAATTTTTAAGTTCTGCACATCTTAGTTTTAGTCCCGCCTGCCGGACTTGAACCAGCAACCCTCGGATCTACAGTCCGATGCTCTGCCAAATTGAGCTAAGGCGGGTTTTAAGATGGGACCACCCGGATTTGAACCGGAGTCTCAGGCTCCCAAAGCCCAAAGGATCGACCAAGCTACCCTATGGTCCCGTCATAATCTTGTTATTAATCTTGTTTTTCAGGTGAGTCAGGATTCATACTACGCCTAGAGCCCCGGACGGGAATTGAACCCGCGACCACGAGATTACAAGTCTCGCGCTCCACCAGACTGAGCTACCGAGGCATAGTTAGAGCAACTAAATTTAAGAAATATTTCCATATAAAGTTTTGGGTAGAACCGGGGCTAGACTAAACTTTCCCATAAATTGTATTTGGAGAAAATTCAATTTAAACGGTATTTCAGGGCAGATTCTCTTAAAATCTCAACTGCCGGTAGTTTTTCACCGGCCACTAAACTTATAGATGCTCCACCACCACTGCTAATATGGCTGATGCCCTTAAGTCCCATGCGGTTGGCTGCTGCGGCCAGATGCCCGCCGCCGATTATGGAAAATCCAGTAGAAGATGAAATAGCGTTCAGGACATCTTCCGTGCCAATGTTGAAGCCTTCTTTTTCAAATACTCCCGCCGGACCGTTGGCAAAAATGGTGCGGGCCTGCCTGATGATCTGAGCATATTCCGTGATGGTTTCGGTTCCAATATCAAATATAGGCAGGTTAGGGAGTTTTTTAACCAGATATTCCTCCCGCTTGTCTTCCACACATACGGCCAGATCCACCGGTATCTTAATC
This sequence comes from Methanobacterium sp. CWC-01, assembly GCF_030323845.1. Lineage (NCBI taxonomy): Archaea > Methanobacteriati > Methanobacteriota > Methanobacteria > Methanobacteriales > Methanobacteriaceae > Methanobacterium > Methanobacterium aridiramus. The sequence goes on from NZ_CP040735.1 coordinate 751,853, forward strand.
TGGTCTGGGAAGTTTTTAATCAGCTTTTTAGCTTTCCTTACGTAGTCACAGTAATCACGGTCCTTGATGAAGTCCCGGTTGTACTTTTTTATATTGACTCCCGAACCCCACAGGAATATATTGGCCACCAACCCCGTGGTCAGGACATAATCGGCATTACCTGCTTCTAGAGCATTTTCCATGACCATAATAGAATCATCCACCTTAACCCCGCCCAGTACGAAAACACAGGGCCTTTGTACACTTTTAATCGCACTGTAAAGTGCTCTAAGCTCCCTTTCCATTACCCTTCCTGCCACGGAAGGCATGTCAAAGGAGAATCCTACCAGGGATGGTTGAGAACGGTGGGCAGCAGCGAAAGCATCGTTTACAAAGAAATCAGCAAGGGGGGCCAGTTTTCTTACCAGATGGGTTTCAGCTTGCTGGGGTGGATCCCTCTTCAATACCTCCTCAGAGTAGAAGCGAACATTCTCCAAAAGGATAATATCACCGGCCTTCATCCGGGATATGGACTGCCGGGCATTACTCCCAAAGATATCATCCACGTATCGTACCTTTTTACCCACGATGGCAGATAATATCTCCCCATGCTGGCTCAGAGTGGTGAAATCATTCTTACCCGGGCGGCTTTGATGGGCCAGAATAACCGTTTTAGCACCCCTGGAGGAAAGTTCAATTATGGTTTCTGCGTGCAGACGAATTCGAGTATCGTCCAGAATGATACCAGTATTAGGATCTACTGGAGAATTTATATCTACCCTAACCAAAGCGGTTTTTCCTTCTAGTTCCAGGTCATCCAACGTATAAAAGTCCAGGGAATGGTCGACCATCATTACACCTTTATTTAAAAAATTTCGCTGCACTCTATAACTTACTGACCAAACCCAGCAGAGCCTCTTTAGGATCATCAGCCAGGATTATGCCCGATGCTAAAAGCACCCCTTCCGTTCCTAGGTCCAGGGCGGCCTTCATATCGTCACCAGTGGAGATTCCCGCCCCACAGAGTACCCCCACTTCGGGGTTTATATTATGAATAACCTCTACTGTTCCCTCCACAACTTCCGGTTCTGCTTGTGATACCGGTATTCCCGAACCAATCAGTTCTGGGGGTTCAATGGCCACGAAGTCGGGTTGAAGGGTGGCAGCCGCGGCACTGGTATCTACGTTGTTGGTACAGACCACACTAACCATGTCCGCCTGGGCAGCTTTCTTAACCACCACCTCCATATCCGCAAGCTCCATTCTTTGTTCAGAATGATTGATTAAGGTTCCCTGGGCACCGGCCTGTCTAACTGATTCCAGAAGTATACTACCCGTGTGTCCACCGGCATCTACAGCATCCACGTGCTGGGAGAAGACCGGGATGTTAACTTCCCCGGATATTCTCCACAGGTCCGCGGCTTGAGTTGCCACTGCTATGGCAACCCCCGTTTCATCTGCGACTTCTTCTGAAGCCTTGGCAAGTTTTAGGGCATTTAATCCAGTAGATTCGAGATATGTCTTAAAATTTAGAATTACCAGAGGTTTTCCATTCATTTTCATAATACGCCCCCAATTAAGGTCTAGTATTGTGTATCTGTTTATAAAGCAGGATCATAAAAGGATTGTGGTTTTTCCCTTAAGATAAATGGGGCCTCATTTACCATCCAGATTAGTTAAAATACCAGTTAAAGGCGATGTTAATTTTGATAAATGAATTAACATGCTTAAAATCAAAAATAGAGTAGATCAACAGTTGTGCATTCAACTGTTGATTAGAGTTTTAGATTCGTAGAAGTGTTTATCCACCAGCTATGACTTTCATGCTTGGCTTGCTGGATTGGGCACTGAACATTTGGTTGATTCCGTATTTTTTGTAGGGCACATCCAACCATTTACCGTTTTGATACAGTTGCACCGAACGATGGCGAGAAGAGTAACCGTTTGCGTACTGAACTACCCTGGATTTGATGCCTGCTTTTGAGAATTTGGTTTGTAGATAGTCGCTCATAGCCCAGCAGTCACCAGCTCCGATTTTTTCCATGTTGGCTCCGTCGTGGGCAGCATGACTGTATTTGTATCGGGCTGCACCGCGTAGTATGGTTGCTTCTTTCGAGTCACTGGCTACTGTGGCCACACCACTGCAGGTAGTGTATGTTTGTTTAACGTACTTGTAGGACTTAACATAGCGATAGGCCTTAACATACCGGTACTTGCCCTTACTGTAAACTCGTTTATAATAGACTACTTTCTTGTAGTAGGTTTTTCGATATTTTGAAGAGGTAGAATAAGTTTTGGTAGATGTTTTGGTTGATGCTTTGACGTATTTGTAGGACTTTACGTAACGGTAGGCCTTAACATACCGGTACTTACCGTTCCTGTAAACTCGTTTATAATAGACTACTTTCTTGTAGTAGGTTTTGTAGGCAGCGTTTACTTCTACAACATCACTGCATGTAGATTTTTCCTGTACTTTCACGGTACTTGGTTCTTGGTCGTTCACTCCACCGGCCAGTGGCAGAATGCATAAGGATAGACCTAATGCAAATAGGAGTACACCAATTTTAAGTCGCTTGATTATACCGCCTCCGTGGTTCCATACTCAAATGGAACACCTTTGGACTTGATTATTTGTCAAATGAGCATTACATATAAAGTTTTCTATTTTTTCCTCATCAAAAGGCACTTATTGGGCTTTTTTTTAGATTTAAGACGCTATATGGAGTTATTTAAATAAGTCAAATCTATGACGACTCCTCCGTTGGTATTTTAAATTAATCAGCTTTTTCCAAAGGCTATTTATCCAAAATCATCATAATTGATGGGTTTATATCCAGGCATCCGTAGGCCAAACTAGGTCAACCTAGCATCACATCTTCCTTTATTGAATTGAAATATTTAAATCGGCGTTAAGTCGAAAAAAGTGATCCATGAATGGTTTTAAGACTTTAAAAAAGCAAAAATACCTTTTAGTATTTCTGTAATAATACTAGTTTTTAGACTTTATGCCCCTTAATTTGGCATAATATGGAAAAAATAGAAGTTAGAGTAATTATTACTCCTATTTATAGCTTGTGGAAATTATCGCCGCCCCCTAAACCATATATTTATATATAGGGAAGTGTTCCATTCACACTATAATAGTGCATATATAATAATACTAGGGAGAGATGATCACCAGATGCCAATTCAAGATGCAGATCTAAAGGACCTGGAAAAAAAAGGTTACCGATTTGTGGGTTCTCATGGCCATGCTGCAGTCAAGATCTGCCACTGGACCAAAAAAAGTCTCACTGATGAGGGAGTCTGTTATAAGGAAAAGTTTTACGGAATCCAAAGCCACCGGTGTCTACAGATGTCACCCAGCATCCCCTTCTGTCATCATAAATGTCTATTTTGTTGGAGAGATGTTTCCATAACCAGCACCCAGTGGCAGGGTCTCTACGATGAACCTAAGGAAATAATTGATGATGGAATAAAAGCGCAGCGGAGCCTTCTGGTTGGTTATTTCGGCAATGAGAAGGCCAACCAGCGCAAGGTCCAGCAGGCTCAGCATCCCAACAATGCCGCCATATCCCTGGCTGGAGAACCCCTACTATATCCTCCCATTGAAGACCTCCTAGAAGAGTTTCGTCGACGGAAGTTCACCACCTTCCTGGTAACTAACGGCCTCACCCCGGAAAAATTAGAAAACCTGTCTGTGGAGCCCACCCAACTTTACATATCCCTTGATGCACCTACCCAAAAGGTTTACAAAAACCTTTGCCAGCCCCAGATTGAAGATGGCTGGGAAAAATTAAACCAGTCCCTGGATATCCTTTCCACCTTTGATTGTCGTACAGTGATAAGAATGACCTGTGTTAAAGACTACAACATGCTCAATCCCCAGGATTATGCCGACATAATAAATCGCAGCAATCCTGATTTTGTGGAAGTCAAGGCCTATATGTACGTGGGGAGTTCTAGAGAACGACTGAAACTGGATAACATGCCTTCTTACCCCCAGATGCAGATTTTTGCCCAGTCAATAGCAGATTTGTGTGATAAAAAGATTATAGACGAATCCCGGGCCAGCCGGGTGCTTTTACTCCAGTAAATGTGCCCATGTATTCTATAAATAAATTGAAATAGGAGATATGACTTAAAATCGTGCGTGATGATGTTGAAAGATGTTTTAGAGGTGGTTTAATGAGAAGATTGTTGTTGATGTTAATTATCTTAGTGGTGGCCCTATCCCCGGTCTACAGTGCCCAGGGATTAGCCATAACCTATGGGGAGACAACTTACTCCAATCAGGCTTATAAAGATTCAATGTACAATTATTTCCAGTCCCACAGCGACAAGGATTTGAAAGATGCCACCTATCGGGTAATAACTGCTTCAGAAGTTAACGCCATCTCTAAAGATATCACCGGACGAAACTACAAGTCCAACCAAATTTTTTCATGTGCTCTGGTGGATCTCAGCTACAGCCAGGGGATCAAGATCATCGTAGACACCAGTAAAGTAACCACCGTAACATCCAGGATGTATGCCACCGCCCTGAAATCATCGGGGATAGAGAATGGTTACGTGGTGGTTTCATCCCCCACCGTGGCCACCGGGGAATCTGCCCTGGCCGGTGTTCTCAAGTCCTACGAAATTGCGGTAGGAACTTCAATCCCAGATGAAGCCAAAAAAGCAGCGACAGAGGAGCTTTACGTGGAAACCCGGGTAGTAAACCAGACTGGGCAGAATCCAGATACCATTGCCGAACTTTTTGATAAAACCAAAGAGGAAGTGCAAAAACAGAAACTGGAGGATCCGTCACAGATAAAGATCATCGTCATCAACATGGCCAACAATATGAACATCAACCTCAGTGACCAGCAGGCGCAGCAAATTGCAGATGCAATCTCAAACTCTCAGAAGGCTCAAGGAAACCTTACTGAATTTAAAAATCAGTTACAGCAAGCTACCCAGCAGGCTAGCGAGGCCCAGGGGATATTGGCCCAGATCACTGCATTTTTAGAGAACCTGTTTAACTACCTGCAGGGACTTCTTGGACAATAAATCTTTCAAAAAAGAAAATCATCCTTCAATATAACTCCCCATAATCCAGATAGGCGTTTCTAATAGTCAGATTAATATGCCACCATAAAACAATAGAGTTATAAGGAGAGCCACAGAAAAGGGGAATGTTAGTAACAGTGATATCATGTTAATAGCCCAAAACCATCTGCAGTTCATTATAGAAGTGGGATTGATGATCCACTTGGGCATCATACTGCTTTTCAATGTGGTGGCCATCCCCCTGAGCATGGTGCTCTTCCTGTCCATGGTTCTAACCATTTTACTGGCCGGATTGTTCAGTTTAGATGCGGCCTTTCTGTTTTTACCCTACATATCCCACCATGAGTTCACCCACCCCTTTGGTGCCGTGGCGGTGTTTGCCTGGGTCACCCTGGCTGCCTCGGCCAGCCTTTTAAGCGAGGTGGATATTAAATCTTCATCCATTACCGCCCTCTCCTGGATCCTTTTCATGGTAATTGGTATAGCGGGGATGATAATGCACCGTTCTTTTTTAATTTTATGGGTGATGGGCTGGATAATGGGTACCATCATCATGTCCAAAAGCTTTAAAAGAAGTGTGAAGATTACGCCCAAGAGGATAGGGGCTGTGGTAGTCGCTGCTCTGGGTGCATTTGGTGTGCTGGAAATACTTTCCAGAATATTGAATGCTTCGGTATTAAGTCCACTCTTGAGAATAAGTAGGTTAGAAGAATATGCCATGCCCAGCCTTAAAATGGTTATAAAAAATACCTTGTTATGGGGACATGTGCAGGGGTCATGTTTCTGGGGTGCGGATTGCCTGGGCGGATCCGATGGTTATCTGTCCCTGCCCATGAGCCTCATTAATCTCTTCACCCTACCTTACCCACTGTTTTTTGGGGTTCTGGTAACCAAGAAGGACTATATTGACTACATGCTTCCCGGTATTTTTGGAGTTGCCTTTGACTTTGGATATATGGGGCTACTGCTCCTGATGGGTTGGGTGCTGCTGGTTACCTGCAGCGGATTTTACGCACTGCGAGAATATCGTAAGAAAAGGAAAAACGGCAGTAGGATGTACCTGGGACGTGAAGCATTACTAATTGGGGCTTTATCAGCCTTTCTGGTACAGACCATTGTGGGTCTGTTCCTCTTTAACCGAAGCTTTAACGGAGCGGCCATGGTGACTTACATGGTCTTATCGGCCCTAGTCCTGGCCCATGTGGTGAGGATACGGCGGACAATGTGACCATTCGTATATTTTTAGAATCTTTTTTTTGCAGAATTTTGAAAAATAAAGTTTTAAGTTAAAGTTCCTAGGATCTCCACCGCCTTCTGGGCCGCGGCTTCCATGGAGGTTTCAAAGCTCACCCCGGCTTCTTTTAAAATTCGCTGCCCTTCCTCCTCATTGGTACCAGTTAAGCGAATTACTAGGGGAACCATTCTTTCCGCCTGGTTCATTACATCAATAATTCCACGGGCCACGTCATCAGCCCTGGTTATTCCCCCTAAGACGTTTAAAAATACTACCTTAACCTGGGGATTGGATATAACCAAATTTAGAGCCCGGGCAATGTTTTCCTGAGAGGCCCCGCCCCCGATATCCAGGAAAGTGGCTGGTTTACCTCCGTAGAGTTGTAGCATGTCCATTCCACTAAGGGTAAGTCCAGCACCGTTGCCGATGACGGCTATGTCACCATCCAGTTCCACGTAGGCAAATTCGTCTCGAGTACCTTCCAAAAGGTGAGCCAGTTTTTTTTGCCGGTAGAGGGAGTCATCATCCACCTCGAGCTTGGCGTCAGCTGCCACTATTCCATCAGTTGTAACCACTAGGGGGTTGATTTCTACTAGGTTGGCATCATATTTTTGAAAGACGTGGTAGAGTTTGAAGATGAAGGTCCCTACCCGGGGGATGAGTGCCCCATTTACTCCCATTTTGCGGGCGATATCCCGGGCCATGTAAGGTAAGAATTCCTGCCGGGGATCCACATGGACCTTCAGAATCTTGTCAGGGTTCTGTTGGGCCACCTCTTCAATGTCCACTCCTCCCTCAGTACTGGCCATGATCAATGCCTGCCGGGCGGAACGATCCAGAGCCACACTGAGGTAATATTCCGATTTAATAGCCAATTTTTCCTCAATCAGAAGTTTATTGACCTTTTCACCCTTTATTTCCATACCCATAAGTTCCTGAGCTACTTCGTATGCTTCTAGGGGGTTGTCGGCGAATTTTATGCCTCCGGCCTTGCCTCTGCCACCCACCAATACTTGGGACTTAACTGCCACAGGCACCCCTATCTCCTCGGCTGCCTGACGAGCGTCTGCTGCGGTTTTCACCATCTTATTTCGGGGGATGGCTATTCCTTCCTGGCTGAATATCTCTTTAGCCCGGTATTCATAGATTTTCATTCCAATCATCCTTTAGCTAACTTGATACCTGCTTCGAATGCAGATAGATTCTTTTCCTCAGTGCCAGGCGGCACACTGACTTTAACCGCATTTCTGGCGGCGTCTTCAGAAATGACCTTAGTAATACCAGTTATGGCCCCAATCATGACGATGTTGGCCACTATGCGCAGGCCAATTTCTTCCTCGGCAGTGCGGGTGGCTGGTGCCCGGTAAAGTTTGATTTTATGTTCTTTCACAAAGGGGAGTACTTCCTCCTCCAGGATAAGGTCGGGGTCTATGATCAGGATTCCCTCATCCTTCAGGTCATCCAGATATTTAATGAGGGCCTCGTGGGACATGGCCACCAGTATATCCGGCCTTTGAACTTTAGGATAATCTATTTCCTGATCACTTATTACTATTTCCGTACGCGAAGCCCCCCCTCTCGCTTCCGGACCGTAGGACTGGGTTTGAACTGCTTGTAATCCATCATACAATGCTGCTGCTTTTCCAATAACTATTCCAGCCAGTATAATACCCTGGCCACCAAAGCCAGCGATTCTTATCTCTTTACGCACTTGAATCACCATGGTATGCTGATCGAACCGCCGATGGTTTTTCGGCAGGACATTGGTCACTTGAAAGTTGACAGACCCTTTCGGAAAATTCAGGAGCCGCCTTTCTATGGAAGTCTCCCACAATTATCTTACCTATCAGTTCTGATTCATCCATTCGGTCCGCTTTTCTCTTGACCACACTTTCTTCCTTCATCCACCGCATCATATCCAGGGGAGATCTCATCCTGTTTTTCCGTCCGAAATAGGTGGGACACTGAGAAACTACCTCAATGAAGGAGAAACCCTTGTTTTTCAGGCCTTTTTTTATGGCACTGGAAAGCTGCAGGGGATGGGCTGTGGTCCAGCGGGCCACATAACTCGCTCCGGCGGCGGTGACCAGTTTAGCCAGATCGAAAGGATTTTCAAGAGAACCATATGGCGCTGTGCTCCCGTAACTCCCCTGGGGACTGGTGGGGCTTATCTGTCCTCCGGTCATCCCGTAGATACTGTTGTTGATACAGATAACCGTGAGATCTATGTTCCTGCGGGCCCCGTGAATGAGATGATTCCCACCAATGGCGGCGGCGTCTCCATCTCCAGAAAAGACCACCACATTCAAATCTGGATTGGCCAGCTTTACTCCGGTAGCAAATGAAATGGGTCGGCCGTGAGTTGTGTGCAGTGAATCACACTTCACATAACCAGGTATTCGAGAAGAACATCCGATTCCAGAGACCATAATCACATCCTCCATACTGATCTGTGCCATTTCCATGCCATTGAAGAAAGTGTTCATCACTATGCCATTACCACAACCGGCACAGAAGATGTTGGGCAACCGATCCCTTCTTAAATATTTCATAAACCGACTTTCTCTGGTTTGGTCCATCTTCTAGCCTCCCGAACTTGCTTCTGATTCTATGAGATCAAGGATTTCTTCAGGAAGATGCATCTCTCCACCAATCTTTGAAGCCATTTCCACATCCACTCCCGTTAAAACCCTTTGTACTTCGTAAAATATCTGGCCCAAATTCATCTCGGCCACTATCACCCTTTCCACCCCTTTTAAACTCTTCAAAATGGCATTCTCAGGGAAGGGCCACACTGTGTCCAGTTTTATGAAACCAGCTTTAATTCCATCTTGACGGGCCATTCTCACCGCCTTTAAACCAGGCCTGGCCGGGGCTCCGTATGTTAAGACCACCACCTCGGCGTCCTCAGTATAACAACTTTTTATACGACCAATATCATCGGTGTGTTTCAGGATCTTATCACAAAGTCGTTTAACCAGGGTGGAATGGGCCTGGGGACTGGATGCATCTGGATATCCGCGTTTATCATGGGTGAGTCCCGTGATGTGCAGTTTATATCCATCACCGAAGGCAGGCATAGCACTGGTTCCATCCGGGGCGGCCTGGAATGGTAGGAAATCGGCCGGAGATTCTGATGGCATTTGTCGGGGTGTAGTCTTCACCATTTCCGGGATGGTGATCTTTTCCCGCATGTGGCCCACGATCTCATCACTCATCACCATTACTGGTACCCGATATTTCTCGGCCAGATTAAAGGCTTCCACTGTAAAATCAAAGCATTCCTGGACTGATGATGGGGATAAAGCAATGACCTCGTAGTCTCCGTGTGAACCCCACCGGGCTTGCATCATATCACTCTGAGAAGCCATGGTGGGCTGTCCAGTAGAGGGGGAACCTCTCTGCATATTTATTATAACCAGGGGAGTTTCAGTCATCACTGCGTAGCCAATGTGCTCCTGCATTAGAGAAAAACCCGGCCCAGAGGTGGCTGTCATTCCCTTCAAACCACCCCAAACTGCACCTATCACCGCTCCCAGGGCAGATATCTCATCTTCCATCTGTATGAACGTTCCTCCTTCACGGGGAAGAAATAGCGACATATCTTCGGCTATTTCTGTGGAGGGTGTGATGGGATAACCGGCAAAAAAACGACAGCCAGCCTTAACTGCTCCGCGGGCACAGGCCTCGTTGCCTGGTATGAATAGATTTTCAGCTTTCATCCTCTTCATCCACCTTTATTGCCTGATCAGGACACAGCAATGAGCAAACCTGACACTTGGTACATCGTTCTTCATGTTCTGGGTTGGGGACATGCACCCCCTTCTTGTTCAGGGTTCCTGATTCCTCGTAAACTTGATGAGGACAGAATTCGGTGCAGATGTTGCACCCCTTGCACAAATTCTTGTCTATGGTAATCATGACATTCAACCAATTTTCTTTAGGTGATGGTATTTTAAATAACTTGTCTCCGCGAGATTAAGCAGGCTGTTAAACCATCTTGAATTAAATTAAAAATAAATTAAGGACTAACCAGCTCTTTCAACGTACATTAAAGGATAGTTAAGTTCTTCCACGTAACGCATCCGGATAACAGCCCCTACACCCTGGTAAGTGGACACCACCTTTACGTCCAACATCTCCCCCGTAAGTGAAACATAGGCGTATTCATTTTCAAGCCCAGAATCTCCAAAATCAATTTTCACTTCCACTGAATCGATGCAGGGTTGAAGTTCCATGGATTCTTTTATGGCCCGTTCCAGGACTTTGGCACTTTCTTCACTGACCGGAGCTCCTATGAACTGGTGGAAAAGGGCCCCCATAGTTATGGCCCCTTCAAATATGGCCCGCTCCCGTTGGGAAATGTTTTTGAAATATTTTTCATCCTTTCCACTACACATATTTACACACCCAAATAGTTACTGAGGTTAGAAATTTGATATTCTACACCCACCGCTGGAATGGGGAACAGGTAACCCATCACTAGAAACATAGTCAAGGCCACGGTGACCAGGGTCAGGATGTAACGTTCCTCCTGAATCGGGTAGAAGAAACTTAAGATCATCCCGGCAGCGAAGAATCCCACGATTAAGGCCACGGCATAATATTTCTGGGAGTTCTCAGGCGTATCTCCCGGCGCCTGGTAGGGATATATATGTTCCTGCTGGGCCTTGATCACCAGCCTTTGCTTGGTGGAACCCAGGGGATAACAAGTAATTAAAAACAGAACATCACCCTGTTCAACGGAAAGACGGTAATCCTCCGATACAATGTTGGAATTTATCACCCGATACTCCACATTGCCCACCCCATACCAGGCCAATGTTACATTATCCCCCGTTTTTAGCTGGTCCAGTTTCAAAAAAGGGGAGCCGTGAAGGGTTCTGTGGCCAAATAAGACCACAGTTCCGCTGCCTGGCTGGGCGGACTGGGGTTCATGGTACACCCCATAATCAACGGACTTGTTGTTAATGCTCTGTTCTATCCCAATGGCGGGTATTAGTAGGAAGGGAGTGTCAGAACTGTTCTTTACACTATCATCTACCCCAGAATAGTAATTTACTTCCACTAAAAAGTAAAGGGAGATGATAATCATCCCGGCGATTACCAGAAGAGTAGAGACTTTCATGTTGTTCACTGGATATATCACTGCCAGGGATATAAGTCCTCCCTAGGTTAGGAAGAACTTATCGGAATAACTTGGCGTATGCTACTCCGGAGCCCACAATAATGGCTCCTACTGCAAAGAGGGCATAGGGGACGCCAGTTCCAGCAGTGGGTACGGTGGTGGTATTCTGAGCTTTACTATCAGTAGAGACCGATGGCGATTTATATTTACCTGTAGATGAGCCTGAGGCACCTTCAGGCCACTGGTAGGTGTATGAATAATGCTTTTGCTGTCCAGGATATAAGGTAACATCCCAGGCAGCGGTGTCAGCCCAGGGAAGTTCATCATCTAAATAAGTCACTTTAGGATTGCTGTATACTAGTTTAGAATCAATAGGCACTATGGGTGCCCGGACGATGCCCTGTACCCGGGGACCAGTGGTATCCATATTTTTGATCCAGAAGCAGAATTTACCACGCCATAACTGCAGCTCCAGGTTGGGATTCAAATACTCAATTTCATTGGGGAAGAACCATGTAGCAGTTAAACCCGGCTCGTTGATAAGTGGCCAGAACTGATTGGGAATGGAGCTATTCCTAGCTATATAGGCTGGTTCTATAGCCAAAGAGCCCCCACTCGGACTCTGGGCTACTACTTTAAAGGATACTTCCTTGGTTTGTCCGGGTTGAATAGGCCAGCCGTAGTCTCCATCAGTATTTATGTATTTCGCCATCTTCACGGCAGCTGGACTGGTCCACTTTAAAGTCCAGTTAATGGCCGGGTTGGTCTGGTAGTACTGCTGACTGATTTTGAAATATTCCACATGATCATTGTTGTTTTTGATCTTTACGTGGATAATGGCCTCCAGATAAGTGAATTTTAGACTGGAGTCAGTTTCCTGAACCCAGGCTTGCTGGTCAGTAGCCGCCCATGATGCCCCCAGGAAAATGGAAAAAGTGAAAAGGAAAGCTACCACCAAAGTCGCTTTTTTTATCATGTTTAAACTCCTTATTTTGGTTAATAACCTGGTTTTTTCCTTTATTCACCAATTATCCATATATAGATGTTAACTCTTTAATCATCCATTGTGGAGCTTTCTGAGTAGACACCGTCAGGGCAACACTGTCCTGATTTTGCATCAGGAACAGAGCATTTTCGCGTGGAACTTCCAGTAAGACCAGATATTTAACATCTAATTCTCCCAGGTTAGATGATCGCTCGAAGTCAGATAACTTCCAACCATAAGAACTCAGGGTAGATGATACCGTAGAATCATCCCAGGTACCGGAAGCAGCGGCTCTTAGAAGTTGTTCAACATCGGTAGAGGTAGATGTGGTGCGAGAATTGCCCATGGTCACCTGATTTATGGCAACTTCCTGCGCATTCTTTAAATTAGCATCCACCGTTCCACTGTCCACTGCTCGGAGAATGGCAAGAACCGTTGCTCCACTGATGCTAGGTGAAGTGGTGTTGGTGGTTTGGGCAGCTGTCTGGTTGGTTTCGTTGGTAGTGGTTGTACGCAGATATACATCCACGCTGTCACCTACATTTACCAGACCACCGGCAGCTTGCAGTCGGGTGATGATGATGGGTACTGCCACTGTATCGGGGGTTTCAATAACCATATTGGCCAGGACACTGGCATCAGCTTCGTTGACAATGGTTTGTGCGTCGGCAACTTTCATTATCAGGTTTTTCTGACCAGCAGCAGAGTAGGTTATCATTACCCGTTCATAGGGATCCTTCTGGGCATTTATCTCCTGCGTCTGATATTCTCTCCAGGCAGCGGTAGCGGGTGTCATAACATCGACAGCTAAAGCTTGCTCTGGTGTCTCAGCACTTTCTATTTCTGCGGTTAAAGTCTGTTTTTGAGGGTCTAAAGCCAGAGGTCCTTTAAAGTAAGCGTTGACTTCATTTAGTTTAGTCTGCTTAGCTGAACCCAGGGTTTCCTGATATGGTTGATACACCAAAAAGTAATAACCTGCACCTACCAAAACTATCAAAATAATACTAAATACCGCCGCACCAACCAGAGTTCTTTGATCATCATCAGACCCTTTTCTCCCGAATCCGCTACTCAAACCGCCGGTTTTCTTCTTTGGCTGCTTTGGTGGCTTTAATTTAGGTTTTTCATCCGGTTTTCGGCGTGGTTTAGGTATGGGCCTGGGCATTTTCTTAGAAACCGCTTCTTTCTTTGAATCATTGCTTTCTGGCTTTTTAAGACCGTTATCATTAGGAGAAACCTTCTCCTTAGACTTATCTGTGGCCTTAGATACCACACCCTTAATACGTCCGCCGATGTTCGGGTCAGATTTAGTATCTTCCTTGCGAAGATCGGGGACATCTTTCTTATCCTTATCCTTTTTTCCCAAGATTTTATCTAACATGTGGACCACTTCTTAGAAGTTTGCCGTATAATTCCATTAGAGGCACTATTATTACATATATTGATGTGAAGACTAATAAAAGCTTTGCGGGAAGATAGGCAATTAAGGACATAATTCCCTGAGGCAAACATGAAGCAATGATCAACAAACCGCCTATCACCACGAACTTGATACCTTTAAATTTTGGATACTCAATGGTGCTTATCATAAGTACCGCTATCACCACCATGATGAGGAGTGCCAGGTTTGCACTGAAAATTCCTGAGAGATAAAAGGATCCCAACACCATGGCAGTAGTTGGAATGGGAAGTCCCACGAATTTATCCCTTGCAATTATATCGTTGTCATTAGTGAGTACGTTGAACCTGGAAAGTCGTAATATCCCACATATAAGAATTAACAGCCCTACTACTATATTAATGTATGGTAAAAACATGCTTGAAGAGGCAACACATAAAAACATTCCCGGAGCTACACCAAATGAAATTACATCAGAAAGTGAATCCATATTTTTTCCAAATCCAAATTGATCATCGCGTTTTGTCTTCCTGGCCACCCATCCATCAAGGGAATCGAATATTACAGCTAAGAGCATCAATTGAGCTGAAAATATATAATTACCATTTAAAAGCATTAAAATTGATAAAAATCCGGCTGATGCATTTAAGAGCGATAGTAAATCTGGTGCAGCCAAATAGTCCCTAATATGCATTGAAAAAAACCCCGATATTATTATAATACAAATTATTATTCATATTTATGTCTTTATACAAGACTCCTCACGCTCCAAAAAAAATTTTTAAATATTCTAGCAACTTAAAACATTCTAGCAACAATGGTTTCTCCTGCTTTTGGTTTTTCACCTTCATGAACCAGGATTTCTGAATTGTCTGCAGGGAGTATCAAATCTACCCTCGATCCGAATTTTATCATTCCCAATCGATCTCCAGATTCAACCCAATCCCCAACATCAACATACTGCACAATACGTCTAGCTACGAAGCCTGCTATTTGAACTACTCCTAATTTTCCATATTCTGAATCTATTACTATTAAATTCTTTTCATTTTCTGTGCAAAGACTTCCAGATGCTATCTTAAATTTACCAGGATAATATTTGGTTTTCACTACCCTGCCAGAGATGGGAACACGGTTAACATGTACATCGAAGGCAGACATGAAAGTACTTACCAGTATACCGCTTTGATCCTTTTTTAATATGTATTTCATCATGGGATCATCATAGTGAACGGTTTTAATGGTATCAATTTTTCCATTGAAAATTCTTCCATCGGCTGGAGCAACCAACAAGCCATGATCGACCGGTGTTTTTCGAGAGGGATCACGGAAAAATTGTAAAATAAATGCAACTGCAGTTAGGATAAGAAAAGTCAGGATAGAGTATCCAAAAAATAAAGGCAGAACAGCCAGAGTTAATAAAATACCTACCTTTTTTAAAGTTCCTTTTGCAAACATTTTCTTAAGTCACCAGCTTTTTGTTTATATAACTTTTTTGTCCTCTTTTCTTATCAAAGTGTGCATTATATTATTTATGGATTTTAGTTCACATCCTAATGCAAGAATTCAAAGAAAAGTATAATATTATAGTATAACCGAAAAAATAGATGCGCACTAGCAAAACTAATGACTTACTTAACTACCACTACTTATATTATGGAAATTAAATAATCTTGAAAGTTTTGTTTGAATACTCATATAGTTAAGAAAATTAAAGTTAAGAATATAAGAGGCTAACTGAAGCCTAAGAAGTGAAACATCAATGATTGAGAATAAAATTAAAATCCTCAGAAGAGCGGCCAAAGTTTCTACCGTGCAGGATTCGGATGAAATATGGTGTGTAATTGCCGGAAATGAGGAAATGGTCAACAATGTAGCTTACGCAGCTATAATGGACAAAGATCGTGTGGAGGTACTCTGTAGAGAACATATAACCACTAAAGAATCCTTTGTTACCAAAAAGTTTGATTTCATTATGCTCTACGGGGATATAAATAAAATAAGAGATCTGAGTTTGATTTGTAAAGAAAACGGTGGTGCTTATTTAAAAATAGCCCCATATTACGTTAAGAACGAACCCAATCTCTTTTTAACAGTTGGGCCAGAAAATAAGATAAAAAAATTCGTGGGAGACTGTGAAAAAGAACATATGAACCTCTCTTTTCTGATCGAAGACCAAACCACAGGATTCATTGAAACAGACGTGTACATAACCGAC
The DNA here is from genome assembly GCF_030323845.1 of Methanobacterium sp. CWC-01. Taxonomy (NCBI): domain Archaea; kingdom Methanobacteriati; phylum Methanobacteriota; class Methanobacteria; order Methanobacteriales; family Methanobacteriaceae; genus Methanobacterium; species Methanobacterium aridiramus. The sequence goes on from NZ_CP040735.1 coordinate 767,848, forward strand.
AAATTGCCCACCCTGATAAGAAATACCATTGATCCATTATTTAAGATGGCAGACGTGGCTTTGTCCACCCTTCTAATATCAGCCCCCCCGGATCAAATTCCCAAAATTAAGAAAATAGCCAAGAAAAATCGTTTATTCATAATAGACTTTAATAAAATTTTGAAGGAGGATTAAATACATGTTCGATTTTTTAAAAAATAAGGATGAAGATGAAGATGCTAAGAAGCAACCCCTATCTAATACTCTGGGTATCGATTTAGGGACTCTTAACACCGTAGTAGCGAAGCCTTCCGGAGATAAATTCGATTTATACAAAATTCCATCTGTAGTAGCGGTTAAAAAGGATGAACCAACTTTCGTACTGGCAGTGGGAGATGAAGCCAAAGCAATGTTAGGCAGGACTCCAGAAGATATTATAGCCGTTCGTCCACTGCGAAAAGGTGTAATAGAAAGTATTGCCCAGGCGGAATCACTCCTGGTCTACGCCATGAACCAGGGATCAGGAGAGAGCCCGGAAAGTATTGATAGGATTGTTATTGGTATTCCCGGTGATGCATCGGAAGTGGAAAAAAAGGCGGTGGAAGATATTGGAACCAAAGCAGGGGCCAATTATGTTCTGGTAATAAGCGAAGGACTATCCGCAGCCATCGGCGCTGGTCTGCCCATAGCCGAAGCCTCGGGTACCATGGTTATTGATCTGGGGGCAGGTTCCAGTGATATCGTGGTTATTTCACTGGGAGGAATCACCGACATCGAAACTATCCGCAGTGGTGGGGACGATGTGGATACCAACATTGTGGAAAGAGTAAAAGAGCTTTTCAAAGTGGAAATTGGAATACACGAGGCAGAAAAGGCCAAGATTGAAGTGGGAATGGTGCACTGTAATTCAGAAATGGAACCATTGACCACCACCGTCATTGGAAAGTCCATGGAAACCAACAAACCGGAAAAGGTTGAAATAGACTCTAAACTGGTAGCCGACGCTGCTGAACCCATTATCATACAATTAATTGGTGCATTGTCCCGTGTGTTGGAGAGAATGTCTCCCGAACTAATTTCCGGTGTCTACAACAAAACCATTGTAGTAGGCGGTACTTCCCAACTGTACGGACTGAAAGAAAGGATTTACGAGGAAGTGGGTGTTCCGGTGGAAATTTCAGATGACCCCATGACTGTGGTGGCCAAGGGAGCAGCCATCGTGGCAGCCGAACCCCGGGCCCTTGAACCGGAAGTAAGATTGAAAGCAATGAAATAGTCATAAACCAAATGAAACTACTTGGAATAGATGAAGCAGGGCGGGGGTCAGTTATAGGGCCCCTGGTACTGTGTGGAGTTGCCATAGAGAAGGATAGGGTGCGATTTCTGGATAGATTAGGCCTTAAAGACTCCAAAAAGGTTGCTCCCAAAAAAAGGGTGGTCTTATCCCGGAAGATAAAAAAAATTGCAGAATGTCACTTGGTTAAAATAACTGCTCAGGACATTGATTTACTACGTTCCCGGGATGTGAATCTGAATCAAATCGAAAAGATCGGTATGAACCAGATAATCAGTGCTGCGAAGCCCCACACCTGCCTGGTTGATTCCATGGATGTTATCCCAGAACGATTAACCAGGGAACTGGAAGAAGTTAATCCGGGCATAAAGGTAATTGCCGAACATAAAGCAGACGAAAGATATCCTATCGTTGCCGCATCTTCCATTGTAGCCAAGGTAGAAAGGGACCTGGAAATTCACAGGATCCGTAATGAATACCATGATATTGGGTCTGGTTATCCCAGCGACCCCCGCACCATAAAATTTCTCAACGAAACATCTTACCAGGATCTGCCGGACTTTGTTCGACGTTCCTGGGCCACGGTGGAAAAACTGAGGGGAACAAATTGATATACGAGTTTTTTAGTGGTGGCTTCAACACCATCCTGGAGATGTTCAAAAGCGGGGGGATAATAACCTACATAATTACCATCATAGGCATTTATGGTGTTTTTTATTCTTTGGAGAAGATCTATTACCTACGTAAGATTTCCCGGGTAGAACTCCCTCAAATAATGAGTGTGGTTAACGAGTCAATGGAAAAGGGCGGATCCCTGGAAGCTCTGCGAGAAATTGGACGATTTCAGAATCCTATCTCACGTATCGTAGCCGAAGCATTGAAAATTGGCTACCGAAACAAGAGTGAGGTTGAAGATGCCATGGAACGTGTTTTCATTGTGGAAATGAGTCGCATGACCAAGGGTTTGGACACCATACGCACCATTACCGAGATAGCTCCTCTTCTGGGCCTGATTGGTACGGTAATTGGAATGTGGTATACGTTTAAGGCTTTGGGAGTGGATGCTAATCCCACCGCCATGGCGGAAGGTATATATATCGCGCTGATTACCACCATCGCCGGTTTAGCTGTGGCTATTATAATTTTACCCCTCTATTCTTACATCAACAGTGGAATTGAAGGCGAAATTGACAAAATAGAAATTGCCAAGAAGATGACCAACTGGAGCACGGCAGAAATGCTTATTGCAGTTCATGACGAAGTTGATTGTTCAATAGATGCTTTGAACGATGCAGATGGTGTTTTAGACGTTAAAGCTGTTTATAATAATCCCCAAGCTAATATTTGGGTTTCTATAAATCCACACATGCTGGAAAAAAGTATTGGAAACATCATCAAAGAAAGGTGCAAGGAAGATGCCCACATTGTGGAGAGTAAGTTAAAACAGTGAGGTCCTTTCATGACCATTGATACTCGTGCTTATAAGAACAAGCTGCGCTCCAAGCAAGCCCGGATTAGTTTAGTTCCCCTAATAGATGTTATTTTTACAATTCTGATATTTTTAATGGTAACCAGTAGTTTCCAAGCAGTTTCAGATTCTGCTGGGGGTAAGCCCGAAGTTTCCGATACCAGTGGATCGGAGTACTATTTGATACCCATGTCCGGTCTGCACACCGTTACCGTGAACGGAGTCAACATGTCCAGTTACATTCGTAACAGTGCCATCGCAGTGCATACCAATGTTATAGACCAGGGGGAAATAACTATTAAGCCTAAAGAGGGCCTTATTACCATAGTTACGCCGCCAGGGATGTCTCCGGAAGAAGCGGTAAGCACCCAACAATAAGATAGATCCCCCGGAACCTACACGCTGACCAACTTATATGCATCTATATATATCGTGTCTAAGACAACTATACCTATCTAAAGCAAGGTAGAAGGTGATAAATTGTATCTAGGAAGAATATTAGCTGTTGGAAGTAATGAAGAAGGAAGTTTCGTGGCCTATAGAGTTTCAAGCCGTTCTTTTCCTAACCGGATGACCAAATCCTTCCCGGAAAGCGTGGCTGTGGTTCCTAAAGAAGGATTCGAACAGGACATTTATAAAAGCCCCTACATCGCCTACAACTGTATCAGAATCGTGGATGACGTAGCGGTGGTTTCCAATGGTTCCCACACCGATGTTATTGCCGAAAAGATCGCCAGTGGTATGACCATCAGGGACGCCCTGGCCCTGTCACTATTAACCATGGACTACGAGAAGGATGATTTCCAAACACCAAGAATAGCCGGAGCATCCACCATGAAGGGTGTATCATTTATAGGCATAGTTACTGCCGATAAAGTAATTGTGGATAAGGTTCCAGAGGGAGAAGCAAGTTACATAGCTACCTATGAGCACACTTACCCCCAGAAAGTGGGCTTTGAAGCAGCTAACTCCTCTGAAGCGGCGGCATTCATCATGGATAAGGGTAAGTTTTCTGAATTCACCAACCCCGTGACTTCAGCCGCAGCCTTTGGAAGTGAAAAGTGGGAAATAAGTTCCATCTGATTATATGGAAATCAAGTTAATAGGCCTTCCTGGAATTCCCCTCCTGAAGGAAGGGGATGACCTGGGCGAAATCATACTGGAGTCATCTGAAAATATGGATTTGCCCATTGAGCATGGAGACGTGCTGGTGATAGCAGAAACTGCTGTGGCCAAAATAGAAGGAAATACCATCGATTTAAATTCAGTTAATCCCAGGGAAGAGGCGTTTGAAATAGCACTCGCTACTGGGAAGGATCCTAAACTGGTGGAAGCCATAATCAATGAATCAAAGGAGATCATAAAAGTAGGTCCTGATTTCATTATCTCCGAAACCAAACATGGATTTGTGTGTGCTAATGCCGGGATAGACGAATCTAATATCGAGTTAGGACTAGCTAAACCTATACCTTCCGAACCGGATGTTAGTGCATCCCGAATCAGAGATAAAATTGAATCTTTCACTGGTAAAAAGGTGGCAGTGGTGATTTCGGACACTCAAGGCAGAGCATTTAGAGAAGGCGCCATCGGCGTGGCCATAGGAATTTCTGGAATGGAACCACTGTGGGATCGGCGTGGTGAAACGGATCTTTACGGCCGTGAACTTCAAACCACCAACATAGCAGTTGCCGATGAACTGGCATCGGCAGCATCAATAGTTATGGGTCAAGCCCACGAAGGGCTTCCAGTAGTTCTAATAAGAGGCGTTGGCTACTTTGATTATCTGCAAAGCGATTCATCAGGGGCCAAGTCTCTCATACGACCCAAAAAATTTGATGTTTTTCGAAAGTAGTAAATTAAGGTAAAAATTTGAGTATAAATTAAAAAGGAGTGTAAGAATGCCTGTTAACCAGATGGAAACGAATCTACAAGCCATAACCACTACCATTGCCTTTCTGGAGAAAGATGATTCCTGTGACCCTGAGCTTCTCGCCAAGTTAAAAGAAGAAAGGAACCGGCTTTTAAGGGAGCTGAATGTTCATAGCCTGTAAGATTTAAAATGGAAAAATTTGTTTAAGAAAATTAGTTCTTACCCCTTTTAGCACGACCAGAAACCATGATAACTGTTTTTTCAGGTGGTACCGGAACCCCCAAACTACTGCAGGGACTGGTAGAGATTATTGATCCAGAGGATATCACCGTAATTGTGAATACCCTGGAAAATGATTATTTCTCGGGAGTTTACGTTGCAGCCGATATGGATACCGTAATGTACACCCTGGCAGGGATGATTAACCAGGAAACGTGGTATGGAATTGAAGGTGATACTTTTATAACCCATGATACTTTAAAGGGAATCGGGTGCCCAGAAATTCTGCGTATCGGTGATGAGGACCGTGCCATTAAAATCCAGAAAACGCTTTTAATAAATAAATATCCCCTTTCTAAGGCTGTTGATATCCAAAGAAAAAAATTAGGAATTAATTCGAAAATTTTGCCCATGAGTGACCAGGATTCCCATATCACCATCAAAACCACCGAGGGAGATATGGATTTCCACCAGTTCCTGGTGGGGAAACAAGGTACCCCCCAAGTTTTGGACCTACATTACAAAACTGTTAAACCGGCTCCCGGAGTTATAGAAGCCATAAAAAATGCAGAGATGGTTCTAATAGGACCATCAAATCCCATCACATCTATTGGGCCCATAATATCCATTAATAGTGTTACCAAAGCTCTTAAAAATGCTTATGTTGTAGCTGTATCTCCCATTATTGGTGGCCGGCCAGTCAGTGGCCCGGCAGCAAAGTTCATGAAGGCCCGGGGGTATGAGGTGTCCTGCCTAGGAGTTGCCCATATTTACCAGGACTTCCTAGATAAATTTATAATAGATGATATCGATGCCCATTATAAAGATGAAATAGAAAAACTAATAACTGAGGTAGTGGTAACTCAGACCAACATGAATAACCTACAAGACAAGGTAAATTTAGCGAGGATTATTTTTGGGTGAATTTTTATGATACAAATGACTTTGATTCAAATTGATAACTATGGTCCCTGGACTGTCACTCCCTGTCCCCGGGCCGAAGCAGATCTTCAAATTCTGCAATCAGAACTTTATGCAGACCTTCAACGCCAATTCGCTGCTAAAGGCGGTTTGGTTTTCTTCACCCGCTTCGACAACATGCTGGCAGTAACCAATGGCGTGGGAGCCGAGGACCACCTCCGGATACAGAAATCCATCGGAAACCGATACCCCATTACCGTGAGCATGGGCGTTGGTGCAGCTGAAACACCCTATGAGGCCCAGAGAAAGGCTAGTGCAGCCTTACAAAAGTATGGCGGAGCCCAGAATGAGGAGCGTAAGGAGATACTGGCCATAGAGGGTATGGTTAATCCTGATGAAAGTTTCGTTCAAATTGCCCATATAGATATCAACGGCATTACTGATTCTCTAACTGATATTATCCCTGCATATGACACATCTTTTATTGTTAACCGGGTTCAACACTTTTTAATGAAGAAGTTAATCGAAAAGGGTTCTCTTCTATTTTTCATTGGTGGTGACAACTTCATGTCACCTTGCAATGGTCTTGATCCCGAGGGAATATTGAAGATCATCGAAGAAATTGAGGAAGAAATTAACATCGCCCTCAAAGCCGGAGTTGGAAAAGCTCCAAGTGCCGAAAAAGCAGCTAATCTGGCAGATCTGGCTTTAGAAGAGATAAGGGGCGGTTTTACCTACAAGCTGGTCCATGTGATGAAGGAATAGTCACCAATTTTAATCCTTTTTTTCTTTCCATATTCGAGGTGCATAAATTGAAGTACTAGCGCCCATGGCGGGCATTACCGATGGCGCCTTCTGTAGGGATATTTCCCAGGAAGGATTTGATATGGTGACCCTGGGGGGCTACAATGCTGATGATCACACCATCCAGGCCGGGCGTGAAATTCTCGCCCGGGGCAGACCCGAGTTTGTAGTGGATGAAGAGTTACTATTGGCATACCTGGAAGACCAGGTTAAACTGGTCAGAGAGAGGTTTGAAGGGTCGGTTTCTGTTAATCTACGTTCCATCACACCCGATCCAATTATTGAGGTTTCAAAGATCAGGGGAGTGGACGTGGTGGAAGTTAACGCCCATTGTCGTCAGAAAGAGATAACCAGCCTGGGATGTGGTCAGGCCATGCTGCGGGATGTCTTGACGTTGGAAGAATATGTTGTAGAAATCGTGGAAAAGGCTAAATCTTTGGTATCAGTTAAGATCAGGGCCAATGTTCCAGGAGTTAATGAGGTGGAAGTGGCAAAGGCTGTGGAACGATCAGGTGCCAATTTCCTTCATGTTGATGCTATGCTTCCCGGCTCTGATTCGGCTGATTTGAATATTATACGTTCTATTAAAGAAAACACTTCAATTTTTCTCTTAGGTAACAACTCCATTAAAGACGTTGTATCTGCCCGTAAAATGTTAAATGCTGGAGCTGATGGCATATCCATAGCCAGGGCAGCTATTGGAGGGAGTTTGAACTTTGATCTTTCTCGGATATAATCGTCAAAGTTTTTAATAGAAACAATGAGTAAATATTATTTATATAATCACAAACTGATTAGAATATATATTCATTATAAATCATTAAGGTGGTTGCATGTCTTTTATAGAACTAGAAAATGTCACCAAGTCTTTTGATGGCGTGAAGGTCCTAAAAAACTTAAATGTGAAAATAGAGGAAGGAGAAGTGCTAGGCATCCTGGGAAGGAGTGGTGCGGGTAAATCCGTTCTTATTAACATGTTAAGGGGAATGAAGGATTATCGCCCGGATGAAGGCAGTATAAAATACACAGTAGCGGTTTGTCCCAGCTGTTTCCGGGTGGAAGCACCTTCTTATGATGGAAAAGAATGTGGATGCGGCTGTGATTACCAAGTACAAACAGTTGATTTCTGGAATTGTGACCGTTTAATGTTCGCTGCCATTAAAAGAAGGATTTCAATAATGTTGCAGAGGACATTCGCCCTGTACGAAGACGATACTGTAATTGATAACGTCCTGAAATCAATAGACAATCATGAAGAGGAAGAAAGTACCTATATGGCCATTGAAATTTTAGATATGGCCCAGATGACACACCGTATTACCCACATTGCCCGAGACCTCAGTGGAGGAGAGAAACAAAGGGTAGTTCTGGCTCGGCAGATAGCCAAAGAACCCATGATTTTTTTAGCGGACGAACCAACCGGTACCCTGGATCCTAAAACTGCAGAGGCCATTCACGACGCACTGATCGAAGGAGTGGTAGAACAGGGAACCACCATGATCATTACCTCTCACTGGCCGGAAGTAATGAAAAAGCTTTCCAACCAGGTTATATGGTTAGAAAAGGGTGAGATTGTAGAAGAAGGTGACCCCAAAACTGTGGTGCAAAAATTCATGGATCAGGTGCCTTTGCCCGAAAAAACCGAAGAATTCAAGGCAGGCGGACCTATAGTCCGAATGGAAGGAGTTAAAAAACATTATTACTCCATAGAAAGAGGAGTAATAAAAGCAGTGGATGGGGTGAGCCTCACCGTTGATGAAGGTGAGATATTTGGTGTGGTAGGTTTAAGTGGAGGTGGCAAGACCACCTTATCACGCATACTGTACGGATTAACCGACCCCAGTAGTGGTTTGATCGAGATCCGCCTGGGGGATCAGTGGATAGACATGACCGAAAAAGGTCCCTTTGGTCGTGGAAGGGTAAAGCCTTACTTGGGGATACTGCACCAGGAATACAGCCTCTATCCACATAGAAACGTCTTAGGTAACCTTACCGAGGCAATCAGCCTGGATTTACCCGCAGAATTCGCCAGAATGAAAGCTGCCTATGTGCTAAATGCAGTCGGCTTTGATGAAAACTACGCTGAAACTATTTTACATAAATATCCTGATGAATTAAGTGGAGGAGAACGTCACCGAGTGGCTATCGCACAGGTACTCATTAAAGAGCCAAATGTGGTTATTTTAGACGAACCAACCGGTACTATGGATCCTATAACGAGAGTACAGGTGACAGATTCGATACACAAAGCTCGAGAAGAACTTAACCAAACTTTTCTGATTATATCCCACGATATGGACTTCGTGCTGCACGTCTGTGATCGAGCCGCTCTGATGAGGGGGGGTAAGATCCTCAAACAAGGGCGGCCCCAGGACATTGTGGAAGATCTAAACCCCACCGAGAAAGAGAAGATGCTGAAGGAGGATTAGGATGGTCTGGGACGATTCGCCGTCGCATGTATGTAGAGGGGGAGATAAAAGAGCATTAACCTTTTGTTGCCCCCCAGTTAAACCCTGTCCCATCTTATACGCCCTTGAAGATGCAAAGATAACTCCACAAGAATACGTGGAGATTAAAGAAGATTTCGGAAAAAAAACTCGACTCGGGCACGGTGAAGGAACCTGCTTTGGATCCCTGGTGTGGTGTTGTAAACCATCCAAACCCTGCCCACTTCGAGATATGGTCATGCGCAGGATCGATATGTCCACTGAGGAATATTTAGAGTTAAAAAAAGAGTTGTCCGAAGAGTTAGTGGGGAAAACTGAATCTAGTTTAGAACAAAAGGTTAAAGGACTTTCGGAAGCCTTTAATGTTCCTGAAGAGGAAGCTCATCAGACTTTGCAGGAGTGCGGAAACGACCTTAAAATGGCCATTAAACTACTCCGAATGAAGAATTTGGAGTAATAGAATGGGATGGACTCCTTTATTCCTGAACGTGAAGCACCGGCACGTACTGGTGGTTGGTGCTGGGGAAGTAGGAGAAAGGAGAGCCCGAAGATTCCTGGAAGCGGAAGCACAGGTCATCGTAACCGGGGGAACGGTTTCGGAGGATCTGAAATCCATAGGTGCCCTGGAGAAACCCCTGAACCATTTGGAAAAACTGGTGAAATGGGCCGACTTGGTGGTGGTGGCCAGTGGCGATGAAAAACTCAACCAGAAAATCGGGGAACTGGCCTCAGGGAAACTTTTAAACCGGGCAGATGAACCAGAAAATGGAAACATCATTGTTCCATCTTCTTTTTTTATTGGAGATGTCCAAATATGTATTTTTACTCAGGGTAAGAGCCCCCTCATGGCACGCCAGTTAAGAAAAAAGATACAAAAAGTAATAAAACCGGGAGATGTACTGCAGTTGGAGTTACAGCACTTCACCCGGGAAATTCTAAAAGGCCAGCTCGATAATCAGAAAGAACGTCGCGAGATATTATATCAAATATTAAATGATGAAAAGATAAAAAGGCTATTGGAAGAGGGAGATTTGTTAGCGGCACAAAAAAAGGTGGCCAGCATACTAAAAGTAGAAGCAACGGCCCATACTAACATGTCCAACGAGGAGATACAGTGATTCTTAATATCAGAATCGACCACAAGACAGCTGAGATCAGCCAAATAGAAGAGTTGAGTCAGTTGATTGATAAAATTTTTCAGGACATCAATCAAAACCATACCATAAAAGAGTATCTCCAGATAAAAACCTGTAATCGCCAGGAAATGTACCTGGTTATAGATAAATGTGATTTAGACTACCGCTGGGACGGATTAGTAGTTGAAAAAGATGATCAAGCCTTGATACATGTTTTGAGATTGGCATCTGGACTAGAATCTATGATTATCGGTGAAGACCAGATTCTGGGTCAGCTGAAAGACGCACAAAAACAGGCCATTAAAGATGGCTGTTGTGGCCCCATACTGAATAATGTCTTTACCAAGGCCATCCACGTGGGCCAAATAGTCCGTAAGAAAACTCGCATCAACGAGGGGGCGGTTTCCATCGGATCAGCGGCGGTCAGGCTGGCCGAACACGTGCATGGTGATCTTAAATGTAAAAAAGTGCTGGTAATAGGCGCAGGGCAAATGGGAACCCTAGTGGCCAAGGCCCTGGTGGCTAAAAGGCTTAAAGCCATAGTGGTGGCTAATCGCACCCATGATCGGGCATTATGCCTGGCAAAGGAACTGGGAGGTTCAGCTATCCATTTCGACCGTTTATCAGAAGCTCTTTATGACGCTGATGTGGTGATCAGTGCCACCGGAGCACCCCATCCCATCATAAACTATGAGAAGGTGAGGGAATCTGTTCCAACCGAAACTCTGAAGAAGATGGTGATGGTAGACATCGCCAACCCCCGAGATATCGATGAAAGGGTGGCAGAATTGGGGGTTCGACTTTACAATATTGATGATCTGAGGGGAATAGCCCGTAAAAATCGTCAGATGCGAGAAGAAGAGGCTAAAGCAGCTAAAATTATTATTGATGATGAAATGAAACTTTTAAGAAGATCCCTTAAACACCTAGAAGTAGAACCATTAATATCCAATATCCGCAATGACGCGGAAAATATGAGGATCAGAGAAACACAAAAGGCTTTGAAGATGTTGGGAGATATTAACGGTCAGGAAAAGGTGGTAGAAGACCTGAGCAGGGTTATAGTGGATCGTATATTCTCTGACATCATCAAGAATATAAAAATAGCCGCAGAAAATGACGATAAAATTACTTTAGAAGCTGCTGAGTGTCTTTTTAGTAATGAGAAACGTTGAGGCTGTTATTTAATATTACAGCCTACTATCAAAATTCCCGTTCAATTATATCTTTTAAAAAAAATTAATAAAAAAAAATTAGGGATTTAATTATGCGTACATCTCTTTGGGCTCTTTTTTATCTTTCTCATGATGTTTAAGGGCGTATTCAATGTGTGCCCATGTTAAAACGTCATCATCACATGACAAAGCCTTATGAAGAGCTACTTTAAGGATTCTATCCTTTATATCCCGTCCAGACATGCCCCGAGTTAGTATGGCCAATTTTTTAAGATCTACATCCACTTCCAGGGGCAGGGAGGAAGAGTAAAGTTCCAGGATGGATAATCTTTCGGATTCCTCGGGTAGGGTGAATTCTATCTCTTCTTCAAATCGACTACGTAGGGCCTGATCCAGCAGGGGCGGGTTGTTAGTGGCACCGATGGTTACCACGCCCTGATTGGAGTTAATTCCATCCATCTCTGTTAGAAGAGCGTTAACCACCTCGGAAACATCTCCACGAAGAGATTGGTAGCGTCTATCCAGACCTATGGCGTCGATCTCGTCTATGAAGATAACTGATGGGGCGCTGCTGGAAGCCATTTCGAATAAGTCATGAATCTGTCGGGCCCCATCACCAACGTGTTCGCCAATTAGGCTGGTGGCTTTAACCAGGAATAATGGAATTTTAAGTTCATTTGAAAGTGATTTGGCCAGCATAGTCTTCCCTGTTCCAGGAGAACCATGGAATAGAATGTTTCTAGGCGCCCATTCCCCGAATATTTCCGGGTCCTGAAGATACTTCATGATGATCTTGCACTTGGTTTTGGCCCGTTGCTGGCCTATAACATCCTCCATCAGGATGTTACTTTCGACTCGTTTTATTTCACGGACTTCCGGGACTTCCATCAGCAATATTGAAGTGTTTTTGGTGATCCGGGAATCCTGAGGATGGGCTTTAATTATTTTGAATGCAAAATCGGGTAAAAGTTTCTGATCAAATAAGAAAGAACCCTCGTTTACAGTAAAACCATCCCATTGATCCTGTGCATATAATTCAAAAAGTTCCTTGTCGAAGATTTCGATTTTAGGATTCTCCACTAGGTTACACAGAAATGGATAGCCAATGGATTGCAAAACCACTAATTTACATTCTTTTTTTGCTTCTTCAAGATTGGTTGATTTTTTTTTATCTGTTAATATGGGATCTGGAGTTATGTTGTTAAGTTTCAAATAGAATACCTGCCGATTTGTTTTTCAGCTTACGCTTAGTTAATCCATGAAAATAAATTTAGAATTCACTTTTATTTCTTGGTAGGGGAGAGATAAATATTTTTTCCCAAATATTTTTTATGGATATTCGCTAGAACCACAAGATTTAAATATATATTGTTCGGATATAACAGAACATTCGGGATAAACCGAACAAGATGGTGATAAGTATGCAGAAATACCGATGCGTTATATGTGATTATATATATGACCCTGAGAAAGGAGACCCAGAAAATGGTGTAGAACCCGGCACCAGCTTCGAGGATTTACCAGACGAATGGTTATGTCCCCTCTGTGGTGTGGGAAAAGACCAGTTCGCACCGCTGGCTGAAGAGAAAACTGAGGCTAAAACCAGTACCAAGGAAGCCCTGGACATGTTCTGTTATCAGTGTTCTCAGACGGCAAGGGGCACTGGATGTACAGTTAAAGGAGTTTGTGGAAAGGAACCCACCGTGGCCCGCTTACAGGATAACCTGTTATTTGCCATTAAGGGGATATCAGCTTACCTCTACCATGCCCGGGAGCTGGGTTACAGTGACGACGAAGTAGACGCCTTTTTGGAAAAGAGTTTCTTCTCCACCCTGACCAATGTCAACTTCGATGCAGGTAATTTCGTGGAACTGGCCCTAGAAGCGGGCCATATGAACATTAAAACCATGCAACTTCTAAAAAAAGCCCACATCGAAACCTACGGCGAACCAGTGCCAACTGAAGTGCCAGTAGGTGCCGTTAAAGGGCCCGGAATCGTGGTCACAGGACACAGCCTCAAAAATCTGGAAGACCTGTTAAAACAGACCGAAGGGAAAGGAATAAACGTTTATACCCACTCTGAAATGTTACCAGCCCATGGATATCCTGGGCTGAAGAAATACAAACATCTAGTAGGGCAACTGGGCGGACCCTGGTTTGACCAGAAAAAAACCTTCGCCAAATATCCAGTGGCCATTCTGGGAACTTCGAACTGCGTACTTTTACCAAAGGATGAGTATAAAGAAAGAATGTTCACCAGTGGAGTGGCCCAACTACCGGGAGTGCAACACATCGAAGATAACGACTTCACCCCGGTAATTGAGAAAGCACTGGAACTGGGGGACCTGGAAGAGGAACCTCAAGAAACCGTCTTAACCACCGGATTCGGCGCTTCCACCGTACTATCCTTAGCCCCTAAAATTAAAGAACTGGTAGAAGCTGGAAAAATAAGAAGATTCTTCCTGGTGGGCGGTTGTGACTCCCCCCTACCCCAAGCCAAGTACTACACCGAGTTCGTGGAAAAATTACCACAAGACACCGTGGTGCTCACCCTGGCCTGTGGAAAGTACCGATTCAACGACATGGATCTGGGAGATATTGAAGGAGTGCCCCGTCTCATTGACCTGGGCCAGTGTAACGACGCCATAGTGGCCGTTGACATAGCAGTAGCCCTCACCGAACTATTCGGAGTAGAACTCAACGAACTACCCCTGACCCTGGTCCTGAGCTGGATGGAACAAAAAGCTGCTGCCATCCTGTGGAGTTTGCTGGCCCTGAACCTCCAGAACATGTACATAGGACCCATTATACCTGGCTGGGCCAATGAAGACATCGTAAATGTCCTGGTGGAAAACTACGGCCTGACACCAATCGGAGATCCGGAAGAAGATATTAAAAAGATAATGGGGTAACAAAACAACCCCATTTTATCTTCTTGAAGGATCAATTCTTCTTATAAATCTACAGAGTTGATTTTATGAAAATCGTTAAAACCCAAGATATGCCCATAGCCGACACTCCCCATAAGGTAGATGTGCGGAAGCTTTATGACACTGAACACGCAATGACGGTGCATATTACCCTGCAGCCTGGTGAAAAACTTATAAGGCACATAACTCCGGTGGACGTTTTTTTCTACGTATTAGAAGGCACCGGTATAGTGGAAGTAGGTGACGAGAAACAGGAAGTCTCCCAGGACACCCTAATCGACAGCCCCGCCCGTATTCCCCACTGCTGGTACAATGAAAGTGAAGACATCCTCCGATTTTTAGTAGTGAAGGTTCCTAAGCCCATGGAGGAAACCAAACTATTATAAACATTTTTAGGAGAACCAATATGTCAGATAAAGAATTTGACGAAAAAGCCTTCGAACAAGCCCTTAAAGGTAAGATGGGATGGAAATGTTCCTGTTCCCTGGATATAGTGGATAAAAAATCCGAACTCAGGGAAGTTACCTGTAAAAATTGTGGTAAAACCTTCAAGACCAACCGGGACACGGAGTACTGTTTTAGGTGCGATAAACCCTAACTCGTCAAAAAGACCTACTAAAACCGCATTAAAAGAGATAGAGATAATAAAATGACCAAATATCAGGAACAAAATAGTCTAAACCAGGAAATGGAAATATTCTCTACCTCCGAGGGCTTACTAGTAATTAAAAGTCCCTTGAGGGTAAAAATTTTATCAATGCTGCGAGAAAAGGATCTGAGTTTTGATGAGATCGTTAAATTATCAGGCCGGGCTAAGTCAACTGTTTCAGGCCACCTCAATGAACTCTCCCAGGAGGGAATAATTGGATCCAGAGCACACCCCACCGATGCCCGAAAAAAGATATTCTTTATTAAATCTGGTTACGTGGGAAAGCTTCACCGGCAGAACCTAGAAGAAGACCTTAAAGAACACATAAATCGTTACATTAAAAGTGAAAACAATCCCTTCGAATTCTTTCGACTCATTTTGCATACCATCCGCGTTTCCCTAATGAACCAGGGAGTAAACATCGACCCCATCTTACACGACGCCGGTTTAAGTGTGGGGGAAGTACTCTATGATAGGTTGTACAGCCCCCAGAAAGAGCAATTTTTACAGAACATGGCCCGCTTCTGGGAAACCCATAATTTGGGTCACGTAGAAGTTAAAAGCACAGAACCTCTGATTATCAATGTCAGAGACTGTTTTGAATGTAGTGGACTCCCTCAACTACAAAAACCAGCATGTGCCTTCGACACTGGAATATTAGAGGCCCTGTTCAGTAAATACTATAAAGAAAAGGCCAAGGTCCAGGAAGTTAAATGTCATGCCATGGGGAGTGGTTATTGCTCCTTTGTCATAGAAAAAGAACTTGAGAGAGGCATTAAAACTGCTTAACTCAGGATTAATTAAATCAAGGCATCGTACATTGATTTCATTATGAGTGCATCCTTCTCCAGGAAGGGAGTTTCACATATAACTGTTACCAGCCAGCCACACTCCGTAATAGCCTCTAATAATGGTTCCAGGGGTGGGCCGTATTTTTCTTCCATTAAAACGTGATGTCGCCGCTCCCCGGCTTCGGTATACTCGATTTTTGTAAAGTGAGAGTGCAGTGTTTTAATTCCCAGGCCATCCTCTAATTTTGTGAATATACGGTGATAATCATCTTCATCTTTTAAACAGCCCTGATTCCGGGCATGAACATGAGCAAAATCTACTGTAGGTTGAAAATGCTCGAAGGATTGACATATGTCAATTATTTCATCCAGACTTCCCAGTTGGGACCTTTTACCAGTGGTCTCCGGAGCAAAAGTAAATTTATCCACACCCAGGCCATCCAGTTTCTCCAGTAATGCTTCAATGGTATTTTTACATCGTTTAAGTGCTTCTTCAGGGGAATATGAGGTGTAAAAGCCCGGGTGAAATACGATGCGGTAGGCGCCCATCCACTTCGCTGCCCGGGCCGACTGCACCAGGCGCTCTATGGATCTTTCCAGCACATCCTCCTTGGGAGAGGAGAGGTTTATGTAGTAGGGGGCGTGCATGGAGATCATTACCTCATTTTTCTGGGCATTGTTTTTCAGTTCCAGGGCGGATTGTTTCTTAATACGTACCCCGTAGGTGGCCTGGTACTCGTAGGCATCCAGGCCAATACTGCGGATGTAGTCACAAACTTCCACCGTAGGACCATTAAACCCAATGGGGTTACCTGCTGGACCAAAATAAGCTTTACCCTTCATTTTTATCGATTTCTATGGATTTTTTTATGAGTTCCGGGATTAGCTCCGATTCAAGATCGGATTCCTTCCAGATCTTCAAATGACGTAGGTTCTTGCCAGTGCCCTCCAATGAATAGCCCTTCTCAACTAGTGATCTGCCATTGGCAAACTCCAGGTTCAGGTGGTTTTTATGGATAACAATGGCCAGTAACATCTTACCCTGGCCATAGGTGAGGTTCTTCCAGCGTATGACCTCATCAAATTCGGGTTCTGCTTCTAAGATTAGATCTCTAAGTTTTCTGGATAAGATCTGCATCTCCAGGGGATAATCCACTAAATATTCATCCAGGTCCACTCTTTCTATCAAATATAATCCCCCGAGCCTTAATATCTTAATCCATGATATTCTCATGTGCAGATAAAGCCGCCACCGCTCCCTCAGAACAGGCCACCACCCACTGTTTGATACCACCGGTGATGTCACCCGCAGCGTAGATTCCAGGGATGTTGGTGCGCTGGAATTTGTCCACCAGGATGTATCCGGCTTTATCTAAATCCACTCCTGCATTTTTGGCGGCCTCGTTGAGTGGTTCCTCTCCTATAGCTATAAATACCCCCGAGGTTTCTACTTCGGTTTTTGTATCCGCTTTGCGGTTGTAGAGAACCACCTTCTCCACCACTATATCCCCCTTAATTTCCTCTACCACGGAGTCCCAGATTATGGAGATATTCTTTTCGGCCAGTTTTTCCTGCAAGTAGTTTTCAGCCCTTAATTGGTCGCGTCGGTGCACCATAGTTACTTTACAACCGATACTGTCCAGATAGAGGGCTTCCTGGGCTGCGGCATTTCCCCCTCCAATCATTAAAACATTCTTACCCTGGTAGAGGGGTCCGTCGCAGGTAGCACAGTAACATACTCCTCGACCGACAAATTCAACTTCTCCCGGTACTTTAAGCCTTCGGTGACGGCTGCCCGTAGATATAATCACCGAACGGGTCATATACTGGCCCTGGGAGGTGGTAACCTCTATTTTATTATCATCTAGGGGTGCCATTTTTTTAACTTCTTCCATATTCTTTATGGGCACATGTTGTTCGGCCTGTCTTCTCATGATCTCCAGCAAATTCTTCCCAGATATCATTTCAAAGCCAGGATAATTCTCCATGGCCGGTACCATGTATCCTGATCCCGCACCAGTCATCATCTCCAGGATGATGGTTTTCATTCCCTGCCTACCCGCATAAATAGCGGCAGTTAGTCCTGCTGGCCCTGCTCCCACTATAACCAGATCATATTCCTCCATAGAAGTCACCTACCCCAAATTTTTGTTAATTTCTTCCTTCAAGAGTTTGTTCACCAGTTTACCATCAGCTTTGCCCTTAAATTCCTTCATAGCCATGCCCATCAGGGGACCCATGGCTGCCGGGCCCCGTTCTTTAACCATCTGCTCCTGGGAAGACACTAATTTCTGAATGATCTTCCTGACATCTTCTTCTGATAGCATCATCAGATTAAGCTTCTCTGCCGCCTCTTCAGGAGCAATAGACTCTTCCAACACCTTTTTGATTACCGGGGAAATGGAGTCCTTGGTTATCTTTCCATGGGTAACCAGTTGGAAAGTTTCCAGAAATTCCGTGTTCTCCATTTGATTCACCGAAAATCCTTCTCTTCTTAGTTCTTTTAAGGTATATGCCAAAGTGGAAGCTACTGTAGTCGAGTCTACCTCACAATTAGCGACCAGTTCTTCGAATTGATCTGATTTATCCTGTCTTACTAATTGAGTGGCCAGGTCTTCACTCAAAGCATATTCCTTGATAATCCTCTCCTTCTTCTCAGCTGGAAGCTCCGGCAGGTTGGATCTGACCTTTTCCAACATTTCAGTAGATATAACCTGGGCCGGGATGTCAGTCTCCACGTACATCCTGCTAGCAGTGGGTAATGGCCGTAAATATTCCGAATTAGCATCATCCAGGGCCTTACGAGTTTCCTCTGGCACCCCGATTAGTGCAGCTCCAGCTCTTCTTTGAACTTCCTGTAGTGCGTTTCTGGATTTTTCTTCTTCATCAGCTACCAAAATGAATGCATCCTCTACATCTATATCCAGGAACTGGTTAACCTTTTCAACTTCCGGAGAGGTGATACCGTAGGCAGGTAGTTCATCGGTGTGGAATATACCAGCCACACCCATCTTCTTGGCATAGCCAGCCAGTTCAGTTCCAAATCTTCGCCCGGGCTGGACTTCCTTACCTATTAAACCTTTAAAACCTTTTAATTTTATGGCTAAAACTTTACCATTCTTTTTAATGGCTTTGGATATAATTTTAGATTCTGCCTCCAGGAATAAGTGGTTTAATTCATATATCTCATCAGGAACTTGTGCTCCACGTTTTCTAAGTTCATCACGGATTTCTAAGAGGTTTATCTGTCTTTTAACCTCGTTCTCCACCATCTTGGGCATTAGATCCAGGTCCTGGACACCTTTAACCTCCACCCGGGCACCATCACGGATGGAAATATTAAGATCCTGCCGTATAGTGCCCAGTCCCCTTTTAACCCGGGTGCTGCGCAACACCTGGCCGATCTGATAAGCCACTTCCCGCACCTGCTCCGGGTGTTTTATGGAGGGGTCGGTGGTGATCTCCAGTAGGGGGATTCCCAGCCGGTCCAGACGGAATTCCATCTTGCCTTTTTTTTGCCCCATACGCCTAGCAGCGTCTTCTTCCAGACACAGATTTTCGATGACCACCTCCCCATATTCCGTGTCCAGATACCCGTCAATGGCTACCAGGCCGGTTCTCTGAAATCCCCCCGTGTTACTGCCATCAATAACCTGTTTACGCATGGTGTGGAACTCGTCCACCACGTTCATGTTTAAAAGGGATGCGATGATTAGGCCAATTTCCAGTGCTTCCTGATTCAGGGGGTGGGGTGGCTCGTCATCAGATTCCACCAGACAGGTGTGGTGGGGGTAGGCATCATACAGGAAGGTTAATTTACGACGGGATTCTTCGAAGGCCGCCCGGTCAATCTTACCCAGTTCACTCTGGGTAGGCCTTAAATTTCTTAAAACCCTATATTTTGGTTTTTTATCAGTTAACTGACACTCACAGGGACAGAATAATTTTGTCTTTGTGTTTAGTTGTTGATGTATTTCCAGGCCCATCTTAAGACCTAATTTATTGTAATCCATCTTGATCACCAAATTATGAATTAAATTTTGTTCAATGGCCAGATTTACCTATTATTCCCCGTAATCCTTTAAGAAATACTGGCTGGAGGATTTTCCCCCTAACTCTCCCCGCAGGTTGCTTTCCATGATCTTCTTAACCTCATCCCGGTTCTGGGTCTGCCCCAGGGCCCAGACCAGCTTCACATAGGCCGTTTCCGGGAGCATGTCCCTGGCAGGAATTACCCCCGCATTAATTAGCTTGCGACCGGTACTGTAAACGTTGAGACTAGTTCGGCCATATAAACACTGGGAGGCCATCACCACCGGGACTCCTTCATCATTAGCCCGTTTTAAGGAGGGTATCAATTCCTCGGGACAATGGCCCAGTCCAGTTCCCTCTATAACCAGCCCCCGATAACCTTTATCAATATGGTAATCAATTAATTCTGCAGATATCCCTGGAAAGCTCTTTAAGAATGCTATTTTTGGTTCCAAGGAGTCTTTAACTTCTAATTCAAATTCTCCACGTTTTCTATACGAGTAACGCTTGTCCATAATTTTAATCATACCATCTTTGACTTTAGCCAGGGGAGCGCGGTTAATACTCTGGAAGGTGTCCCGGCGACTGGTATGCATTTTCCTCACCCGGGTTCCCCGGTGCAGATAGGCATAACTGTCATTCTCGTTGGCATGCATACAGACCGTCACCTCGGCCAGGTCGGACCGGGCCGCGGCCACTGAACTCATGAGGTTCAGGAATGCATCGGATGAAGGTCGATCCGAACTCCGCTGGGCGCCGGTTAAGATAACTGGCACTGGTGTTTGCAGGATGAAACTCAGGGCAGCGGAAGTATAATGCATGGTGTCAGTTCCATGAGCCACCACCACCCCCTGGGCGCCATCATTTATCTCATCAGCAATGGACCGGGCGGCCTGGACCCAGCAATCAGGCCGCATGTTCTCGCTTAGAATGTTCATGATGGCCTTACCCTTGATGTTGGCCTCTTCCAAAAGCTCCGGGGTGGCTCTTAGGAGGTCCTCAGCGGTGAACGCCGGGTGCACCGCCCCAGTTTTATAATCGATGATAGAAGCCACGGTCCCCCCGGTGGAAATAATGGAGATATCCATCTTATCCGGATCTTTTTTAATATCCAGCGGAGTCAGCTCAATTTTAGGGGCTTTACCTTTTTCAACCAGCTCTATTTGGGCTTTGGTAATTTTAACACCTATATTATACCCATTATCCAGTTTAAGGACAACATGCTGGTCGTCAGCATCTTCTGCCCGATTAAGTAACATTCCCCGGTATTCAACATCATCCTTTTTGATGAGAATTTGATCTCCTATGGCTATACCCTGTGATTCTAAACATTTCCTGGCCAATCCTTGATAATTCATAGCATCCCTCGTGAAGTGAGCATGATTTTAAATTTATTCACTTATTGGTTGATTTTTATGTGATAAAAAATATTTTAATATCAGTATCTTTTGATTTTGTCAGAGAGTTTTCATCATTGATTTTATTTTAATATCATGAAATAATTCGAGTTTTTTTCAACTGGATAGTCATGATTCCATTTAAAACAATAAAACAATTTCTAGATCGATATATTATAAGTAGCGGAATTAATTCCATGCTTTTTTCCCGTAGATTACAGCCTACATAGTATGATAAAAAATGTTTATAGTAATACTTATTTAGTACTTTTACTATAATTAATATTACAATTTGTTGGAAGTGTAATCTTGAGGATGAAGTATATTTTAATCTTAATGGCTATTTATTGTACTCTGACATTTATCGGAGAAGTTTCAGCTTCAGAAATGAATCGAACGTATACTTATGATTCTGATTTTGAGCTCGGACCCCTCACCGGGTTGGAACATAACAGCACTCCTAACCAGTTGCAACTTTCCGACAATAGCCAATCGACTTTTCCTTACATCTGGGTTCCAAACAGCAACCAAGGGACTGTTTCAAAAATAGATACTCAGACTGGACTAGAATTAGCCAGATACCGGACAGCACCAGAAAGTTATGGAAGATCAGCCTCACCTTCCCGTACCACAATCGACCTAGACGGTGCATGCTGGGTAGGGAACAGAGGTATAGGTACTGTAGTAAAGATTGGTTTACTGGAAAACGAAGGATACTATGATAGAAATCAGAATGGTCTTATTGAAACTTCACGAGACTTCGATGGAAATGGGGTCATTACTGAAGCAGAACTTCTTGATTGGGGTAAGGATGAATGCATATTATGGGAAGTAATAGTCATTCCAAGTATAGAAGGCACCTATCGCCCTGGAGAATACACCGGAAGCTATTCTGGATCTCCTGGCCCTCGAGGAATAGCAGTAGACCATATTAATAATGTCTGGGTCGGAACCTATGGAACATGCAGGTATTACTACATCAATGGAACCACAGGAGAAATTCTGGACAACATTGACATTACATCCAGTGGGCACACACCTTACGGGGCCCTCATCGACCCTAATGGAATATTATGGTCGTCTGGATCCAACAGTAACCAGGTACTGCGACTGGATCCAGCTACTAACACCTTTACACGTATAAACCTGGGGCACTGTTCCTACGGTATGGGGCTCGACCGGAATGATCATCTTTTTGTTTCAGGAGGCCAGCACTCCTGGTTAACCCGAATAAATATCATAAATGGTACCATAGACTGGAAAAAACCTGCCACTCCGGCTAGTGGGGTGACAGTTACTGACGACGGAGATGTGTGGCTGGCCAACCATGATGCAGGCACAGTCACCCGTTACACTAATAATGGGGACTTCAAAGCAATAATCATAGTTGGAACCACCCCAAAAGGTGTTTCGGTTGATAACAATGGGAAGGTCTGGGTGGTGGATAATGGTGATGAATACATCCACCGTATAAACCCCAATAACAACCAGACTAACTCCGAAGGTTACATAACTAACGGGGTGGAATTCTCCAAAAGAATCCTTGGAGGCACCCATTACGGTTACAGCGACATGACCGGTTCGGTTTCCAGCACAGTGACCACCAGCCGGGGGATGTGGACAGTCATACATGACTCGGGCCAGGCCAATATCCCCTGGGGAATTGTTAACTGGACAGGGACTGAACCAACCGGAACCTCAATAGGGGTGCGAGTCCGCAGCTCCCAAGACCAGCAGAACTGGTCAAACTGGGAGGAAACCACTAACGGGGCAATACTCACTAATACGCCGGCGGCAAGGTACCTTCAAGTGGAAACCACTCTCAATCGATTCCTGGGAAACCAAACCCCCACTTTATATGACCTCACTGTTACCGCCCTGGTGGCGGATGTCCAACTAAACCTGAACGCGGACAAACCATCACCGCAGGTAGGTGAAGAGGTGACCTTCACATTAAACACCAACAACCAGGGCCCCCAAGACGTGACCGGCCTCACCGTAAATGTCAACATTCCCCCTGGTTTCAGGGTAGGCACTGTTAGTCAGGGCACCTTCCAGAATGGTGTTTGGGATATTGGAACCCTTACCAATGGCCAAAGAGCAGTCTTAACTATTGTTGGCTGGGTAAACCAGGCCCAATCCCATCAAATTGTAACCTGCAATGCACTGAAAACCTATCAAGACCAGTACGACCCTAACACTCCAGATAACGCTACGGCCAGCTTTTACCTGCCACTGACAGACCTAGAAATAACTGTAAATGTAAACAATAACGTCATGGATGTGGGTGAGCAGGCCATATTCACCACTACAATCAGCAATAATGGCCCGAATCCTGCACGGAACTTGAGGATGGAAAAAGAACTACCCACTGGTTTTAAGAACTTATCACCGTCACTGGGCACCTACCAGAATGGGATGTGGATTGTACCCTTCCTATCATCCGGGGCCAATGCCACATTGACTTTCATTGGGGAAGTTACACAAGATATGGCCCATAAAACCATAACGGATACTACAAGAGTGGTACAGCAGGAATATGATCCTACCCCTGTTACTTCAGTGACTAGTAGTTTTTACGTGCCCCTGGTGGATTTGGAAATCACCAAGATTGCTCACCGCAATCCTGTTGTTGTAGGTGGTGTGGCTCTTTTCACCATTACTGTGCGTAACCTGGGACCAGACACAGCAAGAGGTGTAGTGGTCCGTGACCCACTCCCTGATGGTTTCGTTCCGGGTAATCCTTCCCAGGGAATTTTAATCAATGGATGGTGGTTGGTTGGTGATCTTGTTTCTGGAAAATCAGCCATTATAATTTTAGGTAGTCATGTAGTATCTAAACTTATTATGACCAGTTATGCTGCTGGTTTTCTAAGATCATATGATCCTAACCTATTAAACAACCAACCAGCCCTTACAATAAATGCCCAGGAACGCGCTACAGTATTTCAAGCCGACAAGGACCCAGTAAATGTCAATGCACAGACTGAGAAAACCATTCCTATGCAGGAAACAGGGCTACCATTGAATCTGCCCAGCCTGGCATTATTTTTAATCTTCCTAGCCGCTTATCTCAACCGGAATGGTACTCCTCATAAAAAGCCTCTAATATTAATACTGGTTCTGGTGGCATTTTTCTTGTGTTGCGGTGTGGTGAGTGCAGCAGACAGTTATAACTACACAAATAACGATGACTTCGACCAGGGCATCCTAGATGGAGTGGAACATAACACCGTAAACCACCAATTACAACTGCCTCCAGAAGCCGAAGAGGTAGACTACATCTGGGTTCCTAACTCTAATCAGGGAACAGTTTCCAAAGTCAATACACGTACCGGGGCTGAAGTGGCCAGGTATAGGGTTAATCCCCGCAGTGATGAGTTTACTTTCACGACGATGGTGGATAATGAGGGTAATTGCTGGGCAGCTAACAGCCGCAGCGGCAGCGTGGTGAAGATAGGTCTTTTAGAGAATAATAAGTGCAAGGACCGGAACCATAACGGAATAATTGACACTTCCCATGATTTGGATCATAATGGGGTTATTACTGGGGCGGAGTTACTCGCATGGGGGCAGGATGAATGCGTACTCTTTGAAACCATACTCGTACCCGGTAGTGAGGGCACGTACACCCCCGGATCGTACACTGGATCCTATGGTAATTATGATTATGGGGTCAGATCCATGGCTGTTGATTTAGATAACAACCTCTGGGCTGGAAACTACAATACCCGGCTTTATTATTATATTAACAGTGCGAATGGGCAGATTATACATTCCTTGGATCTTGCTGGTGTGAATCATAACCCTTACGTATCAGTTATGGATAGGAATGGAATTCTATGGTCAGCTGGTAACAATCTACTCCGTTTAGACCCATCAACGGATTCCAAGGCCATCATTAACTTAGGCTACTTGGTGAACAGTCTGGTGCTGGATCAGGACGTGCACTTGTTTAGTTATGGGTATACCACAGGCTGGAACCGGAACAGCAAGCTTTCCCGTATAAACATTACTACCGGAGTTCTGGACTGGACCCAAACGCTTCCTTTCAGTGACGTGGCAGGTGTTACAGTTACCCCCGAAGGCGATGTGTGGATTTCCGAGTCTGCTTCCGGTTGGGGATGGAGAAGAGATTATGTGAAGAGATTCAGCCATGATGGGGTTCTTAAAGCAATCATCCAACCGGGTTATCATCCCAATGGTTTAAGCGTGGATAGTGAGGGTAAAGTATGGGTGGTGGACTACGATGACGATTACATTCACCGCATCAACCCCAGAATCAATGGAGTAGACTTATCCAAACGTATCGTCGGAGGGAGACATTACACCTCCAGTTCTATGACCGGCACAAGCAGTACTTCTAATTATTTCCAGGAAGGGAGCTGGACTGTTGTACAAGATACTGGAAAAAACAGCACACTTTGGGGTTTTATAGACTGGAAAAGTTCAGAACCTAATGGAACCATGATACGAGTCAGGGCACGAAGCTCAAATGATGAAAATTACTGGTCTATCTGGGAAGAAGCCACCAATGGCCATCTCCTGCACATAACACCACCAGGTCGTTATCTACAAGTGGAGGCCACACTATCAAGCACTGTGAAGGATATTTCACCCGCATTATACGACCTTACAGTCACCCCCTTAGAAGATGCACCACTTAATCACGCTGATTTAAGCTTAACTATCCTGAGCGAAAATTACACACCAAATGTAAACGACACGATTAAAATAATCCTTTACGCCGGAAATAATGGAGTAGACGATGCCAGTGGCGTTCATGTGAACCATAAACTACCATTCGGATTGGAATACCAGAATAGCAGCGCAAAATATAATGCTTCAACAGGCTTGTGGACTATTGGAAGCGTAGCACGTGGAGCCACCACCGTCCTGGAAATCCTAGCCAAGGTTCTAAACAGTGGGTTACTCGTACACACTGGAACCATCACCGGGACAGAAGTCGATCCCAATATGTCCAACAACCAAGCCATCTTAATCTTAAGAGTTTCTAATCCCACAGCAAAGGAACAGCTACCCGAATTACCAAATATTTTACCCATAAATGGCGCAGCCACACTGCCCCCGATTCCTAATATAATAGAACTAATGGACTTAAACCCCAATATCCAAGAATCAGGACCTAAGGCCAGATTTAACCAATATCAAAAACCCAATAATCAATCTAATAGTCAAATCGCCCGGGACATTGCCTCGGTACGGGATATTATCTCAAATAAGGATAGTTTAGAGCAAAAGGTATTACCTAGTTGGGATCTTAACCCAGATGGATCTCAAGATGTGAGTAAGGAAAATGATGAGTGGAAGTCTTTTCTGGTTAAATTTGCAGGTGAGGTAATATTTTTCGCTGCACTCTGCTCCATCCCTAATGAATACCTTCAGCAAGTAGAAAACTCATTCATAACTTCATTCGAAACTCTATCTGACATATTAAGATATTTAGGATTCGGAAAACAAGTAAAACAAATAGCAGGTCTTTGGGAACGGACAAAACATTTCATTAACATCCCATTTACTCAAGATATTATCTCTAAGTTGGATGATTTATTGAATGTTTTAGATTTCAGTATAGGAATGACACTTCTAGAACGAACCCTGATCAAAATCTTCCCCAACACCGCAACGGAAATCAAACTTTTAATGACCACAATATCAACTGCAAACCTTACTTATGATGGTGGAAAAACCATCAAAGCCATATTCAGCATAATCTACTCCATATTAACGAAAAGCATACCCCGCCCAGATGACCTAACAAAACTATTATGATGTTATGCTAATTTATTAAAAAATTAATAAATAATAAACAGATCAATCTAAGGGGAAGTTAAAAATGAGTATTTCGAAAAAAATTGAAAAAATGGCCGATGAAAAGGAACTTCAAAGAAGCCATAAAGACATAGATAAACTATTCAATTCCTTAGAAAATCTTGAAGTAGAAGGAATGGACGAAATACTAAACGAAATAAAAAAGTTAGAAGAAACCGGACTGTATAAAAGGTTAATTACTGCCTTTAAAACTGAAAATCGTTTAAAAAAAGATAGATTGATTACTTCTGAAGAGTTATTAACAATACCTATTTTAAAACTTGCTGATGAAAATTTAAGATTCGGAGGCCTATTGACAACTGTTTTTACTCGTTCTTTAATTGTTGCTAAGATTTTTCTTTCCATTTACAGCTTTATAGAATTTATTTATTGTATGTTTGCTGGTAGACCCACAAATTGGGACGATGCCCTTAATATTTTCTTCAGTGGATTAGATGAACGCATTATTTTTGCTTTGGACAAATTCGACGAGTCTGATTTCAATGATCTTCCTGAACCAACAACCGAATATTTCCAAATGCTTAGGAAAGTCCGATGGAAGAATGAAAGAGCGAAAAAAACCTACGACAAATTAACAAAACTAATGTTCGAAATAATGGATGCAGTCTTAGACTTTCCTCCATTAAAAGAATGGCTACCAACATATAGATCTACCGAAGACCTTTTTATTCTTTTATTGGCAGGTTGCAGCGCAGTAAATAATGAAAGAGTAAATATTGAAGCAGAAGACGTTTTAATTGCCTACAAAACTTTTTTTAAACTAATAAAGACTGATGTTACTAAATATAAAGCCATTCCAGAACGTTTATATGGTATAGGCGGATATGGTAGTAGTTTAAAAGTTGGATATTTAGTCTGCCAAAAATGTGGAGGATACTACCAATTAGAGCTTGGTGAATCTCCTAATGACTTTGAAGATTTTTGTGATTGCGGAGGTCATTTAGAGTATAGAACGGCCTTAAATGATTAAATAGAGTAATCTCACATTAAACTACAGAATAAACTCGAAAATATCAGATTTATTCTTCAACCCGAATATCCAACCCCACCGGACAGTGATCAGAACCCATAACATCAGTTAAGATGTACGAATTCTCCACTTGACCCATAAACTCTTCATTAACGAAGAAGTAGTCCAGACGCCAGCCCACGTTACGTTCCCGGGCCCGGGTACGGTAACTCCACCAGGTGTACTGTTCTGGTTCTTTATTAAACTCCCGGAAGGTGTCCACATAACCGTGACTTAAAAATCGGTCAATCCACTCCCTTTCCACAGGCAGGAATCCTGAAATCTTCGAGTTCTCTTTGGGGCGGGCCAGGTCGATCTCTTTATGGGCAGTGTTCACATCACCACATATCACGATGTTACGCCCCTCATCCTTCAACTGGTCTGCGTAGTCTAAGAAGGAGTCGTAGAAGTCCAGTTTATACCGCAAGCGTTCCCCGGACATCTTACCGTTGGGGAAATAGATATTGAAAAGCACGAAGTCTCCGAAGTCAGTGATGAGGGTTCTTCCCTCCTGGTCGAATTTGGGTATTCCCAATCCATGCTCCACCTTTTCCGGTTTAATACGGGTGTAGGTGGCTACCCCACTGTATCCCTTCCTCTCTGCTTCGGAAGTATAAAGTTGGTAGTCATCCATATTTCGGATATCCTTGGGGAATTGTTCTACAGTGGCTTTAGTCTCCTGTAGGCATAAAACGTCGGGTTTATCCTCCAAAGCCCATTTTTTAAAGCCTTTACGGTGAACAGCCCTGATACCGTTAACATTCCATGATAAAATCCTGATGGTGCTCATAAAATATTTCTCCTCATTTCTTTTTATGGGCCTGGATTCATAAATAATTTAAAAGCAACATAGAAAATTCCAGAAATCACTCTTTTTTAAAATAAATAAAAATTCTATTTTAAATAAAATAAGGGAGTTTAACTCCCTACAGATTTTCACCAGCCCATTGAGCCGCCGCTTCCAGTATCTTTAAATTGGCCTGTACCAGTTGGGGCTTGCGATGGAAGGTGTGTTCTATGGCACTTTGGAAAACGTCCGGAGGAAGTTCCACTAAGCCCAGGGCCATTATAACTCCTAACATTACGGTGTTTCCCGCCTTCTTAACACCATTGTCCTTGGCAATTTTAAAAGCAGGAACATCAATGACGGTAACTCCTTCTGGTGGATCAAATTCCCCTGCTTCAGAATCATACAGGATGTAACCACCCTCTTTAACCCGTTCCGCGAATTTTTTAAGGGCCGGACGGTTGAAGGCCACCAGTATGTCGTTGAAGTGAACGTAGGGCGAACCTATATCCTGTCCATCCACGATTACCGTGCAGTGGGCGGTTCCACCCCGTTGTTCCGGACCGTAGGACGGGTAGTAGGATACGTGCTTTCGATCTTTACAGGCCGCCTGAGCAAGAGTAAGACCCAGACTCAACACTCCCTGTCCACCAAACCCGGCCATTTTAACCACTTTACGTGGGAATTCTGGGTCGTCAATGGCTTCCATAGTACTCTCCTGATCCACTTCGAAGATTTGATTCAGTGCTTCTCGACTGAAGTCACTCTGGGCCCGGCATAGAGGTTCTACTTCATCACTCCGGTTCCGGAAATTCTTCAGAGGAAATTCCCTGGCCATTTCCTGGTTTATGAAGTCTTCTGTTCCCTGGGCATCCAGTCGGAGGTTGGTGGGGCAGGGCGAAAGTACCTCCACAAATGCATATCCTTTACCATCCCTCTGGATCTGTAAAGCTTTCTTCACCGCCCTTCTTGCTTTACGTATGTGTTTAGGATCCGAGACAGATACTCGTTCGATGAACACGGGAGCTTTAAGGTTGTCCAGAAGTTCACACATGTGCATGGGATACCCTGCATATAGGGGGTCTCTTCCTGTGGGGCAGGTAACTGTTCTTTCTCCAACCAGGGTGGTGGGTGCCATCTGCCCCCCGGTCATACCATAAACTGTGTTGTTTACGAAAAACACGGCCATCTTTTCCCCCCGATTGGCTGCCTGTATGGTTTCATTCAGACCTATGGAGGCCAGATCACCATCTCCCTGATACAAAATCACGATGGCATTATCTTCGGCACGGGACAGACCAGTTCCCACTGCCGGTGCCCTGCCGTGAGCTACCTGCACATGACCACAGTCGAAGTAGTAGTAAGCAAAAACGGCACAACCCACTGGACTGGTCATTACCGTGCGGTCCTGGATCCCCAGGGAATCAATGGCTTCCCCTATGAGTTTATGCAGTATTCCATGGCCACACCCCGGACAGTAATGGGTAGCGGTGGGAGCACTGCCCCCTTTGCGGGGGTACTCCTCCAGGATGGATTCCGGTTTTTTCAGTACCTTTTCCCTACTGCTCAATTCTGGTCACCTCCACTGAGTTCTCTAATCTTATCCACAATACTCTTCTGGTCCATCAGGTTACCACCCATCCGGTTAACCAATTCCACTGGGCACTGGCATTTTATGGCCAGGATTATATCCTCCCTCATCTGGCCATTGCTCATCTCTACTGATATGAACTTGCAATCTCTTTCTTCAGCTATCTTTAGGAGTTGCTTCTCGGGGAAGGGGAATAGTGTTTTGGGACGGAATAACCCGGCCTTCAGGCCATTCTCACGGGCCCAATCAACGGCGGACCGTGCGATACGGCTGCTGATCCCGTAGGCCACCACCACCACTTCGGCGTCCTCCATGTAATACTCCTCAAAGTCCACTTCATTTTCCTTTATTTCCTGATATTTATCCTGTATACGGTAGTTAAAGTCCTCTAACTGGTCGAAGTTGAGAAAAATACTGGTTACCAAATTTTTCCTGGTTTCCTGACTACCACAGACTGCCCAGGAGGTATCGATCTCCGGTTTCAGGGCCTCTTCCGGGAACATCAGGGGTTCCACCATCTGGCCCAGCACCCCATCGGCCAGGACTATCGCCGGATTTCTGTACTTCTCTGCCAGATGGAAGGCCTTAATGGTCATGTCACACATTTCCTGCACCGAATTAGGGGCCAGGACAATGTTACGATAATTCCCATGTCCTCCTCCCTTAACCAGTTGGGTGTAGTCTGCCTGTTCTGGGCCGATATTACCCAGGCCTGGACCGGCCCGCATGATATCCACAATGACACAGGGGAGCTCTGCTCCGGCCAGGAATGATATTCCTTCCTGTTTAAGACTCATCCCCGGACCGGATGATGCGGTTAGAACCCGATGACCAGCGGCGGCGGCACCGTAAACCATGTTTATAGCGGCCTCTTCCGATTCAGCCTGCAGAACCTTTCTTCCCACCATGGGAAAGTACAGTGAAGCTTCATGAAGTATTTCTGTGGCAGGAGTAATGGGATAGCCAAATAAACAATCACATCCAGCGTACATGGCCCCTATAACCACTGCTGTGTTTCCTTTGATTAGCTGGGTTGCCATTACTCTTCCTCCTGTATCGATTTTTTGCGTGCTTTTCTGGGGATGTGAACCTCCACTGCCAGTGGTTCAGGGCAGGTATAGTAGCAGTCCCCGCAACCGGTGCAACCCTGGCCACGGTACACTGCATAGTGGTATCCCCGCTGGTTAACTTCATCACTCATCTCTAAAACACCTTCTCTACAGGCAATTATACACCTTTCACATCCCTTACACTCCAAATTATTTATTACAGGATAAGGGTCTTGATTTTCTTCGGACATAACTGATCTTGCTTTGAATTAAATTTAAATTGAATTTTATGAATATTTGAATAATTACTAACCTTCTGGTCAGATTCTTTGATTTAGGATTCTTTTTGATCCTTTTCTCTTATCTCAATTCGGCGTATCTTTCCGCTGATGGTTTTGGGAAGTTCATCCACAAATTCCACCACACGAGGATACTTATAGGGAGCAGTAACCTGTTTAACATGGTTCTGTATCTCCTTTTTAAGATCCTCGGTAGGCTGGTAATCTTTTGTAAGAACCACAGTGGCTTTGACCACTTGGCCACGTACCGGGTGCGGAACCCCGGTTATAGCACACTCCAGAACTGATGGATGGGATATAACCGCGCTTTCCACCTCAAAAGGACCGATACGGTAACCGGAACTCTTGATCATATCATCGTTCCTGCCTACAAACCATAAGTAGCCGTCTTCATCCATCCAGGCCGTGTCACCAGTGTGATAGTAACCATCATACCAGGCCCTTTCAGTTTTATCCTGCTCCCGGTAGTATCCGCTGAAAAGACCAGGAGGTTTGCCATCCGCAGTTTTTATGACTATCTCTCCCTCTTCCCCCACATCACAGAAACCACCATCGACATCCATCAAAGATATCTGATATCCTGGTGACGGTTTTCCCATGGAGCCGGGTCTGGGTTTCATCCAGGGGAAATTGGCAATGCAGACCACACATTCGGTTTGTCCAAACCCTTCCATTAGTTGCAGGCCGGTGAATTCTTTGAATTTGTTGTAAACCTCGGGGTTTAATGGTTCCCCGGCGGTTACTGCGTATTGGAGGGTGGAGAAATTGTACTGGGACAGATCTTCCTTGATGAGGAAACGGTAGATGGTCGGTGGTGCACAGAAGGTGGTCACCCCATGGTTGGAGGCCTTCTCCAGCATCTGAGCAGCGTCGAATCGATCGTAATCATAGACGAAAATGGCAGTACCTGCAATCCACTGCCCGTAGATCTGACCCCACATGGCCTTGGCCCAGCCGGTGTCGGCCACGGTGTAGTGCAGACCATCATCTAAAACATTTTGCCAGTACTTGGCAGTTAATATATGGCCCAGCGGGTAGGTGTAATCGTGCATTATCATCTTCGGCATGCCTGTGGTTCCGGATGAGAAATATATCAGGGATATATCATCATTACTATTCTGATTCTCCTGGGAAGGACGTTGGAATTCAGGGGACATCTTCTCGATTTCTTCACGGAAGTTGTACCAACCTTCCCGGTCCTGTTCTCCCACCAGTGCCTTTATGAGTTCATAATCATCCAATTGGGTGTGGGCCTCATCGAAATATTCTGGCACGCCATCCTCGGCAATACACACCACCATTTTTATCCCGGCTTTCTGGAGCCGGTACACAATGTCCTTGGTCTTCAGCATGTGAGTGGCGGGTATGGTGATGGCTCCCAACTTGTGAAGCCCCAGGATGCAGAACCAGAAATCATATCTGCTTTTAAGGGTAAGCATGACCCGGTCCCCGGCCTGAACCCCACATTTAGCAAAGAAATTAGCGGCACGGTTGGAGTACTCCCTCAGATCCTTAAAGGTGAAAATGAAATCCTCCTGGTCATTACACCATACCAGGGCCCTTTTATCCGGATAGAGACGGGCGTACTCATCCACCACATCGTAGGCGAAGTTGAAGTTTAGAGGAGGTTCTATGCGGAAATTCTCCCGAAACTCCTGATAAGAATCAAATTGAACCTTGTTAACAAATTTTTCCAGTAACGATGACATCCAAAGCACCTCATAAAATTATGGCCAGGAACTTGGCCGGCTGATTGTTAAGAGCCTCCATAGCATGTTCATAGGAGGAATCAAAAAATATAGAGTCTCCCTCTTCCAGTATGATCTCATTATCGTGAATATAGAACTTCATCTCCCCCTCTAAAACGTAGTCAAACTCCTGACCTGGATGCGAGTTGGTGGAAGGTTTATCAACTCCCGTTCGAGGTTCTACAATTACTATGAAAGGCTCTGCCTTTTTGTGGATGAACTTCTCTGCCAAGTTCTGGTATTTGTACTGTTTCCTCCGCTCCACCTCCACGCCCTTATCTTTACGGGTGACGGTGAATATGTGCATACGGGTTTCTTCACCGGTTAAAAGTAAACCCATGTCCACTCCCAGCTTGTGGGCGATTTCAAACAGGATGCTGGCTGAAATATCCACATCTCCCTCTTCATATTTCTGATACTCTTCCACCCGGACCCCCAGATAATCGGAAATCTCTTCGGTGCTGATATCAGAAAGTTCTCTTAGTTCTTTTATGCGCAGGGCGATTTCTTTCATTTTTTCTCTCATTTTCAACCCTCATAGTTAATTAAATTAATATTATGAATTTTTTAAACATTCAGTTGGCATTTAAGGTGAAAAAATCAGAAAGTACATTTATTGATTTGATTGATTAGTTTTATAAATTATATTATAATGATTGTTAATGACAAATTATGTTTTCCAGATATATATAGGGATCGTTTAAGTAAGATCAAAGATTTGGTGGACTTGAATCATAGTGAAAGAACTGATAAACATCCCAGTTAAAGAATTCTGGGCATCAAATGCGGTGTATTAGAAGAATATAACAACTTAAATCCAGGTCCTTCTCCTAATTAGGTTAAATAGATGTGATACCAGCACCATATTAATGTTTTAAGGAGGGTTTGAATGGAACTTGAAATGGAAATGGTTAACTTAGAGGCACCGGAGGAATGCAATCTCATACTGGGACAGAGCCATTTTATTAAGACGGTGGAAGATTTGTATGAAGCCATTGTGAACACCGTGCCCCAAGCAGATTTTGGATTAGCTTTTGGAGAAGCTTCAGGCGACTGTTTGGTTAGGACTGCTGGAAATGATGATGATCTGGAAAAATTAGCCGGAACGAAGATGTTAGAACTGGCCTGTGGACATTCTTTTCTGATATTTCTAAAAAATGCGTTCCCGATAAATCTCACCCAGCGGTTAAAAAGTGTTCCGGAAGTGGTGAATCTTTTCTGTGCAACTGCCAATCCAGTGCAAGTCCTGATTGTTGGAACAGACCAGGGTAGAGGGATCATAGGAGTTGTAGACGGTTTTAGACCAATCAGGATCGAGAATGAAGGAGAGATAGCCTGGAGAAAGAAATTCATCAGGGATATTGGATATAAATTATGAAATAGAGGCCATAAGGCAACTTAGGATGGTTTGATACTAGATAACCCAAATTATATTTCAAAAAAAAGGCCAAAGTAAATAACAAATAGGGGGTATTTTATGGAAGAACTGATCATTAAGTTTCGGAAAAGCAGTGGAAACGTGAAAAAAGGGGAAAATAAACTGGAAGTTAAAGGGGACTATGTTTCCTTACAGGACCAGAAGGAAGCCGCCATGGTAATTAACTTCAAAGCCCCTGAAGAAGAAATAATGAGAATAAGCCAGTTTTTCAGTGGTCCCACTGATTTAGAGCCTATATATATGGATTTAGACAACACCGGTGAAGTGGAATACTACTTCAGAGGTACCACCACCCCCCAGGAAGAGGGGGATATCTACAAGTACAGTGTGACCCTTCAGCTCCGTAGAAGCAATATTTAAGTCATCAGGCGTGTTTGGCGAATATCTTTGGGATTTCGTCAGGATGCTCAAAGACCACGGTGTTTTCCATTTGGGAAAGATTTTCAACATGCCGGGCATCATCTTTAGTTATTTTAATTGCTAAATCTTTTCCATTAGGGAGTTTGGTAACCACTGTACCTTCCCGGAAGTCAGTGGGCATTATATATAATGGGGTGGTGGTCTTCTGCCCCATTATCGCCGCATTTGTCAATAAAGTATCAGCTATGCGTAGGGAGATTTTAGCCACAGTGTTGGAAGTAGCGGGTGCCAGTAAAAGGAATTCATACCGCCCCATTTGTATCTGACCAGCTAAAAAAGGAGCATTGGCATTAATTTCCGTCCAGGTTTTATCAAACTGGGACTCCAATGTTTGAGAAAGATTGTAGTACTTAAGGACCTGATCTCCTGCCTTGGAAATAAAAACTCGAATATCGAACTCTTTCCGGTATTCGTCCCTCATTTGCTGCATTACGTTTACAGTTTCCAGTATTTTCTCCCCACTCCCTGTTATACCCCATGCAACCTTTCTTTTTTTATTCATGAATTTAATTATGTGATTAATTCATAATTTATTTTTCGCTAGAAGCGGAGATTTGAAGAAAAAATATCCCTTCGCTAACCCTTAGCTTCCTCGACATGCCATCTCAATGTTATATAGGAGAGTTGAGTATAAGGAATTAGGGTAGCTTTTGATATATGTGATGGAATGATCAAATTGGGGATGGTGAAGAAGATAAAAGAGAATAAAGATGGACAAGGTGGAAAGTTAAAAGCAGATAAGAAACCTGTAAAGATGGAAATTTGCTATTTATGCCATAAAGAATTTGATATGAATCAGGATGACGCCAGTCGTTATCGCTATGGCAAGTTCCCCCTATGTGACTACTGTGCCGAGTTTTATGGCTTTTATTTTGATGATCCAGATAAAAGAAAAAGGGAAAAAATGGATTAAAAGACTATAAATACTTTTTAACCAGAGATATTCCCCATTCAGCCATCATCTTTGCATCTTCTTTGTTTCTGGCCTCGGCAAAACATCGGAATATGGGCTCCGTTCCGGATGGGCGTATAATCAGCCATCCCTCGTCCCGGAATATTTTAACTCCGTCGGTGGTGTCCACCTGATACTGACTGGTTTCTCTGGCAATTTTATCCATGATCTCGGTTTTTAGTTCATCAGGACATTCTACTTTCATTTTAACCGATTCATAGTCAGGTAACTCAGTTATAAGTTGCGATAGTGGTTTGTTTTCTCGGGCCATTATTTCCACGATTTTTGCAGTGGATAAAGCTGCGTCCCGGCCATATACAAAGTCCGGGAATATAAGCCCTCCATTTTCCTCTCCACCAAACAACCCATCTCTGTTTTTAAGTTCCCGGGCCACTAAAAGATCACCCACAGCAGTGGCTATTACTTCACCCTGGAACTCTTCGGCAATGTCGTAGATGGCAGTGGAAGTGGCCACCGTGGTGACAATTATTCCCCCCTGATTCTCCTTTAACAAGTACTTTTCCACCAGAGCAAAGGTCTTATCGCCCATGACAAATTCACCATTTTCATCAATACAGATGGTACGATCAGCATCCCCATCATGGGCTATTCCCAGATCAGCCCCCGTAGCCTTCACAGTTGCGATAAGCCCCTGAAGATTGTCCTCGGTAGGTTCCGGATCTCTACCAGGGAAAAATCCATCTGGTTGACAGTTCAGAGCAGTCACCTGACACCCTAATCTTCTTAAAAGGTAGGGTGTGGTTCCACACGCCGCCCCGCTGCCGCAGTCCACAATAACCTTAAGATTAGCCTGATTTATGGCTTCTTTATCTACACGATGGATTACCTGCTCTATATATTCATCAACAATACCCGGAAGAAAAGATACTTCCCCAATTTCATCCCAAGAGACCCGATCCGGAGTATCATCAAAAAATATATCTTCAATCTCGATTTCCATCTCTTCCCCAATCCCTATACCATCCTGATCCACAAATTTGATGCCGTTATATTGAGGAGGGTTGTGTGAGGCTGTGATTATCACTCCACCATCGTAGTAATTCCGAACTGCATACTGAACAGCAGGAGTAGGTAAAATCCCTAAATCAATAACTTGACAACCTGAAGATAGAAGTCCAGCTATTACTGCGTGTTTAATCAGGGGAGTGGATGTTCTTGGATCTCCTCCCACTGCAACTCTACCCTTAACTACAGTACCATAGGCAGATGCCAACTTAGAGGCAAATTCAGGTGTTAATACCTCATTAGCAATCCTTCTAACT
The DNA here is from genome assembly GCF_030323845.1 of Methanobacterium sp. CWC-01. Taxonomy (NCBI): domain Archaea; kingdom Methanobacteriati; phylum Methanobacteriota; class Methanobacteria; order Methanobacteriales; family Methanobacteriaceae; genus Methanobacterium; species Methanobacterium aridiramus. The sequence continues at coordinate 805,389 of NZ_CP040735.1, forward strand.
CCAAAAGTGCCGAATAATCTTTTCATTGTCATCAAAATAACTCCGGTTTTGTGTATTTTCCTTTAAGAAAATCCATAATAATTGTAGACTTATATTTCGTTTTAGTTGGATAAAAATATACATATCATTCCACAGCATTGTGTGGACCCTGGAAGTGGTACTTAGCTAGTGCTATCAGCAAATAACCACCCCACTAATTCATGCCAGAATTTTCAGGGATTTAGAATCCTTCAGTATTAGTTCCAAGGCCCCACGATACTCAGCTACATTTCCAACAACGTTTACGCGCCTTTGATTTAGTCCCATGATGTTTATGTTGTTTTTTTCCATATCAAGGGAGGTGGACTGAAAGATGACTATAGTGAGCCGGCCGCTCCCATCATTCAAATCTAAGAAGTAAGTTTCCCCGTTTTTGGATCTTTTCACAACCTGCACAACCCCCTCCACCGAAACTTCTTTATCAATCATTCCCAGGTTCAGATCTTCTATCCGAACCTTCTGGGGGGCAATATATCCTGCGGTAAATATCATACCCACCATTCCCACTAGAGACGTTAATAGGGCTATTTTGAATATTTTTTCATCGTCCACACCAACACCAGTAATAACTAATAACTCGATAGTATTAATAATTGTGGTTATGGTATGGAACTAGTTCAGGATTTCTGGGAGCCTTTGAACATGGAGTCAATTCTCTCCAAGGTGTCAATATCCTCCGGGCTGAGATCATAACGTATGCCCTTAACCACCGGGAACCGGAGGGAATATCCGCTTTCATATTCGGGACTTTTTACAATTTCGCTGAAGGCTATTTCAAGCACTATTCTTGGCTCAATTCTTACTGTGCGACCTTTCTGGTTAGTAATAAGTGGCTCAACCAATTGTGAGAGTTCGGCTAAGGTCTTATCATCCAGGCCAGTGGCCACGTGGGCGATGGTACGGAGCTGATTATCATCATCCTGCAAGGCCAACAGGTAGGAACCAATAAAGTGGGCCCGTTTACCTTTCCCATAAGTTCCCCCCACCACGGCCAGATCCAGAGTTTCTGGTTCGGCCTTGAATTTGAGCATTTTCTTACCACGGATACCAGGCATATAGGGTGCTTCGGGATCCTTAATCATGATCCCCTCATGTCCCTCATTAATGGAGTCTTCGAAGAGTTTCTGGGCCTTTTCAATGTCAGAAGGTGTGACTTTGACCTGCCTGGAGATTTCCACCTTCCCAGGATATATCCGGACAATAGACTCTAGTATTTCCCTTCTACGGCGAAAGGGAGTGTCAATGAGATTGTTACCAAAGTAGAGAGTATCAAACAGGTAGAGGGTGAGAGGAATCTGGTCTACCATGCGTTCGATATCGTACTTTCGACGTACCCGTTGTAAAATATACTGGAAAGAGATGGGTTTACCGTCTCGGGTGACAATTATTTCACCTTCCACAATGAAGTCCTCGGCTGGGAGTGATTCCCGAATGTAGGAAACGATTTCAGGTAAAGCCAGGGATATATTTTCTAATCTACGGGTATAAATCTCTATATCTTCACCTTTACGATGTATCTGCACCCGGATACCATCGTACTTAGTCTCGCAAATGGCCCACCCCATTTCTTTAACAGTTTCCCCAATTCCGGGAGATAACTGGGCTAACATGGGTTTTACCGGTTTACCAGGTTTTAATGAAAGCTTTTTCAGACCTTCTTCTCCCTCTTCCCTGGAAACAGCCGCCACCAGACCCAGGTCGTTGGTTAACATGTGAGACCTTTCAATGACTTCTTTAGGTATATGAAAGGCTTGAGAGATGGCATCTTTAATAGTCCCCTCACCAACCCCCACCCGCAATTCCTCAATCACCGTCCGGGTTATGTATTTAGCTTCAAAAGAAGATGCAGATGATAGCAGTCCCATGAGGATATCTATCTTTTTATATTGAGATCTTCCACCGGAAATATCTGCTATTTTCACCAGATCTTTGTAAACCTTTAATATGGTCAGAGGACGGGTGAACAGAGTAACTTGGCTTTTTCTACGGAAAAGCTTTTCTGAAGCCAGACCTATGTCCCCGGTTTCACGAACCTGGTCTTCTACCTCACCAGGAGTTACTCCTACAGCAGAGGCAATGGCTTTCATGAGTAGTTTGGATCCTATTCCCAGTTCTTTCTGACTCCAGGTAGGGAATATTCGGCCCATGGACATCAAGGTCACAGGTGGGAGGATATGTGGTTCGTTTTCCCCTATTAATTTTAGAAAATCAGCCAGTATTTCCGTCTTTTCCAGCCGTTTGGTGGTGGAGTTAAGTGCCTCGTAGACTTCCACCAACTTTGTATAAAGCATCTTATCCGTCAATTGTTTCCCCTGCACAATAAAATGGTACGGTCTTACAAGTACGTCCTGGTTTAGTTTTAAAAAAAGATAGGGTGGTTATAAAAGCTCCAAATATTCTGGATTGAACCAGGAAATTTCCACCACTGGCTGGTTGGGAGATATTTGAATATCTCCTTCGATTTGATTCACCAGAGTTCGCAGAATAATCACGCTATCACCATTCTTGGTGATTAGTCCTCCGGAGAGACCTTCAGAAGTATCTTCATATCTTAATTTATAATGTCCCGAGCTGTCGAGTCCTAAAGTTAGATTCATATCCAGAGACCTATCATTGGCAGCATTCTTAAATGACTGAGTTAAAAGTTCATTAACGATGAGTCCACAGGGTATGGCAGTGTCTATGTCGAGCATTATACCATCTAACCTGGTTTTTAGATTTACCTGATCATCCTCCAGGTCATAGATGTCCATTAACTGTTTTTTAAGTTTCTTGACGAATCGGGTGAAGTCGATTAGGGCCAGATCATCAGACTTGGAAAGTCCTTCGTGGATTAATAACATGGCCTTTAGCCTGTTTTGTCCTTCATGAAGAGTTGCACTACCCTCTACATTTTCCAGATAGATGGATTGTAATTCGAGAAGACCGGCTATCATCTGCATGTAGTTCTTAAGCCGTTTATTTATCTCACCAAGTAACATCTCTTTTTCGCTTAAAGATTCTTTTAATTCTTCTTCAGCCTTTTTTATAGATGTTATATCATTAAAAACGTTTATATAACCTAAAACATCCCCTTTATAGTCTAGCTGAGGATTGGTGCTGATCTGCATCCATAGAAGAGGGCCGGTTTTTTTCTGGCACTGATACTCAACACTTCCTTTACTTCTAGCCTGGTAATCTAAAATCTTTAGAAGCCCCTCTTCATCTATGTTGGGGAAAATAATGGCAATACTATGCCCTTTCATCTCTTCGGAAGGATAACCAAAGGTTGATTCGGCAGCCTGGTTCCAGTAGGTTATATTACCTTCAAGATCAGTAACCACCACTGGTTCCAGGACATTTTTCAGGATGTAACTCTGGAATTCCAGTTGCATTTCCGCTTCTTTTCTGGCAGTCACATCCTGGGCCACGATTTGTACCAAAACCGGTTCCCCCTCCTTTTCAAGTAGGGAAGGATATAGCTCCAGCCATCTATTAGAACCACTCTTATCCTTAATTTTTATTTCAACTGGTTCTACATCAATACCTGCCAGGAATAAGGATAATATCTCCTTGTATTTGTTAGGATCCTCTCCTTCTCCAAAAATATGTTCCAGCTCTGTGAAATTTTTGCCAATTATATCGTCTCTAGTGGAACTGATTTGGGCCGCTTGTTCATTAAGATCGATGATATTTCCATCCAAGCTAATTATGAAGTTGTAGGTAGGATTAGAGTTAAAAAGTGCCGTGTATTTTTCATCAGTTCCCAGCAATGAATCATTTAGTTTTTCCAGGTTTTTTGGGGTTTTTTTCTTGTGGTCGTTCATATAAAACCGCCTAAAAATTAATATTACTGATTATAAAGGTTGTTTTGAGGTTTTTTGGAGGTGGTACTCGTAAAGAGATTCCCCCCATGATAATGCATCCTTTTCTTGACTTATAAGAGCTACATTAAGGTCGTAAGCCCCACTGGTTGAAAATAAGCCCATGGTCATGAAATCGTCTCCAATGGTTAATGATATCTTGACATCATCATCCAGTTTCATTAATTTGAGACTGCCCTTTTTAACCCACTTCTGAAGGGCCTGTTTATCAATGGTTTCCACGAATTTTTCCATTATGCCATTGGTTAGAATCAGTTCAACCTTTCCGCCCTTTTCAAGGGCGTTTAAAAATATTTGGGTGGTTGAAAGATCAAAAACTGAGGATAGATGTTTAATATTGTTACTTTTAGATATCATTGCCAGCCTGACGTCCTGGGGCTTCATGATGTCAGTTTCAGTGGCCTTGATAATTAATGAATTCTCCAGACAACCAATATCCTTGAAAAGGGTGGTGGGAATTGCAGTTATATCATGATGTAAAAATAAACTCTGCAATTTATTTAGCGAATAAACTGATTTAACAAGATCTATCAATTTATAAGCCGCTATTTCACCCTTCTGTGAGAGAGAGTAATTCCCCGACTCACGAAAGATTAAATTCTTTTCTTCCAGTTGACTCATACCATGCAGGATGGTGGATGAACTAAGATGAATGTCTTTCCTTAGATCAGCCAGATTTTTAGAGCCATCTTTTAAACTTATAATTATTTTCGCACGAACATCCGAGGCTATAAAGAACTTCACATCGTCCTTAACCTGCTCGTAAAGTTCAAACATGTGATCCATATCCACATTAACCACCGCAGACTATGAGCTAATATCTATGTAATTTTTGTCAGTTCAATATTATACGTTTTATGCTTTTTTGCTCACCTCATGCAAAGTTCATACTTATGCTCATAATTACATGAATCTCTCAAAACGTTCCTTTCCAACTTTACAGATGGGACATATTTCTGGAGGTTTATACCGGGCACATAGATATCCACAAACTCGACAGCGCCAAACAGGAAATTTTAAATCTGATTTAAAATCTCTTATCACCTCCATGGCCTTGGCCCGTTCATCTGGGCCGGGTCGTCGTTCTGGTATGGGAGTGAATTTCTTCTCACCCTTCACTATTTTTTCGGAGACGTATAAACCACAGTAACAGGCATCATATTCTCCCAGGTCGGGATCTCGATAGTCACAGGGACATATTATATCCAGGTCCTCTTCTTTGTTGCCAGAAGCCAGGCGACAGGGGCAGGCTTCATATCCATAGCGATCTTTGTTAGTGAGAATACTTTCAAGAAGTTCCCTGACGAATTCCTCATCCGGGCTGAAGTGGTAACCTGATTCTTCTATCTCCTTTTTTAGGTCCTGATAATATTTCTCAACTTCTTCAGAACTCACCCTATAATCTCCCTGATTTTATCCTGGTCAAATCCCACTATACATTCCTGGTCATTAATGACCAAAGTGGGGAAAGATAATTGTGGATTCCAGATTTTAAGAGCTTCTACTGCCTCATTTCGATCAGCACCCTGTAGAAGATCCACATAAATATAATCGTACTCAGCACCTAATTCCTCGATGAGCATCCTGGTTTTATTACACCAGCCGCAGGTACTCAACGCAAATAAAACAAGTTTACCTTTATTTTCCCCATTAACATGCTGAAGATCCATATCTTTCCCTCCTATTTACAGGCCTTAATCTATTTTATGGAAATAGATTATTAATAGTTTTTAATGACGAACTTTTTTTAAAGGTTATCTCTCACCATTCGCAGGGCACAGAACTCCCCACACATGGTACACATGTCTCTAGTTGACGATGCGTTCCTCTCCCTGCATTTTCTAGGCTTCTCCGGATCAAATGCCAATCGAAACTGTTTATCCCAGTTGAAGTTTTTTCGGGCATGGGCCATTTTCATTTCATGATCCCAGGCACTATCAATTCCCAACGCCACATCCGCTGCCTGTGCAGCAATTCTAGAAGCTATTACTCCTTCTTTAACTTCATGGAGGTTGGGAATGGACAGATGTTCGGCTGGGGTTACGTAGCAGAGAAAATCAGCGCCAGAACTAGCTGCAATAGCACCACCTATGGCAGAAGTTATATGGTCATAACCAGGGGCCAGATCTGTTACAATAGGGCCCAAAACATAAAAAGGTGCCTCTTTACAGACTGTTTTCTGAATCTGCATGTTGGCATTTATTTGATTTAGGGGAACGTGCCCTGGACCTTCCACCATCACCTGCACACCTGCCTCACGTGCGCGCTGGACTAATTCCCCCAGAATATTCAGTTCTGCCATTTGGGGGATGTCGGAAGCATCAGCCAGACATCCCGGGCGTAAACCATCCCCCAGTGAGATGGTAACATCGTGCTCTCGTGCAATTTCCAGTAGATAATCATAATTTTGAAAAAGAGGATTTTCTTGTTGATTGTGGATTATCCAAGCTGCAAGAAAGGCCCCTCCCCTACTAACAATACCCATGGTCCTTTTTGACTTTTGAGTCTTCTCCACGGTGTCCCGGGTGATCCCGCAGTGAATGGTCATGAAGTCCACTCCTTCACGAGCCTGTTCTTCAATGGCCGAAAACATATCATCCTCATCCATGTCAACCACCGCCCCTTTATTTTTAGAAGCGATTATACCGGCCTGATATATGGGTACGGTGCCAATGGGAGCTTTAGTAGCATCCATTATGGCTCGTCTTACTTCTCTAAATCGGGGACCGGTGCTCAGATCCATTACGGTATGGGCCCCGTATTCCACGGCCAGGAGAGCCTTTTTCACCTCCTGCTGGGGGTCCTCCAATTCTGGAGAAGAACCCACATTGGCATTGATCTTGGTGGTTAGTCCTTTACCAACACCCAGGGGAGATGTATAACGGTTAATGTTACAGGGGATGACTATTTTTCCAGTTGCAACTCTTTTTAGCAATTTTTGGGAACTTATACCTTCTATATCTGCAATTTTTCGGATTTGATCGGTTAACTGGCCTTTTCTGGCTTGTTCCATCTGTGTCAATTTTTATCCCTCAGTTTAATATAGAACCGAGATAGAAATAACTTTATGATAGAGAAGCTTCTGGCCCAGGATATCATGATCCAGGAAGTACAGGTAACATCTCCCCATGACTTGGTAGCTGCAGCCAAGCTCAAAATGATGCGCTGCAACGTGGGGGGGCTTCCAGTGGTTGATGAAAAAAAATTAGTGGGCATTATAACTCATCGGGATATATTATTGGCCGGCGGCGAAGCCCTGGGACTTAAGGTTGATGATCTGATGAGTAAGGATCTTAAAGTAGTGGAAAAAGAAACACCCATCATGGATATTACCCGCATAATGGCTGATAAAGGTTATCAGAGGATACCAGTGGTTGATGATGGAAATTTAATTGGACTTATAACCCAAAGCTCCCTGATAAGGGCCCTGGCCGGCCTGGATGATGATCCCAATTCTCACAGTAAATACTAAATCAATGGATCAGGTATTCTGGGGTTCTTTTTTTCCTTTAATCCCCCTATCTTTTCAATTCTAATTTTAAGGAACTTCTCACCATTATCAGTGGCAGCGTAGATGGGTATGGAAGCACCCACCGAAAATACTTGGTTCTGGTTCGCCAGTTCTCGTAGATGTTTAGAAGCGCAGCTGGTGATTACGTCGGCATGTTTAAAAAGCTCTGCCGCTTCATCTCTGCGAATACCGGTGGTGTGCACTGCAAATATATAGATATCAACTCCCGGATTTTCCCTTTCAATCTCTCTTAACTCCCGAGCGTCGGCAGCGCTGGCCACGGTAACGGTAATTTTATGGTAACCCTGTTTGATGGCTTTTAAAACCCCATTAACCTGGTTTATTTCAGCATTCTTGGTATCTAATACTTTATCCGCGCCCAATACGTTGATGATCTCTGGAATGGGGGAAGTGCTGATGATTCCAGATATCCGACCGCCAATACCCTGGATTAACTCCGGATCTTCGATTATTACCGTGCCACAGCCTTCGCACACGATAACCGCACATTCAATCATATCTTCCTCGAGAAGTGTGCCCAGAGTCTCGGAAATACCAAAGGACAGAAAATCATTCATTTTTAGTTTTCGCTGCGGGGTGCACATTCCAAAGTCCTCTATCCGGAAGTTCATATTCTCTTCTATGGCCTGAGGATCTATTTTCTCTATTCCCCGGTACTTGTGGAAAAGAGGGCAGTATTTGATTTGTGGATCTCCCACCTCCACCACTCTGCCGTTTTTTATGACAATTCGGGCCCTTCCTAGGGCTTCCATTACATGTTCATCCACGTTAGTCACCAACTTGATCTATCATCCTAAATGGTAGTAAACCTTTAGTTTATAAGAATATTCAGACCATAGAAAACTTTAAGAGAGATGAGAATGAACACCATATAAGCCATGCCGGGGTGGCTCAGTTGGTTAGAGCGTACGGCTCATAGGGTATTAAGCAATGCTCTGACTTATTCCTGGGATACCGTAAGGTCGCGGGTTCGAATCCCGCCCCCGGCACTTCATCAAAAACATTTCTTTCTTTTAAATTATAATTAGAAGGATAGACTTCAAGAATATAAACTCTTAAATTACTTTAAATAACGCATTCTGATTACATTAAAGGCCACTACCACCCCTAATACTCCAATTCGGATATAAGGACTGATAGGGGCAAAAAGAGCAAACCACAACAATACAATTCCTATAATGGTGTGAGTTAGAAGATTTTTCCAGTCAGTTAAATAAGATTTCATGCCTTTTATAACTCGATTCATAACACCGACTCCATATGTCAAAATTTGATATATATAATTTTGATATATTGAAAGTGGGGAAGGATATATTTAAAGATTTCTGCTAGCCTCCATAGCCCAATAGTAATTTTTACCACCGTCACCAATAGTTTAACCAAGGTAATATTTTCTAAAAAAGAGTGTGAGGGAATGACTAGGAAATACAAGGAATCGGAATACTGGCAGATGCTGGACCGTCAAAAGGAAATCATCAGTAGAGAAGAACAACTTCTTCTGAAAAATTGCCAAGTACTCGTGGTGGGTTGCGGAGGTATTGGAGGTGCTGCAGCTGAAATGCTGGCCCGTATGGGTGTTGGGAAAATTAAAGTTATAGATAAAGATTATTTCGAACTTTCCAATCTAAACCGGCAATTAATGAGCGATTTAAGTAACATTGGTCGTTTAAAAGCAGAAGTTACTCGGGAGGCACTCCAAAAAATTAACCCCCTGATGCAAGTGGAAGCATTCTCCCAGGAGTTGACTGCGGATAATGTATCATCCCTCCTGGATGGTTGCTCCATTGTAATTGATGCCCTGGACAACCTCTTGTCCCGGATTATAGTGGGTAGAGAAGCACTAAAAAAAAATATTCCCTTTGTACACGGAGCAATCCACGGAACACAGGGCCAGATAACTACTTTCACTCCCAGGACAGTTTCCTATGAGGAAATGTTCCAATTACCCTCCCATGGAAAAGACTTAACCTCCGCGGTAAGGGAAGCCGTGGCAAAACTGAACCAGGAAGTACCACCCAGCATTTCTTCGGTGCCCAATATAGTGGGTTGTATACAGGCCTTTGAAGTCATGAAGATTATCACCGCCAGGGGTTCACCAGTTTTAGCCCCGGATATGCTGGTATTCGACCTTCTAAAGAAGAATCCCTTTTCACTGGTCCAGTTATAATTTCTCGGATTATTTTTTTTAACATTTTTGATAAGATGGATGTCCCACCACAGTCTTTATATACCAGTAAAAGGAAACATCTTTCCGGTGTAATTCTCACGGAGGTTTACTCTATGGAAGATAAGATTGGAAAGGTAATCCAAGAAATAGAAAGATGCGGCACTAAATTTGTGCGGCTGCAGTTTGTAGACATACACGGAACTCCCAAAAACATGGCAGTTCCCCTGGTTAAACCAGATGATATGGAAGATATATTAAAAGACGGACTTCTCTTCGATGGTTCATCAGTGGCCGGTTTCGTGAATATCAACGAAAGTGACTTGATCATTAAACCAGACCCAGAAACCTTCTCCCACCTCCCCTGGAGGCCAGAAGAGAAGGGAGTGTGCAGATTTATATGTGACATCTACTGGCCGGATGGAAAGCCCTTCGAAGGAGATCCACGGTACATATTGAAAAGGACCCTGGAAAAAGCGAAAAATGATGGTTACGAATACAATGTGGGGCCTGAACCCGAGTTTTTCATCGTAGAAAAAGATGAAGATGGACGGATACACCCCCACGATAATGGTGTATACTTCGATGTAGAACCTGTGGATCAGGGAACTGACATGCGTCGTGAACTGGTTCTGGGACTGGAAGAACTGAAGTTTGAAGTAGAAGCAAGCCACCACGAAGTAGCTCCTGGTCAGCACGAAATCAGTTTCAAGTTTGACGATGCTTTAAAGACTGCCGACGCAGTAATAACTTTTAAACAGGCTATTAAGGCTATCGTGGACAAAATGGGTTACTTAGTAACTTTTATGCCCAAACCGTTCTTTGGAGAAAACGGTAGTGGTATGCACTGTCACCAGAGCCTCTTTAAACATAGCGAAAACCTTTTCTACGATCCTGAAGGGAAAAATCAACTCTCCCAGGAAGCCATGTACTTTATGGGAGGTCTCCTAAAGCACTCCCCTGCCCTGGCTTGCGTGGTAGCTCCCACCATCAACTCCTATAAAAGATTGGTACCCGGATACGAAGCCCCTGTGTACATCTCCTATGGACTTAAGAATCGTTCCACCCTGGTTAGGGTGCCCGCTTCACGCGGTAAAGGAACCCGTATAGAGTTCCGTTGCCCAGACCCATCCTGTAACCCCTATTTAGCTTTCGCAGCTATGCTGGAAGCAGGAATGGATGGTATCAAAAATAAAGTGGACCCTGGAGAACCAGTGGAAATCGACGTGTTCGGACTGGACGAGTCCGGTCTGGAGGAAATGGGGATCAAAACCTTACCTTCCAGCCTATGGGAAGCGTATCATGCCCTGGAGAAGGATGAAGTTATTAAAAACGCCCTGGGCGAACATATATACCCACAATTTTACCAGTTAAAAAGAAAAGAATGGGATGATTACCGTATCCAAGTATTCCGGTACGAGCAGGACAAGTATCTGCAAATCTAACCCCCTATTTCTTTTTTATTTATTTTTATTGAATTTGGTTTTGTTTTAAAAAAGTATTTAAACTCTCCTCCTACAACTTAAAACAGAAATAAGATGGTGAGGTAATGCCACAGGAAACAGACCGCAAGATGATGGAGATTTTAAGGATTCTGGCGGACCGAGAAGATGTTCTGGGTGCCAAAACCATAGCCGAAGGCCTTAAAAATAAAGGATATGACCTTGGAGAGAGAGCAGTTCGATACCATATGCGGATATTGGATGAAAAAGGATTCACAGAACGTATAGGTTACGCTGGACGCCGAATCACTCTAGAAGGCCTCAAAGAACTCGAAAAGGGCCTTATTTATGATCAAGTAGATTTTATTTTTTCCAAATTTGAGGACATGATGTACCAGACCACCCTGGATCCTAGCTCGGGCCAGGGTAATGTGGTGGTCAACAGCTCTACCTTTAACTACCAACAGGAAATTATGGAATAATTAGTTCTGCATTCGAAAAAGGAATAGCAGTAAGTCCTTTTATCAAAATTAACCAACCGGAACCGGCATCTAACCTGGTTAAATTGGAAACGGTGTGTGGGACCACCATCGATGGTATGTTACTGAAGGCCGGAATTCCAGTGGTACCCCGCTACGGTGGTCTGGTTAAAGTTGAAGATTACAGTCCCCAGAGATTCACAGAATTGATTGCCTACAAAAAAACATCCATGACCCCTCTGGAAGCCTTTACCGACCGGGAAATGACCTCGGTTTTAAAGGTCATGTCTGAAGGCCGGGGCAGTATTCCTGCCAATTTCAGGCTCATCCCCGGTGCCGCCCGGGATAAAGCCCAAGAACTATTCGGAGAATTAATAAAAATCGGAATATCTGGTCTTTTAAAAATGGGGGAAGAAGGGGAGAATGTGCTGGGAATTCCGGTAGACAACGATATGGTGGGTATTGCAGTGATCGGAGGAATTGCACCACTTTGCGCTGCTAAAGAGGCCGGTTTCGATGTTAACATAAAAACTGCAGAAAATAACATGGAATTCACCCAGATGAAATCTCTGGTGACTCCCAAATCAATACTAAAACCACCCTCGGCCAGTAAACCCCAAAAAGTTAAGTTTCTACTTTCCAGAGCATGGAATCTAATTCAAAAGGTGGATTTCGATCTGGAAACCCACAAGGGTCAGGTTATTGCCAACATTTCCTTCGTGGACGAGGAAAAGGTGGATGATGCCCTGGATATATTTGACCAGGTGATGATATCCCGACCAGAGTACTGCACCAGCAGTTACTATCAGATAGTGGACGGTCCCGGTGATAAAAAGGGAATAGCCACCGTCTGCAGCCTAACAATTGATGGTATCCTCACCAAGCATGGAATCGCGTCTTCACCCCAGTATGGTGGTATACTTGAAACAGAAGGGAAAGTTCCCCGTTTTATTGAATTTACCGCTTACAGCGGTTCATCCCTGGACCCCCACGAGATATACCTATCCAAGGGCATGACCTCAGTCATTAGTTCGCTGGATAAAGGCGGTAGGATACTGGCCAGTCTCAAAGAAATTCCATATGTGGCCCGGCCAGATGCACTGGACGTCCTGGAAGGTGTGGAAGAGGCCGGATTTTCCATACTCAACGTTGGTAAACCCAGTGAACTAATTTATAATGCCAAGGTAGAGCGTTACCATGTGGGTATCGTGGCTCCTGGTGGTTTAAACCCTATTGCTGCCGTTAAAGAATCCGGAATACCAGTGGAAGCTAAAGCCGTGGAGACCATGATGAATGTGGAAGATATGGAAGAATTTTAATTCCCCTGCCTTAAACATAAAACCAATGATTCAAACATATAATACCAACATACTAAAGTATAACTTGAAGGTTAATTTTTTTTAAAAAACTATAATTAAACTCTAATTAATTTAAAGAAGGTGAATAATATGGCAGATGTGAAAAACGTGTGCGCCACTTGTGACGAGATATGTGAATACATTGAAAATGAAGTGAAAGCTGGCGACACCGTAAGACTATCCCTGGGAAGATGTTACATTCCAGGAAAAGTGGTCACTAACAATGAAGGTGTTATACAGATAAAAATTGACAGTGACATGATCAAGGGATTGACCACCATCGATGTGGCGAAGATGAAGGACTTCCTGGTGGAAGTGGAACATGAATGTGCTGACGGTGCATGTTGTATCATGGAAGCTAAGGACGAGGAATAACTTAAATCCTTGACTTTCTTTTACCTATTCTAAATTTTACCTATTCTAAATCTACTTATGACCTAAATTAACCAAATAGAAATCTTTTTTTCACTTTATTCTGTCCAAAATCTAAATTGAGAATATTTGATCTTCATCGTGAAAAAATCGATATGTTTATATACGCATATCGACTATGCATGATCGACGAACATTGTGATGGTGATGATCGATGCCAGTAGTAATAGACATGGAAAAGTGTGGGAAAATCACAGAATGTCCTGGAGAGGGCTTGTGTATTAAAATCTGCGAGCAAGGAGCCCTGATAGAGAAGGATGGTGAAATTGTCCTGGTCCCGGAAAACTGTGATGATTGTGATCTGTGCATTCAAAACTGCCCCAACCAAGCCATAAGCAAGGAATGAGTACCATGAGCACCGTTCTGAGGCAGGGAAAAGAAAACCGTTCACTAACCCACAAAAACGACCATTGTGTGGGTTGCGGAATATGCGCAGATATCTGCCCCACCGAAGCCATAAGACTGGGGCCAGTTATGCCCGTAGCCCGGGGACTCTTAGAAGCAGATCTAATAAACATAAACCAAAAAGAATGCTGTTTATGTGGATTGTGTGCTGCGTCGTGCCCCTTCAATGCCCTGGAATTTAAGGTGGATGGAAAGACTGCCCAGGAACTGAAAAACTATCCCCAGTGGACCCACGATGCTAATATTGACTCTGAAACTTGTATTTACTGCGGGAGATGTGAAACAGCATGCCCCCAAGATGCTATCTATCTAAAACGTGTGCTGCCCACAGTCGAAGAATTGGTTAGGGGAGAAACTGATATCGATCAGGAAAAATGTATCTACTGCGGGATATGTGAAGAGATGTGCCCCGCGGATGCCATAGACATAGAATTCAATGAAATAGACTCCAATAATCCCCAAGTCGCCAGTGATATAAAAATTGATGAATCTAAATGTATTTACTGCGGTATTTGTAAAAGGGTCTGTCCAGAAAGTGCCATTAAGATTGTATGCACCACCTGCATGTCCCACGAGGATATCGTAATACCTAAAATTGATGGGAGCATCATTTTGGATGATGATAAGTGCATTAACTGCGGTTGGTGCCAGGAAATCTGTCCAGTAGATGCCGCCACAGTTATCAAACCATTCGAAGGGGAAATATTTTACGTGAACGATTTCGAGTGCAAAGGAGATTCCTGCCATGCATGCGCCGACGTATGCCCCTGTAATGCCATAAGCATGGTTGATAATAAATCTGTGATTAATCCAGCGTTCTGCACACTTTGCGGGGCCTGTGCCAAGGCCTGCCCTCAGAAGGGCATCGTGATTAAAAGAAGCAGCATGAATCTGGATAACATCAAATCAAAGTCCTGGAATGAAAGATTGAGAGGCCTTCTCCATCAAGCCTCTCAATCAAAATATTGATTGCTCAAGGTGTTCCAAAAATCCTTTTTTTCTTTTTTTCCTTTTTTTTCTTTTTTTCAGACCTATCAGTGTTATGGAGCTTAAATACATCCACGATTACGTGTCCTAGATCAATCTAAGTCTAAAAAAAGATTATTCAACAAAAAAAACAATAGAAAAAGAAAAACAGATGGGCTTTAATCTTTACCCACCATTACTTCTGTGGATTTTATGACAGCCACTACATCGTCACCGACTATAATCTCAAGATCATCGACTGACTCTTTAGTGATGGTCGCTGTTACTTCACCTGCTTCGATTTTAATCTTTACTGATGCCGTTATAGGCCCTTTATCCACAGCTTCCACCTTTCCTTTCAAAACGTTTCTGGCACTTAGTTTCATTTTTTTCATCCCCTAGCTTACCTGTACTTGTCTTAATATTATGTTCATTCTTCCAAATAAATGTATGACACACGAAAAATTGAAGCGAAAATCATGTGTATAAATAACGATAGATATCACTTTACATATCAACAAATCAAGGAGGATTTGTAAATGGATACAAAATATATCTTGTTAGCAGTTGCAGTTGTCGCAATTGTTGTAGTAGCAGGAGTTTACGTGAGTGGTTACGGCCAAGCACAGACTCTTAAAATCGCCACTACTACCAGTCTCGAAGATACTGGTTTATTAGCTGTTTTAGAAACTGAATATGAAAAGAAATATCCTAATACTGACGTGCAGTTTATAGCCGCCGGTACTGGTCAGGCCCTGGAATATGGTAAGAAAGGTGATGTGGACCTGGTAATGGTCCACGCCAAAACTTCGGAAGAGAAGTTCATAGCCGATGGCTTCGGTACTAACAGAACCATCTTTGCCTACAACTATTTCTACATCGTAGGCCCAGCCACGGATCCAGCCAATATCAACGGTAGTAATGCTACTTCTGCCTTCACCAAGATTGGCACTGATGGCGCAGCCAATCCAACCGAAGTGATGTTCGTCTCCAGAGGTGACAACTCCGGTACCAACACCAGAGAACTCCAGATCTGGAACAAAACTGATCTCAATTACACCACCGAGGTACAAGGCCAAGCATGGTACATAGAATCTGGAAAAGGAATGGGAGATACCCTAATCCTTGCCAACGAAAAATCAGCCTACACCTTATCCGATTCTGGAACATACCTGGCCTTCAAAGGGAATTTAACACTAACTGCATTTGTAACCCAAGGCAAAGACCTGTTGAACGTCTACTCTCTGATACCAGTCAATCCTGCTAAGTTCCCTGACGTGAACAGCGAGGACGCTCAAAGTTGGATAACATTCGTTACTTCAGCGGAAGGACAGAAAATAATCGGTGAATATGGTGTCGACAAGTATGGACAGCAGTTATTTATTCCTATAGCTGGACAGCCCGAACCAACTTCCTAGTAGTTAGTTTTTTATTTAAGGGGGAGCTTATTCCCCTATATACTTATTTTTTGGTGATGCCGTGAGTGAGATTATCAACGCATTTTTCCAGGCCATAGATCTCATAGTGTCCTTGGACCCGGAAGTTATAGAAATAACACTTCGTACTATTATTATTTCATTATCATCCACCTTTTTTGCCGCCCTAATTGCGATTCCCTTAGCTAGCTTTATTCATTTCAATAAATTCAGGGGCAAAAGAAGCGTTATGAATATTATTCAAACACTGTACAGCCTCCCCACCGTACTGGTAGGTCTATTGGTGTTTCTGTTAATTTCCAAATCGGGACCCCTGGGTGATTTCAGTTTGCTTTTCACCCCTGGAGGGATGATAATCGGCCAAACAATTTTGGTAATCCCTACAGTTGTTGGTTTTGCAATTGTTGGACTAAGTGGAGTGAAAGAAGAAATTAAAGAACTTGCGCTGTCCTTAGGAGCGAGTAATTTTCAAACTACAACCACCATCATGCAGGAGGCCAAATACGCCCTTTTAGGGGCTATTATACTAGGCTTTGGCCGGGCCATATCTGAGGTAGGAGTAGCCCTAATGATAGGGGGTAACATCCGGGGCTACACCCGAGTCATAACTACCACCATGTCCCTGGAAACACAGAAAGGAAACGTAGAGCTTTCAATCGCCCTTGGAATCATCCTATTAGCTATAGCTCTAATAGTAAATCTTATATTAAACCAGGTGCAGGAGAGGTGAACGATGCATCTACTGGAAATTCAAAATTTAACCAAAACTTATGAAGGAAAGAAGGTTCTAGATGATATAAATCTGCATCTAGACAAAGGTACCACCTTAGGAATTATAGGACCTACGGGATGTGGAAAGACCACGCTGTTACGAATAATTGACCTCCTTGAATTGCCTTCATCTGGTAAAATCTTCTTTGACGGGATAGACATTACTAAATCTAATTTAAAAGATTCTGACATTCGAAGAAGAATTGGAATGGTATTCCAAAAGCCCATTGTTTTTAAAGGAACTGTTTACGATAACATACGTTACGGGCTGAAGGTACGTGGCGAAAATGAGGATTCCTACCAAGAGGAGATAACTAAGCTTCTGGATTCCCTGGGACTTGCTGGCTATGAAGAGCGAGATGCTTCCACTCTATCTGGGGGAGAAACCCAGAGGATAGCTCTGGCCAGGGCCTTAATAACCGAGCCGGATCTGCTGCTGTTGGATGAGCCAACGGCCAATCTGGATCCCCTGTCCACTGAGAAAATAGAAAACTTGATAGCAGAACTTTCCAAGAAAAAACATACCACCATCGTCATGGCCACCCACAACTTAATCCAGGGCCAGAAACTTTCCGATCAGATTGCCATTCTTAACAAAAAGATATTCCAGATGGGAACCCCAGAAGAAGTTTTCTTAAAGCCTGCCCATAAATTTGTGGCAGAATTTGTAGGGGTGAAAAATGTTAAAAAGGGAACGGCTAAACCAATCGAACCAGATCTCACTTTAATCAAGCTAGAAAAAATAAATATCTATTCAACTTCGTCGCTGGAAGGTTTGGTTTACGCCAGCATCCGCCCGGAAGACATTACTCTATCCAATATGAAAGTTATAAGCAGCGCTCTTAACGAGTTCCAAGGGAAAGTGAAGGAAATCGTGGATAATGGGGGGATCGTAGAGCTTAAAGTCGATGTAGGTGAAGAGTTCACCGTTCACATGACCCGAAAATCATTTTTAGATATGGAACTGACTATCGGCTCATCAGTATGGTTGCAGTTCAAGGCATCGGCTGTGAATGTCTTTGAGTGTGAATGTTAAGAGTTAAAAAATATACACATAGATTTTCAGTTCCTTTTAACCGCCCACAGCTCCCCATCTTTATTTTCCACATAAAGGATAGCCTTTCCATTCACCGGGCAGGGCTTTACCGACTTGTTTGGGTCGTTGAAGATGGTGCCTTCGGTAACCGGCTTTCCGTCCAGGGTGTATATTCCATCAATACCGGCCCGGATGAGTTTTTGAACGGTCTGGGCACCGGTCAATTCTCTTATTTCCCCTATCATTAAAAATCTGCCGTCATTAGCTGTGGAGGCCAATCCTAACCCCGCCATGGCCCCGATCACCCCATCTTCAGTTCCACCCAGCCCTTCTAGTTGTATTCCCAGATTTCTGGCCAGTGTCCTGGCCTTGTCCTGGGATAGAACCGTATTTTTAGCATCCTTTCCATAGGCCACCAGTGCTGGGGAGATCTGTTCGGTGCTGGCCACGGCCAGGCCCGGATCGCTCCCCTCAATAAAATCATCCAGCATCTCATCTTTAGCAATATCGAAGATGTCTCCCAGGAATTCCTGGCCCGAAAGGTCCAGGTGCACCACTCCACAGCTATTATGAGACGTGTAGGGGATATCCGGGTGTACATATAGCTGGTGACGGGTTACCCCCATAACTGAATAGTTCTCAGAAAGTGTGGCTGCCACTGCCCGGGCCAGTCTACCAGTTCCCCGGGAGTTCAGGTTGTCAGTATCATCCATACATACAAAAACTGTCATCTTAATACCTCAATTTCATATCTACTGGTGATCGTCAGCCCCCTCCCGGAACCATGATCAACTTACCAGTCTGGGGGTCCTTGTAGACCATGCCCATCTCCTGATATCCACTACCACTTCCTGTTTCAATCTCCAGTGTTTGGTTAATTTCCTGACCCATCTCCACTTCCACCGTCTGTTTAATCAGATTGGATAACTCCATCCTTTCTTCTGGGGACATATCCGCGAAAACCACACTCTGCAGGTTCATGGACATGATGGTGAATATGAGAAAGCCCACCGCCAGCACCAACATACAGTCCACCATGTTAACCGCGTAGATCATGGGATCGATCTGCTCGTCGGAAGAAAGTAGCTCTTTTCGCCGTTTCATCAATCTTCGTTTTAAGATTTTAAAACCTCCAGAACAGACTCGGCCAGGGTTTCCAGGTTGGAAATATCTTCTTCGTACCATCGGCGCCTGATTTTGGAAATAGTGAAAGCAATGGCAGCCGCCGCCATACCCAGTACCGCGGCATCAAAGGCAGTCATAAGATGGTCTGCCAGGAGTTGAATATCTCCCGCCCCCAGAGCAGTTAATCCAGGCCCCAGAGGGATTAAGGTTCCCATTAATCCTACTGCCGGTGATATTTTGGCGATGATATCCGTTTTTTCCAGTTTCTTAGCGACCATAATGGTCTCATCTTCCATCATCTTCAGTGCCAGAGACTCCCGGAAAGCGGGATCAACATTCTTGGTTTGAGACAGGGCTACTAGGACCTGTTTATGGCTTTCAGAGATTTGAACATTATTCAAGACCGTGGTTATCTCATTGGAGATGTTTTCCCGGGTTAGAGATAGAATTAAGCCGGCCACATTTTTAAGGTCTAAATGTAGTTTCCGGCGCTTATAGTATTCCGCCAGCATCATTCCCACGGTAATGAGAGAATATATGAAAAATATCGCCAGAACAATTAAAACCGGATATAAGAGGCTTTGTGAAATGGTGTGCATGGATGTTGAAAATCCACTGAAGTATTCTAAGGCCATTTAATCACTTCTTATCAATTTGAAATTTTTTTATAGTGCATTCGTTTGCTAAATATATTAAAAAAGAGATAATTCATCTTTTTATACCATAGAAGTAGCCAAATACCACCAAAACTACGATTATCAGTATTCCTGCCAAATAACTGTACGGAGAAGCTTCTTCTTCATTTTCAGGCAAATTTAATTCATAGGCTTGACCATCAGAACCAGTTAATCCATCACCAATGCCATCGGAACCAGCCTCTTGAATCTTTTGTGCTGCTCCGGCTAGAGGATCACCATCACCAGCAGAAGTGGCTCCATTTCCAGCGGAACTACCTCCCCCTCCAGTAGCACCATTACCACTTCCCTGACCCTCCGGATTAACAGAAATAGTGGCTGAAGCCTGACTAACACTAGGATAGAAATTTTGGTAATTGGTTCCCAGGTTATCATAGTAAAAGTTAAGGGGAAGTTTAAACCTTGCCGATAAGGTAATGGTTTTTCCAGCCATTTCCGGAGGAACTTGAAGACCCAGAACCAGAGTCTTATACGGACCTACCTTCTTTCCAGGCCTTATATTCCCCAATGGCCAGGAACTACTGGCCGGCTGATATCCTCTGCTGGGATTATCCCCTGAATACGAGGCTGATAAAACTTTGAGTTCTCCTTTGGAAATATAGACCACAACGTTAGTCAAAGTGCAATTAACACCCGTGTTAGTGGCAGTAACCGTCATATACACCGTATCCCCCACGTTAGCGGTGTTCTTATCCAGTGACACGCTTATAGAAGCCCCAGGATAATCTTCAGCGAAGGATGCACCCATAAGCACCAACATGGCAATGATGGTTAGTGTAACAGTGAGGATGGATCGAAGATTTTTCATTTACTTATTCCCTTAAAGATTTTTAAAATAATGTTATTGAAGTGTATATATATACATATCTTATTAAGACGAATTACATTACTGTCTACTTTAAATAGTATTATTAATTGAAATTCTTTTAAATGATCTGAGTGTCACCACCTATCAATGGTGATTATTCCACAAGGTATGGTACTGATGAAGCAGAAAAGAAATAGTCTGATTGCAATTATTCTGATATTGATTCTGGTAACTGCACTGGGCATCTATGTAATCAATCAAACTTCAAGTAGCTCCCTAAATAGTAAAGATAAGGATATGTTAGGGCGTAGTATAGATGTGCCATCTGAGATAAATCGGGTTTATTCCATCACCTATTCTACTACGGTGCTGGTTTACATGCTGTCTCCGGATAAATTGATTGGTTGGAGTGCTGAAAGGAGTGATAATGAGAACCAGTACATGGCCGAAAGATATAGTGACCTACCCGTGCTTGGAGGGGGAAAAGAAGACGCGAATTACGAATCAATACTATCGGCCAAGCCGGATGTGGTGTTTGTGGGTCATGGAAAGACCGTGGAAGATGTGGATGACATCCAGCAGAAATTTGGTTCCATTCCCGTGGTGGATGTGGAGGGAGATAATAACATCACCAACATAACCTCCTCCATACGATTCCTGGGCTTGATACTGGGCGAAGAAGAGAAAGCAGAGGATCTAATAGAGATTCATGAAAATGTAACCAAAAAGGTTAGGGGTAGAGTGTCTGAAATTCCTTCTTCTGAGAAAAAGAAGGTATACTACGCCAGAGATAGCACCGGATTACAGAGTAATCCCTCTGGTTCCAGTCACACCCAATTAATCGACATATGTGGCGGGGTTAACGTAGTGCAGGTTCCCCTGGCCAAGGGAAGTTCCACAGTTTCTATGGAAATGATACTGGATGCCAATCCAGACGTGATCATCGCCAGCGATCCCCAGTTCTACCAGAACGTTTACAATGATCCAGTCTGGCAAAATGTGAAAGCCGTGGCAGATAAAGAAGTCTACCTGGTTCCACAATCACCTTTTAACTGGTTTGAAAGTCCTCCTGGTGCTAACACAATACTGGGCATAGCGTGGACCGCTAAAGTCTTATATCCCGATAAATTTTCGGACCTGGATCTTAAAAACATGACCCAAGAGTTTTACACTGATTTCTACCACTACAACTTAACTGATTCAGAAATAACCGACATCATGAACTCTTCAGGTTTAGAAGTGTAGTAAGAAAAGATTTAGGTGGGAATAAATGTTCAAAAGCACCATCAGAGACAAACTATCCACCCATCAGACATCCACCCTCTTCTTACTCACCATCCCATTAATCCTATTATTTTTCATTTCATTTCTAATTGGAAGATATCCCATCAGCCCCCTGGAGGTTTTAATGGTTATCGCTTCCAAGGTGATGCCCATTAAAGCCACTGTCCCCCTGCCTTCCGATGCGGTGATTTTTCAGATCAGGTTGCCCCGCATTCTGGCAGCTATGCTGGTTGGAGCTGCGTTATCCATAGCTGGAGCAGCTTTTCAGGGCTTATTTAAAAACCCCCTGGTCTCTCCGGATAAACTGGGGGTTTCCGCTGGAGCAGGTTTTGCCGCAGCACTGGCCATACTTTTTTCTTTCAGCGCAGTGATGATACAGGTTTCTGCGTTTTTCGGGGGTCTTTTTGCAGTTGCGCTTACTTATTTCATTAGCAAAACCTTCAAAGGAACCTCCATACTGACCCTTATTTTATGTGGAATTGCCATTGAATCCTTCTTCGGAGCCATGATCTCTCTATCCAAATATGTGGCTGATCCCTATGATCAGCTGCCCACCATTGTTTTCTGGCTGTTAGGAAGTTTTGCAGCTGTAACTCCTCAAAAATTGGTTATGATGGGCATCCCCGTAATATTTGGAATTTTTGTATTGTTACTCATCCGCTGGCGGATAAATGTTCTGTCCATGGGGGAGGAGGAAGCCCGAACCATGGGAGTGGATACCAGAAAGTTACAGGCCATTATCATTTTCAGTTGCACCATTGTAACCGCTTCTTCAGTGAGTATCTGTGGTATTATAGGTTGGGTGGGTCTGGTCATACCCCATGTGGCACGTATGATTGTGGGACCGGATCATAAAATTCTATTACCAGCCAGTGTCATCATTGGAGCCTTCTTCCTGTTACTGATCGATGATGTGGCTCGGACCATCACTACAGTTGAGATTCCAATTGGAATACTAACTGCATTAATAGGGGTTCCTTTCTTCTTATATCTGCTCAGAAAGAGTAAAAAGGTGTGGGTATGAATCATTTAATGGAAATTGAAAATGGAAGCTTTTCCTATGATGGTGAACATGACATCTTCCAGGATATTAATTTCTGCACCGATAGTGGAGATGTTTTTTGCATTTTAGGAGCTAACGGAACCGGGAAAACAACCCTTATCAAATGCCTCACCGGCCTCATGAAATTAAATTCCGGAACCATATTTTTAAATGGTGAAGACCTGGATTCACTGTCTGCAGTTAGTGTAGCCAAAAAAATTGGTTACATACCCCAGATACATTACTCCACTTTTCCCTTCACGGTATTAGACGTGGTTTTAATGGGCCGCTCCCCTCACTTGGAGCTTTTCGAATCTCCCTCCGAGAAAGATTATAAAATTGCTGAAAAAGCTTTAAAATCACTTAAAATCAACCATATGCAGGATAAGCCCTACACTGAAATCAGTGGCGGTGAGCAGCAACTGGTGTTCATTGCCAGGGTCCTGGCCCAGGAGCCCAGTATCATGATCCTGGATGAGCCCACATCCCATCTGGACTTTGGAAACCAAATCAGGACCCTTAAAATCATTGAAAACCTGGCAAAGGGCGGTCTTTCGGTGATAATGTCCTCCCACTTCCCGGACCATGCCTTCCTATCCGCCACCCATGTGGCCATTATGCAGGATGGCTCCTTTATTGATGTGGGACCTCCCGAAGAGGTGGTGACCGCCGAGAATATGGAGAAGGCCTACGGTATTAAAGTTGAAATAGCAGATATTCATGATAGAAAGGCTTGCATACCTTTGAAAATGAAATAATAGGTGCGATTCCTTGAAAATTTTCTTTCTAACTCTTTTAAACCAAAATCTTGTGTATGATTAGCGATTTTAATTCTTATTGAGGCTTAAAAAGTTAATAACAATTTTTATATTGACTGAAATGCAATCATAAACATCTCAATTTTTAATAGAATTTAAGGAGGTTAAATATTGGAAAAAAAACATGCAATGTTCCTGGTAATGGCATTGGCAATGGTGATGATTCTTTGTGGGAGTGTAACTGCAGCTGAAATACCCACTAACACCAACGTCAATTTAACTGTGGCCAACGATGCCGGTGCCAGGTTCGATGACTTTGGAAATGAAAGCTACAATTTCTTTTCCAACCAAAGTACAGGTCAGGGACTTAATACCCTGAAAATCGCTTCCAGCAACAGCAGTAGCGATGGAAATGTGGTATTTACCGATAGTCAGTCCAGCACATTCTACATCTTCGATACTGGAAGTGTAGGTTGGATTGATAACGGGATACTGATGTTGGCAGTAAATGGAACCATACCTGACGACTTTAATGTGACCATTACCAGCAGTGGTTACGTGTGGACGCCGGTGGCTAAAAATAAGTATCCCCTGCCGGAAGATCTTACTTACGAGACACATACAGAGACATTCACTAAAGATGATTTCACGTATGGTCCTCAAGATTGGAAACCAAGCACTGTAACTGATTATCCCATCTTTGAAGGTCAGAATATGAGTGATGTGCTCAACAACTTTAACATCATGTTCATCGATCTATACGTGGGCAGTATTGGTACCAGTACACTCAGCAAGCCCGAATATGCTGGTATAACCCTAATTAACAATGGAAATATTAAAGTCACCTATACTTTCCAAAATTTAGATAATCTAGCGGCATTCAATGCTTACGCCTACCGAGTTTACTCCACCACTGGAACTGGTGTAAAATGGACTAACGCCCTTAACACCGCTGAGCAGAATGAAACCGGTGTTTCCGGATATTACGTAACCACCCCGGATGTTACCAAACCAGTTGTTTCGGCCATAGACCCCACCAACAACGCAGTCAATGTGCCCATCAACAAGACCATCACCCTAACCTTCAACGAAGAAGTTAAACCTGGATCAATGTGGATCGAACTACTAACACCCACCGGAACCATCATACCCACCACCGTGGATGGAAGCTTCGACACCTTAACCATAGACCCCAACAGCGCCCTAACCAAAGCCACCAAATACACCCTGGCCATCCACACCGGATCCGTCACCGACATGGCAGGAAACCCCATCAAAGGAATAGTATACTACTTCACCACCGACAGCACCGCACCCACAGTAGCAACCATAGACCCCACCAACAACGCAGTCAACGTACCCGTCAACAAGACCATCACCCTAACCTTCAACGAAGAAGTCAAAGCTGGATCAATGTGGATCGAACTACTAACACCCACCGGAACCATCATACCCACCACCATCAGCGGAAGCGGTAACACCTTAACCATAGACCCCAACAGCGCCCTAACCAAAGCCACCAAATACACCCTGGCCATCCACACCGGATCCGTCACCGACATGGCAGGAAACCCCATCAAAGGAATAGTATACTACTTCACCACCGACAGCACCGCACCCACAGTAGCAACCATTATCCCCACCAACAACGCAGTCGGAGTTCCAGTCGATACAAACATAACCGTACAGTTCAACGAAGAAGTTAAAGCCGGCACCCTGTGGATCGAACTACTAAACCCCGCCTGGACACCGATACCCATCAACATAACCGGAAGCTACGACACACTCAACATCACACTCAACAACGTCACTCTAGACTTTGGCACCAAATACGCCCTGGCCATCCACACCGGATCCGTCACCGACATGGCAGGAAACCCCGTCAAAGGAATAGTATACTACTTCACTACACAAAACCCAACCTAAAAACCAAAGTATTCGTCGCTGAAAGGAATAGGGGAGTTTACTCCCTTCCTCTTTATTTTTTTTGAATAAATTAGAAAAATTTTGATCAAATTTTTTCGCTTGTTAATTCAAAAACTGTTATTAAAAAAAGATAACTGTGTATACATGCTGGCGGGATATATGGATCAGAACTAGCCAGAAAGGGCTGATCAGCATCTTCTTTTAGAAAATGAAATCTTCAAGGGATTAAACTATAGAATTAGTCTAGACCATGTTTTAAAATTAGACATTTTGAAGATACAATAATAGAAAAAGATAGCAATTTGAAAAAAAGTAAAAAATGGAAAGTGCCGCTTACTTGGAAGCGGTTTTAATTTCCATTACCCTTTTGAGCAGCCTTTCCAGAATTTCCCGGTCAGAGAGAAGATCAGAGTCCACCACTTTCCTCATCCGGATGGGAACACCTTCCATACGATAGGCTGTTCCATCAGTTTCCATTCCCACGATGGCGGGTGGTAGGATGATGTCGGCCAGTTCCGTGGTTGGGGTGCGGTGGGGTTCGATGGCAATGACTGGTATCTCAGCCATGCGACGCAGGGACTTCTGTGGGAAGTGAGCCCCTGGATCGGAAGCGATTACCATCATAGCATCGGTTTCCCTGTTCTGCAGGACGTCGTTGGCTCCAGATTCACCGGGATTGTAGCGGGGGATTCCGGTGGCGAAGTCTATGCAGTAGGGGTATCCGCTCTCCCAGGTGGCCACTTGGTTAAATCCAGTCACGTTGTAGTGTCCCCTCATGGGGATCAGTGTGAACTTGGCGAAGTTGTTGAGGTCCTGTACCATCATAATGGCGGTGTCGATGTTTCGGTGTTTTCCCCGGCTGTGGGTGATTCCCATTCCGAAGAAGAGTATACCGAACTGGGCATTTTTCAGGACTTCTACTGCTTCTGTGATTTCTTCGCGGGGTATTCCGGCCACTTCATCGTAGAGGATTTCATGACCCATCATAGCCGCCCGCATGGCATCTAAGAGTTCGTAGTCCTGGTTGTATCCCACTTGCAGGTGAATATCAGCCAGCTTTGAGGAGTCACTTTCACGGGGATCTACCACAATAAGGGTCCGATCAGATCGGCCCCTTTCCCGGAAGAATCCCCGGGCAAATACGTGGCGGGACAGGTGTCGTGGGTGGGCGTGCATAGGGTTGCATCCCCAATAAACCACCACATCGGCTCGGTTTTTTACTTCTCCAAAGGTACAGATGGGATAACCAACGTCCTGTAGAGCCAGTACTGATGGTCCATGACACACTGATGCAGTGTTATCCACAATGGCTTTAGTATGCTCGGCTAAGTCCATACCCACTGCCTGAGCTTCACATTCAGTACAGCTCCAACCGTACATGAGTGGTCTTTTTGATTCTGCTAGGATTTGAGCAGCCTTTTCAATGGCCTCATCGTAGGTGGTTTCCACCAGTTCGCCGTTTTCATCCCTTATCTGGGGTTTCTTCCAGCGCATGGCACCTTCTGCATGGACAAACTTGCTGTGTCCAATTCGACAGGCGTTGATGGTCCCGACGATCTCGTCGTTTTCCACCTTACAGATAATGTCGTCACATAGTGTTCCACAAAAGGGGCACACTACGTTTTTTACAAGTTCCATACTTAATTCCTCCATCTAGGGAGCTATGTGACTGTTACCTGCTACTGCAGCGTAGACAGTACCATTAGCTCCTTTAATTGCGTAATCTCCGTTAAATTTGTAGAAGGCTCCGGGTATGACTTCTCCATCCACTTCGATGTTCTTTTCTACACCAAGGTATTTGAATCCGGCCAGGAATTCCTCAATAACTCCCTTGACCACAATTGTTCCGCCGGCCATTTCCCCTCCGGTCCTGGCTATGACGTTACCTTCAATGATCAAGAGGCCGTTGTTCATGTGAATTCCGGGCATAATGGAGACGTCTCCTTTTATGACGATCTTACCGCCGTTCATGTACTCGGCGACTTCGTTACCAGCGTTTCCATAAACGGTTAATAAACCACCACTCATACCTCTCCAGTCACCACGGTAGGATGAACCTACGTAGTCCCCGGCGTCTCCCATGATGGTCAGTTCTCCACCGGACATGTCCTGACCAGCCCAGGATTTGGCGTTTCCTTCCACAGTGATTTTTCCGCCTTTCATTCCCACGCCAACATACATACTGACGTTTCCCTTGACGGTTATTTCACCGGCGGTCATTCCGCTTCCAATGCGTTTGGTCTGGGATACGTCACCGTCGATTAGAATTTTGGTATCGGCGGCAGTGGCCCCGGTTTCTCCTTCTACTTCGAAGAAGTCGGAGAGCGGTACCGTGCCATTACCATGCCAGATGGGTAGGGCCTTGATTTCATCGACTGTTTTACCAGCGAAAGCATCTGGAGTTACATTTTCTACCTCTAGGGGCACTTCTGGCTGTTCTTTTGGTTTTAAAGTAATCATTGGATCACCCCTTTAACTGGAGCAGAGTGGGGAAGATAGCTGTCCTGCACCGGATAGTTGGCGAAGTTAACAGAGTAGTACTGTTTGAACTGTTTCTCCACATCGGCCACTACTTCGTTGTATACCGTTTCGTCTAACATGGTGTCCACCCAGTAGCTTCGGCCACGCAGGGTAGGATTAACCACCACACCCTCTTTAACCACAGGTGTTCCATCTTTTAGGACCAGTGCCGCGTGTTGGAAAGCAGCTTCCAGGGCCCTGTAATCTGCAGATGGGTTCTGGGTTTCGGGGTTGAAGTTGTAAATAGCCACGTCGGCATCAGCGCCGGCTCCCAGGTGCCCTTTGGTGTCAGATAGACCCAGAACTTTAGCTGGGGTGGCCCGGGTAACCTGAGCAATCTCCAGGAAGGAGTATTCACGGTCTAACGTGGCTATGCTACTCTTCCTCTGGGCCCATTTGTGGAGTTCACCATCCATTAAATCATTTCGGGCCCTGTTACTCATTAACCAGCTGATAACCCTTGGGTACCTGGTGAATGGCCCGGCGTTGGGACTGTCAGTGGTTAAACAAACTTTTTTTGCATCTTCGGTTAATAGGAATAGCTCCATACCCACGGCCCATTGCAGGGCAGGTACTGGTGCTCGAGCAGCATAAATGAATGGAACGACTCCAGAACCGGTTTCAAGTTCTACATCACAGTTAGCCCATTTAAGACCGTTCAGAGAGTGTAAATCGAACTCCATAGGCCCGTCAGCAGTCATGGTGGTGGTTTCGTCCAGAGTTACCTGTCCGATGTCCATTACGATGTGGTCGTTCTTGTTGATGTAGTTGGCAATGGTGGGTGCCTCGGAGACCACATCCCTCCAGCTGGTTCCACCGTAACTGTGGAACTGAACGTGGGTAGCGTACAATACTGCATCTCTGCTTCCCGTTTTTGGGTTGGCTTTTATCCCTTTTGGTACATCGAAGGAAGCCAGAGTTGTTTCGTAGTTTCCAGGGTGTCCCAGGTCGTTACAGTGAAGGTGTATGGCGTGGGGTAATCCTAACATCTCGTTCACTTGTGCCAGGCCTTTGATTATCTCAGCAGCCTCTATGTCAAAGTATGGGGATGGGTCGTGGATTCCATGTACGTTTCCTCCCCAAGCCCAGGCTTCGGTTCCTCCAGGGTTAACGATCTTTATGGTGTAACCTTTAGTAGCTTTTAAAAGCCAGGATGTGTATGCAGCGCACCCATCCACGTCTCCTTCTTTAAGGTACTCCATTACAAACCAGTTGTTTCCGAATAATGGGAAAGCGGCGTGGTCAATGATGGGGGTGTCGTGGAATTCTTCGTGGGTGTGTCTGGCCAGTAGTGGGGGCATAGCCGCCTCCATTACGGTGGTGTAACCCATCTGGGCGTAGCGCTGCCCAGTCATGAATGTGGATGGTACTGAAAATCCGCTGCCAGCCCTTCCACCAGTTGCAGCTGCTTCTACGTCTTTTTTACTGTCTTCAGGACGGTACATACGACCCACGTTAACCTTGGCTCCGGCGATGTGAGCGTGAGGGTCTACACCTCCCGGCATTATTATTTTGCCGGTGGCATCTATTACATTTGCATTTGAGCTTACTGAGTCCACAATTTTACCGTCTTTGATGCAGATATCCATCTTTTCTCCATCAACTTCGTTCAGTGGATCGTAAACAAATCCGTTTTTGATTATGTGTTCCAAGGAAAATCCTCCTAAATAGTTGATTATATGTTTTAACTATATTTTCTGTAAACCTTCAACAAAGTGGGCATGTCCAGCACTTCTTCGTCGGTTACGTTGATTTCCACCGGGATGTTCTTGAAACGGGGGGTGGCAGTGGAGTCGGTGTCTGGATCGATGACCCGGTTGGCCCAGGGACCCATGGGGATGAAGATCATTCCATCCGGTAAGGTTTCTTTGGTTTTTACTACCCTCACCACTACATCACCAAAGTTGGATACGACTTGGATGTTGTCTCCTTCCTTCAATCCCATTTCATCCATCATTTCACGGTTCATGTGGCAGATGGCAGCGGCATCTACGTACATCTTCAGATCTTTACCAGATTCAATGGCTTGACCCTGCCACACCGTTCTTCCTGTGTTGAGTATGACGTTCATTCTAGATCCTCCAGTTTTATTGCATCGACAGGACAACTTTCAACACAAGTACCACATTTTCCACAGAGATTGGAATTTCTCATGGTTATTTGACCGTCCTCCACGATCATGATTACTTCCACGTCGTCGGTTGGCCCCTTTCCACCAGCGATCTCAGGACTGTTGGCTGAATTCACGGGACAAGCTATAACGCAGTTTCCACACCCGTGGCAAAGTTCGGGGTATAATTTTAGTCCTATTGGCATTTAATGACCTCCTAATTAGTTTTTAACAGAATCAAAAGCCTTTTGCCATGATTTTGATTTGATGGGAGTGCAGTTGATTTTGGTTCGTTCGACGTTTATAGCACCAACTGGGCATGCTTTCTCACATGCACCACAGTATATGCAGTATTTTTCGTCTTTGTGCAGTTTTTCTGGCTTTTTACCTGGTTCCGTTGACTCTGGGAAGGATAACACGTTACATGGACAGGCCATGACACAGGTTTCACAACCCTGGCACAGGTCTTGGTCTAGAGTCAGGGTACCTTCAAATGGTTTGGTTACTTCGGCAGCGTCTACTGGACAGATCTCCTGGCACCAGCCACAGTTTACGCACAGTTCATCGTCGATGTAGGAGCTTCCTACTATTTCAGAGTCCTCGGGGTTAATATCGTAGTCTCCATAGGAGCAGATTCTGCAGACTGCCTTAATGGCATCTACGGGGCATGCTTTTTTACACACCAGGCAATATACACATTTATCTTTATCTACCGTGATATCTGAGGACACAGTTGGATCGTCAGAGGATGGGAATTTGTGTTCTAAGGTTATAGCATCTGCAGGACACATTTCTTCACATATTCCGCAATCCACGCAGGTTTCTTTGTCGATTTCGATTTCACCACTGACCAGCTTGGCTCTTTCCGGTAGTTGGCGGGCAATGGTAATTGCATCCTGTGGACAGGCAGTTTCACAGGCTTTGCAGTAAATACAAGCATCTTCACTTATCTCTGCAGATTTGATGAGAGTTGGATATTCCTCCATGTCCTTAATGGACTCCCCACCTATCTTGAGATCCAGTGCTTCAAATGGACAGATAGAGCTGCACATTCCACATAGCACACATTTATTTTCGTCGATGTCAATTTTACTCACATCTTGCTCTGTTCTGACCATGGCCCCAGCTGGGGTTACCTCAATTGCACTTACAGGACAGATCTTCTCACACAAACCACAGGAAGCGCAGAGAGCATCTTTAAATTCGAGCTTTCTCTCTTCTTCGCCGGTTCGCTCTACAGAAATATCCTTACCTTCAATAAGTTCGGTTGTCTCCATTATCTTCTACCTCCTTTATTTCTATGGAATTGGTGGGACATTGCTCCCCACACAATACACATCCGCAGCACCAATTAGGATCAATTTGTGCCTTAAGATCTTCTAACACAATGGCGCTCATAAAACAAACATCCACACAAATTCCGCAAGCAATACACGTATTTTTTACATTACATTCATATTTCCGAACAGAACAGATTTTAACTATGTTTCTGGTTTTTTCTTTGTCTTTCACCAGAGCGTAGGTTAAAGTAGAAAAATCTCGGGGACAAAGGTTTCTTATGACCTCAGCAATCTCAATGGAATTCCATGAAATATTCCTGCCATTAAGATAGTGTGAAACTGTAGAACGGTCCATTCCCAGCCTTTCTGCTATCTCACGCTGGGGATATCCCTTTTTTCTGAGCTCCACTGCAGCCAGATACCTTAAACCAGATACGATATGCTTGGGCATGATGACACCATGTGTGTTAATTACACTTACCCTCACCTTTATATATAAAATTTCCAATAAAACTTAAGTCGGAAAATTTATAAGAGGATGTGTATTAACTGCACATATAGTATTGGTTGTTACGGGGAAATATAAACGGTCATCTACAGGGTCCATTACCCTAAAAATCCACTCTAGACCCTTTTAGAAATGTCTTCAAGTGGAGGTGAGCATGACCTCCAAACCATATAACTTATTTAAGCCAGTTTCTATTAGGTAGATAGTAGGTGAAACTAATGAAGATCGTGTCAGTGGCTGGTACCAAAAAAACGGGAAAAACCACCCTGGTAACTAGGCTAATCAGGGAACTTGTGAAAAGAGGTTTCAGGGTGGGAACCATTAAAAACACTCACAGTAAGCTGGATATTGAAGGTAAAGACACCTGGAAGCATCGCGAAGCCGGGGCCCAGATGGTGGTAGGTGTGGGTGAGGAAACCGTTTTCATAATAGACGAAACACTTGAACTAGACGATATAATTCGGAAAATGGAATGCCTGAGAGAACTGGATTTTCTGGTTATTGAAGGGTTTAAAACTTCACCCTATGCGAAAATCGCCACCTCTGATCTGCCCGGGCCACTGGTACTGGCCAGGGTGGAAGTAGAGAAGGTGGATGAAGAGGAACTTAAAGCCCTGACGGACCTGGTAGAGACCAGGACCTTTGGATTGCTGGCTAATATGGATTGTCAGGAATGTGGATACACTAGCTGCCAGAAAATGTCTGAAGCAGTGGTCCAGGGCGAAACCGGTGAGGATGTATGTGTCATGAAAAAGCTGGAAAACGTGATGCTAACCATCGACGGGAACAAAGTTGCCTTAAACCCCTTCGTCCAGAAATTTGTTAAAAACACCTTCCTGGGTATGATAAGCTCCATGAAAATCGATGCTGATGAAATTCAGGATAAAAAAATCGAACTACTGATACAAAATGAAGATAACCGATAATTACGAAAGACCCCTCATATCCCTGCGGATATCCATAACCAACCGCTGTAACGTGCGCTGTTTTTACTGTCACCACGATGGAATCATACCCCAGGAGTATGAAATGACACCGGAAGAGATATTCAGAATCTCCAGTGTGGCCCGTAATCTGGGAGTGAAGAAAATCAGGCTTTCAGGGGGTGAACCCTTAATCCGCAAGGACATAGTAGATATTGTCCGGAAAGTATCTGCCCTGAACTTCCAGGACGTTTCCATAACCACCAACGGCACCCTGCTTCAGAGATACGCCCAAACTTTAATTGATGCGGGTCTTAAACGGGTGAACATCAGTCTGGACACCCTGAATCCCCAGACTTATCGTTGTATAACCAAAAAAGACTATCTCGAACAGGTTAAAGCAGGAATTCGGAGCGCCGTGGAGGTGGGACTGTATCCGGTTAAGCTGAATATGGTGGTGATGAAGGGTATCAACGACCAGGAGATCTGGGATATGTTCCACTTCTGCCGGGACCAGGGGGTGATTCTGCAACTTATCGAACTTTTGCAGACTGAAAATTGCACAGAAAGTGACTTTTTCGACGAATATCACTATGATATGAACGGATTTGAAAAAGAGCTAAAAGAATTATCCGATCGAGTTAAAAAACGACCTTTTATGCAGGACCGGAAGAAATACTTCCTGGAAGGGGGAGAAATCGAAGTGGTGCGCCCCATGGATAACACCAAGTTCTGTCAGAATTGTACACGCCTCCGTATAACACCGGAAGGAAAAATTAAGCCCTGTCTTTTGAGAAACGACAATCTAGTGGACTTAATTGAACCAATGCGCAGAGGCTATTCTGATGAACAACTGAAAGAATTATTTTTAGAAGCCATTGACAACCGAGAACCTTATTTCCAGGAAACCCCCCATTAGATGGTTTTAGCACTTCCAGCCCCCTGATTATTCTTTTTAAATTTTTTAAAATTTTAAAAAGAGTAGAATTTAATAACCTGCTTGAATTATGCCTCTGTAAATTAAGATAGAATTTAATACAGTTTAGACCATATAAGAAATGTGAAAAAACTCAGGGGTTAATTCATTAGGGGTTAATAAAATGGAAAAGAAAAAACTGCCCAAAAACTATCAAAACATCAGAATCCGTTATGAAGAATATGGTCAGGCTTTAAGCCAACTGGGAATGGCGGTGAAAAATGCTGGCCCCCTGGATGAGAAAACCGTCCAACTTATCCAGATTGCCGCTGCTACCGCCATTAAATCTGAAGGATCGGTGCACAGTCACACCCGCCGGGCACTTGAACTGGGAGTAACTCCAGATGAAATTTATCACAGCATACTTCTTTTAACCAGCATAATAGGATTTCCCAGTGTGGCGGCTGCGATTTCATGGGTGGATGACCTTACCCTTGAAGATTGAAGTGTGAGTGTTCACACTGGGGGTTTATTACATGGAGCGGATGCTAAAAAAGGTGAAGATAGTAAAGGTGGATCAGGAAGCCCATTCCCAGGAAGACCTGGTGGTGGTGGACACCAGAATGGAACTGACCATCAACCAGCAAACATTGGGAAAGTTCTATCTAAGCCCCCATGATCTTAAAGAGTTTGCTCTGGGCTATCTGCTGGATGAACGTCACATAACATCCCTGGATGAAGTTAAAGAAATTGAAATTGAACCATCCATCATCAAAGTTTTTTTGAAGGAGGAACACCAGCTCGACCAGGAAAGTTTAGGTTGTTACGACGGATGGTTACATGAGGAACAGCTGATTCCAAAAATAGAATCCAATTATAAAGTAAAAAGAGAAGAAATCTTCCGTTCATTTGATAAACTACTGGAAGAAGCCAGGATATGGTCCCAAACTGGAGGCACCCACGTGGCGGCCATAGTGGGCCAGGGACAGTTCCTGGTCCGCGAGGATGTGAGCCGACACGTGGCCATCGATAAGGTTATTGGGGCTGGCTTGATGTCTCATCTGGATTTTTCAAACAGTTTTATTGTATGCAGTGGCCGAATACCCCCAGATAGGGTGCTTAAGCTGGCCAACGTAGGCATCCCCATAATGATCACCAAGGCCGCCCCGACAGTGGAGGGGATCCGAATAGGAGAAAAAGCTGGAATAACCCTGATCGGATTTCTTAGAGAGGGAAGATTCAACATATACACCCATCCCCATCGTGTTATAGTTTAAGGGCCTGATTATGTTACGGGCCCTGATACATGCTATTCCAGTACGGTGTGCCGAGCCTTCAAATCTTCCTCGGTTTTGCCCATTTCCACCATGAGCTGGGCAATGATCCCATCCAGGAATATCAGGCTGGTAACCTCGAATAAGGTTCCCAACGGAGATAAAGATTGGTGTTTTCCGTTTATTTGCCGGGTTAGGTAATTTTTTTCAGAATCAATTTTGGTACGGCCTTCAATGTGCACTATCAGATCGGCCATTTCACCCAGAGTAGAATCCACGTACGAAGTAACGGCAATAATCTTGGCACTTCTTTTCTGGGCCATTTCCGCTGCGCTGATTATGGAGAGAGTTTCACCTGACCCAGATATGGCCAGAAGACAATCTTCACTCGTAATGGCCGGAGTTATGGTCTCACCCACCACGTAGACACTGATTCCCAGGTGCATCAGTCGCATGGCAAATGCCCGTGCCATCAGCCCGGAACGTCCCAGGCCCATTACAAATACATTTTGAGAAGTTTTAAGGATATTATTCATCTGTTGTATGTTTTCAGGGTCCAGACTATCCGAAACTTTTCGCACATTATCCAATATCTCATCTACAGCATCATTTAGAATCATGGGTTCAGCAGTAGGCATCATCTTCCTCTCTTATATCTGAAGATGGATATAAATAATTTCATAAAGTGCAAAGGATTCTTCTATTAAGCTCTGCTGGTGTGATCCATGGACATCCAACCCAAGCTGAACCTGGTTATTAATGGCCATAATTTCAGTTACAAACTATTCGAAACCCTCAGATGTGTTTCTAAAACATTCTCACAACGTGAAGCAGCAAGACGTCTGGGAATATCCCACGCGGTTTTGAATAGGCGCATAAAGGATGCCGAAGATAGGCTGGGCTTCTTGCTGGTGGATAGTAGTGCTGCGGGATCGGGATTGAGCGGGCCAGGCCTGGAGATCATGGCCCAGTACCAGAAGTTAATTAACCGACTCCGTGAGCAGGAATATCCAGTTATATGCGGAGGGCATATTTCCACTGGCCTTATGGACAGTTTATGCTATAATTATGGTTTAGATGCGGTGATTTACAGTACCGATGATGGAAGTGCCCTTCGGTTGGCAGAAATGGGGCTAGTGGACATACTGACCCTGGATGATCCTGTCCACGCGTTTATGCGAGATTTGGACTTCCAGCCATTGGCCTACGACTACCTGGTCCTGTTATCCCCTCCCGGGAAGGATCTTGATAACCTAGAAGCTGTGGAAGGTAAAAATTTCGTGGAAGTCCCCCATTCTGCCCAGAGATTGGCCTGGAACACTCTCGACCAATTGAAAATCCATTACCACATTACCGAACTTTGCAGCTCTCCCTACAACGCCCTGAGGATGGTCCAGAATAGCCAGGATCTATACACCTTTCTCAATCGCAGCCTAACACCGGGTTGGGAATTTTTTGCCGATGCTACTAGACATTTACTAACATCAGTCCTTTACAAGGACCATGAAAGGCTGAAAGATTTCCTGGACTATGTTTCTGGCAGGGGTCAGAGGATAGTGGAGAAGCAGGGCTTTGAAAGAATTTAATTTTAAATTAAATACAAATTTGAACCTAAACTTTTCCAAATATAAGTTACCTGCAGCTCACACTAATTATAAATATCCAGAAAATAAACATAGCTGTGGTGATTTATCTGAATTGTAATAGGGATTTACTGGCTGTTGGACATACAGCCTTTGATTACATCATAAAAGTTAATGAATTCCCACATGCTAACTCTTCAACCGCAATAACCAGTATGAAAACCTTCTATGGAGGAGCAGCAGCTAACGTGGCGACGGTGGCCTCCAAACTTGGCTTGAAGACCTATCTCGTTTCAGCGGTTGGTGGGGATTATCTGGGCTCCGAGTACGAACAACAAATGGTAGATATGGATATTGATATCAGCCACCGGATTTTGATTAGTGAAGATAAAACTCCCACCGCCTTTGTCTTTACCAACCAAGGGCATGACCAGATAAGTTACTTCTACTGGGGTGCAGCCACCCATTTTAAAGAATCAGAACCACCCATAAATGCCATTAAGGATGTTAAAGCCGTGCATCTGGCCACTGGCGACCCTAATTTTAACTGGAAGTGTGGAGAAGTAGCCCACCAACAGGGCAAGTTAATTTCATTTGATCCAGGACAGGACCTGCACATGTACACCACCAAGGAATTAGAGGGGGTGCTGGGGATCTGTGACATTCTGTTTGGAAATCATCATGAGATCGATCGCATCCTGGCTACTTTGAACCAGGATATACAGGAACTGAGGGACTTTGGTCCATCCATAGTGGTCAAAACCCAGGGCAAAGATGGTAGCATCATCTATGGCCAGGAAGAGATACGGGTAGATGCTCTACTAAGAGAGTCCTTCGATCCCACCGGAGCTGGTGATTCCTACCGGGCCGGGTTTTTGAAAGCCTACCTGGAAGGTAAATCCCTGGAGGAGTGTGGAAAATTTGCATCAGCAGTGGCTTCTTTCATAGTTGAGGCCGAAGGCTGTCAGACCAACATACCCACCCTGGAGATGGTGGAAAGTCGCATGACCAAGGAAACAACTAGTTAATTGGAAAAATTGAAAGTTTAACTAGCAAGAGACTCGTAAGTGATTTTTTCTAACCAGGAAAAGAATTAATGTGAAACCGTAAACCATACCTATTTTTAAGGTAAACATAAAATCAGATTAGGAATTAAATATCAATTTCTGCTCTAGATGCTGTTCACTAATTTAAAGAAACCCAGGATTGGACTAACTTATACAGCTTAAATCACGCATGGTGATTCTATGACACAAATGGACGATGCAAGAAAAGGCATAATAACCGAAGAAATGAAAGCGGTCGCAGAAAGCGAAAACGTTGACCCAGAATTCATCAGAAAATCCGTGGCTAAAGGAACCATAGCCATCCCCAGTAACAAAGGAAGGGAAGTAAAAGCGGTGGGTATCGGAGCTGGACTCAGAACCAAGGTAAACGCCACCATCGGGACTTCTACTGATATCTGTGACTTTGATATGGAAGAAGAAAAGGCCAGAGTAGCCATAGAAAATAAAGCTGATACTTTAATGGAGCTCTCTGTGGGTGGAGACCTGGACGAGATCCGTAGAAGAATTTTGAAGTTATCTGAGATCCCGGTGGGTAGTGTACCCGCTTATCAAGCTGCTTTTGAGGCTATCCGGGAGCATGGCGCAGCCATCTACATGGATGAAGACACCATGTTCAAAACCATCGAAAAACAGGCTAAAGACGGTATTGACTTTATGGCCATCCACTGCAGTGTGAACATGGAAACCCTGAAACGCCTGAAAAGGCAGGGTCGGAAGGGTGGCCTGGTTAGCCGTGGTGGAGCTTTAATATCCGCCTGGATGGTCGAAAATGAATTGGAAAACCCTTTATATAAGAATTACGACTACATCCTGGAAATTGCTAAGGAACACGACTTCGTGATGTCCATGGCAAACGCCATGCGGGCCGGGGCCATTGCCGATGCCACCGATCGGGCTGGAGTGCAGGAACTCATCATCCTGGGCGAACTGATCGACCGGGCCCGGGAAGTGGGGGTGCAGACCATTGTAGAGGGTCCAGGCCACATACCACTCAAGGAGATCGAGGCCAACGTGGTAATCCAGAAGAAGCTGTGTCGAGAAGCTCCATTCTACATGTTAGGCCCCATCGTAACCGACATAGCACCCGCCTACGACCATATAGTTTCCTCCATAGGTGCCGCACAATCATCTGCAGCGGGAGCAGACTTCATATGTTACGTGACCCCCGCTGAACACCTGGCCCTGCCAGGACCAGAGGACGTTAAAATGGGAGTTATAGCCAGCCGTATCGGGGCCTACGTAGGGGACATGTCCAAGGGAGTACATAACGGTGAGTTGGACCTGGCAATGGCCAACGCCCGTAAAAAGCTCAACTGGGAAGCACAATACGAAGCAGCCATATGTCCTGCTGATGCACGTGCCATAAGGGATAACCGGCCCCCAGAAGATCCGGATACCTGTACCATGTGCGGCAGCTACTGTGCCGTTAAAATCGTGAATGAATGGCTGGATGAAGCTCCCACCGCAACATTCGAATAAAGGATTGCACCCTTAATTTTTTTAATTTTCATTTTTTATTTTGACAGAAGGTGAACTAATTGAAACACTGGACCGAACGAATTGCATCTGATCTTACTAACTGGGACGTGGAAGAACACGTAGTGGCCAGCGGGACATCCATATCTGGTTCGATACATATTGGAAACTCATGCGACGTTTTTATAGCAAACGCAGTTGGTAAGTCACTGCAAAAGCTTGGTGAAAGATCCAGGACCATCTGGATAGCCGACGACCACGACCCACTGCGGAAGGTGCCCTATCCCCTTCCCGAATCCTATGAGAAGTACATGGGGATTCCTTACTCCCAGATACCCTGCCCTGAGGGTTGCTGTGAGAATTTCGTGGAACATTTCCAGAAACCATTCCTGGACACTCTACCCGTGTTTGGCATAGAACTGGAGACCTATTCCGGGGCAAAGATGTACCGGGATGGAGTTTACAATGATTATATTAAAAAATCACTGGAAAGAGCCCCTAAAATCAGGGAAATATTTAACCAGTACCGGGAAAAGCCCCTAGGTGCGGACTGGTTGCCTTACAATCCTATCTGCAGTGAATGTGGACGGGTGAACACTACCTACGCCCATGACTTTCAGGGAACCAGTGTACAATACCGATGCCAGTGCGGTCATGAGGGGGGAATGGATATCACCTCCGGTGAGGGTAAATTGACCTGGAGGGTGGAATGGGCTGCCCGGTGGAAAATATTCGGAGTTACCTGCGAACCCTTCGGTAAGGACCATGCCGCCAGCGGAGGATCCTACGATGTTAGTAAAAGAATATCAACGGAGATATTTGACTACCGATCCCCCTACCCTGTGCCTTACGAGTGGATCACCCTCAAAGGCGATGCCATGTCCAAGTCCAAGGGAGTTTTTTTCACACCCGGCCAGTGGCTGGAGATCGGTTCACCGGAAACCCTTAACTACTTTTTATTCCGGAGCAAACCCCTTAAGCATAAGGATTTCAACCCTGAAATGCCATTCCTGGACTTCATAGACCAGTATGACCGGGTGGAGCGCATCTACTATGGGAAAGAGGAAGCAGCTTCCCAGAAGGAGGAGGAGAAGCTCAAAAAGATATACGAAGTATCCCAGATAGATATACAGGATGAAATTCCATTTCAACCATCTTACCGATTCCTAACCGTGGCTTACCAGATAAATCAGGAGCCGGAGGATGTTTATAGGATACTTAAAGCTAACTCGCAACTTCCGGAGGAAATGGTAGATCTCGGTTATCACGAACTGGAATATGAGGCCCTGGAAAAGTTCCATGAACGTTTGAAACAGGTTAAAAACTGGTTAGAGCTTTACGCCCCCAACTTTGTGAAGTTCCAGGTGCAAAAAGAGATTCCCTCTGTGGAATTGAATCCATCCCAGGAAGGGTTCCTGGTGGAGTTGGCTGATGCCCTGGAAGATCAGGATTACACTTCTGAAGAACTGCACGATGAAATGTACCGCATATTTAAAGGACAAGGTTTAAAACCGCAAAAAGCATTCCAGGCCATCTACCGGATTGTCTTAGGACAGAAGCAGGGTCCCCGGGCAGCATCATTTTTACTATCACTGGATAAAAACTTCCTGATTAAACGATTAAGAAGGGAAGCCTAAAGCTCCTAAACTGACATGGAAGATTTTCTTATGTCGCCCAGATTAGTGGAAAAAGAGGTTTTAAATCCCTTAGCCGATGTGGAAGTGGATAACATAGATCTAAATCCCTTCCCGGATGACTTTGAGAGGGTGGCCCTGGTGGATAACACCAAACCCGGGGCAGACATGATTCTGGCCACTTTAAAGAAGGCCCTGGGTAACCGGGTTTTCTTTGAACTTAAAAAGCCAGCAGGAGCACCGGCAACTAGGCATCAACTGGAAAAGGCTGCTTCAGCAGAACTGGCCATACTGGCCCTGGCTGACTGCGGATCCTGTACCAGTTGGGTGGTTCTGGATGCAATTCGCCTGGAAGAGATGGGAATTCCCACTATTTCCATCATATCGGACCATTTCACCCCCTTTGCTCGGAAACTGGCTGGTACATATGGATTGGAGGATCTGCGCCTTCTGGAAGTGGAGCATCCCATCACTGGCCTGGCAGATGATGAGGTGGAGGAAAAAGCTTTTAAAATAATCCCGGTACTGAAGTATCTCTTGCAGATTCCCTGAAACTTGGGTACGATACCATGACTCATGAAGAAAAAGAAGTTAACCCCACCACCAAGAGTTGTGGCTGTCTTCTGGATGATATTCTTAAGGGAGAGTTTGGTGATGCTGAATCTCAGGGGGAAGAAATATTCGTCCACCCCGATGCGGAAAGGTTAAGTCATGAATTCTATTTACAACATTTAACCGATGGTTTACCCATCATACCACCTACTATGGAGCGAGTTTCCAATTTTTTAGAGTACTCGAACCAGCCTGCCCAACAGGTGGTCACCGTTCTTCCCCCACGCCGGGGGAAGGCCACAGTGGAGAAGATCGCCATAAACTCAGTTATGGCTGGCTGCCTGCCCTATTTCATGCCAGTGGTGGAGCAGGCTGTTAAGGCGCTGGGGCAGGAAGAGTTCAACCTGGCTGGAATAAACGCCACCACCCATCCGGTTGCCATTTGCACTTTGGTTAACGGCCCCAAATCCCGAGAATTGGGTATGAACAGTGGAACGGGATGTTTAGGTCCTGGTAATCTGGCCAACGCCACCCTGGGACGCGCCATCCGGCTGTGCATGCTGAACATCGCCGGGGCGGTGCCAGGAGTGGGGGATCATGCCACCCATGGTTCCCCGGCCAAGTATAGCTACGCTTTCGCCGAGGCTGAGGAAGAAAGTCCCTGGGGACCATTGCATGTGGAGCGCGGTTTTGATAAAGAGGATAGTACGGTTACCGTGATGGGATTGGAGGCTCCCCATAATGTTAACGACCACCGCAGCACCTGCGCCGAGGATCTCCTGGATACCGTGGCCCACACCGCCTCTACCTCCGGCTGCAACAACAGCCACGTCCCGGGTGAAATGCTGGTGTTGATGAGCCCAGAACATGCCACTACCCTGAAAAAAGAGGGATGGGATAAAAGGGATGTTAAGGATTATCTGCATCAGAAGATGGTGGTCCCTGTAGAGCTAGGAGACCGGGGGGGGCGAAGATTGGATAGAAGATGGATAATGGGTGATGAGGTTCGTATCACCCGCTGCCCGGAGGATGTGGTCCTGGTAGTGGCTGGAGGGCCGGGTCGGCATACCATGATTGCCCCTAGCTTTGGATCCGGCTCCCAATCGGTAACCATCTCCTTAAATCAAAAATAAGTCCATTGGTTATTTTATTTTAAATCAGTGGTGAAACCCACCCTTTCCAGCTCAGCATCCCAAATTTCCGGATTTTTGGCTATGTAATCCCCTAATATCTCCTGGCATTGGGGCATGGCTAGGTTAACCACTTCCACCCCATTCTCTTCCAAGAACCTTTCCGGGCCCTGCAGGGTGGAACTTTCACCAACCACCACCCGGGGGATCTTGTAGAGGATCACCATCCCACTACACATGGGACATGGAGATAAGGTGGTATAGAGGGTGCAATCCCGGTAATCAGACCCCTTCAATCTCCCGGCACTTTCCAGGCAGTTCATCTCCCCGTGCAGAATAACAGAACCTTTCTGCAGTAGTTGATTATGTCCCCTTCCCACGATGTGGCCATTTTTTACCAGAACCGCGCCGATGGGAACTCCGCCTTCTGCTAGGCTCTTTTCTGCTTCTTTAAGGGCTTCCTGCATGAATTGGTGATCTTCCTTAGAAATCATTTAAATCCACTGAAACTTATTATAAGCTTTTATTTTAACTCGAGACCGGGAAAGAATGAAATAACTCTAAAAATTAGAAAATGAATTTTAAAAATAAAAGAATGAGAATCAGGGTTCGTAACGGTTCCTATCCCCTAATTCCTTCATCTTTCCAGCGTTCCAGCCACCAGACGCACTGCGTGCCCGGCCTACTTGCTGGACGTAGCCAGTGATGCGGTCGTACCATTCCACCTCTTTCTGTTCCCCGCAGGATGCGCAGCTCTGTTGCAACCCTTTCATGAGAGTTTTACATTTAATGCAGAAGCTCATGGCGGAGCTGTAGGCCCAGAATCCTATGTCAGATTTGCGAGCTATCTTATCCGTTAGGCTCATCAGGGCTTGTGGATCGGAGTAGGCTTCTCCCATGAAGGCGTGGAAGATGTGTCCGCCCAGGGTACGGCTGTGGAACTGTTCCTCGACTCGTATCCGATCAATCAGGTTAATATCGGAACTGACTGGTACGTGGGAGGAGTTGGTGTAGTAGCCAGCATCCGCATCTCCCTGGGTAATGGCATCCGCACCGAATTTCTCCCGGTCCAGGGTGGCAAACCGGTAAGCGGTGGACTCGGCCGGTGTCTGGATTATGGTCCAGCGCAGTCCGGTGTCCTTCTTAAGTTCCTGAGCCCTTTGATTCATGTAATCAACAACTTTAAGACCTAATTTAAGTGAATCAGGATCCTCGATTCCTGTTCCAGTGTGGGCCTGTAACATTTCGTTTAAACCCACGAATCCGAAGGTCATGGTAGAGTTTTCCACCCGGTAGTATCGTTCCCCATCCAGTTCCTGGGTCAAAAATGGTAACATGTTGTAGTCATC
Source organism: Methanobacterium sp. CWC-01 (assembly GCF_030323845.1). Classification (NCBI taxonomy): domain Archaea; kingdom Methanobacteriati; phylum Methanobacteriota; class Methanobacteria; order Methanobacteriales; family Methanobacteriaceae; genus Methanobacterium; species Methanobacterium aridiramus. The sequence goes on from NZ_CP040735.1 coordinate 849,272, forward strand.
CAGACAGGCCAGGGCCTGCTTGCGACGTAGCATAAGTACCTCTTCGGAAAGGCGGAGGTATGAATCAAGATACTCGAATATTTCATCCTCATCACGGGACTGGTAGGCTATTCTAGGCAGGTTAAGGGTTATATAGGCCAGATTTCCTGTTCTGAAGCAGTCTTTATCCCATTCCCCCGTCCAATTATCTCCCAGGGATGTTCGGCACCCCATGTAGTTGGCCAGGTTTCCACGATAACTGGGGAGCATATTTATGAAGTAGGCGGTGCCGTACTTGGCACATAACTGGTGCACCAGTTCCAGGTCTTCAGCAAATTCGTCCTTGAGTACTTCTTTCCTTAAACCGTAGATGGTGTTAGGGAATAGATGTGGTTTACCATCGGAGTCACCCTGCAACAGGATTTCAGTGAATGCACGCTGTAGTATACGGGTTTCTTCCTCGAAATCACCGTAAGTACCCACTAGTTGACCTTTAGGACCGTAGGCATCTACATCCTGGAGGAAATCCGGTACCGTGAATTCCATGTTTATTGAAGTAAAGGGTACCTGGCTTCCCCGGGCAGCGTAGGCCATGTTCAGGTTATAGATGAACATCTGCACCGCCTGTTTCACCTTCCCATAGGGTAATCCAGCAGCGAAGGGTGCCACGAAGACGTTCCAAAGGCACATTGATTGTCCGCCGCTCATGTTCTGCTGGGCGGCCAGCATGATCTCTCCGGAGTGGTTCATCAGGGTTTCAATATGGTTGGGTGGCCCAGCCACAGAGGTGTGATCACCGGTTCCGTCCACTTTAAGCCCATGTTTTATGAATAACCTTAAATCATGTTGTAAACAGTTTATTGGCCTGCCAGCGAAGTATTCCAGGTCATGGATGTGTATATCTCCACTCATATGGGCGTCGGCCAGTTCCGAAGGTAAGATATTAAGAAGGGCGTACTGTTTCAGGGCCTCATCGGCCACGTACTTGTGCACGGTCTCGGGGTTGTGGATCATGTTGGCGTTGTCCCGGGAACCGTTTTGTATGAGGTTGGTGATGTTGTACACCGGGATCCCCAGACGAGTGTATCTGCGCCGGAGGGTTTCCAAGCCGTGCTCCACCAGTTTGGTGTTCACCATCTCCCTGATCATAGGAGCGGTGAGGTAGTCCACTTCCAGCTTACCAAGTTCCTTGTAAACCTCAGTGGCCAGTTTATCGGCTAGTTCTGGAGAAGCATCAGTCTCTACCACCAGGGTCTTGGCTATTTTGTCCTTATCAAAGGGTTCGATGGTATCCCGGGAAGTGCGCACCCGGAGCTGGTTGGTTTTCATGTACTTTTCGGCCAGCTCTTTATCAGCATTTTTCAGGGATTCATAAACCCACATCTTAATCTCTTTGGTGGTGATACCATCGTAGGACGATGAAGCCACCTGGGACGCTATTTTTTCAGCAGTCCACACGCTAGAACCAACCAGAAGACATGATTTAACGATCTTCTCGTGGCTGAACTTCTCAAATATCCCATTATTTTTCAAGACGCAAATTTCCGCCTTGGTGGGCAAAGCAGCAATAATATGGACATCCTTCATACTAATCCTCCACTTATAATGAAAAAAATTTTCCCCCGATTATGATGACCAATATAGGCCTTTAATCTACTTTTAATTATAACCTAGGCCTTATAATAGTTTTCGCTTTATAAGAACACGTCAAGTGAACTTTGCTTGGAACGGTCACTTTCAAATAGGGAGTTGATGCCGGACTCTATTAATTCTATGCGTTGTACAAGATATTGGTCAATTGGGTAGCTTTGCGCCAGTTCCTTCGATATTTCCAGATATTTAACCACAGAACCCTTTGATATACTTAAAATCAGGTTTCCACCGCAGGAACATTCCCCTGATAAAGGTATCCTACGGTACTTCTTGTTACAACTGGTGCAGCGAACCTTCTGGCGGGAAAAGGCCCTGCTATTCCCAGCCATGTCTGGAAGGAAATGGGAGTTCAAAACTCCCTCCACCACTCCCTTCTGGTCGACGGCCCGGATCCTTTCAGCCAGCTTAATCTGTCCTTCAACTTTCTCCCTCATGGAGGGTAAGAGTTTGTAGAGACAGATTTTAGGTCCGCGGTGTATGTTGCCAGTTTCATGAGAGTAGATGAGCCCATGGTACTGTTCATCAGTCCCCAGCCGATTCTTAACGTTGTTCACCAGTTCCAGCACATCAGAAGGTTTACATTGTTCCAGGGTCTTCTGGTAGAGTTCCAGGGGCAGATGGTCCATGGTGTCCAGGTGGTGGCTCTCATCATCGATCTCTTCGGGGTCTATGCGGGAGGATAGAACCAGTGGCGCGTCCATACGACCTCCTCGGCTGTTGGGGAGGTAGGACTTTGAGAAGTTTAGAAGAGAATCCAGGAGCAGCATCACCGAGTCCTCGTCACTGTCACAGTTCCTCCTCTTGGCTGAGTGGAAATAGGGATGGGCGTAACAGGCTGCGGCCTTGGTGAAACCTATGATCCGTCCCAGCACACCAGCCGAGGTGTGGGGTGCCAGTCCCACCGCCAGGTGCCCCACCAGGTCCTCCCTGGTTTTAATCCGGTAGTAGGGCTCCATGTGGTAGAAACGCTCCAATAGGTCGTCCACGAAGTTGGCCACCCTCATAAGATATTCGGCACAGTTATCAGAAATTACCAGGTCCTGGATCAGTATCTCTACCACCTGTTCCTCATTCACCAGCTCCTTTCCATGGATATCATGGGTGTAACCCAGTTCCCGGAGTTTTTGGGGGCTGACCTTAATCTCGTGGGGTGTGAAATGAGTTAAGGGGAGATTAGTGGAATCATGACGGATGGTGGCATCTTTGAAGGTGTAAACATTATTTTTAGCCCGTAATACACCCTTTTCCAGGGGCTCCGGAAATTTGGACTCGGAGATCATTCCCTGCACCCCCTTAATCTCATCCAATTTACGTACTCCCACCCGTTGATAGGCTTTTTTCAAAGTTTTGGAGATGTTGATCCGCTTATTACCCGCGCCAGTGGTGACGGTGGGTGCTCCACACACCGGACAGGAGGCCTGGAAGGACACCACCCCACATCCTGTACACTTACACCGGGCAATGTCCACGGTGATGGTTCCTTTCTTGGCAGCCTGGACTATGTTACGTCGGCTGCCACCACTGGTGCCAATGGGAAACAGAGCATGGGGAGCTGGTTTCATCAATCTTTCCTTGGTCTTCTCTGGTCTTCCCATCCTCCCCCCCAGATAAGTAGGTGCTTTGGCCATGATGTCCACTGGAGAAACTTTATTCAGAGCTTCCAGGGTCTCCATGTCATTCTCAAGGTCTAGGGGTTCCTTTAGAGTGTGGAGTAGAGAGTAGGCATGGTAATGGGAGATTACTACCTGATGGTCCTCCACTTGGTGCGGCACTCCCAGTACTTCCAGCACTCTTTTCTCCGGCGCCCACTCCAGCCTCAGATCCCCTTTAATTTGGGGAGCATCGGCAACCTGGTGCAGCCATCCACGAAGTTGATTCAATTCTTCCCGGGTAACATCATGATAGAAATAGGTGTAGTAGGGATGTAAGGGAATCCCATACTGAATAGAAAGTTCGAAAGCCCGCTGCGAAGTTATCTGATCCTCCTGCACTTCCTTTAAGAGATCATCAGAAGTTTCCACCGAAAATTCAGGAGAGTTTTTCAGGAGTCCAATCCACCATTCCTCACACCAGCCAGCTGGCAGGAGAACATGGTTGTTGCGGAGGAACTCGCCAAATGCCACCAGCATATCCCCCAGGAAGAGTATTTCATCCACCTGATGCTTAATTTTTCGGGCTTGGGCCACGGATGTTACTTTGACAACGCTGCCATCCCGTAATTTAACCAGGGGACCTTCAATACTATCACAGGGGACCACACAGTTCCCCTTACCCGGTCTTTCGATCTTCATCTGGGTTCCCACCGCCAGGAATTCTACGATCTCCATGGTAGCCGGGTGTATGCCCATGGCTGCCAGTCCAGTGTTCCTAGACCGCCCGTATCTTAATCTGAATCCCCCTTTAGCCTGAGGATATGATAAAACCGGGCGTCCACCAATTATATCCTGCAGATACTTATCTAACTTGGGAGCTTCATCTTCGTCACCATTTTTTTCCTGAGGCTTTGAAAAATCATCTAACCAGTCCCAACCATCGATATGGAGCTTTTTAGCGTATTTAAGTACCTTAGGAGCTTTTTGTATTACTCCTTCCACCAGGGCCAGTAACGCTCCACCCCGGATGTGGTTGGTCTCCACCCTTTCCAGATCACGATGAGAAACCTCTACCTGGTCAGTGGGCTCCCCAGTGACCTCCACGGGGATGTGCTGGGCTGCCAGGCGAACCTCCTCCGGACTGGGGGAGTACTGCAGGTTGGTCACTTCTGATTCGTAAAGCTCCACTTCCTCCACGTAACGCTCAATTTCCCGTTCCGTGGGTTTGTATACATCCAGATCAAGAGAAATTCTTATATAATCGGCGATAAGCACCGCCAGTGCTGACGCGGTTCCACCTGCACTTCGGATGGGGCCGGTGAAGTACACCGCCAGGTACCAGCTCTGGTCGAAGTTGCGTTTGATGAGGGTTTTGGCTATGCCCTCCAGGGGAGCAGCCACCACTCCCTCGGTGAGTATGGATAGGGCAGTTCTAATGGCCTGGTCAGCCTTTTGCTCCCTTACTTTGAATTCATCCTCTTTACCCTCTTCATCCTTTTCGGTGACAATGATCCGGGCGATTTCAAAGGCAATCTCTTCCCGGGACATCTTGTCTTCCAGTTCCTTTATTTTCAAGTCAATATTTTTAGGCCCAACCAGCCCCTCCACCCTTTCTGCCAAGTCCTTAGCTAGAGGTATTTCCGGTTCAGTTTCCACATCAAAACCTTTCTTGCGGGCCTGACTGGCTATCTTATACAATTTTTCAGTTTCCTGTTCCAGGATATCAAAGTAATCCATAATACTCCCTTTTTTCGGTTATTAGATTATATTAGGTTTTTACAATAAAAAAAAACGACTTTGGTGTTGAGATAGGTCTTAATCTTTCAGTACTATATGGAACATGGCCACGTAAATAGATTCGGTCGTTGGCTCCAAAAAATTCTAAAAGTATATTGAACTGAAAATATATCCTTAAATATCTTATCAAGATATATTTAAGGTTATTACAAAATTTTAGTCCCCCTTAATCGATTTTTAGAATTTCATATTTTACCAAACTATAAATAAAGAAGAGGAGAGATCATGTTCTGTTATCGTAACTGATTTAATTTATGATCATCTGGTGATACAACATGGCTAAGAAGGAGAAAAAATACCTGCCCCCCAGCGGTGCGGGACTAGTTAGATACTTTGAGGAGGAAACCAAGGGACCTAAAATGTCCCCGGAACAGGTCGTAATTTTAACCGCCGTCCTGGCTATATTCTGCATTGCACTACGGTTTTCTTACTCATAACTTTATATGTACTATTTTTAGTTGAAAGGAGTTCACAATATGGCTATTCACCCCATCGAATATCGTTATGGAACCCCCGAGATGCGCAGTGTCTGGGAAGCAGATAATAAACTGCAGCGCATGCTGGATGTGGAAGCAGCCCTGGCCGAAGCAGAAGCAGAACTGGGACTCATACCCCGGGAAGCTGCGGTGGAAATTAAAAACAAGGCCAGTATTAAGTACGTGACCTGGGAAAGGGTGTCTGAAATTGAAAGAGAAACCAACCACGACATAGCGGCCCTGGTTAAAGGTTTGGCCGAGGTCTGTGCAGGGGACGCCGGGGAATACGTTCATTACGGGGCCACCAGTAACGACATCATCGACACCAGCCAGTCCCTGCTTTTGAAGGATACATTAGATATCCTGAAGGCCAAGGTGGTACGCCTTACCCGGATCATTCTAGAACTAGCCCAGAAACATGTAGAAACCGTCTGCATAGGACGAACTCATGGTCAGCACGCCCTGCCAACTACTTATGGGATGAAATTCGCCCTATGGGCAGATGAACTCCGAAGGCAGTATGACCGTATGCAGGCCTGTGAGAAAAGGTTATGTGTGGGCATGATGACCGGTGCGGTAGGTACTACGGCTGCCCTGGGAGAGGATGGCCTGGAAGTTCACCTGATTCTGTCACAGATCCTGGGCCTGGAGCCGGTGCTGATATCCAATCAGGTGGTGCAGCGGGATAATCATGCAGAGTTCATAATGTGCCTGGCCAATCTGGCCAGTACCCTGGATAAGATAGCCCTGGAAGTGCGTAACCTGCAAAGGACGGAGATCAAGGAGTTAGGGGAAAGTTTCGACCCGGAGAAACAGGTTGGGAGTAGCACCATGCCCCATAAGATGAATCCCATTACTGCCGAGAGGATATGTGGAGTTTCCAGAGTGGTACGGGCCTATGTGGACCCGGCCCTCCAGAACAATCCCCTGTGGCATGAACGGGATCTCACCAATTCTTCAGCGGAACGTATTATACTCCCCGAGTCATCCATCCTAACCGATTACATCCTGCAGCTCTCCATTAAACTCATGGAAAAGCTGGTCTTCTATCCTGAAAATATTGAGGCCAACCTGAACCTCACTGGAGGCCTGATCATGGCCGAAAGATTCATGGCCGAGTTAACCCGCCGGGGAATGGGACGCCAAACTGCCTATGGAGTGGTCCGAAAATGTGCCCTGGAAGCTAATCAACAGGGAACCAGTTTAGAGGATGTGGTGCTGGACAACGATGAAATAGGCCAGTATCTGTCCCCCGATGAGGTTCACCAGATCATGGCCCCCCACACCTACCTGGGTTCAGCGGTACAGATAGTGAAAAATGTCATTGAAGAATCTAAAAACTGGTTTTAGAGTATAGAACTAAAATATTTATATTTTAACAACCCTAATTTCCCCAGAACGTCGGGAAATTCTTTTCTTTTTTTCTAAAAATAAAATTAAAATAGTTTGCTGCAGAAAGTATATGTTAACAGTAAAGGGTGTGAAGTAATGATTAACTGGGGTGTAGTGATCGTTGGATTTCTGGCAGAAATTATTCTAGGAGCAATTCTTGGTGTTTTAATACCCGGTTGGGGAGCTTTACTCGGGGTGCTCCTGGCAGGGATGTTGGTTGGTTACATGGTAGGAGGAGATGCTGGTAACGGAGCAGCCAATGGTGCTGTGGCCGGTGCTTTTGGTGCCATAGTCCTTTCCATACTGCTATTGATATTCGGGACCATACTACTGGGATTAATTGGTTTTGCAGCTGCCAGTATCACCAGTGTGATATTACTGGTAGGTTCCATTGGGGTTATCATCATCATGGCCCTGGGTGGTGCCATAGGATCCCTGATCAAAGGAGAGCCCGAAACTTCGCTATAGTCGGTTTGATAGGGGAAAGATTATATATTCCCTTGACAATTCACTGTATATCAAAAATAGGAGTATATTAAAATGAAAGATATAAAAGAAATAACATCTGTGCGCATTGTGCCCTTCACACTGATGTCTTCATCCGTATCAGCCGTGTTGGGGCTGTTGTATGCCATAATTTTACTTATCATTTTCGGAATCGTTGGTTTGGTGGTACCGGGAGTTGGTCAGTATGCCTCCCTTCTGGCCAGCCTGGGAGTGGCCCTCATCATCGCCCTGCCTGTGGCCACCTTTTTCTTCAGCATACTGTCCTCCTTCGTCATGGCCCTTATCTACAATCTCCTGGTGCCCCGTATCGGCGGGATAAAGCTGGGCATGGATGGGGAGGAAGTTAAATCCATCCCGGTGGTGGCAGTGTCTCTGATGCTGTCCATGCTGTACACCGTGCTGACCTTCATTGTGATGCTGGTTGTGGCACCCATTTTAGCCGTGGTTCTGGAAGGAGCTGCCCTGGCAGCCAGCACCGCCACTATAGCCATACCAGAGTTATCGGGAATGGGCGATGCCAGCGGTGTAGGGATCATATTAGCGATTATCATGATAATCGGCGTCCCCATCATCGTTTTCATATCTACTTTCATATACGCAGTGGTAGTCGCCTTTTTGTACAACCTACTGGCGCCTAAAATCGGCGGGGTTAGACTTAAAATGAAACTGGCCAGTCACGGCTTCTGTGAGATTAAAAAGATACCACCGCTACCTCTGGCTCTTATTCTGGCCGTGGTATTGGCCATAGTGAACTTCATATTTTCACTGCCCACCGGAGCTGCGAATATGGCTTCCGAGGGGGTGGCCTACGGTCTGGGATATCTGGTGGGTAACACAGTTGGATATTTAATCGTGACCTTCATCATCTATGCCCTGACAGCCCTGATATACAACTTCCTGCAGCCGAAGATTGGTGGAGTGGAAATTAAACTGGAATAAAATGGAACTCATTAACTGGAGTTCCACTCTCTATTATTTTTTTGAGGTTAAAAGTATGGAAAACACCGTAAAATGTCGCCGGATATCCAGAGGAAAGGTTAAAGGCCAGGTAATAGTCACCAGAGAACCCCTCAGTTTTTTGGGGGGTGTGGATCCCAACACTGGCCGGGTGATAGACCAGGAACATGAGCTTTACCATCAGAACCTGAAAGATAAGATCCTGGTAATACCATCGGGGAAGGGCTCCACGGTGGGTTCCTACGTGATCTACCAGATGGCTAAAAACCAAACTGCCCCCCGGGGTATAGTGGCCCTGGAAGCCGAACCCATAATAGCTACTGGCGCCATAATGGCCGGTGTTCCCATGGTAGACCATCCGGAAATGGATGTTCTGTCTGTACTGGAAAATGGGGATCAGCTGGAGCTGGATGCCGATTTGGAAACAATAAAAATAATAAAAAAATAATAAAAAAATTAGTTTTACTGATTTTCTCGGACGCTAACGCCAATAACACCACCAATAGCACCCAGAACTCCGGAAATGACCACTGCCAGCAGGGTGATGAAGGCTCCCAAAATTACGCTGATGGTACCGGCTGCTACTCCAGCGTTGGTGAAAATTACTCCAATAATGGCGCTTATGGTACTGAAGCCCAGTAGAAATAGGGATCCCATAATTAATCCTCCCACTACCCCCGAAACAGCTCCATCCACCGCACCGGCCTGGGTGTCGCCACGACCCAGGTAAGCGGCGAAAAGGCCTCCTATAACCGGGCCCAGGAAGAACAGGGGCAAAAACACAACGGCCAGGACCAGGGTCAAAACCGCGGTTATAAGGCCACCAATTACTATATACTTCCATTCCACATGATCACCTCTTTATAAACCCCCCAGATCTCATATCATTCTGCTTTAGGTGTTTTGGGCTTTTTATCCACTTTTTGTTTGCCTTCTTGTCTTTTAAAGATAAGTCCAGCAACAAGTCCTCCGGCGATGCCCATAAACAGCCCGGCTATTATGGCCAGGACCAGGGTCAACTCCACCGAAATGGTGCCTATGTCAGTGTAGCCCATCATTGTCAGGGCATTTAAATTGGAGATGGATAAGACTAAAGCAGTTATAAAAGCACCTATTGCGCCGCTGAGACCACCATAAATAGTTCCCTCCCTGTATTTTCCTTTGATACGGTAATTGACTGCGTATCCCCCTACCAGGGGGGCGATGACCGCCGCCTCGTAACTCTCTACAAATATGAAAAACGCGTACCACACCAAAGTTACGCCTAACCCAATGGCCAATCCTTTGTAATTGAATTCCATTTATTTCCCTCGCAAAAATATAAAATTTGGACAGATATCACCGTGACTCGCTAATACACATCACTATTATATCTACTATCATGATCCCTAAAAAGGGTATTTAAATTTTTAATTGGTTGGGGGCCAGAAAGGTGTGGTCGAATAAAATAAGATGTAGAATTTACCATAATACTATTCCTAAGAGTGCAGGTGATGAGTGCTATGGGATACATTTTAATTCATAACGGAACGCTGATTGATGGAAAAGGCGGACAGTTAGTCCAAGACAGCGGAGTGCTAATTCAGGATGATATTATCCAGGATGTGGGCCCCCTGGATTCTATAAAGCTACCATCCCATGATGTGGAGAAAATTGATGCCCACGGGGGATTTATTCTCCCTGGTTTCATTGACAGCCACGTGCACATCATGTTCAATGGTTTCAGAATTGAAGACCCCCTCTTCACACCCCTTTCTTTCTATTTCTACCAGGCCGGAGAGAGTCTTCGCCGAACCCTGGAAGCGGGAATCACCACCGTCCGGGACGCGGGCCTGGCTGACTATGGAGTTAAAATGGCAGTGGAGGAGGGCCTGATACCTGGTCCTAGGCTTCAGATCAGTGTGATGCCCCTCTCCATTACCGGGGGCCATTTTGATTTGTGGATGAAGTCGGGTATTGAAGTTAAAACCAGCTACCGGGGGCTGCCTGAATCAGTGTGTGATGGCACCGGGGAGGTGCGTAAAAAAGTCAGGGAAGTTCTACGTGCCGGGGCGGATGTAGTGAAGGTTATGGTCACGGGTGGTGTGATGAGCGCCAATGACAACCCGGAACATCCCCAGTTTAGCCGGGAGGAACTGGAAGTCATGGTGGAAGAGGCCTCCTACCGGGGAGTTAATTTGATGGCCCATGCCCATGGAGCACAGGGCATAAAAAACGCCCTAAAAGCTGGTATAACGTCCATTGAGCATGGTACCTTCCTGGATGGGGAGTGTCTGGATCTGTTACTGGAAAAGGATGCCTGGCTAGTTCCCACTCTACTGGTCAACCAGCATAACCAGAAAATGGCGGAAGCCGGGAATCTTCCTGAGTACAGTCAGGGAGATTCTGAAAACGTGGCCAAGTTACTGGAAGAGAATATGAAGATTGCCTACCGTGCCGGGGTGAAGATTGCCATGGGTACTGACGCCGGGATTGCCCCCCACGGCCAGAATCTGCGTGAACTTTCCCTACTCTGCAGGATTGGTATGACGCCCATGGAAGCCATACAGGCCGGAACCATAAGGGCCGCAGAACTCTTGGGGTGGGATGATAAAATCGGAACCCTGGAAAAGGGTAAAATAGCCGATGTGGTGGTTAGTAAAAAAGACCCCCTGGCCCATATTGACTCGCTGGGTGACCCGGAAAATATTAACCTGGTGATAAAAGACGGGAAAGTGGTAAAGGACATCCGCACCCCCTGAGGTGGATTAATGGCAGAATCTAAAAAAAAGGCGGAGATAAAAATTTCGGGAATGCACTGTGCCTCCTGCGCCCTCAACGTTGAAAAATCTCTTCAGGATGTGGAAGGAGTGGAGGATGCTCAGGTGAACTTTGGCACCGAGAAGGCCACTGTGGAGTACGACCCGGAAAAGGTTGAACTGGTAGAATTGGAGGAAAAAATTCAGGATGCCGGTTATGGTGTGGTTAATGAGCAGGTGACTTTGAAGGTAGGGGGCATGACCTGTGCCATGTGCGTGCAGGCCATCGAGGATGTACTGAACCGGATCGATGGTATCAACCAGGTAACGGTTAATCTATCATCGGAAAAGGCCTACGTAACCTATAATCCCCTGATGACCAGCGTGTCAGAGATGAGGGATGCCATTGAGGATCTGGGCTACGAATACCGGGGAGTGGAAGGTGAGGTGGATGAGGATGCCGAAGAAAAGTCCCGGCAGGCGGATTTAGATGGCAAACGGAACCGTTTCCTGGTGGCCTTCGGGTTTTCCATCCCCCTGATGCTCATCATGTTCCTGAAGATACCTCTGCCCATCCCCATGACCTACTTCATGCTTCTGGTATCCGTATTACCCTTCCTATACGTGAGTTATCCCATCTTCACCGCAGCTTACCGTTCCCTTCGCAACCGGGCTCTGAATATGGATGTAATGTACTCCCTGGGTATTGGAGTGGCCTATCTTTCCAGTCTGCTGGGTACCTTCAACATCGTCCTCACCCCGGAGTTCATGTTCTATGAGACCGCCCTGATGTTGGCTGGTTTTCTGATGCTAGGCCGCTGGTTGGAGGCCAGGGCCAAAGGCCGGACTTCCACTGCCATTAAAGCCCTGGTGGGACTGCAGGCCAAGAAGGCCCTGGTGATCCGCGACGGCCAGCAGGTGGAGGTGGCTGCAGAGGAGGTGCAGCTGGAAGACAGGGTGGTGGTTAAGCCCGGGGAACGGATCCCGGTGGATGGTGAGGTTCTGGAGGGGGAAAGCTATGTGGACGAGTCCATGATAACCGGAGAACCCCTACCAGTGCTTATGAATCCGGGAAAGAGTGTAGTGGGTGGTACCATCAACCAGAACAGTGTTCTCACCATAAGGGCGGATAAAATTGGTAAAGACACCGTACTGGCCCAGATAATTAAACTGGTGGAGTCAGCCCAGGGTTCCAAGCCCCCAGTGCAGCGCATTGCCGACCAGGCGGTGACCTACTTCATTCCCACTATCCTGACCATCGCCCTAATTTCCTTTGTGGTGTGGTACTTCCTACTGGATAGCACCCTGCTATTCGGTCTTACCGTGCTGATATCCATACTGGTGGTGGCCTGTCCCTGTGCATTGGGTCTGGCCACGCCCACCGCAGTTACGGTGGGGATTGGCCGTGGTGCCGAACTGGGTATTCTGGTAAAGGAAGGGGAGGCCCTGGAAACCTCCGAGAAGATCAGCACCATCATTTTTGATAAAACCGGGACCCTGACCCGGGGAAAGCCCTCGGTGACTGACATAATTGGCGTAGATATGGATGATCGGGCCCTTTTAACGCTGGCGGCCAGTGTGGAGCAGAATTCACAGCACCCCCTGGCCAAGGCCATGGTGATCAAGGCCCAGGATAATGATATAGTATTAGAAGATAGTCAGAACTTCGATACCTACAGTGGGAAGGGCGTATCCGCCACAGTTAAGGGGAAGGAAGTCTTGATAGGAAATCGTCGACTTCTGCAAGCCTATGGAGTGGAGATATCAGATATTGATGAGGATAAGATTTTCCGGGTAGAATCCGAGGGTAAAACCGCGGTTCTGGTGGCGGTGAAGAACACTTTTGCAGGCATAATTGGAGTGGCTGACACCTTAAAGACCAGTACCGCCCCGGCCATTGCCGAGTTAAAGAAGATGGGAATCCAGGTGGCCATGATCACCGGGGACAATCAGCAGACCGCGGACAGCATCGCCTGGCAGGTGGGGATTAAAAAGGTCCTGGCCGAAGTACTACCTCCAGATAAATCCTTTGAAGTTAAAAGACTCCAGGAGGAGGGAGAAGTGGTGGCCTTCGTGGGGGATGGGATAAACGATGCCCCGGCCCTGGCCCAGGCCAATGTGGGAATCGCCATTGGCAGCGGGACCGACGTGGCCATTGAAAGTGGGGAGATCGTGCTAATTAAAGATAATTTACTGGACGCCGTGTCCGGGGTTCAGCTCAGCCGTAAGGTAATGGGGCGCATCAAACTCAACCTCTTCTGGGCCTTCGCCTACAACGTGATCCTGATACCCGTGGCTGCAGGACTCCTGTACCCCACCTTCGGCATCACTTTCCGGCCGGAATACGCGGGACTGGCCATGGCCCTCAGTTCAGTGACCATTGTGACCCTCTCCCTGCTCTTAAAGGGATATGTACCTCCGGCTAAGAAATTGGAACTGCAGAAATAATAAGTGGGAATGATTCCATAAACTACAGTGGTGATATGGTATGGCTGTGGACCCCATATGTAAGATGGACGTGGACGAGAAAACCGCCAAGTGGGTGAGCGAATACAAAGGCAAGAAGTACTACTTCTGCGCTCCGGGTTGTAAGAAGGCCTTCGAGGACGACCCTGGAAAATATGCCGAGGAATAAGGAGTTAGAGCATGGATCTTAAGAAGATGGTTATTAATGAAGGTAAGAAGGCCCTGGAAAAAGAGACTAAGAAGAAAAAGGGCCATCATCATAAGAAAAAGAAGAAAAAGGGAATTGAGGATATAGCAGCTAAGGAGTTGAAGAAGAGGTTTAAGATTTGATTATAACCTTTATTTTTTAATATAAATCCACCTTCATTATCTCCCGTAAAACCGCCGTGGCATAGCAGCCCTTGGGAATGGAAAACTCAACCAGCACTCCCTCCGGAGTAGCTTCAGATGATACGTCCCAGATTTTGAAGCGTATAGCCCTTCGCAGCCCATGACTACCTAACCGGGACATCAGGGGTACCTTGAAGTCTTCTCTTTTTAATTTATACTCTTCTAACACCCTTTCTTCGATCTTGCCCACTTCCCTGGTGGCCAGGGGGACCTTGGTGCCGTAGAGGGGTGCGGTGGGGTGGACTTTGAAGTCTTGTATCCTCTCATCAATATCATCACCGATTTCATGGACCAGGTGCTCCTCGTTGTCTATGACGATGTCGCCCTCCACATACCGGTCAATGCCCAGCTTACAACGTTCACTCACCACCTGGTTGAAGAGGTAGGACTGGTAGGCGTGGACGAACATGCGGCTGAGTGGCTTGGGAAGACTGTGCAGGGCCTTGATGTAAGATTTATCATCCAGTTCTTCTTTCTTCTTCTTTTCCTTCAGCAGGGTGCGGAGCATCATCTTCTCGTAGCGCATCCCTCTGGGCATGCTCTCTAAGGCCTCCATCCATTCCCCCTCGTCGTACATTCTACGTGCGGCTTGAATGTGCGGGGCCTCATCCGGGTAGGGGTTTCCAATATAGGAATCAACTGCCCCTTTTAGATCATTATGTATCAAGGCCTCCCCCACCCGGTGGGTGTTGGGACGCTTCTGACCGAACCTCTGCCAGCCGTAGTAATTGGGCACCCCCCTAATTTTTAGATCCTCCAGTATCTCCGCTGCAGTCATAGCATCGGTAGCTGGGTTCTCGGTTTCCCGGATGAGTATGCGGAACTTGTTTCCCACTAACTGGCCGATCCTAAGCTTCTTCTGGTTGGCCCTTATCTCCAGGACTTTCACTCCGTAGAGCTTTTCCTCCAAGCCAGTTAGTTCAACAGGGGTGATGTTACTGACACAGAGCCACTGTCGGGTGTGGGCGGCTTTGTCCTTCATCCCCGCAAATCCCATGCGCTTCCGACTTATTTTAAGCTCCCGGGCTATGTCCAGCACCACGTCCAGGGTGTTCCTGCCGATTTTATCTATGAAGATCCAGGTGTTGGGTCCTTCCCCGCTGGGCTGGTTTTCGGGTATCTCCTCCACGTAGAAATCCTCGTATCTGGTCCTGATCTGGCCGCCGATCCCCTTCTGGGAGGTTATGTATGTGTCTGCGTTGAGCATGGTACTCTCCGGTTATAAATTAACTACAAACTGATTATGTATCTCCTTGGTATTAGGATATGGGTACTCATATAGGTTCAGGATAATAATAGTTAGGAGATGTGAATCATGACAACCGTGAAAATCATGCCGTGCCTGGATATGAAGGATGGAAGGGTAGTGAAGGGTGTACATTTTGTGGATCTGAAGGATGCCGGTGACCCGGCAGAATGTGCTGCTTTGTACCAGGAAGAGGGGGCCGATGAACTGGCCATGCTGGACATAGCCGCCACCCTGGAAAATCGGGGAACCCGCCTGGAATGGGTGGAAAAGGTGGCTTCGGTTATTGACATTCCCCTCACCGTGGGGGGAGGTATCTCCAGTCTGGAAGATATAGAGTTGACTCTTAAAGCCGGGGCAGACAAGGTGTCCATGAACAGCGCCGCCGTAAATAATCCGGACCTGATCAAGGAAGCCGCCCAGAAGTTTGGGTCGGATCGGATAACTGTGGCCATTGATGGCTGCCGGAACCCGGATATGCCCTCTGGATTTGAGGTGGTGGTGTCTGGCGGTACCAAGACCGTGGGTATTGATGCTGTGGAGTGGGCCCGGGAATGTGAAAAACTGGGAGCCGGGGTGATCCTGCCTACCAGCATGGATGGTGATGGTACCCAGGATGGTTACGACCTGGAATATACCCGGGCAATCGCGGATGCTGTTAATCTACCAGTGGTAGCCTCCGGTGGCGCTGGGAAATTATCACATTTCTACGATGCAGTGCAAGATGGTGGTGCTACCATACTCCTGGCGGCTTCGGTTTTCCACTTCCGCACCTTTAGTGTCCAGGAAGTTAAGGAATATCTTCGCCAGAAGGAAGTGGAAGTTACTCTTTGATTTAGGGCGATGCTTCCCAATTTATTCTTTTTAATATCCTATCAGCGACGGTCCACTAAACGCTTTGGTCGGCCCTTGATGTGGTAAAATTCTAGTCCGCCTGGTTCAGTAAAGTTGAAGAGGATGTTAAAGCTACCATCCTGGTATGCTTCAGATAGGAGTGGCCGATACTGTAAGAAACTTTTAAGGAAGTTCTCCTGAACCAGATCCCTGGCACAGTCACTGCTGTCCAGACATTCCATACTCACCCGGAAGGTGGTTTCCTCAGTATCACCGTACAGGAAGGCCTCATACTCCCCGGTGAGATAGTCCATATTATCCCGCTGAAATACCCCCCTCTCCACATCCACTCGGTTAAATGGGGTTCCCGCTACCCAAACGGTCTCGGCTTCCCTCTCCGGGTTCATGATCCGGAGGTGGGTGCGTCCACATGGACATTTATCCCGGGATACCACCACCGTGGTGTCTTCGGTGTCATAGTTCAAGAGCAAAGTTCCGGTCTTACCCCCCGGAGGTAGTAGGGTGGTTAGAACTATCCGACCACACTCTCCATCATCCACGAAGTTGTCCAGAGCCGGGTCGTAAACGTCCAGGTGCACCATGTCTTCTGGTACGTGCAGGCCCACCTTCTCGTGGCACTCACCACACATAGTCCCCTCGGTGCTGCCGTAGGTGTTGTAAACCGGCACATCCCACACTTCCTCCAGGTAAGCCCGTGATTCATCAGCGAAACTCTCACCCCCTGCTATCAGTCGTTTTATGCTGGATTCCTGGGGATTTAATCCTTCTGATTCCATTCTTCTAGCCAGTCTTAACAGTTTGAAGACGCTACCCACGATTCCGGTGGGGTGGTACTTGGTCATGATGCTTACCGGGAAGGTGCAGCGTCCCATGGGGATGATGGACATTCCGATCTTCTGGGCGGCCAGGGTCATGGTGTTGGCCCCGACGTTCATTCCATAGGAGGCGCATACCACCACCCGATCCCCGGAGGTGAATTTCTGGGAGGTGAAGGCCCGGGCGTACTTCTCCGCGTAGCGGTTCCAGTCTTCCCAGGTTAAAAAGAAGGATTTGGGGTTTCCACTGGTGCCGCTGGTCTCGTGGATGGTGTACACCTCCGGCCAGTCTATGCACTTGAACTCAAATTCCTCGGTCTCGGGAGGCTGTCTTTCCCGGACATCTTTACCAGATATGACTGGCAGTTCCCGCAGATCCTCGTGTTCCCTGATGGTGGAAGGATTAATCCTGTTATCACGGAACCATTTACGGTAAAATGGGGAGTTCTCCGCGGCATACTGGACTGTGTAATGTATACGTTCATCGACCAGGGCGTCCAGCTGGTCCCGGTCCATGGTTTCCATTTCCTCGGAAAAGTAACTCATGATCACCCACCTCTTTAAATCAATATTATGATTTTCCACCTAATAATAGTTGATACTGGGCCGGTGTAATAGTTCTTATTTTAAAAGAAATGGGTTTAAAATCTTCTAAGTAAAAAAAAGAGTATAAGTAATGATTTACATAAGAGATGCAATGTATTTTAAATACGGACTGGAGGATAAGCCGCCACGCACCGAGACATTGATTTTTGGGGTGCAGTGGCTGGCAGTGACCATCCCCACCATCATAATCATCGGCAACATCCTGGCAGCTGTCAATGGAGGTGGTATCAACATATCCTACCTGCAGAGTTTGCTCCTGATGGTGGGGGCGGTGATGCTGGTACAGTTACTGTATGGGCATAAGCTGCCACTGGTGGTGGGACCGGCAGCAGTGCTCCTCATAGCCGTTCTGGCCAGCCAGGGACAGACGAGTGGTGCCATCAACACCTCCATCATCATTGGGGGAGCAGTACTGGGCGTGGTGGCTGGTAGCGGACTTTTCACCTACCTTAAAAGGTTATTCACCCCCCGAGTAATCATGGTCATCCTGTTACTCATCGCTTTCACCCTCTCCCCCACCATCCTCAACCTCATCACCACCGGCAGCGGAATTTCATCCAGTAACAACCTGATATTCGCCATTACCCTGACTTTACTGGTCTTCCTATCCCACCGGGTGCTGAGAGGCTTGTGGAAATCAACCCTACCCCTGTGGATAATGATCCTGGGTAGTTTATCCTATTATGCTCTTTTTGGAGTGTTAACACCCCTTCCCCCTGATTTACATATTCTGGCCCTTCCCGGAGGGTTTGCCAGTTCCCTGGCTGTTCCTGAGTTGACCATGCTGGTGGCATTCCTCATCTGCTTTTTAGCCCTGGCCATCAATGATCTGGGGTCTATCCAAGCAGTAGGATCCCTTCTGGGGGCCGATGAAATGGAAAACCGGGTAAAACGGGGTATCACTTTAACCGGGGTGGGGAACGTTTTAGCCGGACTCTTAGGTGTTATAGGTCCAGTGAATTATTCAATGAGCCCCGGGGTCATCGCTGCCACTGGAAACGCATCCCGTTATACCCTGATCCCGGCATCGGTGGGTTTACTCCTCCTGGCATGTTCCCCCCTGGCGGTGGGCTTCATCAGCAGCATACCCTCCCCGGTGGTGGGAACCATCCTCATCTACGTTATGACCGCCCAGATGGCAGCTGCATTCCTCCTGGCCCTGGAGAAACAGGCCTTTCAGACCCTGGACCATGGATTGGTGGTGGGATTGCCCATTATCATCGGCACCGTGGTGGCTTTCCTACCTGCAGCGGTAACCAGCCAGCTGCCCCTGGTGATCCGTCCCTTACTGGGTAACGGGTTTGTGATGGGGGTGTTAACGGTGCTGTTTTTGGAGCATGTGGTTTTTGGTGGGCGAGATTTGAGACCCCACTAGAAATTTAAAAAAGATTTTTTATTAAGAGTCTTTCCTGAACCTTCTCACTCTTCAGCTCCCTTAACGCATCCGAAGCGATCCACCTGGCAGTTTTTGAATCAATTTTGTTTATTTCTTCAGCAACGGCAATGGCTTCTTTATTCAAATTCAAGTTTCTCTTCCCAATCTGTCTTAAAGCCCAATTAACAGCCTTTTTTACATAATTGCGGGGATCAGTGGATTCTCTAATAATTAGGGGGAATAACTCGATGAATTTCTCATCGTCTGCTTTTTTATCGTGGACAGCTAAGGTTGCAATCAGGGTAAAGGCCGCCCTTTTAACAAATTCTTCCTCCCTCTTGCTCCACTCGGATATTTTTTTATAGGCAAAGGGCGTCTTACGGAAAAGATTCATGCAGCACTGGTCGCAAACATCCCATGAATCAAATGCAACAACCCATCGTTCCATTTGATCTTCTGTAACCAGTTGGGGATCGTCTATCATGCTCGCCATGATTCTGGTTTCACTGTATCCGTATTTCCAGAGTTTTTCAGCAAGTTCATGATTTTTACCAGTTTCACGCGCCATACGCCTTAATACAGGCATTCTTACTCCATAAGACATTTGGGAGTGTATCCCAAATCTTGCTCGCCCCTCAACATCCTCCGGATTTGATAGAGATTCAAGCTTTCTTATGATATCTTCAAAATCCATAGAAATATTACTTCCCCCTAAGCTAGGGATTGATTATTTCCAGGATCCGGTCCAGATCCTTCAAGTCTTCCAGGACGTAGTCCGCCCCGGAATTGGCCAGTTCCTGGGAGGAGTAACTGCCAGTGGCCACGGCCATGGTATGAAGTTGGAAGGGTTTGGCGGCGGCCACATCCCGGGGAGTGTCTCCAATGACGAATATACGATCTCCCTGGTAGTGGTGTATATTCCTGGCCCGTTCCAGGGCCTTTTTCACTAGACCCGGCCGTTGCTCACTGTCACTACCAAAGCCACCGAAGGGGAAGTAACTGTCCAGACCCACCCGGCCCAGTTTGGCGTGGGCGATGGGTTCCAGGTTCCCGGTGGTGAGGCCCAGTAGGACTTCCTCATTCTTGAGTTGGGATAAGAGTTCTTTCACCCCACCCAGTACTTGTATGTTCTCCTGGTGAACGTGTTCCTGGTAGTAGCCGGTCATGTACTCCAGGCAGGCCTGGAAGTTCTTTTGTATGGTCATTTCTTCTACTCCACCCAGTTCCAGGACTTCCCTCAGGATCTGGGGGTCGGTTTTTCCGGCGTAGTTAATTCCACTGATGTCCTCCCTCATCTGATAGAATTTGTCCACAGCCTGGACGAAGGCCTGGTAGTGGCAGCGGGCACCTCGGACCAGGGTGCCGTCAATGTCGAAGAGGGTTAGTATTCCGTTGTGCACCATTTTTTTCACCTAACTTCTTGTAGCAGATCCTCTGATGCTCCCTGGGCCATTTCCATCACTTCCACCGGATCCAGGACCAGTACTTCTTTTTCCTGCATCAGTATCTGTCCATTGCAGATTACGGTATCCACATCCGATCCTCCGGCGGAGTAGACCAGATGGGACAGGGGGCTTCTCTGGGGGGTTAGGTGGGGGGCCATCATATTCACCAGCACCAGGTCAGCCTTTTTACCCACCTCGATGGTCCCGATCTCATCCTCCAATCCCAGAGCAGCAGCACCATCACTGGTGGCCATCTCCATCACCTTCCCGGCGGGAAGGACTGTGGGATCCATCAGGTTAACCTTCTGCAGTAAGGTGGCAGTTTTCATCTCCTGGAAGAGGTCCAGGTTGTTATTTGAGGCGGCGCCATCGGTTCCCAGTGATACACAAACTCCCTTTTCTACAAGTCTGGTTACCGGGGAGATTCCTGAGGCCAATTTCATGTTACTCACCGGGTTATGGGATAACTTCACCCCTCGCTCCTTGATGAGCTTAATCTCCCCTTCTGATAGCCATACGGCATGGGCGGCCAAGATATCCGGCCCCAACAGACCCAGGCTATCCAGATATTCAAATGGTCTTTTCTGGGTTGATTCCAGGACATTCTGAACCTCACCTTCCGTCTCGGAGACGTGGATGTGTATTTGAAGATCCTCCTGGTTTGCTTTCTCACGACTCCAGCGCAGAAGTTCCTCAGAACATGTGTACGGTGCGTGGGGGCCCAAAGCCACTGTTATCCGGCCCTCCGCAGTGTTATGGCACTTGTCGATGATGCGTTGAGTTTCCCTTATCTCCTTTTTTCGTTTTTCCTCATCACCGGTGTCGATCATTCCATGGCTGACAACACCCCGCAGGCCGGCTTCATCCAGGGCCCGGGCCACTTCATCCATGAAGAAGTACATATCATTGCAGCAGGTGGTGCCGGTCCGGATCATCTCCAGAGCCGCCAGTAACGCTCCCGCATAGCAGTGATCTCCCTCCAGATGGGCTTCCGCCGGCCATATATAATCTTCCAGCCAGGTCTGCAGAGGCAGGTCATCGGCCATTCCCCGGAGGAGGGTCATGGAGAGGTGGGTGTGGGTGTTCACCAGTCCCGGGATCAACACCTTCCCTTCACCATCAATAACCACATCGGCCTGGTCTCCTCCATCCGGACCTATCTCTAGGATTAGGTCATTTTCAATGAGCACCGAACCCTTTTTAACCGGGGACAGGGGCATCGTAACGTTTTTTATGAGTATACTCTGGGTTTCCATGGGGCACACCTTATTATATAAATAACCCTCTAATTTTTAATTTGTCAAATTTTCTATTTAAAGAAGACCATAAATTAGCCAGAAATGGTGAAGAATTGAAATAATTAACTAAAAAGAGTTATAACCATTAGTTTAACATAGCAAAGTAATAAAGAAATATTTGGAGAATAAGTTTTGAGTATCTTATTCTATGGAACCGGTAGAATGAAGTAAAAAGTAGTTCCTTCTCCAAGTTCTGATTCTGCCCAGATTTTTCCATCATGCTGATGCACAATCCTTTGTGCAATGGCCAACCCAATTCCTGTACCTTCATATTCCTCGTGAGTGTGCAGGCGTTTGAAAATGTTAAAAATCCCTTCCAGATAATTAGAATCTATACCCATCCCATTGTCTTTCACACTAAAAACATATCGATCAGCTTCTTTATCAGCGATGATATTGATTTTGGGGGCATCTTCTCGGCGATACTTGATTGAGTTACTTATGAGATTCTGGAATAATAAAATCATCTGATAAGCATCACCTTTAACGGTGGGTAATGAATCAAAGGTTATAGTAGCTTTATTTTCATCAATTAAGACTTTAAGATTTGTATTAACGTGATATAAAACTTCTTCTAAATCCACGTCTTCAAACATCATTTCTTTATTGGCTACGCTTGAGTACTCTAATAAATCCATGATCATTTTATCTAAACGTCTTGCACCATTCACTGCAAAACCAATAAATTCGATGGCATCTTGGTCTAAATGGTCCTTATAGCGTTGCTCTAGTAACTGCAAAAAGCTGGTGATCATACGTAGAGGTTCCCTCAGGTCATGAGATGCTACGTAGGCAAATTGTTTCAAGTCTGCATTAGAATTAGAAAGCTCTTCCGTACGTTTGGCAAGTTCTTCAGTGCGTAGTTCTACTTGCTCTTCCAAACTTTTCCAGTATTGCCGTAGTTCTTTTTCTGCATTTTTAATTTCAGTAATGTCACGTGCGGCAGCAAAAACTCCTATTACTTCATTAAATTCATCTTTATAAACAGCAGCATTATACATAACAGGTGTAATATTTCCATTTTTGTTTATAATCTCCAAAGGGTAATCCCTTACCTTTCCCTCTTCGAAAACGAGTTTGTACCCTTTTTTAGCTTCCCTGGGATTGGTGAAGTAATTTGAAAAATCAGAACCTACGATTTCATTTCGAGAATAGCCAGTGATAACTTCGGTTGCCCTATTTACATCAGTAATCATACCATCAGGACCAATGGTGACCAAGGGATCTAAAGAAGTCTCAATAAGCCTACGGTTATATACATTTGATAACTCCAATTCTTCGGTACGTTCTTCAACTAGTTTCTCCAGATTTTTTGAGATCTCTTTTAGTTTTAACTCAGTTTTTTTAATTTCAGAAATATCAGTTACTGTGATCATAAATTCTTTGAAGTTACCCTCATCATCCACCATTTCAATAGTATCTAAATGGGCAAAAAAAGGATTAATATCATCAGATACTAATTCAACTTCGCAATTGTAGTTTAAATTCGTTTTCCTAACATTTTTGCAAAGTTCATAAAACTTTTCACGATAATCTGGCTTTATAAAACGTAAAAAGGCACTATCAATCAAATATTTCCTAGGAACGCCCAAAAAAACTGATCCCTTCAAGTTTACTCTCTTTATAATCCAATTCTGATCGAGTGTGAAATAACCAACGGGAGCAAAATCATAAAGCTGAATATAATCGTCTCTGGATTCTTCCAATTTAATCTGAGTTCTTATAAGCTCTTCATTCTGCATTTCTAATTCAATCTGATAAACTTCTAATTCATGTATTAAAGCATCGAGTTCCGTCTTGATTATAGGGGAATGATACTTATTTTCAACCAACAATTCTTCTGCTTTATTACGGAGGATTTGGAACTTTGATGTGTGCTTATCCATCCCATCACCTGCAAAAACCTGCAAAATATATAAAATACTTAGTGAATTCAGCTTTTTGGAGCATCCATAGCATTTCTACTTTGCATTTTCCTTTCGTTGATATTATTAAATGTAATAACCGCTCCATCAATTACATTATTAGAGGTTTTATATGGCATAATTTTGGTTAACAACCAATTTCCATCCTGTGTTTCTATTTCAATTTCTTTAAAAATGGCTTTTTCTAGTACTTGATCAACGTCTTCCAGTAGTTTGTCATATTTTAAATTAGAGGCTATATCGCTTAGCGGACGTCCCACATCAGAATCTATCATTTTTATGAGTTTGGTGGCTTCTTTGGTAAAATTACGTATATTCAAATCCCGGTCCAAAAAGATAATAGCGATTTCTGTGCTATTGAAGAGATTATTCATGTCATCCTTGACCTTGGTTAACTCGTCAATCTTCATTTGCAGTTCATTGTTTACCGTGACCATCTCCTCGTTAATGGATTGCAGTTCTTCTTTGGAAGTTTCCAGTTCCTCATTAGTACTCTGTGCCTCCTCATTCATGGATTGCAGTTCTTCGTTGGCTGATCGAAGCTCTTCATTTGAGCTTTTCATTTCTTCAATGGTAACGTTCAATCTTTCCTTAGTTAATTTCAACTCATTCTCTAATTCCCGGATCTTTTTATCACCTTTAGATACAATATCAAGCTTTATCTCACCTTTTTTTGCATCTTGCCCCATTTGGATATCTTTAAAAGAAACAATAAATAATCCTTCTGTGCCTTTAAGTTTCAAAGGTTTAACACTGAGATTTACAAGAATGTGTGCTCCATTATTTTTTATTCTCAGATTTTCCAGTAAGATTTCCTTTTTGTTTGAAATCGAGCTTTCTATGGCGGAGTTTAATTCAAACTTAAGGCCCTCCCGAGCCATTTCAAAAATATTTAGAGTAGGTTTGCCCTGGGCCGGCTCTAAATATTTCCCTAAACGCCCATGTATGTATAGAATTTCCCCATAATCCGTGATTATGGCTGAAGGAGGCACATATAGTTTTAAAAGTTCTTTTTCCACTGAAACTGGAATGTTTACACCTATATAATCACCTTTTTGGGGTTTAAATCCATTTAAATTTATATCCATTGTTTGAGGGAGAGGGTTCGCTTCTACAAACCTGCGAACAAATTCGGTGTTTTTATGCACCTGAATATTTTCCACTTTTTGTCTAGCGCGTTGAAGGCGTCAACAAATCCTCCCACACTTTCTGAAGGTCCTAAAAATAAAAGACCATCTTTATTAATTGCATAGTTAAAATTAGAAATTGTTTTTTCTTGTGCATCACCATTGAGATAAATTAATAGGTTTCTACAGGATAATATATCTATTCTGGTGAAAGGGGGATCTTTAATGACGTCGTGGGGAGCGAAAACTACCATTTCCCGGATATGGTTTTTTATAATGTAGATGTTATCTTTTTTTACAAAAAATTTCTTCAATCGTTCTGGGTTAACATCTGCGGATATACTAGTGGAATATGTTCCAGAGCGTGCAGTTGTGATTGCATCTGTATCTATATCAGTACCGAAAATCTGCACATCGAGGTTTTTCCCTGACTCTTCTAACAACTCGTTAATTATTATGGCTATGGAGTAAACTTCCTCGCCACTGGAACAGCCCGGTACCCATACTCTAATATTGTCTCCATCTGATTTTTCAATGATCAAATCTCTTATGTTATTTTTAAGAGAATCAAATGCTTTATCATCACGAAAGAAGTTGGTCACATTGATCAAAAGTTCTTTAAACAATATGTCGATTTCAAGGGGGTTTTCCTGCAAATAACGGAGGTAGATAGGTATGTTTTCAATCTGATGAACGTTCATACGTCTGCCAATTCGCCTATAAACCGTGTTTTCTTTGTAATAAGAAAAATCGCGCCCGGTACGACTCCTAACCAGCATGAATATCTTCCGTAATGCCTGCTCAGATTCTTCCTTAGGAGTAAGAATTTTATTAATGGTTTTATGGGCTGATTTCACGTAAGAAATCATTTTTTCAGGCATTTCCTCAGGAGGCAAAATAAAATCGACCAATCCAGTTTGGATGGCATTATTAGGCATGCTATCTGAATCAGCAGTTTCGGGATCCTGGGCCATGATCATCCCTCCAGCAGCCTTTATAGCCTTTATACCTAAAGTCCCGTCACTTCCATACCCTGAAAAAATTATAGCAATAGAATTTTCTTTTTGATCATCAGCCAAATGATTTAAAAAGTAATTGATGGGTAACCGCAGCCCGTGAGGTTCGGATGGATCCATTAATTGAATAATTCCATTCATCATCCCCATGTCCTTGTTAGGAGGAATTATATATAGATGGTCAGGTTCCACTTTCATTCCGTCTTCGGCCTGAACCACCACCATCGTTGTATATCTGCCCATAAGGTCAGCCATGGTGCTTTCATGTGCCGGGTCCAAGTGTTGCACCAAGAAAAAAGCCATTCCAGGATTATCTGAAGGCATGGCAATAAAAAACTTTTTAAGAGCATCAAAACCACCAGCTGATGCCCCAATAGCAACAATAGGGAATTCACCATAATTTTTTCCCTTTAATTTTTTTTCCATAGACAACACCAGTTCTAAAAAAAAGTATAATTTAAGTTATTATATCGAAACAGAGTAATATAATTGCACTTGAAAAATATGCTCAGGGGATTAATCGATTTGTTAATGGTTAAAATTTTTCTATGTAATGCATTCCCATTGAAAATGATAATGTCCAAAATATAGATTTAAAAAATATAGCCATATAACAAATAAAAACGACAAATTCTATGTATACTCCCAATAATAATATAATTTCCCTCAGAAATGTTAAAAAAAGGAGTTAAAAGTGGGGATTTTGCCCCACAGGATATAAAGATGGGAACAAAAACATTAAATAGCTAACACTCAGACTTCGCCTTGATTTAAGGATTTAGAATGCTTGTTATACCGATTTATCACCTTTTAAAGGAGGATTATTCATGAAAATAAGGATTGCATTACCTTCCAAGGGCAGGATCAGCGACCCAGCCGTGAAACTTTTGGATAAGGCAGGTATTGGGCTTAAAGATGCTGCTAACCGTAAGCTGTTCTCAGATACCTATGATGATGACATAAGTGTCATGTTCACCCGGGCTGCGGATATTCCCGAATTCGTGGCGGATGGTGCGGCCGATATGGGGATGACTGGCCTGGATCTTATCCGGGAACATGACGCGGAGGTGGAGATCCTGGAGGACCTTAACTTTGGAAGGGCCCGTCTGGTTCTGGCCGCTCCGGAGGATTCCCCCATCAACGGTCCGGAAGACCTGGAAGATGAAGTGATAGTGGCCACCGAGTTCCCCCACCTAACCCAGAATTATCTATCCACCCGGGGCATCAACGCCCGTATCGTGGAACTGTCCGGATCCACCGAAATAGCCCCCTTCATCGGAGTGGCGGATCTTATAACTGATATCACCAGCACCGGAACCACCCTGCAGATGAACCATCTTAAAATCGTGGACAACATCCTGGAAAGTTCAATCAAACTCATAGCCAACCCCCAAAGTTACCAGGAGAAACGTGACAAAATGGAAGCGGTGCGGACCGGTATCCGGGCAGTTCTGGATGCGGAGGGTAAGAAACTGGTGATGATGAACGTGGAGGAACGGTTCCTGGAGGATGTGAAGAAGGCCATGCCCGGCCTCACCGGACCCACCGTGTCCCAGGTACTTTCCAATAAGGATGTGGTGGCAGTTCACGCGGTGGTGGATGAACAGGAAGTCTTCAAGGTGGTGAACCGGCTTAAAAAAGTTGGAGCCCGGGACATCCTGGTGGTACCCATTGAAAGGATAATATGAACTTAATCTGAGGGTTACATGAAGATTTTAAGATTTCAAAAGGATAACAATGAGGCAGTTGGAATTTTAAAAAACCGCATGGTTTATGAAGTTTCATCCGAATCCAGGATTGTCCCTCAAATTGGCTCCTGCCCGGAACTGGGGAACTCCCACTCCCTGGATGAGGTTAAAATCCTTCCCCCAGTATATCCTTCCAAGGTGGTCTGTGTGGGTTTGAACTACCGGGATCACGCCAAGGAGCTGGATATGGAGCTTCCCGATGAGCCTGTGCTGTTTTTAAAACCCCCCACCACGGTTATTGGTCATGACGAGGCCATAATCTACCCCCCCGAGTCCCGGCAGGTGGACTACGAGGCCGAACTAGCAGTGGTAGTGGGTCAGACTGCCCATAAAATTCTTCCCGAAGATGTTCCCGAATTTATTGCCGGTTACTCCGTGCTTAACGATGTTACCGCCCGGGATCTGCAGCAGAAGGATGGTCAGTGGACCCGGGCCAAGAGTTTCGACACTTTCTGTCCCTTAGGTCCCTGGATGGAGGCCGAAATGGACCCGGCTAATCAGAAGATTTCCATGCACGTTAACGGAGAGTTAAGACAGGATTCCAACACCAGGAACATGATTTTCCCAGTGGAGGAACTTTTCAGTTTCATATCCCACATCATGACCCTGAACCCCGGGGATGTCATAGCTACTGGCACCCCACCCGGAGTGGGCCAGCTGCAGGTGGGAGATGTGGCAGAGGCCACGGTGGAGGGTGTGGGAACCTTGAGTAACCCTGTTAAATAAAGCTAAAAACCTGACAATTATAAGTTATAAGTTATAACTTATTAGTGAATATAAAAAGCAATCAACTGTTGGTCTTCTATTATGGGCTTGAATGTCCATAATTTTTTTTAAAAATAGTTCAACCCGACCTAAATACTAAGAATCAGGCGTGCCAGGCTCTCATAACGAAATGAGAACTTTCCTTAAGATGCTGACCCTCAAAATCAGTTAATAACATACGATTAACACTCTTTTGTATCTGGAAGTTATTCTCCAGTAGAAAATCAACAGTTTATGTAGCGGCTGTTAACCTCCAGGAGAATTTCCCCTGGCACATGGGTTTCCCTAAAATTTTTCAAAGCCAACCCTAATACATCTTTTTGATATGGTGAAGGCCCGATAACTCCCCAAAGATGGAAAAAAACGCCGGTATAGGATGCCAGGACACCTAACGGCTCTTTCTTCTGGAGGGGGTTTATGATTTCACCCCCCACCGGACCCGGTATCCCTCGCTACCCAGGGTCTTACAGAAACAGTAGCCCCAGACTTTTTCACTATCCAAGATTACGTGACAACCCTGGGGGTCCAGTGCTCTTAAGCCTTGTAAATTGGTTAAGGATCGGGGCTGTTCCCGAACAAATGCCAGAAAATCCAGTTCCACAATCTGGTCAGATGTTCTTCCTCCATGGGCTTGATTTGCACCTAACAACCCCGAAATAATATCATTCCAGATAAATAGCAGGTTTGTAGGGTAGGGCATTACGGGCCTTGTTCTGGGGATCATAATCAGCATCCTGGTGTACCATTATTTCTGCTGCTGATTCCTGGCTCAGATAATCAAGGGAGTCGGTGATAAGTTGGTACTCATCTATCCAACCCACATAGTGGATCCGGGTCATCTCCCGGGCTATCTTCTGGGCAAATCCGGATAATTCCTTCTTATCATCATGCACATTTTCCTGGATGGCCTGACGCATGATGCTGCCAATATCGGGTTTACCTACTCTCTTGGCAATTTCGAAGACCTTCCACTTCCAATCCGACGCCAGATACATGTGTATCTTCTGGGGCTGGGATTTGGTGATCTTCTTTATCTCCCGGATGTCATCGGCCAGTCCCTGCACTATCTCTTCACCCTTCTGCACCTTTTCATCGATTAAATCCGAATCATACTCGGGCCAGGGAGCCTCTGATGCAAATCCGTCACCACCATGCCGTTCCCACAGTTCTTCCGAGGCATGGGGGGTGAAGGGGGATAGAAGTCGTATCCAGATTCCCAGCACATAGGCCAGTACCTCTGCAATCTCCTCTTTGGCTGCCGGATCAGACAGCAGGGAGTTAACCCGGTACAGGTAATGGTCGATATCCTTCTTGAAAAGGAAAAGTGATTCCTGGAGTGCCTTCCGGGTTTGGAATCCTTCCAGGGCCTGGGTGGCGTCCTTGATCCTCTGGTTGACCTGACTTATCATCCAGGAGTTGATGGCCCGACTAACCATAGGGGGCTTCACATGATCTTTTAGCTGGATCTGGGAGCCGTGTAACTGGTCCACCCGGTCAGCAAATTCCAGGAACCAGTCCAGACGTTTCTTGGTGCCTATTACCTCCTTCTCTCTCCAGTCAAAGTCCTGCCAGGGCTCGGCTGAGGACATTAAGAACAGGCGCACCACATCGGCCCCGTGGGTTTGGATGGCATCCTCCAGCAGTACGATGTTCCCCTTGGAGGAGGACATCTTATGACCCTCCAGCAGGCCCATTCCAAAGACTACCACTCCCTGTGGCCATTTATCACGGGGGAAGATGGCTGAATGGTGGAACAAGTGGAAGGAAAGGTGGTTGCCCACCAGGTCCTTGGCGGACAGTCTCCAGTCCAGCGGATACCAGTAGTTAAACTCATCCTTGCAATCGGCAAATTCAGGGTTGGATGGGAAATATTCTGCATCTAGGAACACTCCGTCGAAGAAGGCATCATCCAGTTTTTCGGGGTCCATCTGCTTCAGGTGGGTGGCGATGGCGTAGTAGGCCATGTAGATGGTGGAGTCGCTTAATGGTTCGATGAGCCACTGCTGGTCCCAGGGAAGACGGGTTCCCAGACCTATACGACGGGAGCAGGCCCAGTCATGGAGCCAGTTTATGAAGTAGTCAAAGTTTTGGCGTATCTCCTCCGGAACAGCGTTCATGTGATGGAGACAGTCCAGGGTGGACTTTTTCCACTCCGGGTCGGAGTACTTGAGGAACCACTGGTCTTCCAGGATCTTGACCACACATTTACCACCACAACGGCATATCACCGGCCTTTCGGCGAATTCATGCATCTTATCCCCTTTCCCAGAATCAAGAAGCAATGCTATGACTGCATCCCGGGCTTCAGGGACCTTCATTCCCGCGTAGTCGTTGATGTGTTCATCCATAATTCCCTTGGCGTGTTCCAGTTTGTACATCTCATTGGTGGCCTCCTGGAGCTTGGGATCCTTCTGGTTTTCCACCCCCATCTTGGCCACCATTTCCACGGCCGGGTGTTCACCGAATCCAGCCAGCCTGATAAGGCCTATGGGCTTGATTTTTTCCACTTTTTCCCGGATTTGGTGCTTATTTAGGGTTTCATGGTCTTTTTTAAGGTCCACCAGGGCTATGTAATCAGCTGGAGCATGGGCTGGTACGGAATAAACCACTCCGGTGGCATATTCCGGGTCCACAAAGTAGGCCGGGAGAATTATGAGTTCCTCTTTAGTGAGGGGGTTCTGCACGTACTGGCCGATCATCCTTCCTGCATCAACTTCTGCCACAATTTCAACCTCTTTCTGGTTTACCAGGTTGTCAAAGGATTTTTTACTGATTATCCACTCCTCATCCTGGTATTTCACTTTAATGTACTCTTCTTCCGGATTCAGCCAGATATTGGTGGCTCCAAAGAGGGTTTCCGGACGGAAAGTAGCGGCCACCAGATAAGAATCGCCGAAGTGGAATTTCACCAGGGTTAACTCGTTTATGCCCACTCCCTCCCCTTCCAGGAGGTCATGGTCCCCTACCGGGTTCTGGCATTCGGGACAGTACTTCACCGGGTGAGCTCCGATACGGACCAGTCCCTTTTCTTTCAGTTTCCGGAACTGCCAGCTGATGAACTTCTGGTAGTGGGGATCCAGGGTTTTGAACTCCCTCCTCCAGTCGATGGAATAGCCCAGCCGGGTCATCACATCCCGGTACTCGCTGCTGAAGTACTCCACAATGTAATGGGGATCAGTGAAACGGTTCAGTTCTTCATCAGGCACTTTGTGCACATTTTTATAGATATTCAGGGTCCAGGGATCCTGTCTTTCTATCCGCTTGGCAATTCCTATTACCGGTGCACCAGTTACGTGCCAGGCCATGGGGAAAAGAACGTTATATCCCTGCATCCGCTTGAATCTGGCGTAAACATCGGGTACGGTGTAGGTTCGTCCGTGACCCACGTGCATGGCCCCGCTGGGGTAGGGATAGGCCACGGTTAAAAATAGTTTCTCCCGGTCATCCGGATTAGAGTGAAATAATTTTGCTTCTTGCCACTTTCTCTGCCACTTAGTTTCCATATCGGTAGCTGTCAATCAATCACCGCCATAAAATTAATAAAATAACTTATTATCTAGATTAACCCTGCAATGAATCCTCTAACCATTTCAGATAATCTTCCGAACCATTCTGGATGGATATTTCTAGTATGCAGGGCAGTTCATAACTATGTAGATCCTTAACTCGCTTTATTAGGGTATCCAGTTTATCAGAACGGGTTTTCAGAATGAGTATGGACTCGGTATCTTCCTCAATTTCACCCTCCCACCAGTAAAATGATTTCATGGAGGGTATGATATTGGCACAGGCCACGGTTCTCTCTTCCAGGAGGGTTTTAGCTATTTGTTTTGATTCTTCCTCTCCGGAGGTGGTTATGTAAATCATTGCATACATGTCTCATCCTCATCTTTCTATTTCGGCAATGGGGGGAGTTTGTAGTTTGTGTTGTGCCTGTTGCATCATGATCCGAACCTTAATCACTTCTCTGGTACTGATACCCAGTTTACCGGCTACTTCATCTTCATCCAGTTTTTCATCGACCATAAGGTACAGTATCTTATCCAGGAGTCCGTAGCTGATCCCCAAATCCTCTTCGTCGGTTTGTCCCGGCCACAACCCGGCAGTGGGTTTTTTTTCCAGAATGGAAGCAGGTATACCCAGATCTATGGCCAGATGGCGTACATCGGTTTTGTACAGGTTCCCCAGGGGTAATATGTCTGCCCCTCCATCCCCATATTTGGTGAAGTATCCCACCAACAGTTCAGTGCGGTTGCCTGTGCCCACCACCAACCGGTTCAGGGCATTGGCATGGTAGTAGAGGATCATCATCCGCATCCGGGCCTTGAGATTGGCCTGGGCCAGGTGTATGTGTTCCTCATTCAGGCCACCTTTACAGATATTCTCCACCGGTACCAGGAGAGGATCCAGATCCAGGACTTTATATTTTATTCCCAGCTCTTGGGCCAGTTCCACCGCATCCTCCACATCACCCCTGGGGGTGCTGCTGCTGGGCATGACTAGAGCCAGTATCTTTTCCGGATTCACCACACTGGCCGAAATCATGGCCGCGGTGGATGAGTCCAAACCTCCGCTGAGGCCCATGACCAGGCCCTGTGCATTGGATTCGATTAGAGAATACTCGATGAAATTGGATATGTTTCTCAGGGTCTTATCAGCATCTATTTCCGGTATTATCAGTTTATCATTTGCCATGGGATCACCAGCGAATAGAATTTATTTATTGTTGATTTTTTATCCTTAATATCCATCTGAAGTGGATATAACTCCCTTAAAGCCCATTGTAGATTTGGGAAGTGATGGATGTCAGGGTCTTAAGCAAGGTTTTATTATATGTCATTATCCTAATATGGATGTTGCACAATTTTTATTTGTCCACAACAATTCACATAGGATAGTCTAGAGTATGGGAGTTACTTAGCTAAAAAATTAGGCTGATTCTGAAGATTATTCTAACTAAAATAAATGGAGGAAGATTAATGGCATTTAAAGACTTGTTCCGATTTAACAAAGGAAAAACCACATTCGTATTCATCGGAGGTAAAGGCGGGGTGGGTAAAACCACCGTATCAGCAGCAACCGCTTTGTGGTTGGCTGACGAAGGTAAAAAAACCCTTGTAATCTCGACTGATCCAGCCCATTCCCTTTCAGACTCTTTTGAGAAAAATATAGGGCACGACCCCACCCCTATCGCTGAAAATCTTTTCGCGGCAGAGATAGACCCCGAAGTGGCCATGAAAGATTATCAGGCCAAGATGAAGGAACAACAAGCCCTGAACCCAGGCATGGATATGGGTATGCTGGAGGATCAGATGGATATGGCCAGCATGGCCCCTGGTATTGATGAGACCGCGGCTTTCGACAAGTTTCTGCAGTACATGACAACCGACGAGTACGACATCGTCATCTTCGACACCGCCCCCACCGGCCACACCCTGCGTTTGTTATCCTTCCCGGAGATGATGGACAGTTGGGTGGGAAAGATGATCAAAATCCGCCGCCAGGTAGGAAGTATGGCCAAGGCCTTCAAAAACATCATGCCCTTCATGGGAGATGAAGAAGAGGAAGACCGGGCCTTAGAGGATATGGAAGAAAGTAAAAAACAGATCAGGGCTGCTAGGGGAGTTCTATCCGATCCCAACCGTACCTCATTCAAGATGGTGGTTATTCCTGAGGAAATGTCCATCTACGAATCCGAAAGGGCCATGGAAGCCCTTAAAAAGAACAATATGTTCGCGGATGGAGTGATTGTCAACCAAATACAGCCTGAAGAGGCGGATTGTGAGTTCTGCCGGGCCCGGCGTAAAATCCAGGAAAAACGTCTGGAGACCATCAAACAAAAATTTGGTGAACAGGTAATAGCCCAGATCCCCCTCTTCGAGGAAGAAGTGAAGGGTATCGACCGCCTACGAGGTGTGGCCCAGATACTTTACCAGGATGAAGAACCCGTGCCCTCCCAATAGGAGGGGGCACATCTCTACTTTTTTTAAAAATAAATATATAATTCAATCTCTTAAAGGACCCAATTCAATTTCTTAAGGACCGCCACTAATAAATCACCATCACGCACAGGTAACTGAATTCGGTGCGGGCTGCTTGTTCCAGGGTGCCCTGGAAGATCTTCTCATCGGGGTAGCTTAACCTCTCACCCACCGCCACCTGGCGCTCTGGATAAACCCCCTTATCCATCAGAAATTGGGCTAATTCATGGGCCCGGAAGTCGGGTAGTACAATGGTTGTCCTTCCATTATCGATGACCTCCAGGAGGGGTTCCGAATTTCCCTTCCCATGGAGGGTGAGTAGGTTGGCCTCATCCCATGGTATCAATAACCGGGCCGCGCAGAGCTGTAGGGAGCTGATACCGGGCACCACCTCCACTTCAACTTCAGCCGCCAGTCTCTTGATGGGTTTTAGCACTCCGGAGAATCCGGGGTCGCCAGTGGATAACACCACCACCGTGTTTCCCTCCCGGGCTAGTTCCACCGTTTTGGCCATCATTTCATCCATGTTCCTGGCCCGGAGCTCCAGGATGGGTCCCTGGTAGTCGGGAAATAGTTGCAATGCCCTTCTACTACCCACCAGTACGTCGGCCAGTTCCACGGTTTTAAAGGCCAGGGCAGTAATATAATCTGCTGATCCCGGTCCGGTTCCCACTAAATAAATTTTGGACATGTAATTACTCCCTTAATTATATCAATCACCATTTTCTAACTTATTTTATATGACCTATCCCTATTAAATAAGATTTAATAATTCAAAAATTATAGTTAGTCTAAGTGATATCATGCTACAGATTGCAGTTACTGGAAAGCCCAATGTGGGCAAATCATCATTCTTCAATGCTGCCACTCTCTCTGAAGCGGAGGTGGCTGCTTATCCCTTCACCACTATTGACGCCCATAAGGCCGTGGCCCACGTGACGGCCGCCTGCCCCTGTAAGGAGTTAAAAATGGAATGCACCCCCCACAACTCCAAATGTGTGGACGGAGTACGCCTGATACCGGTGGAACTGGTTGATGTGGCAGGATTAGTGCCAGGAGCACATGAAGGCCGGGGATTGGGAAACAAGTTCCTGGATGATCTGCGCCAGGCCCGGGCCTTTTTACACATCATAGATGCCTCGGGCTCCACCGATGAGGAAGGCCGTCCCTGTGAAGCCGGAAGTCACGATCCCCTGGAGGATGTGGATTTTCTACAGTATGAGATCACTATGTGGCTTTACGGTATTCTGAAGAAGAACTGGGACCGGCTTCTAAGAAAATCCCTGTCAGAAAGACTGGATTTTGCCAAGGTAATGGCTGAACAGCTCAGCGGTACGGGTATACTCCTGGAAGACGTGCTGGAGGCTAAACGAAATATTGATAAAGATTACCACCATTGGAACAAGGAGGACATCATCCAATTTCTGGATGCACTTCTCCGCATCGCTAAACCCATGCTGATTGTGGCCAATAAGGCGGATATACACCCTGCCGAGGAGAATATACGTCGCCTGGAGGAGAAGTATGGTGAAGTGGTTCCTGCCTCAGCGGCGGCGGAGCTGGCCCTGACCCGGGCGGCAGAAGCAGGGATAATAAGTTACCGGTCCGGGGATTCTGACTTTGAGATCCTGAAAAAGGGTGAACTGACCCCTGAACAGGAAAATGGGCTCCTTTACATCCGGGAACATGTTCTGAAAAGGTATGGATCAACCGGAGTCCAAGAAGCACTTAACCGGACCATTTATGGCCTTCTGGGCATGATGGTAGCTTACCCGGTGGAAGATGAACATAAAATGAGCGACCAAAAAGGAAACATCCTACCCGATGCACTTTTAATACCCAAAGGCTCTAAACCACGGGATATGGCATTTTTAATCCATACTGATATTGGTGAGGGTTTTATGCATGCCGTGGACGCCCGGAGTTGCCGTAGGGTGGCCTCAGATTATGAAATAAAACATGGGGATATTATTAGTATAATCTGCCGTTAGATCCCCCGGATTCCAAGTTGATCCTGAAATAATTGATGTTATTGGAAATAGCTATTGGAAATAATTTCCGACCATAGGGAGGTAGGTTTCAAGTGTAACTATGCCGATCTACAAACTTGCTCCCGAAGAAGTTTTTCGGGAAATGAATACTTCCAAGAATGGTTTAACCGAAAAAGAAGCCCAGAAAAGATTGGAAGAATACGGGCCAAACCAGATCGAGGAAGTTAAACAAAAACCTATAATATACAAATTTTTAGCCAACCTATATCAGTTACTGGCAATTTTACTGTGGGCAGCCAGCTTTTTAGCTTTTTTAAGTGGAACTCCCCAGTTGGGGGCGGCCATAATCGCCGTCATTATTATAAACGCTGTTTTCAGTTTCTGGCAGGAATACCAGGCTGAAAAGGCCATTGAAGCCCTGAAGAAGATTCTGCCCTCCCGGGCTAAGGTGTTGCGTCAGGGGAAGAGCAGAGAAATTTTAACGGCAGAGCTGGTTCCGGGGGATGTGCTTCTTTTAGGAGAGGGTGACAACATCTCCGCCGACGCCCGGCTGGTAGAAGTCTTCCAGATGAAGGTGGATAGCTCCACCCTGACCGGTGAATCCCGGCCAGTGCGAAAGGTGGAACATGAAATTAAGGACCTGGGTCGACCCTTCGTGGAGATATCCAACCTGGTTTTCGCGGGTACCAGTGTGGCCTCCGGGTCCGGCAAGGCGGTGGTATTCGCCACCGGGACTGAAACCGAATTTAACCAGATTGCAGCCCTCACCCAAGAGTTGAAGGAGGAGCCCAGCCCGCTCCAGAAGGAACTGAACCGTCTGACTAGGATTATCGCCTTCATCGCCATTTTACTGGGCCTGAGCCTCTTTGCAATAAATGTGTGGCTGGTGCAGCTATCCCTAACCGTGGCCTTCATCTTCGCCATCGGCCTCACCGTGGCCAATGTCCCCGAGGGTCTGCTACCCACTGTAACTCTATCCCTGGCTGCTTCTGTACAGAAAATGGCCCAGAAGAATGCTCTTATCAAACGTCTGGCCAGTGTGGAGACCCTGGGATCCACCACCATCATCTGCACCGACAAAACCGGCACCCTTACCACCAATGCCATGACCGTGCGTCAGGTCTGGATACCCTACGAACTGGTGGAAGTCACCGGGTCTGGCTATGAGCCACAGGGCAGCTTTTTGCAGGAGGGAAAAGAAGTAAACTCCCATGAAATTCGGGAGATAAAGTTATTGATGAGGGCTGCGTCATTCTGTAACGATGCCAAGTTGATTGCTCCCCAGGGTAGTGGTGAGAAGTGGCGGGTGCTGGGAGATCCCACCGAAGCTGCTCTTTTGGTGTCGGCTGAAAAGATTGGGTTTGACTGGGAAGAGGAGATGAAAACCATACCCCGTATCGTGGAGTTACCCTTCGATTCAGAGCGCAAATCCATGACTAGCATCCACCAAAAGCCAGATAAACGTGTAGCATATGTTAAAGGAGCCCCTAAAAAGATTATAAGTCTTTCCAGTTTCATATCAGTAGATGGTAAACCCCAACCACTCTCAGAAGAAGAAAAAGAAGATATCGTAAAGGTTCACGATGAACTGGCCTCGCAGGGACTGCGAATACTGGCCATGGCCTACCGTAACCTTCCCCCTGATCTGGCTGGCTACACACCTGAGCTGGTAGAAACTGATCTGACCCTGGTGGGGATGGTGGCCATGCAAGATCCGCCCCGACCAGAGGTTCGTGATGCGGTTAAGGACTGTCAACAGGCCGGTATACGCATTATCATGATCACCGGAGATTATGGCCTGACTGCCCAAGCCATTGCCCGGGAAGTGGGCATAATAAAGGGCGAGGGCTGTAGAATAATCAAAGGTAAAGATTTAAACCAGATGACTGATGAGGAAGTCCTGGAAGTTTTAACGTCCGGAGAAAACGTCATCTTCGCCCGGGCCATTCCTGAGCACAAGATGCGCATAGCCAGCCTCCTGGAAGAGGAGGATGAAATCGTGGCCATGACCGGCGACGGGGTTAATGACGCCCCTGCTCTGAGGAAGGCAGATATTGGGGTGGCCATGGGGATAACTGGTACCGATGTGGCTAAGGAGGCATCAGATATGGTTCTGACGGATGATAACTTTGCCACCATCGTCACCGCCATAACCGAGGGGCGCACCATCTACGAGAACATACGCAAGTTCATAACCTACATATTCGCCCACGAAACGGCTGAAATCATCCCATTCGTGCTTATGGTCCTCTTTGGGGTGCCACTGCCAATCACCGTCATGCAGATACTGGCCATCGATCTGGGTACTGATACCGTGCCAGCCCTGGCCTTGGGGGTGGGCCCTTCGGAGTCGGATGTGATGCAAAGACCACCAAGATCCCGGAAAGAGCGTCTGCTTAACCGGGGCGTGGTACTGCGCGGTTACGTATTCCTGGGACTAATCGAAGCATTTCTGGTCATGTCCGGGTACTTCTGGGTCCTGTTCAGTGGAGGGTGGCAGTGGGGACAGCAATTATCCTTCATGGATCCCCTGTACCTGAAAGCCACCACCATGGTATTTGCTGGCATAGTAATGGCCCAGATGGGGAACCTGTTAGGATGCCAGACCAGTAGAACCTCTGTTTTCAGCCTGGGTGTATTTAGAAATAAGTGGATAATCAGGGGGATTCTTTTTGCCATGGCGGTGCTCCTGGCCATTATATACCTTCCACCCTTCCAGAGCATATTTGGAACCACACCCCTGGGAGTCTGGGAGTGGCTTTACATCCTCAGTTTCGTCCCCATCATGTTCCTGGCTGAAGAACTGCGCAAATATGTGGTGCGGCGGAGAGATAAAGATCAAACACCTTAAATGATTGTAGACCAAAACCCACTATAATAAATCATATAAAATAGTTTTTCCAAACAGATTAGGTAAGTAAAGGAGGATAGCATATGAAGTGGAAAGTTATAACTTTATCCCTATTGATTTTTTTATTCATGTCCTGTAGTAGTGCGGTAAACCACCAGTCCCCCTTAGAGAAATCTGAGTCCACAATTAGTACTTGCCATGTGGCTGCCCTGGAGCCCCTGGTTAAGGGAAGTAGTGGGGGTCGCAGCAGCAGCTCCAGTTCCAAGAAGATCGATATTGATGATGACGATGTGGATACTGGCACTGACGACGGAAGCACTCCCTGGTGGTTGATAGCTCTTATACTTGTGATTGTAGGTATCATAGCGGTAGTGGTGATCTGGTACCTGTTCCTGCGCAAGTAGAGGAGTAATTAGATGTTTGTCCTCTTTCGCCTTATAAGAAAAGGGATACCCGCAATTGCTAAGGATCGGTTGACTAGAATATTTGCTCTGGTTCTGGGGGTTATTGCCTACAGTACCATTGGTTTTCATCTAATAGAAGGACAACCCTGGGGGATATCCCTTTACTGGACTTTCGTGACCATAGGGACCGTGGGATATGGAGATTACAGTCCAAAAACTCCATTAGGATTATTCTTTACAATTTCGGTGATTATATTTGGTATTGGGACTTTTGCTCTGGCACTAGAGTCCTTAGTGGGTTTACTATTTAAAAGGCAGCAAATGAAGATTTTGGGGCTGATAAACGTGGAAAGATCAAAACACGTGGTTATATGTGGTTGGACAGAGAGCACTGCCGAGTGTATAAAGGATATTGGGAAAGAAAATGAAGTGTTCGTTTTAGAAGAAAAAGAAGAAGTGCGAAAAAATGCCCTTAAAAATGGGGCTAACTTCGTGCAGGGGGACCCCACCCGTATCAAGGACCTGAAAAAGGCCAACGTTAAGGGTGCCAAAGCGGTTATCGTGGATTTGGATTCTGACTCTCGTGCTATTCACTGCATACTGGGAATTCGGAAAATCGACCAGGATGTGCGCGTCATTGCCGAGGCCCAGCGCTATGAGAATATCGAACAGATCAAGCTGGCCGGTGCCACCCAGATCATCTCTCCCTACGTTATCTCCGGCCGATTGATGTACAAAAGCATCGATGATGGCTACGAGGCCATGTTCGTCCAGGATGTGCTGGCCGAGAAGAAAGAAAGAGAACTGAAAGAGGTTATCGTCGGAGAAAACAGTTACTTCGTAGGGAAAACAGTCTTAGAAGCCGATATACATGAAAAAACCGGGGTGGTGTTGGTGGGGATTGGTGAAGAAGGTAAGTTAAAAATAGATCCATCCCGAAATTTCATCATCAAAGCAGGAGACGTAATTCTGGGAATTGGGAAACCAGAAGAGTTTGAAAGGTTAGAAAAGGAGTGTAATGCTGATAAAAACTAGCCCTACGACATTATTTTTTCAACTTCACTTTTATCCTTTTTAGTGGATTCAGAGTTAAACTATCTTTTTTATACACCATCCGGAAGGAGTACACAATGATATGGACTCCCTCTTCCTGGGCCTGCTGCAGGGCTAGAGAAAATTGAGGATCCATCTTCCAGTTCGGTGAAAAAATCTCCGCATCCTCCCTCGGAATGATGAAGAGAACCGCCGCCTTTAATCCCTGAATTTTGGCTTTTACCAGTTCCTCGACGTGTCTTTTGCCCCTTTCGGTAGGAGCATCAGGGAACTGGGCATAGCCTTCCTCCACCAGTGTGCAGCCCTTAACCTCTAACAGTATACATCCCGACCGCCCGGTGAGCAGAAAATCCAGCCGACTCTTACCATAGGCGTATTCCCTTTTTTCAATCTCAAATCCTTCAAATTCTGAAATTAATCCGGATTCTATCAGTTCCTGGGCCAGATCACTGTGGAAACCCGAGTTTATAAGCACCCAGATACCTTCAGTCCAGACCGCGATAACATCGTATTTGGTTTTCCGATTAGCAATGTTTTTAGCAGGACGCAACAATAAATCCGCCCCAGGGAGTAACAATTCCCGGAGTCTGCCCGGATCCCGAAGGTGGGCCTTCTCCAGACGTCCCTCATGTTGAAAGAGCACCGTAAAGCGGTTGGGCCTTTCCTTAAAGGTGCCCCTAAATAAGTTCCCAATTTGCATTCAATCCGTCCAAATTATTTCATCCACCACATCCACCAGGTTAAAGGCCTGCCTGATCACCAGCTCGTATTGATCATGGCGGTAGGTTTCATAGACCAGGGTAGGTGTGCCCGATCTGATTAGGGGGATACTGACGTAGGGTCCGCTGGTGGGCCCCTTCTCAGCAGGCGGTATATAAAATTTCAACCAGGGTATATTATCCACTATCTGCCTGGCAGCATTCTCCGAATTTGGATCACCAATGGGGACGGCTATGAATCTTTTTTGAGAATAATTCCCATGGTTGTCATGCACATCAATGGCGAGGTCAAATCCACTATTACTGATATCTGACACCACGTATTCTAGGGCCAATTCCTGGCCATGCATCCTTCCCAGGTTATAATCATAACGATCATGAAGAACCCCCACCTCGTAAATGTAGTATTGATGATTTAAAGTGCCTTTTCTTTCCATCAGTGCCTTTTTAATTGCCCAGTGAGATTTATATTCCATGGGATGCACTCCCAGGATGTAAGCTATAGTAATTGTGGCATTTTGGTTCCCGTAAGGTCCCTCTCTTATCACGTATCCATGATCATTCATCCCCATGATTTTCATTTCTCCCGGGGGGTTTATCTGGGGAATTACAGTAGAATAATTATCATCTATTTCCAGGGCGCTCCTGGCAGTTAAGCCAGTTATTATCAGCATGATGATTATTAAGAGCCACTCTGTCCTCCGGTTATCCATCACCATTATTTTATTATAAGATGGGGATATAATCTTTGCAACTAAGACCATATTTAGAGGTGAAAAATAGTGCATCCACGACCCAGCCCCATCGCAGCATCACTTTACACTCTTCGCGACCTTAATGCCGACGTAGTAATCCTTCACGGACCACATGGCTGCTGTTTTCGTACTGGAAGACTTTTAGAAAACGACGGAGTTCGAGTTTTAACCACGGCCATGTCAGAAAATGATTTCATCTTCGGAGCAGCGGAGAAACTGGAGGAAACCCTGAAGAAGGCCAATGAAATGTTCTCACCCCAACTGGTAGGGGTGGTGGGTACTTGTGCCAGCATGATTATTGGTGAAGACCTTAAGGAAGCAGTGGAAAAGGCCAACATTCCCGCCACGGTGTTGAGTGTGGAATCCCACGGTGGTTTCGGGGAGGGGGATAACACCGAAGGAGCCATCATCGTACTGGAAGCCGCCCAACGGGAAGGAATAATAGGCCAGGAGGAAGTGGAAAGGCAGGTTAGGATGTTAAAAACGGCCACTAAGATAGAGAAGACCAGGGGGATGGCCCAGGGTGGATATATAGCCCCCCAATACGGGGACGATAAATCAGAAGTGGCCCAAAGACTTTTAGATGCATTTAGAACTGGCAAAAAAGTTGTTCTGGTGCTTAACGCCAAAAAAGAGACTTCTTACCTCTTTGCAGATTTAATTAAGATCCCATTCCACCAGTTATACCCTGAGAACCCCCCCACCATAATTGCTAACTTGGATGAAAGAGTGGGACTGCCCCGTATAAAACAGCACGCCCAGAACATACTGGAAGAGTTAACCCAGGAGGGAGTGGAAATAAAAACCATAACGGGCGGTCTGGATGAATATCCAGTCACTGGGCGGGAAGCAGTTGATTTTATTAAAAACATTGATTACGATATGGTGGTTGTGGCTGGAGTTCCCCATGCCTTACCCATTGAGGATTTGAATGCCGAAACCATAGCAGTCACAGATGGTCCCCGTTTGGTGGAGCCTCTTAAGAAATTGGGGTATACCTGGGTGGTTACTGAATTGGACGCCCATTCGAAGACCCTGGGAACCAGCGAAATCGTTCCATCTGACTTTGGAACTAGTTTAAGGGAGAAATCAAACCAGTAAAGACTTTCAGTCCACTACTAAATTTTTATAGTTGAATTTTAAAAGTATAGCCCAGATGATAATAAATTTCATTAAATTTAAAGGTGATTACTAATGACCAAAACAGTGGGAATGATACTCTGCGGAGGTTTCGGAAAGCGTCTGCGACCCCTCACCGAAAGGGTTCCAAAACCCCTCATAGAAATAAAGGACGATTACACCATCCTGGACAAGCAACTTTTTGACTTCAAAAATTCCGGCGTGGAACAGGTATTTCTGTTGACCGGCTTTTTAAGTGACAAGATACAGGAACGCTATGGCCACGATTACATGGGGGTTAAGATTGAGTACGTTGAAGAAGACGAGCCACTAGGAACTCTTAACGCCATTAAATTGGGGATGGATGCTGTGGGGCAGGATAAACAGTGTGTAATCCGTAATGGAGACGTGGTGGCTGATCTGAACATTAAAAAGATGATCGAACAGGGTGAGAAATCCGATTATCCACTTTCCATATTCATCACTCGCATGGTGTCTCCCTACGGCATTGTGGAGATAAGCGGAGACCGGCTGGTTTCATTTAAAGAAAAACCGGTGCTGGATTATTACATTAACGGCGGAGTATATTTCACCAAGGGACCGATAGATTTCGGAGATTTCGACGTAGGAGATATTGAAAAGACTGTGTTCCCCATGTACGCCAAGGAAAATAAGTTAGGCTACTACAAGGAAGACGGCCTGTTCTGGATGGCCATTGACACCTCCAAGGAACTGGAAGAGATCCGAAAAGAGTACCGGAATCGGGAAGACAAGCCATGGGGATACGAAAAGATTCTCATAAACACCGAGAAGTACTTGACCAAGGAGCTGTTCCTGCGGGAGGGCTACCAGACCTCCTATCATCACCATCCCCAGAAGGATGAAACTATGTACATCCTCAGTGGAGCTGGTTACATACAATTTGAAGGACGAAAAGATTACTTCGCTAAAAACGACACCATTCGCATTAAACCTATGGAAAACCACACCATTGTGGCCATGGAAAACACGTTACTCCATGAGATTTCCACGCCTCATCCTGATGATACCGTTAGGATCAAGGATTTCTACAATGTGCGTTGAAAAATTTACGATTATCATCTCAAGAACATGATCACTATTATCGACTACGGAAGCGGAAATCTAAAGAGCATAAGCAACGGATTTGCCCGGATCGGAAGAGAAGTTAGAATTTCCCGGGACAAAGAAGAACTGGAAGAATCAGAAGCCTTGGTCCTACCCGGGGTGG
Source organism: Methanobacterium sp. CWC-01 (assembly GCF_030323845.1). Classification (NCBI taxonomy): domain Archaea; kingdom Methanobacteriati; phylum Methanobacteriota; class Methanobacteria; order Methanobacteriales; family Methanobacteriaceae; genus Methanobacterium; species Methanobacterium aridiramus. The sequence continues at coordinate 893,562 of NZ_CP040735.1, forward strand.
GTGCCTTCGGCACGGCCATGGAGCATCTACATGGCTACCAGGAGGTTATACACCAGCATATCCATAATGGTAAACCTTTTTTGGGCATATGCCTCGGTTTACAAGTTTTATTCACCTCCAGCCAGGAAAGCCCAGGTGTTAAGGGATTAAATGTGTTTCCGGGAGAAGTGATCCGTTTTCCACCATTTATACGTGAAGAAGGGCTTAAAATCCCACATATGGGCTGGAATAATCTCCAAATAAAACGTGAATGTCCTATTTTGGAAGGGGTGAGTTCAGACTTCATGTACTTCGTTCATTCCTTCTACGTTAAGCCCCAAGATGACAAAATAGTCGCGGCTAGTGTTAATTACGGTATTGAAGTTCCCTGCATAGTTTTTAAGGATAACGTGTTTGCCACCCAGTTCCATCCCGAAAAAAGTGGAGAAAAAGGCCTTTTAATTCTAAAAAACTTCCTAAAAAAGGTTGATTCGTATTGATTTTACTACTGTAATAAATATTTAAATATAAGTAATAATAAATTAAAGGTGGGTACACCATGGATATTGAAGGCTTCACCAGGCAGGCCCTGAAAGAAGATGAAGAAAAACTAATCCAGGAACGTCTAAAGGATAAGATTCTGGAGTATAAAAATATAAGCCCAGAAAGAGCAGCGGATATGGCTGGGGCAGTGATCGATGAAGTAAAAAGTACCTTAAAAATAAAAGATCACCCCGATAAAGACTTGCAAGAGTTAATTGGATACCCGGGAGCAGGAGTGGCCATGGGAGAAATGGGAGTGGGCTCCCGGGGGGAAGGGGACTTCTTCGTCCACCGCCGGATCGCAGACATCGTGAAGAGCACCCACACCGATGCCTTCATCAACCCCACAGCCCAGGATGATGGAGGAGTTGTACAGTCCCGCCTAGAAAGAGAGGAAGTGTACATCACCACCGCTGTGGATGGTATCCACTCCCGTTTGAGTGAATATCCATTCCTAGGCGGATTCCACGTGGCCCGGGCGGCCATGAGAGATGTTTGTGTTATGGGAGCTGATCCAGTGGCACTGCTTAGTGATCTGCACCTCGCCGATGATGGAGATGTGGGGAAGCTCTTTGACTACACCGCTGGGGTCTGTGCAGTTTCAGAGTTAACTGGAGTTCCACTGGTGGCAGGTAGCACCCTCCGGGTGGGGGGAGACATGGTATTAGGGGATCGGCTGGTCAGTGCCGTAGGCGCCGTGGGAATTTCAGCCCATCCTCCCACTGCCCGGAAGGAAGCACGGGTCGGAGATGTTATACTGCTGACTGAAGGTAGTGGGGGGGGCACCATCACCACCACCGCCATATACCACGGACTCTTCGATGTGGTGTGGGAAACCATGGATATCAGCTTCATAAAAGCATCGGAAGCCATCTTAAAGGCAGGGTTACTCCCCCAGGTACATGCCATGACTGACGTCACCAACGGCGGTCTGAGGGGAGATGCCCACGAAATATCCCAGACCACCGGATTGGGACTGGAGTTCCACGAGGACAAAATACGTGAACTGGTGAATCCCAAGGTCCTAGAAATGCTGGAGATGCTGGATGTTGATCCTCTTGGCGTTTCAGTGGATTCTTTGATGATCATAGCCACCGAGGAGGTGGCCCAGGAAGTGGAAGAAGTAGTTAGGATGGCCGGAGTTAAGATCGCCCGAATTGGTAGTGTGGACGATACCGGGGTGCCACGTATACTAACCTCCACTGGTGAGGTGGAATTAAGACCACTCTTCCGTGAAGCTGCCTACACCAAGATAAAAAAATTAGTGGGAGACGTTCAACCAGAAGACTTCCAGAAAATGAAGGAAAAAGTGGAAAAAGCTGCTTTAGAGGCTATAGAAAAAAAAGACAAAATAGTGGATCGGGTTAGAAAAGGGTAATGAGGGAATTTATGGATAAAAAGGGGTTTATTTTTACTTTCGACGCGGTTTTAGCCCTCATACCACTTTTTTTAATGATAGCCCTCATCAGTAACCTATCAGTATCCGGGGACACCTCATCTCAGGTGATGATCTCCCAGGACGCTCAGGATTATCTGGATGTTTTAGCTTCAAGCCAGATAAAAGACCGCAGGGTCATGGACAGCATGGTTCAGGCCTTGAAAACCGGCCAGGATAGTGGAGTGGAAGAGGCCAGAGAACTGGCAAAGCCTGTCCTGGATAATTTAATGGCAGGGAAAAGCTACCAGCTGCTGGAAACATCCCAACTAAATGGTACCATCATAGTTTCCCAGGGAGACCTTGATTATTCGCCTAGGATAGGTTCAGCTACTGTTAACTGGGAAAACTATACCTTTGTACTCTATGTTGGTCAATAGGTTTATAAAATAGTTTTAATGAAGTATCTGCCATTTTATTAGGAGATTGCATGGATAACAGCCGTAACACAGGGGACATCACGAAGCTTTTGGCAAATTCATATCCACCATCAGCATCACCTCCACTTATTTGGCGAAATATCTGGTTTAGATCATTTAATGATTAGAATTTCGGTTACAATACCCTTCGAATTTGTTATTTGTTAGGATTACCATATACTAGACCAGGGCGTGACTCATTATGGATTGTGAATATTTTGAGAGGCTTAAAGGGCAGCACTATGGTGATTTGTTATTTGAGACAGAACACTGGATGGTGCTCCTGGCACCAGATCAAAGGAATCTCGGAACTTGTGTGGTGGCTTTGAAAAGAGATGAAATAGAACTATCCGGTTTAAACAAAGATGAATGGTTGGATTTTGATCAGATTGTGAAAAAACTTGAATCAACTGTGAAAAAAGCCTTCAATGCCACCTTGTTTAACTGGGGTTGTTTGATGAACTCATCTTACCTCGAAGACCCGCCCCTTCCGCACCTGCACTGGCATTTCATCCCCCGATATCGGAATTCAGTGAAATTAAATGATAAAACATTCTATGATCCTTGCTTTGGCCAAAGTACCATGAATAATCGAGAAAAGCCGATTCATCTCTCAGATGGATTAAAAAGTAAAATAAAAGCCATTATTTTGCATAATCTAAAATAATCCGGTTCAAAGTTATTTATTCCCAAAGTTATTTATTCCAGCTAGTTACTATCCCAGGCTACAGATTAGAAAGCCATTAATAAACCCACACTTTTCGGAAGCTATAACTACTTGCCAGTGTCATTCCAGATTTACTGGTATGATCTTTTGTTAAAGTAGCATACATCAACAGAAGATCTTTATAACCGATTATTTTACCTTTAAATTTCACATAACTAGGAGGTTTTTTGTACGTGCGCATGTAACTGTTAACAGATGTAGCTATGCTACGGTACTCGCTTCTGCTTATGGTTCCAGTATACGTGCTTTTTACGTGTGTATCAGAGGGGCTATTAAAGTATCCGTAGATTGGTTTGTAAATTGGTCCGTTCATATAAGAAGTTACCATATATAGGAATGTGGGCAAACGATAACCGCTGTAACTGCTTTGAAGCGCTTGTTTATAATTATTTGAATTGTAAATGCCCTGAGAAACCTTGGCTAATGTTGCAGGAGAGACTTCATGATAAAGAATTAAATTAGAATCATAATACCTCCCTACTTTGCTAGTCATACTGGGATAAGTACTTATAAAGTAGCTAATCGTCTTGGCAATGTACTCATTTTTCTGGTCCTGCGTTCCTCCTGGACGGGCGACATTGGGCTGTATAATGTATACTCCCGCTTTTCTCAAGAATATGTATGGAGTCTTAATACCGGCAAAATAGATATCTGAAAAGTTATCATCCCAAGATCTTCTTAAAATACTTGTATTTTTTAAATCTAAGCTACCAGTATTAACAAAAATGACTCCCTTATTATTTACAGCGGCATACTTAGCGACAGCTTTCATGGTTCCAGGACAGCTGGCGGCTAAATAAACAGCAACACCGTTTACTTTAACCGTGTAAACCGCCCTTTCTCCCTCTCCTGGCTTGGGAGCTATTGGATCCACCGTTATGTTTAAATTAGTTTGATTCTGCAAACTACCATTTTCAATATATCCTTTAATGGATTTTAAATTCGACACGTCTTGAGTGCTATTTCCAGAAATGGAATCAGAAGTAATGAAAATATCAAGTGCGTTGGCGGTGCCGATGAAAAATAAAAAACAACCTAAAAATAATAGAAACTGTACCAGAAATCTTCTTTGTTGATTATGCATACCTTATCACCAGAAATTTAGAAATTCTCAGGTTTTTATATTTTATATGTTGTATGGTATTTAAATTATACTACAACGACAAGATTAATATTGTAAAGAAAAATTGATAGCATCGAATACATGTGTAACAGAATTTTGCGTTTAGCTTAGAAATCACTGAAGAATGATAATAAAGATTTAATGTGGAATATCCCTTAAATTAGCTGGTTCGAGAGATGAACAGGTATATCACAGTAGAACTTTCACCAATCATCATTACCTGTGGACGGAAGAGGATGTATGATGTATGATGTTACTGGATTAGGTCTCCTGGAAAAGAAATAGAAATTGAATGGATAGATGATGAAAAACGGCAGTTGAAAGAGGGAAGGATATCAGGAGATTAACATGGTGGTGCTGGCCATCAGTCTGGTCCCATATTGATTTCTAACCATCTAGACCATGTTTTTATAACTTCAGAAATAAGTGAATCCTTTATAAATCCTTTATAATTCTAGTAGAAAACTTAAATAGAAAAAAATTCAATGAAGTATAGTTCGACACTAGTGTCTTTGTCTATTTTATGTGGGCCCTGATAGTGTAGCGGATATCACATAGGATTGCGGATCCTATTACCCGGGTTCAAGTCCCGGTCAGGGCATGCTTACTTTTTTTATCTTTCAATAAACCGTACAGACTCCTTTTTATTCAAAACAATGCTTTTATTCCACTCTTTCAGGGTTTCAGGATAGTCCTCCCGATAATGAGAACCCCTGCTTTCTTTTCGAATGATGGCCGATTGGGTGACTAATTCTGCCACCAGTAACATGTTTTCCAGTTCCAATGCATCCTGCAGGTAGCGGTTGAATCCTTTACCATCCGGCACGGTTAAACTGTCCATCCTATCTTTGAGTGACTGTATTTGGTCAAAGGCAGTTTTTAATCCCGCCTGGTTTCTGATAATGGCCACCTTATCCCACATCAATGCCTGGAGCTCCTCTTTTAATTGATGGGGGTAGTAGTCACCTTCCTTAAATAGTCCGGATAATCTATCCTCTTCGGCACCTAACTGCTCTTTCCTTACAGCGGCCGGTGTTTTAATAGTATTCTTAGCTGCAGATTCACCAGCTATTCGCCCAAATACCTGAGTTTCGGCCAGAGCATTTCCTCCCAGACGATTTGCTCCATGAACTCCCCCTGCTGCTTCACCAGCTGCGTAGAGGTTGGCTACCGTCGTTTCACATTTGGGAGTGATTAGAGAACCACCCATGACATGGTGGGCGGTGGGTGCTACTTCCATGGGTTCTTTGCGAATATCTAAACCCACGTCCAGGAACTGGAAGAGCATAGTTTCCAGTTTTTCTTCGATGAGCTCCGCCGGGAGGTGGGTGACGTCCAGGTACACCCCGCCTCGAGGGGTGCCTCTTCCCTCCCGGATTTCATTATATATGGAACGGGCCACCACATCCCTGGTAGCTAGCTCCCCCCTGGGATCGTAGTTGGTCATGAACCGCTTCCCAAGAGCGTTTATCAACCGGCCGCCCTCTCCTCGAACTGCTTCGGTCACCAGCACCCCCCTTCGGGAGTCAGGATACAACATTCCCGTGGGATGGAACTGTACCTGTTCCATGTCCAGCAAGTCCGCCCCGGCACGGTAGGCCAGGGCATATCCATCACCCGTCTTCTGTAGGGCATTAGAGGTCACTGGGTAGAGCCATCCAGCCCCTCCCGTTGCGATAATTGTCGATGAAGCCTCGAATAACATCATATCGGTACTGGGGAGTGAAAATCCGCAGGCCCCCACCACCCGACCCTCTTCATCCCAGAGCAGGGAGGTGATCATCACTTCCTCCACGGTCGGGATGTCTTCCCTTATCACTTCTTCTTTGAGGGCAGTCATCATTTCATGTCCAGTGCGGTCCCCCTGAAAACAGGTACGGCGGTAGGTCTGACCACCAAATGGTCGTTGGTTAAGCAATCCGGATTCCTGCCTGTCAAAAAGGGCGCCAAATCCCTCCAGTTCGTTTAATCTTGCCGGTGCTTCCTCTACCAAAATCCGAGCCAGTTCTCTGTCGTTAAGGTAGCCCCCACCCTTAAGGGTGTCCTTGAAATGGGCTTCAGTACTGTCCTCTTCGTCTACATATGCAAAGGCAGCATTGTAACCCCCCTCAGCCAGAGTAGTGCACCCTGATTTAAAGGATAGCCCCTTTGAAACTATTATAACATCCCGACCAATTTTACGGGCCTCAATAGCTGCTCTACAGCCGGCTCCGCCTGATCCGATGACCAGGACGTCGGTCTGGTAGGTTTCCCTTTCCATGTTATGCACTTGGCCTTAGCGCTTATTTAATTTATGCCCCTAAGGCTAGATATAAAAAGGATAGAAATCTATTTTCTATTATGTTAGAAGCACGGGAGGCAGTTCACTGAATAAAAAGGAAATAATAAAGCTGGCCAAAAGGGATTTTGAAAAAGCCTGGAAGGAAACCGCTAGCACCTTAAAAAATCCCCACCACGATGATGAATATCCCCGTCTATTACTTAAACCCGGCAAAACCAACCATCTTTATGATACTATATGGGAATTAAGACAAGCTTACTTGATGCTGGGTTTTGAAGAGACCATAAATCCCCTCTTTATTGAAGAAGATCATGTTTATCGTCAATTTGGACCGGAAGCCCCTGCTGTTCTGGACCGTTGCTTCTACCTGGCCGGGCTGCCTCGACCGGATATTGGATTGGGAATTGATAAAATTGAGAAGATTGAGGGCCTAGGAGTTTCACTGGACGAGGATAAAATAAATGGTCTGCAGGAAGTCTTTCGTCAGTATAAAAAGGGAGAAACCAGTGGGGATGATCTAGTACTGGACCTTTCCTGCGCCCTGGATGTAGAAAATGAGATGGGAATGCGGGTCTTAGAGCGGGTGTTCCCTGAATTCCATGAACTGAAGCCAGTGCCCAGTAAGACCACTCTTCGTTCACACATGACCTCGGGCTGGTTTTTAACCCTTAAAAATTTGCATAAAAATCGAGCCATGCCCCTTAAACTGTTCTCCATTGATCGTTGCTTCCGGAGGGAACAGAAGGAGGATTCCAGCCACCTGATGACTTATCATTCCGCCTCCTGTGTGTGGATGGATGATGAAGTGAGCCTGGATATCGGTATGGCTGTATCAGAGAGTCTTCTGGAACATTTTGGGTTTGAAAAGTTCCGTTTCCAACCTGATGATAAAAAATCCAAGTATTACATCCCCGAAACCCAGACGGAGGTGTATGGTTACCACCCCCAGCTTAAGGATTGGGTGGAAGTAGCTACCTTCGGTTTATACTCTCCCATCGCCCTGGCCCGGTATGGAATAGACCAGGAAGTTATGAATCTTGGTGTAGGCGCAGAAAGGATTGCTATGATACTCCATGGATATAAAGATGTTCGGGAAATGGTTTATCCCCAGACCTACGCACCATGGAAAATGAGTGACCGTGAATTAGCATCCATGTTACGTATAAACCTTTATCCCGTGACTGAAGATGGTAGAACTCTTATGGAGAAGATTCTTCAGACTCTAAGAAAACATGGCGATACAGATTCGCCTTGTGAATTCACCGCCTTTAAGGGCATATTCTTGGGAAAAGAAATTCAGTTAGATGTAGTTGAGCCTGAAAAGGGAACCAAACTTTTAGGTCCAGCTGCTTGGAATGAGATTTACATTTACCAGGGTAACATAGTGGGCGTGCCCACCAGGAAAGAGGTTGATGATGATTTATCACGGAATGCCCTTAAGAATGGTGTTAACACCGGCATAAGTTACATGGAGGGGTTGGCAGCTCAAGCTGCTTACCGGGTCGAAGAAATGATGATTAGTGGAACGGAAAGTATTAAAATACGCACTACCATTGCCAAGGCACCCTCTGATGTTAACCTGGTGCTGGATAAGGTGGCTCTGCGTTATATAACCAGTAAAAACCGGGAAATTGACATTAGAGGCCCTATATTCTGTACCATCAACAGCCATCTACTGGAATGAATCTTCTCAACCCAAATAGATCAATGAATAAACGTGTATGTGCTCCTTTAACCTCATCCAACAGTTATACAACATACAAAACACCCTGGCCCGCCAGGTGATAACCGAAGATTGTTTTGAGAATCTGGAAAGCGTTGCCGGAGCGGATGTGTCATTTTCCCAGGATAATAAGGCCGTGGCTGCGGTGGTGGTCCTGCAACTGGATGATCATGTAATACTGGAGAAACAGACCATCTCGGTGACCCTGGAATTTCCATATATCCCGGGATTTCTAGGTTTCAGAGAATCAAACGCGACTATATCTGTTTTAAAGAAGATTAAATCAAATTTTGATGTTTTAATGGTTAATGGTCATGGAATAATGCATCCTCGCGGTTTTGGGCTAGCTTCCCAGGTGGGGGTTCTTCTGGATGTTCCCACCCTGGGGGTTGCAAAAAGGTTAATTAACGGTAGATATATACACCAAGCCAGCCAACCATACCCGGAAAACGAAACACCCCAACTTATACTTGATTCTAAAAGAGTTGTGGGGGCATTTTTTAGGAGAAACTATGTGAGTGTTGGCCATAAACTATCTTTAAACACTGTATTTGAAGTTATAAAGAGGAGTAGCATTTATCAGACTCCTGAACCATTACGACAAGCTCATATATTGGCAACAGAAACATTTAAACGAAAAATTGCTGGAGCTAACTCTAGAAAAACTGATGAAAGTGATTCGAATGAAAATCCAGGGAGAAATAATTTCCGGTGACAACAAAGGTCAATACTTCATGTCTTTAGACGTCTATAAAGTCCAGTTTATGGGAATACTTGGATTTGAACCCTTTCCTGGCACATTGAATCTTAAAATAGATGAAGAAAGTGCCCATAAAATTAGTGACTTAAAGAAAAAAATGGATATCGTTAAGGGGAAAGGCAACTTCGGAGATGTTAAATTAATAAAAGCCAAATTAAATAATGGTTCTGAGGGCGCCCTTGTCTTCCCGGTTAAGACCCATCATGAACCGGATATTCTGGAATTAATTTCACCCCTGAACCTGAGAAAGTCCCTGAAACTTCAGGATGGAGATCTGGTGACCCTGGAAATATTAGACTAATCAATTATTGAAATTTTTGATGCAGAGAGTGATTAAATGATAAAAAAGGTTCTAGATGCTTATAAAAAAGGAGAGATTGTTTTAATCTTTGATGATGATAATCGGGAAAGGGAAACGGATATGATCGTAGCCGGGGAATTCATTACCCCCTCCCAAATCGCCCGGATGAGGAACGATGCCGGAGGACTCATATGCGTTCCTTTGTCAGCTGCCGTGGCGGATGAACTGAGAATTCCGTTTATGACCGATATAATGGAAGCTGCCAGCGAAAAATATCCGGTCCTAACAGAACTATCCCCCACCGACATCCCCTATGATGAAAAATCAGCGTTTTCCATAACCGTGAATCATCGTAAAACCTTCACTGGCATCACCGACAACGACCGGACCCTTACCATTAATGAGTTAGCTAAGATGGCAAAGAACAAGCAGGGAAGCGAATTTGGAAAGTATTTCAGATCTCCCGGACACGTTACCCTGCTCAGAGCTGCAGAAGGACTTTTATTAAAAAGGAAGGGGCATACTGAGATGAGTGTGGCCCTGGCTGAGATGTGTGAACTTACCCAAGTTGCAGTCTGTTGTGAGATGATGGACGATGCTACTGGGGACTCATTACCCACCGATGAAGTTGAGAATTATGCTGAAAAAGAGGGATTAGTCTTTTTAAGCGGTGCGGAAGTTATTGAAGCCTACCAGGAGTTTAAAAAAGATTAGATTACATTTTTTTATCTATTTAGCAAGTTTAGAGATGTGTTTCAGCTTCTTTAAACTTATCTATAATATCTTTATAGGACATGTAACCCTGGAAGAAAGGAACTTCTGCCAATTCCACAAATTTTTCAGGGTTAAAATATTTTTCAGCAGTTTTCATGGCATTTTTACAGAACTCATCAAGCTTTATTTCCACCTCTGGGGTTCCACCCCGGATTTCCATCCTAACCTTTGGCACGGAACTGACCAGTTCCACACCGGTATTAGTTTTCAGGTAGTTTAACGCTACCTGAGCTATGCCCTCGTGGTAGACCTTGTTCAGGATTACTCCCCGGGTTTTTATGCCTAGTTTCTGCATCATATCCACGTGCCCGGCCAGGTCCAGGGCAGCGGTTTCTATGCCCCCCTTGTTACAGCCGGAAATTAAAACTACCGGGATGTTAGCAGATCTCGCTATTTCTGCGGCTGAAAAGGGAATCTTCTCATTTAAAAGGCCGGTGAAGATACTCATAACCCCTTCTATAAGCACCAGATGGTAGTTACGTGTCTGGAGGTCTTCCAAAACCTTTGGCAGCTCCTTCCATCCCAATCCCCCAATCTGTATAGAGGAGAAGGGCTCCATATTTTCCTTGTTAAGGTACAGGGAAGGGACCAGGTCCCTCACATCGGGACCCACCTTCAACACCGCCACCCTATATCCTCTTTTACGTAGGGCTCCTACCAATCCAGTGGTAAGGAACGTTTTTCCAGAATCAGAACCGGTACTGGCTATCATAAGAGTAGGAGGCAGTTTTTGATGAATTACAGAGTCTTCATTTAAATCATCAGCTTTTATTCCGGTGTTTATACCAACTTCGCCCCTTAATCTATCCATTAAGTCTTTGTTCTTTTCTTCAATACTTTTTATATCCATCTCAGTGGCGTCCAGGTACTGGAGCAGGTTTTCTCGGAGGACGGGATTTTCATCAAGTGCGGCGTGGACCATGGTCCCCAATACGTTCCCTTCATCATTTTTAACTCCGGATAGAACTTTTCGTGGATCATCCTGGTAATCTGCCCTCTTGATCAGGGAATACATTACCGGATGAGCTTCTCCCTTTATATCACCATAGGTGTGGCAGTGAAAACCAGTTATGGTCTCACCGATCAGTCCCTTAGTAAGGGCTGAATCATCCACCACCTTGGCCTCCACCCGATCATTACTGATCATGGGATGGAAGGTGACGTCCAGGAGGCCCAGGCCCTCTTTCAGAATGGGACAAGGAGATTTCCTGCCGATATCAGTTTTTTCGGCTAAAACCTGGAATCCTGAACACATGCCCAGTATGAGGCCACCATCCCTGGCCATGTTCTTAATCTCTCTGCCCAGGGAGAAATTCACACTATCAGATTCGATTATGCTTCCACCCGGAATTATCAGAGCATCTAAGACCCGATGGGCAGGTTTACCATTCACCATGCCACTTTTTTTAACTATGTCAGTTGGTAGCCCCCCAAAATTCTCAAATGCCGGCAAAGCACCCTTAACATATAAAAGGCCGATTTTCATGTTTGTTCCCTGTTTTGAACCCACTATATCAAAAAGATTTGGATGAAATTGAAGCTTAGTTTCCTTATAGCGAATTAAAGGTTGTTCTCTGCAAAGGACATTACTTGAAGAATTTTCAGGTCATCCTGGGGTTTGGCCTGTACCTGCATCCCCACCGGCACTCCCTTCACACTTCCAGCAGGGGTGCTGGCGGCAGGAATGCCTGCCAGGTTAGCAACCACGGTCAAAACGTCATAGGCATACATTTCCATGGTATCCAGATCTGTTCCGAGTTTATGGGGCAGTTTTGGAACGGTGGGGCCAATTAATACATCCACTCCAGATAATAGGTTGTTAATCTCTTTTCTAATCAGGGAACGAGCTTGTAAAGCCTTTTTGTAGTATTTTCCACTGTATTCCTTCTGACTGATGTAAGATCCCATATGTATCCGGCGAAGTACCTCTTCTCCACACACCTCTTCGATACGATGCCCGTACTTTCGACCATCGTATTTACGGGTGGCCGAGAAAAATTCCACATAATTTATCAAGTAGTAGGTAGGTAGGCATAAATCCAGATAATCAAAGTTTAATTCAACCAGTTCTGCCCCTGACTCCTCCAATTCCTGAAGCCTTCCTTCAATAATTTTAACTATGGACTCATCCGACACATCAAAAAACTCTTTGACTACACCCACCCGGACTGCTTTAAGCTGATCTAAAGGATCCTGCACTGCCGGTGCGTAGGGGGGTGCCTGCCAATCCAGGGTGGTGCACTCTTTAGGATCAAGTCCACCAATAACATCCAAGAGAAGGGCCAGTCCACTCACATCCGGGGCAAAAGGCCCAATCTGATCCAGACTCATGGCCAGATCCAGAAGTCCCTGCCTGGACACAGCACCATAAGTGGGTTTGAAGCCCATAACCCCACAGTGAGATGCGGGGTTTCTTATAGATCCGCCAGTATCAGACCCTAAAGTCAAATCACACATACCAGCGGCCACCGCCGCGGCACTGCCACCACTGGATCCGCCGGGAATAAGGCCCGGAGCAGAGGGGTTCTGGGTGGGGCCAAAACACGATGTTTCAGTGGAACTTCCTGCTGCGAATTCATCCATGTTGGTTACGCCGATGATGATTCCGTCTTCTTCTTTGATTTTCCTCACCACGGTGGAGTCATAACTACCCCGATAGTTTTCCAGAGTCCGGGAAGCGGCGGTTATATGGAAATCCTCCACATTTATGTTACTTTTTATTCCAATAACCAGGCCGGCCAGTCTGCCAACCTTTTCCCCACGTTCAATTTTAGAATCAATAACCCGGGCTCTTTTCAGAGCTTGCTCTTTATTTATCTCTAAAAAAGCATTTATTTCAGGGTTAACTTTTTTTATAGTTTGACAGAAGGTTTCCAGGTTGTCCCTTGCCTTTATTTCCTGATTTTTGATGAGTTGAGATTTTTCCAGAAGTTTCATAAAGCCACCTTATTAATGGGAGAAAAATGTTGTTTAATAATATTGCATTAATGTTTCATCAAAATAGGATATATAAAATATGCTCCCATCTATATTCCGTCTTCATGGACAAGCCAAAAAATTAAAACTTCAGAACCATCCCATTGCTAATTTCTACAAAATATAATTCACCTGCAGTGCACCTGTTAAATATAAGATTATAATGAGGATCGGCTGGTGTATCACATATATAAGGAGAGAATGCCGGCCCAGGAACGATGCTAATTTAATCAAGTTATGATCATGGATAACTGGCATCCTAAACTGTCTCTGATAATCCTGGTAGAAAGTGTTGCCCACAAACAGGCCCAACGAAACCACCCCTAACCAGGGGAGTAGAGGAAAATAGTCAACGCTATGAAAAACCGCTGGTTTAAGACCTAACCACAGAAGCCAGGATTCACTGAAGACAAACTGTCCCAAATAAATACCAAGTGCCATGAAAATGGCGGCCAGAACCAGGTTAAAATATTTTCTATCTAAAAAGGGATATTCCAGGATTATAGCCAGCCCTATGAAGTGTAGAACCCCAAACATGATGAAGTTGTCGGGAATGAAAAACCAGGTCACCAGAGTGATTAGGAGTCCCAGTGTGAAAATTTTAAGACCTCTTTTCAAGTATTTCCAGAACATGAGTTGATTGTCATCCGCTGGCAGGGTTTCTCTTTGTAGCCTGGCTCGATTGTAACTCAGGGTCAGTGATATCCCAACCACAACTAAAAATAGGAACGCCGTACTACGGGCAAAAATCCATAACAGGAGGGTGTTTATGTGGACTGGGAAGATGCCGAAGTAGTAAAGATCAAAAAGGAAATGGTAAGTTACCATCATAACAATGGCCACACCACGCAGGGCATCTATCTCCCAAAATCGCTCTTCTAATTGCACGGGATACACCTTCACTTTTCCATATTCCATTTTCCTGGTTTTTAGTTTCATAGCCCCAGGTAAATTAAGTATTGCTTAGAACATGGTCAGATGATAGCAGTTTAAATAGCGTAAATTTAACTGAAATGAAACCTAGATTAAGCTGGAGGAATAACCATGCCTGACACCATTCTCCTGAAGCAAAACGAAATCAAAGGCTTAACGGACATGAAAAAAGTTTTAGATAGTGTTGAAAACGCATTTGCTGCCTATGCTAAACGACAAGTCCAGATGCCAGCCAAAAAATATCTATTCTTCCCGGAGGGGGATCTAAGAATCATGCCCTGCTACGTGAGGGGCCAGGAAGAGGCTGCAGTGAAATGTGTAAATGTCCACCCCCAAAACCCAATCAAACATGAACTGCCCACGGTGATGGCCATCATCGAACTGGTTGATCCAGAAACGGGTTTTCCACTGGCGGTCATGGACGGAACATGGGTCACGGATATGCGCACTGGTGCCTCAGCCGGAGTGGCCACCAAATATCTGGCTCGTCGGGATTCAGACACTCTGGGAATAATTGGAGCAGGTAGACAGGCCTGTACCCAGCTAATGGCCATGAATGAGGTCATGAAGATAGAGAAAGCCAAAGTGTACTGTCGGACCTGCAGCACCCGGAGTAACTTCGCCAAAAATGCCACCGAAACCTACGGGTTTGAAGTGGAAGCGGTGGATTCGCCACAAAAGGCGGTTCAAGATGTAGATGTGATTGTAACCACCACTCCGTCCCGAAAACCCCTCATCAAAGCCGATTGGATCAGTCCCGGGACCCATATCAACGCCATGGGGGCAGATGCACCCAGCAAACAGGAATTAGAGACCAGTCTGTTGCAAGAATCCAAGATCATAATAGATTCCTGGGAACAGGCTAAGCACAGTGGAGAAATTAACGTGCCCGTCTCGCAGGGTGTTTTAAAACGAAAAGATATACACGCGAAACTGGGAGAAATTATCATCGGCAAAAAGGTTGGTCGAGAAAGGGATGAAATCACCATATTTGATTCTACTGGACTGGCAGTACAGGATGCAGTTACCGCCTGGCAAATATATAGGACGGCCCTGGAAAAGGGAGTTGGAACCAAATTTAATTTCCAAGGATAATGGATGCCCATTTGAAACCGTCTTACTAGCCCTATCAAGAACGTATGCCCTCATCGGATATGGATTCCAATGATTTAATAACCACCATTTCCAATTTTAATCATTAACTTCTTTGTTGGTAAAGTTTCAATGTGGTTTAATTGATGGTGGAAGTGCTTTTATTCTCAGCGAGCTCATTCCTGGTTGGCCTATCTGGAGCTCTGGTTCCAGGACCCATGTTAACCGTCACCATTTCTAATTCATTACATAAAGGCCCCATGGCCGGACCCATGGTTGTCTCCGGACATATCATTGCCGAAGTGGCGATTTTAATGTTACTGTTACTGGGCTTAGGCTGGTTAATCGGATCTGCCACTGCTACTTTACTAATAGGCACCGTCGGTGGCCTGGTTCTAGTATACATGGGGTATCGTATCTCTCAATCATCGCCCCCCCGTTTTCAGGGAAAGGTGAAAGCCCCCGATAAGTATGGATCAGTGCTGGGCGGTATTCTGAGCAGCATCTCCAATCCTTACTTTTTCATCTGGTGGGTGACCATTGGTTGGGCATTTGTTCTTAAGGGCCTGGAGTTTGCCGGCCTAGCCGGAATTTTAGGATTTATGGCCGGACACTGGGCGGCAGATCTAGGATTTTATAGTTTGGTATCCTTCTTTACCAGTAAAGGATCGGATATTTTAACCCAGAAATATTATAGAGCATTGATGTACGGATGTGGAATTTTCATGATATGTTTAGGCATTTATTTTGTGTTCAGTGCCCAGATAGGGTCCCTGTAATTATTAAAGGATATTAATCCCAGAAATTAACTTATCCACAACATTTAAAAGACCATGGAGCTAAGGTGGAATATAATGACGGTTGTTGTTTTTGACAATTCAGGAACCCTAATTGAAAGATATAGGGCCATTAAGGATCTCAGAACCGGAGTTATTTGCGATGATGTAAACTCCATTGACCTGGTGGATATGGTGCCTAACCGAGCCCTGGTGGTGTTGCAGACTGACCCTGCCCAGTGTTTAGCCAACGCCATTAGTGATCAGACGGTCTACCATTTCCTTCAAAAAAATAAGGTGAAATTTGACATAAGTTACTCCTCGGGGGATGTTAAAAAAGAACAAGTTTGGGAAACCATTAGAAAGGATGGTTACGCCCAGATTAAGGACGTTCAGGACACCATTTCCACAGTGGTTAACAAAAAATATAACGTGCAGATATGCAGTGGGTCAGGATTAATACTCAACGTGGATAAGCAAAAAATCGAGTTCACCATCACCGCCGGAGGTAAAATATTTCCAGAAGTTCCAGAAGTCATAAATGAACTCAAAAACAGGGGATCCCAGATATTTGTGGCCTCAGGAGATAGGAAAACTTCTCTAGAACAGTTAGCTGATTTCATTGATATCCCCAGCGAGAATACTTACGGCACTGCCGATGCCTGGAAAAAGAGGGATATCGTTAAGAAACTCCGGAAGAAACACCGGGTGATGATGGTTGGAAACAGCGCCAATGACATCCTGGCACTGAGAGAAGCAGATATTGGCGTTTTAACTCTCCAGCAAGGTGAAATTGTGCCGAGTAAAGTTTATGAAGCGGCTGATGTAATTGTTCATAATATAAAAGAAATTTTAGAGATTGAATTTTAATTTTAACCGCCAAAGGATACTACTAATTTCTACTGTAGAAGAAAATCGGCCCCGATCTTATCCGGCATCCAGCTTTGTTTTCTACTGTAGAAGAAATAAAAAAAATTCAGGGCACAATACCCCATATTTTAACAATTTAAAAACAAGTTATGAACTTTTGTCAATGACTTTAAATCTTAATTAACTTAATCCATGACTCATATCTTCGATAATTTATAATCCCTGGTTCCCATTCCAATTTCCTGGGCATATTCCAACAGAACCCGCCCATCAACGTTCTCCCACACTCCCCTGAACTTGTTTTCACCAGGAGCATGGCTGTGGGTTAGTAAAGAATTTTCGTGGCCAGGTTGCTGATTGACCAGATCGTAACTGGCCTGATCCAAAGCCACCGGATCATTGGATGCCATGACCCCAATATCCGGAACCAGGGGACGATCACTCCAGGAGACACAGTCACAATCGGGTGTAATGTTTAAAAGGAAGTTCACATATCCCACCTGACCTTCTTTGTTTTTCACGGCCCCCCAGGCGTATTCGGCCATTTTTTCCATAAATGGTTCCATGGCCTCCCAGTCCAGCTCGATACAGGAATCCGGGCAGGTGTCCAGACAGTTGTTACAAGCTATACAGTCCGGGTATTCGATGACTGCCCGGCCATGGGAAAGGGACATGGCAGAAACTGGACATTTATCCACACATGTTCCACATCCCGTACAAGCTGAACCAATAGTCGGTTTGGCGCATTCATGTTGTTCCAGCTTCCCCGGGGCGGCAGCGCAACCCATGGCCAGGTTTTTGATGGCCCCACCAAATCCACTCATGCCATGACCTTTAAAATGAGATAAAACCATTAAACTATCTGATTTTACTATGTCCCCGGCAATTTTTACTTCCTTAAAATGTTTGAGACCCACCTCGACCGGTACCCAGTGGTCACCATAGAGTCCATCAGCAATGACGATGGGTGCTCCAGCCACGGCATAGTCAAATCCATGTTTTATAGCCGTTTCCAGATGATCAATGGAGTTATGTCGACTGCCATAGTATAGGGTGTTGGTATCAGTTAAGAAAGGTTTAGCCCCTATTTTTCGAACCAGATCAACTATGACCCGGACAAAAACAGGATTGATGTATGAATCATTACCTTCTTCACCAAAATGGAGTTTAATGCCCACTAAATCATTTTCTTGGATCATTTCTCCCAGCCTCGCCCCATCGAATAATCTCTCCAGCTTTTTGACCTTACTATCATCCTTTCCCCTGGAAACCAGATCCGTAAAATAAATCGTGCTTTTCATTTCCACTCCTCGATTACAAATTGGATAAGAGTATTTCTCGACTTTTCAGAACATTCTGATAGTTGTTTAGCTCTATAATAACCTTATCAATACCATCCAATAGCTTCAAATCCAGAGTACCCTCTCCTAAGGTTAAATGCTGATCTTTTTCTCCGTTGTTGTCACTTATATGATAATAGTGGATTCGGGGCATTTTAATGAATTCTTTTAATTCTCCCGAGGTGTTGGCATGACCCAGATCCAGGGTAGCCTGACAACTACACTCCCGGGTGAAATAGGTATGTTCCTCAGGATTGTTGCAGAAATAAGCATAACGATTGGGCATGTTCTCCACTGAAAAAGTTATTCCAAAGTCCTCAGCATAGCTATTAGCATTTTTAAGGGTTTCAATTGAATAATAAAGACCCATACTCCTAATCCTATCTTCCAATCTGTGTATTAAACCAGGATGGGTGGTTATGGCTTCTGCACCGATTTTAGACGCTAATTCAACTGTCTCACATAGTTGCTTGAGAGTTTCCCCCCGGATACCAGGGTTTAGGCTGGCCGGGTTAAGATCTATGGTGGGAGCGTGGAGATACAGACTGATATCATAAGAAGAAAAAATATCCAACCCATCACTCGCTGAAAGAAGGATTCTTGGCCAATAGGGGCCTTCACAGAGTATTTCCATCATGTTAAAACCATCTGCCATGGCCAATTCCAGCCATTCCTCAAATGGTTTCGCAAAAAGTGCTAAAGTAGAGAAACCAATTTTCAAGTTACCAACCCCCTGAACTGTATCAACTTATAATTGGGTTTAATTCATTAAAAATTTTTATAAAAATTTTTATGAAATCCCTGTAGAAATTAAATTATATAAACATGACTAATCGCTGAAATGTAAGGCCTATACATTTTATTTTGAATTTAAATTATGAGTGATGGTTTTATGTGAACCTAATCCGAGTAAATGTTCACGCTTCATATGAAATCCAAATCCACCGTTTCTTTTATATACCCCTTAATACAGTACTATACTCGATATATCAAAATTAGATATATTGAAAAGTTATATATCAAGATTAATAATATAGTGGGAGTAAAATGCCAGGAAATAATTCGAATTCTAAAAATCCGGGTACTGAAAATTCAGAAGAGGATAAAAATAAAAATCCGTGCGAATATATCGTGAAAAATTTGCCTAAACATGATAAAAAGATGATTGGGGGGTTTATGAGGGGTTTTGGTAAAGTGATGATCCTGTGGCTCATCAGTAAAAAGAGACAACACGGATACGAAATAATGACTCAGATCCATGAATCTGCCCCTTACAATAGGAAAATGCCTAGTGCCAGTATGATATATCCTGTTCTACACGATTTAGAAAAGAAGGGTATGATCAGTGGAACCTGGGAACATCAGGGCAAGAGAAAAATTAAATATTATGAAATTACAACGGAAGGAGAGAAAAGTCTTGATCGTATCAGGCATATCGCTTTATGTGGCCGGGAGCATGACTCCACCCATATTTGGGACGAATTCATGGATGATATGTTTGGACTCAAAAGAAAATAGGAGATTAAGTTTATGAAATACGCTATAGAAACTTTCGATCTAACCAAACGCTACGGAGACTTCGTCGCAGTGGACGCCCTAGATTTGAAAGTGAAAAATAAGAGCATATTTGGATTTTTAGGTCCTAATGGAGCCGGTAAAACCACTACCATTAAAATGCTTACATGCCTCATCCCCTCCACCAGCGGATCTGCAAGTGTTGCAGGTCATGATATAAATGATAGTCCAAACGAAGTCCGGGAAAAAATCGGGATGGTTCCCCAATTAGTAAGCCTTTATGGAGATTTAACCGCCAGAGAAAACGCCGAACTTTGCGCTGACTTTTATGGAATGCCTCGCGACCTAAAAGAAGAGAGAATTGATGAACTAATGGAGTTAGTGGACATTAAATACGCAGAGAATAAGACGATAAAACAGATGTCCGGGGGGCAGAGACAGAAAGTTTCCGTAGTTGCTAGTCTGATTCACCAACCTGACATCCTGTTCCTGGACGAACCCACTATTGGTCTAGATCCTACCACCAAGACCGTTCTGTGGGATCTCATAGACGAATTGAATCAGAAGGGCCACACCATTATCCTCTGTTCCCACGACATGTATGAAGTGGAAATGCTCTGTGATCACGTGGGTATAATTAATCAAGGAAAATTAGCAGCTTTTGACACCCCCCAGGGATTAAAAGATACTACACTTGCAGAGAAAAAATGTAGTGCAGAAAGTAATATTGGTGAAATCGTGCGCGAACTAGAGAAATCTCCCGCCAGTGAACATCCGTCATTTGGAAAACTGAAAAACGTTGCTGTGCAATCTGAAATAGATATTGCCCGAGAAATGAGCATTATGATCAGTGATTCAGATAGCGAATTGGTGAAAAAGTTGTACGAAATTCCCTGTGTACTTGAAATTGAAAGCCATAGGTCAGGAAGACTCTCATTTAAATTAGCAAACACCGAGAATGCTATAAATGACGTTATAACGACTATCATGGAAAATGAGGGGAATATAAAGTCAATTTCAACAAAAGACCCCTCATTGGAGGATGTATTCATTAAAGTAACTGCTAAAAAGGTAAAAAACGAAGAAAAAGGAGTTGAGTGAGTTGGTGGAAACCAAAAAAATTATGTGGATGCTAAAAAAAGACTTAATTGTTCTTTGGAGACATAAACCACGCTTATTATCCATCTTCATCTTCCCCATACTCATGATCGCCCTTTTTGGTTATGGTATGGGAGGATCCATTGAAAATATTCCAGTAGTAGTGGTGAAACAGACAGATGGTCCGGTAACTGATGCCACC
Source organism: Methanobacterium sp. CWC-01 (assembly GCF_030323845.1). NCBI lineage: Archaea > Methanobacteriati > Methanobacteriota > Methanobacteria > Methanobacteriales > Methanobacteriaceae > Methanobacterium > Methanobacterium aridiramus. The sequence continues at coordinate 914,429 of NZ_CP040735.1, forward strand.
CTTAACGCTATTAAAGGTATGTCGCTTTACGATGTGAAGGACATTATAAATGACCCTCAAATGGGGCGAGAAATGGTGGAATCAGGACAAGTTAAGGCAGCTATTATAATGCCCCCTGATTATGAAAACCTTAACAGCACCAACGCTAAGTCAGTGGTGGTCTATGTTGATTCATCGGATCAAATGGCCACACAAGCTTTGATACCTGTCACACAGGCCCTTTTCAGCCAAATATCTTCTCAAATAGGAATGCAGAAGCTGGAAGCCATGGGAGTACAGTCCACATCTGTCCAAGTACAATCACAGGGAGTACAAACTTCATCTCCCTTGGCTGGGATAAACCTTCAGAATATAATGAATTCTATCAACTTCCAGATCAACAAGATCTATGGGGACATCAAATACATTGACTTCCTGGTGCCTGCAGTGCTGGCCATGACCATTATGATGGGGGCTATGATGGGTATGGGGGAGTCACTGGCAGGTGAACGAGAGCGAGGAGAACTTGCTAGACTGTTCATGACTCCTACCAGCGTTGCTACCGTAGTAGGAGGTAAAATCATATCAAGACTAACCATACAAATTGCAACTGCTATGGTATTGATTGTTGCAGCCATAGTACTGTTTGGAGTTACAATAAACGGAAGCATGGTACTTACCATTCTGTTAATGGTGCTCACAGCGTTGTGCTTTGTAGGTTTTGGGATAATGATTTCCGCCCGGGTCGGTACCCAGGAAGACTACATCCAGATGGTGATGCCCTTCACCATGCCCATGATGTTCATATCAGGAGTATTCTATCCTCTGGAAACCATGCCCTGGATATTCCAAAAAATAGCATACCTGGTACCCTTAACATATGCTAACAACGCATTAAGAGGAGTTATGTTAAAAGGAGCAGGAATCGGAGACATATGGACATCTATAGCTGTTCTTCTGGGTTTCACCCTGCTGTTCTTTGCACTGGGCGTAACCAGGTTTAATCGAGATATTTAGGTTGAAAATAAACTATAGGTGATATTATGAATGTAAATAAGAAATTTCTCATAGGATTTCTGGCAATGTGCCTAATGTTAGCACAAATCTCAATGGTTCCAGTTTTTGCAGCTGATTGGCCCATGTTTCATTTGAATGAACAGCGCACCGGGAATTTAGAACAATCAGCAGATTTCACCCCAACTTCCTGGTACTTCCAGACCGGAGAATCCATCAAGTCTTCTCCAGCCATCATGAACGAAGTGATATATTTCGGGTCCAGTGATGGGTACGTGTACGCAGTTAATCTTGAGCAGGGGACTCAGTTATGGAGTTATAAGACTGAGGGAGCAGTTATATCATCTCCCGTTCTGGTAAATGAAACTTTATATATTGGTTCCATGGACGGATATCTATACGCCCAGGACACTAAAAATGGAGAAGTGGAGTGGAAATACAAAACCGGAAACTCCATTGAATCATCCCCCACAGTGGATGGGGACACCATTTATGTGGGATCAAATGATGGACGTTTATACGCGATTTCGACCAACGGATCTCTATTATGGGAGTTCGAAAGCGGAAATGCTATTAAATCATCCCCTATAGTTAATGGAAGCATAGTATACTTTGGATCTGATGACGGGAAAGTATACGCCCTGGATGCAGAAACCGGGGAGAAAAAATGGGAGTACACCACCGGAGATAAGGTTCAATCCTCACCATCCATTCTGAACGAAACATTATATGTGGGATCAAATGATGGTAAGATCTACGCCCTGAACCTGGAAGATGGTGCCCTATCCTGGAACTATGAAATGGGAAAACCCATTAAATCTTCTCCAACCATCGATTCAGCTGATAACAGCCTTTTCATAGGGGCTGATAATGGTAAGGTGGCCTGTGTGGACACCAGGAATGGAACCGAAAAATGGGTGGTTGAAGGTCTGGGAGCCGTTAAATCCACAGCAGCACTCCTTGATAATAAAATTGTCTTTGGATCTGACGATGGCACTGTATACATACTCAACAAGTATACCGGAAAAGAAGAATGGACTTACAACCCAGGGTACTACTTGATGAACGCTCCATTAGAGTCATCTCCTGTTGTTTACGGTAACATGATCTACATCGGTGGGAATGACGGCTACCTCTATGCCTTAAAAAATGATAAGGAAAGCGGACCCATATCCATATTCGCCTACTACATCGGAGGAGCCATAGTAGTAATTTTAGCCCTGCTAGTGGGTTTAAGGGCTATAAGGGGTAGAAAGAAAAAAGAAGAGTAGATTCAGTTTTTAAAAGCCGCACCAGCGGCTTTAGATTTTTCTTTTTCAGTAGTATAAAATATTCCTTTAAAACAGCTAAAATAAAAAAAAGTATGAAACCATTGAGGTTTCAAGATTTCACTGATTTATTCCTTGGCTAAAGATATTTCTATAGCTGATACGTTAGTAGAAGACCCTTCATTACTCATGATCTCCTCAGTGCTTATGTCAATGTTTGTAACGGTTGCGTCGGTAATAAAGCGGTTTCTTACGATTTCAGCAACGTCCACTGCTCTGCTAATTGCTCTTCCTCTTGCCTTTAGAATAACTTCAGAGACACCACCGTTCATCTGAGTCACTACAGCTAAGACATAGTTCATTACCGGCTTGTTACCAATGTACACTATATTTTCCTCTGACATCGCTTTAACCTCCAATGATATTAATGGTAATAACTCTTATCCTTATTATATATTACATATTTATTCTCATGGATATCTATATGTTTAACTATATTTTTTATCAATTTCTGTCTTTTATGACTTTAAAGTGCAGGATTAGTTTTTTATGAATTTAGGTCGATTTAAGATTGTTTAAGACGGAATATGACCACATAACCTTCTATTTTACCATCAACACCATCTATCATAGTTAAATTTCCGTCCACAGCCGTTTCCGATCCATCTCTGGCCATAAAAATGAGTTCTTGAGGTATTTTTAAGTTGAAATCTTCTTCAGAATTATCATTTCTGAGGTTGATGAATAAATCTTGGAGCTCTCGATTCAGAACTTCTTTTTCCTTCATGCCAGTTATATCTTCAGCCGATGAATTCATAAAATTGATGCGACCCCGGGGATCAGTGGAGATAACAGCGTCACTGATGTTGCTTAGCATGTTCTGTATCCATTTATCAGGACGGTAAAACTTCTTTTCCAGTTCATGATGTTTAAGAGTGATCTCAATGGCCGTTTGTAGTTCGTTGTCATCGAATGGTTTATGTAAAAATCCAAATGGTTTTTTGATGATAAATCCAGATGGCTGAGTCTCTTTAGCCCGTTTTACAGTATTTTCATCAGAAAAAGCAGTTAGATAAATTACCGGGATTTTAAATCTGGATCTTATATTTTCCGCTGCCTCAATACCATCCATCTCCCCATTAAGTCTTATGTCCATCAGAACCAGGTCCGGGAGGAATTTCTCAACCTCTTGGATTGCTTCCTCACCTGACGAAACAATGGATGGAACCGTGTAGCCTGCACTTTCCAGACCCATTTTTATGTCCTCTCCGGTGATCCGTTCATCTTCGACTACCAGGATCTTTGCGGCCGCCATTTGCATCCCTCTCTTTTTAAGTTACTTCAAAAGAGCATCAGATAATCTTTATGAAGTTTGAATAATTATAGACTATTTTGAGGCCTGAATATGATAACCAGGCCACTCACTGCCCCTTTATTGTCATTTAAAGGAGTGACAGTGCCTTCTAAAAGCACCTCAGATCCATCCATGGCCTTATAAGAAGGAGTTTCACCGGGAGCCAGTGCATTTCCCAGGTCCATCTCCTCCTCAATTAGAGGTTTAAGTTTTAAAAAGACATCTTCCAGGTTCTTACCCAGGACATCGTCCTTTGACCAGCCCGTGATATTCTCGGCGGCATTATTGATAAATCTCACCTTCTTAGACGGATCAGTGGATATTACAGCCTCACTAACGTTGCGGAGCATTGCCGAAAATAACTGGTGGTGTTCTTTTTCCATATGATGACGATACAGAGTAATTTCAATAGCAGCACGAAGTTCAGTGTCTTCAAAAGGTTTGTTAATAATTCCCTGACCTTTTACCAAAAATCCAGATGGTTCAGTCTTTTTAGCCCTTTCCACCGTCTTCTCATCAGAGTAAGCTGTAAGGTAAATTACAGGTATATCATAAAGACGCCTAATCTCACAAGCAGCATCTATACCATCCATTTCACCTTCCAGTCTGATATCCATCAAAACCAGATCAGGCTTGATTTTACCTGCCTTTTGAACAGCATCTTCGCCAGAAGAACAAATAACAGGAACCTGGTAACCATCGAATTCCAGTCCGGCCTTGATATCTTCAGCCGTGATACGTTCGTCCTCCACCACAAGAATTTTTGCACCGCTCACTTGGTCCTACCTCCAGTTCTATTATCACATGTTGTAGGGTTAAGTCTACCTTTTATATAAACCATTCAATCACCCCATTTTATGCCCTTTTTTGGTTAATAGTTTTTAGATCAATTTTACCATTAATATTTTATTTATGGCATCCAATACCGCTTCCACACTGGCCATCACTACGTCTTCTACCGTGGACCGGCCTGTGGCCTGGTTACCCTCTTTGTCGGCCATGATCACAAACACCTCCGCCAGGGCATTGGTACCACCCGTTATAGCCTCAATATTATATTCCTTTAGTTCTATATCGGCGGTGTCACTAACTAAACTTTGTATAGCATTTATGGCAGCATCAACCGGGCCCACTCCCGTTTTAGCAGCGGTTTTGACCTCTCCATCTATGTTCAATTTGATGGTGGCGGTGGGCAGTACGTTGTCTCCGGTGAGTACGGAGAGTCCTTCTAGTTTGACTGTTTCTTTTTGTGCTCTACCTAGCACTGTCTCCGCCAGGGCCTTTAAATCTGCATCAGTGACCATTTTACCCTTGTCACCCAGTTTCTTTACCTGGTCAAAGACCTGGCAGAACTGATCCTCATTCATCTCAATACCATAGTCATCCAGTTTGGACCATAAAGCCCGGGCTCCGGTGTGTTTGCCCAGTACTATGCGCCGGGTGTGGCCTACAATCTCAGGCATGAGTGGTTCGTAGGTCTCTGCCTTGGCTAAAACCCCGTGAACATGAATACCGGCCTCGTGGGCAAATGCATTGTCTCCCACAATAGCTTTGTTGGGCGGTATTCTAACCCCGGTTATCCTGGACACCATCTGGGAAGTGTCCACCAATAATTTGGTGTTTATATTAAGTTTTACATCATAATTGATGATTAAAGCCATGACCACTTCTTCCAGGGAGGTGTTACCAGCCCGTTCCCCGATTCCATTGATGGTGGCATGTACTTGTTCGGCGCCAGCTTCTACCGCGGCCAGGGAGTTGGCCACCGCTAGGCCAAAGTCATCGTGACAGTGGACACTGATGGGCACGGCCAGCTCCTTTTTGAGCTTTCCAATTAGATAGTTCATGGAAGAGGGGACCATCACTCCCACAGTATCTGGTACGTTTATATAATCAGACCCAGCTGATTCCACAGCCCTGTATATCTCCAATAGATAGTCAAATTCAGTTCTAGTCGCATCTTCTGCTGAAAATTCGGCCACGATGCCATGATCCTTTATATATTCCACCGCTTCTACGGCCTTTTGGAGAATATCTTCCTTACCCATTTTAAGCTTGTACTCCCGGTGGAGGGGAGAAGTGCCGATGAAGGTGTGGATGTAATCCACTTCACTGTTTATGGCAGCATCCAGGTCTTCCTGCAACACCCGGGCTAAACCACAAATCTGGGCATTCAAGCCTAATTCCTTTATTTCTCGGGCTGCTTGCTGTTCTCCTGGTGAAGCAGCCGGGAAGCCAACCTCTATGGTATCGACTCCCAGAACATCCAGCCGTTTGGCTATTCTTAGCTTTTCTTTGGGTGTGATGGCTACTCCTGGTGTTTGTTCACCATCCCGGAGGGTGGTGTCGAATATTTTAACCCTCCCGGGTAAGCTCATCTTTGCTTTCACCATATCCATGTACATGGGAAGACCTCAACTTATTCTAAAGTTATTATTATGGTAGGTTAGTGTTTCATAAATAAATTGGGATTATCAGCTGCCCATGATCAGACTCAGCAAGTTCCGAAGCCCAGGAGCCAATCCCAATATGAATACAGCCAGTTTCAGCATATTCCTGGTGGTCTTGTCATTCACATTGGTGTCTATTACATATAAAACCGCCAATATCACTGTAATCTTGAGTGGAAACATCACGACTGCAGTATCAGCTAGTTGGGTGAGGAAATTAGGCAGCACATGCTGCTCTCCATAACCATAGAAGTCCACTGCCACGAAAGTGGTGCTAGCATCCAGCAGGTGAGCAATCAGGACACTTAAATTAAATTTATCTTTGATTAGCCACCATTTATTCCTTAAAAAGATGAAAGGTGCGGATATCAAAGCCCAAAACCCTAATATCTGAATTAAGGGAACCGGGTTGATGTATTGAATCATGAATACGTTGGGAACACACATCAAGACCCCCATACTAAACAGGAGATATCGATAGTCCCATCCTGTTTTCTTTTCCAGGTACACTGAAAAAAGAAGGGCGGTTATGGAGGCCAAGGCTGTTAGAACGTATATGCCCGGAGTTACCAGTAGCAGGGAGAGGGGATACAATCCATTATCCACCAGGGCCCGGGTGCTGGAACCAAAGAAGATGAATGGTACCAGGGCCAGGAACAATTCTCCAGGATCCTTTCTGAGCCATTTGAACATGCGGATTATGATTAGAATGGACAATCCCAGGATAATGCCAAAAACAATGGTGTTAAGTAGGGTGTAACCGGGATGAAGGTATAGGAAGTTTTCCTGAATGAATTCAACTATCATGACGAGTATAAATATGAGAAATTTTTTCTTAAATTGAAGTTAAACTTTCTTTATCTTCTTATTGATGACTTCCTTTATTATAAGGGGGAGAGGTGTTCGATCCCCAAAAACATTGGTCTTTCCAGAGAGTATAACTTCCAGAATACTTTCCACATCGAAATCTGCCTCTAATTCAGTGACACAACTGCCAATAGCTCCCAGGAAGTGGGCATCGCTAGCTCCCAATTGAGGAACGTTAGTTTCCTCAGCCATCTTACGAGCCCTCCAGTTGGAATAACCAAAAATGTACCTGGAGTTTAGGGTTTCCAGGGCATCCACATCTAAACTGGTAATGCGGCTGAAAATGCCTTCACGGTAGCGTACGAATGGATGGGCAGCTACTGCAATTCCCCCCTGGTCTCTAATTAGATCCACGGTTTCTTCCGGATCTAAACCAGGACTGATCTCCTCTTTTATTCCCAATGCCACAATATGGCCTTTATTAGTGCTGATTTCCATGGCAGGGATTATTACAAAATCTTTAAGCCCCTTAAATCTATTTAAGGCTTCCTTTGATCCTTTCATGGTATCATGGTCGGCGATGGCCACCGCATCCAGGCCAATCTTACGACTGTACTTTACAATATCAGCTACAGTGGAACTTGAATCTGGCGAATAAGTGCTGTGTATGTGTGTATCTATGATCATGTCCCCATTATCCTCTCTTGGACATTATAGCCCTAATAAGGCCGGCTGGCCCCACCATCATAACATCCCCAGCAGGAGCAGCATTGTAAACGCTGTAAACAGTTCTATCCATTATCTTCCTCCTGGGGCCGGTGGCCACCACTATTTCACACCCTTCAATGGGCTCCACCACCCATGCTCCGTGGCCACCATCCTCATGAACTTCTTCATGAGTAATTTCTCCGGAGACCAACCTACTGATGAAGCTCTCTATTTTTGATGGAGTCAACATGCGGGTATGATGCTCAAAAACTCCACATATTTTTCCATCTTTAAAGGATGCGGCCAGGGTGTGGCCATTTCCAATGTCCAGGGCCACGAAGTTTTCCAAGGCCTCCACGAACGGGTCACAGGTACATCCACACAGGGCTGCGAACTTGGAATCCATTACTGTGGGTTTGTAACCTTTTAAGGTACGTAAAACTCCCTGCATACGGGTAAAGTAATCAGGAGCCTCGGCATGGAAAGCAAACTCTTCCGGAAGTAAGGGTGCGTTCATTTTTTCCCTTATCTTGTGGAAACGAAAATCACGGTCCCCCATTTCCTTCAAGAAACCATGATCCTGAACGGCCACGCCCACTTGGTCAAATTCCAGGGGAACATCAAAATATTGTAGTGCTCCTTTTAAAATATCAAGATCTATGTCTCCCAGCTTTATCTCAGCAATTTCTGGATGTTCTTCTCCATCATCCACGATTTCAATTCCGGCGGACCTTACTTCATTTAAATCATCGCGTACAGTTCGAGCTGAGCTTTTGGTCATAACCACCCGGTAGCCCTTATCCAAGTGTCTTTTTATGGCTCTGGTAACCGGCCCACCACCCATGGTTTCTCCACTCAAGAAAATATCGTGGTGATGGTTTCCTATTTTATTTGCTATTATACGAGTGGGAGAGGGAAGTACCAGCTTTACTGCGTTTTCAATTGGTTCCTCAGAGTCATATAGCATGATATCCTGTGTACCAGTTCCCACATCAATTGCCAAAATCTTCATATGTTGTATTTTATGTTCTAAGCTCTTTATAATTTAAGGTAAAAATATAATGTACAAAATTATACAACAAAGGTTTAAATAGTACGGTCAAGATAGTGTGGGCTATCAATAGAAGGTGATAATCATGCAAAGAGTTACTTTACCGGCTAAAGCAATTCCAAAAAAATGGTACAACCTATCCGCTGATTTGCCAGTGGAATTTCCTGAATATTCACAAACCGAAGAAGGAAAACAACTGGAAAATCTGCCCAAAATATTTTCCAGAGGCGTTTTAGAACAAGAACTATCCCAGAAACGTTACATAACAATTCCAAAAAAAGTTAGAAAGATTTACAAAAAGGTCGGGAGGCCAAGCCCCCTTTACCGTGCTAAAGGCCTGGAGGATCATCTGGACACCCCAGCCAAGATATTCTACAAAAGGGAGGACATGTCTCCCACAGGAAGTCACAAGTTCAACACAGCCATAGCTCAAGCCTATTATGCAAAAAAAGACAAGGCCAGGATGCTCACCACCGAAACCGGCGCAGGACAATGGGGTTCAGCTTTGTCACTGGCCTGTAACATGATGGATATCGACTGCCGGGTTTACATGGTACGGGTATCCTTCCAACAGAAGCCATACCGTAAAACTATTATGCATCTCTACAATGGGGAAATATTACCATCACCCAGTGATAAAACAGAATTCGGCAGGAAAATACTGAGTGAAGACCCGGACCATCCCGGAACTTTAGGTATTGCCATCTCAGAGGCAATCGAAGACGCCTTGAAAGATGAAAAAATTTACTACTCCCTGGGAAGTGTCTTAAACCATGTCATGCTCCACCAGACTGTTATCGGCCTGGAAACCAAGAAACAACTGGCCATGATCGATGCTGAGCCAGACATCATGGTAGGATGCGTGGGAGGAGGAAGTAACTTCGCAGGAGCGGTTTTCCCATTTATTAAAGACCAGCTAGATGGAAACATCAACTGTAAATTCATTGCTGCCGAGCCCAATTCCTGTCCCACTCTAACCCAGGGCGAATACCGTTACGATTTTGGAGACACAGCAGGTATGACTCCGCTGATAAAAATGTATACCCTGGGACATGAATTCGTACCACCAGCCATACACACTGGCGGATTGAGATATCACGGAATGTCGCCACTGGTGGCTCTATTAGCACACGAAAAATTGATAGAAGCACGTTCAGTCACTCAAACCGAAATCTTCGAATCGGGTAAGATATTTGCCGATGTGGAAGGAGTAATACCAGCCCCAGAGACCTGCCATGCCATAAAAGTAGGTATGGATGAAGCCATAAAGTGCAGAAAGGAAAAAGAAGAGAAGAATATCATCATAAACTTCTCAGGCCACGGTTTACTGGATCTGCAGGGTTACGACGATTATATAGAAGGTAAATTAAGTTAATCGTCCTTTCAATTTTTATTTTTTTATTTTTTCTTTTCTAAAGCATGCTAATCTATTCTAATGCACAATTTCTAGGAAACCATATTTTATCTATCAAGATTAAGGGCCTTTAATTATCTTTTTATACTCTTTAAGTCCATAGTTTTAAACAGACCATAGGAGGACAATGATCATGTACAGGATAGGTGAAGCCTTAATTGGAAATGGAAATGAAATTGCTCACATTGATCTAGTTATCGGAGACAAAGAAGGGCCCGTAGGGAATGCCTTCGTCAGTAACATGGGAAATATGTCCCTGGGACACACTCCCCTGTTATCGGTTATCCGGCCCAATTTAATGACCAAACCCGCCACTTTAATTATTCCCAAAGTTTCAGTCAGAGATTTAGGTGATGCTAATAAGATATTTGGACCGGCTCAAACCGCGGTAGGGCGTGCCGTGGCCGATGCCGTGCAGGAAGGTTTAATACCTAGTGAAGATGCTGAAGATCTGGTTCTCATAGTCAGTGTATTTATACACCCAGAAGCCTCTGACTACCGGAAAATTTATCAGTACAACTATGGGGCCACCAAACTGGCCATTAAAAGGGCCATGACTAGCTATCCATCAGTAGATAAAGTACTATCAGAAAAAGACCGAGGAGTACACGGAATTATGGGATTCAAGGTTAACCGCCTATGGGATCCTCCATACCTGCAAGTTGCACTGGATCTGGATAACATGGCCGAAATGGAGCGAATTATCAATAGCCTTCCGGACCGCGAGCGGATCCTAATCGAAGCCGGAACCCCCCTGGTCAAAAAATTCGGGGTGAGCGTGGTAGGCAAAATCAGGGAGCTCAAACAGGACGCCTTCATCATAGCGGATTTAAAAACCCTGGATGTGGGGCGAATAGAAGTTAAAATGGCTGCCGATGAAACCGCTGATGCAGTGGCCATTTCTGGCCTGGGAACCATCGAATCCATTGAAAAAGCCATCCACGAAGCCTCGAAACAGGGGATTTACTCCATTCTGGATATGATGAACGTGGACAATTTCCTGGAAAAACTTCAGAACCTGAATTTCATGCCAGATATTGTGTTACTACACCGTAACGTGGACCTAGAGACACTTAAAAAAGAAAAAGGCGAAAAACTCGATGAAATGACTGAATGGGGCAACATCAAAGAGATCAAAGAGATTTTAGGCGGCAACCGCTTAGTTGCGGTGGCCGGAGGAATAACCCCCCAGAAGGTTAATGAAGCCCTGGAAAGTGGTGCTGACATTATTGTGGTGGGCCGTTACATTATCGGATCCCGTGATGTCCGCCACGCAGCCGAGGATTTCCTGGAACACATGCCCCAGGACCCAGACACCATGCGTCTGGCTCTGGACGAAGACGAATCCATTTAAAAAGAGCATTTTCTTAAAATATGCTCTTAATCTCTATTTTTTAATTCTCATTCTTTATGAAATTTTTTAGTGCCCAAGTAGACGATAATCAAGTCACAAGTGGTTCTATAAAATACTGGGAGTTAAACTTAGATATAACTTCACATTAACTCTTTTTTGCCATAAAACTTAAAATATAATGTTTTAATCTTTAATTTACAACTTAATGCAAATATATAAACTAAATTACAGAAACTATCGACCAATTTAGGATTCAAACCTCTCCATAGTTGATGATGGAATGGACAAATTGAATGTACGAAATTCGAAATTCTTTGCAAATAATGGAAACAAATTAGTTTGCAAATTGAATAAAATTAAAATAGAACAACTAATACAATTAATTTTCTTGAAAACTCCGCTACCCATATAATAAAATGGTGGAGGATTAAGAGTTTGCACTCTGAATCCGTGTCCTTTTGGGCTTTTCTTTTTTTTAGGAGCTTTGGATTACTTTACCGTTGACGTAGTTGGATGTCCAGTAGTATCGCATTGCGTATCCGTTGCCTTTGTAGTCGTAGTTTACCCATTTGCCGTTTTTGTAGTATTGTACGGATCGGTGTCGGGATGACATGCTGGTGGCGTATTGAATGATTCTTACTTTGTATCCTTGTTTTTTCAATTGATTGTAAAGTATTGCACTGTTGGTCCAGCAGTCTCCGGTTCCTTTAGAACCTTTGCTGGATTTGTAACTGGATTTGTAGTATACTTTCACGTATTTGGTGACTTTAACATAGTATGCGGCTCGGACGTATCTGTAGCGGCCGTTCCGGTACTTTTTCTTGTACTTGTACTTTTTCACGTAGTAGGTTTTCTTCTTCCAGTAATAGGAAGCCGCGTTGACTTCTGGTTTTGCAACTGAAGCCGAATTTGCTGAATCAATACTAGTCACTTGTGAAGTACTGGTGCTTTGACTTGAAAGGTTGTCAACTGCCCCGGATAGGGGTAAAGTGCATACTGCTATTGCTAACGCTAATAGCAACACATAATTTATTTGTCGCTTAATTATACCGCCTCCGTGACTCACCATATCCATGTATGATGAGGCCCTATGGTATAACACTGCATTTTTGGAACATGACTTATAAAGCTTCTGGTTTTATTCTCGCAAATTCCAAGCCATACAGCTTTTTTTTCGATTTAAGACGTCTTTAGAGGGAATTCACAAGACCAAAAATAGATAAACCCAATCCATTGTTATTTTCCCCAACATACCTTCAAAAAAAGATTATTNTACCAAAATAAAGCCAAGCTAATCAGAATTCATAAAAAGATCCATTCCTAAAATACACTGTGCCCCACCCAATGACCCAATTAACAAAAAAGAACCAAACTACAACATTTCAATCATTTATGAAGTTATTACAAGCAATTTATACTTAATCAGCTTTAAATCCACATTTCACAAGGAAATAGGAGACCACGTCTTTTTCCACTCCCCATCCCCAGAGTAAAGCTACAGGGGTTGATAGCAAAATGATCATAATCCACCCCAAGAACCCAAAAACCTTCTCTAACTGTTCAATTTAACCCTGCAACGGTACAAATCCAATTAAAAATTAAGACCAATAACCCTGAAAAATCCTGATTAACAGAATCTGTAGCCTGAGCTTCTCCAACCATGTCCCGAAGGTATTACGAAGAAAGGTTAACTTCCTATTAATCCAGGATCTTGATAGAATGAAAATATCTACCACAGCCAGACATGAAGGTTAAATTAGACCTTGCATAATAAGTAATAGGGGAGTGATCTTATCATACTGGGAATATGTGGAAGTCCTAGGAAACAGGCCACCGAATACGTTTTACAAGAAGCCCTGGCCATGATGAAAGAGAAGGGGTTCGAAACCGAATTTTTCACAGTGCGGGGAAAAAAAATTGGCCCCTGTCGTCACTGCGATTACTGTATGCGTAAGAAGGAGTGTATACTGAAGGATGACATGTACCAGGTGTATCCCCTCATCCAGGAGGCCCAGGGACTTATAATGGCCACCCCTATTTACAACGGAGGCCTTAGTGCTAATTTAAAAGCTGTTATGGATCGTTGCCGGGCTTTGGGAGCTGTTGATTTTAATTTTCTGCAGTACAAAGTGGGGATGGGTATTACCGTTGGTGGAGACCGGGCTGGAGGTCAGGAACTGGCCATGCAGCAGATCATCACCTATTACATCCTCAACGGAGCAATACCGGTTAGTGGGGGGGCTTTTGGTGCTAATTTAGGTGCTAATTTTTGGTCCCAGGATACTTTAGATGGCGTTAAGGGCGATGAAGAAGGGTTTAAAAGCCTCCGAAAAACCTTAAAACGCTTTACCATATTCCTTGAAAAATATTCAAATATTGAATGAGAAATTAACAGGTTCATGCCATGAATAACATAAGCGACCAACTTCAGGTAGATGTCCATTTAGAGATAGGGGACAAAACTGTATTTTTCGATCAAAAAAGGTTCTTCCTTCTAAAATACATTGATGAGCTAGGATCCATAATGAAGGCCTCCAAGAAAGCCAATATTCCATACCGCAGTGCCCTTAAGTACATCGAGGATATGGAAACGGAAGTAGAATCACCGGTGGTGATCACCCAAAGAGGAGGGAAAGGTGGAGGAGGAGGAAGCAGACTCTCGGAAACTGGCAAGTCACTAACCTGGGAATACATCAAGCTGTCCAATGTGATTCGCAAACACCGGGTGGTGAACGAGATCAGTGGACTGGTATCTGAAATTGATGAAGTTTCACGCATTATAAAGATTGTCCTGGACAGCATGAAGATATCCATCCCTTTAACCGAAGATTTGGATGTGGGAGATGCGGTACTAATTCTGATCAGCCCCGATGATATCATGGTCATGTTAGAGCCACAGCCCTCCAGTTTGAGGAATGTTTTTCCCTGTGAAATCGTGGGCATGGAACTTAAAGAAGGCACTGTTAGGTTAACCGTTACTCTTGATGGTATCAGCCTTATGGTAGACATAACAGAGTATTCCCGGGAAAAACTGGATTTAAACCTAGGGAAAAAAGTTTATATTGGATTCAAAGCCGCCTCTATATCGGTTATAAAGATCAGTTAGAAGTTATAACTCACAACTAATAACTTATAAGTTATCAGAAGGAAAGGGTTTAGAAGCCTTTTATATGAATGTAGAATTAAAAAGGCTCAAACAACTAGGACGATTAAATGCGAATAGAAGTTGACCCTGAAAAGTGTACTGGCTGCGGGATCTGCAAGGAAGAATGTCCCAAGGGAGCTAAAATATGGAACATTGGAAAACAGGCAATGGCCACCAACCTGCGCTTCTGCCACTTGTGCACCATCTGTGCGTCCAAATGTCCTGAAGATGCCATAAGGGTGATTAGAGATGCGCCTAAAGAAGATGAATAGAAAAACCTCTGAAACGGACATCGAATTGGAAATAAATATTGACGGTGCTGGGAACTATGATATAAATTCTGGTATACAGTTTTTTGACCATATGCTGAATTCTTTTGCACGTCACGGACTATTTGATCTTAACTTAAAGGTGGATGGAGACCTGGAAGTGGACGACCATCACACCGTGGAAGATGTGGGCATAACCCTGGGCCTGGCCTATAAAGAAGCTTTAGGAGATAAAAAAGGCATTAAAAGAGTGGCAAACTCCTTAGTTCCCATGGATGAGGCCCTGGCACTGGTAGTGGTTGATCTGAGTGGAAGAAGTTATACTGTCCTGGATATGAACTTCAAATCATCTAAAGTAGGAGATTTGAGTACCGAAAATGTGCCACACTTTTTTGAATCATTCGCCCATAGTGCACAGATAAATCTACACGCCAGAGCCGAGGGAGAAAACGATCATCATCAGATCGAAGCCCTGTTTAAAGCCCTGGCCCGGGCCCTGAAAGAAGCCAGCCGGATAGAACATGACTTAATCCCCAGTACCAAGGGTGTGCTCTGAAGCGGGGTAAAAAAAGGTCCAAGAAGGAATTTTATTCCCTAGCGCTGGTTGGGAGCTGTCAGATGGAATATTGCCATGACCATCCGGTGGTATCCTCCAGATCCCGGTGGGTTCTGTCTCCAGTTATATGCTAGTGAGACCATAGGAATGCGCTTCCCAAATTGCTGTTCACTTTTTAACTTCTGCGGTTGTGATTTCTAATGCCATCATGATCTCATTCATCAATCCCCGCTGGAGTATGGTCATCCCTATTTTCTTAATTCTCATGATATCGGTATTAGGCCGAGATTAGATACCTAAGTAGAAGAGGCACCATGATGTCGAAGTGGTAGGATATGCTTATTAATTAGATTAAACTGGAAATAATAATATGAGAACCCTTATAGCTTGTTATTCCTACACCGGAAACACCATGGTTATTGCCCAGCGGATCAGTGAAACTATAGATGCTGATTTAACCAGAATCCAACCGTTAAAAGACCGCTGGTATATGATAAAAGCAATTCATGCTTATCTGGAAAAGAAATGGCCTATACAAGATTGTATTACTGATCTGTCT
The DNA here is from genome assembly GCF_030323845.1 of Methanobacterium sp. CWC-01. Lineage (NCBI taxonomy): Archaea > Methanobacteriati > Methanobacteriota > Methanobacteria > Methanobacteriales > Methanobacteriaceae > Methanobacterium > Methanobacterium aridiramus. Next base: position 930,357 of record NZ_CP040735.1, read on the forward strand.
GAATATGATTGTTTACTTCTCTGCTGCCCGGTATGGGCTGGTCGTGCCCCGCCAGGAGTGAATCAATATCTCAGCGAGTTGAAAAATGTGAAGGGTAAAAAGTTAGTTGTCATGGTCACCATGGGAGGAAATGGGAACCAGGGAGCAACTGACCAGATAAAGACAGCTCTGGAGGTGCAGGGGATGGAATTTGTGAAAAAATTGATAATCAACGGCAATGACCAGAAGAGCGGAGAATGGGTGGCTAAGGTAGACGAATTCCAGGACCTCTTCAGGGAATAATGGAGAGTTTTTTTGGGATATTTTTTTCAACTGGAGAAGTAGCGGAATATCCTACCGAAATCTATCCCAGAAACCTTAGAGTCCTTCATCAAATTGTAAATATTAGATTCTGCCTCGAGGAGAGCGTCAGAAGAAACTCCATGTTTTATGGATAATTTGGCCTCTATAAATGCAGAGAGTTGATCGAAGGCTTTTATAATCTCCCCATCCATGGGGAAGTATTGATCCTCATTAAATTTCTTATTCAGGTCTTTAAATGAAATATCCAAAACTATTTCTCCCTCCTGTTTTGCCTTATTCTTAAACTCCCCATAAGTGAAATACCTCATCTCCTCATGCCAGGTCTTGGGAAGCAGAGGTAATAATTCCTCTTTCATCTGGTAATCTTCATAATTTTTAATAGTGTCTTCTAGTCCTTCCACAGAACGTTTTATTGGTGATATAATGTCCTTGGTGAGTACTTCTGGAAGGTCGTGGAAAAGGCCGGCGTAGAAATTGTTGTAAAGTCTTTTATTGCAGGGTTCCACTCCCATTTCCAAAGTGCCCAAATAAGAAGTGGCCGCCACTATGAGCATGTGGCCCAGGACTGAAGTTTCGGGAATGCGAGGCGTATGGGCCCATCTTTTCTGGAAGCGGAGTTGTCCACAAAGATCTATAAAGCCGAAGGATTTCTTTCCCAGAAGAATCTTCTGCACACCTATGAGGTCGTAATGGTCTTCAATCTGGTTTTCGATGTTTTCTTTAGTCCTTTCAATGCCGTAGATAAAGGGTGCGGCGTGGTAAATAATCTTGAATTCCCAGTTAGTGGCCAGATAATGGGCAGCACGGAGTATACGTCGCTCGAGGCTGTTTTGTGGACTGGTAAAGTAACCTTCAAATCTTTCTTTAAATTTCTCATCACCCAGTCCCACCATATCATGTTGCAACACTCTAAAAACATGTGTATTTAATTCATTTCCCTTTTCAGCCATCATCTTGTGGAAAACAGGCGGTTTTATATCGGTTAACACCAGGCGGTGGAGGAACTCGAAGATACCGCCCTCAATAAGTTCAATCCAGTTAACCCTACCCTTTCCCAGTCTTTCTTCTTCGAATTTAGCTATCACATAGGCAATGACCATTTTATGAGCCTGTTTATCAAGTTCGTTAAGTTCCACCAGGCGGATATGATCATTCCAGCGTTGCATGCTGGCTGCATCGTAGAAACGTTTTATAAGATCTTGGATCATCGACTGCCTCTTATTATTAAATCCACTTATTTGTATTATCAACAGACAGTTAAATGTAATTTTCTAAAAAGACGAGAACTTACCCCGAATGGAATACTTAAAATTGATTCAAAGTTGAAAATTATTCTTAAAAAGAAAAAAACAAAATGTGAAGCAGCCCCAAGGACTGCTTTTAAATTAGTTCTATTCTGGTTTGGATACTAACTCGGTCTTGAATAGAGTCTGACCTTGTGCACCGTGTGGTTTACGCACGACAGTGTCGTTAGCTTTTTCTATTTCCCGGGCTTCAACTGCAAGTTTAGCTGCGGCGGCAATCATTTCGTGGGCGGAAGCAACAATGGGGACGTATTTTTCCATTTCTTTAACCATGAAACAACCCTTGAGGTCTATATCTCCCACTTTAGCAGCAATTTCGTAAGCAGCCATAGCTTTGGCTTTAGCGTAAGGGTTAGAGAATCCACCAGCACCTGTGGCTTTGGCAGCGTCAATAACTACTTTTGGTAGTTCAATTTCGTTACCGGCTTCGCAGGTGGCTATGATATCATCCAGAGTTTGCTGTACGACACGGTATGCTCCAGTAGCAGCCAGTACCTTGATAACATCGGCGTTGAAGCTGGCCATTTCAGTGGGATCCAGGAATTCTCTTCGGGCACCGATCATAGGGTCTCCCAGGACTACGATGTATCCCAGGCCTTGCTCATCCATTTCCTCTCTTTTACCCATTCCAGGAGCGTCACCAACTATAACCGCAGGAACGTCCATTTCAGATAAGAGTTCTCTTGCTCTTGCTGGGCCAGGGGCACCAGGGTTGGGGCTGATGAATACCACGAAGTCTGGTTCAAAGTCCATTATTTTTGGCACTGCTTCTTCGATCTGTTCTGGGTTCATCTTTGCACCTGAACCCACGCCTCTTACATCTATATTAGGTCGGTCGGCCCTCTCGTCTAACACTAAGTCGATGACAGGAGAGGTACCTAAGTTACCGCATTTAATAACTCCTATTTTAACAACCATTTTATCACCGGTGATGCTATTTTGATGATCTAATAAGTATTTTTTCATTTAATTTTTTCAAAAAGGTTTTTATACCCATATTCTCTGCAGTCTACAGTGATTAAGAAGTCCATATGGGATAAAGAAAGATTATTTGATTATATTTTAGTAAAATAATTAAAATTCGAATGTATCATGGGATCAAATGAAATGTTATGCAGTGATTGTACAATTTAAAGACCATGATAACGTCTTTAAATACATTTTTTATGAGTTTTGTTGAAATGAGTGTGTACCAAGACCACCATTTCAAGTGTAACTTTTGATGCACAAAACCTGAAGAAATTATTAATGCTTTCATTGAAACATTGAAACAGGTGCGAACCCCGGGCGAATAATGATTAAATTAAGCGAACAGTAATCATTAGAGGACTCAGAATGAAATTTTAAAAAAAATATTTATTAACAGCCTAAAAAGGATTATAACGATTAATATAATTTTTTATACAAAAAAATAAGCTAATATTAAATGAATAAATTATTAAAAGGATTATATTGACAACAATCTTCTACAGTAGAAAGAACTATGATATATAGCGAAGTAAATAATTCTACAGTAGAAAATTTAGAAGCATTATGGATTTTAGATTATAAAAGGAGTGCTCCATTCTATTTTAAATTCAATTTAGAATACCTTAACCAGAATATCAGCACCCCAAAAAGTGCCATAGCATAGAAAAGCCAGACAGTAATGTCAGTAGGCCCAGTTTCTACCCATATTAGAGTGTGAGCCAGAATAATTGAATAAAGTGCAGCATATACACCATTTTTAATTTTCTGTACATTGTACACCATCCTTAAAGCCAGACCGATGAGTAACATCTGAATTGCCAATCCGATGGCCCCGAAGTCCAGAAGGGCGGGACCAAAGATGGTGGAGGTAATGCAAGCTTTGTAACCCAGGGCGGTGCAACCCACTGTGACTCGTGGATGACCAGATGAAAATATCTGTAGAAAGAGATCTCCACCGGTAGCACCCTGCATGGCCACAATTTTAGACAGAACCATAGTGGTAAATGCGGCTCGGTAAAAAACCAGATCAAAGGGGTTCAAGCTCCATTGTTGCCATTCGATGGCTTTAACTGCTATGTATCCCACGGCAATACCAATTAAGGCTATGAAGGTGATGAATCCAATTATATGGGATGTTTTCAGACGGCGAGTGTAATAGGTAGTGATAAATACGCTGATTATGATCGCCAGGGTGGTGGTCCGGTAACCAGTTAAGCCAAACAGGGCCAGGCCTATTAAAAACAGGAGGTAATAAATTTTACGTGGATATTTGGCTAGGAGCAGATTTAAGGCAGGTAAGAAAAGGGGGTAGGCTATCCGCCATAAGTCGGTGGTGGCCTTAAACTTAAGATATCCACTCAGTAGGGGGATGCCGCCCAAAAGATAGAGATTAGTGGCCTGCAGGAGGAGGCTAAAAATCACGATACCCAGGAGTAGTTTCTCGTTAAGGAGGAATCTCAACTGGGAATACCAGGTGGGATCACTTTCAAGATCAGTTTCCGGTTTATTGAAAAAAGTTTTCAGGTGGCCAGAGTAACGATATATGAGCCATGGTAAAACCACTCCCAGTGTGAAGAATAAGGTTCCCAGTGCTATGTAGCCGAAGGTTGCTGGGTCTGGATACTGCAGGTTCCTCAGGTGTTTTTCAAATCCAACCAGCGCCAGGGCTACGTACAGCCCAATGACCACCACCACGATGTATGGTGAAAAGAGATCTACATCTTTTACTTTCATTTTTCTTGCCTTCGGATTAAAAAAATGTCAGGGTTATCTGATATAATAGTCTGGAAATATAAAACTATGTACCACTATTCTCGGGCGCAGTCCGTGAAGTTAGCAGGGAATGGTGGGCAGGCTGCTACGTGAGTATGCACATAACTGGCCAGAGCATTTTTATCCATCAATCCATCCCTTTTAGAAGCAATACCCCTTCCGCGGAGTACTTTGAAGGCAAATTTTGGTGTGTTACCCTCCAGTGTCACCTTCGAGTAGTGAAATTCATGGCCCCGGAAGGTTTCGCCCTTTTTAAGAATAACGTTGTCCTCGATGGCCTGGGATATTACATAACTAAGGGCTTGAGGTTTGGCCGTCATCTGAGAGGGGTAAGGGAATATTCCACACATTTCCTGCTGGTTGATACTACGAGTCAAATACATAAGCCCCCCACACTCGGCGTAGATGGGACGTTCCTCCTGGTGAAACTTAACCACAGATTTCCGCATGGAGTGGTTGGCCTCCAGTTCCCGGGAGAAGATCTCAGGATATCCCCCCCCAATGTAAAGACCATCCACATCCGGAATTTCTTCATGGTGGAGGGGGCTGAAATACACCAGATGGGCATGGTTGGCCTCTAGTGCCTCCAGATTCTCCTGGTAATAGAAAGTGAATACTTCATCCCGGGCCACTCCAATTTTAACTTTTTTATTACCCCCACTTCTCCATAGAGCTTCCCTTCCCGGAGGAAGTTCACCTGCTCCCCTCATTATCTCTTGAAGGGCATCCAGATCAAGATTTTCCTCCATCACCCGACCCCAATCACCAATGTATCCCAGGATATTCTCCCTTTCCACAGCGGGGACCAGGCCCAGGTGACGCTGCTCAACTTTTATTTCATCACTACGAGGTATACCACCAACTACTGGTGTTTTAGCCAGTTTCTCCACAGCTTCTTTGGTTTTCAAGTAATGTTTACGGTTTTTTACCTGGTTCAGGATAACCCCCTCAATGCGAACTTCCGGATCCAGGGTCTTAAAACCTATAACTATGGCTGCTGCACTTTTAACCAGACTCCTGGCGTTTAATATTAGAACCACCGGAGCGTTTAAAGCCTTAGCCACGGAAGCGGTGTTGCCCACATCTCCCGTAGGACTGATACCTTCATATAGGCCCCGAACACCTTCAATAATTCCCATGTCTGCTTTGGAAATATTAAGCCCCCTCTGGAAAGCTTCCCGGATTTGGGGTTCTGACATGAAAAAGGAGTCCAGATTACGGGAGCTGTGGCCAGTGGCCAGGGTGTGATAGGTGGGGTCAATATAGTCCGGCCCCACTTTAAAAGGTTGAACCCTGTATTCTCTTGAAAAAGCCTTCATTATGCCGGTGGCAATGGTAGTTTTTCCCACTGCACTACCAGTACCAGACAGTATCAATCGCATATTTTTAGTTTGACCACCCTCCCTATAAAACTAATATCCCATATGGCGCTTTTCAAAAAAATTTAAGATGGTGCGGGAAAAAATCATATAGTAATGAACTTAGAAAAGTTAAGAATCCTGGGGGAGGGATCCCAGTACGATCTCTGTAATTATGTTAGTCTTAATCAGGAGAATTTTACATCAGCCAAGCTCCCCGGCATCTACCATGCCCAAACCGCCCAGGGATGTTCAGTACCACTGTTCAAAACTCTGATGAGCAATCACTGCACCTGTGATTGCCTTTACTGTTTAAATAACTGTCAAAACAAGTTTAACCGGGAAGAATACAGTCCTCAAGAGTTAGTGTCAGTGTTTCTACAGTATTACCAGAATCACTATGCCGAAGGACTTTTTTTAAGTTCAGGTCTTCCTGGTGATCCGGATAAGGGCATGGAAAACTTGGTGGAAGTAGCCCGTTTGTTGAGGAAGGAACATGAGTATCAGGGGTACATTCATCTCAAGATACTTCCAGGAGCTTCTTACGACCAGATCAAACGGGCCATGAGTTTAGCTGATCGTATAAGTGTTAACTTAGAATCAGCAACGTCCTCTGGTTTTTCAGAGCTTACCACGACCAAGGATTATCATAAAGATGTTTTAAGAAGGATGAAATGGATTAATCGATTGAAAAATCGTTATCCAGAACTTGCTCCTGCTGGGCAAAGCACCCAGTTGATGGTAGGGGCCAATCAGGAAAATGATGCGGATATATTGAAGCGTGTGCAATGGTTAAACAAAAATTTAAATATTAAATTAAGCTATCTAAGTCCTTTTATTCCTTTAGAGGGCACTCCTCTAAATAGTCATTCCCCACCGGATCCGAAACGTGTTCCCCGTTTGTATCAGGCCCAATTCCTTCTTAACTCCTATGGTTTTGCAGTGAAAGATATGATATTAGATGATTCTGATCACCTGTTCCTGGATGATGATCCTAAACAGTTATGGGCCCAATTCCATCCGGAAAACTTTCCGGTGGAGATAAATGAGTCCAGTTTTAATGATTTGATCAAAGTCCCAGGTATTGGTCCTAAGTCTGCTAGGAAAATATTAGCGGCTCGAAGATCAGGGCATGTTTTCACTAGTTTAGAAGATTTGAAAAAAACGGGAGTGTGGATCAAGCGGGCTGAACCATTTATTAAATTAAACCGAATTTATCAGTCCACCCTTAACTTCTAAATTATTTTAAACAAATATTATAACTTACAAGTGATAACTTAAAACTTATAAGTTATAATTAAAACACGTTATAATTTAAAGTCCTGGTCCTGGAAGAGTTTCCAGATATCAGGATATTTATCCTGAACTGCGGCTTCTATCAAGGCCGAAGCTTCCTTACTGATGCTAAACTCTGGTTTTGTTTTTTTCAAAAAACGCAGAACCGCCGCAGAGCGAACCGACCATAGAGATATCCGGGGATTCTTATGAACTTCCATTAAAACTGCCTGGATGGTCGGATCACCATTGGCAGATCTCCTAGTAGCAGAAGTGGTGGATGATTTTGATTTATTACCTGATCCTTTTACACCGGGTGGTTTCTCATCAATCTCAGTTGCAGCTGGTTTTTCCCTCTTTATTAGGGCATCTAAGCCTTTACCCAGGGCCCCGCCAGTTTTTTTAGGATTCATTTGTTGTCCTCCAACAGGATAAACTCCCTGGCTAGCTTTTTATAGGCCTCCGTGCCAGTGCTCTCCTCATCGTAGATAATACAGGGCTTACCATGACTGGGGGCTTCGGCTAATGTGATGTTACGGGGTATGATGGTCTTGAAAACGTATTCTCTTTCCCCAAAGTATTCTTTGATGTTGCTGTAGACATCCCTACCCAGCCGGGTTCGGGCATCAAAAAGAGTGAGAAGAATGCCTTTAATGGGGGATGGACTCTTAAGTCTGGTTTCAACCAGTTCCATGGCCTCCATAAGATCAGCCATTCCCTCCAGAGCATAAAATTCAGCCTGTATAGGGATGAGCACACTATCAGCAGCCATCAGAGAATTTATGGTGAGTATGCCCAGCGAAGGTGGCACGTCTATGAATATATAATCGTAATGGCCCCTTATTCCATCCATGGACATGTCTAAAATGGTGTGGTAACCCACTTCCTTGCTCAGTTCTATTTCAGCCCCACTCAGTGAAATATTGCTGGGAATCAGGTGCAGTCCAGAAATTTCAGTCGGCAAAAGGGCCTCTTCCATGGTATCCTGACCGATGAGGACGGTGTATATAGTTTTATCAATCTCATTTTTTTCAATTCCAAAGGCGGTGGTGGCGTTGCCCTGGGGATCAAGGTCGATGACCAGGATTTGCTTCCCCATCAGAGCTAATGCCGCGGCAAGATTAACCGCAGTGGTGGTTTTCCCACAACCTCCCTTCTGATTCAGTATTGCAATTACTTCTGCCATTTAAACCGGCCTCCATTTATAACTTATAACTTATAACTTATCATTATTATATTTAAGCTTATCTATCCGCTCTAAATTAAAAATTAAATAATCAGAAAGTTAGTCTCGGCCGGGAGATGGTAGAAGAAAGTGTAAAAAAATATGAGTATAAAAAATACTTATAAAAAATAAACAGACCCTTCAAGGTACCTGGAGAGGTTTTTGGTAAAAAAATTATTTGGTTTTGGCCTAGAAGTTTACTCTGCGGGATAATAAAAGGGGTAGAGGTAATGAACGGAATGGCATTCCCTGAACGGCCTCTTTGATGGTGTTTAAGAGCTCATCTTGAGTCATGTCTACTTTTTCACTGGTTTCTCGGACTGAAACATTGAATATACCCTGCTCAAGTTCTTTATCTCCAATCACCACTACGTATGGTACCCAATCCCCGGCAGCGTTGCGTATTTTTTTACCCACCCGGTCCGGCCGGTCATCTACATCCACCCGAATCTGGGCTTTTCGCATCTCCTGAGCCAGTTCCATGGCAAAGTCCAGATGCCGGTCCGCCACCGGGAGGATGCGCAGTTGAGTGGGAGATAACCAGACAGGCAACATGGGAGCTCTTTGCTCCATTCGTACTGCGGTGTTCTCAAGAAGGCTGCATATAACTCGCTCAATACTTCCAGTAGGGCTGCAGTGGATTATTATAGGATAATGCTCCTGTTCATTCTGGTCAATATAGGTTATTCCAAACCTTTCCCCACTTTCTACGTCAATTTGGATAGTTGGGTTCTCAATAGGCCTTCCCAAGTAGTCTATAGCAGCAAAGTCCATTTTAGCTATCCAGTAGTGCTTTCGTTTTGGTAAAACCTCCAGGAGAACAGGTTTACCTATTTTTTCCGCAGCATGGGATACCCACTCCCGGTTTTGGTCCAGAAAATCCTGGGTGGCACGCATGATTACCTCGTAGTTGACGTTAAGGTCTTCTCCCGTCTGTTGGCACATGAGTATTTGCTGGTCGAATTCCTGAAGGGACTGATTAAGATCAGCGCAGACGGTGTGCAGATCGGGCATGGTGAATCCCCTCAGCCGTTTAAGGCCCACTACTTCTCCTTTCTTCTCTAATCGGAAGCTGTAGGTGGAAAGTTCATAGATGCCTACCGGAAGATTCTTCCAGGTTAAAAAGGAGTCAGAAAGAACCCTAAAGGCCCCAAAACAGCAGGCGTATCTTAACATTAATTCCTTCTTACCACCCATACGGTACTGGCGTTCCCCGAACTTCTCGGCATGCACCCGTATGGCATCATCGGCCAGGTCGTACATAATGGGTGTTTCCACGGGCATGGCCCCCCTTTCAGTTACCAGGCCATAAACGTAGTCGGATAAGAGGTCTCGAATGAGACGGCCCTTGGGATACCAGCGCAGATGGCCCACATCGGCGGATGGTTCATAATCAGCCAGACTCTTCTCACGCATGAGCTTCACATGAGGTGGTTCATCACCGGAAGACTCTGAAACCCCCAGTTCATACTTAACCAGCTGTTCTAAGTCCTGATTTTCGTAGTGGAAGGTCTCCGGGTCGTGGAGTTCACCTTCGAACAGAATGAAAAACTGAGATTCCTGTTCTTCTTTTGTCTCTTCTTCAGCTCGGGACTCGGCGGTGATGGTTCTGGAGAGTTCTGATAAGGGGTGTCCCTTACAGGCCACCTGGAAAGATTTGTACCAGCCAAAGGGCACCCTGGCCACTGGCAAGCCATTATCTAAAAGGGCAGATTCTAAACTTTTAAGAACACCCTTAGCAAACTCTGGAGCCCCCAGAGAAGAGCTTAAATGAGCATAGGGGTATATGACTATCTTATCAGCCTTAACCTTTCCGAAGACATCTTCAATCTCCAGGACCGCCTTTTCGATGATATTTTGAGGATTCTCCTCATCCTCCTTTTCCACAGCAGTGAAAACCACCAGAACATCTTGGTACTGTCCTTTTTTCCTATCATCATCTATTTTTTCTGCAATTCTGGTCTGGTTCTTGGTTTCATATTTCAAATAATCAGAGTGAATTAAAAGTATGCGCATGATACCACCTTAAAATACCTAAAATAAAAGTCAGTGCTGATGTTATTTATACACTACCTTGAACTAGCCATGGCTCCTGTATCAACTTCATTAACATTTCAAAAACGAGCATGATCATGCTAAAAATATGGCCAGTACCCCGGCTATGATTATTAAGAGGAAAATTAACCCCACGTTGGTGGCGAATTTACGGGTACCTAAAAATAGTGCTATGAGGAACTTGAACACGGTGTTGGACATGGCCGCCAGGGTAATGGCTGTGGCCGCGGTGGTAGGAGTGATGGTGTGGGGTGCCAATAGTGACATGCTGATGGTGATGGCATCTACATCGGCCACCCCCGAGATAATGCTGGCCAGATAAACACCTCTACTACCCAAATAGATGTTAGCCATCTTTGAAACGAAAAGAACTGCTAAGAAAAGCCCTCCAAATATTAAAGCTGGCTTTAGGGAGAAGGGATTTTCAAGTTGTAAATCTGCATCCATATCCCGATTCTCAACCCGTCTCCAGATAAATATGGCAAGTATTATTCCCAGAACACCCATAACCAGCATGGGCACCGCCACCAGGAAAATCAGTGAAGGATTGATTACAGAAACCTCCAGCAACACCCTGAGGAACATCATGGCACTGGCCACCACCGTGGCGAAAACAGCGGCCCCCATGAGGAAGTTGCTTTCTTTTACCCGAGCCGCCATGGAAGTAGTTACCGCAGTGCTGGAAACGAATCCGCCTATTATGCCCGTTAAACCCAGCCCTCGATCAGGGCCTATGAATTTCATGAGAATATATCCGGTGTAACTTATGGCCGAGATGAAAACCACCATCAACCAGATCTGGTAGGGATTGAAAACTTCCAGCGGACCCAGAGTAGTGTTGGGAAGCAGTGGAAGTATTACAAAGGCTATTATAAGGAACTTTAGGGTGTTGATAAGTTCTTTCTCACTTATTCTCCTGACAAAGCGGTGCAGATACTTCTTGGTGGCCAGTATGGTGGTGATGATTATGGCTAGGATCGGTGCCACCTGGAGGCCTTGGTCCGATATACACATTGCTCCTAAAATAAAGGTGATCAAAGCGGCCACTTCAGTGGTTAGACCCACATCACCATTTTTACGGGTGGTTACCAGATAACTGGCAGCTATCAAAACCACCACCCCTATAAAGGCCAGTCCTAAAAAGAAAGAGTTGAATTGGGAAAGGTAGGCAGAAGTTATTCCCAGGAAGGAAATAAGCATAAAGGTACGGACCCCGGCAAATTCCATTTCATGTCCCTTCCTCTCCCTTTCTATACCAATCAGTGCTCCTAAAGCCAGGGCAATTATAATCTTCAAAAGAAGAAATAGGTCCATGTTATTACTTAAAGGATAAGTTGTATATGTAAATTCTTAATGAATGTGGTCTAGAATCTGTAAAGGTCTTAGCTTCATTTCAACATGTGGTTATAATACGAGTTAAGTGCTGGCTATTAAAATAGTGACCCGATGCTTTAATATTATAACTCCTAGCTAAAATGGAAGTAAATAGATAAGATATGGAGCATATCTATAACCTTAAATGGATGAGATGATGCCAATACAGCCCTTTGTCCCTTTTGAAGCTGTGGTCATTTCACAATAGGATCCTATTATAAAAGATATGTGCACCCAATGATAGAACATATTAATGGGTAGTAAATTCACTTCTATTATTCTTATATCAGGTGATGGCATGAGAAGCGACACCATAAAAAAGGGTATTCAAAGAGCCCCGCACCGTTCCCTCTTAAGGGCCTGTGGTTTAACCGACTCCGAGATGGAAAAAGCTTTCATTGGCGTGGCTAATAGTTTTACGGACATAGTTCCCGGACATATTCATCTAAAAAAAGTTGCAGAATCTATTAAACTTGGAATAAGTAATGCTGGAGGTGTTCCATTCGAGTTCAACACCATGGCCATCTGTGACGGCCTGGCCATGAACCATGATGGGATGCGATATTCTCTGGCTTCCCGGGAGATTGTGGCCGACACGGTAGAAAGCATGGCCCAAGCCCACAGCCTGGATGGACTGGTATTGCTACCCACCTGTGATAAGGTGGTGCCAGGAATGCTCATGGCTGCAGCCCGTCTGGACATACCCTCCATTGTAGTTACCGGCGGACCCATGTTACCTGGAGAGTTTAAAGGGCAATCTGTGGATTTAATTAACGTTTTCGAAGCAGTGAGTAAAGTTTCATCCGGCAAGATGACTTTAGAAGAGTTGGATGAGTTGGAACGTTGCGCCTGCCCTGGAGCAGGTTCCTGCGCAGGTCTTTTCACAGCCAATAGCATGGCCTGCCTCACCGAGGCCATGGGCATGAGTCTGCCCTACTGTGCCACCACCCACGCCGTGGATGCCCATAAAATGTGGATCGCCCGGGAGAGTGGAGAGCGGATAGTGGCCATGATTGAAGAAAATCTGAAACCATCCCAGATAATGACTCAGTCAGCCTTTTACAACGCCATTGTGGCTGATTTAGCCTTAGGAGGTTCGAGTAATACCACACTACACATACCAGCCATTGCCAATGAATTACGGGAACAGGGAGTGGAGGTGACCCTGGATCTTTTTGATGAGCTAAGCCGAAAGGTGCCCCATATCACCGCCATCAGCCCCTCGGGGCAGCACACCATGCTAGACCTGCATCAGGCCGGAGGAATCCCTGCTGTACTAAAGGTTCTGGAGTCCAAGATAAAGCAGGACGCACTAACCTGCACTGGTAAAGTTTTAATAGACAATCTTAAAGATGCCCAGGTTCTGGACCATAATGTTATCCGTCCCCTGGACCATCCCTACCATGAAGAAGGGGGAATCGCCATACTAAAGGGTAGTTTAGCCCCTGATGGATCAGTGGTAAAACAGGGAGCAGTTGATCCGGATATGCTGCAGCACCAGGGCCCGGCCAAGGTCTTTAATTCAGAAGAAGAATGTGTGAAGGCCATATTCCAGGGAGCAGTGGAGGAGGGTGATGTGGTGGTCATCCGCTACGAGGGGCCCAAGGGAGGGCCAGGAATGAGAGAGATGCTCAATCCCACCTCGGCCATATCCGGCTTGGAAATAAACAAAGTAGCGCTCATAACCGATGGAAGATTTTCTGGAGGAACTAGAGGCCCCTGTATTGGCCATGTCTCACCTGAGGCCCAGGCTGGTGGCCCCATAGCGGTGGTGGAGGATGGAGATCTTATCCAAATAGACATGCCCCGCAGGAAAATTGAGCTTCTATTGTCCCCTGAAGAAATTGAGCAAAGACTGGGAAAGGTGGTTCATCCCGGGAAAGAAGTTAAAGGATGGCTGGACCGATACCGTAAACTGGCCAGTTCAGCTAATGAGGGAGCTATACTAAGATAGGTGTATTGAATGTCCAACAGAAAAAAAGCTCCTCAGAAAAAGAGCAAACTTCCAGAAGAAGATTCTAAAAGTTCAACTGGCCGTGAAATTGCCAGTTACATAATTATCATCGTGGTCGGGATCTTGCTGGCCCAGCACCTTAACGTGGTGGTATCCGGTAGCATGGAACCCGTATTCTACCGGGGCGACGTAGTGTTAATTGAAAAAAGCAATTTCCTGGGGATAGAAGAGGTGAGTCCGAATAATCTCCAGGTAGGGGACATAATCATCTACCAAGCCACATGGTACCCCGAACCAGTTATTCACCGAATAATTAGCACAGGGAAAGATGCCCAGGGACGCAGCTATTACGTTACCCAGGGTGACAATAATTCGGGAGCAGATCCTGCCCCGGTGTATCCGGATCAGGTACAGGCCAAGGTGATAAGTTGGGGAGAATATCCGCTGGTAATCCCTAAAATCGGCTACTTAACCCTGTGGATCAGGGGCCTTTAGTCTTCATTTTAACTTTTATAATATCATTTTTTTTATTTAACAAGGTGAATTCATGTACAGGAAACTGGAAAATCAAGCTGCAGAATCAGTGAAGGCCTCTATAAACAAGCTCCAATGGGGCGTAGAGGTTGAAATCAAATTCGAACAACCCCCCAACCCCAATATGGGTGATCTGGCAACGAATGTGGCTTTTCAACTGGCTGGTAAGCTAAAAAGATCTCCTTCAGAGATATCTGAAAATATTATGGATAACCTGGAACTACCACCCCTCATTGACCGGGTGGAGGCCCGGGGTCCCTATCTGAACTTCTTCCTGGACCATGCAATGTTCTTCCGGGAGGTTTTAGAATCAGTAGATGAAGGATATGGTCAGTTAGAACTTCAAAACGATTCAGTGATTTTGGAACATACTTCAGCAAACCCCAACGGACCCCTGCACATAGGACACATACGAAATGCCATAATTGGGGACTCTCTGGCCAGAGTACTTCGGGCCGGGGGCTATCCCCTGGAAACCCAGTACTATGTTAATGATATGGGACGACAGATCGCCATGATTGTGTGGGGACTGCAAAACCTGGATTACCAGTTGGATCCGGAAGAAAAACCAGACGTGGAAATGGGTAAGCTGTACTTCCAGGTGAACCAGACTTTAAATGCCAATCCTGAGATAAAAACAGAAATTGACGCTATACTAAAAACTTATGAACAGGAGTTCCCACCACAGCTGGAGGAACTTTTTAGGGAGGTGGTGGATAAATGTCTGGAAGGTGTGAAGGAAACTTCCCAGAGACTACACATACATCACGATAAATTCGTGTGGGAAAGTCAATTCATACGGGAAGGGAAGGTAGATGCTATTTTAGAGGAACTGAAGGATTATACCCAGGAAAATGAGGTGCTGTACCTGAATCTCAACCAATTTGGTATAGAAAAAGAACTGATTCTACGTCGGTCCGATGGCACTTCACTTTATTCCACCCGAGATCTGGCTTATCATGAACAAAAAGCGGAAGAGGCAAACATATCCATTGATATCTTAGGATCTGACCATAAACTGGCACTGGAGCAGTTGAGTGTGGTGCTGGAACTAGTCGGATGCCGTAGGCCAGAAGTTATTTTCTATGAATTCATAACCCTGCCAGAAGGGTCCATGTCCACCAGACGGGGTGTGTTTATTAGTGTAGATGATTTAATGGATGAAGCTGTTAAAAGAGCTCTGGAAGAACTCGAAAATAGAAGACCCGAGTTGAATGGAGAAGAACAACGTGAAATTGCTGAAATAATTGGAGTGGGTGCCATCCGATTTTATATAGCCCGGTTATCCCCGGAGAAACATATAGTTTTCAAGTGGGATGAGGCCCTGAGTTTCGAACGGGGCTGTGCCTCCATCCAGTATGCCCACGCCCGGGCCTGCAAGATACTGGAAAAAGCCAGTTATCCCCCTGAGATTGAAGTAGATGCGGATGACTTGGAAGATCTGGATCAGATGGAGATCGAGCTAATTAAAACCATAGCCAGATTTACACGTGTTATAGAGGAATCAGCAGCTGCTCGCAGAGTTCATCCCGTGGCCCAGTATACCCTGGAACTGGCCGGAGTCTTCAACCGATTTTATAAGTCAATGCCAGTTTTAGGATCGGGAAAAGAGGATTTGAGATTGATGTTGGTGGATAAGTCCCGGATTACCATCCGGAACTCCCTGGCACTCCTGGGCATAGAATCTCCAGTTAGTATGTGATGTTATGAATTCTGTTTAAGAAGATATTTAAATTAAGAAGAACATCTAATGAGGATAAGATGGATAAGACTGAAAAAAAGATTTTAGATGCAGCATTAAAAATATTCGCAGAAAGAGGATATGACGGGGCTAAAACCAAACTTATAGCCAAAGAATCTGGTTTTACGGAGATGACCCTCTTTAGAAAGTTTGGGAGTAAAGAAAATCTATTCCACACGGTTCTAATGGTGAATTATGATCGGATTACTGCAGACATAGTCCAGATATTCAGCCAACCTTTGGACGAATCCCAGGATCTATTAAAATTCCTAATCGAAGCAGTCATAGAGATGGAAGATAAAAACTTTGAATACGTCAAAATACTCATCACCGAGAATCATAATACCTCTGAAACCGTGCTGATCAATGGTGTAAACAACCTGGGAAAATTTCTAGAAACTGCAGCACCCGGTGCTGGAATAGACTATAAAGTACTGGCCTTCAACATAATGGCCTTTGCATATTTCATCATATTTAATAAGCGCCAGGGATGTCCCTTTGTAGATTACGAGGTGGCAGTGCAAGAATTCATAAAATACACCACTCAATGCCTGAAAAAAATGGATTAAATTTATGTTAAAATTAATTCTATTTAAAAAATAGAAAAAAAGACGGATACTTCAGTCTTTAAGCAAAAAGTATAGCAACGCCTTCTGCGCATGCAGTCGATTCTCAGCCTGATCCCAAACTGCTGACTGGGGACCGTTAAGCACTTCTTCAGTGATTTCCTGATCACGTACCGCCGGGAGGCAATGCAAAACAACAGCTTCTGGATCAGCCAGTTTAAGCAGTTCTGAGTTGATCTGATAGGCCTGAAGATCTTTTAAACGTTGATCTGCCTCTTCTTCATCACCCATACTAACCCAAACATCGGTGTAGAGAACGTCCGCCCCCTTCACTGCTTTTTGAACGTGGGGAGTTACTTCCAGAGTTGATCCTGTTTTTTCAGCTATCTTGAAAGCTTCTTTTGTAATTTCCGGATCGGGTTCGTATCCGGGTGGACAGGCCACGGTGAAGTCCATACCCAGAAGGGCGGTGGCCAGTAACAGGGAGTTAACCACGTTATTACCATCCCCCACATAGACCATTTTAACCTTGAAGGATCCTTTCCTTTCCAGTATAGTTAACATGTCAGCTAAGGCCTGGCAGGGATGTTCCAAATTGGTAAGCCCGTTAATTACGGGCACCCGGGAGTTTCTGGAGAATTTAACCACATCCTGGTGCTCTCGGGCACGGATCATCACCCCGTCCACGTAGCGGGTCATGGCTCGGGAAGTGTCCTCAATTATCTCCCCCCGGCCCAGTTGTAAGTCCGAAGTGGAAAGGTACAGAGGGAAGCCACCTAACTGATACATGGCCACTTCAAAGGAGATGCGGGTCCGGGTAGATGATTTTTCGAATACCATGGCTAGGGTCTTGCCTTTCAAAGGTTCAACTGTTCCATGGCCCTGTTTAAAAATCTGGGCCTGTTTCAGAATGTCACTGATCTGGTCTTGGATGTCCAGCACTGATAAAACATGTTGCATTTCTCACCATCTCCTATAAACTCACCCGGACAATAAATACTCAACTCGCTAATAAGTCTTCCATGTGCTTAATTCGTTTTTGAATAAGTTCAGCAGTTCCCACGTCTCGACGATGGTAAAGATCCCCGTCCACGTAAGCTGTTGCCTTCTCACAGATCTCCTCGGCCTCAGCGATAGTTTCTCCAGCCGCCACCAGACCCAGAGCCCGTGAAGACGAAGTGAATATTTGATCGTTTTTCTGGTTAACCGCAGCATAATAAACCATGGCGCCGGCCTTGTTTATCTTCTCCTCATCTACCTTGATGATAGAGTTGGCTTTACCGCTTTCTGGGTAGCCAGTGGGGACCAGGTACTTGCAAACCGTGGCTTTAGGTTCGAAAGATGCTTTTGTAAGATTTCCATCAACTACTCGCTGACATAACTCCACGAAACTTGTTTTTAAAATGGGAAGAACATTCATGGCCTCGGGATCTCCGAATCGGGCGTTGTATTCCACCAGACGTGGCCCATCACTGCAGAGCATGAATTGTCCGTAAAGAACGCCCTGATAGGGCCCCACTTCTTTTTTAACGGCCTTGATAGTATCTTCCATGATCTTAACCGAATCCTGATATGCTTTTTCATCCAGGAAAGGCAGTAATCCATTGGTGTCGGAGTATGATCCCATTCCCCCGGTTATGGGGCCCTGATCTCCCTCATAGGCGTGGGGATGATCCTGAGCAGCGGGCATGGGCATCACATGGCTTCCATCGACCAAAGCCTGAATGGTATATTCTTCCCCCACCAGGCGTTCTTCCAGGACCACGCTGGCATGGCCGCTAATTTTGTTATTGATAATCTCTTTAACGTATTTTTTAGCGTCTTTACCATCTTTAAGGTGTTCTCCAACTATTTTTACACCTTTACCACCAGTTAATCCCACGGGCTTCACCACTAACTCTCTATCAAATTCGTCAATGAAATTCCCGGCCTCTTCCACATCACCGAATACTCCGTAAGCAACTGAACCTCCAATATGGTGGTCAACGAAAAGTTTTCTCATGAAAGCCTTATCAGTTTCAATACGGGCCGCTGCCTGGGTCGGTCCCACACAGGCGATTCCCGCTTCCTGAAGTGAGTCCACGATACCTTCTTCCAGAGGAGATTCAGGACCTATTATGGCCAGATCCACCCCCCATGAAATGGCCTGTTTTTTAACGGCTTCTAATTCCATTTCGCTTCCGATATGGAATTCTTTGGATAATTTTGCGATTCCCGGATTCTGTTTACTCATATATGAATATAATTCTGCGTCCTGGTGAACAGCCTGGCAAATGACGTGTTCTCGGGCGCCGGTTCCCACTACCAATATCTTCATAAACTAGCCCTCCCGTGCATCTATAAATTCATAATCTTATAAAAAATGGATGTACTTTTCGCCCTCTACTACTATTCTATCACAAGAATTAAAGTGTTGGAGAGAGGAAGTGTTTATGAGTAGGATAGTATTAATGTTTAGTATAGGTTAAGGTGTTTTTATGAAGGGCAGTAGAGCCATAATCCAATCACTTACTGATCAGGGAGTGGACGTTGTCTTCGGATACCCCGGAGGAGTGTTGCTTCCTTTATATGACGAAATATATGATTCTGACCTTAGACACATACTGGTAAGGCATGAACAGTGCGCGGCACACGCTGCGGACGGTTTCGCCCGGGCATCAGGAAAAGTCGGAGTCTGCATCGGAACTTCAGGACCCGGAGCCACTAACCTGGTTACCGGCATAGCCACCGCTTACATGGACTCTTCTCCAGTGGTAGCCCTGGCAGGACAAGTAGCCAGCCATTTGATTGGAAATGATGCATTTCAGGAGGTGGATACCCTGGGGATTACCATGCCCATAACCAAGCACAGCTTTCAGCCAATGTCCCCCTCTGAAATTCCCCCCATGATAAAATCGGCATTTTATATCGCCTCCACTGGCCGACCTGGCCCGGTGGTTCTGGACCTTCCCAAGGATGTACAGGAAGCCGAACTGGAATATCCCGAGAACATAATAATCGATTTACCCGGTTACAAGCCCACCAAGAAGGGGCACCCCTTACAAATAAAACGGGCCGCCGACGTCATACTCAAAGCTAAAAAGCCAGTTATACTGGCAGGGGGCGGAGTAATACTTTCTGGTTCCTCAGAAGAAGTTTTTAAACTTTCAGAACTTCTTGGAGCACCAGTTACTACTACCTTAATGGGTAAAGGATGCTTCCCAGAGGATAATTCTCTATCACTGGGAATGCTGGGGATGCACGGCCGTAAAGTATCCAACTTCCTGGTGGACGACTGTGATTGTCTGATAGCGATTGGATGCCGTTTCTCAGACCGGACCACTGGGGATGTGTCTAAATTTGCTTCCAAGGCCAAAATTATCCATATCGATGTTGATCCCGCCGAGATTGGTAAAAACATCCCAGTGGATGTGCCCATTGTCGGTGACGCCAAGATAATCCTGTCCCACCTGATACGGGTAATATCTCAGGTGGAAGGCACCCAGAAAAAGGAGTGGACCAAACACGTGAAAGAGTTCCGAGGCAGCTGCATACCACGATTATCATTTGATGATACTCCATTAAAGCCACAACAGGTTATTAAAGAGATATCCGAAGCAGTGACGGATGATACTATTCTCACCACCGATGTGGGGCAGAACCAGATGTGGATGGCTCATTATTTCAATTCTATGAACCCCCGAAAATTCATATCATCGGGTGGACTGGGAACCATGGGATTCGGTTTCCCCGCAGCCATGGGGGCCAAGGTAGCCCTCCCGGAAGAGGATGTGGTTGCGGTGTGCGGAGATGGAGGGTTCTTAATGGTCTGTCAGGACCTGGCCACCGTCAAAGAGTATGATATCCCGGTGGTGGTCTGTGTTCTGGATAACCGCTACCTGGGAATGGTGGCCCAGTGGCAGAAACTCTTCTACGAGGAACGAATATCCCACACCAAACTGGGTGAAGTTCCGGACTTTGTAAAGCTGGCTGAAGCCTTTGGAGTAAATGCTCATCGCGTGGAAAAGCCTGGAGAGATGAAAGAGACCCTCACTGAAGCCCTTAAATCTGGAGAACCAACCCTTATCGATGTAATAATCGATCCTAACGAGATACTGCCCATGGTACCGCCTGGTTGTGGTTTAACTGAGATCGTGGGGGAATACAAAGTAGAAAGGGAAGTTCCAGGTGAAATACCATACCGACCTTCTGTAGCCGAAAAGGGAGGTGATTAGATGACCAACGAGCGAAGCCACATAATAAGTGCCGTGGTTCTACACCGACCCGGTGTTTTACAGAGAGTTGCCGGACTTTTCACACGAAGAGGATTTAATATCGACGCCATAACCGTGGGTCCGTCGGAAAAAGACGGAATGGCCCGTATGACCATCATATCCAGGGGAGATGAGAAGGTACTCGAACAAATAACCAAACAGTTGAACAAGCTCATCGAAGTCATTAAGGTCAGGGACCTGGACCCCCCATCAACGGTTTTAAGAGAACTTTGCCTGATTAAAACCCATGCTCCCCATGAAAAGGCCCGTTCCGAGATAATTCAGTACGCCAACATATTCCGGGGTAGAATAATAGATGTAAGTCCCGATAATCTAACCATCGAAATCACCGGTACGCCCGACAAGATTGATGCCCTCATTGACCTCCTTCAGAGTTTTGGAATCCAGGAAATTGCCAGAACAGGGCCAACCGCCATTACCAGAGGGACAAAAACAATCTGATGGGATATATCTTATAAGATAATGTCTTATTAAGATAAATTTTCCATCTCTTTTTGATAATTTTTGATTAAAAGGATGATTCGGATTTTAGAAGGCAAGAAAAAATTATATAAATGAACTTTCCCTTAACTACTAGACAGAAAATTTGGTTTTATACCTGCCAGGGAGTTCCCAATTTTAAAGAGGCGATCATATGAAAATTTATTATGAAAAAGACGTGAACACAGATGTTTTAAAAGATAAAATCGTTGCCGTTATAGGCTACGGTAGTCAGGGTAGGGCTCAGTCCATGAACATGGCCGAAAGTGGCCTAAACGTGGTGGTTGGGCTACGCCAGGATGGTAGCTCCTGGAAGGTGGCCAAAGAGGATGGTCTTGAAGTTATGACCGTGGAAGAGGCCTCACAAAAAGCAGACATCATACACCTACTCATACCCGACGAAATCCAGGCCCAGGTCTATGAACAGTCTATAAAAGACGGACTGGAGGAAGGAAACACCATATCCTTCTCCCACGGGTACAACATCCACTTCCAGTACATAAAACCTCCAAAAAACGTTAACATAACCATGATTGCCCCTAAAGGACCAGGATCTACAGTTAGACAACAATATGTCGATGGATTTGGAGTTCCAGGACTGGTGGCTGTGGAAAAGGATTATACTGGAGAGGCCATGGCTATTGCCCTTGCCATGGGGCAGGGTTGCGGTTTAACTCGTGCCGGTGTTCTAGAGACCACCTTCAAAGAAGAAACTGAAACCGACCTTTTTGGTGAGCAGGCGGTTCTGTGCGGTGGAGTCACCGAGCTAATTAAAGCAGGGTTCAGCACCCTGGTGGAAGCCGGCTATCAACCTGAACTGGCCTATTTTGAGACTTGTCACGAGCTTAAACTGATCGTGGACCTGATCTACCAGAAAGGATTCGCCGGAATGTGGCACGACGTAAGTAACACCGCTGAATTTGGAGGATTATCTCGTCGAGAACGGCTAATAACTGATGAAACCCGTTCCGAGATGAAAAAGGTTCTTAAGGAAATCCAAAACGGTAAATTTACCAAAGAATGGGCACTGGAAAACCAAGCCGGTAAACCTCAACTAAACCGGCTACGCGACCTGGAAGCAGATCTACAAATTGAAAAAGAAGGTCGTAAACTCAGGAAACTATGTGGACTTGAAAAATAATCCACATTATTAATTTATAATTCTTAATTGAGGTACTAAATGGTCTTTGTGGGAATGGATCACGGTACTACCGGTGTCTCCTTCACTGTGCTGGACGATGAACCTGTGCATTTCAAAATAGGCCGGGTTCAATTATCTCGTGGCGAAGTTTCAGCCATGAATGAACTTTTCAAGAGGGTTGATCCAGAGAAAATTGACCTTATGGCCATAACTTATGCCATGGGGGATGGTATTTCGAAGATAACCCCCATAGGGAAGGTTGTTGACCGGGGGATACTTTCCATTGAGGGTGCCGGGAAAGTTACCGGGGGAGGTACCTTCGTATATGATGAAATAGAGCAGTCCCAGATACCCACCATCCTGATACCAGGTCTGCATAAAAACAGCGAATCACTTGACCCACGTTTCAGAGCTGCTTATTCTCATCAGGCCAGTGCCGAAAAGGTCAGTATCTGCTACAACGCCCATTTAGAGACTGGTTTTCAGGACTTCATCGTAGCAGATATCAGCTCCAACACGGTAAGCATCCTGCTGGAGGATGCTAAAATTATTGGGGCAATGGATGCCTGTCTCGGAGCTATGGGGATAATACACGGGCCTTTAGACCTGGAAATGATTAGAGATATAGATGAGGGTATTAAAACGGCCAATCAATGTTTTTCGCAGGCAGGAGCAGTGAAAGTAGCGGGTTTGGATGAAGAAGTCACCCGTGCCCGGGAAGTTCTCCTGCAAAGGTACCAACTTGGGGACTTCAAGGCTAAGCTCGCAATGGATACCATGTTAATGACGATTTTAATGGAAATTTGGGGTTTGAATGGAATTTCCCGGAAAAATTTAGAGGGCGTGGTTATGACCGGGTCAGTGGGATCCCTGCGCGAACCCTATGATTTCTACGGTAGACTAGCAGAGGACTTGGAAAATGTAGGTGAATGCGTCTTACTACCACCTACCTCGGGTTCCATGGGCAGCGCTCAGATTGCCCGTGATGTATTTCAGGGTGCAAAGGAAATTTTAGGTATAAAGGCAGAACAGTTTTAGAATTTCCCAGATAATTCCCAGATAATTAATAATAGCTTTTATGACAAATTAGCACGTTTTTACTAGGAATACCATCGGCATATTAAGTTTTTTGAAATTTTATTTCTACAGTAGAAAAAATGGTATCGTGAAAGCTTGATTGGACCAACAATTAGTTCTACCGTAGAATATATGAAGATTATTAAAAGCCTCAAAATTCATATTCAATTTGATTTTCAAGGTGATTATACCTCTAAAAATTATTTATCTCTAAAATAGGATTTGAAATAGGATAAAACCATAATCTTAGCCACCACCATAACCGGGACCATCTCCATGGTCTGAAATTTCGGTGGGGGATATTCTTTTTAATTTCTTTACTTTTTCACCAGGCTTGAGTTCCTTACTTTTCTTGTTCAAATCAATATCTCCATCAATCAAGATAAGATAATCAGACCGATAAAAAAGACCAGTGGAATCCATCTTTATCCAAGCATGTTCACCTTCCGCCCGTATTTGCTGAACCCTGCCGGTAGTTAGGGTTCCCAGATATTTAACAATAGATCCTTTCTTAATGGTCCGCTGCCTGAAATCTTTAGCTTCCATCAAAATTTACCTTCAAAAACCTATTAACTTGGATTAAATCAGATCCATCCCTTCATCAAATCAAGGGAAGCGGTGCAGTCCAGGGATACTGGAGTTAAAGTGGTTGTATTTTCGATTTTTAGGGAATGTACATCGGTGCCCTCATTATCATCTTCCACAGGATCTCCATCGATCCAGTAGTATGGTCTTCCCCGGGGATCTAGTCTCTCGGTGATATGAACCCGATACATTCTTTCCCCTAAATTGGTGATTTTAATCTGGTCATTGTGAGGGTGGGATGGAATGTTAAGATTCAAAAAATCAACACCATCCGGTAATCCCTTTTTAAGTATCTGCTGGGTAACCCTCCGGACCATCCTCTGGGCATGGGCAAAATCAACATCAACATGGCCATCATGGAATTTTATATCACCCCGGGTTACCTGCAAGGATACGGAAAGGGCAGGTATTCCATGAACAGCAGCCTCCATGGCCGCCCCAATAGTACCCGAAGTAGATAATTCAGACTTTCCCAGGTTTTCTCCAATGTTGATACCAGATATGACTAGTTCCGGTTTTTCTTCGGCCAGTTGATATATTCCGAGTATAACTGCGTCGGTGGGAGTTCCAGATACTGAAAAAGCGTGATCTCCATCGCTCAAGGTAACAGAAGTGACCCTAATTGGTTCAAATAGAGTCAAAGCGTGGCCAATTCCGCTCTGTTGAGTAGCTGGTGCAACTACCTGTATTTTTGTCAGTCCTTCCACTGCCTTTTTTGCGGCCATGATGCCCGATGAGTTGAAACCGTCGTCGTTGGTAATGAGAATAGCCATGAAGCTAGATTTATACCCACACCTCTAAATAGTTTGTGTGGTAGTTAAGGGATAGGAAAGGAACAGTTTTAAGTATAAAAAGGTAGAGAAGAAATAATATTACTGTTAAATAATGAAATAGGTTGTCAATGATTTGATCAAGAGAGCTGGTGAGGGAAGTGGATAAAAACAGGTTGGTCAGGTTCATGGCCAGGGTAATGGAGGAATCTGGGTTCAAAGTTTACCAGAATTTTCAAACCTCGCGACACATCATCGATATCTATGGAGTTCTACCCACTATTCTAGGTGATATCGGAGTGGTGGTGGCCTGTAAAAATTATGATGAACGATGGGAAGTCGGCATGGACGTCCTCAAAGAAATGGAAATGGTGGCCAAAACCCTGAAGGCATCCAAAGTAGTGGTGGTTACCACTTCCTACTTCACAGACAGCGCCAACAATTATGCTGGACGTCGCAATATTAAACTTATTGATAAAGATGGACTCATGGTCCTTGCCAAGCGCTTCACCCAGCACCAGGAAGAACTAGTGGAAGAAGAGAGTGTGGTGGATTATGAGGATGTGGAGGAAGAAACGGATTACACACCTTCTTCATCCAGTGGCCCCAGTGTATCACTCGGATTCTTATCCCGTGGAAAGGGCAGTTTAAAAAAGAGTACCGGCCGTACAAGAAAGCCTTCTGAACCAGTATGGCCAAGGTTAAGGCCCCTAGTAAAAAACCCCATCGTACTCATCATCATCGTGCTGTTATTATCCAAATTAATTACCTACCTAGTAGAACTAAGTTCCAACAGCACCGCTATGAGTGGTATGTCCACCATCGTTTCCTCGGCTATTCTTTCCTACGGCTTGGTGTTGATCCTGGAACGTGACCTGAATGCCGCCCTGGTAAAAGGTACTACCGTTTTTTTCGTAGCCTTGCTGATAAACGTGCTACTTATTCTGTACTTCTAGGCTAAGAAGATCCTTACTTTGAGTATTTTTTAGATGAGTGACCCTTGTCGTCACTCGCCTCAAAAGATTAAAATATAGATTTGAAATCTAAACATATCTTAAAAAAAATTATAACATGAGCTGAAAATTAACTGTATTTGGTAGTGGGCCGGAGGAGATTCGAACTCCTGGTCACCTCGGTGTGAGCGAGGTATCATACCCCTAGACCACCGGCCCATCTGACTTCCTATTATATTATTGACATGCTGATTAAAATTTACTCTTCTTAGGAAACCTTTACAAAACAGGAAAAAATGATGTTTAGTGGGCCGGAGGAGATTCGAACTCCTGGTCACCTCGTTGTAAGCGAGGTATCATACCCCTAGACCACCGGCCCTGATTTGAACATTCCTCTGGTTTGGTGAGCAGCGTATTTATACTTTACTAGTAGCACCGAATGGAGGAATGCAACTAATGTCGTGCACAAATTAACAAAAGATTTTTTATGGCAGCCAACCTAAAAGAACTGGAGGGATAACATGGCCTTTGACGAATCAGGAAAAATATGGTTCAACGGAAAGTTCGTTGACTGGAAAGAAGCAAACATTCACGTATTATCTCACGTTGTACACTACGGATCCAGTGTTTTTGAAGGAATCCGCTGTTACAACACCAAACAAGGCCCGGCCATATTCCGCCTGGAAGAGCATGTGGCCCGTTTATACAACTCGGCCAAGATCTACCGGATGGACATCCCCTACTCACAGGATGAATTTAGAGAAGCTATTCTGGAAACCGTGAAGATTAACGGGCTTAAAGCCTGCTACATCCGGCCATTGGTCTTCCGGGGATATGCCGAGCTTGGTGTTTATCCTTTAAACTGCCCCGTGGAATCGGTTATCGCGGCCTGGGCCTGGGGAAAGTACCTGGGAGAGGAAGCCCTGGAGCTGGGGGTAGATGTGGGAGTATCATCCTGGAGGAGGATGGCCCCGGATACCATGCCCAACCTAGCCAAGGCTGGTTCTAACTACATGAACAGCCAGTTAGCCAAGATGGAATCCCTCTTCAATGGCTACCACGAGGCCATCATGCTGGACTACGGTGGTATGGTCAGTGAAGGCAGTGGAGAAAACATCTTCCTGGTAAAGGAGGGTATCCTCTACACGCCCCCCTTGTCCTCCTCACTTTTAAACGGCATCACCCGGGACTCCATAATCACCCTGGCCAGGGATATGGACCTAGAAGTGGTTGAACAGCAGATCCCCCGGGAGATGTTGTATCTGGCCGATGAAGTGTTCCTTACCGGTACCGCGGCCGAGGTTACGCCCATACGCTCCGTGGACCAGATCACCATCGGGGACGGTGTAAGGGGCCAATTAACCAAGAAGTTACAGGATAGTTTTTTCGAAATCCTGGAAGGAAATACTGAAGACAGGTACGGATGGTTGACCTTTCTCTGATGTTTAATTATAACTTATAACTTAAAAGTAAAAACTTATAACTTCTAATTAGTTAGTTCTAATTAGTTAGCATCCAATAATTGTAGGTGTAATAAAATGGATATTAATATCATTCAAGCATTAATACTGGGTATGGTTCAGGGATTAACGGAATTTCTACCCATAAGCAGTTCAGCTCACCTGGTTATCGTTCCCGAACTTCTGGGAGTAGAATCCAGCCTGGCCTTCGACACCCTGCTCCACGTGGGAACTCTCATCGCCGTGATATCCTATTTCAGGAGTGATGTAATAGCCATGATCAAAGCCTTTTTCTCCAGCCTGGCAGACATACCCCGAGGAAGATTCAAAGAAGAAATCAGAAATGACCAGTTCAAAAGACTCGCCTGGCTGATACTGGTAGGAACCATACCTGCCGGACTCATGGGAATTTTGCTGAAAGACTTTTTTGAAAGTCTTTTCAGTTCAGTAAGCGCTGTAGGATTCTTTCTGTTGATTACTGGTTTTATTTTGTGGGGTGTGGAGAGAATGCCTCGTGGGGAGAAGAAAACCAAAGAAATATCCTTTACCAACTCATTAATAGTTGGTATTGCCCAGGGATGCGCCATCGCCCCCGGTATATCCCGTTCCGGAGCCACCATAGCCACCAGCCTTTATTTGGGTTTTGACCGCGAAATGGCAGCCCGTTTCAGCTTCTTATTATCCATTCCCGCGATTCTAGGGGCAGCGTTGATTCAATTAAAGGATTTGACTGCAGGTTTCGATATAAGCACCGGCTCTTTTGTTGGTGGATTGATATCTGCAATGATATTCAGTTATTTAGCCATCAAGTTTCTGATGGGCTATATAAAAAAGCACAGTTTGGTCATATTCGCCTATTACTGCTGGACGGTGGGAATCATAACCTTAATATTAACAGTGGTCCTTTGAAGGCGAATAACTTAGTATCTTTCGCCCACTCCAACTAAGCTATTAAGTATATAATAAGAATATTAGAAGATCTCTCTACAGAGATCTTCGATTCTAGAACGAATATCATCCATGGGGACACCCCTTAAAAGAGCGGCCAGCATTGCTCCACCAGCTCCCACTCCTTCCTTCACCGTTCCATTAAGATAATTTTTTAATCCCTCATTTTCTGATTTTTCAAAGAAGGGATCCACGGCGAAGATGGTGATATCATCGATCTGGCGGGTGAGGTAGTTAATATCCGAAGTATCGTCCCGGGCCACGAAGATGGTGGTGGCAATGGAAAGGTCATCAAAGGCAAATCCAGGATGAACTGCTTTTAAAAGAGCGCACACCGCTGTCATCTGCGTTCCACCAGCCAGCGTTACTGGTGCTTGGCTTCCAGCAGCTATTCCCGCCACGGCAGGAATCATGGGATCGCCTACCGCCTGTACCGCTTTGAAAGGGTCCTGGGGTCCGTGACCGTAGAGGCCAGCGACCTTCAGGCCCTGCTCCACCAGTTCCTGTTTAAGACTGTGGGGATTTTCAGGGGTGCTGCCACTGACCTTTCCCCAGGCATCATATCCCAGGGCCTGCAATACTCCCAGAGCCGTGGTAGTGCCGGCGGGGGTGCTTTCACCAATGAAAATATGACCAGTAAGACGGGAAAGCAGCTCGCCCAGAATTTTTCCCTGTTCGAATATTAACTGGGGATTAGAAACCGCCTGACCGGTTTTGATGTTAGAACCGGGTTCATCATTGATGTTAACATAAGGCAGGTTCGGTTTGACTGCAGCCCCAGCATCTGCCACTAGAAAGGGGATATCTGCCAGTTCCAGGGCGGCTTTGGTAATCACTGCTGGAGTGGGTGCTGCAGCCCCATTCACAATAGTTTGCGGTATCTCTGTGAGACAGGTAGGTTCTCCGTGGACAATTAACTCCACATCAGCCGCCGGAGTGTAATCAGTTAGTTCTGGTGTTGCCCCCGCCCCGGTTATGCCAGGTATGCGGGATGTTAAGGTGCTGGCTATGGTGCATAGAAATAGTGCGTCTTTTCCATTCAGTTCGGGGAGTTTATCTATAGATCCGTATGTTTTAATGGCCTTATCCATGTTATCATCTGTTCTGCTCTTATTTTCGAACTTATTATAGGCTTTTAAGGAATTGGAGTATGTAATTAACTGTTTCACTCTGCTGTTGCTGCCGGGTGATGGTGCCGTTATTGTCTCCAGCCTGGACACCATAATCACCAACGTTGTAGTGGTTACCACCACTTATGGTTACGAAGGTAGTGTTGGCTGGGAACTTGTTAAGGTTAGCTGTAATATCTCCACTGGTGGTCAGCGCGTCCTGGGAACCCCTTATTGATAAGGCCTTAAAGGTGGCGTTGGAAGCGTTGGCGGCGGGGTAGGCAGCCAGATAAATGACTCCCTTAATTTTTTCGGGATGGTTCACTGCATAGTCCGATGCAAGAACACCGCCCAGGGAATGGCCGGCCATGACCCAGGATGTGATTTCCGGATGACTGACCATGACCTTATCGGCTTTATTTACCCCGAAAATTGCTAAATTAAAGGGCATTTTCACGATTATAGTAGTGTAACCATTCGCGGCGAGTCTAGAAGCCAAAACTGAATAGCTCTCCGCCTCTACCTTACCCCCTGGATAGATGATTATGCCGGTAATGCTCTGGTTCCCAGTGGGGGTGAAGGTGATAGAATCATCAGTATTCTCTACCGTGTAGGAAGTATTGGAGGATAGTGCAGCCCGGGCTGCGTTATCTGCGGGATAGTAGTCAGAAACGTAGTATATGAAACCAGTTACAGCTATAATTAATACAGCTAAAAGAGTTATGAGGACATATTTCTTTTTTGATTCCATTGTAAAAGCCTCTTTCTGAATATTCATAAGTCAAAACTATATTTAAAATTAAAGATGTTCACCAAAGATGACAATTTATTTAAAAACTTAATGAACTAGAATGGGATCTCCTATCGATCCCCATAATATAGTTTTTCTTTGATGTAGGAGCACCATTCCCGCATCAGCATGAGAATAAGTAAAAGCCAGCAAATAGCGCTTTATATCCATTCTGCAGTTTAAATGCGCTTTTAATGGTTATCCTAGACTTTCATGGCTGCGTTGGCCATGTCCCTTCCGGTCATGTCCCTTCCAATTAGGCCTAGTTAATGCGATGAGTTGAACTGGTTGACGACTTGTCGAATATTCCACCACAGCAGTGCTGGTCAGTGGGGTAGATGCATCGCAGGCATACTGGTAAAGTCCACAGATCAGAACGATAAGCTCCTATTTAGCCTTGATGATACTCCCATATTTGGAGTCAAAAAACATTCCTAAAATTAGATATTAAATGGAAATAGATCATTATTTAAAATTTCCATAGATTTTGGTGTGATTTTTTGATATGTCTAGGTTTAGAAGGAACTGCCGAGAAGACCGGTGTGGGCATCGTAGATGATGAAGGAAAAATTCTGGCATCAAAGGGCAAACAATTGATCCCTGATTCTGGGGGAATTCACCCTCGAGAGGCAGCAGATCACCACGCCGCGTCCCTACCCCAACTAATAAGCGAAGCACTGGAAGAGGCCCAATTAGATCTAAACGGCATTGATTTGGTGGCCTTCTCCAAGGGACCGGGTTTAGGGCCTGCCCTGCGCACCGTGGCCACCGCCGCCCGGACCTTAGCCCTCCGGCTGGATGTTCCCATCCTAGGAGTGAATCACTGTGTGGGACATGTGGAAATCGGTCGATTAACCACCGGTTGTAAAGACCCGGTCACATTATACGTGAGCGGGGGGAACAGTCAGGTAATTGCCTTTGATTCAGGTCTGTACCAAGTATTTGGCGAGACTCTGGACATCGCCGCCGGTAACATGCTGGACCAGTTCTCTAGACAAACTGATCTGGGCCACCCAGGAGGACCCCGGGTTGAAGAATTGGCTAATAAATCCAGTAACTATATCAATCTGCCCTACACAGTTAAAGGGATGGATCTGGCCTTTTCAGGTCTTTTAACCGCCGCCTTACGGAAGTATGAAGGGGGAGAATCCCTGGAGGATGTGTGCTTCAGTCTACAGGAGACGGCTTTTGCCATGCTGGTGGAAGTTACGGAGAGGGCCCTGGCCCATTCCAGGAAGAAGGAAATTCTCTTGGTGGGCGGGGTGGCTGCCAATCAACGTCTCAGAGAGATGGTTTCGGTCATGACCCGGGAACATTATGCCCAATTTTTTATACCCCCCATGGAGTACTGTGGAGATAACGGTGCCATGATTGCCTGGATGGGCCAGTTGATGCATAAAAACGGGGCCAGACAGGACCTAAATAACACCAACATAATCCAACGCTACCGTACCGACCAAGTACCAGTTCCCTGGATGAAAAAAGCCAGTGAATTATTAGAATTACCTCAAGAACTGGCTGCCAAGGGGGCTGAGGCTAATCTCTACCAGGATCTGTATCTAGACCATGCGGTGATGGTTAAAAAAAGAATACCTAAAAGCTATCGGATAAAGGAAATAGACAACATTCTCCGTAAAACTCGGACCAAAGGTGAATCTAAACTATTAAATGAGGCTAAACGCTGCGGAGTAGTGACTCCCCTGGTTTACGACATCAATATTAAGGAAAGTACCATCACCATGGAAAAAATGGATGGAAATTTGGTTAAGGATGTTATTGATGATTCTAAGCTGGATGAAATTACCACCATCTGTAATAAGATTGGAGAAAGTATAGCCAGGCTGCACCATTGCGGTATAATACACGGAGACCTCACCACCAGCAACCTGCTGTTAAATGGAGACAAAATAATCTTCATTGACTTCGGGCTGGGTAAAATCTCCCAGTTAACCGAAGACAAAGGGGTGGACCTTCTGGTTTTCAAAAAGGCCCTAAGTGGCATTCATCATGAAATAAGTGGAGAGTGTTTCGCAGCGATTCTGGAAGGATACCAGGATGCTGAGGACTACCAGCTGGTTGTGGATAAGGTAAGGGAAATAGAAGGAAGAGGGCGTTATACGGTCATTGAATCGAGTTAAGATTATAATGGTGATTATGTTGAATAGAAATGAAGAGAATAGAAATGAAGAAATTCTACGGAAGATAACCTTTATCTTCCAAAAAAGATATCAAGTTTTGGGTTAAATCTACTTCCAAGTATCAAATTTTGATATAAGGCAAGCTAGATATAAAACTTGTTATTTTTCTAGGTCTAATTAAAGAAATATTCAATGCAAATGAATTCATTTGATAGATGATTATTAAATTAGAGAATAATAATATCAACTACTATTTAGATAATACCTTATGGTGATAATTTGCTTCCAGATTTTCCATCCATTAAAAATAAGTTAGAAAATTCAATTTTTTTAACTGTTTCAGATAAAGTCCATGATGGAACTTTTCTTTCTCAAATACGGAAAAAAACGCGTTTTGAAGGTAAAAGCCATTCCTTTATTGATTCTGCTGGAGATTATGTTGAACATGAATATGAAAAAGTTGATAGTAGATTTTCAATTAAAGATGAAGAAGTTTTAGATAAGGGTATAGTGTTTTTCGTTGAAAAATGCCTAAAGGCTGTTCAAGAGATATCAGATAAAATTACAAAACAATTTTTTAAAGAAATAGATATAGCTGTGACTAAAACAGGGAATAAGTTGGATGGTAAAGGAAAATTAATTACTGAATTGTATTTAGATGGTTTAGAAAAAATACAAGTTGAATTTGATGAAAATGGCAATCCTTATTTACCCACCTTTTTCATGCATCCAAAAACAATTATTGACCAAGATAAAAGGTTATCCGAATACCTCAAAAGAAACCCAAGTCATTTAGATGAATTTAACGAAAGATTAGATGAAATAATTGTTGAAAAGAGGAAAGAATGGGATGATAGAGAAAGCAATAGAAAATTGGTTGACTAAAACTAATGAAACTAATTATAGAGCTGCTTTTTTTCAGGTACTTCTTAATGAATATGAATTAGTTAAAAATACACATGGCCCGCTTGAAGATGGCAAAGACATTATCGCTATAGATTCTGATGGTAATTATCATGCTTTTCAATTAAAAAGTGGGAACATGAACTTGACCGACTGGCGAAACATAAAATCCCAAATAGATGAACTAGTAGAAATACCCATTAATCATCCTTCATTTAAACCAGGACAGACCCATCAATCTCATTTAGTAATGAACGGAGTTGTAAACAGTTATGCGATATCAAAAATTAATGGCCATAATTCCAGTTATGTATCACGTGGATATAATGAATTAAAAATTATTGATATACATGAATTATTAAAAATGTTTAAAAAGGCTCAAGGAAAGTTCATCCCTCAAGAATTTGATGATTTTAGTTTATTTTTAGGGCTTTTAAATAGTGATGGTCGTGATTTATTACCAAAAGACCAATTTATTGATTTTTTAGATCAAATCATTTTTAGTCGAGATATGGTAAGAGAATCCGATAAAATAAATGCTGTATCAAGTAGTCTTATTATTGTTAGTTATTTATTGGATCCATTTCAAAACAAAGAGAATTATTTTGCACTATTTGAAGCATGGACTTGTTTAGCTGCATCAATTATGCGTTTTGCACATAAATCCGGATTGAAAGATAAATGGGAAGAATCTGTGGAATTAATAATGTTGGAAATAAAAAGAAATTTATCCTTACTACAAGATGAAGTATTAGAAAAGAAAGATTTCTTTGAAGGAAGCATGATTGGAGAAAATAGAGCTTCATATAATTCAAGAATTCTACTGGTTTTAGGTACTTTATCTACACTTGAAATCCACTTGTCACTTGTTAAAGAAGATTACAAGGTGAATGAGGAATTATTTGAATTAATAAAAGAAAATCAGGATAACTACTTTTTTTGGGGAGAATCGGCATTTCCTTTTCTTTTTAGTATAATTAAGTATTTAGAAAAAGAAGATGAGAATGAAATTGCTTATTCATTATTAGAAAATATGTTTCTTTCCATTGTTAATAGAAACCAGCCAAATAAAGATTTTGGTTTTCCTAATCCATATTATAATTTAAGGGATGTTTTGGAAGGAATTTTAAGGCTCGAATTTGAATTAAAAAGTTATCACTATATCTTGACAGAAATAATGGCAATTGATGTTTCTAAGGAATTTGCCGAGGTTCTTCCCCAGATAAGGATGGTTGGTAAAAATAAGCCTGGGCAATTTGAGAAGGTACTAAACGAAATTCTTGTTAAATCCAATCTTAAAAAAATTGATTTTAAGGAATTTAATGGAAGTTCTTTCATATTGGAAACTTTAATTTTGATGTTAGTAAGAAGAAACAAGAAAAAAACCTTAATGGAAAATTGGCATGACATTTCTTATATTAGGTTTGAAACATTTGAATTTGATAACAATGAGGATATTTTTACTTGGAGATGCCGCGATGGAAAGGTTCATGATGAATTACCAAAAACTCCAGAAAAATGGAATAATTTAGTAAGCGAATCTAAAAAATTGGATCCCATTTTATCTTCATATGATCCATCATTATTACTTTTTTTTGCATTAGTGTATCCGCACCGGGCAAATAAATCTATTATTAACTATTTAGATCTTTATTTGACTGTGGAGAGTTGAACATAGCCAAAAAAACCAAAAATGTGGTTAAATAGAAGCCACGAGCAGCAACATAATTGGTGAACCCGTATTATATCCTACAGGTTAATTATATCAAAATTGATGTTATATAAGAACAAATCAACACTTGGAACAACTTTCAATGAATATTCCAACCTTTCATCCTTCTCTTTAGCAATAATAATACCCCTAACAAAATAATTTTTAGCTAGATTTTCTTTTACCCAGCCCATATAACGAGTGATTTGTCCAACAACAACGTCACTACTCTGACCTTTTTTTAATTCTATAACAACAAATTCTTTTTTTTCCTCATCAAATGCTAATAAATCTATTCTTCCAACTGAAGTTATATATTGTCTGCCTGTATTTTCTTCATCTTGATATAATTTAAGTTTAGCACCAAAGTCAATCTTGTCAAAGTTTGATTCAATAAATTCTTCAAGATATTTTTCCATGGCAAATTCCATAGATTTTAGTCCTTCTATATCAATATAAGAATCTCCGGAAAGGTCTTCCCCTTGAATTATAGTACTAACTGCTTCAACACCTTCATCAACAGCAGAGATTGTATGTAAAAATAAATCAATGTCTTCAAAAGTTAAATTATATTCTGTTTTTAGGGATTTAATACGTTCTAGTTCTTCAAGTACGTTTAAATAAACTTCACCAGCTTTAAGGCCTTTATATTCAATATCTATCCCTAAGGCAGAAAAGCCCATCATTGTTTTTTCATTCCATAAACAGTACTTTCCAATATCATAATCCATTAAAAGAGAAGTTACAATGGCCTTTCCCATCCCTTCGATATGACCATCACCATCTAAAACCGAGTTAATTCTTTCTTTGATATCAATTTGTTCGTTGAAAAGATATAGCAAAGTTTTCTTCAAGTCTTTATTTCTTATAATCCGATCCCTATAAATCTGATTTAGATTTTGTCTTCCACCCCCACCTTTAAAGTAATCAAAAAACCTTTCTTTAAGTTCATCTTCACCCATGTCCTCGATAACTCCAGGTTTAATCCAGGAATGATTTTTTTCATGCTCCTGATTTCTAAAATTAATCCATTCTCTCGTTTTAGATATGGTTAAATACCATTCAAGTAGCTTTTGAACTTGTTCATCGTTTAACTCCATAAAAATCCCTATTTTTCATAATTTTGATAAAGATCTAATAAAAATTCCATTCTGTTAACGTCATTTACAAATGGATTTTTTCTATAACATAAATCAACAGCACGATCTAATTCCATATGTGCTTTCACTAATTTTGGGGGCATCATTAAAGGATCATATAAATCTGCCAAAGAATCTTTAGAAAATTGTTGGCGAACTGTAAGAACCTTGTCAGCCTTTACTTTGACATTTTGAATTTTATTTTTACTTGAATTGTCTGGCCATGGGAAATTATTGTATATGATCTCGTTCGAGTATCTATAATCTCCTTTTATTCTACCACCTACATAATTTACCCAAGTCATATGCATTGTTGACATCATCACTCCAAAATGATATAAACTGCTTCCTTTTATTACCGAACAACTGTTATTTGCAATATTATTCTTATCCAAAAACCCCATTGGAATAAATCGCCGGTTACCCGAAGAATTGAGAGGAATTGCCAGATAATCAGTTTCAGGGTGTCTTATTTCACCAAATAATGTGGGAAAATCTGCCAACTTCTGCGTAGCTTTTCTTCTACTTTTCATTCTATGTTCTTTTACCAATTTTATCCTTTTAGATACTTCTGGCATCTGCTTTAATTCGTTAGGTTTGGCATCAACTAACCACAAACACCATCTGCTAATTCCATTAATGAATTCACGTCCACTTATTAATGGTCTGACAAATTTTGCTGCATTAGGTTCTTTTTTTAATAGTTCATTTTTTTCATCATCAGAAAGTAATAAATTTCCCCCATCATTTGGCATGCTTCCAAAGGATATTTTAGGAACATCGCATAGAGGAATTTTCCTTTTTAATATAACAATGTCCGAGCCTTCAATTAAGTAAGGATTTATGTTATTGACTTTAATTTCATGTGCTTCGGATTTAGGATTATTATATTCAAAAATCAGTTTTTTATTAGTATCAAAAGTGGCAAAACCGATTATAACAACAAAAACGGCAGCTGCATTCTTAGCCTCATTACTCCATTTAAAAGTGCGATGGGCGAAATGAATTTTAATTCCATATTCATTGAATAATTCATTCCATAAAATCCCTACTTGTTCTCCCTGGGATATAGAGTTAGTGGAGACAAAAGCAACCTTTATATCCGATTTTTGTATGTATTGTGCGGCTTTAATGTACCATGCCGTTACATAATCAAGAACTCCATAACCTTTAATCCCTTTGAAAATAAGCTTCATGTCTTTTTTTTGTGATTCATCTTGTTTTTGTTTACCTGCATAAGGTGGATTTCCTATCATATAAGTTAGATGATCTTTTGGAACAATTTTTTCCCATTTAAGCTTAAGAGCATTCCCTACAGTTATGTTTGCTCCCTTTTGTAAAGGCAAACGTGTAAAATAGATTCCAAATTGTTCTGAAACCCTCATGTTCATTTGGTGATCCATCATCCACATTGATACTTCTGCAATTCTAGCAGGGAATTCTTCAACTTCTATTCCATAAAATGAATCTACATCAACTTTTAAAACATTTTCAATGTTCATGAGTTGTTGTCTAAACCCTTCAGTATCTGTTAAAAGGATTCTAGTTATTTCAAGCTCAAGAATACGAATCTCTCTATAAGTAATTACTAAAAAGTTCCCACATCCACATGCAGGATCAAAAAATTTGAGATTACTGATCTTTTTATGGAATTCATTCAGCTTCCGTCTATTATTTTTCACTTTTTTGAATTCATGCCATAAATCATCAAGAAATAGTGGTTTAATTAATTTAAGAATATTTTTTTCTGATGTATAATGAGCACCCAGGTTCCTTCGCTTTTCAGGATCCATTACTGATTGGAATAAAGAACCAAAGATAGCTGGGGATATCTTTCCCCAATCTAAAAGACAACAGTCTATTAATATCTTCCTCATGGAGCTATCAAACGATGCAGGAGACAATACTTCTTCAAAAAGTTTACCGTTGATATAGGGGAATGCATTCAAAGATTCGTCGAGGTTTGTTAATCTTTTATTCTCCGGAGTGTTCAACACATGAAAAAGAGTAGATAAATGGTGTGCCAGGTCACTACCATCCTCGTTTGTTTTTATTACAATATAATCCAAAAAAAGGTTTCTTTCAAATATGCTAGTATCATCAGCAAACATACAAAATAATAGCCTTACAAGATACAATTCTAGTTCATGTCCTTCATATCCAATTTCTAGTAGTTTATCATGTAACTTGCCCATTAGTTCTGCAGCTTCGATGTTTACAGGATCTTCTTCTTTAAAAGTTCTCTTCTGGTAACCAGCAATGAAATCAAACAAATTAACATTCAAATAAAGATCTTTGAGTTCAAATTCAGTCCTTTTATCATCTTCAAGGTCATATAATCGGAAATTGGCAAAGTCGGAAACTAGTATATATCTTGGGAGTTCTTTTTCTTTCAATCCAGGAAAATAGTCTTTCGCTTGTGTATATGCTGTGTCCAGGCTTTCCCCTCTTGACTTATGTTCAACTAAAATGACTCCTTTCCAAAGTAAATCAATGAATCCTTGCTTATCATCAAATTTCTTTACTGGCTTCTCGAATGTGGCTACACGTCTTCTACTAATACCAAATATGTTAAAAAATTCGTTCCAAAAGGTTTGGGATTCTGCTCTTTCCCTTTCCTCATGTTCCCATTCTTTTGAAAAAGCAACTGCCCTTGTTTTCATTTCATTCCAGCTTAATGGCATTGTTTCTCCAGTATATAATTAAAGACCATAAACATTTCCAGGATTTAATATTGACCATGGATATTCAGTCCAATGACCATTTGTATCCCAAACATATCCAAATAAATCCGTTTTAGCGATTATAGGCTCAAGAGTATCTATTTTTTCCCTGGAATTTAAAAATTCAGGATGATTAAGATTAATATTTCCTCTTAAGATGCCATGATTAGCTAAAAATTTACGATTATCAATATGATACACATTCAACAAAAATAAAGCAGATAATGAATCCAAAACCGTTTTTAAAGTTGCATTTTTCTTATTTTGAAATTTACTATGTTTTAAGTCTGTGTAAATTTTCCACCATTCTGGGCTCCTTCCATCTTCCCATTCCTGAAAAGGTCTTAATTCTTCTTCAGTTCGAAGAACATAGACTGATTTACTACTCAAATGGTAATAATCTTCAAACATTTCCCTATATAAGCCCATATTTGGTTGCGCATCTTTTAAGAGCTTACAATAAAAGTCTGATTCGTCTTTAAAATCTTCTTCGATGTAGCCAATTCCATTATAACAAAACCAGCGGAAGCCTTCTCCAAGATCAAGGCCAATAGAATAATATTTATTAGATTCTATATGATTGTAAATCCATTTTTTCCTTAAAGAATACAATGCAGATTTGAAGAAAGAATCAATACTGCTTCCAATCAATAGGAGTTGATTGGCTAATTTCAATGACCATACATTATAGTGATCATCAGATAATGGCACATATGTTAAGAATTCTAAAAATTCAGATTCACATGACCTATAGTCTTCTTCCCAAAATAAATAAGAATTAAACCCGGGCATAGTAAAAATTCTACCAATTTTATATTAAAATTTTGTGTTATCCAATCCTTTTTGATTTACTTCGTTTAACGCCAATATCACGAAGTAGATTATAACTAAAGGTTACTGGAAATCCCCCCAAAAATTTTACCATGCTTCCAAAACTTCGTAAAATTCTGCCAATTTCTTCTTGAATTTTGGAAACCCATGACATAATTTTAACAAGGCCATTAAATCATCCTTATGAATTACAACTACACTATCCTTGTATTCAAGACCATAATCCAAGTATTCATGTGATTTTACATGCGAAAATCTCATAATTCCAACTGCAAACCTAACATCAGCTTCTTCTTCTACAGATTCAATCAGCATGGTACCATCCCCTAAAAAATAACATAGGAGCGGGAGGATAGTCATCAGAAAACCCACCCTCCCAGTACATAGAAGATACCAAAAAACTATTTGGAGGACGTTCTACTACGTACTACATAGTGTGCAAATTATACTTACACCTGATCCATAATAAATCTAACGGACGGCTATAATGTATTGTATTCCAATACAAACACATTTATTATGTTTATTTTCAAATTGATTAGATATAATATGGAAAAAAAATTAAGGGGGGGGTCTTCATATCCTGAAGAAGGTTTATGGGAAATTTGTGTCTAAAATATTAGTTATCGTTACATTAAATGACTTATAGTTCTTATGCCAAGTTGTAAACATGACTTTTTACAATGAGTTTGTTAATACTTTTTCTTTACTCTATATGAAAAAATGGAAAAGGTAAAAAAAAATAATCTATCCTGATTATCTTTTTCTTTTCATTCGCTTTCTTTCTTCAAATTCTTCCCTAGTAACATTATAAACTGGCCTTATACAGAAAATGAAGTTATTTGAAATAAATTGACACACATTGTCATCCATAATATAGATATTGCCTTCTTCATCAACATCATCAAGGAAAGTTACGAAAGAATTACTTCCTTTAAGCTTAAGGAATATCATAGACTTTTTAAGCTTATTAAAGAAATTTAAGTTCTTTTTAGTTACCATAAACATCACCACTTGACAAATCCTCCATAAGTCCTCTTTCATCGAATAGTTGGAGTAGTTTTGTTTTTTTGATGAAGTATTGGCCTCCTGATGACCATCCTGCTATTTTAAGGTTTTCAATAGCAGATTTAGTGGCATTGTGGTGTATGCCTTCATTCTCTGTTTCAACTAGTTCATCATGGATTTCTTTGTTTGTAACTTTGTATGATGGTTCGTTGAGTTTGTTACCCCCATCGGTAAGCTTTTGACCTTTGTACATGCTGTATAGTGCTCTTAAGACCCTGTTTTCTTTTTCATAGGTGTTTGATCTGCCTTTGCTTATGGTATCTTCTGCAAATGAAAGGAGATCTGGATATTTATTAGGGAATGCTTGTTTGCATATGGCTAATAAGGGTAACCAGACGTTGAATTCTCTGCCATTTAGTCTATTAGTTGGTTCTATTGCGTTGTAGGCTTCAAGAACTGCTTTTTGGTTTGAAATAGCCCATTGCATTAATCTTTTTCGAACTGTTGAGAAGAATGGGTCATTGGAGAGTTCTTTTTTTCTTTTAGCATATTTTTTGTCATTAATTAGTTTGGTTAGGATTATTTTTACTCCTTTTTCATCAGCTTCTACAGGTTTGCGGGTTGCAAGGACTTTAGGGCAATAAACAGGATAATCTACGACGTAGTATTCTTCATTGCCTTTTTTATCTTTGCGTTTTTCTGTTCTTGGTACTGTTCCTCCTTGGTCGTAGCCTGCTTCTAAAATTGATATTAGTGCATTGCCAGAGCTGGTGTTGAGTGTTCGATGGAATTCGTCGATTATTAATGTTGGAAGTTGTTTGGCTATTCTTCTAAAAAGTGCGGCTTCGGTTATGGAAACTTGTTTACTTGTCGCATTCCAGCAAGTCTTTTCCATTAGGTCCAGAAATGTTCCTTTTCCAGTCCCTTTTTCGCCACTAATTATCATGTAACCATATGAAGCAAATAAAGGAAAAAGATAGGTTCCCATAATAAAACAAGTAGTCAGAACGTACTGAATATCGTAATCAAGGTTAAGGTAATAGTCCAGTTTCTTATAGATGTCTTTTTGGATAGTTTCTTGGATAAGTGTTCCAGGTAATTTAGAAAAAATTAGTTCAGGACTTTTTTGGATATTTTCAGGTATAGATAAGGCTTCTTTTATACAAAGCTCTATCATGCGTTGCTGATTACCATTTAGGAGAATGTTAGAATTTGTTATAGTGGTTCTGGAAGATGCATCGTTGGTGGTTGTATAAAAAGGGATTGGATCAAAGCCATATCCACATTTTTCACCATAAAAACCTATTACCTCTGAAACTTCTTCATAGGTACCATCATTTTGGGTGGGTTTAAGTTGTGGTTTAAGTGGAATTAAATAATAAATACTTCCATCAATGGTAGTAATGGGTGTTTCTTTAATATCATCATGAAGATTATCATCATCCAAGCTAAAAATGTCAGAAGCATCAATTTGGGAAAGATCAAACTCCTTGGTTGTAGAAACA
The DNA here is from genome assembly GCF_030323845.1 of Methanobacterium sp. CWC-01. Lineage (NCBI taxonomy): Archaea > Methanobacteriati > Methanobacteriota > Methanobacteria > Methanobacteriales > Methanobacteriaceae > Methanobacterium > Methanobacterium aridiramus. The sequence continues at coordinate 972,333 of NZ_CP040735.1, forward strand.
ATCTGATCTGAATCAGCATATTCTTTTTTCCTTATGCAGTTCTTACAAGTATCATCATTGATGTTAAACACTGTTTTAAGATGGCTACAAGTTGGGTGTTTAAAGTCCTTTTCGTATATCCTCTCCAAGTGATCTTTGGTAATATTGTAATCAAAGTCTGTAAATGTTCTAAAAAAGTCAATTGCATCTTCGATGTCGATCCCATTGGCATGGAAGAATGCTGCGATTGAGGTACGTTGCTCATGTGTGCAATGGTTCTTTTTATGAGATACTGCATTTTTAATACATTGGTACTCAAGGAAACTACATGTATTGCTCCATTCTTCAAGGAAATTACTTGTTACTTTAATTATATCATTGGCTCTTTTAATTTCAAGATCATTTACTACAATGTATTCTTGTAGATATCCATTGTCATCATTGCCTTTTCCATGTACAATTACATGCTTTCCTTCTTTACCATGTATTTCCACCCTTGGAGAACGTTGCTTAAATTTAAGGTAATCCTTAGGATCTTCTACGACATACAGGCATCTATAACCTCCATTAGGTGTTTTTATAGTCAAAGTATCGAACATTTCTGGATATCTACGCTTCAATATGTGATAAGTCCATTCCCAATCAAAATCTAGATCAACAAGACCACCAATACCAGTAAAGTAACTATAAGAAGTAGCTTTAGTGCCAGCTTTATTATAAAGACGCCGGACATCTTCATCTGATTGATCTTCTTTTGCATATGTCTGCCAATTATTAAATCCAGGATGCTTTTCCCTAGTATTAAAAACCACAGCTAAACCATATTTTTCACGATTTTCATCATTAATAGCACATTCAAGTAAGTTATAACTATTACAAACCGTTTCCTTCAAATTATCTATTTTTATCAAGTTTTATCCACTCCTATAAATGAATTGGTCTGGGATTATCAATAAAAAAAAATAATCGCCCTGTTATGGGTCCTTCTTGTTATTGTTATGTTTATATTATATCCCAAACCCGGAATAGGTTCAAAATTTACTATCTCTTAATCTGGGCCTTTAAAAAATCCTTATTTTCCTTAATTAAAGGAATTCCTTTATCCAAAGATTGCCTAATAAGTTCAGATATTGGAACTTTCAGCCCACATTCAATTTCAATTTCTTCTTTAATTCTTTCAAGCATACAACGTTGTTCAGAAAAAATATGAACTGTAATTGCCTTGGTATCAATATACCTAATTTTAATCACTCCTAATCATTTTTAAAAGCATCTTTGGGTTCTTGATTCTATTCCAATTATGATGCTTCACTATTTACTGTAAAACTTTAATTTAGTAGAAAAAAGAATGTGCAGACACTGTAAAAAGTAAAAAAATTAAATTTTTCCAACAATTTTGAGTAGTTTTTCTATTGTATCTATATACGCGGGTTTATCATCGATATTATACTGTTCTTCATAGATTTCTTGTAATATATCATAAAATTCCATGTTTTCCACCTCCTTCATTTTTTTAGAAGCATTTCAAACTTTTTTTAAGTTCAAAATTTGATTACTTCACTTTATACTGTAACGCTTTTGAAGAGTAGAAAACAAAATTATCCAGATTAAAACTAATTTAAAAAATAAATAAAAAAAAAGGTAAAATGAATCCTATTTTTATTCTACAACAACTTTCTTCTGTAAGGCCTTAATGAATTGATTGTTAGATAAAAGGCTTTCTATAAGTTCTACTTTCTCTTTTTCTGCCATGTATTGATTATTTCTATTCAAATTGTTTTCTATGATTATTAATGCATCCATATGCTTCATATACTCCTTTCTCATCGATTCTATATCCATTTTAAAGTAAGAACCAGCAGTTTTTTCCAATTTATGCCCTAATAGCCATTCTACTCTATAAGAATCCATTCCTGCATCGTATAAGGCATTTGTAAAAAACTTCCTAAGGTTATGAGATCGAAAAAAACGTTGGTACCCTGACTTTCCAAAGCCACACCGGTCATTGATAGCCTGGAATGCCTCATCAAAAGTATTTCCCTTCATCTTATTCCCATTGACCGAGAAAAGATAATCTTCCATAGATTTTAGGTATTTGTTATTATTTTCATTATTTTTTAGGTATTCTATAATGGCAAATATGCTTTCAGGCGTAGAAAAGGTAATATAATCCATTTCGGTCTTCTGCCTAATGACATGCCATTGCCCAACTACATCCTTATCTTGGAGCCTTGATTGAATTTTAGTTAAATCAAATCTTTCATCACCAGTTAAGTCTTTTAGTTCGTGTTCTAATGCTTTTATGAAGTCTTTATACTTTAAATTTCTTATTTCAGCAGAAGCAAGGCCAGAAGATGCCATTAATAGTATTATTGCTTCGTTTCGCTTATTCGTGTGTCTGATAGCTTTTAATATGTCTTTTTTTGAAGGAATCCTTTTTAGGGCAGGATTTTCATTTGAAGTTGGTAGTTTTATCCTTGGAGTTATAACATCATATTCATGGTAAAATGTTTTAACAGAATTGACCCTGTTAAAAATTGTTTGAGGAGCATACTTTTTCTCCGAAAGATGTTCTACGAAATCAATAAAATATTCTTTGATTTTCCTTTTGTTCATCCTTTTTCCATCTTCTTCTTCCATTATAGCTTCTTTTATTATTTCTGTGGGTGTTTTTCCTATAAAATCAGAATAAGCTTGTAAACCCTGCCTATGGAATTTGATTGATCGTTCTTTGTATCTTCTAGCCCGAACGAATTGTTTAAAATATTTATCATCTATAATATTGATCATGAAAATCACTCCTTTTGTTTTGTATATAGATACTTGGAAACCCAAACAGTATAAGCATAGTAACTTAAGGGTGGATTGTAACGTTTATATATGTGTAACGCTTATTACTGATTTGTAGTGTTTCTTATTGGTGATTTTAATGGCTAAAAGTGGATATCTTTCAAAGAGGATAACCTTTATAACTGGGAACCAACACAAAGTAAAAGAAGCCCAAGGAATATTCAGCCACTTCCAGATCGAGGTGGAGCACGTGGACCTGGGCTATCCCGAAATTCAGGGTGACTTGGATGAAGTAGCCCGTTATGGTGCCCTTTACGCTTCCAAGCGTCTTGAGAAACCGGTGATTGTAGAAGATGCCGGTCTATTTATCCGGGAGTTAGGATGGTTCCCTGGAACTTACTCGTCCTACGTGCAGGGTACCCTGAAAAACAAGGGCATTTTAAAGCTCATGGAAGATGTTCAGGACCGCTACGCCGAGTTCAGGTCGGTGATTGGGTTTGCTACGCCCAAGACCGAGCCCGAGATTTTTTTAGGTGTGGTGGAAGGACAAATAGCCCATGAGGAACGCGGAGAATATGGATTCGCATACGATCCCATTTTTATACCTAACGGTTACGATAAAACCTTTGGTGAGCTGAAAAGGGAGATAAAAAACCGTTTTTCCCATCGAAGGAGATCCTTAGAAAAATTCGCGTTATGGTTTGAAGATTACAGAGGTGATTAGGATGGCTCTGGAGCCAGATTGGATAGAATACTCAACTGAAGAGATTGAAGAACTGATATTGAAACTGACCAAGGAAGGAAACTCTACCAGTAAAATTGGAGTAATACTAAGAGACCAGTACGGAATTCCCGACGTGAAAGCCGTGACTGGGATGAAGATAACCCAGATCCTGGAAAACCACGACCAGGGATTGGAATATCCGGAAGATTTGATGAACCTCATTCGTAAAGCCGTCAACGTGAGGGACCACTTGGAGGAAAACCCCAAGGATCTGCACACTCGCCGTGGCCTGCAACTGATGGAATCCCGGATTCGTAGACTAGTAAAGTACTACGTGCGGGAAGGTGTGCTACCTCAAGGATGGAGATATGAACCAAAAAAGGCAGCACTACTTGTTAAGTAGGGCTGAAGAAGCCTGCCAGCTCCTGGAGAAACACCTAGAACGGGATCATGTGGTGAGAGTAATCTCCCACAATGATGCCGACGGTATCTCCGCTGCTGGCGTAATCTGCAACGCTATAGCCAAGCGTAAGGGTAAATTCCACGTTACTATAGTACCTCGGCTTAAGGATGATATTTTAGAACGCCTTAGCCAGGAAAAATACAAGTTATATTTTTTCTGCGACATGGGAAGTGCTTACGTAGAGCGTATAAGTAAGCTCCGCGGGGACTCCATCATTGCTGACCACCACCAGACCATAGACGCCACCGGAGATAAACATGAAAACCTGGTCCATGTGAATCCACACTTATTTGGAATGGACGGTACCCGCGACGTCAGCGCCTCTGGTGTTACTTACCTATCGGTTCGTTCCCTGGATAATCCAGAGCTAACCGGAATAGCCCTGGCTGGCGCCATGGGTGATATGCAGGGACAAAACGGGTTCCAGGGAGTGAATCAGACCATCCTGCAGGAAGGACAAGAAGCGGGTTTTATAGAGGTATACGAAGATTTGAAGTTGGCCTATAAAGAAGATGAACCGCTGTACAAGGCCCTGTCCTACACCTTCAATCCAGCTCTTTCAGGTGTTTCTGGTGATCTAGAAGGTAGCCAGGGATTTTTAGAAAAATTAGGACTTTCATATGGGATTAAATTCTCAGATCTGGCCAACGAGGAAAAGGACATCCTGCGGGAAGAGCTAGTCAAGGTGAATCCCAAGATACTGGGAACTGTATATGCCCTTATAAGTGAAAAACCTCCACTAAGAAGTCTAGAAGATTATTCTAGAATTCTTGATGCGTGTGGAAAGAGTAAACAACACACTGTGGGTATGAGTATCTGTTTGGGGGATAGGGATGCGGCTCTTAAGGAGGGAATGGAATTACTGCACCGCTACCAGGACCGGCTGCTCTCTGGCCTGGAATGGATCCGAAAGGAAGGTGGCCAGGAGAGGGAATTCATACAGTGCATTTACACCGAGGATAAGAAGCGTAAAAGCATCCTGGGAACCCTGGCCAGTGTGGGGCTGGAATTAGGCATCCTTAATCCAGAAAAACCGGTTTTAACCCTGGCCCGTTTACACCAAGATGTGAAGGTATCTGCCCGCACCACCACTCAGATGACGGCTAAGGGTGTCAACCTGGGATTGGCCATGGAACAGGCCTCCCATAATTTCAATGGAGCTGGTGGAGGACACAATATAGCCGCTGGGGCCATGATCCCCTACAAGGATCTGGAAAACTTCAAGAATCTGGTCAATGATATGGTGGGAAGCCAGATATCATCTTAATCCTGGTTAATTTGGTGACAACATGTACCTGACTCCAGAAGAGGAAAAAATGTACCAGGGCCACTACGGCCCTGCCGTTGAGAAGAGTATGGAAATCCTGGTGGCACTGGGAGACATATATCAGGCCGAAAAAATGGTGGAAATCACCTCGGCCCAGATATCAGGGGTGTCCTACAAAACCATTGGTGATGCCGGCCTGGAATTTCTAGAAGAAATGGCTCAGAGTGCCCGGGTTAGGGTACCATCCACCCTCAACCCTGCCGGGGTGGACCTGGATCACTGGCAAGAGCTGGGATTCTCCCGAGAGTTCACCGAAAGGCAGCTTCGAATCGTAGCCGCCTACCAGAAGATGGGAATCACCACCACTTGCACCTGTACACCCTACCTGGCCAGCAACCTACCCATCCTGGGCAGTCACATAGCTTGGTCAGAATCATCCGCTGTTTGTTATGCTAATTCTGTTATAGGCGCCAGAACCAATCGTGAGGGAGGTCCGGGAGCACTTTCCGCAGCTATTTGTGGTCGTGCCCCCTTGTATGGCTATCACTTGGAGTCTGGCCGTAAAGCTAATCTGGTGGTGGAAGTACAAACCAACCTTAATGGTGCCGATTACGGGGCTCTGGGCTACATGGTGGGTAAGGAAGTGGGAAGTGGAGTGCCATACTTCCAGATGACGGGCAAGCCAGGCCCCAACGATTTGAAAAGTTTAGGGGCAGCTCTGGCTTCTTCCGGGGCCGTGGCTCTCTATCATGTGCAGGACGTTACTCCCGAATATCATCTGGCCATGCGGGGCCTGGAAGTGGGGGAGGTGGAGCTTATGACCGTGGAAGAAAGTGAAATCCAGGAAGTCCGAGGACAACTATCCTCCAGTTCTAAAAAACCGGATCTGATCTGCCTGGGATGTCCCCACGCCTCCCTGGATGAGGTAGGTGAAGTGGCCAGCTTTTTAGAAGGAAAAACTTTGAGCAATGATTTGTGGGTTTGTACCTCCATCCTGGTTAAGGCCGCTGCGGACCGGATGGGCTACACGGATACCATCCGAAAGGCCGGTGGGAAAATCATCACCGACACTTGTATGGTGGTGGCTCCCATTGAGGAGTTAGACTACCAAGTAATCGGGGTAAACTCGGCCAAAGCTGCTAATTACGTGCCCAGTATGTGCGGCTTAGAAGTGGTCTATGATGACTTGGAAAATCTGCTGTACTTCAAATAAATTGAATTCATTTTCCTATTGGTGGCAGATTCCAACACCATTATAAGAAATCGGCTTGATAATCATAATCATGAGTAAATGGATAGAGCACCATCTCATCTACCCCGAGAAGATTGAATCCAGGCTTTACCAGCAGGTTCTGGCTGCCGATGTTCTCAGAAAGGGTAACACCATGATCGTGGCTCCTACTGCTCTGGGAAAGACTATTATAGCTGTATTGGTTGCTGCCGAGCGGTTGAAGAACTTTCCTGACAGTAAAGTGCTGGTAGTTGCTCCCAGCAAGCCCCTGGCAGTACAGCATGAAGAAAGTTTTCATTTGTTTCTAAAGGCCACCACCATGGTTTTAACTGGCGCTGTGAGTCCCAATGAAAGATCCAAACGTTGGAATGAAGCACAGGTAATTTTAGCCACGCCTCAAACCATTGAATCTGATCTCATCGCTGGACGTTATTCTCTAGAAAATGTTTCCCTCTTAGTTTTTGATGAATGCCACCGGGGGACAGGATCCTATGCTTACGTATTCCTGGCCAACATTTACCAAACCACTTCCCAGAATCCCCTGATTCTGGGTTTAACCGCCTCTCCTGGGGGGGAGGAAGAAAAAATAAATGCAGTGTGTGAAAATCTCTTTATACATAATGTGGTTGTCAAGAATGAGGACGATTTGGATGTAAAGCCTTATTTCAATCCCATAGATGTGGACTGGGTCCGCGTGGAACTAACCAAGGAACAGAAGGCCATAAAAGGCCATTTGGAAGCTGCGCAGAAAGGAAGGTTAAAGGCTTTGAAGAAGATGGGAATCATCAGATCCATTTCCCAGATAAGCAAACGAGATATTCTAAAGGCTCGCAGCAGAGTGCAGAACAGGATATCTCGCAGTGCTAAGCCCCCCAGAGATTGTTTAATAGCAATTTCGGTGTTAACTGCTGTTTTCAGTATCCTGCATTCACTAGAACTTCTAGAAACCCAGGGTATCCATAATTTAAACGGATACTTCCAGCGTCTGGCTAAAAAAAATACCAAAGCAGCTAAAGGTTTGTTAAAAGATGATGAATTTAAAACAGCCGTTTATTTGACTAAAAAAGCCCAGGAACAAGGCCTAGAACATCCTAAAATGAAGGAGTTAATAGAAATCCTTAAAAAAGAGCTACAAGGAAAGGATAGGCAGATAATTGTATTCAGTCAGTACCGGGACACGGTTAACCAGATTTACAGCAAATGCCAGGAAGAAGGTATTAAAGCGGTTAAGTTCTTCGGACAGGCATCCCGGGAGAAAGAAAAAGGACTAAGCCAGAAAGAACAGAAGGAGATTATTAAGGCTTTCCGTATGAAAAGTTACCAAGTACTGGTTTCTACCAGCGTGGCTGAGGAAGGAATAGACATACCTTCAGTGGACTTGGTAATCCTCTACGAGCCAGTTCCATCTGAAATCAGAATGATTCAGAGACGTGGTAGGACGGGTAGGAAAAGTAAAGGAAGGATGATAATACTCATAACTAAAGGAACCCGTGACGAGTCATATTATTACTCCAGCCAGTACAAGGAGAAAAGGATGAAAAATCAGCTCTCCCAGGATTATGAAAAAAAGGTGGAGATCAGACCGGAACAGGTAAATCTGGTGCCCGAAGTGGAAAAGCCAGTGGTTTATGTGGACCACCGGGAAGTCAAGTCCGGTGTGGTCAGGGAATTGCATAGTTTAGGGGTCAAGGTTGTAAGCACCAGTCTTTCGGTGGCAGATTACCAAGTGGGTAATGAGGTAGCTGTGGAAAGAAAAAGCTCCAGGGACTTTGTTGGCTCGGTCATTGACAAACGGCTGTACAAACAGGCTAAAGATATGGTGGAAAGCTTCCAGCAGCCAGTTGTAATCCTGGAAGGAGATGATCTGTACAGCGGCGGTTTACATCCCAACGCCATCAGGGGTGCTCTGGCTAGTCTTGCTGTGGACTTTGGTCTACCCATCATCCCCACCCGATCCCCGGAAGACACGGCGGCTATGATCCAGCGACTAGCAATAAGAGAAATGGAAAAAGGACCCCGTAAAATACAAACCAGGACTGAGCGCAAGCCCCTTACCCTGGAAGAACAGCAACTATTCATAGTAGAATCACTACCCCAAGTGGGTCCGGTAACGGCGCGTAAGCTACTGGAAGAATTCGGTAGCGTGGAAGGGGTTATAAAGGCCAGTCTCAAAGATTTACAGAAAGTTGAAGGTATTGGTAAAAAAATTGCCCAAAATATACGAGAAATAGTGGAATCAGTTTATAAAAAGAAATAGAAGGCTTATAAATTATTTATCAAGGATTTGATCATCATGCGTGTTTTAATAGACTCTAGAGGTAGAAAGTATCTGGTAGGTTCTGATGACCTGCACACCGACGCTGGCTACATTAAAAAGGAAGACATAGTAAAAAGCGCCTCAGGTGATGTGTTGAAGACACATCTGGGAAAGAAATACACGGTCATAGATGCCAACATCAACGACTACATAGAATTGATGGAAAGACGCTGCTCCATAATTCTACCTAAGGATATGGGGATCATGGCTGCTTACACTGGAATTGGATGTGGAGGTAGGGTTCTGGATGCTGGTACCGGAGCTGGAGCGAGCGCCATCTTCCTGGCTAACGTAGTGGGTCCGGAGGGTAAAGTATACAGTTACGAAATAAGAGAAGATTTTGCTGAGATAGCCAAGCGAAACATCGAGGGATTTGGTTTAAAGAACGTGGAGGTGAAATGCCAGGACTTATCGCTGGAGATGGACGAGAAGGATCTGGACCTAGTGTTTTTGGATCTTCCCAAACCATGGATGGTGGCAGAAAATGTCTTTAGCGCAATTAAAACTGGTGGATTCCTGGCTACGTACACTCCCTTCGTGGATCAAATTATGACCCTGCATCATGTGCTTAAAAAGGTTGGATTTTCCAATATTGAAACGATGGAATGTCTTTTAAGGGGTATGGAAGTTAAGAGCAAGGGTACTCGTCCTAAAACAAGGATGACCGGGCACACTGGATATTTAACCTTTGCCCGTAAGTTATGAATCAGGGAAAAGAGAATGATTATTTAAGATAATAAACAAAGAGGATAACCAGGATAGGTTTCAGCTTGTAAGGGGGATCAGTGTATGGTTTTCAGTCAAAGAGACATCATTTCCATTAGAGATTTCAGTAAGGATGATATTGATTACATTTTAAGAATTGCTGAGAAGATGGAACCCATCGCTCGGTCCCAGGAATCATCAGATATTTTATCCGGAAAACTTCTGGGTATGCTGTTCTATGAGCCATCCACCCGTACTAGGTTATCATTTGAGGCAGCCATGAAACGTCTGGGGGGAAGTACCATTGGTTTTGCTGAGGCTAGGACCAGCAGTGCCACTAAGGGTGAAAAACTTACCGACACGGTGCGAACTGTGGGTGAATATACCGATGCTTTGGTGCTGCGACATAATATGGAAGGAACTGCCCGTCTGGCTGCAGATATCGTGGACGTGCCGGTGATTAATGCTGGAGATGGAGCTGGACAGCACCCCACCCAGACTTTGCTGGATTTGTACACCATGAAAAGGTTGCTGGGTAAGATCAGGGATCTGCATGTGGCCCTGGTGGGTGATCTTAAATATGGGAGAACGGTGCATTCCCTGGCCTACGCCCTGGCCATGTTTGGGGCTCGGATGAGCTTTGTATCACCACCGGAGTTGAAGATGCCCAGGGAGATTATGGAAGATCTGAGTGGAGCCGGAGTTACCGTCCAGGAGACCAGTGAAATAAGGGATGTTTTATCCTATGTGGATGTTCTCTACGTCACCAGGATCCAAAAAGAACGTTTTCCAGATCCACAGGAATACTTGAAGATTAAGGGGGCTTACACCATCGATAAAGAGCTTTTAAAAAATAGTGAAGCCATGGTGATGCATCCTCTGCCCAGGGTTGATGAAATAGCTCCCGATGTGGATGACACACCCTACGGGAAATACTTCCAGCAAGCATTCTATGGGGTGCCAGTGCGAATGGCACTTTTAAAGTCTTTGATTAAACAAAAGATATAATTTTACGACTTATTTTACTGCCACATGGCATCTTCCAAAAGATGGGTGTCACACTGGAGGTCAATTATATTGGTCCGGCCTTTACCCCGCCCTCTGGAAACCGTTTTGGTAGATATAAGCCCTAACATTTCCAGTTCATTTATGAAATCAAATATTCGCCGGTAGGAAACAGAATCACCCTTAGTAATGTCTTTATAAACATCATAGAGTCTTCCACTCGTAATTTCCTCTTTATGGTTGGTGAGGTATAGTAAAGATTCCAGAACTTTCTGTTGCTGACTGGGAAGGGTCATTACTATGTCAGTGACCTTATTATGCTCAATATTATCCTTAGCTTCCCTTACATAGTCTTCATGCACGATATCGGTTCCTTTCTCATCAGCCAGTTCACCAGAGGTTCGAAGCAGATCTAAAGCGTAACGGGCATCACCCTCTTCTCGGGCAGCCAAAGCTGCGCAGAGGGGTATGACCTCATTTTCAAGAGAACCTTCATTAAAAGATAATTTAGCACGTTCTTCAAGAATGTCCACCAGCTGTTGGGCATTATAAGGTGGGAAAACAATCTCCCGATCCCGCAGACTACTTTTTACACGGGGTTTTATGAATTGTTTAAATTCGACGTAGTTACTTATAGAAGCTATAGCAACATTTTCAGTTCGGGTAAGAGTGTAAAGAAGGCCATCACCATCATTTTTGAGGAGTATGTCAATTTCGTCCAGGATAATTATTAGAATAAGATTCTTTCCAAAAACGTTCTTTTTAAAAAGGTTGCGGAAGGCATGCACCACTTCCGCTTTGGTCCAACCACGATAGGGTACATCCTGACCCATCTGTTGGCATAATCTAGCAATAACTTGATATTCAGTGGTATAATCAGTGCAACGGATGTATTCCACCCGGACATTAACATTTTTATCCCGGGCCACTTGTTCCAATTGTTTCTTGGCAAATTTAGCCACTGCAGTTTTTCCAGTTCCGGTTTTGCCATAAATGGTCACATCCGGTGGAGTTACATTACCCAAAGCCTCGATCCAGTACTTAGCCACAGATTTTATTTGTTCATCCCGGTGTGGTAGATAGTCCGGTAAAAAACGATGATCAAGATATTTTTTACATTTAAAAATAGATTTTTTTTCACCCAATTCTTCAAAAATGTTCATCAAACCACCGGTTATTAATATTGAAATCTCATTCACTTGCAGATAATAAGTCCAGTTAATATTGCCGAATGGTAATCCCAAATATCAACATATTAACTTTGATAGGGGAAAAATAAACTGATTAAAGCCATTAACAATTAAATAAAGACCCATTTTCAGAAAACATTATCCCCCGACCTATAGTATAAGGTGCGTTTCAAGTGTAACTTCACCATACCATATATAGATTAGTATGAGAGAGGTGCATTTCCACTGTAAAAATAAGTTATGGGCTGGAAATACATGACTTAGACATGCATTTCAACTGTAAAAATTGAAAGATTCAGTTAATGGTGTAGGAGTAAGACATGCATTTCAACTGTAAAAATTGAAAGATTCAGTTAATGGTGTAGGAGTAAGACATGCATTTCAACTGTAAAAATACAAACATCATCTGGAAACAGGAGAGAAAGACATGCATTTCAACTGTAAATTTTCTGATTGTAAAAATTAATAATAAAAATTAATAAAATATTTTTAGTTAAATCATAAATTTTAAGTAAAAACGAATTTGGTGAGTATAATCTTATAATTGAATAATTAAATGAAATATCACATTATAAACAAACAAAATAATCACAATGTTTATATTAATTCTTAAAATTCTTTTATTAACTTTTTAAAGTCTTTTAAAAAGTTATTATTAAATTTGTATAACAACACATATGTAATAATTTTTATTATAAATTTATTATATTCTAATTATGTCTAATATTTTTTACAGTGGAAATATATCTCTATCTCTAGATTTATTCTATTACACCTTTTTTCATGTTACAGTGGAAATGCACCTCTCTTTATTATTATGACTATTTTTTTAGGTTTTCACTTGAAACGTATCTCTCATATCCGTCTTGCACCTGATGAAAATATTAATTTACACTTGAAACCTACCTCTCAAACCCTATGCTAGAAACCAACACGTATTGGACTTTATTGAGAAGCAATCCGCAACCTACTGATCTTTAAAAGACTATAATAACAGCGCTAAAATCTTTGCTTATATTTTTTTTACACTTGAAATTGATGTCTATCAAATGAAAATCAGAATCATAAAATGAAAACTTAAATAGAAACATTGCTTATAATTCCTTATACGGTGTAAAAACTATGCTTAATCTATTGTTCCTATTAATATTATCACTCATGATAGATATCTTGTGGGGAGAAGTCCCTGCACCAATACATCCCGTAGTGTGGATGGGAAAGGCTATAGATCACTTTTCAGTCCGTTTAACAAGATGGGATAGTAAAATATCAGGTCTGGTACTGACGTCCATCACCATTTCAATTTTCGTGATTATATTCTATTTCCTGCTTGTTTTAGCAAGTTTTTCCCATATTGTGTTCATCATAGTATCAGCCCTTCTATTATCAACTATATTTGCCATAAAAGGACTATACCGAACTGCCAGCGAAATACAAAATGAGTTAGAAGGGAATGTTGACAAAGCTCGTGAACTGGTTTCGTATCTAGTGAGTAGAGACACTGAAACCCTTTCAAAAAATGAATTAGCCTCAGCTACGGTGGAAAGCATCACTGAAAATATTAATGATTCGGTCACCGCACCAATATTCTACATATTACTGGCTGGAATATTGGTTACATTCCTTTATGGTGTGGATGTAAGCCAAAATTTTCTCCTAAACTCTTTAAATGGTTTGAATTTAAATGGTTTGAACTGGTTTTTTGAAGTCACCAATCCATTTACCAATTCATGGTACTCATTCACACTCCTTATACTACCCATCCTTATTGGGGTTTTCTACCGTGTGGTTAACACTCTAGATGCCATGGTTGGATATAATAACGATAAATACAAGACTATCGGGTATTTCCCGGCCAAGTTAGATGATATCATAAATTTTTTACCATCACGCATCACTGGCCTCATGGTGATAATGGCCGCTGCAATTGGTGGCCTAGCCTGGAAGAATTCATGGAAAATAATGAAACGTGATGCCAAAAAGACTCCCAGTCCTAACTCTGGATACCCAATGGCAGCAGCAGCTGGAGCTTTGAATGTGCAACTTGAAAAACCAGGGATTTATGTTTTGGGAAAATCTGTAGATCATTTAGATAGTAAAAATCATTTAGATAATAAAATGATAGGAAAAGCCATTTTCCTTACAAAAATTACCATTGCACTGTTCCTGCTGCTTTGCTTCACCATCTACCTAATTTTCTATCTAACAATTACAATTATCTAAAAAGTGGGATAAATAAGAACCTAATTGAAATAGAAATACATGCCACTTTAATTGTTGGGACAAATTTGATTGATACAAAAATTGATTGACAATTAAAAAATGTTACAGAAGAACTACAAGTCCATTAGGAGATAAGATACATGAGATTTGCCATTGTTAGCATCACCAAAAATGGGGTTATCTTAGCTGATAAATTAAGTCATAAACTATCAGAGGATCCCACTGTCATACAAGTTGATCGTTATGTGGGTGATGTGAAAGACACATTTATGAAGATATACGATGACTATGACTGTATCATAGCTATAATGGCTACTGGAATAGTTATAAGGACCATTTGTAATTTAATAAAAAGTAAAGAAACAGATCCAGCATTCCTGGTAATTGATGATAATGGAAAACATGTTATTAGCCTTTTATCAGGTCATTTGGGCGGAGCCAATGATTACACCCTCAAAGTTTCCCAGGCATTAGATGCCAATCCCGTGATAACCACCTCTACTGATGTTTCAAAAAAGATGGGTGTGGATGCACTGGCCCGTAAGTATTGGCTTTCACTTAGTAATCTTAACACCGTTAAAGCTCTTAACCGGGCCATAACCGATGGACAAATCCTGGATTTATATCTTCCCACTCGTTATGATTTTGTTGAAGAGAATGAAATTGCCCGTAATACGTATAAATTTCATTATTGGGATGATAATCATATACGTGTTGATTTTGAAGAGATAAGTTTGATTTTAAACCCTCTACCTTTGGTAGCTGGTGTGGGAAGCCGAAGGGGAGTTTCCGATAAACAAGTTTTGAACTGTTTAGAAGAGGCTGCCGCTCTTTTAAAGATCCCTGTGGATCGTTTAGATATTATTTCTACTGGAGAAATGAAAAAAGATGAGGAAGGTATTATTGAAGCCGCATGGAGTCTTGGAATACCAGTTGAGGTAGTTTCCGTCGATGCCCTTGAAGTTTACATCCATCCGGATCTTAAACCTTCTATCTTGGTTGAGAAAAAATTTGGAGTTGTGGGAGTGGCAGAACCGTCTGCCCTAATCACTGCTGGAGATTCTTCGAGACTGATACTAAGTAAAACAAGTAAAAATGGAGTTTCAGTTGCGGTAGCAGTCTCTGGAAGGTTGTATTAAAAGTCTTAGAGTTATTAAACCAGTATATGAACTTTTAATGAATGAAGACTTTTTTTAAACCCTTTTTTACCCTTCACATACCAAAACCTTTTTAAAACAGAAGACATAAAGTTCATTAAACAGCTTTTTATCTGATTTTATTCTAATTAAGAGGAGGCTAAATTTATGACTACCGAAGCTTTTGAACGTTGTAATCAGATTTTACAACATATAATGGAGGATACTAGTGTACCTCGCAACATCCGAAGAGCTGCCGAAGAATCAAGAGATTTATTGGCAGCAGATGATGATGAACCATCCATCAGGGCCAGTACAGTTATTTCGATACTGGATGAAATCAGCAACGACCCTAACATCCCCATACATGCTCGAACACTTATTTGGGAAGTTTTAAGTGAGCTTGAATCTATAAGACATTAAAAAATATTTAAATATTTCTTACAAGATAAAAGCTACTAATTTTTCTTAAATAAAACTAATTTTCTTAAATAAAATAAATGCTGTGAATTTTTTCTTTTTCACTAAATATTTCCATTATTTTTTAGAATCTGGGCAACAAACAACGTTTTAGCAGTTTTTTCCACCCATTCTGCCATTAGAACTGCTTCATGGATGGAGGGCCCTACTGAAACCACCCCATGAGCCTTCATTATCAGAATATCTTCTTTCTTAATACCATTTTTTACCAGTTGGGCTAGTTTTGAACTTCCCGGCGGAGCATAATCCACCATCTCCAAGTATGATTTGTTCACTGCTCCCAATCCTTCTAGACGATTAATTTTCTTTCCAGCCAGTGCAAATCCAGTAGCATATGGGGAGTGGGTGTGGACTATTCCTTCCACATCATCCCGTTCCTGGTAGATCATCAGGTGCAGTTCCAACTCTGATGAGGGAATCACTCCTTCAGTTAGAATTTTTCCATCCAGACCAACTAGAGCCACAGATTCGCTCCCAACATCTTTTAAAGAAGTTTTCGTGGGAGTTATGGCTACTAAATCATCCTTTTTCATGCTCACGTTCCCGGACTTACCCGGGGACAGTCCTTGCTTATATATGTGCTGAGAAGTTTCTGCAACTTTCATTTTAATCTGATACATGATTGGTCACTCTAAAACCCGGAGATTCATTATTAAATATGTATAATTCGTTAAATAATCATTAAATGATTAAAGCGTATGATTTAATAGTTTTTGATCCTAAGTTATGAATAAACCTAATTAAACTTAAGAAGCTTCATGGATCCACGATTAAGCACAGGTACCTGGGCGCAGGTAGGCACGATGTTATATATCTTCTGAAACTCGGTCTGGGATTGGAAGGTTCCACTGTTGATAAGGTGAATTCCCTTGTATTTCTTGTAACTATTTATATGGACATGACCGGTATGAAATACGTCAGGCACGTCCTCTATGACTAAGTGATCTTCAATTTCCGAGGCTAGAGGTGTCCTTTCACCATATATGGGTGCTAAGTGACGTTTTTCCAAAAGTTCCTTCATTATAATATCTGAATTCTGATGGCTAAGTCCCTTAACCGTCATGGCCAAGTCATCAAAGCTTCTACCATGGTATATCAATGTTTTAATCCCATCCATACTAATCAGAGAAGGGTTACTGACAAATTCCACATTATTCATCTGATACAAGTCCTTGGCATACTCTTCCGGGAGTGCGGGTTGTGGTTCAGCCAACCGGCAGGCATCGTGGTTTCCCGGAGCAATAATGATTTTAACGTTGGTTACATCTCCCAGTAGGCGGGCGGCCTCTTCATACTGCTGGTATATGTCTTTGATGTTCAATTCTTTATCCTGACCAGGATAAACTCCAATTCCATCCACTATATCCCCGGCAATTACCAAGTACTTCACATCGTTAGCAATTTCGCGTTGCAGTTCATCTCCGTAGTCCCCATTCATCCACATTATAAATCTCTGGAATGCTTTTTCCAGGAAAGTTGAACTACCGATATGGGTGTCGGAGAGGAATACAGCTGAAAAATTCATCTGCTTCTCATCAATTCTGGGCACTCCTGGATTTATGATCTGGCTGGCCATCAGCAAACTCCCTTTCCTACTACCGACCACTCCCACCACTTGATCTTTAACAATGCGCTCGGCATCCTCATAGAGTTGGTGGTTATCGTTATGGACCAAAAGAGACATGGTACCAGTTTCGTCCTCGATTTCCATGAATTTATGGTTTTTCTTGGTGTAACGGATGTCGTTCACCATTCCCACCACTTCCACCACATCTTCACTTCTCTGGGCATTTTTAATGGGCTGGGCATTTTTAAGCTCTTGTTTCCTGGTGAGCATCTGCCAGATCTTATGATAGCGATTGGCAAAGTAGGAAGAAAAGTCTTTAATTTCGCCATTGGTGTAGGACTTCTTACTGGCGTCCTGTAAAATTTGAAAATCAAATTCCTGGGGCAGAAGTTTGCTCTGCCGGATGGGTTCCCTTAAACCGTCCTTCTCTTCCAGATCTTCCAGAAATTCATCCACCATTTCTCCGGTTAAAAGAAATATGGAATCACCATTATTAACCAAATCATTAATAAGAGAGTCTGCCAGTTCTTTACTATCATTGTGGCTGTTTATTTTACGGTAAGCAGCATCATCCAGCAGAATTTCCGCATCAGCAAATTTAAGGATCAGATCACTTGTCATGGGTTAACCTAAAAAGGGAATATTTGAATTAGATTAGAATTGGAGAAAAGAAGATATACATTTTTTGGAAATCTGAACCTGCACTTGGATCTATTCCGAACCCTTTGAGAATTCACGAAAACGATTGGGTGATATACTCTTTATATAAAAGGAGGAAATAATAGAACTATTCAACATATTTTATTTAGGTGATATTTTGTCCCCACTAGTTAAAGCTTTACTCTTCCTAGGATTCTTTTTCCTGTTTTTTGAAGCAGGACTTTTTAGTTCCTACACTATAGTAACTGGAAATGCACCAGACATAAACAAACTCATCGGAATGCAGATTGACGCCATATCATCCATTTTTAATTTTGGAGATAGCTCTCTGGATAATAAAGAAGCCCTGGATATCCTGAATAAAGAAGAAGTAGGTGAAGCTCTTAAAACCAAGGCGGGGATGGATGGTATTAATATGGACACCTTGGTAGCTTACACCATCCAGAGCAATGATAATAACACCATCCTGGTCAACATAACTGCCATGCTTTATAAGGACGTACAGTCCGGTGGAGGCACAGGCAACAGCAGTGGGGGGCAAATTGTTATTTCACCCCAGGAAACGTACAGTGTAACGGCCACGGCCACGGCCACCGAAAAAACCAGTGGAATTACCATCGATGTAAACAGCATTCAAGTTACCAGCACCAGAAAGCTCTACAATAACAATAGAACCAGTTAAACACACCATTTAACCAGTTTTAATTTATAATTGAAATTGACCTAATCTTAAGAGATTGAATCATGATATATGTGGTTGGAATAGGACCTCGACGTGATGACATGACCATTCGGGCTCTAAAGATCCTCCAGGACGCTGATGTGGTCATTGGTTACGGAGGCTATTTGAAGCAGATCCGCGATCTGACCGAAGGAAAACAGGTAATAGCCCGGGGCATGGGCCAGGAACTGGAAAGGGTGGAACTGGCCATTTCCCATTCACGCCGGGGGAAAAAGGTTGCGCTTGTTAGTAGCGGTGACCCGGGAGTGTATGGCATGGCTAACGTGCTCTACCAGGTTCTAGGCAAATATGAGGATGTGAAGGTGGAGGTGGTTCCTGGGGTCACGGCAGCAACCTACACCGCCGCACTGTTAGGTGCTCCACTACACGATTTTGCTGTTATTAGCTTAAGCGATATTTTAACTCCTATTTCTGAGATAAAAAGAAAGACCAGGAAGGCTGCCGAGGCGGATTTAATAATTGTTTTCTATAATCCTCGCGGTAAACGCCGAACAATTCCCCTGCAAGAGGCGTATCAGATTTTAATGGATATTCGGAAGGCTGAAACTCCGGTGGGAACGGTCAAAACCGGAGAAAATGGCCCGGAAGTCAATGTTACCACCTTGGAGCAGCTTTCTCTGGAGGATGTGGATATGTCCACCACCATCCTGGTGGGCAATACCTTCACCTACCTTCAGGATGGTAAAATGGTAACTCCCCGCGGTTACCACATACCCCACCCCATTCATCCCTTGGCTTCAGATTTTTATGAGAAATATTTGGCGGGTGAAGGAGTGGAAGGAGCCAATCTATCCTGTGAATACTACCCCTGCCACCAGCATCCCCAAAACTGCACCTTCTGTTACTGTCCCTTTTACCCCTGCGGCGACTCCAGCACCGGCGGCCGGTGGATAAAAGAAAAGCAAGTTTGGAGTTGTGAAGGGTGCCGGTGGATACACCAGGACCAAACTGTGCAGTGCATACAGGGCAAGCTAGATCAATTGTTGCACAACATCGATGACTTGGAGAATCACAAAAAAGAGCTTCTTAAATTACGACGGGAGTGCGTCTTCTTCACCAAATAATAGGGGCATGCTATGAGGAAGATGCAGGTGAGAAGGGGATGGTTTGTCCTCGACTTATCCCACGCTTTTCTTTGAAAATAGGTTTTTTATTTTCTATCTGACTAAAAGTCTATCTCAATAATTCCCTCAAAGACCATGGTGGCGTCACCTTCCATAAAGGCGCCTAAATTACCATCCACTTGATAGACACTAATCTCCAGGTCTCCGCCAGGCAGATGTACTAGGACGTCATGGTCCAGTTGTCCCAACCGGTAACCGGAAAGAGCCACTGAAGTTGCTCCGGTACCGCAGGCCAGGGTAAAACCCGCTCCTCTCTCCCAAGTTATCATTTCCACCTCACAAGGACTGATGATCCGCACAAAATGTACATTAATACGTTCCGGGAAGGCGGAGTGGTTTTCTAGAAGTGGCCCCACTTCCTCCAGGGCCACATCATTCAAATCATCGGTGAATATCACAGCATGGGGGTTACCTACATTGACTGTGGTTAGGGCGAATTTTTTTCCATCCACATCCAGTTCTTCGTCCAGAAATTCCTCTTTATCGGTGATCATGGGTATTTCTTGGGCCAGGAAGCTGGCCAGGCCCATATCCACCCTAGTGGAGATTACTTCACCCTCCAGTACATTAAGCTCCAGTGTTTTAATTCCACCCAGAGTTTCCACCTTTATGGTTTCCTGTTCCACGACGTGGTTTTCGTAGATGAACTTGGCGAAGCAACGGATTCCGTTACCACACATCTCGGCTTCACTGCCATCAGCGTTGAATATACGAAATCTTATCTGTGCCATCTCAGAAGGTGATACGAAGATCACCCCATCTGCTCCAATTGAGAAACCTCTTCTACAAAGCTGTTCTACCACGATTGGTTTTTTATCTTCAGGGATTAGCGTCTCTTCTGATTCATTAATGACCACGTAGTCGTTGCCCAGACCATGCATCTTGGAGAAGAGAATGATATTTTTAGTGGTCATTTTAGAAGCCTCACCGGTAGATTTTGTTTGGATAAAAGGTCTGCGAAGGTTTCTCTTTCTCTTATAATATCTACTTCTCCCTTTCTCACCAAGACTTCTGCTGGCCGCGGTCTACTGTTGTACTGACTGGCCATGGAGAATGCATATGCCCCAGCATTCATTATGGCCAGGACGTCGCCTTCTTTAATCTTAGGTAGGGGACGCTCACGGGCAAAGAGATCTCCGGATTCGCAGATGTTCCCGGCTACATCTAAATTTTCCTGGGCTCTAGCTTCAGGTTTATCTCCCACCAGGATATGGTGGTAGCTGCCGTACATGGTGGGTCGAAGTAAGGTGTTAAATCCTGCATCCACTCCCACAAACTTCCTGTAACTTTGTTTAACAGTGTTAACTCGTGTTAAGAGGTATGATGCGTCTCCGACAATGTATCGGCCAGGTTCTATGCACAGGGTGGGATTATTCAAACCATATTCGTAGATTTTTTCCTTGAATAACCTGGTAATTTCCCTGGCGAAAGTTTCAATCTCCAGTTGAGGTTCGTCTGGGGTGTAAGGAATTCCCAGGCCTCCCCCGAAATCTATGAATTCAAAGTTGACTCCAGTTTCACCATGAACTTGGCCGGCCACATCCATCAATACCTTAACCGCCAGTTTAAATGGCTCCGGATCCAGAATTCCGCTCCCAATGTGAGTGTGAATTCCCACTGGACGGAATCCTAAATCAAGGGCCATATTGTACACATCAACCGCTTCATGTTCCATTATTCCGAACTTGGATAGTTCTCCACCGGTGATGCAATGGTCATGGTGACCAGCCCCTACCATAGGATTCACCCGGAAGGATATTTTAAGTCCATCACTTCTGGGAAGCTCTGCTAACCTCTGCAGCTGGGAGACACTGTCCACATTGATTCTAACACCAGACTTTAAAGCAAACTCTAATTCTGTTGTTGTAATGTTATTCCCAGTATAGAGAATTCTTTCCGGTTCAAATCCGGCCAGCAGAGAAGTGTAAATTTCTCCCGGGGACACGGCATCAATACCGCTGCCTTCTTCTTCTAAAATCCGCATAACCGCCAGGTTGGTGTTGGCCTTGGCAGCGTAGAATATTTGGAATTTTTTATACTCCTGGGAGAAGGCCTGGTAAACGCGGCGATAGTTCTCCCTCACCCTCATCTCATCCACCACATATAAGGGTGTACCGTATTCCTGGGCCAGATCCAGAGCATCTGCTCCGCCAATGGCCAAGTGTCCTTTGTCATTGGTTTGATAGTGCAGGTTCATAATAATCCTCCAAATAAAAGATAAATAATGTAATAGGTTTATTACTGTTTTACTATAAAAAGATGGGGGTTATGGGTTCGAAATTAAATAACCCTGACTTCCCAGGGAAATAGCAAAATTTTGTTCAACAAAAAGAGTGCTAAAAAAGAATAAGTTTGGTGGAAGAGCATAATAGACGGAGATTAATCTGATATACGGGCTAAAATCTCATCCAGAATATTTATAACGGTATCAATTTCTTCTCTGGTGATAACCAGGGGAGGAACGAACCTTAACACCACATCGGCTGCACAATTCACTAGTACCCCTTTCTCCCGCATCTCATTGACGATGTTAGCGCAGGGCATACTTAATTCCATTCCCAGCATCATACCCACACCCCGAACATCCTCCACGATACCATGTTCTTCCCGAAGCTGGCAGAGGCCATCATGGAAGTACTTACCATATTCTCTGGATTTCCGAAGCAATCCTTCGCATTCAATGGTTTCTATAGATGCCAATGCTGCAGCACAAGCCAGTGGTCCTCCTCCGAAGGTAGCAGCATGGTCTCCTGGTTGAAATGCACTGCCCACTTCGGCACTGGCCAGCACGGCACCCATGGGGAATCCTCCGGCGATGGCCTTGGCCAGGGTGGTGATGTCAGGAGCCACCTTGAAGGTTTGGCTGGCGAACATCTCCCCGGTACGTCCGAAGCCGGTCTGCACTTCGTCAAATATTAGCAGCACGCCCTTTTCATGGCATAACTTTTTTAATTCTTCCAGATAACCGTTCGGTGGCACTATAACTCCGCCCTCGCCCTGAACCGGCTCCACCAGCACGGCGGCGGTATCGGTGGTTATGGCCTCCGCAACTGCATTCACATCAGCGTAGGGCACATGTTTGAAACCAGGAGTTAGGGGTCCGAAACCTTTCTGGTACTTTTCCTGACCAGTGGCGGTAATGGTGGTGATGGTGCGTCCGTGGAAACTGTTTTTCATGGTAATTATCTCACCCTTCCCGGTATATTTGCGGGCCAGTTTAATGGCGCCTTCGTTGGCTTCGGCTCCACTGTTGCAGAAAAAGGCCTTACCGTGGGGCGAAATCTGGGCGAGACGCTCTGATAGCTTAACCTGTTCCTCGGTATAATAAAGATTGGAGGTGTGGATCAATTTTCCTGCCTGGCGAGTTATGGCCTCCACCAGGCGAGGATGGGCATGACCCAAGTTGTTCACGGCAATACCAGCCACGCAGTCAATGTAAGAACGGCCTTCAACATCCCATACTACGGCTCCCCTGCCTTTCTTTAGGGCTATTGGTTGCCTTCCGTAGGTCTGCATGACATATTCTTTATCCAGGCCCATGATTTCACTAGTGTTCATTTCTTCACCTCTAAAAAATCTACAATCTCCTATCTTCTTATTAAACCGTGTACTTTATAATATTTTCAGACTAGGGTCTCAACGATCTGTCCAATAATCTCTACTCCCTTCTAGGAGGAACCATTAAATAGTGGCGAAACCCATGGATGGCCATGGAACCCAAAGAAACGATCATCTACGCGGGAGTGGCCTTCCTGCTGATCATGGGAATATACAGTGCCATCACTGGCCTCTTTTCCATGGGCATAACCTGGATAATAATAGCAATCTTCTTTTTAGCCATCTTCAAACAACTGGGAAGGCCAGTAAAAGGCTTTAAACTACGCAAGATCATAATACTGGGCTGTTCTCTGGCTCTTTTCGCACTGGGTTTATACAATTTCTTCCAGGGCCTGATCCTATCCGGAGTTTCCTGGGTAGTGGCCGGTATTCTGGCTTTACTCATGGCCTTCATGGTAAAGGGCCCTCATGATTTCAATCAAATTTAAAGCACAATTTTTATGTAATAGGTGTTTTTATGGATAATTTTTGTTCTGGAAAGGTATTTCTTTAATGGTAAATTTAGATCCAGATCTTTAACTACATCAGGTTTATTACATCAGGACTTATAACTTAAGGATGGTGATATCATGAAAAAAGCAAGGATTGAAACTGATAAAGGAGACATTGAACTAACCCTTTTTGATAAAGAAGCTCCGAACACCGTTGCTAACTTTGAAAAGCTGGCAAAATCTGGTTACTATGATGGATTAACCTTCCACCGGGTTATCCCAGATTTTGTCATCCAGGGCGGCTGTCCCAAGGGTGATGGTACGGGAGGTCCAGGTTACACCATTAAATGTGAAATTAATCCCCATAAACACGGTACTGGGGCTTTATCTATGGCCCACGCCGGTAAAGACACTGGTGGTAGCCAGTTCTTCATTACCCACAGCCCACAACCCCATCTGGACGGGGTGCACACTGTGTTTGGGAAGGTGGTAAAGGGTATGGATGTAGTTAACACCATCAAAGCCGGTGATGTAATGCGCAAAGTCACCGTGTATGATGAATAATAAACCAGCAGCCAAAGGTGAAGGTTTAATGATTCAACTATACACTCTTTTTTAATTTTCTTTTCTAAATAACTGTGGCAGGAATAGGATTAACACGTCTATCAGCTATATAGTTCTTAAGATATCTTATCTAATTTTCCTGACCTCAAGGTAGGTCCATCGGGAACTGGAATGACTAAGAATATCCTCTGGGGGAAAATATACATATAGGAGTCGGGATATAGGGTATTCCAATGAAAAAGGAAGCCATTAATTATCTGGAAAGTTATGGCAACATCATAATCTACGTAATATTTATAATGGGAACCGTGGTAATAGGTAACCTCTTTAACGCCTGGTCCGGTAACACTCCCCAGATTATAATCATTATCATGTGCCTGTTGGTACTATTTGACATATTCCGCCAGTCACTGGTAGACCCTAAGAAGAGCAGGATGCTAAGGAAAGTTATACTCATTACCTTGGTTGGTCTGGTAATAATAGCGGCCTTATGGTTCTTCTTTTTAAAATAAGATATCAAATTCTCACAGCAGCTTTTTAAGCACCAGGGCATATAATTCTGCTACCTGTTCGGCAATTCGCACCTGGGATTTATCATAGTCCACTGCCGAGTTGCCCAGCACAATCTGGCCCAGCACCTCCTCCCCATCTAAAACTGGAACCGAAAGGAATCGAGCTACCGGCTCATGGAGTGGTGGCAGACCATGGGCCGCCGGGTGATGGGCAGGATCATTGGTGTAAATAGACTGTCCAGTATCCAGAGAATAGCCCAAAAGACCGCCATAGCTTCCATCATTCAATACTTTGAATCTGGCTTCTCCTATTTTTTCATAAATTTGACAGGAATCGGTTAAATGTGAAAAAGATATTCCCACACTATCTCCATTTTTAGGATCCACGAAGGCCATATAACCATGGGGACTATGGGTTAACTGGGTAACCACCTCCAGGAACAGATCTGAAACTTCCTTTAATGAGGAATCAGGACTTAAATCTTTAACCCGACTTTTTAAGTAATCCAGTTTCTCCTGAACCTCAATTTCTACATGTTTTTCTTTTTGAATCCTTCCTTTCATGTCTGGATCGTCCCGGTTATTATTTAATTTCTTTTAGGGTGGATTGATAATTAATGTTTATTCACGGGAACCGATTAGCTTCGATGGGGCCGGTTAATCCTCCAACTAAGGCTATAGATTCGGGAAATTCAAAATTGGAGTTTCTTATCCAGAACCTGTAACACCACCCCTAGTATGAAAGGCACTGGAATTTCCAAGCCCTCAACGGTTTTCAAGTACCATAACGCCCCCCGATGATAAACTTTGCCCGCACGAGCCACCCGAAAAGGTACTCCGGCGCACAGCCCTGCCTTAAAAAACCAGGAAACCGGACAGGGCATTTCAAGTGGTATGAGGACCAGATCACCTTTTTTAACCTTTTGAGGCTGGGGTTTAATGAGCAGGGCACTGTTTTCTGGAATATCAGGAGGGAACCCATTCTTGGTCTTAATTATTATAAGCGTTTCGTCTTGATGCCGGTTTTCTTTTTTAAATCTTTTTTCCAGGAATCTAGCAGTAATGGCCTCTAATTCATCTTCAGAGCGATTTTCTCTGATATTTTCCCAAACTCCTTCTTCCAGGGCTTTCTGTATCTTTAACCAGGCGTGCACTTCTTTACAGTTAGCTTGGTTACTGGTGGAATGCATAGGACACTTCCAGCAGTGATCTTCCTCGAGGCTGTTCATTAATTTCCTATAATCCCTCCCTGCAGATTTCTGAAAATCTTCCAGGGTTTTTGAAAATTCTCCCATGCTATCACTTCTTGGTAGGCCGTAGAGAATCTAAAAGTCCAGATTTACGCGCGTAATGGAATAGGTAGAGCTGCACGTAACCAGCGTAATCACCAAACTCTTCTCTACCGAATTCTCGCACTTCATGTGGTTTTAGTTCCTTACCCGGAAAATAGAGATGTTCTACGATACGTTTAATCCACACATCCACCGGGAATGCTTCTCCCATACCAAAACCATAAAGTAGGATGCAGTCAGCTACTTTGGGTCCCACTCCCGGAAGTTCCAGGACAGTGTGAAATGCATCTTCATATCTCATTTTGGCCAGCTTTTCCAGGCTCATCTTATCCTGCACTATCTGCGCGGCCTGAGTAATATACTTGGCCCGATAGCCCACTCCGCAGGCCTGTAGATTATTCTTAAACACGAAATCATCTGGTAATTCATCTTCACATCTTTGCATTTCTTCCAAATCGTGTTCTGGAACAGTGGCCAGGATTTCGGGGGAGGGAAAGGTGTAGAAATTTCCAGAACTAAAATGATAACCCTGTCCCCATTGGTGCTTTATATCCTGGATGGAACGGGTCCAGCGTATGATAGAACAGTTTGCCGAAGATATGGAAGAAATAATACATTCAAAGGGATCATGGGCTTTGAAGAGTCTCAGGCCATGGCAAAAATCGATGGTGGGTGTTAGAACAGGATCATTCCTTAAAAATTGATAAAAGTTATTTAAATCAAAGTTTAAGTCGAATATCTCCATTACTTTGAGTTTTATCTGGTTCTCTGTAATTTTATATGAAAATGAGGCTCTTACTTCAACTGGTCGTTTGGCGCCGGGTTGGTGGGCAACTTCAAGCAGGCAGGGGGCGCCATTTATTAAAACCAACTCCTGAAAATAATTATCATCTTCTTTCCAGGCTGGTTGAGAAGTTTGGCCACTATTAACAGTTAGAGGAATGTTAAGAGGGCCTTTAAATTCTTCTGAATTTATTTCCAATTCAGTTTTCATACAATTATTCCTTTAATGATTAAGGGGTATAATTCCTTTGGTGACTATACAACCTTCCAAGGGCCCGCTCGAAATTAGCATAAATAGCATCTACAGCCGGCTAATTTTTAATAAATGGCTTGAATGCTTTAAATGCCATAAATTTGGTCTAATTTTTTAAAAATAGGCTTAATGTTAGGCTTAATGTCATGTGGGGGTAAAAAATAGTTAACTAAATAGCATTTACTTATCCGTATCTTATCCATATAATTATGGAAAAATTATAACTTTATAGATTAATTTGGAAAAATAAGTCGATTTTTTTCTTATCACTATATAGAGCGACCTATCAGATATCATGTTTCCTGGTAAGAATCCAGTTTTTGACTAATATGTTGATAAATCTCCTTGTTAACTCCTACTTTCCTAATAAATTTGTTGGAATATTTAATGTCACCCCTTCGGGGGTTATCTTGCCTCATAACGTACATACATATGGCAGTTATGATCATCAGGGGGCCGGTTTGTCTACCCTTTCCTCCCCGATAGAGTTTTCTGAAATCAATTTTGGATATTATCTCTCGGGCCCTATCCTTTTGTCCTCCTCCCACCGGTAACATAACCTCATCTCCATCTTCCCTTTTGGTTAAGACAAGAGTGGGGCTGTGGCCGGTCATCATGAAATTACTGGCCACTATACTCAGCATGGCCACCTTTTCTTTTAAACGGAAGTCTTCTTCAACTGTTTTTTCATGATAAGGCTTGTATTTTTCGTATTTCTTGATTTTATTTTCCATTCGTTCGATCTTTGTTTTTTCGTCCAGGAAAATGTGTTTTCTTCTGTTCACTTCTCTCGCCTATCACTGGTTTTTTCTAGGATATGTTCAGTGTTAATTATTATATTATTCCAGATCCACTTCGTTATCCCCATATCTGAGCCGCTTCTTCTTTATCCACACGAAACCCTGGTCGGGGGTTATCACCGCCACATCAATGGGTCCACCCACACCTGGCATATCCCCCGGGTCGGCGTTTATACCGTCGGAGAAGCGTTGCATGGCGCTGGTGGTCTGGATCATCAGGGTTGAGAAATCAACGGCATCCTGAAGGCTCATGGCCCCCCACTGGATGGCGTACTCCAGGCCCTGGAGCTGTCTTTGAACCTCAGCTTCACCCCGGCTTTGGAACATCTCTTTCATGAAGTCTACATTGGCAATACGCCCATCGAAGCCCAGCACGATCCGGGTGACAACGTCGCCCTGCCCAATCCAGGAACTGCCGTACTGCTTATCCAGCTGGTAACTGTCCCGCAATTTCTGTATAGGGCCGGGTATGCGGCAGCTGAATACCTGGTGAGATCCATCGGCATTATAACCTGCTACTAATAGTTCTATGGGGTCTAAAGCAGCGGTAATATCTTCCACTACGCCTTGGGAGTTCTGGTAAGTGAATTTGACTTGGTTGTCCATTTTCTGGACATTCAGGATACGCAGCCCCTTGGAGTGCAAATCGTGGGCGATTTTACTTTCCAGTTCGTTAAGCTGCGTTTTCCACTTGTATCTCTGGTTGAAAAGGTCGTACAATCCCTGTGCTGTTTCTTCAACCTCTAATCCCTCTACTTCTGGGTCGCGCTTATATTCTTCGATGAAATGGCTCACATTTTTAACTACAGCTCCTTCAGGCAAAAAGGCCAGTCCTGCCGCGCCCACACCAATCCGGTTATTTATTTGGAATAGTTTGGAGGCGGTATCACTCCCAACCCGGGCCATGCCCTTCATGTTACGATAGGACTGGCGGCTGTCAGCGGCCAGGACAATTCCCTCCGGGGTGGTGCTGTTAATTATTAGTGACATTTTGATTCCTCAGATTTCCCTATATCCTTACTTCAACTCCCTTTTTCCGCAGGTACTCCTTAACCACCGGCACGGGATACTCGTTGAAATGGAAAATACTGGCTGCCAGGGCGGCATCTGCTTTACCATCTTTAAATGCGCGATATATATGTTCAGGATTTCCTCCACCGCCGGAGGCGATTATGGGAATGTCAAGCAGCTCACTCATGGTCCGGTTCAGGGGAAGGTCGTAGCCATCCTTGGTTCCGTCTCTATCCATGGAGGTCAGCAAAATTTCACCTGCACCCCTTTCTTGACACTCTATAGCCCACTGGATAGCATCTTTTCCTGTAAAATCACGTCCACCGTAAATACTGCAGTCGTACCAGCAATATCCATTCTCAGTTTCCACGATGATCCGGTCATCACTCTCTTGAGGATTATTCACATACCTTCGTTTGGCATCAATCCCAATCACGCAGGCCTGGCTGCCCACGATCTCCGAGGCCTGATTTATCAAATCCGGGTTATGAATGGCGGCGGTGTTGGTTGAACACTTGTCAGCACCGGCTTTGAGCATGTTCACATAATCTTCTGGTTTACGAATGCCTCCCCCCACACATATAGGCACGAACACATTTTCGGTGGTGGCCTTAATGACATCGGCCATGGTCTCCCTCCGCTCGTGTGAGGCAGTGATATCCAGGAACACGATTTCATCCGCCCCATCCTCATAGTACTTGGTGGCCAGTTCCACCGGATCCCCGGCGTAGCGTATCTGTTTAAACTCTACTCCCTTAACCACCCGGCCGTGGGGCACCTGCAAGTCGCAGTCTAAACAGGGTATAATCCTTTTGGCTAACATAAGTCCTCCTTGAAATTGTTTTATCATGAATTTATGATAAGTCTATATCTGATGTCTATATTCTTCTCGATGTAATCGTCCTCAAATTTTAATTTTTAAAGCAGCATATATTAGGCTTTATATTTTAAACCCCGAAATCAAATAATAAAATATAAGACTTACACGGGGAAAATTTGAAAAACAGGAAAATGAAATCAATTGAAATTGTTAAGGACTCCCTAATTTATCCTTTTAATATAAAAAGTTATTTGGGATTATTAATCCTGTTCTCAGCCAGCTTCTTAATTATCCCTGGTATTCTGGCCTTAGGTTATCTTTTCAGGATCATATACTACACCACTGGGGATAATGATGGACATCCAGAGTTCACGGATTGGATGAACATGTTCCGGGATGGTTTAATCTTTCTGGGAATGGCTTTAATATTTGTAATGATATTTTATGGTCTCTTATGGATTTTGGAGTCCTTTTTGATAGGAGATGTTGACCTGAATCTGGCATCATTTACCATTGCTGCCATCTACACTTCCCTATTCAACGCTTTGTTTGTAATGTGCCTGGCGCATATGGCTGATGAAAAAAGCTTTACTGCCGCATTTGAGTTTAAAAAGATTTTTGATCGTATCAAAGAAGTGGGATGGATAAAATATTTGGCTTTAATCCTTTTTATGACCATCTTTGGGGGTTTAATCAACTTCTTGATCGAATTAATTTCTCCTGCACTGAATTTGCCTGGTTTGGGGAGGATTCCAATAGTTATTATGATTACTTTATTGGCTTACACCTATTTATTTAGCTTTGAAAGCCGATTTACCGGGTTAGTATACCTAACAAAACCTTAAAATAGAGTGTAATAATATGAGGGGTGAATATGAGGCAAAAATTAAATATAATCACCCTGGGTGTAAAGGATCTTGAAAAATCATTGGAATTTTATGAAAAAGGATTAAAATGGGAAAAATCAACATCTGGCACGGATAATCTAGTTTTATTCCCATTGGGGGGCATATTTCTGGGTTTATATCCAAGAAAACTTCTAGCAGAAGACGCGACAGTTGCCGACGATCCACCGGATAATTTAGATTTGTTTTGAATAATTTAGGCAGGACATAACCCTTCTTCATCTACTAGCACTTCAATCAATGAATGGCATTAATTGTACAACCATAGTTATATAAGGAAAACCACCTAACATCTGATCTGTCTGTAAATTTTAGGGCCCGTAGTCTAGCCTGGAATATGACGTGGGACTTCGGATCCCAAGGTCGAGGGTTCAAATCCCTCCGGGTCCGCTAATTTTAATTATTTGTTTTGTCACCCTAATTTATTTTGTTAAACGGCAATTTACTACAAGAATGTTATTGAAACCCGGAGAAGAAGGATCAGGAAGGTATTGGAAATGGCTGTCCATAATAAAAAACCAGTAGGTTGATCTCTGAATTAGTAATTACCTTTCACTTTCCATTCCTCACAATGGCCTCTTTAAAGAAGCGGGGAATGAGGTTACGGTACATCTTACCGGTTAAAAGCATTCTTATATTTCCGTCAAGGATGTACGTTTCACAGTAATCATCCTCGGCGCGCATACCCCGTCCGTAGGCTTGGAGCAAGGTTATCACTGTTTTATATGCATACCAGCGTGGGTCTTGCTTACGGCGTTCGTTTACCTGGGGATCGCCCAGGTAGGGGAAGGGTATCTTATAGATTACCTGGAACTGGCACTGTTCATAGGGTAGATCCACTCCTTCGCTCATGGATGGACTCACCAGAATCCTTGGTTCCTGGGTTTTCTCAAATTCATATAGAGCATACTCCCGGTTCTGGCTGTTATGTCCTATGAGCCGGGAACTGTTGAGCTGGTTCATGATATATTGCTGGCATTTGTAGTTGTGGGTGTGTATCAGACCCTTTTCATACTTATGGTGCTTAATGATTTTCTCCAGAATGGGGATGGTTTTGGGTGCGGTACGTTTGATGAGACGTTGAGACATCTTCCCGGCCAAGTTCATATGCACCGGCCGGTTACCAGCGGGGAATGGACTGGGAACTTCCAAGTAGAAAACCTCATCCGGTTCCAGGCCCAGCCACCTGCTGAAAAGTTCTTTATCCAGTATGGTGGCACTCATGAACAGACAGGTATCGGCGTATTGAAAGAGCCGGTTTTCGGTGTAGCCATCCACCCGGAGTGGCTTAAAGGACACCCCCGCGTGGTCAGCATCCACCACCCAGTTTTCGGGCTGGTCTTCCAAATTGTTTAAAAGCTCAGAAAGCCGTAATTTAGTACTGGTCACCCGGTCGGCCTGATTTTTGGGCATCTCCTTCACACTTAGATCAGCATAGGCATCGTAGAGGGACTCTAAAAACAGGATCCATTCCACTGGTTCCTTATAGGCCATCATGGAGCGGGGAATGGTTTTTCTAACATCCTTTTCCAGCCTCTGCCGGGAGAGGTTAACTTCTAACCGTCGCATCAGTTTATCTTCCAGATTGTGGGCCTCATCCAGGACCATCAACTGCCTCTTACCGAAGTGTTTCACGTAGTTAAGCTCTAAAAGGGCGTAGTCATAGTTCATGAGGGTGATGTTGCTCTCGGCTGATTCGGCCTTCTGCTCCCAGTAAGGACAGTGATCCTGTGATCTGAAGTATATGGGTGCTCCGAATGCATCCTGGAAGGCATATCCTCCCTCAAATGGTGACTTGGTCACCCCGTAATCGCAGCTGAACTCCTGGGAGCTGGGGGTAGTCTGACAGGTCCCCATATCACAGCTCAGATCCAGATTACTGTCCAGACAGGCGAAATTTCCCCGACCCTTCACCAGGGGATAGCCAAACTCGGCGGCGTACTGTGACTGCAACTGTTTAGTCATGGTGAGAATGTAGGTGGGCTGATACATGCGGGCCAGGGTGGTGGCCACTGCCGATTTACCAGTACCAGTACCTGCTTCCAAAATCAGATATGGATAGCCCTGTTCAATGGCCTCATTTAAGCGGACAATAATCTCCAACTGACCCTCCCGGGGGGAGGGAAAAGGGAACTCTTCTAAAATTTCCTCTTCAACATGGGGATACATTTTTTTAAGTTCCTTCAAACGTGAAGGGGTTATACGAGTTTCTTTTATTTTTATAGGTACAGTTGCCAATGATTTATGCTTTTGATTTCTAAATAGATCCTTTTCATGGAATTTAGATCTTTGCTGTGGGTTTATTGATTCACCAGCCCCCCTAGCTGACCATTTGCCAGAGGGAGTTGCCCTGCTCTTCCGGGAGGTACATTTGCAGTTAGAGAGTATCATGCCACATTTACTACAGAAAAAGCCATTATCCATGGATTACCTATATTGTGCTGGTGATATAAATAGGTGGAAGCCCCTGATTAAACCTTCAAAAAGGGATTTATTCATCTTATCTGCAATTCAAAGATTATAAAAGATTTCAAAGAATGATTAACACAGGAGTAAATAAATGTCATCAGGAAAACTAATGGGTATCGGTGTAGGGCCGGGAAATCCAGAATTATTAACATTAAAGGCGATAAATATTCTCAAAAATGTACCAGTAATATGTTCCCCTCGTTCAGCCGAATCAAGGCCTAGTTTAGCCCTATCTATAGTAGGTTTTGTACTCGAGTCTCGTGATGATGAATATGAAGTACTGGATCCAGTCTTCCCCATGCACGAGGACCAGGAAGAACTGCATGCACACTGGGATAAAGCCGCCTGTATGGTAAAAGAAAGGCTGGAACAGGGCCAAGACGTGGCTTTCATCACCCTGGGAGATCCTACCGTGTACAGTACCTTTGCGTATCTGGAGAAAAAGATTCGTCACACTGGATTTGAGGTGGAAACCATCCCGGGAATAACCTCCTTCACGGGATGCGCGGCATCGGCTCATCTTTCCCTGGGAGAGAAAGACGAAATCATAGTCATCGTGCCCAAGGTAGATGAAAGGTTAGCCCCCATTCTAGAACACGCCGACACCGCGGTGATAATGAAGACCAGCCGTCACAGTAAAGTACTGCAGGATATTGTAGGGAAGGATCCCAGGCAGAAGGAGATAATTTCCGTACAAAACTGTGGTATGGGGGATGAAAAGATAATAAAAGGATTTTCCCAGGATAAAAAATATCTTTCCACCACCATCATCAAATTCAAGGACCAATGAGGGGGGGGGCCGTCTTATGGAAATCCAACCACAAATCCAACCACAATATATTCATCTGGAGTCTTTTCAGTTTGAATCAGGAGAAGTTTTAAAGGATTTGAAAATCGAATACGCTACTTTCGGCCGTAAAATCACAGATAAGGCGGGAAATATTACCAACGGGGTCTTGTACCTACACGGCTGGTCCGGCAGTTACAGTTCGGTGGGCAATATCGACGCGGTCATTGGTCCCGGGAAGGCAGTGGACACCAAGCGCTTTTTCATAATATCCCCCACAGCCTTGGGCTCATCAAGTTCAGCCTGCCCTTCCACAACAGGACTGGGCCCCACATTCCCTCCTTACACAGTTAAGGACATGGTTAAGTTTCACATGAAACTCATGGAGGCTCTGGGTATAAAACAGCTTAAAGGAGTGATAGGGACCTCCATGGGCGGATTTCAGGCCCTGCAGTGGGCGGTTGATTATCCGAATTTCATGGATTTCCTGATCCTCATTGCCACCGGACCGAAATCAGGAAGACAGATGAACGGTGCCTACGGACTCATGAGCAGAATAATACGAGAAGACCCGGCTTATCGGGATGGAAATTATACTAAAAATCCATTAGGGGCCCTGGAACGAGGTTCTACGGTGGGATTTCTCTGGTCCATGACTCCCGAATACTTTGAACAGGAGTTTGAAACTGATGAAGAGTTCTGGGAGGCCATGGATGAGCGTAATCAGGAAGTGGCAGCTCTGGATGCCAACGACCTCCTTTGGCGTAACCGGGCCATGCTGGACTTCAATTTAGAAAATATGGTTTCTCAAATTAGGGCCAGGACGCTGATTATCGCCATTGCCAACGACCAGATTTTCCCGCCCAGCATCAGCACGGTCCCCCTGGCAGAAGCCATTGAAGATGCCCAAATTTTTATCTATCCGTCCATATTTGGCCATTATGGTTGTGTGAGGGACCTGGAACTGGCAAAAAGGGCTATCGCTACTTTTTTAGAAAATGATTAATAACCGGATTTAAATGGGATTCACAAGAAATTGACAGTATTGATCATACTGTGCATAACATTTAGTTTCTTTCACGGAAACACTTTCTCCCAGGTGAGCTGAAAAAACTGCCTCCAGTATACCGCTATCAAAGGAACAGGCCGGTCTTCCTAAGGGAGGTAGATCTTCACATTCAAAACAGTCGTAGGCCTGTATTATGGGCGGTTCTAGACTTTTGATTTTTAACCTTCCTAAATGGTTTTCTTCCCAAAAATCAGCCAGATTTTTGGTTAGTTTCTCCATAGTGGGTGCTTTTAATTTATGGTAAAAGACTTCCCCCACTTTCACTCCTGCCCGGTGGAGAATGGGGTCTATGTTAATACCTTCATCCAGAAGAGCCACCCGTATAGTGCGAAACATGAAGCGGAAGAAACGGAAGGGGTCGGTGGATTGTATAACGTGGCGGTCTAGATAGAGGTTGATATCGGATTCAATTTCTCTTTCTCGTGATATATCACCTAGATATCTGGAGTTTACGTAGAATATTTTTTTCCGACGATCCTGGGGGTGAGGCTTCCAACTGATGATCTTTGCATCCATTAAATCCTGGAGATGTACCGAAACTGTTGATTTAGATTTTCCAGTGGCGGAAACTATTTCGGAGCCACTCATACCCTTCTCTTTAAGCAAAAATAATATCTGTTTCTTCACCGGGCTTTGTACCACGCTCACGCCATTGGCCGATGAATATATCCTAACCAGATCCGTACTTTTTGTGGAGTCCTTCATAATGTCATTGTTGATATGTACCCCACCACATTTAATGGTTCGTATCTTCCTATACGTTCGTGTATACCCGAACATTTATATAGGATTGGGTCACAATTGCCATATGGAAGTTCGTATTAAGACGAACTATCCTGACGATATGTCATGGGGAGGGTAATGAGTATGAAAGCAATGGCAAAAAAGATGGCAGACGGAGTTTACTGGGTGGGAGTCCTGGACTGGGACATCAGACAGTATCACGGTTACACTTTAAAAGGAACCACTTACAATGCTTATTTAGTATTTGGAGCGGACAAAGTGGCCCTGATAGATAACGCCTACCATGGCAATTATCAGGAGCTCATGGCCCGGGTGGAGAATGCCTTCCAGCAGGAAGGAAAAGAGGTCCAGATTGATATAATCGTACAGAACCATGTTGAAATGGACCACAGCAGCCTTTTAACTGAACTACACCGGAATTTCCCAGAAACTCCTATATACTGTACTAAAATCGCGGTAAAAGGCCTTTTAAAGCATTTCCCTGCCCTGGAAGGGGCTAACTTCATGGAGGTAGGGACTGGTGAAACACTGGACTTAGGAGGAAAAACCCTCACCTTCTTGGAAGCTTTCCTCCTGCACTGGCCGGACAGCATGTTTACTTTCCTGGAGGAAGATGGTGTGCTCTTCTCCAACGATGCTTTCAGTCAACATCTGTGCTTTGCGCAGCGCTATGATAATGATATTCCCGAATATGTTTTGATAGAGGCCACCCAGAAGTTTTACGCTAATCTGCTGACCCCCCTATCAAAACTGGTTTTGAAGAAGTTCCAGGAAGTCACTGATCTTGGTCTTTTGGATCAGATCAAAATGATTGCACCAGCCCACGGACAGATATGGACCGATCCTATGAAAGTCATCGGTGCCTACAGTTCCTGGGCAACCGGGGAGTGTGATGATAAGATTACCATCATCTACGATACCATGCACCACTCTACCCAAAAAATGGCCCATACTATAGCTAATGGGGCAATAAGCGAAGGAGTAGATGTGAAGATGTACTATCTCCATGAGGATGAACGGAGCGAAATGGTGAAGGACATCCTGGACAGTAAGGCCATCGCCCTGGGGGTCCCTACCATTAACGACGAGCCCTATCCCAGTGTGGGTGACATTTTATTCTACCTACGGGGACTCTTATTCAACCGCACCGGCAGGGAAAGACTGGCAGTAACCTTCGGGTCCATGGGTGGACGGGGAGGATCACCCCATAAGCTCGCTGAAGAACTTAATCAATATGGATTCAACGTTAAAGAGGAATATGAAGTTACCTTCGTACCGGACCAGGACGAGCTGTCAAAATGCTTCGAAGTAGGCAAGAAACTGGCCCAAGAGATAAAAGCACTATAATGGGGTTGTTATCTCTTTCCCATCATAGCCAGGGTCGGAACAAAAAATGAAATCTCATAATGATTAAATTTTCCCCCCTCTGGCCCTGGCATGATTTTTAAACTAAATCAATTCTATGCAACTCTAAATGTTATATTTACTCATCTATGCCTGTAGAAGGATGAATAATCATCCTTCTACCCTCCTATTTCTTTAAGCTTCTCACAGGCGTTTTCGGCAGCTAGAATAATGGGGTCAATTACCATGGATACTGGTGGGGCGTAGGAGAACTCCATATTAGCCAGTTCGTAACAGGTAACCTTTTTGGCTATGGCCAGGGCCATGGTGTCCACCCGCTCAGCCACTCGTTCCTCGGCTACTATCTGACAGCCTATAATTCTTCCCTGGAGGTTACACACCATTTTAACATCAATCCTTTTGGCCCCGGGATAGTAACGGGCCTTGGTAAGGGCTCTTTTTTTCCCGGCTATAACGAAAATACCGTTGTGGGTGGCGACGGTTTTGGTTAATCCTACTGCTCCGAATTCGAGGGCACCAATTTTGGCCACAGTGGCATTTAAAACTGGCTTAACTTCGACGGACAGCCCTACAATGTTTTTAGCAGCTATTTTAGCCTGTCGCACTGCTGTTGATCCTAGTGGGGATTGGGTGGGATGGCCGGTGATGGCGTCAGTAACTTCAACACAGTCTCCCACAGCATAAATGCCCGGAATTGATGTTTCCATCTTTTCATTGACTTTAATAGCCCATTTTCCCAGCTCACAACCAATATATTCAGCTAGATGGGTTTCAGGACGCACTCCGGTGGCCATTATCACCAGATCGGCTTCTATTATCTCATCCCCCAGATGAACCCCCTCCACTTCCTTGCTACCCAATATCTTTTCGATGGAACTTCCCAGGATAACCCTTATACCCTCTTTTTCCAGGTAATTCTGAACTAAACGGGCCATACTAGGGTCCAGTAATCTGGGAACTATCTGGGAGACCATTTCTGCCACAACCACATCCAAACCCATTTTTTTAAGTCCATATGCAGTTTCCAACCCAATCAAACCGGCCCCTACCACCACGGCTTTTTGACTTTTCTCTGCCCATTTTTTTATCTTAAATCCATCATTAATGGTCCGAATGGTGAATACACCCTTTAAATTAGCACCTTTCACTGGGGGGATGAAAGGAGCACCTCCGGTGGCTAAAACCAGGTAATCGTAGTCTAATTCTCTTTCATGGCGTATTTTGTCACGTTTTTGGACGTATTTTATTTTATTCAGTTCTTTTTCAATTTCCAATACTTCAGCTTCAGTCAGCACCGTTATACCCCTCTCCTGGTATTCTTCCGGTTGGTGCATTATAATATCATCAAAATTTTCAACATCACCGCTTAAAACATAGGGAATGGCACAGGGGGAATAGGCAACATTTTTATCCCGGGTAATAACCGTAATTTCGGCTTTATCATTGTATTTTTTAATATTAGATGCTGTGGAAAGTCCACCAGCTCCCCCTCCAATAATGACTACCTTCATGTTTTCTTCACATCCCAATATCTACTCCATGTTAACTCCATAGTTAATTCTGTAATTAAATCAAGTAAAAAGATTGGGTCAATTCTAAGATGGGCTATAATGATCGTTAATTAATCATTATTTATCATGCACAATTATTTATCCGGGTAGCACCATAATAAGCACATGGTATTGAAGCCTGTCGATAAAAAGTTCCTAACTCTGATCCTTACTGAAGGTCCCTACCGCTCACAGCATGCAAACATTGCCTATCGCCTGGCTTTAAACGCCCTTGAATTAGGATATGGTGTTCAGATCTTTTTGTACATGGATGCCACGCACATTCCCAAAAAAGAGCAGAATCCACAATCTTTTCCCAACTTAGCCAACAAATTTCGTAAATTGGTGGCTGCAGGGGCAGATATTAGGGCCTGTATTCGCTGTGCCACGGCCAGGGGCCATACCTGCACTCCCAATCCTTATATAAAAGATGTTAGAATCACCAGTGTCTACGATATTCCCCAATGGATAGAAAACAGTCATCAAGTTATTAGTCTGGGAGGATAGGATGGATTCAGCCCTGATAATAATAGATAAACCTCCTTATGGCTGGGAGGATGCATTCAGTGGTTATTATGTGGCCATTGCTTGTCTTAATCGTGATTTTGATGCCGATGTATTTCTAGTAGGAGATGGGGTGTATGCCGCTCTGGAAAATCAAAAATCACAGGAAACCCTCAAGTTTCCCAACGTGGGAGAATTAGCCTACCTAGTATTCCCGGAAGGAAGTATATTCGTTCATAAGGATTCAATGGAGAAAAGAGGCATATCAGGGAAAGAATTAGTTGAATCAGCCCAGGTAATTGATGATGGGGAGTTATTTGAGATTCTGGAGTCAAAAATGGGAAAAACTGCCTTTATAAAATTTTAGGAGATGAAAATGACTGATGAGGAAAATAAACACCTGATCCTGGCTGATGGGGCATTGGTAAAAGAGGTTATAATCAAGGAGATTCGTCCATGCATAGTGGCTGAGGGAATGGTTCGGGTACTAATGCAACTGGATAGTCCCTTGGACACAGTCATCCCCATCTTAATGGTCACTTACCCTCCGGGAAAGGTTAATTACCTAAAAAATAAAAATATTCTTACTCTATCACTCTTTGATCGGCTCATAACTATCTATCCTTCTGGAAAAGTGAGTATGAACAAAACCATAGATGAAGAAGACGCCCTGGAAACTCTAACCAAAATCATGAATGATATAAATCAGGCCCATCTACACCAGTCCCATACCGATACTTCAGAGCAACAGGATGCCCAGGAAAGACTTTCTAACATGGGGCCCCTGGACCTCTATCACTGCCTACCCCAAACTGGGTGTGGAGATTGTGGAGAAGCTACCTGCACGGCCTTTGCCATGAAACTTCTCGCTGGAGATACCACCCTGGACCGCTGCACTCCCCTAAAAGAACCGGAGCATTCAAACAAACTGAGATGTCTGGAAAAGTTACTGGGAAAACCTCTGATGGCCACTCTGGGATGGAATTCCGGATAACAAAGTGATTTTAAGAAAAGATGGTATAATGCGCATCGGATTTATAGTAACCAAAACCCCGGCTGAAAATGGATTCAATACCTTTGCGCAGTTTTTGGACCTATATATAGGAAAAGAAGATGTTAATGTGTATTTAATTGGGGATGGAGTGTACTGTGCTCGTAAAGGCCATCAAAAGTCCGGTAAAATCCACAGTATTATTGAAAATGGCCAGCTCTATGCCTTGTTGGAGGACCTTGAAGCCCGGGGCATATCCCCGGAACAGACCTTCCCTGGTACTGGAATAATGTCCTCATACCGGGAACTGGTGGTGGCCATAATGGAAGAAATGGATCAGATATTGACTTTTTAAAAATTTAGAGAAAAATGAATAAAAAAAGAATTAGAAGCCAAGCACCGGTAACCTGCCAGTGTCAGCCCCCTGCGGTGGAAAGGCCCCCATCTATTCTGCGCCAGGTGCAGTGTCCCGGGTGCGGAAAGTTCTTCCGGACCAACCGCCATGTTGACTACTGTTTCAACTGTGCTCCATAGTTTTTTTTATAGAGTCAATCTTTTTTTATTATTAATCTATTCTTTATTAAATAATTGCGGCTAAAAATCCGTATCCCAGATTTATCAGAACCAGGCTCAGGCAAAAAATTGACATTGCATAGGTACAGGCCCTGGTAACCCGTTCGGAGGTCCAGTTCCCTAAAATTTCTTCGAAGATCAATCCTCCGTCGAAGGGTTTCAGAGGAAGTAGGTTGAACAGTCCAATACCAAAATTGAGGGTGAATATCCACATGAACAGCTCAGCCAGATACACCAGAACCCAGGGGATGCTTTCACCCAGAATGTTTGACAGCCCTTCACTCACCACATGTTTTTCCTGGCTTTTAATCCCTATATAGGCACTGCTTGTGCTGTTAGGATTGACGCCGGTGGTGATGCTGTAGGTGCCCTGATCAGTACCAATGATAACTTGGTCTCCAACCGTAAGTTCTTGAATTACCTGTGAGAAACTGTCTCGATCAGTGACTGAGTTGCCATTAATAGTCTGGATCAACATACCCTCCTGCAATATTCCGTCGGCCGGACTACCCGGCACCACGCTCATTATTTCCAAACCTGCCGCTGGCAGAGCGTAGGGTATTAAGAATAGGGTCAAAATGAAGTAGATGGCAATGGCCAATGCCGCCAGCATCATGTTGAATATGGATCCAGCGGCGAAGATGCGCAGCTTTGAAACGCTTCCCAACTTATTTACCTCTTCGTCATCAGGTTCCACAAAAGCAATGGGCAGAATGGCTAATAATCCCACTCCCAGAGACTTAATTTTCACCTTTTCCACCCGAGCCAGGATTCCATGACCAAACTCATGGATCACAATAACTGTGATCAGGCCAATTAATCCGTAACCAAAGGGTAAATAAATTGGTGAGCCGGGTATTTCCACTCCAGGAAGTACAATGGACACTTGGGGGTTAACCGCCACCGTCTCCAGAGACGCCACCAAGTAGTAAACAATGAAGGCCATTAAAAAAACAGCCATCACGATACCTCCATTCATAACCCACCGCCAGAGCTTAGGACTTTTCTGGGCAACGGAGTCAATGAAGTCCCTCATACGGGTGGTTTTCCTCAGAATTATGGGACCTTCCATTTCTATCTTTAATTTATCCTTAAATAAGAAAGCTAAAGTCCATATAACAACAAAACCGATGGCATAATACCATAAAGCGTTCAAACAATCACCTTGTATCGTAAAACCTCTTTAAACCTGCAGGGAGTGATAGGGAAGTACCTTACATTTTTCTCCAGAGTCAACTCCTTCTAGATTTTCTTCCATAACAATGTAGCAGTCAGAATCTACCATGGACCTTATGATCCCCGATCCTTTAATCTTCAATGGTCGGACTTTTTCACCCTCTATACGGGCTCTTATATAATCGGTACGTCCTAGGGTCGATGGGATTTTCCTTGCAGCGATTTTGGTAGTGAAATTAAGCTCTCTTTCCAAACCTTGCATCCTTAAAAGATTTTCCCGAACGAACACATCGAATTGGACCATGGCTGCCACTGGAAACCCAGAAAGCATGAAAACGGGCTTGTCTTCCACAACTGCAAAGGCAAATGGTTTCCCCGGTCTGAGGGTCACCCCGTGGATTAATACCTCACCCAGTTCGTCAGCCACGTCCACCACCACGTCACCCTTACTGATGGCGGTTCCCCCGGTGGTTAAGAGACAATCATTGTTTTTTAACAATCTTAAGAATTCTTTTCGGACCAGTTCATGGTCATCCACACAGTGAGTCATGTCCGGAACAGCAAGTGCACTTTCCACCAGGGACTTCAGGGTGAAATGGTTGGAGTTTATGATTTCTGCTCCTTCTAGTTGGGACTTGGGCATCACCAGCTCACTTCCAGTGACCATTACTCCCACTCTTGGTTTCTTATATACTTCCACTTCACCATATCCGGCAGAGGCCACAATACCTATTTCTGGCGGGTTCAGCACTCTCCCCGGACTCAGGATCAAATCTCCAGTCTTAAAATCTTCACCAGCAGGAGAAACGTTCTCTCCCGGTATCACTGCGGTTTCCACTTCCAGATGGACTTGGTGACTCTGAGTGTACTCCTCCATCACCACT
Source organism: Methanobacterium sp. CWC-01 (assembly GCF_030323845.1). Lineage (NCBI taxonomy): Archaea > Methanobacteriati > Methanobacteriota > Methanobacteria > Methanobacteriales > Methanobacteriaceae > Methanobacterium > Methanobacterium aridiramus. Next base: position 1,015,037 of record NZ_CP040735.1, read on the forward strand.
GCATTTGCTCCGGAAGGTAGAGGAGCACCAGTTGCTATTTGTATGGCTTCCCCTTCCTTTAGGTCTACACTTGAGACTTCCCCGGCTCCTATGCGATCCACGATATTCAGATGTACTGGATTTTCTTCGGAATGTCCAAAGGTCTCTTCCGCCTGGAGAGCGTATCCATCCATGGCTGATCTATCAAATGGAGGTGCATCTATTAGGGATACTACCTCCTGGGATAGTACTCGACGATTAATCTGCTCCAGGTTTTTTATTTCCGTTTTTGCAGGATTTAAATTACTTTTAAGTATTTTTTTAGCTTCCCGCACTGGCATAAGCTCGTATAAAAACATATAAATCTTCTCTTGATTCCATGTCATGATCTTTGATGGTGTAATATGATGTAAGTTTAATTCCAACTAGTTTAGGGTACTCTCTCCTTTATAAGTTAATAGATCATCGGTTATGCATTTTAGATAGTTTTTCACACAGACCACTGAACCATAACCCCCTCGACGGATACCTATCAAATAATTAAAATAACCTAATAGATAAATGAAGTTACAATGGTTATTACTAGTTTAAGAAGGTCTTACTGTTAATATTTTCAAGGATAAATTAAAATAAGATAAATGCGCACCTTACATACCACTCTAATAAATACAAACTAGCTTGAAAAGCATCGTTCCCTAATTTTGAATTATCCTAGAGATAGATCAATGGTTCTAAAAAAATTGAAATTATTCCACACATTAAAATCCATACTTCACATAAAAAATGACGCATGGAATCATTAATACTCCTACTAACCATTTCTGCCTCGGCCTTCCTAGCCACCAATATAGATGATATTTTCATTCTGACAGCTTTTTTCAGCAGCAAGGCCTTTTCGAATGGCAGTGTGGTGTTGGGACAGTATCTTGGCTTTGGTACGCTAATAATAGTCAGTATAATGGCGTCTTTTATCAACTTAATCGTTTCATCATCCATAATAAGTCTTATGGGCTTCCTACCCATACTGATTGGTATAAAAAATTTATTTGAAATAAAAAATATTCATGACGATTTTAAAGAGCTTGAATCCTTTAATGAGGAAAATGGGAGAATATATCCTGCCTTTAAGGTCGCACTGGTTACCATAGCCAATGGAGGCGACAACTTAGGGGTTTATATTCCCTTGATGTCCAGTGTCAATACGTGGGATACACTCGGCATTACCCTAAGTTTTTTAATTTTAACTGGAATATGGTGCTTTTTAAGTTATAAACTGGTTCACAACCGCCTCGTAGGTCAGAAAATTCTTAAATACGGCCACCTGATTCTCCCCTTTGTACTTATCGGCATTGGAATCATAATTCTATATACAGGAGGCGGAATTTCACTTTTAGCTACATCTTTTAATCATACCTAATCTTATATTGAACATCATAGGATGTGATATGGTGACCTCTCCCCAAGTTATGATCAGCATAGATGGTCTTTCAAAATCCTTTGGAAGCATTAAGGCCCTGGATAATCTCAACTTAGATGTGAAAAAGGGGGAACTGCTGGGTATTATCGGCCCCAACGGGGCTGGTAAGACTACCGCCATCCGTATTACATGTTGCATCCTGAAACCTGACCACGGCGATGTGTTGGTTGATGGATACAGCATACATAAAGATCCTCTGAAGATCAAGTCCATCATCGGTTACTTGCCAGAGGAACCAAACCTCTACGAGAGGTTCAAGGCCCGGGACTTGTTAAGATACTTTTCTGAGCTATACGGAGTTCCCAGGACAGATATTGATCCACGCATTGATGAACTCCTGGAACTGGTGGGCATGACCCACCGGGCCGAGGACAGAATTAATACCTTCTCCAAGGGGCTTCGGCAGCGAATTGGCATAGCCAGGGCCCTGGTGCACGATCCTCAAGTTATAATTTTTGATGAACCCACCATGGGTCTGGATCCGGCCACCAGCCAAAACATCCGCCACTTCATAAACCAGCTTAAAGGTGATAAAACCATCATACTCTGCACTCATTACATGGATGAAGCTGACCAGCTCTGTGACCGGGTGGCCATTCTAGATCAGGGATGCATCAGAGACATGGGCACGCCCCAGGACCTTAAATCCAAGGTCCACGGCGACCTTTTACTCACGGTGCAGGTGAGAAATCCGCTCAAATCTGATCATGGAGCTATATGCGAATTTAAATCGGTGGAGAACCTGGAATTAGTAAAAAATCAGTACATAATCTCTTTAAACTCCCGGGAGGAGATATCCAAAATAATCGATGTACTGGGAAGCCGGGCCCTGGCAGTTAACACCAAAGAACCCACCCTGGAGGACGTGTTCATTGGCACCCTGGAAAATAGGAGTATATGATGAACTTTATAACCATCACTCGTTGGGAGTTTAAAAACACAATCAAAAGCCGTAAATTTCTATTAATATTCTTTCTGCAGATATCAGTCCTGTTTCTGATGATCATGGTATTCAATTCCTTTGCCGCCAATATGGAGAGTAATGAGGCTCTGTCCATCACTCCTTCCCTCTCGGGCTTTGCCACCCTGGACGTGGATGACCAGGGGGGTCTGTTCTCCAGACGTTTAAATTCGGAAGTTCTCACCATTCAGAACTCCACATACCAGCAGGCCTGGAGCCGTTTAGAGCGTGGACTTACCGCCGGGTTTTATACCGTACCACCTGAATCGGTAAGTCTGGTCCGGAATGGAGATCAGGTGGAAACCGTCCTCTATCTGGACTACCGTGACCCTAAAAGGAGTGTGGTGCGAGAGGAGGTGAACTCCACCACTAAAGCACTATCATCGGCCCTCACCACTTCCTACCTGGAGTCTTCCAGGCCCCAAAATGTCGCTAGCCAACCGGGAGTAACTGAGACAACCTCCGGGGAATCAGTACCCCTGCAGATAATCAGGAAGGTTATGCTATCGGTGCTTCTCTTTTTACCCCTATTTCTTTTTGGAAACCTTATCATTGACAGTCTGGTGGGAGAAAAGGAACGTAAAACCGGGGAAATATTGATGGCCATGCCCCTGACATCCACCGACATCATTATCGGTAAGAGTCTAGCCGTGGTGATGATAATGGCCCTGCAGGTAGGTATGTGGATGGTAATCCTCCTGGGGACCGGTTTCCAGTTAAAAAATGCAGGAATCGTATATATAATCGTGGTCCTCACCGCCATCCCTCTGGTGGGGCTGACCACTATAATCGCAGCCTACTCCAAAAACTACAAAGAAGCCGGCATTGGCCTTACCTTTGCCTATATATTCATATCAGGTCTTCTAATCGTACCCCTTTTGGGACACATATCTCGCCAGTCAGCCGCGGCTAACATATCCCCCATGACCCTGGTTATGCGAATATTCTCGGGAGAAAACATAGCCCCGGGCGAAATCCTGCTATCCTTGACTTTCATCGTGGTTATCAGCCTGATATCCTATGGGCTTAGCGCGGCACTCTTTCGCCGTGACGATGTGGTCTTCGGACCCAGACCTGGCGTTATTAGGTTAACCCTGGAATTAGTGGGACTAAAAAAAATTAAAAATAAATAGATATCTTTTCACGGGAGATTCGTAATTGAAATTGACAGCCCTCGTAAAAAAAGAAGCCCATGATATCCTGGGAAACAGGATCTTTTTACTGGTAGTTCTGGTACAGTTGCTAATAATCCTGGGAACATTTGGCCTGGCCATATCAACTGCTCTGGTGAATGACCCTGCTGTTATAGATAGTTATGGGGTTAATTCGGCATTCAAGGTAGGATTATCCGAGGACTTAAATCAATCAACCCTTGTCGATGATCTCGAAGCTCAAAAACTCCAACTGGAATATTTCAACACCACCCTAGAGGCTAAAAAATTTTTAGGAACGGATCTGGTAGCGGTAATTGGCATGTCTCCCCAGGGGGAGGTTCAGGTTGAACTTGATACTTCCAACGTCTTCTACCCTGTGGCCTCCACCAAGATAAGTAAAGCGGTGGACACTTTTCAGATCCAAAGAAGCCTTCAATCATTAGAATTAAGTGAAGAACAGATAAATGCCATACAAGAACCCGTTAAACTCCGGGTAGTGAATTTGGAAGAAGATGAGGCGGTTAACATCGCCCTGGACAGCCCCTATTTTGTAGAGGTCATGTACGGGTTTATAGTACCTTTTATACTACTTTTACCCTTCTTCATGGCCAGTAACCTGGTTACAGATAGCATAGTAGGGGAAAAGGAAAGAAAAACCTTCGAAGTCCTGCTTATGGCTCCCCTATCAAGTAGTACGGTGGTTATGGGCAAAATAATTCCTATATTGAGTTTTTCACTGCTCCAGAGTCTGGCCTGGATTTTACTACTGGATCTGTTACAAGTACCCATCTTCAACACCATACTAATGCTTTTAATTCTTTTTTTTCTGGGTTTAGGGTTTATTGGAGTGGGAATACTCATATCAATCCTGGTAGACAGTACCAAGGAGGCTAACTCGGCTATTACCTTGATTCTGGTCTTCGCTACTTTCATTCTCTTTGTCCCCCTCTTCGTAAAATCGGGCATGTTCCAGGTGCTGTTCAACTTCATACCCACAGTTTTAATGGTTAAAATCGCTTCCAGGCCGGTGATTAGCCCTGAAATCATCCTTTTTCTAGTGCCTACAATTTTGATTTCTATCCTGATGTTCATGGTAACGGTAAAGTCGTTCCGTCATGAACGGGCCATTCGACTGTAAAATAAAAAGATTTAGGTACTATTGATACCGGAGATTTTACAGATAATAAACCACCAAACTAATCACCAGGCCAGCCACCAGGGGTATGGTGAGGTTATCATCAAGGGGACTATAGGCTTCGGTCAATGCACCGGACAGGGCCCCTGAAAGAGCCGGGATCATGGTAAGCTGGGTTAATGACGCGATAAAGCCAACTAACAGGAAGGCCAGACTCCCTTCCAGAGTTTTATTCTCCTGAAATGGTAATTTCACTTTTCCCCATCTTTTACCCACCAGGGTGGACGCTGAATCTCCGAAAAGCAGAATTAAAATGGCGGCGTTGGCTACTTCCAGGTTGGCCTGGAAGATGAAGAGGGTGATGATTATTCCCAGAAAGAAATAGATGGATCCCATTTCATCTTCGCTTCTTTTGCAGTATCGTAAAATTGGAGAAAAAATGGGGATGTGTATGTAACGATCCCATCGGAATATCAACACCAGAAACACCAGCAGGGCCAGACAAATGATGATGAGGGCCTTCACTGGGATTAAGTAGCTCAGAACTACTACAAAGACGCCTGAGGCATGTATTAGCTGCCTCAGGAGTTCCCTGTTCATAATATCAGGCCATAAATTTCTCTATGGCTCCCTGGTGGGCCTTTTTAAGCTCTTCCACAGCAATACGTAATCCGGCCTGTTCAATTACCAGAGAATTCCCCTCCACCCGGCCAATGGATGCAGCAGGAACACCCATATTACGGAGGGTGTTGGTGATATCATTTGCGTATTCTTCCCTCACTGTTAACAGGTATCTGGCGTGGGACTCCGAGAACAGAACCTGGATGGGAGTCATATCCCCATCTCCCGGTACTCTGGAGAGATCCACCGTAGCGCCCCAACCTCCTTCCAGTGCCATCTCGGCCAGGGATACAGCCAGACCACCACTGGAGAGGTCATGTACGGCGGTTATATTCCCTTGGTCATCTTTCTTAACCATTTTCAGCACTGCCTGGGCAGATTGGAATTCTGCTTCCATATCCACTTGGGGTGCTTTGCCCTGCATCACTCCGTGCATGGATTTATGATATTCGGAACCATCCAATTCGGGATGGGTGTTACCTATTAAAATGATCACATCACTCTCATTCTTGAAGGGGGTGGTGCGGATGTCTTTAAGATCGATAGCCCCAGCCACGCTGACTACCGGTGAGGGATTAACGGTAACTCCCTCGGTTTCGTTATAAAAACTCACGTTTCCACTGATAACCGGTAAATTGAAACGTCTGGCCACGTCAGACATTCCCTGTACACACTTCTGGAACTGCCAGAACACTTCTGGTTTTTCTGGATTTCCAAAGTTAAGGCAATCCACCATACAGAGCGGATCCGAACCCATGGCCACCACATTTCGGATGGCCTCGGCCACTGCGCCGGCACCACCATGGTAGGGGTCCAGATAGCAGTGTATGTTGTTACAGTCGGTGGTGAGGGTGAAGCCCTTCTCCTGGTCCACCCTCAGCACGGCAGCATCGTCCCCGGGTTTGACCACGGTGCGAACCTGAACTTCATGATCGTACTGACGGTACACCCACTTCTTACTGGCAACGTTCAGGGAAGATAAAAGCTTTAAAAGGGCTTTATCAGCAGGTGAATCCTCTAATTCTACGTATTCCTCATGGTGTATTGGTTCACGGGCTTCCCTTTCCACCAGGGGAGGATCGGCCAGTAATTCGCAGGGTAGATCCGCCACCACTTCTCCCTCCTGGGTAACTACCATCTGCCCCTGGTCAGTTACCTCACCAATGACGGCGTAGGGCAGCTCGTGTTTTTCGATTATGGCCACTAAACCAGCCACATCCTTCTGGTTAACCACGAAGACCATTCTTTCCTGGGACTCGGATAGCATTATCTCGTAGGGAGTCATTCCCTCCTCCCGGAGGGGTACCTTGGTCAACTCCATCCGGGCGCCATTACCTCCCTTGGCTGCCATTTCCGATATGCAGCAGGTAAGGCCTCCCCCTCCCAAGTCTTTAAGTCCCTGAATGTCAATCTTCTCCAAAGCTTCCAGTGTGGCTTCCATTACCTGTTTCTTGGTGAATGGATCGGCTACCTGCACGGCGGGTCTACTTTCCAGCTCGGATGAAGAGGTAAGCTCCTCGGAGGCGAAGGTCACCCCGTGGATGCCGTCACGGCCGGTGCGGCCTCCCATAAGAACAAATACATCGCCTACGTTCGGCGCTATTCCTCTCACGATACTGTTTTTCCGGACCAGGCCGGCACATACTACGTTTACCAGGGGGTTGAACTGGAAATTTTCATCGAATTCCACTTCGCCCCCCACGGTGGGTATGCCTACCCGGTTACCATAATCTGAAATTCCCTTAACCACATATTCAAAAAGGTAACGACTTCGCTGGTCTTCCAGAGGCCCAAAACGGAGTGAATCTAGAAGGGCCACGGGCATAGCCCCCATGGATATTATGTCCCTTATTATTCCACCAATACCAGTTCCTGCCCCACCATAAGGTTCTATGGCGGAGGGGTGGTTATGGCTTTCCATGCCCATCACCAGGGCTAGGTCCTCAGTTAAATCCACAATCCCTGCATCGTCACCAGGTCCCATAATGACGTTTTTTCCTTCGGTGGGAAACAGGGCCAATACTGGCCTGCTACTCTTGTAGGAACAATGTTCTGAGAACATTATGTCCAGCATACCATATTCCAGGGGATTAGGGTCCCGCCCTAACTCATTTCTGATGTAATCCATTTCCTCTGCGGTTAAAGTCAATATCACACCCTCCTAATACTAATCCGACTGTTTAATGCCAACGGTAAGTTCATGATCCTCTATTTTCCACTTTTTGCTGTAATCCCCATCCGGAGCCTGGAATGTAAGTTCAATGGCACGTACTTCGTGTGAAATAAACTCCAGGAATGGTTTAACCAGATTCTGGAATTCGGCACTGCAGTCCACGTTGACCAGTATGTGGGCCTCCACTTCCAGATCCAGATCCTTCCTCATATCTTGTATCCTCCGCACCAGCTCGCGGCTCATGGCCTCCGATAAGATTTCGGGGGTGACTTCGGTGTCAACAAAAACGTTACCCCCTGAAAACTCGGAGTTTGTGACGTTATCAGGTAGTTCGGTTTCCAGGATCACATCTTCAGGTCCCAACTCCACGCTTTGACCATCAAGGGCCACGGCAAAGACCCCCTCAGACTCTATTTCTTCCATCAGTTCCCGGCCATCTATCTCGGCCAGTTTTGCTGCCACCTTGGGAACATCCCCTCGTAGTCGAGGTCCCAGGGTCTTCATGTTCGGTGTGGCTAATATCTTAAGGTCCTGAAACTCCTGAGAAGGAGTGATCTTCTTGGTGTTAGCTTGTTCTAGTAGCACCGCCTCCAGATTTAGGGCAGCTTCCAGGACTTCATGGTCTTCGGACACGATCACGATCTCCCGAACTGGCCACCGGAGCTTGTATCGGGCGACGTCCCGGGCCCGGGCGCAGGCCTCGATGATGTCCCGCACCACGTTCATATCAGCCTCCAGTTCCTGATCCCGGAGAGTTTCATCAAATTCCCAGTCCAAAAGATGCACACTCTCGGGAAGATCAGTTTCCAGTGATCGAATAAGGTGCTGGTAGATATCCTCACATATATGTGGCGCTATAGGTGCCATGAGGGTTACTATTCTCTTAAGCGTGCTGTAGAGGGTTTGGTAGGCTCCAAGTTTGTCAGGGTCCTCCTTTTCAATCCAGGTCCGGCCCCGGATGAGACGGACATACCAGCGGCTCAGATCCTCCAGTATGAAGTCCTGCAGGATGCGAGCAGCTCGGTGCAGATGCAGAGCTTCAATGGCTTCCGTCACTTCCTGAGCCACCGACTGTACCCGGGAAGTAATCCAACGATCCTCCGCACGAAGTTTAACATCCTCCGGCCCATATCTGGTGGGTTGGAAGTTATCCAGCCCCATGTAGGTGGAGGCGAAGACGTGAACATTCCAGAGGATGTTGAACATCTTGTTGATGTTTTTCATTTCGTCCCAGTTAAACTTCAGGTCCTCCCAGGGTTTGTTGGCCCAGAGCAAATAGAAACGCAGCACATCAGCCCCATACTTAGCCACCACTTCATCGGGCTCCACCACGTTACCCAGGGATTTACTCATCTTTTTACCCTCCTCGTCCAGGGTGAAACCGTGCATTAAGACCTTACGATAGGGGACACTATCCAGGGCGATTACACCACAACCCATCTGGGAGTAGAACCATCCCCTGGTCTGGTCGTGGCCTTCGGTGATGAAATCGTAGGGGTACCATTCTTCAAATAATTCCTGTTCCTGGGGGTAATAAAGAGCAGCCCATCCAGCTACTCCGGAGTCTATCCATACGTCCAGTACGTCTGGGGTGCGCTGCATCTGTCCTCCGCACCGACATGGTATATTCACGCGATCTACGTATGGTCGGTGCAGCACATCTCCCTCCAGCTTCTCCTGGGACAGTTGGCCCAGTTCCTCCAGGGATCCCACCACTGTCATCCCTCCACAGTCACTGCAAGTCCAGATGGGTATGGGTATTCCCCAGTAGCGCTGGCGGCTGATGGTCCAGTCCCGAGCGTTCTCGATCCAGTTCCGGAAGCGGCTCTCACCAGCCCAGGAGGGAACCCACTCCACCTTATCCAGTTCACTGAGGAGCTGGTTCTTGATTTGAGTGATCTTCAAAAACCATTGTTCAGTGGCCAGGTAGATGATGGGGGTCTTGCACCTCCAGCAGAATCCATAACGGTGTTCAATAGTGCCTTCTTTAAAGAGCAGACCATGGGCTTCCAAGTCGGCGATGATGTAAGGATCAGCATCCTTAACAAACTGGCCTTCATACTTACCTGCCTCTTCTTTAAATAACCCTGCTTCATCTACGGGGCAGAATATAGGCAGCCCATATTGCTTACCAATCTCAAAGTCGTCCGGACCATGTCCTGGTGCAGTATGCACACAACCCGTCCCCTCGGTCAGAGTCACATGCTCTCCGGGCAGTATCACGTGATTAAAATCGTTCTGAACTGGTATATCCCGAGTTAGAGGATGCTGATATTCCAGGCCCTCAATTTGAGATCCTTTAACCACTTTAATAATTTCGTATTCACTTTCCCCCAATATAGAGTCAGCCAGGGCCTCCGCCAGCAGATATGTTTCCTCACCGACCTTTACGTAGGCGTAATCATAATCAGGATGTACGCACACGGCCATGTTGGCGGGAAGGGTCCAGGGAGTGGTGGTCCAAACAAGGACGAAGGTATTTTCAGATAATCCTGGTTGAGCTTCTTTCAGGGGAAATTTAACATAGATAGAGGGGTCGTCCTTGTTTTCGTAATCTATCTCCGCCAGGGCCAGGGCGGTTTCACAGCGGGGACACCACGTTATGACCCGCAGATCCTGCACCAGCAGATCCTTTTCATGGGCTCTTTTCAGGGTCCACCAGCAGGATTCCATGTATTTAGGGTCGAAGGTAACGTAGGGATTATCCCAATCCATCCAGACTCCCAGCATCTTGAACTGCTGGGTCATAACTCCCTGATTTTCAATGGCGAATTCCCGGCACTTCTCTACGAAGTTTTCTATGCCAATCTTAGTTTCAATCTCCTTTTTGCTCTTGATTCCTAGCAGGCCCTCTACCTTATGTTCGATGGGAAGGCCGTGAGTGTCCCATCCCGCCTGTCTGCGAACGTTGAATCCGGCCATGGTCTTGTAACGGAGATAAGTGTCCTTGATAATTTTATTCCAGGCAGTTCCCAGGTGTATTCGGCCACTGCAGTAGGGGGGTCCGTCCAGGAATGAAAACCGGGGTCCATCCTCCCGATTTTTCTGGCTCATCTGGTAAGTTTTCCTGCTTTTCCAGAACTCCTGAGCTCTTTTTTCTATGATTTGTGGATTATATGAACGCTGGGCTTCCTCTATCGCCATAATTATTCTCCTCGTTAAATGATCTTAGGTGATTTATTCAAAAATAGGGTTTGTCCTCGCCCGTTTATATAATTTGATCCAACGTTAGTCTTGATGGAGATATCCATTTTAAGAAAAAAAGATTAAAATAAAAACAAATTGAAAATAGAGAGGATTTAGAACTCCTATTAGAAGGTTCTAAGCTTTCCCTTTATTAACAATTCAGTAATACCGTTGATTTCAGCTAAGCAGGAGTCCATAACTCCATTCACTTCTTTCCGAACTCCATCCATCTGGTAGCCTTCCTCTAGGATTAACTGGGCACTGGCAGCTTTAGGCTGGTCGATGGGAGAACCTATCTGGCTTAGAATCATAATTTGTACCTGTTTCACTCCTTCCACTTCGTCAACGATGTTATTGGCCATTTGATTCGATAGCAAGTTGTATATTTTTCCCACATGATTGATGGGGTTCTTACCAGAAGTGGCCTCCATGGACATGGGTCGGTTAGGAGTAATGAGACCGTTAGCACGGTTACCACGCCCCACAGATCCGTCGTCCCCCATCTCCGCCGAGGTACCAGTAACGGTGAGATAATAGCCTTTTTCGGTCTGACTGGTGGGGTCGTCTCCGGTGTTCACAAAGGTTTCCACTTCACGATTGGTATACTTGTGTGCCAGTTGGGTTATAGTGTCCTTCACCATAGCCTTGGCTTCATGATACTCTTCCACACTGTTGGTGTACTTGGATATCATGGCCACGGCTACGGTCAGTGTGATTTTGTCCTTTTCTCGTAGTCCCATGACCTTTATATCTTCCCCAATTTGGGGATACTTCTTCTTAAAGTCAGCGGAGTTTAAAAGTTCCTCACTGGCCATAACTATTTGCTCGGTTTCAGAGAAAGGAGCGTATCCTACTCCGAAAGAGGTGTCATTCGCTGAGGGCATTCCTTTTCGGGCGAAAACATCCACCAGGTCACCGGATCCATGGCCGATCTTGCACTCCACCACGGTACAGGTCTCCACATTCAGGTTGATCAGGGCTTTATTGAGATACTCCTTGGCAGCCCCGATGGCAATACGGTCCACACCAATCTTACGACCATCATATTCTGGAACTCCACGTCCAGTGAGGAGGATATCCATGGGTTTGATGATATCTCCACCTCCGAACTCGGGATAGGATTCTCCGGCGGTAATCTGTACTTCATCGGTGTTGTGGTGCAGAACACCACCAAAATAATCTAAATAAGCATTACAAAGAGCCCGACTAACTGATTCAGCTATTCCATCACTTATGCTGTCGGGATGCCCGATACCCTTCCTTTCCACGATTTCAATTTCCTGTTCCTCGATGGGCTTCTGGATGAGCTTCTCCACTATGATATTACGCATAAATTCAATCCTCCAAACCTAGTTAATGATTAGGTTAAAACCATCTCCATGAGTTATGGTTTCTAAACGCGGTTTAAGACGTTTAAACATAACCCATGAAACTTTTCCTTTATGCCATATGAGTTGGATTATATAAAAAATGATCGATGATATCAGTTGTGCTTAAAATGTATAAAATCACAAGATAAGGATACAATTAGGAATAGATAAAACTCTTTTATAATGGATTTGTAGTTCAATAAAAAAGTTTAACAACATTCAGCTATTAGAAATATAATCCGGAGGATGAAAGGTGCCAAAAAGTATCAAGGATATTTTAATTGAAATGAAGAACATGTCCGAATTAATGGTTGATTTAGCATATTCTGCCCTACTTTTTAACAGTAAAGACGCGGCGGAAGAAGTTAAAAAACTGGAAAATAAAATTAACCGGCTTAACTATGAGATTAAGAAGGAATCTCTCCTGGCGGCAAGAACTGTTGAAGATGCGGAGAAACTGACCGCCCTTCTGGAGGTGGGGGAAGCAACTGAGAACATAGCTGATTCAGCTAAAGACATAGCTGATCTGGTTTTGAAGGGTATAAAGCCGCATCCGGTATTTAAAATGGTCATGGAAGAATCGGATGAAATGATCATCAGAGTTAAAATATGCGAATCATCAGAATTGATTGATAATTCTTTAGGAGAGCTTTTACTTGCCACCAGGACGGGAATGACGGTAATTGCCATCAGGAGAAACGAGTCATGGATTTATGGTCCGGATAAAAATACAATTCTTGATGTGAATGACACCCTAATCGCCAAGGGAAACGAAACTGGTGCAAATATACTTGACAAGCTTGCCAGTGGCGAAATTAAGCTTGAAGATCTTGAATATAATGAAATAGCTGAAATATAATTCATAATACAATTGAGGTCTAATTTTTCATTATTTCTTAAATTCCTCCTTTTTTTAATCTATTTTCTACACCAATCTATCCTCAAAAATTGAGATCGTGAACTTTCTAAATAAATGATAAAACATTAGAGAAATACTCAAATTCGCTAGGTATATTAGTAATATTCCCAAATCTTTATAAGTGGATATGGCATATTACTTATTACCCACTTAAATGGTGATTGAAATGGACGATGTTGATCTGGCTATATTGCGTTCCTTGATTAGAAATTCAAGGATTACCCTTTCTCAGATGTCAAAGGAAATTGACATCCCTGATGCAACTATATCCAATCGCCTTAAAAAATTAGAATCGGAAATAATCAATCGCTACACCATAATCCTGGACTGGCAGAAGATTGGTTTGGAAATTACTTCCATAATAATCATTCAAACCGAGTCTGAAAAGCACGAGTCTGTTAAAGAAATGCTATCCCGACTGGAAGAAGTCTCAGAAGTTTACAGCGTATCCGGGGAATATGATATACTTATTAAGGTATGGGTGAGAAGTATTGAGGAACTGAATAAACTTATAAACACTAAAATCCGTTCTATTGACGGTGTTGAGGATTTAACTGAAATGATTGTAATGGAACGTGTTAAGGAGGATATTCCATCATTTTAGTGGATAAATACGGAAATGTCGAAGATTAAATTTAAAGTTAAGATACTTAATTTATGTAATTTAGTTGGGGTGAACTGCAAATCCGCAGACCCCCTGTTCAGGTGGTTAGGTGAAATGGACAGATCCAGTGAAGAAGATTGGGGACTTAATATTACTTCTATTGAACCTCCTGGCCAGAATTGTTATCGTAGTCTCAAAAAGGTCTCTGAAGGCCCTTTCTATACCCTTTGTTATTTCCGGTAAAGTTGCTCATTTTTTTCGTGATGTTTCCAGAACATTAGGTGAAGGATTCATCGCCCTTTTCATATGCGCCATCGGAGACCTGATTGCAGGTATTCTTTTAAGTCGCATGACCGAAACACTTTCAATCCTTCCGGGGCTACTTATTCTCATTCCTGGAGCAATTGGGATGAGGGGAAATATTTTTGGCGCGTTAGGGTCTCGATTAGGCTCCAATCTGCATATTGGTATCTTATCGCCTGAACTAAAAAAATCAACAATTTTATATCAAAATATTATCTCCGCAATGATTTTAACGTTTATAATGTCAATTTTCCTGGCATTTATGGCTAAAGGGTTTTCTATGGCCTTGGGCTATGAAAGTATTAGCCTGGTGGACTTCACCATTATATCCGTATTGGGAGGAATATTCTCCGGGGCCCTGCTCTTACCAGCCACCATTTTAATCACCATTAAAAGTTACGAAAATGGTTGGGACCCGGATAACGTAACCACTCCATTAATAGCAGCTTCAGGAGACCTTTTTACCCTCCCATCCCTCCTTCTGGCGATACAAATACTATTATGGATTAGAAATGGATTTTTTGACACAATATTATTCCTGGTATTCATAATCATAGGTATAATTGCGTTTATTGTTGGAATCAGAGGTGAAAGTAACCTTAAAAAGATCATAAAACACAGCACACCCACCCTGTTCCTGTCTTCAATCCTGGGCACCACTGCCGGTACCATCCTGAACAGCAGTTTTTCGCTGATCTTAAATAATCCCAGCATTCTGGCTTTGGTGCCGTTATTCTCTGGTGAAAGTGGAGATCTGGTCAGTATTCTGGGGGCCAGATTATCTTCCAGATTACATATTGGGTCAATTAAAGCTTCCCTCAGGCCCTCGGAAGAAGCTTTAAGAAATTTTGGGATAATTATAATCCTGGCCTTAATAATCTATCCAACCATAGGTCTTTTAGCCCATTTTGCATCAGTACTCCTCGGAGTTAAATCGGTTGGAATTGAAAACATGGTTTTGATAAGTACCCTGGCTGGTTTGATCCTGACACCCTTCATGTTAATGATTGCCTTTTATCTGAGCATAATAACCTACAAAAAGGGGCTTGATCCTGACAATGTGGTTATACCCTTAACCACCAGCATAACTGACCCTATAGCCAATACATTCCTGGTGATAATGGTAATTTCCATTTTAGGATATACTTTGTAGAAAAAACCAGTAATAAAAGCTACAAATCATAACATGACCGATAGTTTCTTGACCCGTAAAAAGTGATCATAATACTTACCATCGTTAGATTAATTTTAACACTTAGGGACACATATAAAAAAAAGGTAATAATATGGACTATGCTAAAACGGACCCCATGCTGATTGTAAATAAAACAAAGGGTACCAATTTAGGTGGGGCACAAATGGCCGACAGTTTTTTTTCCCGTTTTCGTGGATTGATGCTGAAGAAAAATCTGGAAAGAGGCTTGATTTTGAAGATCCCTGCGGGTAGGGGAAGAAGGGGCTCAGCTATCCACATGTTCTTCATGCGCATACCGTTGGATTTGGTTTTTTTGGATGAAGCCAAAATTGTGGTGGATACAGTAACTCTAAAACCATGGCAGACCTACACTCCAAAGGCCCCTGCCAGATACGTTATCGAGTTTAGAACAGGGGTTTTAAGTAATTCTTCTACTGAAATAGGTGATGAGCTGGACTTTACCTGTGAAATAGCTTGAATAAACTCCTGGAGGAATGTGAGTATGGAAGTAAAAATTGTGGACTACGGTTTTTCAGAAGAATTTGAGAAATATTACATAACTTACCAAGTGAAAGGACTGAATCCCGGGGAGATAGCCCAACTCCAGGTCAAGGTGGAGGATCCCCTGGTGGTGAAATGTGATGAATTGTATCTAACCACCTTTTTCCATGGGGATTACTATCCCTTCCACAGTGCGGATGCCAAGGATAGGATGGAGGACTATATTGCCCGGGAAGAAATCGAAATGACAGCCTATATATTGGATTTACTTGATGAGAGTAGATGAATTCAGATCCTAAATATTAAAAGCCTTCTTCAATTTTTGGAAATTTTGATCTTTGAAATTCTTTACGGAATAACATCGGCTAAAATCTAAAACGAAGAAATGATTTTTAAAAGTTGCTTCGGAGTTTCAACCACATCCACATCCTCTAAAGCATCCAATTTTTTGGTGTTTGAAACATCGATCTCCCTCATGCGAATGAAAATCTTTTTCCCACCGGAAACTGCTCCAAAAGGACACGCAATTTGACATGCACCGCATCCCTGGCACTTTAAGAGGTTAATTTCCACTCCGGGCGTTATGGCGTCCTGAGGACAGGCAGCAGCCGCCTGGCAGGTTGAACAGTGTTGACATAATTCCAGTTCCAGTTTCGAGGGCAGCACAGTTTGCACGTCCCCTGCTTCCAGATCAACAGGCACTATCATGGTTGATATCTTACCCTTACCTGCCTGGGCAATGGCGTTGGTAATGAGGGTATCAGCAATGCCACTGACTACCTTGGCAATGGTGTTGGATGTGGATGGAGAGACCACCAGGAGGTCGTAACGACCCAGGGAGAATCGACCAGCAAGGGGATAACTGAACTTCTGATCCTTCTCCAGGACCAGCTCCTGGTAATAGCCTCCGGTGAGAGATTCAATTCGCCCATAAAGCCCATACATTTTAAGAACTTCTTCACCAGCTGCGGATAGTAGTACGGTTACCTCATGTTCCCTGGAAATTTTTTCTAGTGTTTCAACACTCTCCAGGAGCAGGTGTCCGGCTCCAGTAATGCCCCAGGCTATTTTCATGATTTCTCCGATATTTTAAAATTCTAAGTAACGATAGCCTTCATCTGATTGGAAAGCGTAGTGCACCTGGGTGTACTGGCCCATGAATTCTGTGACTTCATCTTGCACATTTTTACCATCCATCACCACATTTTTTATGTATCCCGCCACTTCGGCCATTTCAGACTCCTTCATTCCTCTGCGAGTAATTTCCTGGGTCCCAATACGAATTCCGGAGGGGTCTTCCGTGCGGTTTACATCGTCCCAGGGAAGTAAATTCTTGTTGAGTATTATGTTATTTTTTTCCAAAGTTTTAGCCAATATGGAAGCGTGGTTGATGTTGGAAACATCCATCACCACTTGATGGGATTTGGTAAACCCTTGATCTTCACATAATACATTAAAACCGAGTTCATACAAGTTTTCTCCCAGTTTCTGGGCATTTTTAATGGTTTGGTCAGCGTAATCTGCTCCAAATTCCAGCATCTCTGCGGTGGCTATGCCAAGGGCAGCGAGATGATGGAGATGGTGGTTACTTACTACTCCAGGGAACACTGCTTCGTCAACTGAATCAGCTATATCATTTTTACAGAGTATAATACCGCCCTGGGGGCCGGGGAAGGTTTTATGAGTGCTTCCTACTAAAAGGTCAGCACCTTCTTTAAGTGGGTCTTGGAATTGACCGCCAGCTATGAGTCCCAGTACATGGGCGCCATCGTACATGACTTTGGCCCCCACCTCATCGGCTGCTTCCCTGGCATCTTCAACTGGATGGGGGAATAGGAATAGGCTACCACCTAACAGGACAATTTTGGGCTTCTCTTCTAAGATCTTCTTCTTCATGGCCTCGGCATCGATGTTCATCTTCAACGGGTCAAAGGGGTGGGGATGTACATCAAGGCACCTTATTCCGGCTGCACTAACCGAAGCATGACTTATATGTCCACCTACTGGAACCTCCAGGGCCATTATGGTATCACCCTGATCTGAAACTGCAAAAAAAGACGCTAAATTGGCAACCACGCCAGATATGGGTTGTACATTGGCATGTTCGGCCTGGAATATTTTCTTGGATAATTCAATGGTCATTTCCTCTATCTGGTCGATGTACTGACAACCCTCGTAGAAACGTTTTCCAGGAAGCCCTTCCGCATAACGGTGGGATAGATCAGATGATAAAGCCTCCCTCACGATTGTACTGGTAATGTTTTCACTGGCAATTAGATTTATACTGTTTTTCATCCATTCATGATGCTTTTTAGTGATTTCTTTTATTTTATAGGCATATTCTTCATTTTTGACCATTTTATTCCTCCGATAAACGTGAAATATTAAATTAAGAGTGAAATTATCTATAAAAATTGGGGTTATAAATACTTTCTAAGGCCCCCCATTTTAGATTCAAATAAAAACTAAAACACTTTCTATTGTTCTTTAAAGAATGTTTTAGTTCTCATTTCCAGAAGGTTTGCTACGATACGCTCTAATTCGCTGGCTGGGATACTTACCATAACTTCATAATCTTTCATCTCCATGTGCCGTCGGGATCCAATGTCTGCAAATCCATACGTTACCTTTCCAGTTAGATAGGGAATAGCGGCCATCGAACTACAAATAGGCCCTGAATCGCCCCCCAAAGAATGTGAACCAGTATCATATGCATTGGCATGTAAGATTTCCATACCCTGCCGGGCATTACATACTATTAACACCACGTCTGGTTCGAATTCGGCGTTAACTAAAGGGGCGAAGATCACTGCCCGGAATATGTCTGCAGGTATGCAGAGGTTGTTTTGCCAGGATCTCTGCACTGCAGGTATATTTTTATAAACTCCGGCAGCCACCAGAAAATTTCCGCTTCTGAGACTGACGGGATAGTTACTCTTATCTCCCAGGCCACTGTATCTTGCTCCGCCCATACACAGCTCATGTTCTAAGTTAGAATAAAAAACCTCCCCATTCATGGCCTTTTCTATTTTACGACAGAACCTGGATTTTTCTTCTTCTAGAGGTATCTTTTTAGGTTCCTTGAAGGACCATTTAATGGCTACTGGTTCTCGCTCCAGTTTTAAAACGTTTTTAAGTTTTTTTCCCAACTTCTGATGTATCATATGCACCCCACCCATCTGATATAGGAATAGTTAGGTGGGGGCTGAACATAAAATTTTGGAATTTTAGAATAAGAAAGTGATTAGAATAAGAAAGTATTGGTATTATTTTTATGGCCGTTTTTTATGGCCGGAATTTAAAATAAATAAAGAAATAAGGGATTAAACCCTTATTTACCTGCGTTTAAGGCAGCTTCAATCTGAGCCATTATCTGGGCGGTTCGGAAGTGTTGCTGATCCATTGCTCCTGATGGGCAGGCAGCTACACAGGTTCCACAACCTTTGCATAGAGCTACGTTCACATGGGCCTGTTCGTCTACACGTTCAAGAGCTCCGAATGGACATAGTTCAATACAGACTTCGCATCCACCACACACGTCAGTGTCGACGGCAGCAATGATGGGTTCGATTTCCACTTCACCTTTAACCATGGGTATGGCTGCTCGGGCTGCAGCACCTGATGCTTGAGCCACTGCGTCTGGAATATCCTTAGGACCTTGTGACACACCGGCTAGATATACACCATCAGTTAGGGTATCGACCGGTCGTAGTTTGGGGTGAGCTTCCATCAGGAAACCGTCAGCGCTTTTGGAAAGCCCGATGGTCTGTCTAAGTTCTTCTGATCCTTCTGGGGGCTGTAGACCCACAGAGAGTACTACCATATCATAGTTGAACTCGGTGACTTTGCCCAGCATGCTGTCCTCTGCCCGTATGGTGAGGGTGTCGTCAGGGTTGACGAGTACTGATGCGGGTCGGCCACGGATGAACTTAATTCCATACTTCTCTTGAGATCTTTGGTAGAATTCCTCGAATCCTTTACCAAAGGCACGGATGTCCATGTAGTAGATGGCCACATCTGTATCTGGGGCTTTGTCCTTGATTAACTGGGCGTTCTTCATGGCGTACATACAGCATACCCGGGAACAGTAAGGTTTGTCGATCTGTGCGTCCCTACTACCTACACACTGGATGAAGGCCACACTCTTGGGTTTTTCGCCATCGGAAGGTTTTAAGACTTTACCCATGGTGGGTCCAGATGCGTTGATAAGTCTTTCCAGTTCCAGACCGGTAATGACGTTATCAGCGTCGGCGTAACTCCATTCTTTCTTCTCGGTGGGGTTGTATGGGTCGTAACCAGTGGCTACTATGATTGTACCTACTTCAATCTCGATTTCTTCAGCCTCTTGCTCGTGGAAGATGGCACCGTTTCCACAGGCTTGGTCACAGAGTTTACAGTCGATACAGTAGTCTTTGTTTATGGTGGCTACCAGAGGCACAGCTTGAGGGAAAGGTAAGAAAGTCGCTTTGACCATACCCATACCTTCGTCGAAGTAGTTAGGCATTTCTATAGGACATACTTCGGTACAACTGCCGCAACCGGTACAAACTTCTTCTCTTACGTATCTTGGCTTTTTCTCAATTACCACTTGGAAGTTACCGATGTAACCGTGAACTTCTTTCACTTCTGCGTAGGATATTAGCTCGATGTTTTCGTGTTTACCGGCGTCCACCATTTTAGGGGCCAGAATACACATGGAACAGTCCAGAGTCGGGAATGTTTTGTCCAGTTGGGCCATTCGTCCACCGATGGTGGGTTGTTTTTCAACTAGATAGGTTTTGAATCCCATATCCGCTAAATCGAGTGCAGATTGAATACCAGCCACACCTCCGCCTATAACCAGCGCTTTGTTGTCCACAGCCACTGTAGAGGATTCAAGAGGCTCTAATAAACGTGCTTTGGCCACGGCCATTCGGACCAAGTCTTTAGCTTTTTCGGTAGCAGCTTCTGGTTCTCCCATATGCACCCAGGAGTCGTGCTCCCTAATGTTAGCAAATTCAAATAAGAATGGATTCAGTCCAGCTTCCCTAACACATCTTCGGAAGGTTGGCTCGTGAAGCCGGGGTGAACATGCAGCAACTACAACTCGATTAATGCCTTTTTCTTTGATATCTTTCTGGATGATGTCCTGTCCAGGATCTGAACACATGTACTTGTATTCTTCGGATAATACCACATTAGGCAGGGTAGCTGCGTACTCCTTGACTTCGTCGATGTCAACTACACCTCCAATGTTGATCCCGCAGTGACACGTGTAGACTCCAATTTTAGGTTCTTCGGTCATTTCTTCCTTTTTTTCTTCTTCTGCCAATTATATCACCTATTCCACGTCTTGTGAAAGTTACATTATTAGTAGTGTTGTGTCTATCACTTTATTAAATAAAGTTTTCTATTCAAAATTTAGAACAAGCTTTATATACTAGAAAATTTGCAGCCTTTCATTCCTGGGAAGGTTTAGAATAAAAAATATTTTCAGTACTCTAAACGATCAAATCAAATACAATTCTTAACTAATAAAAAAAACAATAATTCGGGAATCAATCCGTGATTCCCTCGGTAACGATTTTGAATACAGCCTCTCCTTCTGGTAGGTGAGGACTGTCCACTAACCTTGCGATCCGTTTCCCAGCCAGACCCTTTTTTAACCATATCCGGTAGGTGGCAGCGTGCCCCAGCACGTGACCTCCAATAGCCTTAGTTGGGCTTCCGAAGAATGCATCAGGCCGGGCTTGTACCTGGTTTGTAACAAAAACCGCTGAATTGTAGGTATTGGCAATGTTTTGCAGGGTGTGTAAATGTTGGTTCAATTTTTGCTGTCGGGTGGCCAGTGACTCCCGCCCCACATATTCCGCCCGGAAGTGGGCGGTGAGGGAATCAACAATTACCAGACGTATATTAATTCCACGCTGAATAAGTTCATTAACCTTATCGGCCATCAGTATCTGGTGGCTGGAGTTAAAAGCACGGGCAATATGGATCTTCTGTAGAACTTCTTCCACATCCATATCAAAGCCCTCAGCGATTTGACGAATCCTTTCCGGACGGAAGGTGTTTTCTGTATCTATGAAAACACATTCACCTTCTAAACCCCCTTTTTCTGGGGGAAGCTGAACTGATACTGCTATTTCATGAGATATCTGACTCTTACCCGATCCGAACTCTCCAAAAACTTCAGTGATGGCCTGAGTTTCAATTCCTCCGCCTATAAGTTCATCCAGTCCACTGCTCCCGGTTGTTATTCTCCCAACATCTTTTCTGCGTTCCATAACATCCAGGGCGGTTTCAAAGTCTATTTGTTCAGCCTTACGGGCTGCTTCGATAACTTTTTCAGCCACACCCTCTCCAATCTCAACTTTAACACTAAGTTCTTTAGCGGTGGCGGTGGCTAGTCTCATCATGTCCGCAAAACCAGCATCCCTTAACTTTTGGGCTGTTTTTTCTCCGACATTTGGTAAGTCTTCCAATTCAACCATTTCAATCTCCCTTCCTTCTTTTTGACAATCACAGCTTCAGATTCATATTTTTATTTCAAGAACTTTCTTGGCATTCAGACGCACTTCTTCATTGTATTCGTCGAAACCAGCATCTGCAATAATTTTAATTTGTCTTCCCACTAATTCTACTACTTTTTCTTCCAGAGAACCTTCATCACCTGTTTTATCAATTATCTCCTCAGCTTCTTTGGTGCTTATACCTAACAGATCCTCAGCTGCCTGGCGGAAGAACGTGGTGCGTATGGTGCCGGTATCATCCTCCAGTAAGATGGAAATTATCATCAGGTACTCTGGATTCTCAACTTCCTCGCCACATACTTCACATACGTATGTATCTTCTTCCCAAATAACTCGTTTGTTACAAGTGGGACACATCTCAAATAGGATTTTGTTACCAAAGGCCTCCATGATCTCCCCACTTACTCTAATATTTCGAAGGTCCTCTTCAATTTCATCAATTTTTTTGGAAGGATAAATTTTCTCCTGTATATCTTTTAAAGCGGGGAGGTCAGATTCCTCATCTTTTACACGGGTTACCTGTGTCGTCCTGCCGGCGCTTATCTCTACTACGTCGTTTCTAAGGGTAACACGTGGATTTGCTATTCGCACTGCATCTCCTTCGGAGAATTGTTGATTGGCTTGATCATCCCACAGGGAAGCCCTTATCACTCCGGTGTCATCGGCTATTTCCACGGATCTTACCATGCCTCTGCTACCGTCTTCTCTGGTGAACTCCCGTGGCTCATAAAGGCTTAGAATTCTACCCAATATACGTGCTTCACGATCTCCTTCGGTCAATTCGGTAATCTTTTTATCCTGGTAGAGCATGTCTGCAACTTCTTTAACAGAAGGAAGCTTTTCCATCTCTTCTGGGCTGGGTTTAAGTATTCGAGAAGTTTTACCAACACTAAGTTCCACGTTGTAGTTTCCCAGGCGGGTTCTGGCATTTTCAATCTTCACAGCATCTCCTTCATTCAAGTGGCCCTCTGCTTTGTCTTCCCATAATGACACACGCACCACACCGGTTTCATCAGCCAGTTCTGCGCTGCGGACCACTCCCTTGCTGCCATCATCCCTCTGGAATTCGTTGGGTTCGTACAAGTTCACCACTCGCCCTACCACATCCACTTCGTCGCCTTCATCCTCTATCTGGTTTAATTCCCCAATTTTAAATGGTTTGAGGTATTTACCGCATTCATGGAGCATTTCTTTAAGTTTAGCATCTATTGGTGGATTTATTAGTATTTTACTATTCCAGTTGGTGTTTATGCGATATCCAGCAGTGGAATAATCATCAAATTCGATGTTACCTCCGATGATTTTGATAATATCTCCTTTTTTAATTTCTAGGGCGGTATCTTCATTCCAAAGTGTAACTCTGATGGCCCCAGTGTCATCCTCCAGTTCCAGGGATTTCACTCGACCGGTACTCCCGTCATCCCTCTCGAAGGTAATTTCGTCGTAAACCTTGCTGGCCACTCCTACAATAGTCACGTCTCTCATTTCACGGGCATCCCCTATTTTGAGCACGTTTTCACTATATTCGGGTACATCAAACTCTCCTTTTTCAACACGACCTATCCAGGAATGGTTCAATGAAACTTCTCCATTTCTAACTCGGCTTTGCGCCCCCATTATTTTCACTGCGTCTCCTTCATGAAGATCCAGAGTGTTAATAAGGTCGGTGTCCCGGTTCCATAGGGTGAAGGTCATTTTCCCGCTTTCGTCTTGAAGTTCCAGGGAAGCTACTTTTCCTTCGGATCCATTACGGTCAAAAGTTCTAATTCGGGGGATTCTTATAATCCGGGCGATTACATTTACTTCCATATCGCCCTGAACGTCACATAATCTGGTTATTTCAGTTATAGGGGAAGGTAAGTAAGTGAATTCTTCGGAAGGGAGCTTTTTCAGTTCTGATCTGGCGTTCAAGTGGGCTTCATCTTCCCGATATCCTTGCTTTATTTCCACCCCTTTTAGCTTAATCACATCCCCTTCCCGAATGTCATTCTTAGTTAATAGCTTAATGTTCTCTGTCCAGAAAACCATCCTCATACTCCCTGTGTCATCAGCAAGGATGATGTTGGCTAATCTGCCTTCTTTACCTTTTCTACTCGTGAATTTTTTGATATTGGACATTTTCATAACTCTACCGACAATGGTTAGGTTATGTTGTCCGGCCTCTAGTTCTGATATTTTATGATCTTTAGACTCCTGAATTAGGGGCTCATTTTTTTCTTCAATATATTCTCCTACAATTACCCGGGCAAGGTCTAGCTCGCTCATAAAGCTTACTCCCTCATAATCCTGAGCTCTTATCTCCATTTTCTTTAAAAAATCTTCATATGAGATTTTGTCCTTGATTTTCTCATATTCTTGCCTTATTTCTTCGCTAATTTCCCTCATTTAGGCTCCCTCACCAAAATATCTCTCTTCTATACTATTATCTATTACCTAATGGTACTAATTAATCATATTAGTATTACTATTTATAGTTATTGTTATTACCAATTGGTAAAATTCTCAACTACCCTAATTATCGTAGGTCCTTTATTTGCAACGTTAGGGATACTTTTTTATAATAGTTAGTTAGATAAAACTATATACTGAGTGGGGGTGTGGCCATGAATGAAGAACTGGAACTAGTAGAGGCTATGGATGATTTAAGCGGATTAATCAGGAAATTCCAGACTCAACTTCTTAGTGGCGAACTAAAACAGTACACGTTGCGGCAGTTGTATTATATCGAACTAATTAACAAGTATGAAGGAATAAGCGTTTCTGAAATATCTAAAAAACTGGATATAAAAAAATCAACGGTTTCGATTGCCATCAATCAGTTAATAGAGCTGGGAATAGTACTTAAAATTCGATCTGAAGATGATAAACGTTTTTATTTCCTACAACTCACTCCAAAAGGTAAGAAAATAATGGAAATGCATATGCAAGTTCATAAAAACACTATAAAAAAGATTTTAAAGATTTTAACGCCAGAAGAGGTTGAAAAATTTATTCATATAGTGAATAAAATCAAGATATCAACTTTATGAGATTCAAATTGATCAAAGGAGTATTTTTAGCATATTATAAACTTAAAAAACTAAGAGAGGAGGATTATAAATGCCAAGGACCATGGCAGAGAAAATAATAGCCAAAGCAGCGGGAATAGAAAAAGTTGACGCAGGAAAAATCGTAATGGCCAATATAGACGTGGCCATGACTCATGATTTAACTGGACCTTTATCAGTAGAGTCTTTTAAGAAGATTGGGGTGGATGAGGTCTGGGATCCAGAAAAAATCGTGGTGATCTTTGACCACCAGGTACCTGCTGATTCACTGGAAGCAGCACAAAATCACCTCATAATGCGCGAATTTGTCAGTGAACAAGGAATAGATAATTTTTATGATGTAAGGGAGGGAGTCTGTCATCAAGTACTTCCGGAGAAAGGACATGTTGTTCCTGGCGAAGTGGTGGTGGGGACTGACTCGCACACTTGCACTCATGGGGCATTAGGAGCATTTTCAACAGGTATAGGGTCAACTGATATGGCCATGGTCTTTGCCACGGGTAAATTATGGTTTAAAGTTCCAGAAACCATAAAATTCCAAATTGATGGTAAATTGGATAAGCATGTTTACTCTAAGGATGTGGTTTTAAATATAATAGGTCAGGTGGGTGCAGATGGCGCTACCTATCAGGCTTGTGAATTTGGCGGTGAAACCACCAGTAAAATGTCAGTTTCAGATCGTATGGTGCTATGTAACATGGCGATAGAAATGGGGGGCAAAACTGGCCTGGTAGAACCTGATGAAAAGACCATTAAATATATTGAACAAAGATCGAACAAGAAATACCGGGTATTTAGCACCGATGAAGATGCAGAATCCCTGAAGACCATGCAAGTTGATGTTACTGATTTGGTGCCCCAGATCGCCTGCCCCCACAACGTGGATAATGTAAAACCAGTAACTGAGGTTGAGGGAACTACTATTGACCAAATATTCCTGGGATCCTGTACAAACGGACGTCTGGATGATATGCGCGTGGCTGCTGAAATATTAAAAGGAAAAGAAGTCTCTACAAATGTGCGTATGCTGGTAATACCGGCTTCAAGAGAAGTCTATCGTAATGCGCTAGATGAGGGGCTGATGAACATATTCGTGGATGCCGGGGCCCTAGTATGTAACCCCTGCTGCGGGCCCTGTTTGGGCGGACATGTAGGCCTCTTAGGGCCTGGTGAAGTCAGTCTTTCCACTTCCAACCGTAACTTCAAGGGGCGACAGGGTAGTCCAGACGCCGAAGTTTATCTCAGTTCGGCTGCAGTGGCAGCTGCCTCCGCCATAAAGGGGGAAATTACCGACCCACGTTAATTATTGAATCTAATGAGAATGAACAGAACTAATGGATTTAAACTACCAATATATTTTGAGAGGCATCAAAAGTAGGTGATAAAATGGATAAAATCATTAAAGGAAAGGTCTGGAAGTTTGGAGATGATGTGGACACAGATATAATCATCCCTGGCCGTTATCTAATATTAACTGGGGAAAAAGAACTTGCCGCCTGTGTGATGGAGGGATGTGATCCTGATTTTTCCAAAAAAGTAAAAAAAGGGGATATTATAGTGGCCGGAAAAAATTTCGGCTGCGGATCTTCCCGGGAACATGCCCCCATAGCCATCAAGGGAGCTGGTGTGGCAGCCGTAGTGGCCGAGTCTTTTGCCAGGATATTTTATAGAAACTCAATAAATATAGGTCTGCTCTTGATAGAAGCCAAGAATATTTCGGGACACATCTTAGAGGGGGATGAGATTGAGATAGATGTGGATAAAGGAACTTTAAAGGATGTAAATAGCTCTCAAGAGTTTGAAATTAAACCCCTGCCAGATTTCATGATGGGTATAATGAAGGAAGGGGGTCTAATCAGTTACCTGAAGAACCATCTGGCCGAGATAAAAGTCCAGTAGGAATTTTTTTCTTCTAATAATGATTGTGGAACTTGAAAATGAAATTAATTGAATTATAGAATAGTAATAGGGAATAGTAATAGGAGTGTTGTTATGTATAGAATAGCAGTTATACCTGGTGATGGGATTGGTAAAGAGGTGATGGAAGCCACCCTACATATTTTAGAAGCCCTGGATGTTGAATTTGATTACCAGTTTGCCGAGGCTGGTGATGAATATATGGAAAAAAGTGGGGTAGCGTTGCCCCAGGAAACAGTGGATATAGTAAAAAATTCCCAGGCATGTCTTTTCGGTGCGGCAGGAGAATCTGCTGCTGACGTTATTGTGAAAATGAGGCAAGAATTAGACCTCTATGTAAACTTGCGACCAGTTAAATCTTATCCTGGAACAAATTGTCTTTTTGACAACATAGACTTCGTAATAGTGAGAGAAAACACCGAAGGACTCTACATTGGAAGGGAGGAATACACCGAAGAGGGAGCCACTGCACTGCGGATTGTCACCCGAAAAGCATCGGAGAGAATATGTAAATTTGCCTTCGAATACGCCAAAAAAACAAACCGGAGTAAGGTAACCGCTGTACACAAGGCCAACGTTTTGAAAAAAACTGATGGGCTCTTCAAAGAGATTTTTTACAAAGTAGCCAAAGAATATCCTGATATGGAGTTAGACGACCGTTATGTAGATGCCACGGCAATGTTCTTCATCACCAAACCGGAAATGTTCGATGTTATAGTAACCACCAATCTCTTTGGTGATATATTATCCGACGAGGGGGCAGGTTTAGTGGGTGGTTTAGGATTAATTCCTTCTGCTAACATTGGGGAAAATCAGGGTCTCTTTGAACCGGTACATGGCTCGGCGCCCAGTCACGCCGGTAAAGGCACCGCCAATCCATCAGCAATGATCCTCTCGGCGGTGTTAATGCTGGACTACCTGGAAGAGCATGAGGAAGCTCGAAGACTGGAGGAAGCACTGGTGGCCGTCCTGGCAGAGGGTAAAGTGGTTACCGGTGATTTGAAAGGTACAGCATCCACTATGGAGATGGCCCGTGAAGTAAGACGGAAGCTGGAGGTATAGGGGCCTATGCTTCTTTTATTATGTATTGAACCACATGGAAGTAGAAATCTGCGAGCAAATCCTTTACATGAAACTTGAGGTTAATAATGAAAACTGCTGATGTAAGGGAGGACATCCCACTTTTGGAAGATTATATTTATCTGGACGCGGCCAGCACCACTCCCACCCCCCGGCCGGTGGTGGAGGCTATGTGTGATTATTTCTATCATTACAATGCCAATACTGGGCGGGGAGCTTATCGCTTAACAGCAAAAGCCACACAGGAAATGGAAAATGCCAGAGAAATCGTGGCAAAATTTTTTAGGGCGGCCAGTTCTAATGAAATAATTTTCACCAAAAATACCACTGAAGCCATAAACCTGGTGGCCAAGGGCATTAAATTCAGAAAAGGCGACAGAATCGTGGTTTCCAACATGGAACATCACTCCAACCTGGTCCCCTGGCTTAATCTTAAAAAAAGAGGTGTGGAGGTAGAAATTGTTAAGGCCAATCAGGAGGGTGTTGTTGACCCATCTGATATCGATAATGCTATTGATAAGAACACTAAACTTTTAACCATCACCCACATCTCCAATTCCATTGGTTCGGTACAGCCGGTGGAAGAACTGGGAAAAATAGCCAGGGAAAAGGGTACACCATACTTAATTGACGCAGCCCAATCCGCGGGTCACTTAAAATTAAATGTGAAAGATCTTAAGGCTGATTTCATCGCTTTTCCAGGTCATAAAGGTATACTGGGTCCGGTGGGTACAGGATTTCTATACTGTGACCAGGATATTCAGGAGAAAATGGAGCCAATGAATCTGGGTGGCGGGACTGTGGAATATGTTTCTAGGAATGGTTTTCAATTAACTCCGTGCCCCAACCGATTTGAAGGAGGAACACAGAACATAGCTGGATTTATTGGATTAGGTGCTGCGGTAAATTATGTGAAACGTATAGGCATCAGTAAAATCGAAAAACATGATAGAAAACTTACTCAAATTCTTTATAAACGACTTATCGACCTTGATGGAACAACCTTGTACGGCAGTCCAGAAAATATTTATGGAATAGTATCCTTCAATATTGATGGAATAAACCCCCACGACCTGGCTAAGATCCTGGACGAAACAAAAAACATTTGCGTTCGAAGCGGACAACACTGTGCAATTCCATCCATTGAACACTTGGAAGCCCGGAAAGCAGGGGGAACTGTGAGGGCCTCTTTCCACTACTATAACACAACGGAAGAAGTAAAAATATTGGGTGAATGTCTTGAAGAAATTTCCAATTTTTTGGAAATGAGATAGAAAGGAGATTGTCAAATGGAACGTCCACAGATAATAGCTCTGTTCATAATTGTGATCATGGTCATAAGTTCGGTGGCTGCAATTGTATTAGCATTCTAATGGATATAATTCTAAGGATAGATAATTAAATTTAATATAAGAACTTTTAAAATAATCCTATCTGAGATTAAAAGTAGGCAATTATTTACGGGAGGAACTAAGTATGGTTAAGGTAAGAATTGGGGCAGTTGTTGCCGAATTCAACTATGACATAACTCATATGATGTTAGAACTTGCTAAAGAGCACGCTAAATTTTTAGACTCGGAAATAACTCAAGTTATCACTGTTCCAGGGGTTTTCGACATGCCTCTGGCCATTAAGAAACTTTTGGAGATGGATGATATTGATGCTGCCATAACTCTGGGTGCAGTTATTGAAGGAGCTACTGATCACGATCAAATCGTGGTGCAGCATGCATCACGAAAAATCGCTGATCTGGCCCTGGATTATGATAAACCAGTGGCCCTGGGCATCACAGGGCCGGGTATGACCCGTTTAGAAGCCCATCAACGGGTGGATTATGCTAAACGTGCCGTGGAAGCCGCGGTAAAAATGGTGGAACGACTGGAATAGTCATTCCACTTGTTTTTTTTCGATCATGCCCCAATTCGCCACAAATCATCCTAAGATGGTTATTTGGCTACCTAAAGAATATGGTATTTTAGGCCCCACACTCGACAGGTAGATTAATTTTAACAAGATTATATCGATGGAGAGTTAAGCATGGAAATATTAACCCCACAAGACCTCAAAGAAAAGTTTCAGGACCCCTGGATAGTCCCTTATCAGAAGGTGCTTACCCTGGTGGATGATGATCTGGTGGAAATTGTGGAGTACCACCCCTGCATTGGCGGATCGGAATGGATGGTCTACCAGTATGGGAGGTCCAGTGAACTGGTACTGAAATCTGAGAGAGATGGGAACCGGCACACCTACCTAACCAGGGTGGGCAAGGTTGATTTAAACCTTAAACCTAGCTTCAGGGCTGCTGGAATCGAAGAAGTTGCTGTTGAAGGAGATGAAGTACGTGTCGTCCACGCTGGACTTGCTGGTGCCGGAGTGGGAGCAGGGATGTGTCGCGGGATGGCTGAGGGGGTTAAAAGGGTTGAACTCTATGATGTCGGCGGAGGATCCAAGTTAGGTAGGGCGGCGGTGATAACTCCTCGCATGGAGAAGGTAGTTCTGGGCATAGATGATACCGACACCAAAGAAGAGGGAGCAACCTGGACTATGGCCCATAATGTTGCAATGAAACTTGCTAAAAAGGGTTACCAGTATCTAGATCACGTTACTGTACAACTTTATCCCCATAATCCCCATAAGACTCAGAACTGTGTGGCTATAGCCTTGGTGTTTGCGGTTCGACCCGGTGAAAGGGAACATTTAGTTAAGGAAACATGCCAACTATTAAAAAGCTACACTTTATCTGATAAAACAGCAATTGCTGTACTTTCTGGAGTTAAAATCCCTCAAAAGCTTAGAGACTACTCTGAAGCTACTAAGAAATCCATGATCACAGTGGAACAAGCTGAAATGGTTGCAAAAGAAACGGGAGTAGAACTGGTGGAGGTTACGGGTAAACAGGGAAAAATTGGGGCCTTAGCTGCTCTGGGTGTTTATAACGATTTGAAGGAAGCCGCACGGGTTTATGAATAGGTCTCGGCTACTCTCTAAGTTATTCTGATTCAAGAAATGATCGCAGCAAATTATTACAGGCTTCCTCTGCAAATTTATTAATTGTACCATATGCCAGTTAACCCGAGAATATAACGTTCAGGAACCTTCCCCTAGCAGCATTGGGGATTTCCATGTCCGACTTCACGTTACCTTCAATTTCTATTTTCACAGTATCTCGTCCACTCTGGATATAAATGATTGTGGTTGGTTTATTTTTATTAATGAAAACCTCCCGGTATTTAACGCTGTTAACATATATGCTATAGGTCCCGTTGTTGATTATTCCGGTTGTGGTACTGATTTTTTGGTCGTTGAGGTAGATGTTAATATATTTACCGTCATCCTCCCCACTTCGAAGGATTACTCCTTCTTTAACATTTAGATCACCAGCATTCTGCAGAATTATACTTCTTTCAGCGTACAGATTCTTGAAAATATTCCTTAGATTGGTGTCGGGGATGACGTCCCTGATGTTCAAACCAAAGTATTCACGGGCATCATAGGGTATGCGCAGGACATTTTCTTCCCCTTGGAGATTTTGGGTTAAATTATAACGCCGTTGATTTATGTAAATAGAGTCCCCGTATCCTAGGCCTAATGTGCTCATGGCATCTGGCGGGCTTCTTATCAATGAAGATTCATTTTCAAGGGCACTATCCACCAGATAAGGTCCTCTAATGTCAAAACTCTTATTTTCGGAGACATTTTTCCATATAATCAGATTACGGGAGGCTGGTTCTATGGATATCTTTCCTTCATCCACATGAACTGATCCCAAAAGAGTAGCCAGCATAGCCACCATGATGAGTCCAGAGACTATCATAGGGGAATGCATATAGAAGAACGATCTTAAACTCCGCGATTTCCCGTCAGATTTGATCAAAGACCGGAATGAAGTTTTAAATATCCTTATTATATAGAAAATAGCCACTATGGCTCCAACAAGTGATATTAACAGGCCTAACTGGACTGGGAAGAATCTTATGAAGAATACGCAGAAAAATCCCAGTGTTGCTAGTGAAAGTCCCAGAAGCCCCATTCTGATGTGTTTCCCCAGGGTGTCAATCATGGTGATGCGGCCATACTCTGTGGCACGGTCCACAATGGTTCTAACTACCTCCGTGGCTACTATGTTCAGCTCATGAAGTGAGGAAAGCACATGGTCGATTTTTCCAATATCAACCTCTTTAATTCTCATTCCACGGACATCTGCATCCAGCACTATACCAACATCCACTCCGTAATCGTCCTCCAGTTTTATGCCCTTAAGAAAGGACCTTTTAGCCGCAAACTGGCCGCTGAGCGGTTGTTCAAATTTGATCTCTGGAAAGAAAAAATTTAAGAGAGGTTTGGCCGTAAGTTCTGTAACTCGCCCTGCTTCCCTTTTAAATTTGGTCTTGGTGACATCTGCTTCGTCCCTAAGGATGGGTTTGATGATTTTATCCACTTTATCTGCAGTTAAATTTTGGATATCTGCGTCTAGAAATACAGCTATATCTCCATTTGAATTATTAAAACCAGTTTTTATTGCTGCTCCCTTCCCACGATTTTTTATGTGACTGATGACTATGGCTCCAGCTGACTTGGCAACATCCCCGGTGTTATCGGTGGAACCATCATCAACCACGATGATTTCATAGATATATTTCAGGGATTTAACCACTTTAACCACTTCACCGACGGTGTTCTCTTCGTTAAATGCGGGAATAATTACTGAAACAGTCATTTCTCGTCTTTCAGTTCTATTTTTAACTGACGAAAGAATTAAGACAAAAATTAGAATGATCCAAGACACTAAGTCACACCTCTTTAGTTCACTTACGTCATCTTCTTATATATAAATTGGTAACTGGCAGTATTAAATAAGGAAGGTTCCACAAAACTTTATTACCAGTTTAACATAAAGTTTTAGTGAATAACAGCCGGACAGCATCTGAAAAATCACTTTAAAACCTAGTTATGAATTGAGGTTACCAAATGGAACCTAAAGTAATGATACTGCTGGGAAGTGCATCCGATATAAATATTGCCGAGAAGGCTCTGGACGCTCTGGAGAAATTGGAGATACCCTACGATATCCGAGTAGCCTCCGCCCACCGGACCCATCAAAAAGTGAAACATATAGTTTCTAAAGCGACTGAAAAAGGAATAGAAGTTTTTATGGGCATAGCTGGGCTTTCAGCCCATTTACCGGGTATAATAGCGGCCAATACTTATAAGCCAGTTATTGGTGTCCCGGTTGATGTTAAACTGGGGGGATTGGATGCCCTCTTCGCAACGGTACAGATGCCCCTTGGTGCACCCGTAGCCACGGTGGGGGTGGATCGTGGTGAAAATGCAGCCATTTTAGCGGCTCAAATTATTGGTATTCACGATTTCAATGTCAGAGAAAGGCTTTCTTCCATGAGAAAAGATTTTTTTACCAAGGTAAAGGAAGATGAGGATAAACTTCTGGATAGTTTGCGGGGTAAATATTACTCCCCCCCTTCCTGGAAGAGTGAAATGAAGGATAATCCAGATGAAACTTCTACTTCTCCAAATTTAAATCCCCCTAAAGTGGCGGTGGTGTCAGGAAGCTATTCGGACATGAAGGTAGCTAAAAAGACTACCATGTTCTTGGACAAGCTCAATATCAGTCATGAATCAGCGGTAGTGTCTCCTATCCGATCTCCTGATAAGTTTGAAAAATTTCTGGATATAAATAGAGATGCAGAGGTTTTTATTGCCATCTCGGGACTTTCTGCTCATGTTACTGGTGCAGTCGTAGCGCACACTGAAAAACCGGTTCTGGGAGTGCCCTGTTCCATGCGCTTGGATGGTTTGGATGCCCTGTTGTCCATGGTTAACATGCCTCCCGGGGTCCCGGTGGCTACCACCGGAATAGATGCCGGTGGGAATGCAGCTATCTTGGCGGCGGAAATGCTGGCCCTTGGTGATAACCTCATAAAAGAGGAATTACTTAACTTTAAGGGCCATATAAATTGTAAATGGTGAAATCCTGTCATTACTGGCTATAACTTATTATGAGTGAATAAATGAAAATTAATGATGAAGATCCTGAAGATGGTTTAAGCTGCTCCACTGGGGAATGTGCCTGTCCTGTCAATTACATCTGGGGAGCAATAGTCGTTATACTGCTTGTATTTACATTGTATCCAGGATATGATTAAGATATGAATAGTTGGGATTTGGGGTGATTTTATGCGAGAATTTTTAAAAACTCTTGAGGATGATTCAAGAGTATTGGAAATAGAAGAGAAAGTTTCAACCTATCTGCAAATCTGTGAAATCATGCGGAAATATCCAAAAGACACGCTAATTTTCCAGAATATCAGAGAAACCGAAATGAAGATTGTTTCCGGCATTTGTAATACCCGTGAAAAAATATCCCAAGCCATGGGAGTTGAAGTCTCTGGCATTACCCAGAGAATAGTTGAGGCCACAGAAAACCCAGTACCAATTGATAAATATCAGGATGCTAAGAAATTCTTTGATATATCCAAAAAACCGGACATGACTGAATTACCTGTCCCCACCTATTATAAAAAGGATGGTGGGCCCTATATCACCGCAGGGGTTATTATAGCTAAGGATCCGGATACCGGGGTGAGAAATGCTTCCATTCACCGCATGTTGGTACTGGGTGCAGATAAGCTCACCGCTCGCATAGTGCCCCGGCACCTGTACACCTATCATCAGAGGGCAGAACGCAATGGTGAACCACTGGAGATCGCAATAGCCATTGGAATGGATCCGGCTACACTATTAGCAACTACAACATCTGTCTCCATAGCCACCGATGAACTGGAAGTGGCTAATAACTTTCAAAATGGGGAGATGGGTCTGATTAACTGTGAAACAGTGGATTTAGAGGTGCCGGAATGTGAGATTCTCATGGAAGGTAAGATTCTTCCCTATGAACGTGCTGAGGAGGGACCTTTCGTGGATTTAACCGATACCTACGACGTGGTAAGGCAAGAACCAGTTATAGAACTGGACAGAGTCCATTATCGTGATAATTCTCTGTATCATGCTATAATGCCGGCCGGCAACGAGCATAAACTTCTGCAGGGCCTGCCCCAGGAGCCACGCATTTTCCAAGCGGTCCAAAACACGGTACCAACCGTTAAGCATGTGGTTTTAACAGGGGGTGGCTGTTGCTGGCTTCATGCGGCTGTTTCAATCCAGAAACAAACTCAGGGGGATGGTAAAAATGTGATCATGGCGGCCTTGGCTGCTCATCCATCCCTAAAACATTGTGTGGTTGTAGATGAAGATGTCAACGTATTCGACCCTGAGGATCTGGAGTACGCCATAGCTACGAGAGTTAAGGGCGATGAAGACATTATAATAGTCCCCTTGGCTCGAGGATCGTCTCTGGATCCTTGTGCTGCACCTGATGGAACGACCACCAAGGTGGGAGTAGACGCAACCAAACCTTTAGATAAAAAAGAGAAGTTTGAGCGGGTCAGTCAGACCTTATAGTTAGAATTCCGTTTTCAATCTACAATATCTATGGGGGCTCCACAGTGAGGACATTTATTCTTTTTTAATCCTTTATCCACTACTTTAAACCCGTCTCGTTGTATAAGAAGTTCTTCACATTCATAACAGCGGGTATTTTCTCCATCATGCCCTGGAACGTTACCAATGTAAACGTAGCGCATCCCTGCTTCACGGGCCATATCTCGGGCCTTTTCTAAGGTTTTAATGGGGGTGGGTTGGACCTGATTAAGCTGATAATCGGGATGAAAACGGCTGAAGTGCAGAGGCACTTCTACCCCTACTTCTTCCGCCATGAATTTAACCAGAACCTTAAGATCATCCTCGGAGTCATTGTATCCTGGTATTATTAGATTGGTCACTTCTAAATGAATCCCATTTTCATACATGGTTTGGATGTTATCCAGGACGGGCTGAAGCCGGGCATCACATAATTCCTTATAGAAACGCTCCGACATCCCCTTTAAATCCACATTGGCCGCGTCCAAGAAGGGAGTGATGAGTTCCAGGGCTTCCTGACTCATGTAACCATTGGTTACATAAACCGTCTTAATATCCGCCTTCTGGGCTAAAATAGCCGAATCGTAGGTATATTCAAACCACATGGTGGGCTCGTTGTAGGTCCAGGAAATAGAAAAACAGTTGTATTCCTTGGTAAGTTTGATGGCCTCTTCAGGTGGAAGTTCTCGGGTGGGAATGTCTTCTAATTCTGCCTGGGATATGCTCCAGTTCTGGCAGTACCGGCAACGGAAGTTACATCCCAGAGTCCCCAGGGAAAAAGAACTGGTACCGGGATAAAAGTGAAATAAGGGCTTTTTTTCGATGGGATCTACAGCTATGGAGGAGGCCGCTGCATAGTTTAAACTATAAAGAGTATCTTCTATGTTCTCACGCATGTTACAGAAGCCTCTTTTTCCCCTGGAAATAAGACAACGTCGGTTACACACGTGACAGTTCAACATGGGCCCTACTTTTTCATAGAGCATGGCCTCTTTCTTCATGATCCTCCCTGATTTTAGGATTTATGTAGATGCTCGTAACCCCTTGGTACCAGTATATTTGTCTTTCCATCCTTATCTATCATCTCGATCCGTCCGGAACTGGTAACTTCCCCAATGGCATGCACCTCAATTTCTCCCTGCAGGGAGCTAAAATCCTGGGGATTAATAGTGAAAAGCAATTCAAAGTCTTCTCCATAGTAAAGAACCATTTCTTGGCTGTTTTTCCCACTTATCCGGGCAACTACATCTAAAATAGGCCTTGTGGGGATTTTATCCTCATAGAAACGGATTCCTATTTTCTGGTCACTTGCTGCAATAATTTCTCCCATTTCACTTACCAGTCCATCGGTTATATCAGTGCAGGATGTGGCTTTATTTTCAGATAACTTCATACTCTCCTCTACTCGGGCTATAGGTTGTAAAGCCTTTTTTAATATTTTATCTTTTTCCTTTAGATTAAGTGCATCCATAACTAATTCATCACTTAATAGAACTTCAAAACCGGCTGCGGCAGAACCTAAAGTCCCGGTAACAGCTACTAAATCCCCCTCTCGCGCTCCAGATTTCATTAAAAGTTTTTCCCGATCAACCATTCCCAGTGCCGTTCCACATAGGGTTATTTCATCAGTCTGGTTGGTATCTCCTCCCAGAAGGGCGATATCGTAGTTTTCACATGTTTTCAATATCCCTTCAACTAGTAAATCAAAATCTTCCAGAGGAAGATCTGGAGGGAGCCCCATGGACATGATAATTCCCAGGGGACGGGCACCCATTGCGGCTAAATCACTTAAATTAACCACCACAGATTTCATCCCCATTTCCAGGGGAGACATCTCTGGGGGAAAGTGAGAGGGCTGGAAGAGCAGATCAGAAGTTATTACCAGATACTGGTCTCCCATGGATAGGATAGCAGCATCATCCTCAAGACTTTTCAGTGAATTATTGTTGAAAAAGTTTTTAAAAAAAGGGGAATGGGGAATGGACTTCTGGCTCTGAGATAGGAGCCGTTTAATCAGTCTTTTTTCGCCAATATCCGAAATTTTAAGTTTATTAGAGGGCATTATCTACCCGATCTTTAATTATATCAGCTATACGACTGTCTGCACCCAGGGGCTTGGTGTAGATAATCTCTCCATGGAAATGCACGTGCTCCTCTTCTCCATCATGGTCATGGTCATGATGGTGGTTGTGTTCCAGGTTTTCGTTGCCATTGTCCAGTCCCAGAATTCGAGGAATGTCCTGGGTGGTATGAACACCATCAGCCAGGAAGACTGGAGTAACCACAATCTTTTTCACGCCCATATCAGCCAGTTTATTGATGGAGGTGGGTATGGATGGTTTGGACATGTTCATAAACCCAATTTCCACAGGATATTCCGTATTCTTTTTATATATCTCTGCTAATTGACTTAAAACGTCTTTACCATATGGTAATCGACTTCCGTGGCCTACCAGAATTACGCCCACATCATTTGAGTTTGAATTTGTAGCCATAAGATATCACTCCATCATCGCCTTCTTCTCTGATTTTTCTAAATACAACTTCTACCTCATCACCAATTTCTATGTTATCTCCATCGGAGTCCACAATTTGACTGGTTATTCTGGTTCCTTCCTCCAGCTCTATAATGGCCACCACATAGGGTGATATTAACTTGAAGTCATCGGTGGGGGTGTGTATAACTGAGTAGGTATGAATTCTACCTTTTCCACTTAATTTTATTTCTTCTAATTTACCTTTCCTTCTGCACTCGGGGCATATAACCCTAACTGGGAAATAGACCTTCCCGCAGTGGATACATTTTGACCCTATAAGATTGTAGCGCTGGGGAATATGACGCCAGCCTCGTACAATGTCCTTCATATTGAACCTCCTAGT
Organism: Methanobacterium sp. CWC-01; assembly: GCF_030323845.1. NCBI lineage: Archaea > Methanobacteriati > Methanobacteriota > Methanobacteria > Methanobacteriales > Methanobacteriaceae > Methanobacterium > Methanobacterium aridiramus. Next base: position 1,053,545 of record NZ_CP040735.1, read on the forward strand.
AAAAATTTATGTAACTCTTTATTTGAAATTAAACTAAGTGAATAGTTCTTAGAATGGTTTTTTTATATCTCAAAAGAGAGGTAATACTAATCTAAAAGTGTTACCTCACCACTTTTATCCTACTTTTTCACCTATTAATCTATTTATGAATTTTTCACGAAAAGTTAATACCAATATTATGAGTGGTACCTTAAACTTAAATATTATTACTATAATAATAATTAGTAATACTTATAATTTCGTGGTGATGGTATGGATAATAGCGGATATGTAATGGCTGGAACATCTTTTTTACTAATATTGCCAGTTTTAGCGCTGGTTATGGTACTCGTTGATGTAAATTATGCTAACACAGAATCAAATTCCCTGTTCATAGAATCTGAAAACTGTTTACACGTCTTCCAGGACTTGGAGTCCAACATACCACACCTGGGCCGAATAGTATTAAAAGAAGAGGCTTTTGATGTCATTAACTCTAAAAAACCATTATCTGATAGTAAAAAATCAACAAAGGATAATTTACAGCTTAAAGTGGATCAGATTACTCAAAATTATAATAAATATGGATTACAAGTAAACTGCACTGTAGAATCAATTAAAGAATCTAATGACCCCTTTGAAGTGGAAGTAACATCCACTGTGGTAGTCCAGAAGGATAAAGTTTCGCATCAACGGATCCTCCGCCAGAAAATTTCTATTAATGACCCTAACGATCCGCTACCGGATCCCATGCCCATTGTTAAATGCTATGAATATGGTGGAGCCTCCATAAACGGCAGCAGAATTTATTATGGCCATAGCCTGGCGTCATATCTAGAACAAAGAGGTGAAAAGAATTGGGCGCTATATGAAAATGCTAGTTCTCCTTTATTCATTAAAAAATGTCCATATGATCCCTTTGTAGGCCATGGGGATCCGGTTACACTAGAAACTCTGAAAAACTGTCTAGACAACGGATTCTATCATGAGAGCAATGATGGTGCCTGCTATCTATGTAGGTTGGAAGGAAAGAGCACCTGCCTACACCAGGGACTTGAAATATTCATTATACCTCCTCCGACCTACAACCAATCTGATAGTGCGCCCTGTTCTGTGGATCACGTTATATTCGGAGAGAACGGCAGTGATATCTATCCGGGAGGAAGTATTCAATATCATCAGGAGGGGGCTCTCATTTTTCAACTATTTTTAGACGATTCGCACCGAAAAAAGTATGGATTACCCCGGATTTAACGTGATTATATGTTCGGGAATAATTTTCAGGACAAAGAGGCTGGACAAGTATTGTCCATGGATTTATTACTGGCACTAGTGGTATTTGCCGTCTTTTTAGGAGTTTCTGCAAATAACATGGACTTGATAAGTTCGAAAATGGATGAAACTTCTTATGTACATTCTTTACAGAGAATCGTAACTGAAAATGCAAATTTATTGTTGACCACACCAGGTTCTCCAGAGAATTGGGAAGAAGGTCATCAACCCCTTTCCATGGTAAAACCTGGATTAGCTCAAGCGGATTCTGCCACCGGGACATTTAACAATACTTTGAACATGAAAAAGATATTAAAACTGGCTGAAAATTATCACGAGCTTATGGATGGTAAATTACTACCATTTGGTTTAAACTCCACCATGATCGTATCCCCCCGGGATCGTTCCCTGGAAACCATCACTGTAAATAACCAGGAGCATCCGGAAGCAGCAAGGGATATTTTAACCATTAACCGTACCATCATGTGTGATTATATGATCGCCATTGTCTTAACTTCCATTGTATCCCACCAACCATCAGAAACTTCTCCTGATCGGTATCAGCCTTTAATCTGTCCTCACTGCAATCTCACGCACAATTATCAACATACTCGAGGATCAGCCTATAACAAGCCCGGATGGAAATGCAAGCCCTTTACTGTAACTCAAAACGATATCAACAATACAGATATCTATATTATGACAGATCCTCCTATGGTAATGGATCAGTCTGCCTGCTGGATAATAGATTCCACCCAAAACCTCACAGACAATCGTTATAAATTTACCTCGTCACCCTATAGGTTGAATGAAAGATTATCTCAAATATTGGCTGAGAAGGGTAATGCAACCATCTGGTTACATGTTTTTTCCTCTGGTAATTCTAATGAAGCCTTTGATGTTTATATTGGCCGTTTTTCTAAGAACACGCCTGCTGAAAAAATTAGAACCCAATATTTAACACCTCAACCTTGTAATTTTATTTTTAAAGTTTGGATTTAGGCTTTAAATAGGGTTTATTTCAGGTTATTATCTATGGGGTCAAAAACAAGGTGAATTAGAATGGATTTCAACTCAGGGGCCTAATTTTCCACTAATAACCACTATTTCCTCAAAAAAACATTTTTCCACGGCTATTACCGATGCTTGAAATCCTATCTGCTCTAATCTTTCCAGGGTCCTGTCCACATCAGACAGGGAAGACTGCACCAACTGAACCCGACCTCCTTCACGAATATGTCCACGTAAACCATCTAAAAACTTATCTATAATTTCTCTACCGTTAATGCCACCATCCCAAGCTGAGTTTAAATCATCATCCAGCATTTCATCCTCTTCAGTAGGTAGATAAGGAGTATTGAAGACGATTAGGTCAAATTTTTCTCCCTGGACAGGTTCAAAAAGATTTCCTTCGCGTAGCTCTACGTTGAAGGCACGATTGGCAATCAGATTCTTACTTGCACAATGTATTGCCCAGGGATTAATATCGGTGGCCACCACTCGGGCTACTTTCCTGGCGGCTGAAATTGCGATGATGCCCGTACCTGTTCCTATTTCTAGAACAACATCTTTTCGACTTAATTCAAGGGTATTGGCCAGTAATAAACTGTCTTCAGCAGGTTCATAGACTTGTGGATGGGTGTTAATAAACAATCCGTTATATTCCAACATAATTCTCACTAGTGCTTATCATTAATTATTAAATGTCTATCCATAACCATCAAGAGCCGCTGGAAGACAATTAAGAACTTTTGAGAGTCCTGAAAGATGTAAATTCATAACGACAGCTTCTTTGACTTCTTCTCGGCTGGCTCCGCTTTTCCGGGCTATTTGGGCGTGTAACTGGACACCTAGGGGATTGGAGTTGGCAGTCTGTATGGCAATGTTTATTAATTGCTTGGTCTTAGCATCTAATCCCTCCATTGACCTCTGGACCTCTACTAATTTATTGAAACTTTCGGCTAAATCAGGACATTCTTTCTGAAAAATTTCATAAGGATTTTTTTCCATTTTTCTCCCCAACCATTAAATCAAATATCTAATTAAACTCTTCTTTCAAACTTTTTTTAATCACTTTTTATTAATTTTTTCAATTCATGGGTGATTTGAATAATGTTTTCAGATTCCATCTGAAATGGCCTCTCATCCATCAATTCGGAATCTAATCGGGATAACATTTCTTTAGCAAATTTTTTATCCGGCGCCCACTCATGATACGAATCTAAGAGAGCTTTCTTAGCCTTCTTACGTTTATGCTGGAAAAGTGCCCTGGTAATATTTAACATAAATTCGTCCAGTTTAACATCTTTTTTAGGGGTTAACTTCACCACCGCTGATGATACTCGTGGTGGGGGTAGAAAAGCTCCTTTGGGAACTGTAAATAGTTTTTCTGCTTCGGCTTTTAAGTTAATCATCACTGAGAGCCGGGAGTATTTTGATTCTCCTGGTTTGGCTACCATCCGATCTGCAAACTCCAGCTGGTACATTAAAATTCCAAAATCAAAATCATACTCCAGAAGTCGAAAGGTAATTGGCGAAGAAATCTTGTAAGGAAGGTTAGACACTACTTTATTAAATGGTGGTAACTCCAGACGAGTTGCATCCCCCTCCAATACATCTACGTTAGTTATTCCTTTTTCTTCCAATCTTTCCCTGAGGATACTGGCTATTTGAGGGTCTTGTTCTATGGCCACTACCTTCCTGGCCATTTCTGAAAGGGGAATGGTGAGGGTACCTATTCCAGCGCCAATATCCAGAATGGTGTCATTGACAGAAGGTTCTGCTTTGCGAATAATTCTATCCAAAATAGAAGAACTCACCAGATAATGCTGGCTTTTTCGTTTATTCAGCCTAATCTGGTGTTTTTTAAGAATTTTTATTGTTTCCCGGGATAACATTTCCTTCAGGGCTGGGTTTTCCTTTTAGGGGGCCGTGTAAAAATAGTGTATTTTCTCTTACCCTTAGCTTCATGGGATTCCAGCTCCATTACGATTCGTTTGGAGATGAGCTTCACTGGGTCGGATATCATGGGAACCCTCTTTTTTATGTCATCAAAACTTTCGAAAGGACCTTCTTTCCTGGCTTGAAGGATGTCTGTCATATGTTTTTTACCAATACCTGGCAAAAGCTCGATTTGGTGTAATCGAAGAGATATAGGTCCGGATTCATTGAAGAAATAGACAAATTTGTCCTCCTTATCTCTTATAATCTCTTCTATAACGTAATTAAGTTCAATTTTAGCGGTGGAAGTTAATTTTTCGTAGGGGATCCTGCGGTTAACCCTGGATATTTCATCCCTCTTTCCGGCACCAATGTAAACCTTCTGAAGTATGGTGAGAGTCATGTTATCTTTGGGAGTTAACTCTAGAAGGGTGAATTCTTCGGTTCCTATGGCTTGTGCCACTGGTTTTCGTTTATAAGTGGTTGTACCCGCATCCACATATCCCAGAGGGAGAAAATCAAGTATAATCGCATAATCTTCCATATGACCATCTATCTCCAGGGAATATTAAATATTCAGTTTTATAACTGTTATTCCCGATATTTATTTATAATATCCAATATTTTGTCCAAGTCTTCCTTTTTGTGGGCGCCCCTTTCTTTAGAGAACATCAGCCTCATGTCTGCCATATCTTCTGGCATTATGTCCGCCATTTTAACGGCCTGATTGGTTTTTATAATCTCTTCTAATTCAGCAATCATTTTCTGGGCAGATTTCACCGAAATTTTGGAAAATTTGGTAACGTGATCCATTGCCAGATTCTGCTCGTAACTCAGTTCCTGGACCTTCGCCCGTTCTTCCAACAAATCTTTAGCTTGGCAAAAGGGTATGGGATCGGTTTTTAACACTTTTTTTCCAATCATCCCAATCACTCTTGGACTTTCAGGTGTTCAGGTCTGATAATCAGGCGTTTTGCTTTGTTCCCGTCGTTGATTTCCACGATATAAGCTCTACCTCGCTTATCGGATACTTTACCTGTTTTCCCATGGAAACGTGGGTGGGGTTGACCCTTATGTACACTAGGATCTATTATGATGTGAACCAGATCATCTTTACTGAAAGTCTGGATTTTTTTGGTAATGGGATTGGTTCTACCGGCTCTAATGCTCTTTTTGAGCTTGTGTCGTGTTTTACTTCTGAAACCTCTTGATCTTTGCATTTTAAAAAACCTCCATGATAAACTAGAATCCTAATGAAATTGGTTTTCATTAGCTAATGAAACTGAATTCTGACAAGTTCCAAACTGCTTCACAACCTGAATTTAATAATAGTACCCTAACTAACCATTAGAAGACATTCAGGCTGATCCAGCATTTATTACCCTATATCCGCCCTAAATAGGCCGGAATGGACCGGGCATCTTCTATTATCTACGTTGACTATTTATACATTTCAGGAGTTTATAATACTATCCTTCCACCCTTTTAAATGTTGACCTCCAACACATCCAACTGCACGCATCTGGCTGGAGTGCCCAGGAGTAATGACACACTGGGTTGGGTTCTACCCTCATCACCAGATATCAGTTCCTTTATATACAAACCGCCCTCACAGTCAATTTTCAATTCCAAGGTTTTTTCGCCGATTTTGGTGGCAGTTAACCCTTTGATTTGGCGTTTTCTAACCTTATCCGCTCGGCGGTGTGAGACCCTAATAGGGGTGCGTTGTTCTATCAATTTCAACTTAGTAAGGCGCTCCAGATCCGCAGCGTCAACTGTTGCAGCCAACTCTACAAGAGCCAGATAAGTCTTATACGTGTCGGTTGAGGAAGTTTTGATGGCACTACGCCTTTGTTTTTCCGATGATTTAAGGTTCAGGACCTCTACCTTCCCCTGAGCATTTTTATTTATTTCATACTCCAACCTTTTAAGATCCAAGTCACGTTTTAAGGGTTCTTTAATTTCCAGTACGAATGGGCGACCTTTTCCCAGCATTTTTACATCAATGTCTTCTCTTCCAGCACCATGAAACTTGGATTCAGTTCCTCCTGCCATCATTAAGACCGAAGGGGATATTAACTCCTCCACGGATTCTTCATACATTTTTCCAGTGTAATTACAGCGCTCACAGCCTTTTCCCTTGCACTTCCTGCAGGGCCATTTGGTTTGGGGAATGTTTCTCACCAGTTTCCGGTAGCGACCTTCGATAAAGAGGGCATTAATTTGCAGATCAACGCGATTTCTAGAAAGATCAGACATTATCACCAGCTGTGGATTCTCAAAATCCACTTCTTTTTCCCAATGATCATAGAGCAGTTTACCTAACTCCCGGTTGAATTCTTTTTTAATACTCTCCACTTCTAACTGGATTTCCGTTTGTAACTCCTTTTCTTTCTCCATGATGTCCTGGGGGAAGCGACAACCCACCAGAAAGGTGGAAAATTCAACCCCTTTATCTTTAATGGTATCTGAAACATCTTTTAAAATGTCTTCAAGATTATCAAAGGTACCAAAACAAACCTTACATTTTTTAACATCTTCGAATTTGTTTATATGGTCTAAAAAATGTCTTCGGGCATATTCTCCCCTTTCAGAGTTGGATTCTCCGGGTAAATCTCTGGAAAGATGACGACCTAGACAACGGTCGCATATCTCACCGTTAGTGATTTTCATGATTTTAATAGCCTTATTTTTCAAAATAGAATCCATCAAATCTACATCCTAGTAATGTATTGCAAAAGTGAATTTTAACGCATCATCTGCCGCATCATCTGCCCCAAGGGACCGCCCATTTTGCGCTTACCAAAGCCTTTGATGGCTTTCTTGGTGACTTGATAATATTTTAAAAGTTCTTTAACATCTTCGTTACGCATTCCGGCTCCTTTGGCAATCCTTTTTACTCTGGACTGTTTAATAACCTCTGGATGGGTGAGTTCATGTTCAGTCATGGAGTCCATAAGAATACGGTACTTATTGAGTCGTTCTTCCGTTACCTGGGATGCATTTTTGGGGAGTTTGTTTCCCATACCTGGCATCATGTTCAAGACCTGCTGCATGGGTCCCATTTTGTTCATAACTTCAAACTGGGCGTACATATCCTTTAGGGTAAACTTACCACTGAGCATGGCATCCATTGACTCCATGTCCACTTCGTCTCCCTCGGCAATTTCTTCAGCCCTCTCAATCAAAGTCTTAATGTCTCCCATTCCCAACAGTCGGGATATAAACCGATCTGGATCGAAGGCCTCTAGATCTTCAATGCGTTCACCGGTTCCAATAAATTTGATGGGAGCTCCAATCTCGGCCACTGCCGAAAGAGCTCCACCCCCCTTAGCTGATCCATCGAGTTTGGTAATAACGATGGAGCCGATGTCGGTGGTCTGACTAAAGGCCAGGGCCTGTTCACGTGCCTGTTGACCTATGGTACCATCGATAACCAGCATTACTTCATCCGGATCCACCACTACCGATATCTGCTTCATTTCGTCCAGAAGATCTTTTTCTTCCTTGTGACGGCCGGCAGTGTCTACAATAATGATATCCTGTTTTTTAAATTTTTTAATCCCTTTTTTGGCTAAATCCAGCGCATCTTCATTGTCAGGATCGCCGTAGAGGGGGACGTTGAGACTTTCGGTTAGCTGTCGTAGTTGTTCGTAGGCAGCAGGCCTCCAAGTATCGGTACATATAATGGCGGGATTGAAACCTTTTCTCTGAAGATAACGGGCTAATTTACCTATTGTGGTAGTTTTACCACTTCCCTGCAGCCCCATGAATAGTATTTTGAAAGGCTTGGTTTCTACCTCAATTTCGGGAGCTTTTTCACCTAAAAGATGCACCAGTTCTTCATAGACGATCTTGATCACATGCTCTTTGGGGGTTACTCCCTTTGGGGGCTCTTCAGAGAGTGAACGCTTTTCTATGGTCTTGGAAAGATTTAAAACCAGTTTTATATTAACATCGGCCTGGATGAGGGCCCTTTGTATGTCCTTTATGACTTCTTTGACCACTTCTTCATCGATGATGGCCATTCCAGCCAGTTTTTTCATGGTATTGGTCAGGTTCTTTCCCAGATTGCCTAACATTGTATATCACCAGATTAGATTCACCAGTAATTGATAAAAAATCAGCAGTATTAAATTTAATTTTGAAATCTATTTAATTTTGATATATCTGAGTATATATAATAGTAAATTCAGGGTATATAAAGATAAAGATGCCGGGTTGGAAAATAACGAATTGACTTATAAACTAGTATGGGGAGCTAAAGGCCTTTAAAAGCATATTTATATGTATATTCTGGTTTAAACCGCCTGGTAATTCGTGCCCTTTAGATTCTCTGTTATTCCATTAATATCAACGTTTTAGAATAATATAAGAGCAATTATGTGAATTAGGGTCAAAAATTGGGTGAAAAGATGCTTGAAAACCTCAAAAAATCATTAATTGAGTCCCCTATTGTTAAAAAAGGTGATTATAACTACTTCGTACATCCAATTACCGATGGAATTCCTTTAACTGAACCAGAATTACTGGAAGAAGTTGCAGAAGCTACTTCAAGGATTATAAGTTTTCCATTGGACAAGATAGTCTGTGTGGAGGCTATGGGGATCCACCTGGCCACTGCTCTGTCAATTAAAACCAGGATTCCATTTGTAGTAGTTAGAAAACGTCGTTACAATTTGGATGGAGAAGTAGCTGTCCATCAAATGACGGGTTACAGTGAAGGGGAGCTTTACATCAATGGTTTAACCAAAGGCGACCGGGTAATGTTAATAGATGATGTGGTAAGTACTGGTGGTACCATGACTGCGGTGTTGAAAGCCCTTCAGAATATGGGGCTGGAAGTAGTTGACGTGGTGGCTGTCATTGAAAAAGGAAGCGGAAAAGAGAAAGTAGAGGCTGAAACTGGATTGGAAGTTAAAACTTTAGTTAAAGTCGATGTCCGGGATGGCCGAGTTTTAATTATATGAAATTGAAGATATAATGGCAAAAAACTCCGTTAGGAACTAAAATGCTAAATTATCAGCTGGAAGAAGAGGAAACAGTCGCTAAAATACGTGGATTAAATGCAAAGATGGTAGGATTGCAGTTTCCCGATGGATTGCGGGTGCATGCTACTAGATTAGCCCGAAAAATAGAAAAAGAAACGGGTGCCACCACCCTGATATCTGGGGATGCCTGTTATGGGGCCTGTGATCTATCCGACCGTTCCATGGAAGGTCTGGTGGATTTGTTGATTCACTGGGGGCATACTCCCCTACCCTTGGATTACAGGATCCCAGTTTTATTTGTGGAAGCTTATTCCACAGTTGAAGTATTCGAATCGGCAAAAGAGGCTCTTAAACTCCTTGACGATTATCAAACCATTGGTTTGGTGACCACCACCCAGCATCTTTATTTATTGGATGATTTAGCTAATTTTCTAGAGGAAAATGGTAAAAATGTTCAGATGGGGCCTGGTAAAGGAACTGTGCACGGACAGGTGCTGGGATGTAACTTTTCTTCGGCTCGTGGCCTTTCGGTGGATGCCTTCCTTTATATAGGAAGTGGAAACTTCCACCCTCTGGGTCTGAAATTATCCACCCATAAGCCGGTTATTATAGCTGATCCCTACATGAATGAGGCTAGAGAAATAGATGAATTCGCAGATAGAGTTCTTCGAAAGCGGTTTGCTAAAATTGCACTATGCATGGAAGCTAAACGATTTGGAATTTTAGTTTCATCAAAAGAAGGCCAAATGCGCCTGGAAATGGCCAAATCCTTAAAAAAATTGATTCAAGATCAGAACCGGGAGGCTTACCTCATACTCCTTGATAACATCACACCCGATCTTTTAATGGCTTTCCGGGATTTGAATGCCTTTGTAGTAACTGCCTGTCCTCGAATAGCCATCGATGATGACCAGATCTACGAAAAACCCTTAATAACTCCATATGAATTAGAAATTGCATTGGGTATAAAGGATTGGGGAGACTATCAGATAGATGAGATTATATATGAGTAAGAATGAAAGACTATGGAAGGAAACTTATTGGAGTTTAGCTGATCCTATATAAAGATAAAATCATATTGCCTAATCATTCCCATTGATGTGAATTGATTTCGATGAAATGATCGATGAAATAAATGAAAAAAACATAACTTAATACTTGAAACCGTCATATAATAAAATATAATAATACTTCTTGATTTACCTGATTGCTTATACAGATTTTATCCGTAAGCAGCATCCCCTATTATCTTAATCACATCATAAAATACGTATTAAGTCCGATTAACACGATAAAGTTTTATTAAGTACTGAATTTGTTAGACTTGTTTTAAATAAGAGGTGAATAGATGAAAGCCAAATCTGGAGATTTTGTTCTCCCTGGTGACGCTTTAGGTGTCACTGAGGAGTTTCTCCCATCGGAATGGACCTATGAAGAAGAAGGTAAAATTCGGTCTTTGGTGGCAGGAACAGTATACATAGACCAAAAAAATAAAAAAATTTCCATAATACCCAAAACTAAATCCCCTGCCATTCTCAGTAGAGGAGCGGTCATTTTGGGACAGATAAAAGATGTACGTGGTCAAAGGGCCATGGTGGAAATAGAAGGAATCAAAGACACCAACAGGAGCCTTCCAATATCCTGTGTGGGTGGTATTCACATATCTCAGGCCCAGAAAGGCTATGTGGACAAACTTACTGACGACTTCCGTATTGGTGATCTTATCGAAGCTAAAGTAACCAAGGTTCTGGGAATTGACAACGCCGACCTCACCACTGCAGAAGAAGAATTGGGTGTTTTAAAGGCCATGTGCACTAAATGCCGATATTTCATGAACAAGATTGGTAAAAATCAAGTAAAATGCCCTAATTGCGGTAATAAAGAGACCCGGAAGTTATCTTCTAAATATGAGGGATGATCATGAAGATCATAAAGGATGAAAAGAAGGAACTGGAAATTGAAATTACAGGGGAGTCCCATAGCCTTTGCAACGCTCTTAGAACAGTTTTAATGGAAGATAAAAATGTTGAATCTGCAGCTTACGTTATTGACCACCCTATAATTGGACAGCCAAGATTGTACATAAAAGCTAAAAATCCCCGTCAGTCACTTAAAAAGGCGGCTAAAACTTTACAGAAACGTTGTGGGGAATTTAAGAAATTAGTAGAATCTGCCTAAGGATGAATGAAGGAATTCCTAATAAAAAATTCTGGAAAATAAAGAAGGAAATACGTATACTGGGAGTTGACGACGGACCTTTCACACCACACGGAAAAGAAAAAGTCCTGATTATTGGAACAATATTTAGAGCAGGAATCTGGCTGGATGGTGTTCTGAGTACCCACATTACCAATGACGGCGATGATGTCACTGACAAGTTAGTGGGGATGGTAAACCGGTCCCGCCATCGTGAACAGATAGGGGTGATCATGCTGGACGGAATTACCTTTGGTGGTTTTAACGTAGTGGATATCCAGCAGATATTTCATAAAACAGAGATCCCCGTGATTGTAATCATGCGCAAACAGCCAGATTTGCTCAAAATAAAAAATGCCCTCCAGAACTTCCCAAACTGGGGGAAAAAATGGAAACTTATTCAAAAAGCAGGAAAAATACAGAAAATCCATAATAAAGAGCCAATCTACATTCAAACCAGCGGAATATCCTGGGAAGATGCAGAAGAAATAGTAAAGCTGGCAACCACCAGAAGCGCCATACCTGAGCCCATTCGTGTGGCCCACATAATTGCTTCAGGGGTTATAACTGGAGATTCCCGGGGAAGCGCTTAATAATGGCTAAGATCTCGTAATCGAATGAACCATCATTGAAAATTACTATTCTATACTACAGGAAGTGTTTAAATAAAAAAACCTTTTTTAACCGTTGATGTAGTAATAATCGGCGAAGCTGGAACAGTGTTGCTTATAAAAAGGAAAAATAGCCCCTTTAAAGGATTCTGGGCTTTACCAGGGGGCTTTGTTGAGTATGGTGAGACCGTGGAGCAGTCAGCAGTAAGGGAGGCTAGGGAGGAAACAGGAATATCTGTGCATCTCAAAAAGCTGGTCGGTGTCTATTCTGATCCCGATCGCGACCCACGGGGACACACCGTTTCTGTTTGCTTCTTGGCTACACCGGCAGGGGGAACAGTGAAGCCATCCACCGATGCGGTTGATGCAGCTTACTTCACCTTAAATTCGATACATTCCATGGAACTGGCGTTTGACCATAAAAAAATTTTCAATGATGCTTTAAAGATTATAAATAATTATAATACTCAATAAAAAAATCGTAGACAATTTATGATATTTAGATGATCAGGAGGACTAAAATGGAGTTCTGCCCAAAATGTGGGACAGTAATGTTTCCCAAAGGTGAATGTTTTGAGTGTCAATGTGGATACCAAAAGAAAATAACCAAGAAATCTCTAAGTGATTATGAAGTTTCAGAGAAGATATCTACCAGGGAGAATGTAATAGTAACTGGAGATGACGTTAAAACCCTACCCACAACCAGGGCAGTGTGTCCGAAATGTAAAAATAAAGAAGCCTTCTGGTGGCTGCAGCAGACCCGGAGGGCAGATGAATCTGAAACACGATTTTTAAGGTGCAGTCAATGTGGTTACACTTGGAGGGAATACGACTAGGAGAAGGTTATGAAGGATAATACTACACCCGATAAGACCACAGGATCTCAAAAAAATCGGGAAAAGGAAAAAGGCGGGGGAGCTGACTCCAGCACTGATCTTGGATTTGCAAGATTTAAAAAGATTTTCGTTAGTCCTGATCTTGGCTTAGATGATAATAAATCTAAAAATCCAAATCCCCCGAAGAAAACTTCACATAAGACTGGTGAAAAAGCTGATGTTCATGAATTCTCTGAATTACATTTCAAAGAGGGGTTGATGAACATGAAAGTCACCAAATTAATCCTGGCCGAAAAAACACGCATCATAAGGTATACCGCGGCAATAGTCGGCGGATTATTAATGTTATCCGGCCTCATACTCCTCTTTACAGCTGCGACACGGGTAGTTGACAATGTGATATTTGGAGAACGGGCCATGTTTTCTTCGTTTTTGATTTTGATTGGTCTTTTGATACTCATAACTGTATTTGGCCGCCGTTATTGGCATGACACAGTTCTCAATAAGCTTAACGTGGAAATGGACATTTCAGAAGAAAAAAGTAAATCAGAAGTCAAGGACAAAAAAACGAAAAAGAATAATATAGAAGATAAGAATAAAAGTAATTAAAGGAGGAACAACATGTTCAAGGCAGTTTTAAGCGATTCAAACATTTTAAAAACCAGTTTCGACGCTATATCGTCCATTGTGGATGAGGTGCAAATGCAAGCCGATGAAGAAGGCCTAAGACTGGATGCTCTGGACCGCAGCCACATCACATTCGTACATCTGGAATTGAAGAAGAATGTTTTCGATGAGTATCAGTGCAAAGAACCTCTCAAAATCAATGTTGACACCGAAGAGTTGATGAAAGTCCTTAAACGGGCAAAAGCAGAGGATATGGTGGAACTGACCACTGATGAGGGGAACTTCATCATAACCTTTGAGGGTGAAGCACGCCGTACATTCAAGATCAGGCTCATCGACATTGAATATGAGGCACCTAGCCCTCCTCAACTGGATTATCCCACGGAATTGGAGGTACCCTTCAGCCTGCTCAAAGACTCCATACAGGATATTGGAATAGTTTCTGACAAAATCGCTCTCCAGGTAGATGAAGATAAGTTCAAGGCCTCAGCGGAAGGGGACTTTGGGGATGCCCAAATAGAATACCTGCATGGAGAAAAAATACAGGAAAATGCTAAATCGGTCTTCAGTCTAGAGAAAGTTAAGGAAATGATGAAGGCGGATAAATTCTCAGAAACAGCTCAAATTAAGTTGGGAAATGACATGCCTCTTAACCTTTACCTAAAAATGGCTTCGGATGAAGGCGAATTAAGCTTCCTCCTAGCTCCAAGGATAGAAAGTGAGGAATAGGGTTGGATGAGTTTTTCCAGAGGCTAAGAGAGATCCAAAAAAAGGAACGCAGCCTGAGTGGTCTATCTCCGGTGGGGGATGATTTTTACCAAAGAGTTTTTCGTTACCTAGATGGCCTAATGGAAAAAATTGGCAATAACCAATTATCCCTGGATTCTTATCTACTGCTTCGGGATGCGCAGCGTATTGTTTCAGAGATCTGTGAAAGAAGGGAACATAAAATAACTAACAGTGCTGTGATGAATGTCCAACGTTCTTTTCAGCTTTTTCTCGAACAAAAGGATGATATTCGTCCTCAAAGTCCCATTAACTCTACTCCTGAAGAAATTGATCTATATCAAGAATTGTTCCGATCTTTATCTCAATATAGGAAGGCCATGAACTTTCCAATAAGTTCATCTTCAGTTAAAAAAAAGAAAAAAAAGGATAGTGGAACTGGAACTGATAATACAGCTAAATCCAACCCAGAAGTTCCTAAACAAACTCTTGCATCGGAAAAACCATCAACTGAATTGGATCCTGAATTTGATGATAATTCCCTCTTTCCACCAGTTGAAGATGAAATCTACCGGCAGTTTGGTCAGGAACCGGCTCTAACCAATGGAAATGCTAAAGCTGCTAAAAGATCTTCTAAATCAGGGCCTATGGCTAAAAATAGGGTGGCACCCAAAGGATCAACATCTTCGGAATTTTCAGACCCAGATAAGATGTCCCCTAGGATGCCTACTGAAGTTTTAATGATAACTGCTGAACTTCCTTCTATAATGGGGGTAGATCATAAGGTTTACGGCCCCATGTATCCTGGGGATGTCATTAGCATGCCCGAAGCCAATGCCAGGATACTCATCAAGAAGGACAAGGGAAGGCCCATACAAAGGTATAAATAAAGATTAAAAGATACTTAGTCTGAATAAAAATCAGGCTTCTTAAAATAGTTCAAGGCCCTTATAGTGATTTTTACCAGTCACATGGCTTATTTTTACATAGAAGAGGTGATTAAATATGAAAATTCCTAAAGAAAGGAGAACTTACTGTCCAAGTTGCAAAAAGCATACTGTTCATGACGTATTAGAGTCAAAGAGGAGAAAAGCCAGCGAACTTAAATGGGGTCAGCGGCAGTTCAGAAGGGTGACTAGTGGTTACCGGGGATATCCTAGGCCCCTGCCCTCAGGAAATAAACCAACCAAAAAGCTGGATTTACGTTATAAATGTAAAAAGTGTGGTAAGTCTCACATAAAACGATCCACATTCCGAACCGGAAAAGTAGAGTTTACAATGTAGGGTGATTTCATGTCCAAGAAAAAAAGCAACTTTTTAAGGGTCAAATGTGGGGACTGCGGAAACCAACAAGTGGTATTTGACCATGCTGCATCTAAGGTTGAGTGTATTATATGCAGTAAGACCCTGGTGCAACCTAAGGGTGGAAAATCAAAAATCGTAGCTCAAATTATAGAAGTGATTGATTAAGGTGACTTGATGGTAAGAACCAAAAACGAATGGCCTGCTGAGAGGGACCTGGTAGTGGGAACTGTACATAAGGTCCTAAACTACGGTGCTTTTGCTTATCTGGATGAATATCCTGGTAAAGAGGCATTTATACACATTTCAGAAGTTTCTGCTGGGTGGGTTAAAAATATTCGAGACTACGTACGGGAAAACCAGAAAATCGTGGCTCGCGTACTTCGGGTTAATCCTCGGAAGGGACATGTGGATGTTTCTCTTAAAAGGATCCGTGAAGATCAGAGGACCCGAAAGATTCAGCAGTGGAAAATTGAACAAAAAGCCGAGAAACTTCTAGAATTTGCAGCTAAGAGCCTGGAGAAGGATCTGGATGCTGGTTATGATGAAGTTGGTTATGCCATCATGGAAGAATTTGGGGATCTATATGGGGCCTTTGAAGCGGCTGCTGAAGAAGGAGTCGATGTACTGGTGGAGAGAGGAGTGGATGAAACCTGGGCCAAAGCCATAACTGAAGTGGCCAAGAAAAACATATCCCCTCCGGAAGTCCAGATCAATGGATACATTAACCTGACCTCCTATGCTCCTAATGGGGTGGAGATAATAAGGGATGCTCTGGGATCTATCAAAGATGAAAATCTTTCCGTACAATGTGTTGGTGCCCCCAAATACCGTCTAACAGTTGTATCTTCAGATTACCCAACTGCTGAGGACATACTGGATAAAGCTGCTCAAAAAGCCATCAAATTCGTGGAAAAAGCCGGAGGCGAAGGCGAATTTCACCGTGAATTAGAATGAAGTTTAAGATGAAGCGCTGCACTTCCTGCAGTGAATATACCATTCAAGATCATTGTCCCCATTGTGGGGGGGACGTGAGAGTTATCTATCCACCAAAATATTCTCCGGAAGATAAATACGGGAAGTACAGAAGAATGCTGAAGGAACAGGTTAGAAATCCGTCAAATAACAGTTCTGATTAAATGTTCCTGATTTAATTTGATCATTAAATAATTGCCCGCAATGAAGGGAGTGTTTAGATGAATAAAACCATTATAAACCAGTTTAAAGATGTAGATCTGGATGAACCTATATTTATAGAGGCTCTACCCGGAATTGGACACGTCGGAAAGTTGGTAGCAGAGCATCTGATCCATGAACTGGAAGCAGAGATGTTCGCCGAACTTTACTCACCATCTTTCCCTCCACAAGTTTTTGTGGGTGAAAACGGGATTATTGAACCCATGAAAAATGAGTTTTACTACCTCAAATCTGCTGGGGAGGACAAAAGAGACTACATAATACTGGTGGGAAACACTCAGGGATTGAGTCCAGAAGGACAATATGAAATCTGCGGAGTTATCATTGATTTTGTAAAGAAATATGGTGTAAAACAGATGTTTACTCTGGGTGGATTGGGTACTGGTCAGCCTGTGGACAATCCCAAGGTATATGGGGCGGCTACTAATACTGAGCTTGCAGAAAGCCTTAAAGAATATGAAGTGACCCTAAGATCCGCTGATGGTGGAATCATCGGTGCATCCGGGTTACTACTAGGGCTGGGAATGGCTGAAAGTATTGAAGGTGCTTGTCTTATGGGAGAAACTCCAGGGTACTTTATTGATGCCGATGCCTCCAAGGCTGTACTAACTATTTTACTCCAGATTTTAAAATTAGAGGTTGATGTGGCGAAACTGGAGGAAAGAGCTGAAGAAACACGTAAGATGATATCCAAAGCCCAGCAAATGGAGCGAGAGATTGCAGAAGGGATGCGATTAGCTCCTGGGGAAGAGGATCTCCGCTATATTGGTTAGAATATATGGTTATACTTTACTAAACCTTATAGGTTTAAATGGGATATCCATGATAATTAGGGCGGATTTGCATATTCACGGCCGATACTCCATGGCCACCTCCAAAAATATGGTGCCTGAGGTGATAGCAGCTCAAGCACAGTTGAAAGGTTTACATCTGGTGGGAACCGGGGACGCCTTCCATCAGAGGTGGTTACAACTTATTGAAGACTCCACTGAACAGGTTGCAGATGGTGTATATTCTATAAAAGAAGATAGACGCCCTGAAAAAGATCCTGATCTTCCATCACAGAACCAGGAACCTCTATTAATTCTCACGGCCGAAGTGGAAGACATAAAAAGGGTTCATCACCTTCTAATTTTACCCTCCATTGAAACTGCCCATCAAATACGCGGTGAACTCCGGGGAAACCTGGATAGTGATGGTCGGCCCCGGGTCAGAATGAGCGGCAGAGAGATACAAGAACTTGCTCAGGAAAAGGGCTGTTTATTGGGTCCTTCGCACGCATTCACTCCATGGACCAGCATATATAAGGAGTATGACAGTATATATGACTGTTATTCTCATAAACCCGATTTTTTAGAACTGGGACTTTCAGCAGATACCGATATGGCTGATCGCATTGAGGAACTTCAGGATATTCCTTTTCTGACCAATTCTGATGCACATTCCCCCTGGCCCCACCGGCTGGGGAGGGAATTCAATGAGATCGAAATCAACAGGATAGATTACCCATCACTGGAGAATGCTCTTAAGGATCTGAAGATTAAAGCCAATTATGGCTTCGATCCCAGGATGGGGAAGTACCATCTCACCGCATGTACCAAGTGCTACCACCTTTTCCCTGTAAAAAAGGCACTGGAAATGAAGATGAAATGTCCCTGCGGCGGCACCATAAAAAAGGGAGTTGACTATCGAATAGAGGAACTAGCTACCTGGAATGAGCCTCATCACCCCCCAAATCGTCCTCCTTATATATATATCCTTCCTCTGGCCGAAATCATCAGTTTAGTATATGGTAAGGGTGTTACCACCGTTTTTGTCCAGAAGATCTGGCGGGAAATGTTGCAAAGATTTAGTGATGAGATATCAGTTTTGATCAACGCCCCAATGGAAGATTTGGAGGAGGCGGATCCTAAACTGGCCCCTGTTATTAAATCATTCCGGGATGGAACCCTTAAAATGCAGTCCGGTGGTGGTGGACGGTACGGTGAGATAATTTTAGATCCAGAAAAATCAGCACAGAAAATACAATCTACAAAATCACGATCTATGGAATCTAATACATTAGATGAATATTTTAAATAAATATTTAATTAAATGAATATTTTAGAGCTGTTTTTGTCTTTGTATAATTTTCAGAATTTTTTGAATTCATCAAGATTCGGATAAACTAATTTTTTTTTAAAATAGCAGCGGACCCGCGGGGATTTGAACCCCGGACCTTCAGATTAGGAGTCTGATGCCCTATCCAGACTAGGCTACGGGCCCTTTAAATTTGAATATAAATTACACCACAAGTTAATGCACAAAAAGATGTTTCTTAAACGGACCCGCCGGGATTTGAACCCGGGACCTTCGGATTAGAAGTCCGACGCCCTATCCAACTAGGCTACGGGCCCGTATGAATTACATGTACGCTGGAGACTCTTGCTCTCCTTGAACGGCTTGTGCCAATTCTTTTAGCCGTGATTCTATTTCTTCGGCCTCTTTAATAAGAGGATCAGCATTAACGTTTATATCCAGCATTCTATTTAAAACATCCACTATACTAGCAGCTGCTCTGGGGTCTGGGTACTGGTTCAGTACCTCCGCAAAAAGGCATGACCCTGGGATGTCACTGGTTTTGGTTCTAGTTAAAAGAGTACCTGAAATACCGTTAATATTCCCAAAAGGGAGTATTGGTATTTCAAGATCACCTAAACGCTTTAAACTTTCTTCATTATTAGCTGCGCCTGCCACACCATTAGTTTTTTCTCTAACCGCAACGCTATTTAAGGTTATGAGTTCTTTGCTCTGGTTACGTTCCATCCATTCTACAATGGCGTTGGTCATGTCATGGGTCACGTTTGGTGGTACCACAAAATCTGAAAGAAATAGAACCAGTTCATTGTTACTGTATATTCGGAATGGATGAATTGCTACACCCTTATAGAGAACAGCTAAAGGAGGGAAATATTTGGATTCTATATGGCCAATTTCATCCATCTGAAGTTCCTCCACCAGAAGCCAACCCACGATGTTTCCAATCAACCCTAATTCAGGCGATCCTTCTATAACTACAGCATTTTTCACATCTTCAGATATGATATGGCAACATTCTTCGTTTTCTACCATATTAACCATATGAAACCCCTCCTGCCCCCCCTAGATTCTCTCCAGTCTGAGGGTCAATGTATATTTCTCCTACTTGATCTCCGTTCATCATTATGGGCACTACATAGGTTTGTTTCCCATTCAAATCCTTCAGTAGGGGCTCCCCGGCACTGGCATCAGGTTCTTCAATGTAACGTTGCGCAATAATTTTAGCTTCTGAAGAGGTTACTTTCACATTAGCACTTCCTGTCCCGCTTGATTGTCCAGACGAAGAGCTCGATCCTGAGGATGAGCTTTGATCTGATCCGGAGCTGGTTTCAGTGGTTAGAGGTGAGCTGTCCTGGCTTTGAGATTGAATTGGTGTCCAGAGTCCAGATGTAGAACTGCTCATCTGATAACCAGCGGCAGCAACACCTATGACCAATACGATGATTACGGACAAAATTATTTTATTATTTAACATCAATTCACTTCCCTTTTGGACTACCTAATAGGATATTGGTTTCATAGTTAATAGTATTTCGCCTCATGAACTATTATAAAGGATAAAGAAGTGTAAAAGGGTAATTAAATTAATATTTAGCATCAATTTTCCGATAACATAAATTGTTATGTTGTAATCTATATTTATACTTTACATCTCTGCTTTTAATATAAATATATTAATATGGTTCTGTTCAACAGTTTATGATGTTCTTATAAAAACAAGAGGTGATACGTTTGAGCGAACGAGTAGTTATCTCGCCAACCTCACGACAAGAAGGACACGCAGAGTTGGTCATGGAAGTCGATGACGAAGGAATCGTAACCAAGGGGAGATACTTCAGTATAACTCCGGTTAGAGGATTAGAAAAAATGTTGACTGGTAAAGCTCCAGAATCTGCGCCAGTATATGCGCAGCGGATCTGTGGTGTATGTCCTATACCCCACACTCTGGCATCTGTGGAAGCCATAGATGATTCTCTGGATATAGAAATACCCAAAGCCGCTAAGCAGCTGAGGGAACTAACGCTATGTGCTCACCACATCAACAGTCACGCAATCCACCAGTTCCTCATTGCCGCTGACTTCGTGCCAGAAGACCTGTTTGCCACTGCAGTAAACTCCGTATCTGAGGTGCGGAAAGTTTCCCAGTATGTGGTGGATATGGTTGCCGGTGAAGGAATTCACCCCTCTGACATCCGGATTGGAGGAATGGCAGACAATATTTCGGAAGTAGCCCGTAAGAAATTATACGCAAGATTAAAAGCTTTGAAACCAAAACTTGATGAACACGTTGATTTGATTGTGGGACTTGTAGCTGACAAAGGATTGCCAGCAGGTTTAGGTGTCCATAACCAGCCCATTTTTACCACGGACAATCTATATGGAAATCGGGACAATTTCGACATGGACCGATTCACAGAAATCATGCCCGAAAGCTGGTATGACGATGCAGATATTGCAAAAAGAGCTTGCTCCACCATACCTCTCTATGATGGAGTGAACGTGGAAACAGGGCCAAGGGCACGAGCAGTTCAATACCGGGGCTTCACTGAAAAAGGTGTAGTTGCTCAGCATGTGGCCAGAGCCATGGAGATGAAATCGGCGTTATCCCGAGCTATAGCCATTCTGGCTGAACTGGATACATCTGCACCGGTTCGAGCGGACTTTGATCCCAGGGGAACAAACAAACTGGGAATAGGCCCGATTGAAGGACCAAGGGGAACAGATGTGCACATGGCACAAGTAGCCGACGGCAAACTCCAGTTCTACACCTGCCTGGTACCTACCACTTGGAACATACCCACCATGGGACCAGCCACTGAAGGATTCCACCATGAATTCGGCCCCCACGTTATCCGAGCTTACGACCCATGTCTGTCCTGTGCAACCCACGTGATTGTGGTGGACGATGAAGACAGGAGCGTCATTAAAAACGAAATGGTCAGAATCTAAGGAATAACTATGCCATACGATGCAGAGATCTTAGTGGTCGGATGCGGAAACATCCTCTTTGCGGATGACGGATTCGGACCAGCAGTAATAGAGGCCCTAAACAAATATTCCCAGGAACAGCCTCTCCCAGAGAATGTCATGACTATAGACGCCGGCACTGGAGCTCCCCACTTCGTGTTCACTCTTCCTCAAGATTGTTGGAAGAAAATGATAGTGGTAGATATTGTTGAGTTCGGTGCTGAACCCGGCACCATGCGAATATTCGGGGTGGATGAATTACCAAAAGGATCCTACGAGAATGTGCACTCCTGGCCAGTAAGCCAGCCCTTGCACGACTTGGCAGAGTCCTGTGAAGTAATGGTAATTGGATGCCAACCAGAACGTGTCTCTGCCCCCGACGTTGAGTTGGGGTTAACCAAAAGTGTGGAGGAAGCTATTCCAAAGGCCATTAAGTTGATTTTAGAAGAGATAGGGGTTAATTAAATGTCAATATTAGCCCGTCTTAAATCGTTTTTAGGAATGGAGGCAAAACCTGAAAAAGAAGCAGAACCTGAACAAGAAGCTTCACAACAGGAGGTTGAAAAAGTGGCTGAAGAGAAAGCTAAACCAAGAATAGGTTACATCCACCTTTCAGGATGTACTGGCGACGGAATGTCGCTAACCGAGAATTACGATATTCTCGCAGAATTACTCACCAATCTGGTGGACATCGTCTACGGAACAACCTTGGTCGACCTATGGGAAATGCCAGAAATGGACTTAGCCCTGGTGGAAGGATCATGTTGTCTACAGGATGAACACAGTGTAAAGGAATTACTGGAAGTTCGTGAAAAAGCAGCACTGGTATGTGCCTTTGGTTCATGTGCCGCCACAGGTTGTTTCACCCGTTTTTCACGAGGAGGACAACAAGCACAGCCTGCACATGAATCATTCGTGCCCATTGCTGATCTGATCAAAGTGGATTGTGCCATACATGGATGTCCGCCATCACCAGAAATAATAGCTAAAACCGTTGTAGCACTTATCAACGGTGACATGGACTACCTACAACCCATGTTAGACCTGGCTGGTTACACCGAAGCCTGTGGCTGCGACCTGCAGACCAAAGTGGTAAACCAGGCTCTATGTATTGGATGTGGAACCTGTGCCATGGCTTGCCAGACACGAGCTCTAAGCATGACCAATGGAAGGCCTGAACTGAATGAAGACCGCTGTATTAAATGTGGAATTTGTTACGTGCAGTGTCCAAGAAGCTGGTGGCCAGCTGAACAGATCAATAAGGATTTAGGGTTATAGGAGGAGTGACAATGGTATTAGGAACTTACAAAGAAGTTGTTGCCGCAAGATCCACTGACAAACAAATCCAAAAAATAGCCCAAGACGGTGGAATAGTATCCGCCCTGTTCTGCTACGCCTTAGATGAAAAACTCATCGATGGTGCAGTAGTGGCTGGACCCACTGAAGAACTATGGAAACCGGCTCCAACCGTGGCTATGACCGCTGAGGAAGTGCTGGCAGCCGCCGGAACCAAATACACATTCTCCCCTAACGTCTGGATGCTTAAAAAAGCAGCCCGACAGTATGGATTAGAGAAGATAGGTACCGTGGCCATACCCTGTCAGCTCATGGGTATCCGAAAGATGCAATCCTACCCCTTCGGGGTACGATTCTTGGCTGACAAGATTGCCCTGGCAGTAGGTATCTTCTGTATGGAAAACTTCCCATTCACATCCCTGCAAACCTTCATCAGTGAGAAAATGGGTATCGACCCAACTCTCGTGGAGAAGATGGACATTGGAAAGGGAAAATTCTGGGCTTACACTGCGGATGATGTGTACACCCTACCACTGAAAGAAACCCACGGCTACGAGCAAAATGGATGTAAAATCTGTCTGGACTACGTTGCTGAATTAGCTGACGTATCTACAGGTTCAGTAGGAACTCCAGACGGATGGTCTACTGTCTTCACCAGGACTGATGCCGGTGAAACCATATTCAAAGCAGCTGTAGATGCAGGAGTCATCGAAACCAAAGCAATGGACGATGTTAAACCTGGTCTCGGCCTCTTAGAAAAATTGGCAACCGAGAAGAAGACCAAAAACATGAAGACAATTGACGAACGGAAAGCCATGGGCTTACCAGTTCCATACAAGGCCAGCAGCGAGAAAGAAGACCCATTAGCCAATATTTAAGGGATTTAATCCCTTAAACCTACTTTTTTCTTTTTATTTTCAAGGATTTAAAAAGTACTAAATTTTATTAAGTGATACATACTCATTTTTAACTATAATGGACTTTATCTGAGCGTGATAAAATCAATTCATCAAGTTATAAAAGATCATGCCCCAAATGCGGTACTTTGAATGTGGAAAATGCCCGTTTTTGTACTCGATGCGGTACATTAATAGATAAGAGTTCTCTGGCCGCTGGTATGATTTGCAGTAATTGTCTTACTGAAAATCCATCTTACGCGTCATTCTGCATGGAGTGCGGTACCAAACTCCAAATCACAGATCTTCAAGAAACAGAGGATGAATATTACTCCCGGGATAAAATGGAGTCACTAGAATTAACTCCAGCTGAATCCCTCCTGATATTGGATTTAGATGCCGATGGAAAAGAAATGTTCAAACTTACGATGCTGGATCTTTTGGCGCGGCGCGTAATTAGAATGCAAACCTTTCAGGAAGATAAAGGACTTTCTGTAAAAAAACCGGGCCTTTTCCATGAAGTACAGCGGGGAAAAGAATTTGAAACTCGCCTTCAACCATATGAAGAAATATTTCGCAAACCTCTATACAGTTATCAAGAAATAGAAGTCTTCCAATATATTCAAATGGTCCTGAAAAATATGAGCCCGGTTCTAACTAATCCATTTTTAGAATACAAGGATATTTACATGATCAATCCACTAATTAAAGAGGGATATATGGAGAGAGTGGAAAAAAATGGCTTTCATTCGCGTGATCATTATCGATTAACCGAATTGGGTGTTGGTATCAGAAAAAAAATTAAAGACGTTCTGGAGGATGCAGATCACCTGGGAGAATGGGTGAGCACTGATCCTGAAAGGGCCAAGGCATTTTTATCTGCAGTGGGTAGTCACATATTCATCCTCAATTACGACTTGGACACACTCCGGTTTTTGGAAAATAATTTGGCAGGGATTGAATCTACCACTTCTAAATTTTATCCATACTACCTTTTTCCCATTGACTTTTTAAAGAATTTTAAATCGGAAGCGAATATAAATGATATTTTTGGAATGGATGCCCTACGCTCCTTCGAATTTTTTGAGACATTTGATCCATTCGATGATATCTTCGATGCATTTGAATAATGGGATAAATAGAAAAAAGGTAGCATTAGGTCGATGACATTACTAGTGATTTAAGATTCAAGTCATTTCGTTATGATCAAACAGCCTTCTGATTCCACAATTACAGTGTGCTCAGCTTGCGCAACCCTTGCCCCACTTTTTTCGCGCAATACATGATAGGGATAAACTGCCCGGGAAGATATGAGCTGACGCAAAGCGATACTGGTTTTGCTGGATTTTTCGTTATCTTCCAACCATCTTTGAGCGAATGGTAAAATTTTATACTCAATTTTAATTCTTTCCAGAATCTTCCTGGCCTGAATCATTCTGACGGGTCGATCTCGGAGGAATCTGAAAATGAAGGCATCTTTCATATCACCTACCAGCCCCATCCCATCGGTTACAAAGGGTTCTATGGCCAAAACATCTCCTTCTTCAAGTTTATGATTGTTTTTTTCCTTCACATTTGGTATGGAAAGTCCGGAATGCAGTATCCACTGTTCCATGCTGTGTCCAGTGAGGTTGGAAACAGGTTTTAATCCTTGGGCTTGAATTGTTTTTTCAACCTCCTCACCGATCCTTCCCACTTCCACCCCTGGTTTGATGGTGCTAATGGCCGTATTCAGGGCTTCTTGGGCGGTTTCAATCATCTCTTCCTGAATTTGGGGAGTATAGGGGGCCATATTTTCTGCAGGGTCATCCCCATCTACACTTACCGAAACGGCCGAATCAGCTATGAATCCATCTACATGGGCACCTAAATCAATTTTAACCAGATCTCCCCCTTTAATCAGGGTACTGTCTTCAGGTGGGGAGGTGTAATGGGCAGTGATTTCGTTAATGGAAATGTTACACGGAAAGGCAGGTAGGGCCCCACGTTTAATGATCTCCCCTTCAATTAAGTTTATCAGATCCAGGACTTTCATTCCTTCATGCACTTCCTTTAAAGCGAGTTCCCGGACTTCTTTAACAATTTTTCCCGCTTTGATATAATTTTCAATCATTTAATCACTTCAATATTTTAATTAACCTTTTACAGCTTAAATATAAACAGGATAAATCTCTATCTTAATTTTATCAACCTTGGATGGGCTTAGAACAGGAGAACATTTAATATATAAAAAGCCCATAATATATGTATTTATCATCCCTTGTATAAATTAATCAAGTTCCTTTTGGAAGCTTTGATTATTATAACATGGATGAGTCCCGATGATGATTTAATGAAGCAAATAGGCTTAATTTGGATAAATTCCGCCTGCTGTTAATCATTAAATTTTCATTCAATAGTGACCTACATTAAGGGGGAATATTATGGCTGATGTGAACATTCCGCAGAATATCTTTTGGCTTATAATCGTTGTAATTGCCGTAATAACCATAATTATTATTGTCATGCAATGGCGACGGGTTAGAGAAGCTCAAAGTAACGTCGAGTTTTTGCAAAAACAGGCCGAACTCAAGAAAATTGAACTGGTGGAGAAGGATTTGGAGGCCAAGCGAATGATGGAGAATGTCCTACCCCTACCTCAAGAACAACAGGAAAAACTAGCTCAGATCAGAGGTGAAACCTCCAAATTAATGCACAAGGCTGGATTCATGCACAGCGAAATAAACGAAAGAGTAACCCGCCTGGAAGCCCGGACAGAATACGAAAAACTCCAAAAACTCCTAACAGAAATAGAAAAGAAAGAAAAAGAACTAGAAAAAAAGGGTAGCAAAGGGGGACTGTGAGAATGACTGCATTGGAATTATTTGCCATTCTTGTGTTGGCAGGAGCTGTGATTGTCCTACTCTACTACTACCTTCGAGACCGTAGCATAAGTCTAGACACTATGCGAAGCGATGCTGCCAGCTTAGGTGAAACCGTACGCAGTGGAGCCAGTGATCTGGGGGGAAAAGTAGGTGGAGAAGGTTCCATGCAGGGAATGGGTGAAAAAATTAATGTCTCTGGCGTCAGCGAGAAGGTTTCCGGAGTGGGGGAAAAGATAAACGTTGCCGGAGTCAGCGAAAAAGTCTCAGGCGTGGGAAAAAGCCTAAAAGGCAGGGTCAAAGAAGTTCCCATAAGCACCGATGTCTTATCCGGAAAAATTGACCAGTTCCTGGATGAAAAAAGCGACCAACTAATCGCGGACTGGGAACTAGCCACAAAAAAGGATATAGGTGAACTGGAAAAGAAATTCGGCAAAGTAACAACAGATCTAAATGACCTAGAGAGACGTTTCAATGAATACCGAGGACATGCCAATAAAAAATTTGAACACATTGAAAAAAGACTAACGTCACTAGAAGGAAAAGAAGAATAAAATAATCTTTGAATACAGATATAAGACTATTAGGATAGATTTAGATTATTAGATATCGATTCAAAGATTTTATGAAATACCACTCAGAAATTAAAAAGAATTGATCAACGTCTGGATAAACTAAGAAATGCATGGATAAACCAAGACTTAAATCCTTTTTTTATTTCTTTTACAGTATTTATTGGTTATAAAATGGCTTTTTATTAGTTTTTATTCTTACAAGTAAACCTTTATATACTCTAAAATACAACAGAGAGGTACAGCGGGGTGGGGTAGTCTGGTGATCCCGCGGGGCTCATAACCCCGAGAGCCCTAGTTCAAATCTAGGCCCCGCTATTTACTTTTATTCCTCATTAATGGCAAGCCGAAGGGCAGCTACCGGTTTTTTGTAAACTGAGGAAACTCCACCCATCGTACAGACCGTGATGCCTTTAATAAGCATATGCTGAGAAGCATGACTCTGGAGCAGAAACGACACGTCTCCTGTTGAATGAACATGAAGCCAAGCGGATTGACAGCAGGAGGATCGGTGAAACGGCCATTCCACGGGATGCAAGGGCAAATACTGCTGATGAATCCTGTATGAGGCAGAGGTAGCCTGCAAAGATGAATGCTGCCATGAACAGAAGGTGGGTTACTCTCGGCATGCCATTAATTTAAAATTAATTCAATGGCTACGCGTTTCGAAGAACTTTTTTGTTTTTATAATTATTTCAAAATAAAAAAAGGTTTTTTTTAATAGTTTTTCTGGAATAATAGTAGGACCCCGGTTATAACCAGCCACAGACCAATTAGAATTCCTAATGTTTTTGGGTCCTTTATCAAATAGCCAAACAAAATGTAGATTAACCCAAGCATCAGGGCCACAATACCATTCCATCGGCTACCCCTAGGTTTACTGATCAATGCAGCAATACCTACAATTATCAGTATTAACCCTGCCAGATAGATGAACAAGCTGGCCACAAAGGTGAATAGTGAAGGATCGACTATGAAACCGACGCCCAGAATGAAGGCAATTACTCCCAATATAATTTCAATTATTCCCAGGGCTTTACTGGTTTTCATATCAACATAACCGGCTAAAATCAGGCCAATACCCAATACAATTACCCCAAGACCAGTTAAAATACTGAAGGGGAGCACTCCTAATAGGGGAAAGGCCAGGACGATTATACCCAAAATTATCAGCACAATGGCCATTCTGTTTTTTTCCATTTCTATACACTCCTTAATTAAAGCATCTTTAGGCTAGATTTATGTTAATGGTCATTATTACATTTTTGCTGATTAAGAATTCTAGAATAATTAAAAATAAGATTCAAAATAGAATATTAACTCCTAAAATCATCGTAAACCCTTAAACACTGGGATAATGCGGTGGTCTCAGCAATGGATGCGCCTATAATTATGGAAAGTAATAGCTGTTCATCGGTTGCACCCAACTGCCTGGCCACTTCCAAGTGGGTTCGCAGACAGTGAGCGGAACCAAGTCCAGAAGCAGCTCCGATACTAACAAACTCCTTGGTCAACGGATTCAGGGCATCATCAACCATAATGCTTTCCACTTTATCAAAAAAAGCCTTCAATGCCGGTGGATTTTCGGATAGGACTTCGAAAATTTTGGGAATAAATCCAAAGTAACCCTCTATTTTTTCCAGTATCTCTGGTACAGTACTATCAGAATTCCCTTGGTCAGTGTACATCTAATCACCTCAATTTAGCTACCATGGTGGCCCTTACATTAAATAATAATGTGCTATCCTGAAATAAATAGCTTGATCATTGGCAGCTATTTTCTATAGTGATTCCATTAATCTAATGAAAAGAAAAATCAGGAAACAATTTGTCTAATGGGTGATGGCATCCTTAACTTTGTCAAAGAAACCCTTCTCCTCGGTGTATATTTCATCTCCACTAATATTGGCAAACTTTTCCAGGAGTTCTCTCTGTTTGGGACTAATTCTCTTGGGTGTCACTATTTTGACTTTTACATAGAGGTTACCTTTCCCATTCCAGCGGAGATGAGGCATTCCCTCTCCTTTAACACGGAAAGATGTCCCAGTTTGGGTTCCAGCCGGGATTTTTAGATCCACTGCGCCATCTAGCGTGGGAATTTCAACTTTATCCCCAAGGGTAGCTTGAACAAAGCTTATTGGCTTTTCATAGTAAAGATTGGCTCCCTCCCGCTCGAAAAGATGGTGATGCTTTACAGCTATCATCACGTAAAGATCTCCAGGGGGGCCGCCACGTTTACCAACATCTCCCTGGCCAGATACCCTAAGGCGGGATCCATTCTCCACTCCCGGTGGTATTTTAATGTTAATGGTGGTTTTCTGTTTCACAATTCCCTTACCATGACACTCATGACAGGGACTGTCGATGATAGTTCCCTCTCCTCGGCAGGTGCTACATGGCCTTACCGAGGCAAACTGTCCCAGGGGGGTATTTTGAACATGACGGACTTGACCACTGCCTCCACAGGCTTCGCAAGTGTGACTGTCGGTACCGGGTTCTGCCCGGGATCCTTGACAGCGGGGGCAGATCTGTTTATGGGGCACTTCAATGTCCCTTTCAATTCCTGTGGCTGCTTCCTCCAGCGTTATCCTCAAGTCGTAGACCACATCAGCCCCACGTTGCGGGCCATTCCTTCGACCTCCGCCAAAACCGAAAAGGTCGAATATAGTTTCGAAGCCACCCCCTCCACTTCCTCCAAATCCGAATCCGCGGAAGATGTCTTCGAAGTTTATGTTGTTGAAGATGTCCTCCTGGCTGAAGCCACCCATACCGGCATGTCCGAATTGATCGTAAGTACCCCTTTTTTCCTCATCGGATAATACCGCATAGGCTTCGCTGATTTCTTTAAACTTTTCAGCTGCTCCCGGATCATCGCTTACATCTGGATGGTATTCCATTGCCAATTTCCTGTAAGCCTTCTTTATATCCTTCTTGGTAGCTTCACGGTCCACTCCAAGGACCTCGTAATAATCCCGCTTATCTGCCATGTATAATCTTCCTGAATAATATTAAAATCAACTTAAAGTAAACAAAATCTTTCTTTAGAAATTTCCTTTACAGATGGATGGTTTGTAAGAGGATGTAATAAAAATTTTGGGAAAAAATGTAAAAATAGAGGATATAATAATGCCTCTATTTTTTCTCATATTCGGCGTCTACAGCGTCTTCATCTTCTGGGCCGTGACTTCCTGTTCCTTCTCCCTGTTTTTGCTGTTGTTGGGCTTGTGCTTGTTGGGCTTGCTGGTAAATGGCTGCCCCAACTTCCTGGACCACCTTGGTGAGTTCCTCGGTCTTGGTCTTGATGGCTTCCAAGTCATCCCCGGCAACCAGTTCCTGAAGTTCCTTAACCAGTTCTTCGATCTTGGTTTTCTGGTCAGCCTGCACTTTATCCCCCAGTTCTTCCAGGGTTTTCTCAGAGGTGTAGATCATACTGTCGGCATCGTTACGTATTTGAACTTCTTCCTGCCGTTTTTTATCTTCCTCGGCGTGCATCTCCGCTTCTTTTACTTTCTGATCAATTTCATCCTCGGAAAGCTTGTTAGGAGCAGTGATGGTAATGGCCTGTTCCTTGCCGGTACCCATGTCCTTGGCCGACACGTTCATAATACCATTGGCATCGATGTCGAAGGTGACCTCGATTTGTGGGATTCCCCGGGGTGCAGGTGGTATTCCCACCAGCTGGAACCTTCCCAAGGTCGTGTTTCCGCTGGCAACTGGGCGTTCCCCCTGCAAGACATGAATATCAACTGAAGTTTGGTTATCTGCGGCGGTACTGAATATTTGGCTCTTCTTAGTTGGTATGGTGGTATTACGCTCAATTAACTTGGTGAAAACTCCGCCCAGAGTTTCTATACCCAGTGATAAGGGAGTAACATCTAGTAAGACCAGATCCTTAATTTCTCCAGCCAGTACACCTCCCTGGATGGCCGCCCCTACAGCCACACATTCCATGGGATCTATTCCCCTTTCAACAGGCTTACCAATGTAATCCTCTACGAATTTCTGGACGATGGGCATCCGGGTAGGTCCTCCCACCAGGATAATCTTGTCTATGTCGTTTTTGTTCATTTTAGCATCTTTAATGGCCTGTTCCATTGGCGCCGCACATCTTTTGATGATGGGGTCCACCAGTTCCTCTACTTTAGCCCGGCTCAGGGTGTGGGTAAGGTGTTTAGGTCCATCCTGGGTGGCGGTGATGAAGGGGAGGTTAATATCCGTTTTGAGGGTGGTTGATAGCTCAATTTTGGCCTTTTCTGCTGCTTCTTTTAACCTTTGCACGGCCTGATCATCATTAAGAAGGTTCACACCGGTTTCTTTTTGGAACTCCTCGGCTAGGTAGTTCATGAGGGTGTTGTCCATGTCGGTACCACCTAACTTGGTGTCCCCACTGGTGGATCGAACCTCAAACACTCCTCCTCCAAACTCCATGATAGTCACGTCCAGGGTACCTCCACCGAAGTCGAATACCAGAATTTCCATTTCATCTTCACTGGCTTTATCGATACCATAGGCCAGACTGGCGGCGGTGGGTTCGTTTACTAACCGGACCACATCCAATCCAGCAATAGTACCGGCATCCTTGGTTGCCGTTCTCTGGTTATCGTCGAAGTAGGCTGGCACAGTGATAACTGCCTTTTTCACTTCCTCACCCAGGAAAGCTT
This sequence comes from Methanobacterium sp. CWC-01, assembly GCF_030323845.1. Classification (NCBI taxonomy): domain Archaea; kingdom Methanobacteriati; phylum Methanobacteriota; class Methanobacteria; order Methanobacteriales; family Methanobacteriaceae; genus Methanobacterium; species Methanobacterium aridiramus. The sequence goes on from NZ_CP040735.1 coordinate 1,085,554, forward strand.
CCGCATCTTTTTTTATCTTCTGCAGGATAAAAGCAGATATTTCCTGGGGAGTGTACTGTTTCCCAGCCACATCAACCTTGTAGTTAGTTCCCATCTGCCTTTTAATGGCGGTAATAGTTTTTTCAGGATTGGTAACTGCCTGTCTACGGGCTGGTTCTCCCACCAGCCTTTGCCCATCATCAGTAAAGGCCACGTAGCTGGGGAAAGACTTTCCATACTGGGTGGCTCCTTCGGCACTGGGGATGATGGTTGGTTTCCCGGCAACTAGCACCGCAGCGGCTGAGTTACTTGTTCCTAGATCTATACCAATTATTTTCTCAGTTTTAGCCATAATTAATCACCTTTTTTGCAAACTTTAACTTTTGAGTATTTAATTACCTTAGAATTAAGCGTATATCCTTTTGAGAGTTCTTGAATGATACAACCATTGTCATACTCCTCATGGGCCTCTGCCATCAGGGCTTCATGTTTGTAAGGGTCAAATTTCTCCCCTTCCGCAGGAATCTCTTCCAGCCCCTCGCTTTCTAAGACGCCACGAAGTTTCTGGTAGATAAGTTCCACACCTTCACGGAGGTCTTCGGACTTGTCTGCCTGGAGGGCCCTGTGCAGGTCCTCATAGGTTTCCAGAATTTTTATGATTATATCCTGGTTGGCCCGTTCCACATGTTCCTTCATGCGTTTTTCGGTGTGTTTTCTGTAATTTTCCAAATCGGCTTGCATTCTTAGAAGCTGGTCCTGACATTCATCAATACGCTGTTCATTCTCCTGAATTATTTCAATTTTTTCCTGGATTTGATTCTTCAGATCGTCCAGATCATCCCTTTGATTCTTTAAATGTTGATCTTCGCTCATTGCTTCACCTTTTATGGAGATGGGTAAGAACAATAACCTTTAACTATTATAGTTACCAAAGGTTATATAAACCTTTCTCTATTATAGTAACTCAAAGTTAATAAAATTGATTCGATGAAAAACATCAATTAGGATGTTAGGTAAGTGGTTTTAAATGGATTTAGAACTTTTGTTAGATGTTATGGGCTGCAAAACCCGGAGAAACATATTAGATCTTCTCAGGGATGAGCCCCGCTTCGTTAGTCAGATTTCAAAGGAACTGGAGGTTGGTCAGAAGGCCATAATAGAACATTTAAGGGCTATGGAAGAAGCTGGTCTTTTAAGTTCATTTTTCCAGAAAATAGAACGTGGAAGGCCGCGAAAATACTACGATATCTCCCAGGACGTGGAATTTCAGATATTTATAAGTCAGGGCACCATCCGCATTAAAGTCCCTGGCCATGAATTCCAGGAACTGCAGATGCTGGAAGAGCGATCCTTGCGGGGTGAGGACGTTTCCGATGATCTTAAAAACCTGATAAAAAATTATGACCTGGCCAAAAAACATGCCGAGGACCTCTTAATAGATTTAGAAAAAAGAAAGAGAGCATTAGAAATACGATCCATGAATCTGCCGGTTAAATACACGCCCTAAGTCTACTCCCTAATCATTAAACCCTATCATTTAAGGCCCTTCATTGCTGCCACTACAGCCTGACCCAGGGAAACCGATCCATCCCCAGCGCAGCTATTTTTGTGCTGGATGAAATGATAGCCGGCAGATTCGATCTCCTTTTTGATGGTCATGCTGATGGCTTCATTATAGAAAACTCCCCCGGAGCCACCTATTACGTTCACTCCACTTTTATCCGCACTTTTTATTGCAACCTTAGCCAGACCACTGGCCACTGCTCTTTGGGCAGAACAGGCGATATCGGGAGTTTTCTCTCCTTCTAGCTTATGTTCTAGGACAGACATCAAAATGGAGGAAGTATCCAGAATATTCATACCGCTGCTTTTTTTGATTTTTAGCGGTATATCCAGTTGAGAACTGCCTTTAAATGCTACAGACTCCAGTTTCATGGCACATTCTCCCTCATAGGTTCTTTCCCCGCATATCTGGAGGGCAGCCGATATGGCATCCAGTACCCGGCCGGTGCTGGTGGTGGTGGTTATGTTAAAATCACGTTCCAGTTGACGAGCTACTACCTCCACTTCCCGTTCTCCATGTTGGAAATAATGGATATAATCTCTTTTCATGAGTTCTGTAAGCTCTTCCGGGGAATATTCATTGAAGACCATGGCCATCAACATTCTGGATGGATATCTAGTGGTTAAATCACCACTTGGCATTTTTTGGGGCATTAAACTACCCATACGTTGATATGCTTTTCCCTGCCAATGAAGGATCTCCCCTCCCCACGCACCGCCATCATCACCATAACCCACGCCATCGGCAGCGATACATATCATCTCATCCACACCATGATCTACACCTAGGGCCGCGGCATGGGCATGATGATGCTGCACCTTAACCACCGGGCACTCGAAACGTTCTCCAAATTCATGGGCCAGATTAGTGGTAAAAAACATGGGATGAAGATCACAGGCCACTAAATCGACTTCATCCGTTCTGGTTATCTCCATCATATAATTTATGGCCTTCTGGAGGTACCGGAAGGTGTCATATTTAGTGGTGTCCCCAATATGCTGGGAAACGTAGCAGCGACCCTCTTTTAGAAGGGAAAAGGTGACGTCAATCTCTGGTCCCAGAGCCAGAATATTTAAATCATGGTTTAAAGAGGATAAATCGTAAGGTTCAGGCACATAACCTCGGGACCTCCTGATAAAGGCCATTTCCCCTCCTCTAAATCTAACCACAGAATCATCGCACCGGTTTAAGATCTCACGGTCATGCAGGAGGAAATAATCCGCAATTCCCTCCAGTTTCTCCACAATCTCCTGGTTGTCGATCAGCATGGGCTCCCCAGGCATGTTGGCTGAGGTCATAATGTAAGCTGGTTCATCAGTGTACTTGAAAAGTAGGTGATGTAAACCCGAGTAAGGGAGCATTATACCTAGATTATGAAGTACTGGAGAAACCAGAGGGGATAAAAAATAATCTTTGTTTTTTTTCAAAATTACAATGGGCCTACTTTGGGATAGGAGTGTTTTTTCTTCAAAATCAGCCACCTCGGCGAAGCTACGGATGGTTTCCACATCAGGGGACATGCAGGCGAAGGGCTGGTTGAACCGGCCTAATCTTCCCCGCATCTTGGCCACTGGAAGATCATCGGTGGTCATAGCCACCAGGTGAGTGCCTCCAATACCCTTAATGGCCAATATATGTCCATCATCCAACAGTCCAACCGCATCTTTGATGGGATTTTCAGATTCTAAATCGTGAAGGAATACTTGGGGGCCGCACACCGGACAGCAGGTTGCTTCAGCATGGTAACGACGATCCTCCACATCTCGATATTCTTCCAGGCAATCAGGACAAAGAGGAAACTTATCCATGGAGGTACGTTCCCTATCGTAGGGCACCGAATTTATGACCGTAAAACGGGGGCCGCAATCGGTGCAGGCGGTAAAGGGATACTCGTAGCGTCTATCTTTCTTTTTTAAAATCTCTTCCAGACAGCTATCACACACCGCCAAATCAGGGGGAATTACTGAAGAACCCGAGAAATCAGCGGAACTTTCCAGTATCTGGAAGTCTTCATATACTGGGATACTGTCAGCATTTGTCCATTCTAGTTCCAGAGAATTTATCTTGGATATGGGGGGTTTTTTCCTTTTTATATCTTCACAAAAATTATTTATATCCTGCTCTTCCCCTTCGGCAATGATCTCCACTATGTTTCCTAAGTTACGGACGTATCCGTTGATCTGGTTATTTTTTGCCAGGCGATAAATGTTAGGACGAAATCCAACTCCCTGAACAATACCCTGGACCAATATTCTGGCTTTTGGCATGAATAACTCCAGTTTAATAACTTTAAATAGGTTTTAATCGCTAAAATAAGTCTAAATATAAATATTCATCATTCAACTTACCTTAAGAATTGTTTTTAAACCTCCAACTTTATATATATGGTGTGGGCTACGGTGAAATTATGAGAGATGTACTTCAACAGGTTTTAGTCGGGGAAATTTCCCTGGAAGAAGCTGAAAAAAAGCTTAAAGCCATGCAAATTAAGGAACTGGGAGATTTTGCCAAGTTAGATGCGACCCGGGATATGCGCACCGGGTTTCCAGAAGCAGTATACGCCGAAGGAAAGAAAGAAGAAGAACTAATAAAGATTATTAAATCCTGCACGAAGAATGGTCGATTATTGGTAACTAGACTTGGATCGGAACGTTTTGAGTCCATAAAATCTCATCTAGATGAATTGTTATCACATTCAGGTCTCAAAATTAAATACAACTCCCGAGCCAGAGTATTGATAGTAAAGGGTCAGGAAACAATGGATCAGGAAAACGAAAAAATTGGAAAGATCGGCATAATCACTGCTGGCACATCAGACATACCTGTGGCTGAAGAAGCACGCTTGGTGGCTGAAGAAGCTGGTTGTCAGGTATTAAGCTCATACGATGTGGGAGTGGCCGGCATACATCGATTATTTTCACAGATAGCTAAAATGATAGATAGTGGGGTAAAGGCCATTATAGTGGTGGCCGGGATGGAAGGAGCTCTTCCTTCTGTGGTGGCTGGCCTAGTGGATGTTCCGGTAATCGGGGTTCCAACATCAGTAGGATATGGGGTGGGTGAAGGAGGTTTTGCAGCTTTAAACGCCATGCTGCAGTCCTGCGCTCCAGGAATAGCTGTGGTGAATATTGATAATGGATTTGGGGCCGCTGTTTTCGCAGCCACCATGCTCCGATCTTCTTTATAATAATATAATGCTTAATAGACTTAATCCAATTAGTTATTATTTATTTAAACCCTTCTGGGGGCAGGCATATATGCATAAGCCACAAGTAGCCAGACCAGTAGCCTTTTCAAGATTATTTAAATATTTTTCACACTTAGCGGCATCGTATCTTACTTCTCGTACATCCTCTAATTTGAAGGGCACCCCTGTGAATGCACCCACTGGACAAGCCTCCACACATTCAGTACAGCTTCCACAGGAATCTTTAACCAGTTCTTGATTAGGAATTAGGGGAGCGTTGGTTAGCACCGTAACCCATCTGACCCGGGGACCAGCCTCAGGAGTTATCAGCAGGCAATTTTTTCCAACCCAGCCTAAACCGGCCAGGTTAGCAGCCAGTTTATGTGAGAAAATAGCACAGATCCGCTGATCATCATACCTCTGTGACGCCGGGATTGGATAGGCCTTATAACCTTCCCTTTGCAGCCTACTGGCTACTTTAGCAGCTAAAAGGTCTAAACGGAGATTGGTAACATCGTAGTGATGCCGGTAGCTAACCGCCACGCCCTGGTCAGACCCTTTTGGTAACTGGTCTATTATGGTGTCGAAAAGTGTTATTCCAATGCTGATAGCCCGGGGGTAGGAGGCAACCCCTTCTCCACCCTGTTCCAGGATGGTCTCATGAGCCTGGTTGAGGTCTGCTACTCCAAAAAAATCCGCACCCTCATCTCTAACTAAATCATTCAAAACATAGTCTAATGTCATAAAATCCCCTACTTCTTTCCATAAATGATGCAAAAGTTGTAGTATTTGTAGAAAACATCCACGTCTCTATAACCAATATTTATTAGCCATTTTAGGTTTTCTCTTAAAGTGGCAGGATTATCTAGTTGCATACGGTCCAATATAATCTTTTTTTCGGCTTTTGAAAGTGATCCCACCTCTATATTTTCCAACCAGTTCCTCTGATATTCCTTTTCACTGGCCGGGTTGGGTCCCAGTACCTGATCAGCGTTTAGGAATATACCCTCCGGATTCAGGAGATCGTAGATTTTCTGGTACAAAATCTGCTTATCCTGATGTTTCAGGTGATGAATGGAGAGAGATGAAACGATCAGGTCGAATGACTCATCGAAGTCATGTTCCGTATAATCGGCCACAACATAACTGAAATGGTGGATCTTTTTAAATCTACCCTTAGCGATCTTAAGCATCTCTTCGGAGATATCTAACAGGGTGAAATGGCCCTGAGGATATCTATCATAAATATAAGCGGTTAAAAGCCCAGTTCCAGCACCCAAATCCAGTATTCGGGGTCTTTGAGTGTTGGTGCTGGCCAGATCTGCTAATATATGGTATAAATCATCCAGACGGGGGATAATATATTTCCTCTGCCGATCGTACTCCTCGGCTCCCTGGCCAAATTTTTCCCTTAAAATTTCATGTCGATTGTTCTCCTTCACCATGATCCACCTTTAGATATAATCATCGCTATTATAACTGGTCATTTGTTCCAGGACCACCCTTCGTAGCCTAAATCCGTAGCGCCGGTAAAATAACAGGGCATCCTGGTTACCTGTGGTTACCAAAATTTTTTTTGCTTTCGCGCCTTTTTCATCCATCCACTCCAGGGAACGTTTCATGAGCTGGTCCCCAATGCCCTGGGAGCGGTATCCTCCTCTCACATAAATAGAGTCCACTTCTACTATTTTCGGAGTTTATGGTGCTCACACAGTAGGCAACCTTGACTATTATTCGGATCTCGAGCCAGGTCCAACCGGAGGTTGCCTCCCTCCGACTTTTCCAGGAGGAATTCTTTACGCTCCTGGAAGGTTAGTTGTTCCATCTGGCCATTAAAATCAGAGATGCTACCAACGTGTAATCTGAGTAACTTCCATAACTCCTGGATCATATCCAGGCCCTCAATTCCAACCTCATGGTATCTGATCTGAGTCATTGTAAATCTTTAAGTCAATCTTGCTCATAAAATCTCTTGAACACCCTACCGACCGCCAGAACGATCCAGTATTTCAAGTCTTTATCACGGGTCATTAGAAGTTTTAAGTTGAAAAGTCCATCTGGCCTTTGTTTCTGGCGTAAAAAGTCCAGACCCTCCCGTACTTGGGGATCCTTCCTGGAAAATCCCATTAATGAAAGTGAATCTAAGGCAGTTAACACATTGGTGAACCAGAAGGGAAATGAAACACTCTCCCAGTACTTTTTATCTTTCCTATCAGTATATTTGTCTGGTTGGAAGAATCGGCTGGCCACTAACTTCCCTGCTTTCTGAGCTTCCTTTGATTGGCGGGTTTGGGGGTGAGCGGCGAAGGCCCGGAGCACCATACCAGTAACTAAATGGGAAAATGGTTTGGAACTGTCTGTTTGTAAAGGTTCAGGTATGTTATAAAAATCTTTATATCTTTTATTCCGGGTTCTAAAGGGAATGGCCCATCCACCATCATCCTGACGCTGTGAAAGAAGCCAATTAATTCCTTTTTCTATTCGGGGGTCATCCGCATATCCTGCTTTGATAAGTAACTCCATTATGGCTGGTGAATAAGTGGTGGCGTATTGGTTGCCATAAATTCCCCGAAAGTCTCCCTCCTCGGTTTGGCAATTAAAAAGATATTGAGCGGTCTTCTCTATTAAGGGATGTTCACAGTTAAGACCATATTTCTCCACTAGTTCTCCTAACATGCGGAATGTTTCCAACTGGTTATAATCCTGATTGGCATGTGTTTCACGTATTTTGCCAGGGTATCTCCAAAAACCTTCTTCTTGCTGTCTTTTAAATATTTTTTGAATTGGATTAAGATCCCATAATATTTCCACCGGTTTCACATTTTCCTCTAACAGTTCCCGGCGAGTGAAATATTCTATGGATGGATTACCACATGATAATAGAGTTTCACTGGGATCTACTTTCAGTCCATCTATCCCTGCCTTCATATTCACCTCTATAGATGGAATCTAGACCTTGAATCTAGATTTCTAACTCTAGTCTATGCTGAATCTTCTTGGGAGGTACTATGACCTTCATAAACCGCATAAAAACCATCGGTATCAGCATATATTGACTTAAAACCGAATTCTTCAGCCTTTTTCATGGTATTTTTTATATAATCCCGTCCCCAGGCAGTAATGGCATCAGCACATTCTAGACTGTACCACCTGAATCTGGAAAACCCATAAACCCCGTACATGGAGTTGGCCAAACGCTTAAGTGCTTCTTGCTGCACATTAAGGAGTTGAATTTCCCTTTCATCTGTAGCCTGGTGCATCATGGTCTTCAAACGCACCCTTTCACTTAAAACATTTCCAATCACCGATGGAACAAATCCTCGTGGTTCTTTTAAAAACAGATAACCTGCTTCGGGGGACACGTGACAGGCTCCTTCTACGCAGTCTCCCACCAGAGTGTCCAGGGATACGTTCTTGGATATGATGATGCTGGGGTAGAGACTTCTGAAATCAAAATAAACAATGTTTTCATGAAGTCCTTTCTCAGGGTCCTTAACGTAGCCACCTGCAGCTCTCTTACCTCTCCGATCTGAATGTTCGGCTGAGGATGGTTTGTTTGGAACTAATTCTCCCACTTCGAAGGCTTTTCGGATCAGATACCACTCCACTAGCTGGCCGGTGGCCATACGGGCCACATCGAAAAATGGCTGGCCCACGATCCGGGTGAGTTCCATAGTTAAGGGTAGCATCTTCTCTCCAATCTTGGTGACTGCCTCAGCATCATCCAAAGAATACTTGAAGAGTGAATCCAGTTGTAAACCGCCATTATCCCAGTAATCGCAGATTTCATTTCCGGGTATGTCTTCTTTGTCCTCACCAAAAAGCTCCCAATAAACCCGTTCTAGTGTGTAACGATCCATGGACAAGTAGCGACGCACCACCAGGTAAAGATCTACGTGCACTCTGCCTTTTACCAGAGCCGCATTGGTAAAACCTCTCCTCATAAATTTAAGTGAGGAGCCATCCGTGCCCAGGTCCACTGAAATCCCCAATTTTTTGGCCCGTTCATTAATATAGTTAAAATCGAAGTTGTCTGAATTGTAACCCAGGATGATGTTGGGGTTCTCCTTTTTAACGGTGCTCATAAATTCTTCTAATATTTCTTCTTCCGTGGCCACGGTTTTAACAAAATAAAAATCACATTCTGCTGTGGAAATCACTTTTCTTAAGCCTTCATTGCTGGAAAGGCTTATCATTATTATAGGGTCTTCCTCTGCCCGGGGCATACCCTTAGGGTTGTATGTTTCTATATCAAAACTTAAAATTTTTAGTTCAGGGAAATCGGACTCCAGAAGAACAGGTTCACCAGTTATCTCCAGAATGTGGGTGTCTTCGGATAGGCATCCCCGATACTCACGGGAAGAAATGAAATTACCATGGATTTGCACCTTCCCCATGGGAAAAAGCCCCTTATCGATTAGATATCTACGGTAGAATGGTAAATCATATTCCCGGATATCATCCACACTATCCAAGTTAGCAATTTCATCTCTTAAACGGGGCACATCTTGAGGATGCTTAAAAAAGACCTTTAAAACATTCACGGGTCTGCCGAGATCCTTTCGTCCCACCTTTTCTACCCGGACCACATTAAACTCTGCCAGTTCTTCACGACATTTTTCTAGATGGTTCGGTATTACATAAATGTAGGGCTGGAAGTCCCGGTCTAGCGCAATGATAGATTTAGGCCCTTTTTCAGTCATAAAGGTACCAAATAACCGTATTACTGGCATATCCTCTTCGGTAACGTAGTCAATGTCCAGTAAGACCATGGTTGCAGTTTCCATACACTCCTAGTTTATATGAACGTTGGTATAATATTTTGTTCAGATCATACTAATTATTCAAAGTTGCCGTACCTTGCAAGTGTAAAAGTTAGTGACTAATATCAATATTCCTGATCAAAACGAGTTCTCCCAAAATGCAGTTCGAAAAATTAGATTTACAGAAGCATAACCCGTTGAAGGTTGCTGAGTTGATTTACGAAGCTGATGCCGATACTTTTAATTTTTTCTATAAGAATAAGGAAAAAAGTGCCGGGGTAATAGAAAAATTGGTACTTGCCGATGTTAATAACCTGAACCATCAGCATATATATGTAGTATCCGATGATGAGAATCATGTGTTGGGTTTAGCAGTCATACACCATGGAAAAAGGCCGTTTTTCCTTGACGAGTTGAAATCTTTTTTCAAAAACCTGGACGTGGCAGACGCTTTGAAGTACACCCTGATTTCTATTCTGGATAAGATGTTTCTTTCAGATCTAGAAGACCAGGACAGTTATCTGGCCATATTGGCTGTGGATGAATCATTCCGGAGTAGGGGAATCGGATCTTTCATTCTGAAAAAAGCAGTTAAATTGATGAGAGGGCAGGGAAGTAAAAGAGCAGTTCTGGATGTTGATATAGAGAACACCGGTGCTTTGCGATTGTATGAAAAAGTTGGCTTTAAAATATTCAAAAAGAAGAGTTTATCCTTTTTTAAATGGGAGAAAGGGGTTTATAATATGGAATATGCGCTCATGACAGACATCAATGAGTAGAAAATTAACTTATAATCAACGGAATGCCTTGCTTAATGAAATAAATTGCAAAAATTACTAAAATCAGGCCGATAACTCGCATGGTATAGATATAACTCTTTCCCGTAAGAAAATCGCGTGATTTCCCTATTGCATAGGCTAAAAATATTTTGGCGCCGATTAAAAGTCCATAAAAACCAATAATAAATAGAATAGCTGAAAAAGGACTTTCTACACTACCATGGATCAATAAAGGTCCACCAATAGTTATCCAGAATAAATAGGGCGATGGATTTAGAAGATTAACCGTAACTCCTTTTTTTAGGGATTGGGGATTTTCTGGAATAACATCCTTAACAATACCTTTTGTTTTAAAGCTTTCGTAAGCCAGATAACCTAGATATATACCACCGATAATTGAAATAAATCCTAAAATGGGGGTGTATTTGGAAATCATCGATAGAAATGTCAATGATAATATAATGATGGGCATATCCGAAATTACGGGTGCCAAGGCAACCTTTATTCCCTCCAGATAGCCATGTTTTATTGTTTGGGAGATTACTAGTACCAGGAGGGGGCCGGGGGATAAACCAGAATAGAGGCCTAGTGTAATTCCTGCGATTAAGGATTCCATCATTTGAAGATTTCCTTTAAAATTGGATAATGATTATTTTGCACTGATATTAAATCTCATCGGACTCTTTTGATGGAATTTACCATCTGAATTAGTCATATACATCGAGGGGCACTGGAAGGAAATATGTTTTTCCTATTTTGAAGTCAACAATAAAATGTTACATTCGGATAAGTTGACCTCTATCTTTTACTGGCAGGGTATTATCAGTCTCTCTTGACTACTAGAATTTTAAAGTGAAGATATAAGATTATATCAATGATCATTAGGGTGTTATAATGAAAAAATGGTATGAAGAGCTATTTTACAATTACGCTGAAAAATATGATAATGAAGTATTCACACAGGGAACCATAGGGGAAGTTGATTTCATAGAATCAGAAATAAATCATGATAAGGGCTGTAAAATACTGGATGTAGGGTGTGGAACTGGACGGCATGCAGTTGAACTTGCAAGACGTGGTTATTCAGTCACTGGGGCAGATTTATCAGAAAACATGCTGGATAAGGCCCGAAAAAAGGCTGCTGAAGCCGGAGTGAAAATAGATTTTATAAAAGCTGATGCCAGAAACCTCCCCTTCCAGGATGAGTTTGATCTGGTTATTATGATCTGTGAGGGTGCATTTCCCCTCATGGAATCTGACCAGATGAACTTCCAGATATTAGAAAGTGCAGCCCGATCAATAAATGTAAAGGGGAAATTGATCTTCACCACCCTTAACGGGTTGTATCCTTTGTTCCATTCAGTTAAGGATTTCATAAACACCCACTCTAACTATTCTGCCAACCTTGATAATACCTTTGACCTTATGGCTTTTAGGGATAAATATCAGCTGGAAATAGAAGATGATGATGGGAATGAAATGACATTGAACTGTAATGAACGATATTATGTTCCTTCAGAGATTACATGGCTTCTTGAATCTCTTGGATTTGATAGAATTGATATTTGTGGATGTAAACTGGGGGAATTCAGCCGAACTGATCCTCTTACCACTGAAGATTATGAGATGCTGGTAATAGCTGAGTATTAATTCTATAATCTTTCTGGTGATGGATACTTAATCACGTCTACACTATTTAGACCATAGCAATAGGCCAAAAATTTAAACCCAATTTCCTCTTAGAAATAATGGGAGGATTTTAATATTAAAAGTAAAAGTCTCCGTAAACTCCTATCCCTTGAGCAGCCTCTGGTGATGCCGGATGCTTACGATCCCATAAGCGCCCTTATGATCCAGAAAGCAGGTTTCAAAGCAGTGCAGTGTTCTGGTTACAGTTTTTCTGTCGCGGCAAGTTATTCCCGTGAGTCAGACGTTTCTCTGGAAGAAAACCTGGAAATAACCCGCAGAATCGTTGAAGCCGTGGATGTTCCGGTAATGGCGGATGCAGAAGATGGTTATGGGGGTCCTGAAGCGGTAATTGAAACCGTCAGCAGATTCATTGAGATTGGTGTGGCAGGGATGAACCTGGAGGATCAGGTCCTGGGCACTGGCGGTCTCCTGCAGATCATCAGTGAAGATCTGATGGGTGAAAAGATCATGGTGGCCCGGGAAACGGCCGAAATTGAAGGAAACCCTGCATTAGTGATTAATGGGCGTACAGATGCTTTAAAATCTTTGAATAATCGGGAAGATGCCATGAATCTGTCCATAGAACGTGCCAACCAGTATCTTGATGATGGAGCGGATCTGGTGTTTATAACCTATGTGGAGACTTTGGATGAAGTTGAAACCATCATAAAAGAAGTTAAAGGCCCAGTTAGTATAGCTGCTGGCATGCCTTACAATATTAAAAACTTCTCCATTGCTGATCTTGATCGGCTAGGAGTGGCACGGGTTAGCATACCAACCCTGCTGATTTATTCCAGCTTAAAGGCCTTAAAAGGATCTTTAGAATATCTGAAAAAAGATAAATTGATGGATCTGATGGAAGAAAGCTGCTTAATCTCCAGTGAGGATTTAAACGACATACTATCATGAATCTAATTTTATATTCCAAAATGGAGGAGGTGTATCACATGTTGCCGTGGGGAATAACCTTTAATGCCACAAGTGTGGATGGACGTATAACTGGGTTTGATGCTGATGTGGATTTATATTACCAGTTAGCATCAGAAATAGGTGCTGATGCTGTGCTGATGGGGAGTAAAACAGTATTAACCGGTTTCCATGTAAACCCCGGCGATATATCCGAAGAAAGTCAGGAAGACTTCCAACCTCGAGAAGTGGATCCCGAGGATCATAGACCGATACTGGTGGTTCCGGACAGTAGAGGACAGATTCGTATTTGGAGTGAAGTTCGTCGCATGCCCTACATCAGAGATATCATAGTATTATGTTCCCGTTCTACTCCTAAAGAATTTAGACTTTCTTGATGAAAGGTTCATCCCCTACATGATAGTTGGTTACAAGCAAGCTGATTTAGAAACTGCTCTCCATGAATTAAACCTTCAATTCGGTGTTAAACTGGTTAGGATCGATAGTGGTGGAGTTTTAAATGGGGCTCTCTTTCAGGCGGGGTTAGTTGATGAGGTACATGTCCTGATACACCCCGTTTTAGTGGGAACAGCTGAAAACTCCATTTACAATACGGAACTGGAATCAGATAGGGAAAATGTTCAGTTAAAATTAGTTGATGTGGATGGATTAGAAGATGGCATGGTTTATTTAACTTACCAGGTTTCAAAAAGCTTTAATCGGCCACTGTAATTACGTTTATAGCTCAATTGGGAGATATGTGGTTGTTAGTTTATGGATTTGGTATTATTTGAAGCGAATCTTATGATAAGGGTTCGGGATCACAATTTCCTAGAAAATTTCATTTATCTAATTTATTGTCATCTGGTCCTGTCAGTTCGTGCCCTGATGGGTATATATCTTTTTAGTTAGAGAGTTAGGATGCAAAAACATATTAATAAGGGCACAACATATTAACCGTGAAAGGAGAGAACATGAGGGTCATAACATTAATCGCATTGCTGCTGGTATTGTTTATGGGTGTGGCCTATGGAGTTTTCTGTGCCACCGGCGAGGAACCTGTAGACATGAAGGGCCAAGTTGTAGGAGTATGTTATCCTGACTCTCAAAATGTTACTAATAACACGGAATCGGTTCTAGTCCAGGGAACAATGGCTGATAACAACCAAACAATGAATATTTCCGTTAAAATATCTGAAGAAACTATAATTATGGAGAATAGCGCTGGCCAAAGTTCTAACAGTTCTTTTGAAAATATTCAACCTGGACAAGCCGTAGAAATCCGCTTTACTGGGCCTTTACTCCAATCTTATCCGCCGCAAACCACTGCCAGTCAGATTACCATTTTGAAATAAGAATTACAACCCTTAGATCTTTTTTTTCATCCCTGTCAGTTGCACTACGTAAGGTTTAAATAGAAACAAAACTTAACCTAAGTGTTAAGCCAAGGTAGCTTAGAGGCGAAGCGGTGGACTGCAGATCCATTACACGGGAGTTCAAATCTCTCCCTTGGCTTTAAACCATTTAAAGGGGTCATGGTGTAACCAGGCCATCATCTGGGACTCCAGTTGTCTTTGAAGAAACGCGCGCTCTGACGTTAGGTATTACAATCGGATGATGATCGATTGGAGTACTGAGACAAGAGAAATCCTAGGATCAGGGTTCAAATCCCTGTGACCCCACTTTTTCTGTAACCTCATTATGAGGGGGATAATTTTTTGAACAAAATTAACGACATTCTAATGATAGAAGGACGCGGATACGATTCTAACATCTACGTTTTTGAGGATGTGGTGGTTGACACCGGTACCGGTGAAAATATTGGTTACTTTTTTGATTCTCTTAAAAATGGGGGTATTGCTATGGAAGATCTATCCCTAATTGTGAACACCCATAACCATTATGATCATGTGGGTGGTAATCGATACCTGGATCTGGATGTGGCCATGCATCTAGAAGATGCAATCCCCTATGAGATTGGTGATGACCTGGCTACCGCGGCTGTTATGTTCGGAAGATCAATGGGGAAGATGAGTGTTGACCTCAAACTCAAAGAAGGGGACAAAATAGGTGGATTCAAAGTTATACATACTCCGGGTCATACCCGGGGGGGCATATGTCTTTATGATGGTGAAACCCTGGTCTCTGGTGACACAGTATTTGCTGGTGGTGGTTTTGGACGTGTTGATTTGGGTGGGAATCTTGGTGACATGATCAATTCTTTAGAAAGGCTTAGTAAACTGAAAGTTGAAAATTTGCTTCCTGGTCATGGGCCATGGACTGATCATGGTTCAGAACATATCCACTGGGCAAAGGATTTACTGAATGTATTATAATGTGTTTTAGTTCACACAAAAATATATTATAGTAGGGTATTAATATTGCATATGTTGAGGGAAAAAATGTTAGATGTTAATAATAGAGATATGGTGGCCATTAACGACCAAACAATGAATTTAAGTCCAAATTTTATAATAGACGCCATAAACAGTTTTGCTCTCAAAAAACAAAATTCTCGAGAGTTAATAAATTAAGGGATGGGAATATAATGAAAGACAACGCCTACGAATTGTTGGACGAAGTACAAGACAATCTCAAGTTCCTAGCAATTTCGGGAGTAAGAGCGAAAATAATGATTACTCTCCATGGGGGGCCGAAAAATCTTTCTGAACTTAGAGAACTTATAGATCTGAGGTCATCAACAATTCTCCATGGTATGAATGAACTGGAAAAAAGAAACATTGTCAAAAAAACTGGGGATCGTTACAATCTTACTCCTAGTGGCAAAATTCTCACTTTAAATTTCAAGGATCTAGTCAAATCAGTAATAGTCACTAAAAGATTCGAAAAACTATGGGATGGACATTGCATTGAAGGTATACCTGATAATCTTTTGCTGCAGATAGGATCTTTAATGAATGGAGATCTTATCCAATCAGAACCTACCGACATCTACAAGCCGCATATGACCTTCACTCAGTTATTACCTCCTGTGAATAAATTTCGAGGTGTTTCTCCATTGTTTCACTCAGATTTCAAGGATCTAATGATACAGATGGTATTGAATGGTGTTGATACACAGCTAATTGTCACTGAAAGCATAATGAATAAGCTTTATGAGCTTGCTGCCCAGGAACCAGAAACATTTACGAATCTTACTTCCCAGGAAAATTTTGAACTATGGATCACAGATGAGGATGTAAAAATTGGCTTTACAGTCACTGATCAGTTCGTTTCATTAGGATTGGCGTTTGAAGATGGATCTTATGATTATAGTATGGACTTGGTGAGTGATGATCTTGATGCAATCCTATGGGGAGAAAAATTATTCAAATATTACCGAGAAAAGTCTAAAAAAATTATTTGACGGTTTTTTATCTTTTTCAGAAAAAATATTATCTTTTTTAGTTTTTAATTCCTTGTTCATATCCTTGGTGTGTGTTTTTTTAACCTATTGTTCCTTTGAATTTCTGAATGTACAGCCCAACTCTATACTACTTATTGCTGTTTTCCTTTCAACATTCTCGGTTTACAGTTTAAACCGTCTAACCGATTTGGAAGAGGATTCCGTTAATATTCCAGAAAGAGGTGCTTATGTTAAGGGAAAGGAAAAAATCTTGCTGTTTTTATGTATCCTATCCTATGCTGTTGCTCTGCTAATAGGAGTGATCGTGAATCCAGTGATCATACTGGTGTTCCTGTTTCCTCTGATTATTGGTGTCCTCTATAGTATAGAAGTTTCTCCAAAGCTTCCACGGCTTAAGAACATTCCAGGGATGAAAAACTTCATTGTTACTCTTAGCTGGGTAGTTGGCGCTGTTTTTGTCCCGTTGACCTGCAATTATCAGGGATTTGGCCCCACTGTCATGATATTCATTTTTATATTCATTAAAATCTTTGTGAACGCAGTTTCCTTCGACATACGGGACATTGAAGGAGATAAAAAAAGCGGAGTGAAAACTATACCGGTACTGCTGGGAAGGTCAAGGACCAAACTCTTGTTATTAGGAATTCAATCCATGCTTATTCCCTGGTTTTTAATAGCAATTTTAGAGGGTTTTTTTCTCCATTACTGGCTAATATTTGCTTTTTCCATATTCTATGGGTTTTGGTACATAAGTTATTTCTCTGAAAACAGAAAATTAGAGGCCTTTTCCCGAGATTTATTTGTGGATGGAGAATGGATTTTAATTGCGGCTTTATGTTTTATGGTGAACCTGCATTTTTAGAATAATTGAAACTAGAATAGTGAAGAGTAGAAAACTAGGAAACCATAACCATGATTTATTTGGCCCCCCAATAGCCATAAAGTCGGAATAAGTTATAAACCACGTTCCTGCCTCCTGGTTTGCATTAATTATGATGTAATATTAATTATGATGTAATTAGAATCCCATCTAAATTTTTCTGACTTCAGGTAGATTATCAGCATATCCTATGGCATCCTGGGCCTCTTGATAGGATCCGTTTTGAATGGTGAGTTGTTGTAGCCATCCGACTGTGTCTGACTTTGGATGATATCCATTTTTTCGTAGCACTGATTCCCCCTAGTGATATTAGCACCACCATGAAGATGATCATGGCCATTTTTTGTATTTGGGCTGTAAACGAAGATAAAGTATAATGATCACGGATATGGCCAGGATGGTGGTGAAAGCGTCAGTGTAGTATTATATATCAGCCGTAAAACGGGTCAGGGAGAGAGGAAACCAATGGCAATAGAAGAAATCAAAATCAATTGAAATCCCACCTAAAGCTCCTGATAATTTATCTTTAACCTTTAAAAAACTTAAAATAATGAAAGGAATTAAAAATGGGTGAAAGAATCCATAAAAATCCTTTTATCCAATGAAAAGTTTCGCGGTCTTCTTCACAGCCTGGGTTTTCACCAGAACCGAGATACGATCGTTCTCCTTCAACACCATATCGGCCTTGGGAATGGTGATATTTCCATTATGGTGAATGGCCACGATGATATAATCCTCGGTAGGACTGACATCTGACACCCTCTTACCGATGATTTTTTTATTTTGAACGCTCATTTCAAGTATTTCTCCACTTCCTTTACCTATTACAATTAGATCGGCAATTTTGGGGCGAGTGATCAATTTTTCTAGATAACCGGCGGCGGTAAGCTCAGGACTGATCACATCATGAATGCCCACCTTCCTAAAGGCCTCGGCGTGATCAGGGTTGCTAAGTCGGGCAATGATCTTAGGAACATGATATTCCTTTACCAGGATACAAGAAAGCAAATTTGCTTCATCGTTACCAGTTGCAGCCACAAATACGTCTGCATCAGCTATATTGGCCTCTTCTAATGTTTTAACATTAGTTCCGCTTCCACATAGTACCAGAGCGTCAAGTTCAGCCGCAGCATTAGAACAAAGATTAGAATCGTTCTCTATTAGTGTAACATCCCGTCCTCGGGTGACAAGGGAAGATGCCAGGGTTAATCCCACCCTTCCACCTCCCATAATAACAATGTACATTAGTAAACACCTTAAGTTGTTATTTATTTAAAAACTTGGCATCAAATTTATCCTGTGTTTTAATAGCTTTTGTTTGTACACTTCACCTTTTAAATAGATCGACGAAAAGTTTTAACAGAACCAGAACCGGTATTATCTCGATCCTCCCCACCCACATATTTATTATTAAGAAAATTTCGGTCAAGGGGGGCATTGTGGGGGCGACGATGCCTGTGGACAGGCCAACGTTACCCTGGGCAGATGCTACTTCAAATATGGAATTAATCCCCCCATATCCATACTGCATAAGGACCAGCCAGCTTGCAAACAGGAATATAAAGTAAAGGAACAGGTATCCTCCAGCTTCTCTTATCTCTTCATCACCCACCGCTTTTCCGGAAATTTTTCTAGGAATTACGGAACCAGCCGGGGATACTATTCTTAAAATCTCCCAATAAATCCCCTTTACCAGAGTAATTATTCGGATGAGTTTAAGGGCGCCGGTAGTCGAACCAGCAGACATACCAATTATCATACAGGCGGTAATAATGATTTTAGCATAATCAGGCCAGTTAACCATCACGTTCACTGGTTGGATGTTGGAACCAGTGCAACTCAGGGCAGAAATAACAAAAAAAACAGCATCAATGGTGGCAAATTTAGTTCCCACTATTAACAGAATGGAAAATAATGCTATCATGATGATGGTGGTCTGGAACTGTATATCACGCAAAACATCAATGGCCCTGCCCTTCAGGGCCTTATAATGAACCAAAAAGCTGGTACCACCAATAACCATCAGGATCATGGTGATGATGTAGATGGCCAGGCTATGATAAGCCCCGATGTTATCATTTTTAACCGACATACCACCGGTGGAGAGATTGGTGAAGGTATTATTGATGGCATCAAAAATAGGCATACCTGCAGCTATATATAGCAAAATTCCCACTACCGTGTAAAATAGATATATCCACCAAATGGTTTTCACTGTTCCGGTGATACTGGGCTTTATTTTCTCTTCCCGAGCTTCAGACTTGTAAAGACGCGCTGCTGCTGTGCCAGGACGAATTAATATTCCAATAATAACAATTATAACTCCTAAACCACCAACCCATTGTTCCAGGCTTCTTAAAAATAGAATAGACTTGGGAAGTATCTCCACGTTAGTGAATATTGATAAACCGCTACCAGTCCAGGCGGACATGCTCTCGAAAAAAGCGTTCAAAAAATCTATATGAGTACCCATCACTAAACAGAGGCTACCAATCAGGGCAGCCCACAACCAGGCCACGGCCGCTATGATCATCCCATGTTTAAGCCCTAATTTATCGTCCTGGGATGAACGCATTTTGAGTAGATATCCCAGGGCCAGGGATAAAATAGAAGGTATAATAAAGGCCAGATAAGTGCTTTCGTTGTATACTAAGGCAGTTATTAAGGGTAAGAGGACCACTACCCCGGTGCCCTGCATGATCATTCCCAGGGGATGTGCTATTAAAAGCAAATCCCTCCTTCTAAGTTGACCTATCATCTATACCGTATAACTCATGGACGGCACTATGATATAAATCTGACCACGGGATTGCTATTAACTGCCGAAATCTTCCGGTTATATCCATATACTCCATGGAATTAGCAGGGTTTTTATCAGGGTTTTTAAAGCATTCCAGCACCCTGCGTAATTCAAAGCTTCTATGGAGTTTAAAGATCTATAAAGGCTTATTTAGATTTTTTAATTTCCTTAGCACTGGGCACTTCTGATTCCAGGAAGTCCTTAATATCCCTTATGCTGTTGAGTAGCTGGGCAGGGAATACTATGGTTGAGTTTTTCTCGGCAGCAATGATGCTCAGCACCTGCATGATACGCAGCTGAAGTGCCACAGGGTGTTCAGCAATTATGTCGGCTGCTTCTCCTAGTTTGCCGGCAGCAAGATATTCGCCCTCGGCCGATATGATTTTGGCCCTTTTTTCTCTTTCTGCCTCTGCTTGCAATGCGATGGCCCTTTGCATGCTGTCGGGTAACTTAATATCTTTTATCTCCACTGTAGTAACTTTAATACCCCAAGCTTCACTGTGAGTGTCAATTATCTCCTGAATTTTACTGTTTACCAGGGGAGTTTCGGATAATACTTCATCTAAAGTGAACTGTCCCACCACACTCCGAACTGTGGTCTGTGAAATCTGGTTCACGGCCCGGTTGTAGTTCTCAATTTCCACCACAGCTTTGTAGGCATCTACAACTTTGAAATAGGCCACTGCTGCCACATCAATGGTCACGTTATCCTGAGTTATAATTTTCTGGGCCGGGATAGGCATGGTGACTATCTGCAGGGATGGTTTCACCATCCGATCCACCAGGGGAATAATTAAACGAAGTCCAGGGTCTCGAACTCCTATAACCTTTCCCAGTCTAAAAACAACGCCTCTTTCATACTGATTGACTATACGGATAGATAATGCCAGTATAATCAATATTACTACTCCGATGATGATTAATGTTATAGGATCCAAAGCCATCAAATCAACCTCCAAAGTTTATACAATTGACCTCCGTTATTGTATATTATGGAGATTTGTTACTAATATTTTTGAATGAAATTTGTATTTTTAATAATCATTAACTTCAGTAATAATCATTTAAAAGGAAAATTGAGTTTCTTCATAAAAAATATTTGCAAGAAAAGGTAGAATTACTAGATAATAATTATATTTTAGAGGGGTAAGGATGTTAATCGGAATAATGTCAGACAGTCATGATCATCTGGAAGCAATTCGTCTGGCGGTTGATTTTTTTAACCATAATGGGGTGGAGCTGGTCATACATGCAGGGGATCTCATCTCCCCCTTCACCGCTTTCGAGTTTAAAAAACTTAAAATGCCTTTTGAAGCTATATACGGAAACAATGATGGGGAAAGGGAGGGATTAAAAACAGCGTTTAAGGAACTTTGTAATCTGGAGGATTTCAAGGAGATACACACTGATGGAAGGAAGATAGCTGTTATCCATGGTGCAAACCAGAGCTTAGTAGATGCATTGGCCAGTGGTGAGAACTATGATGTTCTGATAAGGGGGCATAGCCATCAAATGGATGTTTCAGGTGATAAAACAATTATAATTAATCCCGGAGAGACCTGTGGATATCTTTCCGGTAAAAAAACAGTAATTCTACTTTCAACCGAGGATTTAAATTTTAAAAAAGTACTTTTATAGTTAAAGTAGCGAAATTCCGTTACAATGAGTGGTTATTTATTTTTTAAACATTTTAAAATAATCGATTATTAATTTAACGTTATTTATTGGTTAAAACCTTAAATTCATTTGGATTATGGTGTTAACTGGACTGTCATTTCACAAAATTAAATCAAAAAGATTATAAAAGTATGTAAATCAATCAATATCTATTGCTATTTAAACACACCATGTCTTAATTGGGAAATGGAGGTCTATTAAATGATGAACGCGGAAATGATGGAAATAATTGAGAAAGAGCGCGCATATGTGGCCACGGCCACTCCAGAGGGAGTTCCGAACGTGGTCCCCATTGGATTTATCAAGCCATTGGACGAAAAAACGGTCATAATTGCTGATAGTTATATGGTAAAAAGCCGGGCTAATCTGGAAGCCAATCCTAAAATAGCCTTTGTGGTTCAGGACGCGGCTCGATACCCCTACCAGTTTAAGGGTTCTGTGAAAATATTCACTGAAGGTAAATATTTTGATGAAGTGGTTAACTGGGTGAAAGATACCAACCCGCTGGCTCCCAGTCCGAAAGCAGCGATAATAATAACCATTGAAGAGATTTACTCAGTTAAAGTCGGTGATGCCGGTAAGAAGATAGCCTAAACTAATATGGTGATTTTGATGCAAATTAACAACGTAGAAATAGAAGATACCTTTGCAGAAGCTTTCGATATATACGTTTCAAAATTCTTGGTTACAGCTGCCACCCAAAAATTCGCCAAAATAGCAGCCGATGAAACGGTAGGATTTGGTTCATCAGTAATTTCATGTCCAGCCGAGGCCGGCATTGACGCCTACATTCCTCCTAATGAAACTCCCGATGGGAGGCCCGGATACGTGGTAATGATCTGTCACCCTAAAAAAGACGAACTGGAGCACCAACTCATCGAAAGAATCGGCCAATGTATATTAACCTCGGCCACCACCGCGGTGTTCGATGCCATGGGCGATGAAGCCGATGAAAAACTAAGAATAGGATTTAAACTCAAATTCTTTGCCGATGGATATGATTCGGAGGGTAATGTTGGTGGAAGAAAAATTTATAAAATTCCACTTATGTCTGGAGATTTTGTAATAGAGGAAGAATTAGGAATTAAAGGCGGAGTTGCCGGAGGTAACTTCTTTGTAATGGCTGAAAATCAGGCATCAGCTCTTCTTGGCGCAGAAGTTGCTGTTGATGCTATTCAAGGGGTTCCTGGGACCATTACTCCTTTCCCCGGAGGTATAGTTGCTTCAGGTTCCAAGGTGGGTTCTCTCAAGTACAAGTTCATGCACGCCACCACCAACGAAAAGTTCTGCCCCACCCTGAGAGGTGCCGAAGGTATTGACTGTGAGATCCCGGAAGGAATTGAAGGTATATACGAAATCGTCATTGATGGAGTCAGCGAGGACGCAATTAAAGAGGCCATGAAGGCAGGAATAAATGCAGCAGTAAAGGTTCCTGGTGTTAAGAGGATCTATGCCGGTAACTACGGCGGAACACTAGGTGCCTATCAGATCTGGCTTACCAGTCTCTTCTAAACCTCTTTTTATTCTTTTTTAATTTTTTTTAATCTTCAATACAAAATTTACGAGCCTCAGCACTCTCTACAATTTCCCAGATCTCTTCTTCGGGAACATCCGCGCCCAGGAGCATACCTTCTTTTATCAAAGCCTTTTCAATACTTTTAATCACCTTTACATCCGGCGCAGAAACAGTGTGGGAATGTATATGTCTTGAAATCTCGTCAAGTGCTTGTAAGGATCTTTTGGCGTCGGGTTTCTGGTACTCCTTTTCACACCTTTCCAGATCTTCCATGGACTTTAGATACAATTTGCGGGTCACCACCTGATGCACACCGGGAAGATAATGTTTTGAGTCTAAAATACGTCCTCCAAGGCTTATAACGATTTTTTTATCATCTACCTGCCCCACGTCATGTTTGAGGAGCATCTCAGAGATTCTTCCAAATTTCTGGATTTCATTGGTAATTTCGTTCTTTGTTAGATTTACCCCTAAAAGAAAGCCTTTCTCCTTCAGTTTTTCCTCTACCACTCCTAAAGTTTTGGTATCCGGCCCAGAAATACGGTGAGAGTGTATTCCTCCTCCTGAGAGAGTGTAAAGACGTTCTAGATTTTCCATCTTCACTGAATCATGATTCAATCCTTCCAGAAACCGGTCCATCTCCCCCAGTTCAGAAAGGTTAACTTTCCTCATCAATGGCTCCCTGAATCCTGGTAGATAATATTCAATATCTTCCAGGGTGCATCCGTTTTTTAGAATTATCTCTGCTTCTTCCCTTATATCCAAAACTCCGTGCATCTCCGTAATCTTGATTTCTGGTTTTATAACGACTTCAACCAGCCTTCCATATTTCCGAGCTGCTTCTTTTATTTCTTGCTCTTCTAGGTCAATCCCTAGGAGGAAACCTTCATTTTCAAGTTCTTTGGCAACTGCGTCCAGGCTCTTTTTGTCTGGACCGGAAATCCAGTGGGAGTGAATACCACTCACCGACTCGTATATCCTCTCTAATGATTTTTTACGTGATTTATCACGTTCCAAACTTTCTAAAAAACGATCTAACTGTTCTTGATCTGATAAACCAACAATTCTGGCCAAAGGTTCCTTGAATTCCGGTAGATGATATTCTATATTTTCCAGGGTGCATCCGTGTTTTAGAATTATTTCAGATTCTTTACGAATGTCAGACACGTCGTGCATCTCTGTAATCTTCATAATGGTGGGTTCGATGGCGGCGAAGTAGATGTCTGCTGCGCCGCTGGTTTCGGGGGATATGACTTTATCTGCTCCAGAGCGTGACAATCTCTTAATGTTTTCTTCTTTACTGGCTCTGGCCACTATCCATACCTCAGAATTCAGTTCTCGTGCGGTGAGAGTTATAAACAGGTTGTCCACATCATCGCCAGTGGTTATGATCACTCCCCGGGCCTTCTCCACTCTGGCCTGGCGCATCAAAGACTCTTCAGTAGCATCTCCGTGGATGGCCATGACCTCTGGCTCTGCCCAAAGCTCCTTTTCAACTACATTTTTGTCTCTTTCAATAATCAGGGCTTGTTGTTTTCTTTTCTTGAGCTCCCGGTGCACGGCGCTACCCACACGACCGTAGCCGCAGAGTATGAAATGATTGTTTAAAGATGCAATTCGCCGTTTTTCACGAGCTCCTGATGTAATATCTTCAAATGTCATGGAAACCACCGCTATGGCAAGTGTAAAGGCATAAGCTAATAGACTGGCCCCTCCTAAAACCAGGGTAACTACAAACAACTTTTGTATGGGGTTGGCAGGGCTTATGTCGCCGTAACCCACTGTTGCCGTTGTTATCACTGCAAAGTATAGGGCATTTATGGGATCCAGTCGCATTATAATCATAGATCCGATAATTCCATAGGCTAAAAGTAGACCCACACCTAGAAGCGCATATCTCAGAATAGAGGAAGGTATGGAGGGAACTACCGGGTTGGGGGGTATTGGGTTTCGCAACTGATCACCGCCTATCATCTGTTCACCCCCATCACAGAATTGCGTAAAAGAGGGCTAAAAAATCCTAAGATTAAATATCACCTTTTTATAATTTATATTAATAGTGATAACATGACTCCCAAGGACATGATGGTAGTTGATGCTAATGCCGAGGCTATGGGTATCTCAAGGTCTTCCCTCATGGAGAATGCTGGTGGATCTCTGGCCCGGAAAATTGTGGAAATAGTAGATCCCTGCCGAGTTACCATATTTGCCGGAGTGGGTGGTAATGGTGGAGACGGTTTTGTAGCAGCCCGGCACTTGCTTAACTATGGATTTGGGGTTGAGGTCCTACTCTTAGCCCACCCCTGTCAAATAAAGTCCCAGGAAACCCTCACCAACTGGGAGCTTCTAGAAAAAATTGACCATAACTTGAGTGATCTACAGATAACAGTTATAAATGATTCATCACAGGTCACACAAACGGGCTCTGATGTGGTAGTTGATGCACTTTTAGGTACCGGTGTTCATGGAAAAATTAGAGAACCCTTTTCCACTGCCATCGATGTTATAAATCAATCTAAAGCGATTAAAGTCGCTGTAGATGTTCCCAGTGGATTAGATCCTCTCACTGGGTTGGTTGGGCACAAGGCCGTGAAGGCCCATCATACCATCACTTTTCACCGGAAGAAGACTGGGCTTGAAAAAGCCAGGTCGGATTACGTGGGCACCATACATGTCTGTGACATCGGCATCCCCCTGGACGCAGAGTTGTATGCTGGCCCAGGGGATTTGTTACGTCTTCGAAAGCGAGATCAAAAATCCCATAAGGGTCAAAATGGTCGGGTGCTCATTATCGGTGGGAGTAAAGATTATTCTGGCGCTCCTGCTCTGGCTGCTCTGGCTGCCCTGGGATCTGGTGCAGATCTATCTATCGTTATTTGTCCTAAAGTTGTATCTACTGCCATACGCTCATATTCTCCAGATATAATTGTTGAAAGTCTACCTTCCGATGTTATTCTACCTTCCGATGTGGATACCATACTAAAATTCTCAGAAAAAGTGGATTCTGTTGTTCTTGGCTGTGGAGTTGGCACCGAGGAAGGGACTAAACTGGCAGTTAATCAGATAATTGAAAATATCGAAAAACCAGTCTTAATGGATGCCGATGCTTTAAAATTGGTTGACAAAGATTTATTATATGAAAAAGATTCTGAAATCGTTGTTACCCCTCATGCGGCTGAATTTAAGGCCCTTTTTGGAAAGGACGTTACTGGGAATCTGGAAGATAAAATAGGTTTGATCAGAAATTTAACTCTTAACAGTACTTTCACCATCCTTTTAAAGGGAAGAATAGATTTAATTGGCTTTAATGGTTTATTGAAACTTAATAACACTGGAAACCCGGGCATGACTGTGGGGGGTACGGGGGACTGTTTAGCAGGATTAGTCGGAGGTCTGATGGCTCAGGGGCATTCTGGATTTGAAGCTGCCCTTTTGGGTGCTTATATCAATGGAAGGGCTGGAGATCTGGCTCGAGAAAAATTTGGGTACAGTTTCACAGCCACCCAAGTTCTAAACTTCCTTCCACAAGTAATGAAACCCCAATAAAATCAATTTAGTCCCTTAATATAATCCCAGTGCTTTGGCCAATATCAAGACTCCAACTCCCAGGATACCACCAAAACCAGCAACCAGTACAGTTAAAATGGTGATGGGAATTTTGAAGAAGGGTAATATATTCCAGATGAAGAGCATTATCCAACCCAGCAGCATGTGCACGACGATGGTGAGAACTATCTTACCTACCTTCAGCAGGACATTAATGCCGATAATGCCCAGAATGACCAGGATTATTCCGATTAAAACGATTTCCAGAATGCCCATGTGTTAACCTTATTTACACCAAGAATCTATCTTTTTTTACAGATTTCCTGGTAACAAGCCGCCTGGAGGGCATAGTTTTTAACCATACCTGCCATTTCTCTTTGGTCCATATCCTTATCCTCAAAAGAGACGGCCTTTTCATTGTAGAGGCTGTATGGAGATTTTCTTCCCAGGATGCGCAGACTTCCCTTATGCAGCTTGAGCTTAACTACTCCAGACACCCTCCGCTGCATATGATCCAGGAGCTTATCCAGATCCTCACGCAGGGGCTCGTGCCACAAGCCATTGTAGATCAGTTCAGAGTAGGTTTGAGAAACTATTTCACTGAATTTAAGTTCGGCTCTGGTTAGGGTTAGCTGTTCTAATGCTTTATGGGCGGTTATAATGAACAAAGCACCGGGAGTTTCGTAGTTCTCCCTGGATTTTAAACCAATTATACGGTCTTCCATGATATCCACCCGGCCGATACCATGTAAACCAGCCACCCGATTACAGGCCTCAATAATTTCTACCGGGCCCAAGTTCTGACCATCAAGGGCCATGGGCACTCCTTTTTCAAAGGCTATCTCCATGATTTGAGCATCTTCCGGAGCATCTTCAGTGGAGCGAGTCCAGTTAAAGGCTTCTTCGGGAGTTTCTATCATAGGATCCTCTAGAATGTCTCCTTCAATGGAACGGCCCCATAAATTCTCATCGATACTGTACAGCTTGTCTGATGGGAGAGGTATGCCATGTTCCTTGGCATATTCCATTTCTTCGGTCCGGGTTAAGTTCAGATCCCGAATGGGGGCTATGACCTCGCAAGAAGAACCGGATCTGATGGTGGATTCGAAACGGAATTGATCGTTACCTTTCCCGGTACATCCATGTGAGATAGCGCTTGCACCTTCTTTTTTGGCCAGTTGCACGATTTTCATGGCAATAAGGGGTCGTGCCAGGGCAGTACTGAGGGGATAACCTTCGTAAAGGGCGTTGGCCTTAACTGCCGGAAATATGAATTCTCGTGCAAATTCTTCTTTAGCATCAATGGTGTAGTGTTTCACTCCCATATCACGGGCTAATTTTTCAGGTCGTGATATTTCCTCCTCTGGCTGACCAACGTCGACACAGGCAGTTATAACCTCTTTTTGATATTTATCTTCTAATAATTTGACACATACAGAGGTGTCCAGGCCACCGCTGAATGCAAGGACCACTTTCTCCATTTTTGAATCACCTTGATTATTTATATGAAAATTAAAATCATATCTAAAATCATATCTTATATTTACAAAGGCTTAATTTAAAACTTGGTGTAGCATGAATCTGGAAATGACCATTATGTCCTCGGGAACTGGGGGAATTATAGAGGAAAACCGTACTTTAAATCAACATTTAGTTAAAAAACCCCTGACAAAAACTCTCATCGATGCTGCTAAAGAGGGTACGCCTCTTTTAAAATTAGGAAAGGGTACTCCCCGGGTAATGATTATTTCTGGGATTCATGGTAATGAATTGCCCCCCCAAATCTCCTCGGTAAGGTTAATAAACGAGATAAGTGTAATTAAATTACGTGGCACAATTTACTTCATCCCATTTGCCATACCAAAGGCCATCATGCAAAACTCACGCCGTTTTGATGGTTTTGATATGAATCGAAGTGCATATAAACCAGGCACTATTTCTAATGACATTTTAAAGCTACTCAAATCCCTTAAAATAGGTGCTTTAGCCGATTTTCATTCCACCCAAAAGAACAGTAATCCCGGGGTTCAAAGTATTTTTTGTTCCAAGAAACCCTGTTACGAGAGTTTTAAAATGGCAAAATATATAGCAGAGAATACCTCCTCCAAAATAATATGCCAGGAAAATGCGGGAACTCTCTTTACTGGAGCCCTGGAGGATGAAGCTAACCTGAGTGGTACCCCGGCGGTTACCTGTGAAGTAGTGTCTAACAATGGATGGGTCGAAAAAGGAAGTCCAGAACGTTCATACCATCAAATGAGAACATTCTTAGATTATGCGGGATTTAAATTGATGGAATTAACTGATGTACACCCATGACCTTTTTCATGGTCAAAAAATCTTTAAAATCAGAATCTTAGGAAAATGCCGTCTTATAAGAACCATTTACTATTTTCGCTACTCATTTCCATTGCAGTCACTGCCCCCTTTTTCCCCAATGTTTTTTACCTTTCCCTGGCAGTGATTGGTGCATCCATCGTAGATCTGGATCACCCGCTTCGAAATAGTAACTTGCTTTTACTCGCCCTTTTTGGGATCATTTTAGTTCTGATCCTCTATATCATCCACTCATCTATCTTACTGGGCTTAATCCTTATCTTGTTATCATTGATTTTTTTCGTATCAACTCACCGTGGATTCATGCACTCCATATTGGGTGTAACACTCATCGCCTCCTTGTTAACAATGTTCACTTATGGCGCATTTCAACTTTTTCTTAAATTTTCAGTACCAGTTATACCCTCTCTGGCTATTATAGCTGTTTTTTTGGGTATATTAATTTTAAACAAACAGGTTGTACCCTTTTATGTTATTTTGAGTTTTTTGGGGATATTTTTAATGTCATACGTGTCTTTTAATGTATTTTATGTATTTCTTTCTTTTGTATTGGGTTTAATGAGTCATATCATTTTGGATATGTTCACTGGCAGGGGAGTGGCTCTTTTCAGCCCCTTGTATTCAAAGAAATTCGGTAAGAAGATGCTGATTTTCTTGATAATCTTGTGGATGATGGGGCTCATCTGGTTCTACATCTAATCTTTCTCAAATTCATTCACTACTTCAATGGATCTATAAGTAAATCACTAATTTGTGCACAAATTAGTATCTTATTACGGTCTTTATGTCAATTTTATTACTCTGTTAAAAGATGATTAAGGGTTGAATTGAAAAAAACCAGTTAGGGGGAAATGGGTAGAAATACCGTGGAAATTTAATTTAGTTATATTTATATATCATGTTTTATAATGATGAATTGTAATTATCATGGTTAACTTATGCTTCATTAGGGTGGCTTAATCTGTTTTAACCATGTTAATTGTGCATTGTTAATCATCATAGACAGTTTAAGGGGCTAATTCACCATGTTTATCACAAGAATATTCTATGGAATCGCCTATTTCATGGTTTTAATCTTTGAAATTATCAAGGCAACCTTGGATGTTGCCGCACGAACCGTGAACGGCAAGGTGGAGCCAGTAATTGTGGAAATACCCACTGTCCTTAAGAGACCTATTTCTCAGACTATTCTGGCTAACAGCATCACACTGACTCCTGGAACTCTATCCGTGGATTTAGATTCAGAAAATCAAGTTTTAAAGGTAGCAACTATTATTGCACGCAAAAACGAGGACGTTATTCCGTTTGAACCATACATAAAAGGGATGTTAGAATGAGTATACTAATAATATCGGAATACATTCTACTGGCGGCTCTGGCCATTTTTGCCGTTGCTTGTATACGCATCGCCACACGTAAAACCATTGGGATGGGTTTGGTCGGAACTGCAGCTTTGAGTATAGCAGTAGCCGTAATTCTCATTCTTGTTGAAAATATTTATCATATAGCCTATTGCAAGGATATTGCAACTGCCCTGGTGCTACTGGGGCCGGTGGGAACCATTGCCTTTGCCCGGGTTTTAAGGGGGTATCACAATGGATGATATTTTTACCATCATAAGGGCGAGTCTACTAATAGTATCAGCCATATTTATCCTTTTAGCAGCTTTAGGAATTTTAAGATTTAAAGATGACCTAGAAAGGGTCTTATACGCGAGAATCCACATTCTGGGGGTTGCGGACATGGCTTGTATCCTGGCCTTGCTGGTCCTGGGTGAGCCCCTACTGGCCGGGGCCTACTTTATTCTGGCCCCATTTGCATCGCATGCCATGGCCAACGGATTCTTCTACGGAGAGGATAAACAATGATTGAATATGTATTGATGATCATCACTATTCTGGGCGCTATTCTGGCTCTAATGCAGAGAGACCTCCTGAAGGCAGCTATACTCACTGGTATTCCTGGAGCATCATTAGCTTTTCTTTATCAATACCTGCTGGCCCCGGATGTGGCCTTAACCCAAGCCATCGTGGGATCAGCCATAATCCCCGTATTCATTGCACTGGCAGTTTACAAAACACGAAGGGTGGAGGATTAAAAATGATCATGGACACACAACTGGCTTCACTATTCACGGCAGGTGCCCTGATTGTTATTGGCATATTTGCAGCAGTATTCCTGGATAACCTAATAAAGAAGGTGATAGGTCTGGCTTTTATCGGAGATGGGGCCAATTTGTTCCTCATCGCCCTGGGGTACAAACCGGGCGGAATTGTGTACATTTACTTGCCAGGTATGGCCCGTGATTGGTTTGCACAGAACGCCGCTTATCCACTTCCATTTGCCCTGGTTTTAACCAGTATTGTAATAGGGGCCAGTACTATGGCCGTGATGCTGGGGATTATCATGGTGCTCTACAAGAAACACGGATCCCTAAAGGCATCCAAGGTACTGGGGGACTAATCATATGTCGTTAAATAGTTATCATAACCTGGAAACCACAAATATGAGGGTAACCTTAATTTTAAGGAGGCTATAAATTGGACCTCTTAATACCTTTAATGATCATGGTTCCCCTAATCTGTGCACTCTTTTTAAACCTTCTTCATAAAAAAGATCGCACAATAAAGACCATTGCCATTGTAGTGGCCCTTACACTACCGTTACTACCGCTACTGGCCAGCTATGGAGTACACTACTTCGGGGGATATGAGCCCCTAACCCAGAACCCTACCCTGTCCACGGGGTTACCGTCTTTAATAACTGGAACTGCACTCAATGCATTCCACCCGGCCATTACCTATTCCTTCCAGGATGCTCAGAAACTATTCATATTTATCCTAGGCCTGGTGGCTTTTCTGGCCATAATGGTTTCGCTGTTTGAAACCCGAAGGCCATCGGGAGTATATGGCTTTATGATGTTCATGGGCGTGGCGGCAGTCAGTGCCTTACTCCTTACCGATGACATTTTCAACTTCTACGTGTTCTTCGAAATCGCGGCCCTGGCCACGGTGGGAGTGGTTCTGGTATCGCAGGTGGAAGGAAATTACGAAACAGCCCTGAAATACATGATTCTGGGAAGTATAGCATCTCCTTTGCTGCTATTGGGAATTGCGCTGCTTTTAGGAGTAACTGGAAATGTTAACATTACTGATATTATTGTATCCTTAAAAAGTGGAGTTGTCGATCCACAAAATCCGGTGATTTTAATGGCTTGTGGGCTGATTTTTTTTGGGTGGCTATATGGTTCGGGGCTTCCGCCATTCCACACCATTAAATCGGCCATATATAGTAAAGCCCTCCCACATGGTGCTGCACTCCTCCAGGCCTTTTCAGTCTTTACCTTCGTAGCCCTGGGTATAATCATACTCCGTATTTTCTCCTATCTGCCCCTTTCGCAGATGGTAATCATTGGAGTTTCACTACTGGCCATGATCCTGGGAATTACCATGGCCATCATGCAAACCGATCTAAAACGTATGATCGGTTTCCTGGCAGTAGGAGAACTCGGTTATATTGGACTGGGTTTAGGGCTTGGCACAGCCTACGGGATAACTGCTGGACTCTTCCAGGCCGTCAACGAAGTAATAATCACAGCCTTCCTGTTTATTGGATTCGGAACCATTTACTACCAGACCGGTGAGAGTGATATTCGCAAGTTAGGCGGGCTTATGGTTAAGAACCCCCTGGTCGCTCTGCTGGTTCTTCTAGCCGGCTTTGCCATGGCGGGGGTGCCTCCTCTCAACGCCTTCCAGAGCAAATTAATGCTAATTCAGGCGTCAATTCAAGCGGGCCTACCCGAGTTAGGGGTTATAATGATACTCCTCAGCATTGTAACTTTTATGACCTTTATGAAGGCTTTCCACGCTGTTTACATGCGGCCCAGGCCCGTGGACCTGACCATCCGAAATGATAAAATACCCCGGGTAACCATCCTGGCCCTGTTCATATTCCTCCTTGTCTGTCTGGTCTTGGGGCTGTTTCCCCAGGTGGCCACCGACTTTTTACAGGGAATATCTACTAGTCTCGCAGGGGGTATTCCATGAATCTCTATGACCTAATTGTAAAAAAGATAAAAGATGCTCAAAAAGCTGATTCAGAGGGGCCTGTTACTAATGTGTCCACTTCGGCTATGTTAACTGCGGAAATTACCCTAATATCCTCGTTACTGGTGGCCCTGATCATGCTGAGACTGGTTAATAATGTGCTGATGATTGTAGCCATTCTGGTGGTGTTATCTACCGCAGTATTGGCTATGCCGATTATGCCGCGATTAAAAAGAGAAATGAATGATTCTCTTTATGGAATGACCTTTTACGTTGTACTGGCTTTGGTTATAGTTATTACCATTTTCTATTGGGGGAGTTTAAATGTCTGATGGTATTAAGAATCTTATAATGGGATTTTCCCTGGTAATATTTGCAGTAGCTTTATTCCAATCAATATATGACTTCAAACCTCTTATTTATCCCGGTATAAGCTACCTTTACAACTGGGTAGGTACTGAGATAGCCCCTAACATGGTAACCAACGTGGTCTTTGACTGGAGGGGTTATGATACCCTGGGAGAGGCCCTAATTCTGGTCACCGCTGTGGTTGCAGTTTTACTGGTGTTTGGAAGAGGAAAAGTCCAAATGGGAGGTAAGTAGATGAGTACCATTCTCAAGATATTTGTATTCCCCGCAGCTCTGGTTATAATGTGCCTGGGGGTTCTCACCATCCTGGGTGGGCACATCACCCCTGGAGGAGGATTTCAGGGCGGAGCCATAATAGCTGCCGGATTCATATTCTGTCTAATTGTATACGGACTTAAAGAAAGCCCATTTAAACTTTCCCATGACTTCATGGCCGCAGTTGAAAGTGTAGGTGCTTTAGGATATGTTTTCCTGGGCCTAGCAGGACTCATATTCTCCGGATTCTTCCTGTATAACGTGGGAGTGGATCTCTACAGTATCGTACCGGCATCTATTCAGTCGGTCTTCAACTACCCGGACCCTACCTCTGCCGGAATAATTCCTTACCTAAACTTCGTGGTGGGTTTGAAGGTCATGGTAGGGTTAAGTGCAGTGGTAATAGCATTCCTAGGATTTAAGGAGCTGGAAGGAGAAAAAGAGGAGGTTCAGGAATGATAATATACGCTGGACCACTTATTCTGGGTTTCATCCTAGGCTTTGTACTGGGGACCAGGATCAGGGAAGATCCGGAAAGCAAACTTAAATTTGACGCATCGGTTTACGCCGTTTTTATCATAGTGGCCATGATTGTAGCTTACTTCCTGGGCCCGTTTCCATACTACTCTGATGCACCCTTAGCCAGTGGCTTTGTAGCCTGTGCAGTGGGAATCATCCTGGGAAAACTAATATTTGGAAGAAGTGCCACTGCAAAAATCGAGGAATCAACATAACGGAATTAAAAACCACGGAATTTAAAACCATAATACTGCATCATTGCAAATAAATCACAAAAGAATTCAAGGATTAATAAAGATAACCAACAACAAAGCAAATTGGAGGAATAAGGGAAGGATCACCCATGTTTTTAACAACCAAGAAATGTAAAGGCAGCGGAGAGTGCATCGAAGAGTGCCCTACTGGTGCTATACGTCTTATTAATGGCAAAGCCTTCAGCTGCATAACCTGCGGCGTGTGCGCCGATGTTTGTCCCAACAAGGCTATTTTCAAAAATAAATACGGAGGATATGTGGTGGACCGGGCCAAATGCAACGCCTGCGGAGTTTGCGAACTATCCTGCCCGGTAAACAATATTACCATTGAAGATGGGGTGGTTAAGGGTATTTGTTCACGATGTGGAATATGTGTCCCTTCCTGTCCCGAAAAGGCTCGTGTGGATGCTTACGATGTCATTGAAGACCGTCAACTCAAATTTCTGGAATCACTTAACCTCACAGTTCAACCACCATTAAGGTCCAAGAAAGAGAAAGAATTGGCGCAAAGAACCAGTTTGGTAACCGATGCTGAGAAGTGCACCCTGTGCCGAAGATGTGAATATTACTGCCCAACAGGGGCCATCCTGGTGGATGTGGAGCCAACGGGGAAATGCACCGAGTGCAGGGTCTGCGAGGATGTCTGTCCCGTAGGGGCCATCGAAAATTGCACCATAGATCCAGAGAAATGCACAGCTTGTTTGAAGTGTGTAGGTGAATGTCCTAATCAGGCCATCTACATCGAGGACTTCCAGGTAAAAATTAACAAATTAGAACCCGAGGAACAAATCACGGGCAAACTCATCTCCTGCCTCAACTGTGGCCTTTGTGCAGACGCATGTCCCCAAGGTGCCTTGAAGATGGTGAATGGGCATTTACGTTACGACCCCAACCTTTGTGAAGACTGTGAAACCATGGACTGTCTGGATGCATGTCCAGTTGGTACTTTAAGGCTATCCAATGATCCAGAACGTAAAATAGAAGGTTTCTGTGTTTCATGTGGTAAGTGTGTCAAATCATGTGACTTAAATGAAGCCAGAAGCTTCCAACAGGTTACTTGGGATGGTTCAGTCTCTGATGACTGTATATCTTGTGGAATATGTGCTGAGACATGCCCTAAGGACGCGATAACTTTACGAAGGGGTACCATTGACGTGGATCTTGAAAAATGCGTGCTCTGTGAGAATTGTGCTATTCACTGCCCTGTGGAGGCTATACCCACCACTACCATGCGGAGAAAATCCATCAAAGAAGGATTCACCTTTGTACAGGACAAACTATGCATGAATTGCAAGTTATGTGCCAAAATCTGCCCGGAGGATGCTATTAAAGAGGAAGATGGTAGGATGGTGGTGGATGAATCCAAGTGCACATACTGCGGTGCATGCAGCAATGCCTGTCCAGCCAGAGCAATACTCTTTGAAAGAGAATTCGAGGTGGAACCATGAAGAAT
Organism: Methanobacterium sp. CWC-01; assembly: GCF_030323845.1. NCBI lineage: Archaea > Methanobacteriati > Methanobacteriota > Methanobacteria > Methanobacteriales > Methanobacteriaceae > Methanobacterium > Methanobacterium aridiramus. The sequence goes on from NZ_CP040735.1 coordinate 1,121,440, forward strand.
CTAGTTCTCATATTCCTGGAAGGAGCTTTTACCAACCTGAAGAGGATATTATTAGCCTCAGACCGGGTAACTGATATGGAACTGCGCAGCATGATCCTGGAGGGCCGGGTAACGCCTACTGAAAAGGTAGCTAAGGTTCCTTGCATCGGTTGTGGAGGGTGCAGCAACGCCTGCCCCACCGGGGCCATAGAAATGGTGGAACTGGATGAACCAGTGGAACTGATGGAGGGACTCACCAAAACCCAGTTACCGGTTCTTAATAGCGAGAAATGTGTTAACTGTTACTATTGCCATGATTTCTGCCCACTCTACGCTTTATTTGGTGAGGCAGGAACAATACATCCTAATGATGTGGGCGAAGTAGACTCAGACATATCTAAACTTCTTGAAAAGCCGGTTAAGATCTCTGATGATAAAATAGCATTCATCTCCCAGTACCTGGCCGATAACACCATCATTAGAAAGCGAAGAAATGAAGAAAATTAAATCAAGAAGAATTAACTAAAAATTACATAAAACATATACAATCACTAAAAACATTTAAGAGGAAGCATATGAGCTTAAAATCATATTCTCGGGGTCGAGCGGTGCACGTGATGTTGGTGTACACCGGTGGATGCAACGGCTGCGATATAGAAATAGTTAACTGTATATTCTCTCCCAAATTCGATGCAGAACAATACAAAGTCTTTTTAACATGGAATCCCCGGGAAGCAGATGTCTTGATAGTCACTGGTCCAGTAACCAAGCACAACGAAGGACCGTTACGAGAAATTTATAAAGCCATACCAGAGCCCAAGGCAGTGGTAGCTGCTGGGGCCTGCGCCCTAATGGGAGGAGTGTACAAGAACTGTCATGGTGATATTCCATCAGAAGAGATAGCAGGACCGGTAGATCAGATCATACCAGTGGATGCTAAAGTTCCTGGATGTGCAGTTCGTCCACAAGACATAGTGGCTGGTTTAGTCTCTGCTTTACCATTATTATTAAACGCAGAATAATTTAGATCTAATTTGAAAAGGAAATATATTGAAATTGAAGGTGTAAGCTCATGGATGATAACAATCAAAAACAAACGGTTATTGAGGCAGAGATCCCGCTGGGGACGGTTCACCCTGCCGCATTAGAACCATACCGGGTTAGACTCTTCGTAGAAGACGAGATAGTCCGGGATGCAGAGATAACGGTGGGAGTTAACCACCGGGGGGTGGAACGAATCATGGAAGGCCTCCCGGTGGAGAAGGCCAACAGTCTCACCGAGAAGATCTGCGGTATATGTTCCAACAGCCACATCTGGAACTCCTGTCTGGTGGGAGAAAAGGCCCTGGATATAGAAGTACCGGAAAGAGCACAATATATAAGGATTATAATGGAAGAACTAGAAAGACTACACAGCCATTTCCTTTATCTGGCCCATGGAAACGAGGTGCTGGGTCATGAAACCTTCTCCATGCGATTGTTCTACATTCGGGAAACAGTGATGGATCTGTTAGGCATGATCGGAGGCAACCGGGTGCAGTACGGAGCATCCATTCTGGGGGGGGTTCGTCCCCGCTGCGAACTGGATGATAACCGTATCCTGAAACTCAAGGACGGAATGGACTTGATGGAGGAGAGGCTTGCCGCCTTTGCGGACCGTTTCGTGTCCGACCCCATGGTCTTGAGCAGAATTACCGGAGTGGGAGTTATCAGTCAGAAAGACGCGTTGCGATTAGCCTGCACTGGCCCTACCTTAAGGGCTACGGGGGTTAAAAGTGACGTTCGGACGGACATGAAAGAGTACGATCCATTCGAATTTGACGTCATCACCCAGGATGGAGGTGATGTGAAATCCCAACTTCTGACCCGCGTCTTTGAAAACTTTGAGTCCATAAAGATTATCCGCCAGGCCATCCGGGATATTCCGGAAGGCCCCATTACTAACCGTAGCTGGGATATGAAAGATACACCCCTTACCAAGAGTTATATCGAAGTGCCTAGGGGGACCCTTTATCATTCCTATGCTTTAGAAGACGGTCGAGTGCGACACTGTGTAATCAGGACGCCGTCCATGGCTAATATAGGTGCAATGCAGCATGCCTGTATAGGTCATCACATTACTGACGCCCAACTGTCCATTGTTCAATGCGATCCCTGTTTTACATGCACAGACAGAGCAATACAGATCATCGAGATATGAGGTGAACTAACCATGAACGTTACATATTCCCTACTAACAGTACTGGGCACCCTGGTGGTGGCCTTTATCGTAAGTCTCTTGCTACCTGGCATTGAACGTAAGTTCATACACGCCCGGATCCAGCAAAGGGTCGGTCCACCCATTACCAGTCCCGGGATCATGGCTCCCATCAAATTTTTCTTCAAACAGACCATAAGTCCCAATTCTCCCATGCCCAGACTGTATAATTCACTTCCTATTATTAGCTTAATAGTAGTAATTGTGTTGTTAATCTTGTTAATCCCTGAAATGTACTTTTTAGGTGGTCTGGCTAGTGTTATCGCTATAGTGGGTTTGTTAAAGGTGGAGGAAGTTATGTACATGTTTATGGGTAGTTTATCAAAATCTGTCCTTTCCGTACGTATGCCATTTCCGGATATGGCTAGGGGAGCTAAACATCCCGAAACTCCTCGGTCATTCGTGGAAGAGTTAAGTACTCTACGAGCATTCCGAATGATTGCTTTTGGTTCTTTTCCAATCTACATTGCCCTGTTTGTGGCGGTGGCTATGACGGGAAGCATATACCTTTCAGATATAGTGGCCTACCAAGAGGTAAACGGACCCATACTATTCACTGTGGCCGGAGTCCTGGGAGCCGTGGTGTTCTTCATTGGGTACATGATACTCCTAAACGAGTATCCCTTTGCTATTCTAAAAACCAAGGCAGATGTTATAGAGGGCCCCTACCTTGAATACGCGGCAAAATACAGGGCATATGTTTACTTAACCCGGGGATTTCTAATGTTTGTGCTGGCCACTCTGTTCGCAACCTTATTCCTGGGAATAGCTCCTAACATCCTAAATCCAAGTTTCATCATAACCCTAGTGGTCGCGCTATTATTCCCCATGTTCATGGCAGTTATGAGTGCTTTCTCCCCCATATTTACTTACAAGCAGTTCTATCCTACGGTAGCCGCAGCTTCGATACTTGGTGTTCTGGCCTTGGTGGCCGCATCCCTGTAAAGCGTTTTAAAAAAATAGATCAATCATTTATCTTGAAGTATATTATCAAAAATCATGGTGATTAAATGAAAATTGTGATAAGACCCCTACACATAATCAGCCTGGGGGGATACATTGTGGAATGGGATTTTCCCTACCGGAACATTATCGTAGTGAATCCCACTGAGGATTTTATAAAGATAGAAGTCCCGGTATTTTCGGAAGAATGGATAGAGGAACACCAAAAACTGGGATTGGAAGTCACTCCCGTCAGGGAAGAAGACAATTACCTCAGCATGTTCCGTAAGGCCAAGGCTCAGCTGGAGAAATTAAAAGAATCAGATAGCTAAAACTTCATTCGCTATATTCATTACTTTTAAGCCAACATCTATCCATTTTCATATTCTTCGATTATCATACGGGCTACTCTAAGGGCCAGGGCTGCAGTGAGGAGTATGGTGGGCATTCCTTGAGAACGTCGTGCCAGGGACAAATCCGCCACCCACAATCCTTCCGGTAACCAGGAGGGTTTCATATCTTTCACGTATTCCTTTTTGAGGGGAACTGTGCCACCCAAATGGCCCCCATTGTACATGCCCCTTATGAATGGCCGGGAAACCCCTGCACCTTCCATAATCCGGGATGCATACTCGATAGCCTCTTCTAAACGGATTTGATCAACACTGGTGAGGCTTTTTTCTACTTTACCATTGGCATAAACAGTCCCCTCTTCCACATCGGCCAGTTTAATCATCAAACCAACCCTGTCATCAATGGACACATTTCTCCAGGGTTTATGGAAGAAATGGGAGAGAATATCCAGGTAGGGAGACAGAATAAAATGTTCATGTTCGGTGTACCATACCATGGGTGGTTCTTCCAGTTGATGAGCTCCCTGGGAAACTCCGCCCAGGGTTAGCACTATGTCTGCCCACAGATTATCCTTAACCGCCAGCCCGGAATTTTTAAGTATCTGGGCAGTGCCAATTCCCCCTGCGGCCAGAACTACCACATCCCCTTTTATAATGATGTTTTTTCCTTTGCATCTGGTCAGAACTCCTTTAACCAGGTTATCTGCCACGATGATCTTCTCCACAGAAGTGTTGGTGTGCAATACAGCTCCCCTATTCACGGCTTCCTGGAGGAATCTTCGGGAATCCCAGCGAGCACCTACCCGGCAACCCAGTTCACATAGGCCGCACCCGGTACATCGCTGTGGATCTACCACTTTGGGGGTGGGTTTGGGATCAAATCCCATGTCCTGGGCCGATTGGAACATCTTTCTGGTTAAAGGCCTCCACATCTGTTTAGGAATAGGCTCAGGATGTAATTCCGCTTCAAGTTCCTGAAATTCTGGGGTTAAATCTAATCCTATCTCTTTAAAACCATTATCGGTTCGAACCAGGTTACCGCAGGATAATACTGTAGAACCTCCGGTGGTAAGTCCCCTTACCAGCAATAGATCCGCAGAGGAACGCTGCATATCCATGGCTGGAAAGAGATGTCGGAAATTTTTCTCCCCACCTAGTAGTCCTAACCGCCGTAATGGTTCACTCCAGGATAAATTCCTGGTGAAAGGTTTGAAGGGGGCTCCTGATTCCAGTATTAACACCTTAAATCCATTGGACTGCAATTCACGCGCAGCAGTGGCACCTCCTGCACCAGTACCTACTACAATGGCCCTCATATTATTCCCTCCTCTGAGGTGATGGGCGCCAGACAACATGAAGCCCCAGCAGCCATACGCTGGTTGAATTTCATGGAGATATGGGGATTTAAGCCCTGCACCACCCCTTCGTCAGTGGCACTGAGGACCCAGCAGGTGTCGGAGGAATAATAGTCAGCAAGCTGACAGCGATTAACCACCAAAAATATGGTGTCATTGGTTTTTTGGACTGCAAAATCTATTCCCAGTACTCTATAAAGAATACGTGCGGCTTTGATTAGATCGGTAAGGCTATCTCCAACCCCTAACCTCCCCTTGAGTTGGGATCCTAACTCCTGTCCGGTTCTGAACAGGGCTGCTCTACCAAGTTCTATAGCTTTGTCACGTCCCAGTACCTGGATCAGTAATTTAACTCGTTGTTCATGTGCAGAAGCCATTTCTATCCTCCTATTCCTGCTTCTGCCCTCGATTTTAGGGGTGGGTAATGATTTTAATGTTGAGTGTGAATTTTGTGAGTGTGAATTTTCCTCTATCAACCGGTCCAGTTCTCGGATGGTAACTTCAGCTATAGTTTTAATCTCCTTTTTCATGATAAAATCAGGCATCCATAATGATAGTAAATCCAGTTTAAGACCCATGTTCTGCCTCCCACTGGCCAAATTCCAATACACAGGGTTCATCAGTACCCTGGTATAATGCAGTGATAACTTTCTGATAACGAGAGCTGATAATTTCCCTTTTAAGTTTCATATTGGCCGTCAGATCTCCACCTTCAATGGATAGATCGTTGGAGATGATGGCCCACTTTTTAACTTGTTCTGGACGGGAAAGGTTCTGGTTGATTTTGGAGATTTCCTGGGAGATCTGCTGTGAACTGTAATCTTCATCCACCCACAATAGGGCGCTTAGATAGGGTTTGCCTTCCCCCACCAGCATAACCTCTGCTACCTGGGGAAGATCTCTCAACAAGGCCTCGATATGCAGTGGGTCGATGCTTTTACCGTATGAATTTATTAAAAGCTCCTTTTTTCTCCCGGTAATAACTAAACTTCCTTCTGGAGTCACGTATCCTAAATCACCAGTGATTAACCAACCATCTTTTATAGAAGGTTCCAGTTCAACTTCAAAATAGCCAGGGGTGACTTGAGGTCCTTTAACCATTAGTTCTCCATTTTTGCTGAAGTTTACCTGTGTTTCAGGGAGTGGCTCCCCTACAGTCCCTATACGGTTATTTCCAAGGCGATTAAGGGTCACCAGTGGTGCCTCGGTGAGTCCGTAGGCATTGTGTATTTCAATTCCCAGATCCTGATAATCCTGAAGTAACTGCTGACTGGAAGTGGCAGAGCCCACTATCAGCTGCTGGCAAAGATTCAAACCGGCCTGGTTGAGAAGTGATCTACGTATGAATGGCTTAAGGATTTTTTTAACCACCCCCTCTTCCAATTGCAGATAATAATTTCCAATGGCGCTTTTTTTAAGCCGCGACCACATCTTCTCATAAAATCTGGGCACCGAGAAGAATATAGTGGGCCGAACCAGTGGCAGGGCTGTCGGGAGCTGGTAGAAATCTTCCAGAAAGTATAGCTTCAGGCTTGCAGGGGCGTAATAAGGTGCAAATGTCCCTAGAATTCCCTCCACCACATGATTCATAGGTAGAAATGACAAGTATCTGACTTCACGGATTCGTTCTTCCCAGGAGGGTAAGGAAGCCATGGACTCCGCCATCCAGCGCAGATTCCCCTGTTGGAAGGTAACTCCCTTGGGGCTACCGGTGGTTCCAGAAGTATAGCGGATGGTAGCCAGATCACCAAATTCCACCAGGGACAGTTTCGGTGCTAAATCATCTCCCTTTTCTAAAAATGATGCCCAGGATAAAATATTAGCCGGTATCTTCTGCGATTCCCGGCAAAAGGAAACCATGGTCATCTCTCTATCCAGCTCGCTTGATCGTTTCATAAGGTGGGGGGTGCCAATGAACAGAATTCTTGCCCCGCATGACTTCAAGATGTTCTTAATTTCCTGGGGGGGGCTGGTGTAGTATAGAGGAACACTCACCGCCCCTAGAAGGCCTATAGCTACTTCCAGGGCCAGGTAACGGGTGCTGTTGAGTCCCACCATGGCCACTCGGTCCTTCTTCTTCACTCCCAACTTTTGAAGGGCACTGGCGGCCCTTAAAATATCCTTATACATCCTGGCCGATGATTTTTCCTTAACCTCCCCCTCTATCACGTCATATAACTTTACAGGAAAACTTCGGCTCTTCAACCGGAACAGAACCTGTTCATGGACGGTTCTTTCTGATCGGTGGAAAAAGCCGCGGTATACTGCGTAATCAAGCAAATGAGGAAGGTAGTCCCTCCAGTCCAAGTCACTAGGCCCTAAGAACATTTCTGTATTATCATTCCTATAAACCCTTTTTTCATCGAGATACGGGGCCAGGGTAATTAGAACATCTAAAAGCCCTGGTTTACGGTTTTTATCTGATGAGGGGGTTAATCTCTGTATGATGGACGAAACTGGGATAAAAAATGGTCTGGGAAGGTTTAGCTGCAGTTTTTCCCGAGCCCATCTCCGGGTTTCTTCCAGAATCTCTTTCACGGATGTCATCTGGGATGGGGGAGGGGTGAGGTGGAAAGTCACATTTAAAGCCTGGGAGTTTAAAGTTAAAGCACCCACCGCCCTGGCCACGTAGTTTACTGGCACGGGGTTGAGTTTCATAGAGGAGCTGGTAGGGATGAAGCGTAACTGTCCCGTTAGATACAGTTTTAAAAGAACGTATAAGGTGTTGAAGGTTTTTATCTCCCCTGTTTCTGAATCTCCAACTACCATTCCTGGTCGGAATATGGAGTAAGGCAGCCCAGATTCTCGCACTGCCTTTTCAGCTTCATATTTACTCTCCTCATAGTTACTCCAGAAACCCTGGGAACTGCTTAGTTCATCTTCCCCTATTTCTCCCTGGTGCTTCCCGGCCACGTAGGCCGTTGACAGGTGGGAGAAACGCCGGAAATTCCCATTAACCCCGGCGCTCTTGGCTAGTTTCAGGAGATTAACTGTTCCCTGAAGGTTGGTTTTTCTCAACTCTTCCAGCGGAGCGTGTAATCTCAGATCAGCCACGGTATGAATGATATGGGTGATATCCGCGGCCATTCGGGAATGGGTGTCATCATCCCAGCCCAGATTTTCCATGGCCACGTCACCGGGGATAACTTCCACCCTTGTTTCTAGGGCGTGTAAAAGTTCAGGCCAGTCCCACCAGGCCCTTTTCAGGCGATTTATAGCTGATTCTTTATCTTGGGCACGTACCATGGCCAGAATTTGATGTTCTGTGTTTTTTAGTAACCAACGAGCTATCTGAGTTCCTATAAATCCATTGGCTCCGGTAAGAAGTATTCGGTCACTCATGGTGCCACCCCAAATTTTTTGATTGTAAAAACTCCCGCAGGAGTATTGGGTTCTTTTGGGATAGGCTTAGTTGTTCTTCATATCCTTGCTCTAGATGAGGTTGCTGTAAATCAGGATCTTCTAAAAGTAAATTTATCTTTTCATCAAGATCTTTCCATAAATTTGGCGTGCAGTGACTTAGGAAGTAGTCTTCATACAACCCCAGATCCTGGTATATGGAATCCAGTCTGGGGTCATGGCCCACTGCTATCTGAGGCACCCTTGATCTTAAGGAGAGTACTGCGGCATGATAACGGGATGTGACCAACAGATCCAGCTGACCCAGTAGGGATGTTATCTGGGATGCGTTAAACTCCCTGGAGGATATGATCCGACATCTGTCTTCATGCTCCATTTTTTGGCGGATATCTCGAGCCAGAGGTTCGTCCAATTCTTCCATACAAAATAGAATGATTTTTTTTCCATGTTTAAGGATGACTTGATCCGCAATTCTAGACCATCCTTCAACCAGCCTCTTTCTGGCTTCATTTCTCTTCGGGGATCGTGAGAAATAATAGGGCCATTTGTAAAGATCTTCCTTCCTCCCCCAGGGTCTGATAACCACCGGCCAGAGAGAAAAATCCACTATCGCCAGGCCAACCACCCCAAGTGGTGATTCAGGCCACATGGTTTTCATAAGATCATGGTCTGACTGGTCTTCGTGAAAGTTGAAGGCAGTGTCTGCTGTGGTTTTTATGGCTGCAGTCACTCCAATGGATTCCAGTCTTTTGGTAGCTTGCTTGGTCCGGGTGATTATTAGATCAGTTTTACTGGCCTCCCTCTTAACCAGATACTGATTTAGAGACGAAAGCTCACCCGCATCCACGGCATAGGCTATACAAGGCTTTCCCAAGTCATGGGCACATTTAGTGGTCCATAAAAATGCCCAGAGAAGTGCTGAAGTCCAGGTATCCATATAACAGCTACCTTCCACCAAAAGGACCAAGTCATGCTCTTTGACTAACTTCCTGATAGGGAACAAGAAGATGGAAGGGATGGGTGCTATGTGCAGGAAAGCATCCTCCTCCAGGTAGCGGCGTAAGTTTTCCTCATTCAGGGTGGGTACGGTGATCTGCACTTCCGGCCCCAGTACCTGTCTTAAATCCTCTATTATGGCAATTAACCGGGCTTCAGAGCCGGTGTTGTTAGCGCCGTTGTAACCCACCAGAAGTACCTTTTTAATAATATTTGGAGAAATATGTGAATCTCCACCCACATTATCATCTGCAAGTGATGATGATTCAAAAACATCTTTTAACATCATTAAGTCCTTCATATTATTTTATTTAATTGATATCATGTCTATATCGATTATATCCTACTTATTAGTCTTTGAACACTTATAATTCGTTAGTGATCAGTTGGAAACTTAGATTTCGACTTTTTAAGGCTGTTCACAAAATATTCTAAGTGGCTTTCAATTAATTTTTCATTTGCACTGGTATCGGCCCCATCACTCCTTAATAGAAGATTTTCTAAAAATAAAGAGTACATCGGATACTGAAATTCCATTGCTTTGATTTTAGGGTCAAATTTATCGGTTGTTCCCTTACGCATCATGATTTCTAACACCTTCTTTGAGAAGGAGTAAGGTTCATGAATTAGATACTCTAAAACAATTTTTTTGGCTCTTTTATCTCGGAACTGCTCGTTTGAGATGATTCTGAATATTTTTTCCATCTTTGGGGTTTCAAAAAGATTTAAAGTGCGATTCGCTCGCTCTATGAAAATTTCTGGTGTGATGTTGTCTAATTTTTCCCGATTTTCGGCTTCTGGAGGCCTCATTTTAGTTAGTTCCTCTTTAAAATACTGGAAGATACTGTCCATTATGGCATCTTTGCTCCCGTAGTGGTTGTATATAGAACTCTCTCTTATTCCTACTTCTCTGGCAATCTCACGAACTGAAACTCCATTATACCCTCTTTGTGAGAAAAGATCGATTGATACATTGAATATTTTCTCTTTAGTAGATATTCCTGATTTTTTTCCTTTTTTAGGAGATTTTTTAGAGGTTTGGATCATCATTTAGACCTCCATTCTAATGTAACTCTCAACTATTAAAAAGCGAACGTTCGTTCATTTCTTGGATAAAAGTTGTATTTCATAGTATATAAAACTAACGTTCGTTAGTTAATTTTTATCTTATGAAATATACATACAATTAAAAAGGTGTTTCCACATGCGAAGAGCTGATAAAGAGATTAAAAGCAAAAATTAGATGGAAAAGGTACTTCGGGAAGCAGAGGTGCTCAGAATATCATTTTATGAAGATAACCGACCCTCCTGGTCCCCATGAACTTCGCTTATCATGATAACTGTATATATCTCCATACCGCTCCGGAAGGGAGAAAGATAGATATTTTAAAAAATAATGACCGTGTATGTTTTGAAGTAGACATTCAAACCCAGATTGTAAAAGATTCCCAAGCCTGCAACTGGAGCATGCGTTACTTAGTGTTATCGGCCTTGGAATAGCACACTTTGTGGATGAAATTGAAGATAAAAAAGATGCTCTTGACACTTTAATGAAGAAATATTCCTCTCAATCTTCCTTTGAGTACTCAGAGGCAGATCTGGAGGGGGTTGCCGTTATAAAAATTGAAATTGACCAGCTGACTGGTAAAAAAAAGGGTACTAATTGGACAATCCATGGATTTTGCCTTGGTAAAAGTCTAAAATCTCCTCCCAATTTATCAAATTTATATCCTGGGAAGCGCCATATAATATTACAAATCGGGAAGCCATGCTTTTAGAGCTTAACTTATTGTGATATAAATGAAGGAAATTGCCATAAACATTAAAGCCCGAAACGAACCAGGGGTTCTTAATGACATAAGTGCTTTGATGGCTCGTTGCGGGATAAACATCATATACACTCACCTTTTCATTGAAGATAAGGATTCAGGGTCCATTTACATGGAACTGGAGGATGTTAAAAACACCGAGATATTCATCGAGAAGATTAAAGGCTTCGAAGCGGTGCAGGAGGTTGAAATTCACCGATCTCTAGCTGATATTTATGGTAAGCGCATCATCATAATTGGGGGCGGCGCCCAAGTGGCTATGGTGGCTCATGGGGCTATTACCGAAGCTGATCGCCATAACATTAGGGGGGAAAGGATTAGCGTGGACACTATACCTCTTGTGGGTGAAAAGGAACTTGCCGAAGCCGTATCTGCGGTGGGAAGGCTCCCCCGGGTGGGTGCTCTGGTATTGGCGGGATCCATCATGGGAGGCTCTATTACCCGGGCTATAGAAGAAATAAAAGATGAACATGAGGTCATCGTCATCAGCCTCAACATGCCTGGCAGCGTTACCCAGAAGGCAGATCTAGTGGTGACTGATCCGGTTCAGGCCGGGGTCATGGCAGTTATGGCTGTGGCTGAAACTGCCATATTCGACCTCAAAAAATTAAAAAGAAAAAGATTTTAAATAATTTTAACTCATTTCAATGGCTCTTATTAATCTACTGGCCGCATTTTTCAGATCAGGGTCTTTTATATCTCCACTTTCCCTGACTTTCAATGCCAGTTGCAGGACCTTGGACACGTCTTTTGGTTTCAAGTTTTCAGCCATCTGCAGGTAAGTCTGTTCTTTATCTTCCTCGAATTCAACCTCTTTATCGGCCATCATTTTTAAGAGGACTTGACAGGATCCCATCACGGTACTATCGTCTAAATCTTCACATTTTTTCATGAGTTCCTCGTTACTAGCCATTTAATCACCAATTTTAATATGATTTTATTGAGATTTAAATTTTTTTTGTATCGATAGAAGCTTTCACGGCCCCCCATGTGTGGTACACAATTTTATAATCCCAAGAACATAGTAGACATACAGATTCCAAAATTTTCATAGGAGGTTTGTGATGCCACCCCATTCTGAAAGTATGGACGGACCAGTAGTAAATGCCGCTGAAATGGCTTTAGATATGGAAAATGTTAGTTATATCCTTCCTTTTGTTCCAGTTGAATATGAAGCTGAACTTAAGGAAGCATTCGAGAGAACTCTCCTAGTGCGGGAGTTGAGTGCTGATGCCGCTGAACTGGCTGATTACTGGTTCTTCGAGACTGTGGTCCGCCTCCATTTATTATGGAGAGGAAAACCATATGATGGAATAAAACCTGCAGGATATAACCGTCGTCCTGCACTAACTCTGGCTGAAGAAGCTCTTTACAAGGAAAATCCGTCGGATCTCATTAATTTTATGGTTTCTTTCATGAAAGAAGATATACAAACACGTTTTGAGGACGCGCTCTCTAAAAAGGATTATGAAATAAGCGACATAGAATCGGGACGGGACTACATTTCATCCATGCAGGATTTTGTCCGGTACTTGGATAAATTATATGAATATATGGAACAGGGATAATGAGGTGCATAAATGTCCGAAGAATTAGAAGCCATACCAATCAGGTTAGAAGACTTAATTGAATACCAGGAAGGAGCGGTGGTAAGTAGAGAAATAATGCGTAAAGAAACTGGAACCGTCACCATATTCGCCTTTGATAAGGGTGAGGGTTTAAGTGAACACACTGCCCCCTTCGATGCCATGGTACAAGTGATAGATGGTAGGGCAGAAATTACCATTTCCGGGAACAAAAACTTAGTGGATGAGGGGGACATGATTATTATGCCGGCCAACGACCCCCATGCCCTTCATGCGGTGGAGAAGTTCAAGATGGTTCTTACTATGATCCGTTCCTAGTAAACATTTAGATTGAACCTGCTGGCGGTTTAATATCTATTTTTTTCTCATATAATTTATTTTAAGATTCCCCATACTCACAAAACTCGCTGAATTCACATTTATTACATTTCCTACTGCTGGGGGAGGCTTCTGGGACATATCCTTCCAGTATCATGCTTTCCAGTTCATTGAATGTATGGTAGAATTCTTCTCTCAATTCCTGACTTATTATCACTGGTTTTCGCTCCCCTACTTGCACATAGTCTACAAAACCCACCATAACTTCTTTCTGGAATGTTTCTTCCATTAATATGGCATATGCCGTTAATTGCAGTGCGTGTGACTTCCAAACTCCTTTAACTGGCGGTGAGCCTGTTTTTATTTCTACAGGAAAGTAAACACCTTCCTCGATCTCTATTCGATCTACTTTTCCACGGAGCCCAATTGAACGACTTTCCATACGAAATTCTACCATGGAAGGGGGAAATAAAGTATCAGCTATTTCATCTCCACTCATTCCCATATTCAACATCTTACGTGATTTAAATACTAATAGGAAGGAGTCCAGTCTGAACTGGTCTTCCAGTCTCTCGCATATTTCTTCAATTCTCTCTCGATCTACTATATCTTTGTAATCCTTTTTGTTGACGGTTTTTTTAATTAAGGATGGAACATCCTCCCAGAGATTCCTGGATATTTCATCCAGGGTCATGTTTTCATCCAGAGACCATAAATTACGCTTTGTTATTTCATTAAAACCTCTTAAAAGTTCATGTGTTAATTTTCCAATCAAAAGGGGTTCACTGGATACTTCATATCCCTGCACGTATTTTAAATAGGCTTTCAATGGACAGTAAAGGAAGTCGGACATGGAGGATGCACTTATCATATATTCACCACATATTTACATAAAAATTAGTAATAAATTATTACTCAATATTAATAAATCTTCCCATAATTAATACCAAGGGCCTAGAGAAGTCTGATGAAAACCGTATCTTTAGTAACTGATTCCAGGCTTTCAATCCTTTCCACAGCCAGGAGCATATTCTGCTCTTTAGCATGATGTGTGACCATAAATATGGGAACTTCCTGGCCTTCGTCTCTCCTTTCCTGGTTAACAGATTCGATGCTTATATTCAGATCACTTAAAATACCCGATATGGCGTGTAAAACCCCTGGCATATCAATAGCAGTTATCCGGAGATAGTAACGGGATACCACTTCAGCTATAGGCCTAATACTCTCCACATTGGTGTTCTGAGGGCCGTAGAGTAGTGGCTTGTTAGGGTCTCCTATGATATCCATACAATCAGAAACCACAGCACTGGCAGTGGGTAACATTCCTGCACCGGGTCCATACATCATCACCGGCCCCACTACGTCACCCACGATGTAAACTCCGTTGAAAACTCCCTTAACCGCGGCTAAAAGATGGTCTTTGGGGACCAGGGTGGGATGCACCCTTACCTCCAACTCTCCATCTGCCAGTTGGGATATGGCCAGCAGCTTAATAACACAACCCAACTCCTCAGAGGCGAATAGGATGTCCTGGGGGGTGATCAAACTTATACCCTCCACATGGAATTTCTCCTGCTTTATGAAAACTCCAAACCCAAGAATGGTTAAGATAATAAGTTTTTGGGCCGTATCATGTCCTTCCACATCAAAGGCGGGGTCCTGTTCTGCGTATCCCAGTGTCTGAGCTTCATTAAGAACATCTTCGAATTCACGACCTTCCTCGCTCATTTTGGTCAGAATGTAATTGGCAGTACCGTTAATAATTCCATAAATGGATTGGATTTGGTTGGCAGCCAGACTATCATTGAGAGGCTCTAAAAGCGGGATTCCTCCACCGACACTGGCTTCAAAACACACCCTAACTCCGTTTTTAAAGGCAGTTTCCAGGATCTCTTCCCAGTGTTTGGCCAAAAGAGCCTTATTGGCAGTTACCACATGCTTACCATTCTCCATAGCCTTCAGGATGAACTTCAGGGCTGGTTGATAGCCTCCAATCAATTCGATAACAATATCCATATCTGGATCTTCCAGTATGTCATCCACGTTGGTGGAAAGTATGTGAGGATCTACTTGCACCCCTCGGTCAGTCACGATATCCAGATCCACGATTTTCTTAAGTACCACCTCGACACCGACCTTTTCTTCTATCAAGGGCAGATTTCGGTTAAGGGTTTCTACTACTCCGCTTCCAATCGTTCCAAAACCAATAAGTCCAATATTCACGGTTTTTTTCATAATATCATCTCATAAAATTAGATTTATCTTGCTATGATTTCTTCAAACTTTTTAACTTAATAAATTCCCCCACCGATTCTCGGGTGGTACCTACTATCAAACGATGGATTGTTTTTTTACCAGTAACCCTTTCTAATTTACCTTTAACCAGAATCCTCTCACCTTCCACGGCTTGGCCAGCATAAGTATGGGTGTAGGAAGCTACTTGGGTGATGGGGGCTGTTGGCCCATTTAAAATCTTCACATCCTCCACTTCGTAGACCGCCGGGTTGTCAAAGGAGGCAATGGAGTCTTTTACAGTACACTCTATTTCAGCATATCCCAATGGTTCGTATACTTTATCACCGTAGATGCCTTCTATTTCGGACCAGTCTCTGGTGGCCAGGATATCGAAGAGTGTTCCAGAAACCACTCCCCGATTATTTTTACGATTTTCATACCACTGAAACTCCTGGAAACTAAGTGAAGAATCTTTGATCCGTTTTTCGTACAATCTTAACCAGTAATCTTCTCCAATAGCATCTAATGGGTAATCAGGGTCATTCTTGATTTCAGAAAAAAATTCCATAGCATTTCTATGATTTTCAAGACCATATATAACAAAATCAATGTCCGAGACCGCAGGATCATAAAGGCCCGGCAGTATGGATCCGGATATGCCCATATGAGCTGGAGAAATACCGGCTTCATCCTGAAAGACTTCAGCTACCATTACCACCTTCTGGAGGAGCTGGTCCTCTAAATGACCATCTAACCATGATTGCATTATCTCTTTAAGCCGCTCTTCGGGCTTGAGTATATCTTTAACCCTATCTTTTGGTGCTCCCATCATCTCTACCTGAGTTACATCACAGTTAAAAATATAATTGGGAAAAAAGTCATTTAGATATGCATAAGCCTGTTTTGAATCCACTTTAGTGTATCGGGAGTTATTACGTGACCTCTCACCATCCTCTTTAGGAACATACCTTAAAAAGGCCAGTATCCTGTCGTCAGGATGCAAATAGGTGGTGGTGGCCAGGAAGAGATCATCCCGGGTGTAGATAAAGTCTCTGGGTCTGGCTCTCATGAATAAATTTAGTGATTTGCAACATTATTAAATATGATAGTAAATATGATAGTCATGAGAGTAACTATCGAAAGCGATGTAAAAGTGTGAATTTATGAAATACAAGGGATTAAAAGACCCTATTCTTTATGATGGGAGTCAAATAGAGCCCATGTGGGCATTAAAGAACTTCAATATCAAAGGCTCCAGCTTAATATCATGGATAGGCCCCATGAACCTGGAAAACCATAAGATCATCGACTATGAAGATGTGGGGTTGGAGATTAAGTCTGATGAAATGTTACACTTGATGGTGGAACATTTTGATTGTCAACCAGCAGATTTGCGACTGTGTTATCATCGGCAGAGGCTCCTGGTAACTATTGTTAAGGATTTCCTGCAAGAGATGGATCTAAATATTCAAAGAAATGGTGATGATCTTTTCTTAGGCCAGGGGAAGCTTTCAGTATCCATAGCCACTTGTTCTGCCAGTAGCATGAAGATCCACTTTGGAGTAAACCTAACTACAGTAGGAACCCCGGGCGACGTTACCACGGCTGGCCTCAAAGACTGGATTGAGGGTTTTGATAATGAAAAAGCACATGAAATAGCTGAAGAAATCTTCAAAGCTTATGAAATGGAATTGAAGACAATTGAAGAGGATATATCTAAAACCAGAGTGTTTTAAAGGTGATATGGATGAAGATAGTTATCAATGGCATACACGCCAATTTACGTTTCGCATCAGCCCACATGATCCCGGGCCATGAATTCTGCGGGGGCATACACGGCCACTCTTACCACGTGGACGTGGTGGTAGAGGGGGAACGAAGTGGACAGTTTGGATTTGTGGTGGACTTCAAAGCCGTCAAGACCATTGTGAGAAAATTATGTAAGAAACTTGACCACAAGGTCCTTTTACCTCTAAAAAGTGACCAGATCAAATTTATGAATATGGAAGGGCCCCTGGAATTTGCCATTGGGTCCAAAAATTATGTTCTTCCTAAAGAAGACTGCTGTTTACTCCCCACCACTTCTACCTCTGCTGAGGAATTGTCTCGCTTCTTTGCCGAGCACGTATACCGGGCTCTGGAAAATTTAAGCTCTAATATCGAAAGTGTAGAGATATGTGTTAACGAAGGAATCGGACAGGGAGCTTACTACACCTTCAAACCTTAGAAATATGGGGGGATTAAATTTAAAACCCGTATATGTGAAGTTTTCTCCAGTATACAGGGTGAAGGAGCCCTTTTAGGAAGACGGCAGATATTCATAAGATTTGCCGGCTGCAATTTGAACTGTAATTACTGCGATACTCCTCAAAGCAGGGATATGAACGCGGGTTATGAAATATCCTCCGCCAATCTTTACCAGAAAATCGAGGACTTGAAGACACCTGATTTACATTCATTTTCTTTAACTGGAGGAGAACCACTACTAAACGCGGATTTTATTAAAAATTTTTTGGAAGAGTACAGTTTAAAGTGTTTATTAGAAACCAACGGGTCTTTACCCAATGAAATTGAAAAAATAGTGGATTATTTAACCTATGCATCGGTGGATGTTAAATTACCCGAACATAAAGCGGTTTCTGACTGGGAAAGTCTCTTTACCCGGGAACTAGAATCCATAAACCTATTAATAGATGAGGGGATAAATACTTACTGTAAAGTGGTGGTACTACCCGGTACTCCGGCGGATGAGATTGGTTGGATAGCCTCCAGGATTAAGTATGGGGTTCAAAAATCCTCTAAGCTTTCCATGGTGCTTCAACCTGCCAGTCCACTAGAAGATTGGACGTATTGCCCCAGTAAATTATTGAGGATCTCCGAAGAAACAGGTAAACATCTGGATGTATTGACCATACCTCAGGTACACAAACTTCTGCACCTGAGATAGGAGGTTTTTAAATGGAAATGGATACCAAGGTCACCGTACACGACGCAATGACATCAAGAGTGATAACCGTAGAACCCCAGACCAGCGTTGCCGAAGCAGCAAGAATAATGACCGAGAGGGATATTGGAAGCCTCATCATTAAAAGCAACTCAGAACCCGAAGGATTGATTACAGAAAGTGACATAATCGCCAAGGTAGTTTCCAAGGACTTAAAGGCCAGTCAAATACAAGTCGGCGATCTTATGACTCAAAACCTCATAGAAGTTCATCCTGGAAGTGAACTGAACGAAGCTGCGAGGTTAATGGCCAAAAATAATATCAGAAGACTTCCTGTGGTCAATGATGGTGTTCTAGTTGGAATCCTCACCACTACGGATGTGGTCAGTGTATCACCAGAGCTCACGGAGATACTGGTGGAGAATGCCCGGATGGAGACTTCTTTGGATTATTCCAACAGTCCAGAACCGGTTCCTGGCGCTTGTGAAGTATGTGGAAACTACATCGAGTATCTGGATGAAGTTGACGGTAAGTTTGTCTGTGAAGAATGCAAGGAAGATCTAGAGGGGGAGTAGTATGACTACTGTCAATAAAATAATGACCTCCAACCCCCTATCCGTATCCGCAGACACCAAAGCCACCCATGTTAGATCACTCTTTAGGGAAGAAGGATTTAGAACCATACCCGTTGTATCCAGTAACAGACTAGAGGGCGTCATAACGCGTGGAGAAATTTTAAACATTTCATCCACTAAATCAAACATTGATGCTCGTGGATTAATGGAACATCCCAAGGTAATTGCTACTCCTGATATGGAAATCCGAGACGTTGCTATTAAAATTTTGGATGCAGATGAAGTTTTTGCCCCAGTTGTGGAATCAGCTGAAAACATGAAACTAGTGGGTATACTGACTGTGGCTGACATACTTGAAAAATTCCTTGAAGATGGTATAAAGCCAAAGAAAGAGACTGTTGCAGAAACATTTTCTCAGGATGTTGTTACCTGTGACTACCAAGATTTAATATATCATGTCTGGAGCCGTATGGATGAAACTGGATTTTCTGGTCTTCCAGTGATGAAAAATAAAAAATTAATAGGAATTATCACTAGAAAAGACGTAATCGACTCAGGTAATATTCGGATTAACCGTGAATCTGGGGATATGAGGCGTTCAACAAAGGTGGAAAAAGTCATGAAAACCCCGCCGTTAGTTGTAACTCCTGAAACTTCTACTAAAAAAACAGCAGAATTAATGTTGCAATATAATCTGGGGCGTTTCCCAGTAGTAGAAAACGCATTATATATCAAAAAAGAACCCCAAAGAGCTAAAGAAGCCGATTTAATTGGTATAGTTTCAAGGGAAGATATATTATGTTCTTATATGGGCTGAAAATCCGACTACTAAGTTTGAAGTTGGGTTTAAAACTATTTTTAAGAATTTTTAGTGTTACTAAGATTAATATCTCACAAGAGGTGTATAGATGAGAAAAAAACAAACCATAAACCTGGTGAAATCAATGGACCGAGGTCCATTGGAATTTAAAACCCGTGCCTCTGAGCACGATGGAGACGTGATGAGCATAGCCAAAAAGAATGTGGTTACTGCACCTCAAACTGCCACCATCAAGGAAGCAGCTGAAATAATGGTAAAAAACAAGTTCAGAAGGCTTCCTATAACTGACCCTGGTTCTGAAAAGTTGCTGGGAATAGTGACCTCCATGGATATCCTGGACTTTCTGGGGGGAGGAGATAAGTACAAAATTCTGGAAGAAAAATACCAGGATAACTTCCCAGCAGCAGTTAACGAGTCAGTGAAGGAAATAATGACCCGGGAAGTGGAAGTATTAACTACTAAAAGCTCTATTACCGATGCTGTATCTAAAATGATTGATAAAGGAGTAGGAGCTTTACCGATAGTTGATTCTGAGTATAAAATAAATGGTATAGTTTCTGAGAGAGATTTTGTGATGCTCCTGGCAGGGGTATTAACCGATGAATTGGTGGAGGATTACATGACCAAAAGTGTCATTACCACTTCACCGGGAACCAGAATAGAAGGTGCCTCTAAGATAATGGTCCGCAATCGACTCCGTCGAATTCCTGTGGTGGGGGAGGAAAGAAAAACGCCTCATCCTGAGGATGAAAAGGTTGTTGGGATAGTAACGGCCACCGATATCTTGGAGTTTCTGGGCAAGAACCAGGCCTTTGATCTAATGATCACTAACAGTGCTGAGGACATTCTCAACACCACCATCACCGAGATCATGGAAGATAAGGTGATTTCAGTCGAACCCAGGACTCGACTTGGTGATACCTGTGAGCTGATGGATGATAAAGGAATTGGGGGCCTTCCTGTAATCCAAAATGGCAATATTCAGGGAATAATCACTGAAAGAGATATATTAACGCTATTAAAGGCTAATACATTTTTTAACCAGCAATGATTAGGGATGATATCATGATACAAATTAAGGATGTTATGAACCAGGAAGTCATTGTGATGCAGGATAACGAGCAGGTAAGTCATGCGCGTAATCTAATGTTAAAACATGGCTTCAGTAGGATTGTGGTCTTAGATAAAGAAGAAATCCCGGTGGGTATAGTTACTGAAAAAGACCTTACCCGTAAAATGGGGGGTAAGGGTCCTGCCTGGAGGCGAAGGCCCATTGACAAAATATCCATTAGAAGGATAATGACTTCCAACCCAGTTACTGTCAGTCCCAATAAAGGAATAAGGGATGCGGTGGAGTTAATGATAAAAAATAACATTAGTTCCATTCCAGTAGTGGATGAAGACGGCCTAGCTGGTATAGTTACTAAAACGGATATCATGAAGTTTTACAGTGAAAAATTAGGGGGCCGATGGAAAGTATCTGATTTAATGTCTTCTGACGTGGTAACTGCAAGTGAAAACCACAGTATTGGACATGTCATAAGTATTATGGAAGAGAAGAAAATCGGTAAAGTCATAGTTATGCGCGATAGCTCGCCCGTTGGTATCATCACCCCTGCCAATATTTCCTTTGCAGACGTGGAAGATCCTGAAACTGGTGTCAGTGTGGAAAAAATATATTTCCTCAGGAAAACTGAAGGCCTGGATAAAAGAAATGTTCGAGAAGTATCTATGTTCACTGCAGGGGATATAATGACCAACCATTTGGTAATGATTCAGAAGGATGAAGATGCTTCCAGAGCAGCTGAAATGATGATTGAAAAGAAAATTAGTGGATTACCAGTAGTAGATGATGATGAACTAGTGGGAATAATCACTAAAACTGATCTAATCAGGGGAATTCAGTAAATTGTCAATCGAGGGGATGCAAATGCATGTAAAGAATATAATGTCCAAAAAAGTGGTAGTGATTGATAAAGACCAGAACATTCACGACGCCCTCAAATCCATGAAAAAACACAAAGTGTCTCGCCTTCCCGTGGTGAACACCAACCATAACCATCAAAAAGAGTTAGTGGGTATAATTACTGAGAAAGATATAGCTTCACATCTGGGATCATCCAAATACGGAAATTTACCCCCTTCCCATTTCCACATTTCCACGATAATGACTTACACCCCGGTCACTGTGGGCAGTGATAAGAGTTTGGGAATAGCAGCGCAGATGATGTTGGAAAACAGGATAGGCGGTCTTCCGGTGGTCGATGATGGAGAGTTGGTGGGCATGATCACCAAATCGGACTTCATGGACACTTGCCAGGGCCGGCCCTTCAACGAAATCAAGGTTGAAGAGCGCATGAATCAGGATATTGTCACGGTTTCTCCTCAGGATCGATTGGTACACGCCCGTAGAATCATAATCGACGATGATCTGGGAAGGGTTATGGTCACCGAAGATGATGAGATTCAGGGAATCCTCACGGCTAAGGACATTGCCATGGCTATGATATCCTTCCGCAAAGTGGTTCCTGACAAGTACAAGTCATCTCGAATTAGAAACCTCCTGGTCGAGGATGTGATGACCCAAAACGTTAAAACCATCAACAAAGATGCAACTATCGCAGAAGCAGCTTCTATGATGCTTGAAAACGGATTAAGTGGTCTTTTGGTTATGGGTGAAGTGATGGAGGGAATTATTACTAAGACCAACATCCTCCAACTCATAGCTGAACTGGAGGGGATTGAGTAAATCCCTTTTAGCCCACCTAGTGGTTTTATCTATGCAATCGGAGAGGGGGAGGAAATTCCCCGAACAATTTTTTTTTGAACATCCCCATGATAAAGGTTCAAAGATAAGCTTAAAGGACTTTATTGAACTAGAACTCCCAAAAATACTTCAATTAAGTTCTCAACAGCTTAAAGGAGCCTTTAAACGGGGCACGATTAAGTTTTACAGTGATTACGGTTTAGATGCTATCCAGATCCGTAAGAGTATTGGTAAGATTGAAGCCGGAACCATGATTTGTTTAGGCAAATCAGTGGAGGTAATAAGGGGATTTCCAAAGATAAGAAGGACTTTAATGCTTGAACCTGTATTAAAAAAGCATTTTAACAGCGAAATTGCTCTGGAAGAAAAGATGAATGGTTATAATGTACGAATAGCCAGAGTTAATAATCGAATAATGGCCTTCACCAGGGGAGGTTTTATATGTCCCTACACCACCAAAAAGGCCAATCAGTTAATGGATATGGAAGAGTTTTTCAACCATCACCCGCAACTGATTATTTGTGGCGAAATGGTGGGGACTGATAATCCCTACGTATCCCAATACTATCCCGAAATTGGCAAACTGGGATTTAGAATCTTTGATGTGCGTGAAAAACTTAGCAACAAGCCCCTGCCCATTCTGGAAAAGAGAAAGCTTCTGGAAGAGTATGGACTTCCCCCCGTAAGACTGTTAGGTATTTATGACACCCATGAAGCTGCCGGTGAAATTCTGGATATAGTTAGGAAGCTTGGAGAAAAAGACCGTGAGGGAGTGGTGATGAAGGACCCCGATATGGAAATTCAGCCCTTAAAGTACACCTCTTCCCAGGCTCATGCTTCTGAACTGGAATATGCCTTCAGTTACCCCTTTGATCTGGGACAGGCATTTTTCTTTAGTAGAGTTATCAGGGAAGGATTCCAGTCCTTCGAGATGGATGAATCTGATGTCGAAATAAAATTAAGAGCTAAAAGGATGGGAGAATCTATTCTTTACCCTATGCTGGAGACCATACGCTTAATAGCTGATGATAAAGTGGCTGCAGAGGATCTGGTAATTGAGGTGGACAGCCCCGATGAAGCTGAGGATTTCGTACGGTATCTGAGGAGTTTGGGGGTAATAGCTACTGTAGTGGAAGTTAAAAAGGGGAAGGCAGTTATAAGGAGGCTGCATCAATCTACTTCTGATAAGATCAGCAATTTTTTAAATGGTGGATTATACTAGTTAATAGTTTCATGAAAAATTATCTCTAACATAAAAAATATTTCAGATATTCTTTTATTACTGGGGCATTTAATAACTGGAGCATAACATGATAATTGGATTTTTAGGGCCGTCTGGCACATTCACTGAGGAAGCAGCCTCTAAATTATCAGGGGATTTAAGGTCCTTTGATTCTATAGTGGAAGTTCTGGAAGCGGTTAAATCCCGGGAGGTGGATTTGGGGGTGGTGCCCATCGAAAATTCAGTGGAAGGATCAGTGGGAGTCACCCTGGATATAATGGCCCAAGAGGATTCTTTAAAGATAATGCGGGAGATCATACTCCCCATCAGACAGCATCTACTCCTAAATCCAGGAGCCGGACTGGAAGATGTGAAAGAAGTCTATTCTCATTCCCAAGCACTGGCCCAGTGCCGTCATTACCTGGAAAAACTGGGAATACCCACCAGGGCCACAGTAAGTACCACTGCTGCTGCCAAGACCATAAAAGGTAAACCTGAAAGGGCAGCTATTGGCACTTCAAGGGCGGCGGAAATATACGGACTGGTAATTGCCGATCTGGATATTCAGGATTATCCCAATAACACCACCCGCTTTCTGGCCATAGGAGATCATGATAATGTTTGCACGGGAAAAGATAAGACATCTATCGTATTTTCTCTTCCCGATGATCATCCCGGTGGTCTTTATGACTTATTAGGCGAATTTGCAACTTTTAATATTAACCTTACCAAAATTGAGTCTCGGCCATCAAAAGAGAGGCTAGGAAGCTATATTTTCTTCCTGGACTTTGAAGGACACCGGGAAGAGAAAACCATTCGGAATGTTTTAAATAACATTAGATCCAAGGTAGGATACGTAAAGATTATTGGCTCCTATCCCAGAGAAGGAGATGATTGATATAGTGCCAGATAAGCAAAAGATTATTAGAAGCTTACAAGAGCTTGAATTTGACTATTCGCAGGGTAATATATCCCGTAAAGCTTACATTTCACAAAAGAATGAATTGAATGAGCAGCTTGAAACACTCGAGACTGCTGATAGGATTAAAAGGCTTCAGGGTAAAGGGCAGGTTGAAAAACCCCTTGAATACTGGACTGAGAAGGAAGAAGAGAAGAAAAAACAGGAAGAAAGGGAATTACTTCTGCAGAGATATATCAGTTCCCCTAAACCCCAGGGTAAGGTAAATTCCATCTCCAGCAGCAGATGGAAAACAATACTGGCCATATTCCTGGTGGTGGCATTCTTCGTGGGAACTGGATTCGGTGTTCTCATCATGCAGTCCCCCTCTGAATCGTCTGGTGCTTCTATAGTGGCTAATGAAAGTGCTTTTCCAGTGGAAAATACCACTAACCTCACTGACACGACCACCAGCACCAACGTTAATAAGACGACCACTACTACTAAGAGCAGCAACACTACTGTCACACCCACCACCCCCACAACCCCTCCCACCAATTCGACTGGATAAGAACTGATTAATGTCTATGAAGATAATGGAAGAAAGGTGTTAGAATGCGGAGATATCTCCTTTTAATGTTTACACTACTGGCCGTGGTAATGGCATCGGGTTGCGTCACAGATCAGGATGATAACGCTACCAAAACTTTCAATCAAAACAATGTCTCCTTCCAGTACCCGGAAGATTGGGTGGTGGTTCAAACCACTTCCCCCAATGCAGTGGCAGCCGTTGCTGACCCGAATAGTGTAATTTCCAACACTAATTCTCCCACCACCCAGGTGGTGATCCAAAAACCGAATGTCACCACGGCGACAGACCTCCAGGAAGCCTATGATGAAAACTACGCCACCTTCTTCAACAATACTGGTAATCAGCGAGTTTCAGAAGCGAATATAACCACTGATAAATTAACTGCTGTGGAAAACATTTACACTTCTTCATCGTCGGGTATTGAAAAACAGTATCGTGCAGTATGGCTGGAGAAAAACAGCACCATCTACGTGATACTGTGCAGTTCCAAAAAATCAGATTTTGAAAGTCTGCAATCCAAGTTTGACATCATAATCAACAGTTTCCAGGCTCAGTAGCTGATAAAAGCCGGGGAATGCTTAAACAAACCGGGACATCTGCAGAAAACCTTAAAACCAAACTCCTTTTTTTTACCTTCTAATTTAATTTAGTCAATATAGAACCAGTATTTTTATTCTTAACCCGTGAATTTAAGTCTGGATATCATGTTTATGGTCAAGCAAAAAATTATATAGTAGGTTGTAGGGATAGTATATTAAGAGTAGATTGTCATCTTATACGCGGAGTGTTATCACTCGCCTAAAATCACGCTTTTATTTTAATCATCTATAAAAAAGGCTATACTGGGACTCTACGTCATGGTAGGGTCTTAAATCCAGGATATTTTAATGAAGACCTGGAAAGTAATTATAAAATCAATTCTAGGTGCCTGGTTTAAGATTCAAAGGCTACTTAGAACCTTAGTCACTTAAGTGAGGAGGAATTGAGAATGGTGTTGCCTGTGTGCGATGTCTGTCTAAAAAGCGAAATACTTTGTCAGGGCTGTGAGACTAAATTAAAAAGTGGGGAAATAACCCAACTCGACCTGGACATTGCTAAAATTCTTTTCAAACTGGGTGATGGTAAGGTTGGTTTTAAAAAGACCATCGAAATAGGTGACGTGGTTATAATCATCACCCAGAAAGATCAGGTTGGTAAGATTATAGGCAAGGGTGGAAAGATAGTTAGGGAGATATCTAAAACTGTGGGCAAGAAGATCAGGGTGGTAGGCGAAAATTCTGATTTAAAAACTGTGGCCCAGGATATTCTGGCACCAGCCCGGATCTCTGGTATAAATATTGTTTATGGCATGGACCAGAAGCAGAAATATAAGATAAGAGTTAGAAAAGAGGATTCTCGTCGCCTTCCCGCTAAAATTGAAGTCCTTAATGATATTATAAAAGAGTTAACCGGGGAAGAAACCCTGGTGGTAATTGATCGGAACGATTACTAATCTCCCATTAAAATCGGGGATGTGAAGATCATGCGAATTGTAATGTGTGTAACTGGTAGTGTTGCTGCAGTTGAGACGGTTAAACTGGTCCGGGAACTGAAAAGGCAGGGATTTAAAGTTAAATGCTTCATGAGTGATGGGGCCTGCGATATAATCAATCCTTATGCTCTGGAATTTGCCACGGGGGAGCAGGTCATAACCAAACTTACCGGTGACGTTGAACACGTCACATACGCCCGTGAAGATCTGATTTTGGTGGCACCCGCCACTGCTAATGTCATCAGCAAATTTGCCTATAAAATAGCTGACAACCCCATTAACACCCTTCTAGTCACGGCCTTCGGTTATAACACTCCCATTATTATGGTACCTTCCATGCACGAATCCATGTACCGGGCCGTGGAAGAGAACATCCAGAAGCTTAAACATGAGGGAATAGTATTTGTTGAACCCCGACACGAGGAGAGTAAGGCTAAATTCCCCTCCATCCAAGATATAGTTCTTAAAGTGGAAAGAAACACTTCAAATGGAGATCTTGCTGGTAAGAAGGTTCTGGTCAGTGCCGGAGCCACCTATGAGGATATAGATCCCATCCGGGGGATAACCAACCGCAGCTCCGGAAAGATGGGTGTGGAAATAGCCAAAGAAGCCTTCCGGAGGGGAGCAGGGGTAACTCTGCTCTGTGGACGGGTTGAAATCGGACTTCCATCCATATTCCGAGTTATAAGGGTGGGCTCTGCTCTGGAGATGCAGCTAGAAGTAGAAGGACAGGTCCTGGACCATGATGTGTTCCTATCCGCGGCGGCGGTGTCGGACTTCACTCTGGAAAAGGAAACCCATAAGGTATCCTCCCATGAAGATATAACCCTCCAATTGCGACCGGCTCCTAAAATCATTAATCGTGTGAAGGTTATCAATCCTGAAATATTTCTGGTAGCATTTAAAGCTGATTATAATGTTTCCAAGGATGAAATCATAGAAGCTGCCCGGCAAAGAATGGAGGAATCCCGCGCCGACTTGGTGGTGGCCAACGATGTGGCTGTTCCTGGGGCTGGTTTCGGATCAGATGAGAACCAGGTGCTTTTAATTGATGAACACGTTCGTAAGGTTCCTTTGACCTCGAAGGAAGAGATTGCGGGTAAGATAATGGATAAAGTGGTGCAGCGGGTTTAGTTTTTTTATATTAATGATCTTTTACTGGTTTTTTTCATAATTTAAAGGGTAAGGAAGGATTTAATTATTTTTGATTGTTTTTGATGGACAATATTGTTAGTAATAATTTTTATTAGTGAGTAATATTAATATAAATGTTTATGTTTAGGGTTGGGTGATCTTTGTGAATAGGTTTTTGGTTTTCGTGGGAATTTTGTTGGTGTTTAGTCTTTGTACGGGTGTGGTTTCGGCTGCTGATTGGACTGTGAATCCAGGGGACAGTATTCAGGCGGCTGTAAACGGTGCGGGGGATAATGACACCGTTGTTGTGTGTGATGATAATGGGACTGCTTATACTTATACTGAAAATGTGGTTATCAATAAAAAGCTAACGGTAACGGCAGCTTCTGGTGCGAATGTAACGGTTCAGGCTTTTGATACTTCTTTCCCAGTTTTTGACATTGAAAATAACTGTAATGGCTCAGTGATACAGAATTTCACTATAATGGGGGCCACAGGCAGTGTGGGAATCTACCTGGAAAATTCGGATAGTATTACTATTTCAGGGAACACCATCATCAATAATTTTTGGGGAATCTACCTGAAAAACTCCCATAAAAACACCATATCACAAAACCACCTATCATACAACAGTTATGGGTTTTATTTTGAATCTTCCGGGAACAACACCATATCTGGCAATGAATTGGCCACCAATTACAATGGAATGTGGCTCCAATACTCAGGGAGTAATACTCTAACCGGGAATACCCTGGCCAATCACTACACCTACGCCTTGGTGCTGGATCATTCAGATAGCAACACAATATCCTGGAACAATATAATTAACAACTATAGTTGCCGGGGAATCTGGCTACAAAACTCAGCTAATAATACCCTGAACGATAACCAGCTCACCAGTAACTATGTGGGAATTTGGCTTGATTACTCCCCCAGCAACACCATATCTGGAAATAACGGTACCAATAATGATTATGGCCTGTATATCTACCAATCAGGTGATAACACCATCCATGAGAATAGTTTTGCCGATAATTATGTTTGTGGACTGGTGTTGGATTATTCGGATAACAATACGTGTCGGGGGAACAATTTAACCAGTAATGATTATGGTGGAATATGGCTGGACAACGCGGGTAATAACACCTTAACTGAAAACAACCTCACCGGTAGCCATTTTGGAATGTGCCTGAATAGCTCCCCCAACAACATCATCTCCGGGAATAATGGGAGCAGCAACGATTATGGGCTTTATCTGGACTATTCAGATAACAACCAGATAGTTGATAATAACTTGACACTTAATGGGGTGGGATTGGAGGCTCATTACTCTAATAATGGTACCATCACCAGGAACAGCTTCATTGATAATAATGGAAGTGGAATCATCTTCTATTACTCATCGGGTAACATTAATTTCAATCGGATATTTGGAAATGGCCTGGAATATGAGGGATACGGACTCTACAATGATGGTTCGGAAACTGTGGATGCAACTGGTAACTGGTGGGGTTCAGATGATCCCGTGGTTTCCTTAACCGGTCCCAGCGACATTGGCGTGGCCGGGGGGACGGTTCTCTATGATCCCTGGTTCGGGGCAGATATTGCCTTCACCGTGGAGTGGATTAAAACTGCTTCGGAGGTGGTGAAAACTTATATTGAAACTAATCATCAGCTTCCCTGTGGGGTGGAAATTTCTGGAATCGAGGTGAATATGGCTCAGTTCCTGAAACTGTCCACCCAGGCTGTATTGAACATCAATGACGAGTTAAATAACACTATTATTCTGGGTGGTTTCCAGGATGCGGCAAGTCCCCTGGAAAACATTACCCTGGGCTTGGTTTTTGATGCTGAATTTGTGGACCTGGCCGCTGATATCAAAAATTCTATGAATAGCAATGGATATGCACCTAATTATGTGGCTGATACCAGTTTAGGCGATTTCATGGGTTTTGAATCCCTGGTGTATATGTATTCACAGATTTTAACATCCTATAACTGTACCGAGGGTGCTTTACCCGACTCTGTATCTGTAGTTCCGTGGATCGCGGTTTCTAACCCGGATAAGGTGTACAATTTCCGGACCCAGGAATTCTTCACTACCATACAAGCTGCTATAGATGATGCTGACACCCAGAACAACGACACCATCACCCTAGGGGATGGAACCTTCACCGAAAACCTAGATGTAGATAAAAGGCTTAAAATCACATCACTATCCGGAAACACAACAGTTAACGCCGCGGATATGGATCTTCCCGTATTCACCATCCAATTGGGGGGAAGTGGTTCAATTATACAGAACCTTATTATTATAGGAGCTACCGGTAACGCTGGAATCTTTATCAATAATTCTAATAACAACACCATATTTCAAAACAACCTTACCAGCAATTTAAACGGGGTATATGTGGATAACTCATCGGGTAATGAAGTGTCTGGAAACACCATCTCCTGCAATATCAATAATGGTATATTTATTGATACGAGTTCTGATACTACCCTTGCTTATAACACTGTCAAAAATAATAGTAACCATGGAATCAAGGTTAATAGCTCACTTAATAACACTATCTATAGTAATTCAATATCGAATAATAGTTTGGATGGAATTTGTCTTTACAATTCTTCTGCTGGGATTTATCTTAATAGGATTGCAGGAAATGGTAGATATGGGCTTTATAATGAGGGTAGTGGAACTGTAAATGCCACTAACAACTGGTGGGGATCTAATAATCAAACTGAAGTACTGGCTTCAGTCCAGGGCACCATGGACATCACTCAATGGATCGTGTTATCGGTTACCAGTTCACGTGATCAATCTGTCACGGAAAGTGCTTCATATATAATAACTGCAGATTTAACGCATAATAACCAGGGAGAGGATACTTCTTCGGGGGATACTGTTCCAGAAGGGATACCAGTAGATTTCAACACCACATTTGGGACCATTATCACTCCAGCGTCTACTAGAAATGGTAAAGCAGTGTCAAGGCTTAACAGCACATCCTCTGGCACGGCTAATGTTACCGTATCTCTAGATAATCAATCCATTACTAAAACCGTTATTGTTAGTATGGTGGGTGTGCTTAATTCCCGGACCAATGAATCATTTAATAGTATACAGGCGGCAATAGATGATACTGATACTTTAAATGGTGATATTATACTGCTGGGTGATGGTACTTACACGGAGAACATTGTGGTTAATAAAACAGTTACTATTAAGCCGGTTCTTGGTGAGAATGTCACGGTTAATGCGGCGGATACCGAGAAAAGTGTTTTTTTAATTACAAGTGGTGGTAGTGGTTCAACAATACAGGGTTTAAACATAGGTGGGGCTGATAATGCGAATGGTATTGCCTTTAGCTCTGCAAATAACTGTAATATCAGTGGGAACCGTGTTACTGGTAATGATAAGGGGATTTATTTCTATCTATCCAGTAATAACACCATATCGGGGAATGTAGTTCGGGATAATTATTATGGGATGGCTTTGTACAATTCTACCGGTAATAGTGTATCGTTGAATAATTTAACGGATAATTATTATGGGATCTATTTTGAAAATTCAAACAGCACGGTCTTATCTGGAAATAATGTGACTGACAACTGGGATGGAGTGCATCTTTACAATTCAACTGGCAATAATTTAACGGAAAACACGGTTAAGGGGAATTGGATTGGTGTTTATCTTTTTAAATCCAATAATACTACCCTGGAAGGGAATATTGTGGTGGATAATGGTTGTGGAATCTGTTACTACGACTCAGGTAACTCTACTGTGTCTGGTAATAGTATTTCTGATAACTGGGTTACGGATACCGCTTGGATAGATTCCAGTGAGATGGTGGTGGCCACCACCATTTATACTTGTGGGCCTGCGGCGCTGGCTACGGTGATGAAGAATCTGGGTGTGAATGCTACTGAAGATGAGCTTGCTACTCTGGCCGGTACTGATGAAACCGGGACTACTATGTATGGTTTGAAGCAGGCGGCCTTGAGTAAAGGTTTGAACGCAGCGGGGTACCGGTTAGGTGTGGATCAGCTCCAGACGGATTATATTGTGGTTTTGAAGATTAATGGGAATTATCACTACAATATTATACGGAATATAACCAGCACCATGGTTTATCTGATTGATCCTAATTTTGGATTTGTGGAGATGAATCGGACCCGGTTTAGTGAGTTGTTTATATCTAATTTGACTGATTCTACTGGTTTTGTGCTCATTGTGGCTAATGGTACCATCGAGGTGAATGGTACGTTGTTGACGGATGAGGAGATGCAAAATATTAAAGCCATGGCTTACACAACCAAGTTCAAGTATGTGTGGGTGGATGGTTACTGGTATTCGACTAAGGAATGGGTTAATACGAGTCATTATGGATGGAAGTTGAGGTGGGTTTGGGTTTCTGGTTATTGGGCTCATTGGGGTCCTCTTTCCTGGTATGTGTGGGGTCATTATGAATTGCGCTGGGTGAGGGTGTGGGTTAAAAGTGGGTATTGGAAGACAGTATGGCATTATAAAAAAGGCTACTGGAAAAAAATCACATACAAAGTGCAGTATACACCCCTTACTAATCGTGAAATGCTATTCAATAATAAACAACCCTATTTAAATAAAAATCAACAACAAATTGTTGTAGGAGTTGTAAAAATAGCTGGAGGTGGTTTATTAGTTGCAGGAGGGACTGCTTTTTCTCCTGAAGGTTTTGGATTCTTAATGGGATATGGGGGAGCACATTTAATTCAGGAGGGCATAACAGATGTGGCTTCGGGATTTAGGTGATATAATTCTTCATAGTGGTTTAAACCCTAATAACATTTTGTAAAATTCTCTATAGAGTGATGTTTATGGATGAAAAAAATTGGATAATAATATCCGGTATTGGCTTAATATTACTTTATTTAGTAATTTATTTGGGGTCTAAGTCTCCCTTAGATATATTTGGTATTACTGTAGGGGTGATGCTCCTTATATCTGGGTTTTATACTGTGGATAGGAGGATTAAAGTCACGGTTAGTTATATTACGGCTGAATTTGGTGTTAATATTGTTCAGTGGCTTATTTTGATTTATATCTACTACTACAATCATAGTTATGTTTCATCCACGTTTTTCTATTATTTAATTGGTGCGGTGTTGATTACTGCCTTTCTGGTTAACCAAGTCCGTAAAAATTATTTACAGTCTTCTGGGAATGGTCAGAATGTCATAATCAGTTTTTTGAGGGATAAAACAAGACTAATACTGCTATTTACCGGTGTATTTATAATAATTGCTAGTATAGCCGGTTTTATAACTTCCTACGCTCCCATTTTCCTTTATGGGATTACTTTGGGATTGATGGTTTTTATTCATGGTTTTTATTTTGAACGTAGAGGATTTAGCATTTCAGAGAGGCGGGATATTGCTAATGCGCTAACTAGGAATATTAAATTTTCATTTAATTATGTGATGGCCATGGGGGTCCTTTTAATCTTACAATTTTTAATCTTACGTTATTTCATCCATCAAATGTCAATACAAGATTGGTCTACTGCCGGCACTATTTCCCTATGTATTGCCATAATTTTTTCCATCCAAATTTATAGAAGATTTAAAAATATCCAATGAAAAAAAAGGAAAATATCTTGGGGCTGTGTGTTATAGTGCCGTTTATCGTAATTTTTGCACTTTTTATCCTAAATGCACGAAAATAGTCATGACTTTCCTTCAGGAGAATTGTGCACTGCTATCTTGAAATGTAAATATTAAGTCCCTTACTACAACTAAGTATAGTATGTCTGGGTTCCAGGGTACTGGTATTCGACTAAAAGGTGGGTGAGTACTACGTATTATGTGCCTAGGACTTATTGGGTGTGGGTTCCAGGCCATAGATATGGGTGGGGATGGTTGTCGGTATGGGTGCCTGGGCACTATGAGTTGCGAGTTAAATGGGTGAAGAAGACTACTGGGTTCTGGCTTACTACCTGGCATTATAAGAAAGGTTACTGGAAAAAAATAGCCTACAAAGTTCAAGTTTCAACACCAACCAAAACAACAAAAGTAGTAGTTAATGCGGCCAGCACGACTAGCAATGACGGATATCAACTAAATGATAAAAAGGTAGTAGGTTTAACAACAGGTTTAATTGGACTTGCTGGAGGTTATGCTTTGGCAATGACAGGTGCAGGAATTATTGTTGAATCAGGAGGCATAGGAACTCCAGTAGGGGTAGTTGTATTTTCTATGGGTGTAGGTTCAATGACTTACAGTGCACATAGTATGATTGAATTAGATGATGATCCGTGGTTTATACAACGAAATTGAATGAAATGAGGTTATTATAATGAAAAAAGAGGTATTACATCTGATTTCAAGCATAATATTTCCTATTTTATCTTCTTTCTTTTATCTGACTATTGAAAATTCGTTATCCTTTTTGGTAATGATCTTTTTCTTCCTTCCCTTTATTTTATTCAATGCTTATAGAGTCAAGAAGTTCAACTATAGAATATTCTATTCGACTTATTTAATCATATTAACTATCCAGAGTGGAATGTTAATCAGTATTTACATGAATAAAGCGCTATTTTTGAATTTAATAGATTATATATTTTTTATTGGCATGATCGTAGGATTAATAAGTTTTGTACACTATTACATCCAATTATATCGGAAAGCTGATAATACACGAATAATTACCTGGTAAAAAAATAGAAAATTAGCAGAATAAACATCTTTGAGAAAGCGTGAATTTACACATTCCCACACCAATAAACGACTAGGTCGTTACTGTTGAGGTCAGAATGAAATGAATAGATATCATCCTGTCATTGCTATAATTTTAGGGAATTTTGTGATTGGGTTTTTAGTGTTTTTTGTTAAATTCTTACCAAGGTCTTTGTTTCTAGATCTTTTAACAATATCTGTGTTCATTTTGGGCGGGTTTGCTGCTGTTTATCTTTCCCGGACTAATAATGCCAGAATAGGATTTTATAACAATTTTTTATATTCTATAGGTGCCTTATTGGGACTTATTTTTATCTTTAAAAGAGAATTAAGCATCTATTCCCTATTAGCTTTGTTTTTATTATTCCCTATTGTCGGACTTTTTTGGTGGGTTCTTGGCGAAAGAGTTAAGGTTACGTTTAGGTAGACAATCTACAGAGCCTTGATGTGGTGGTCTGGGGGGATTATGGGCAGAAAACAGAGAGATTGCAATTAAATGTGGTTTTAGTATCTTAATTGGGAGTTATTATGGATGAAAAAAAGTTGATAACAATATTGGGTATTGGTATAATATTACTGTATTTAGCAATTTATTTGGGGTCTAAGTCTCCCTTAGATATATTTGGCATTACTGTAGGAGTGATGCTCCTTATATCTGGGTTTTATACTGTTGATAGGAGGATTAAAGTCACGGTTAGATATATTACGGCTGAATTTGGTGTTAATTTTGTTCAATGGCTTATTTTGGTTTACATCTACTATTATAACCCCGCTTATGTTTCATCCACGTTTTTTTATTATGTGATAGGTGCAGTGTTGATTACTATCTTTTTAGTTAATCAAGTCCGTAAAAATTATTTAAAGTCTTCTGAAAATGGTCAAAACGTTATAATCAGTTTTTTGAAAGATAAAACAAGACTAATACTGCTATTTACCGGCGTGATTATAACTATCGGTAGTTTGGCAGGTTTTTTAACTTCCTACGCCCCCATATTCCTTTACGGAGTTACTTTGGGTTTGATGGCTTTTATTTGCGGCTTTTATTATAAACGTAGAGAATTTGATGTTTCAGAGAGGCATGATATAGCTAACGCGCTAACTGGAAATATTAATGTTTCATTTAATTATGCGATGGCCATGGGGGTCCTTTTAATATTACAGTTTTTTATCATCCGTTATTTCTTCTATCAACTTTCAAAAGACGAATTCGTAGTCGCTTCTTTTCTTTCTTTAAATATTGCCCTATTTTTTTTCATCCAAATTTACAGAAGATTTAAAAATATCCAATGAAAAAAAGGAAAATATCCTTGGAATATGTGTTATACTGATGTTAATTGCAATTTTTGCACTTTTAATCCCTAAAATAACCATTAGAAATGCACTAAAATAG
Organism: Methanobacterium sp. CWC-01; assembly: GCF_030323845.1. Classification (NCBI taxonomy): domain Archaea; kingdom Methanobacteriati; phylum Methanobacteriota; class Methanobacteria; order Methanobacteriales; family Methanobacteriaceae; genus Methanobacterium; species Methanobacterium aridiramus. Next base: position 1,157,243 of record NZ_CP040735.1, read on the forward strand.
TATGCTTATATTCATGTGATAAATTTTTATTATTGAAATATAAGTGTCAAAAAAGACCTCACTCCATTTCATCATCCATGCAGCTGCAGAACATCTTGTAAAAGTTTAATGTCTTCTTTCAAATCTTTAAAAACTTCAGCGAGGCATAAGTAGGTGACTTGGCACTCTTCTCTTGTCATTACATTTTGGATCTGTCAGATTTGTCAAGTTATTGTCAAGAAACTACCTGCTAAAGTTGTCAAATACTATATTTTAAAAATGAGTTAGTCAAATTCAGGATAAACGCTAAAAATAGCATATTTTATATTGATAATTGATTAATCTATTATTACTTAATTCATTGGAGGGGAAATCGTGAAAGAAATTACTGTTTTTATTAATGGAACTCCTAAAACCGTAGAAAAAAATAAAGAATATACATTTGAAGAAGTTGTTGTTTTGGCTTTTGGTAGCTATGATGATGCTGCCAAAGATTATACGATGACATCAACTAATAAAAATGGAAAAGATCCACGAGATTATTCTGTTGGAGATAAAATTAAAATGAAGGAAGACATGAGAATAAATGTCGACTCAACTAATAGATCATAATCCAGATCTTAAAAAATTAAAAGATGAAGGTTTCGCTATCTCAATCCTTAATAATAACATAGTTATTGAGGGCATTCCTTATGTGAATACTAAAAAGAAGGTAGCGTTTGCATCTATTTTCTGTCCATTTAATCTTTCTGGAAATACTATAACTCAACAAGATCATACTGTTTGGTTTACTGGTGATCTTCCTTGTAACCAAAATGGTGATAAATTGCCTTTTGTTCTTAATAACAATAAAAATTCTTTGACGGAAGAAATTATTGGCCATCATCAGTTATCTTCAAGACCTGATAATGGATATCCTGACTTTTATGAAAAAATGGAGAGATATATTAAGTTATTAGGGGCTCCTGCTCGGTCAATTGATCCAAGTGTGAGGCCTAAACATTTTGATTATGCTTCTTATGAGCAAGATAGTGTATTTAACTATCCTGATACAAATACTGCTCGAGCGGGAATAACTGAGATTAACAACAAATTAAAAAATCAAAAAATTGCTATTATCGGTTTAGGTGGTACTGGAGCATTTATATTGGACTATGTCTCTAAAACACCAGTTGCAGAGATTGCATTATTTGATGGAGATCAACTAAAAAATCATAATGCTTATAGGATGCCTGGAGCAGTACCTTTAGAAGAACTACTAAAAGGCCAAAGCAAAGTTTCATATTTAAAAAGTAAATATGAAAAACTTCGCTCAGGTATTCATTGTTGCGAAGAATATATTGATGAAAATAACATAGAATCATTAAGTTCGTATGATTTTGTTTTTGTTGCTATTGATAACTCAAAAGACAAAGGAATAATTATTGATTACCTTATCGAGTGTAAAATACCTTTTGTAGACGTGGGGATGGGAATAACTAAACTAGAGACAGGAGATTCATTAAGAGGCCAAATTAGAAAAACAATGATTACTCCTGAAAACAGGACTTATTTAGACAAAATACCTGTAATTAAACAAGAAGATGAAGATAATCTTTACACGCAAAATATTCAAATTACTGAATTAAATGCACTTAATGCAGTATTAGCTGTAATAGAATGGAAGAAATATTCTGGATTTTATAACCAGGTAGATATTACCTTCAATTCAGTATTCATCATTGATGAAGAGTTGATCAATCATGGATCATAAATTCGTTGAAACTATCCCTGAGAAAATAGAAGATAATACCCTTTATATCTCATTGGAATACAATGTTACGAAACATTTATGTCCTTGTGGATGTGGAGCTGAAATAGTCGCATCTCTTTCAACTGCCAGATACCACTTGTGTTATAATGGTGAAACAGTTTCATTAACTCCTTCTTTCGGTAATTGGCTCCATGAATGTAAATCTCATTATTTTATTACAGAAGATGAGGTTGTTTGGGCAAAATCAATGTCTAAACATAGAAGAGAAGCAGTAATTGAAAAAGATAAAAAGGATCTGAAAAAACGGGTTGAACATCCGAAGAGTTTAATTGAAAGAATTAAATCGTTTTTCAACTATAGACATTAATAGTCAAATCGACATTTATTCTCATGTCTTCCTTCATTTTAATTTTTATCACCAACCTAATATAATATGATGCTTATTTCCTTCTTGAAGTGTTGAAGACATAGTATATTCTTTATGAAGCTTTTTAATAGCAGATCGAAACAAAGCCTAAAACAGTCCAGAAAATCAGACTCCTGATTCTTATAGATTCAAAAACGTTTTTATTCTCCATTCACCCCTCCAAACATGGTTCAACATGCGTAAATAAAACACCGTGCCTCAAAAAGCAAACTCACACACCACCATCCGATGGTCCTTCTCGTAGGGCTCCAAGTCTACTTTTTCCAGCACCCGGAAGCCCGCTGCTTTTAGCTTGGATTCTTCCTGGCGGAAGATCTTCTTAGGACGCTGCGTCACGTCTATACTCCTGGATTTAATGGCTATAATCCCCAGACCATCCTCTTTCAGGAATCTGCGCATGTTATCCATAAAAAGTTCAGTCTGTCTGGGCTGGGCCACGTCACAGTACACCACATCCACTTCCTCCATTAAGGACTGATAATGATGGGGTTTGGTGGCATCGTCCAGGATGGGGATCAGGTTATCCCGCTGACGGCTCAAGTGTAATAGTTCTCTCATCATCCGCGGTGAAAACTCCACACAGAACAAGGAACCATGTACCAAAATGTCTGACAGGTGGGAGGGGGTGGTCCCGGCGGAAGCCCCTAAATAAAGCACTTTAGAGTCTCCCTTAAAGGGGAAGGTTACCAGGCCATTTCTGATGGCTGCGGCTAACTTGGAACGGCGGGGGTCCCATATCCGGAGTTCCTTATCCTCAAAGTCCACCAACTTTTCGCCGTAAACCTTCACCTGGGGCCGGAGGTTAACGGTGGCCACGTTATCCTCTAACTGGTAGACTCCTGGGTATTTTTCTCTTATTTCCATCTTAGATCCTCAATTATAAATCTTCAATAGATCTATTTCTCTTTCTTCAGCATCTGGAGGGTCTGGTGAATCTGGGAATGACTGTCGGCCACGGTGTTCTTAATGGCTTCTGCTTCCTTGTCTATGTTGGAAAGGCAGGCCTCTGCCTGGTCACGGTTCTGTTCCATGGTTTTTTTAAGTATCAGGAAATTACTTTTCAGGCGTTCTTCCACTCTTCGGGAGAACAATATGGCATAGATTGCCAGGATCATGGAAACTATGCTGGATAAGATGGATACAATGGCGACCAGATCATTTAACATGGTTATTTCTCCTAATTCTATGTTTTCTCCCCCTAAATCCAATGAAATTCGTCACCCATTAGTAATAATCCTTCAATTCGCTACGAGTAAAACGTTTTTTATCCCGTTTCTTTTTCTTCTTCTTGGATACTTTGGTCTTGGTGCTCTTTTTCGGAAATGGATGTGCCTTTCTGATTTCCTCTAAGCGATTATTAAAGTCTTCTGTAATCTGTGGGTTCTTGTCACCGCTGAAGAAGTCTTTCCGTACCGCCAGGCTTATTTTGGCAGCCATTAGACGAGCCACCTTTCCTCGTATCCAATACCGGGACCCCCGGACCTCGGGGTGTTGATATATGAGTCCGTGTTTGGGGGGTCGCTCTCCAGTTTTCAGGTGTCGGAAAAGTGCCTTCTCCGCCCCTATGATCTGGATGGTGCTGGAGGGGAGCATGGCCAATCGTTTGATGCTGCCCACGTGGGATATGAGCTTGGCACCAAGAGATGCACCAGCCAGTTCCCGGAGGTTAGGGGCCAGTTCACCCATCCTCTTATTCACAAAACTCGTCAGGGATTTTTTAGTTAACATCAGGGCCTGCAGGCTCCTGGCAAATTCCTGCATGATTTCCAGGTCTTCCGGGGATATATCTGACCCTAAACTGGTTTCCAGATTGATATCTTCATCTAAAACTTCAGCTAAAACTCCAGAATCGATTATAGAATCTCGATCACCATATAAAGCCACCAGTTCGGCGTACTTTTCCTGATTTTTAACCAGATCCAGTTCCGGGAAATGTATAGGATACCATTCTCTCAGTCTTTCGCTCAGCTTCACTACAGACTCTTCCACCTCTTCTATGGCGTTTATGGCTTGGATGAGGAGCAGGTCATCGGCCCGGGAGGCGGTTCTGAGTTTTTCCTCCGTGACCCGGATGGATAATTCATGTAGCACTCCTCTAAGATCATTGGCCATCTCGATGAAACCGACCTTCTGCAGAATGTGAGGGAGATTAGCTCGTAAAAACTTCCCCCCGGGGGTATTAGATGCTATCCTAAATTCAAAATCGGAATCAAGCTCTTTGTATGCTGAAGCCAACTTATTGGACTCTATGACGATATGGTAACCATCATTAGCCATTTTTCCGATTAAAAGCTTCTCTTCTTCAGTTATTTCCCCAGTTTGAAGTTTCAGATACTTCTCTAACAGTTTATTCTTTGGGAAAAGTTCATAATCAAGGAGGTTGAAATTTTCATCTAGAGCTATAAATCCGGCGAAAGTACTGCTGAGGTAACATTCCATGGGTTTACTGTGTAGGGGAAGGATTATAAAACATTGCTCCGGGTGTAATCATGCTTGAAGTAGAAATTCTGAATATGAAATTAAAAAACCCCATACTACTAGCTGCCGGTGTACTGGGCAGCACAGCATCTTCTTTGAACTGGGCCGCTCGAAATGGGGCGGGAGGCATAGTTACTAAGTCTTTTAGTCTGGAACAGAACAAGGGCTACCCCAATCCCACCACCGTAGAGGTGCGGGGAGGAATAATCAACGCCATTGGCCTTTCCAACCCGGGGGTCCAGGCCTTCAAGGTGGAACTAGAAAAAATCGATGAAAAAGTACCCACCATTGCCTCGCTTTACGGATCATCTCCTGAAGAGTTCTCCCTGGTAGCTAGGGAGGTGGAAGATATGGTTGATGCCCTGGAACTGAACGTATCCTGTCCCCATGCCATGACTGGCTGCGGAGCTTCCATAGGTCAAGATCCGGATTTAACGGCAGAAATTGTAAGAAAGGTTAAACAAACGGTTCAAATACCGGTCATTGTTAAATTAACTCCTAACGTTACGGACATTATTGAAATAGCCGTTGCAGCAGCCAATGCAGGCTGCGATGGACTTACCCTCATTAACTCTCTAGGACCGGGTATGTGTATTGACCTGGAAACAGCACGACCAGTTCTTTCCAACCGGTTTGGTGGAATGTCAGGCCCGGCCATTAAACCAATTGCCCTAAGATGTGTTTACCAGGTCTATGAAGCGGTGAAGATTCCAATAATCGGTGTGGGTGGTATAATGGACTATGCGGACGCGGTGGAGTTCCTTTATGCTGGGGCCCGCTGTATTCAGGTTGGAACCGCGGTCATGTACCAGGGACTGGATGTATTCCAGAGGATCGCCAATGGAATGGCCGTTTTCATGAAGGATAAAGAATTCCATTCTGTAGATGAAATGGTGGGCCTGGCTCATCAGGACTAAAAAATGTTTATGGACTGATAACATGCACGTTCCAAAGGTTTTGGAGATAAAAAGGATAGAAACCGAAAATCCCACCGTTAAAACTTTCATATTTGATTGGGATGGGGGAGAGGTTCATCCGGGGCAGTTTTTGATGGTGTGGAACTTCCAGGATGAGAAGCCCATGTCCATCTCTTTTGCTGATCCGGTGGCTGGTGAGATAGGCGTATCCATTAAAAATGTAGGGAAAATCACCAACCAGTTACATTCCTTAAAAGAAGGTGATAAGATTGGGCTACGTGGCCCCTATGGTAGGCCCTTCCAGATGGCAGGGTCAAAGATACTGGCTGTTGGCGGAGGTATTGGAATGGCCCCAGTTTTTGCCTTCACCACCGAAGCCATCCGAAGGGGCCTGGACTTGGAGGTGATCTGTGCCGCAGTCACTGAAGAAGAGTTGCTTTACGTGGAAAAACTTGAAGAAATGGAGGTTAAGGTCCATACTGCCACCGATGATGGGAGCTGTGGTTTCTGCGGGTTTCCCACCGTACTGGCCGATAAACTTCTTCAGGATGATGACTTTGACATGCTGGTAAGTTGCGGCCCGGAGCCCATGATGAAGGCACTGTTTGAAATTGCTGAAAATCATAATATCTCCTCACAGTTCTCCCTGGAACGATGGATGAAATGTGCTGTGGGGATATGCGGCCAGTGTTGTGTTGATGACATGGGCTGGCGAGTCTGTGCCGAGGGCCCAGTTTTTTGGGGACATGAGCTGCGATTGATCACTGAATTTGGATCTTACCGACGTGACTCCTCTGGTACAAGGCACAAACTCTAATAAGAGGTGTATTATGATTTACAAATTGAAGGGAACCCTCACATCGGCATTTTTTGTGGTTATAGTCCTTCTAGCGTTATCTTTCATGGTCATCTATCCCATAATCAGTATGGTTATTCTGGGGGCTATTTTTGCCTATGGTATAAGGCCGTTGGCCCATAAAATGGAACCTAAACTTAAATTTCGTTCCCTGGCCATTGTGGTGGCCATGATCATAGTGATCCTGCCCTTAATTGCACTTTTAGCCTATAGTATCGGCACCCTCATTTCATCTTCTTCTTCCCTGGTAGAACTAGCCCGAGGTATAGATCTCAGTTTACTAAACAGTACTTCAGCACAACAGACTGTTGTCCTTCAGGAAAATATCCCGGCCACCATCTATCCCTACATCGCTTCTATTCTTAACATCGTCAACGTGGAATTGGCGGACATCATCAGATATGTCGTGAACTACATCTTGGGTCTGATAGAGTCCATACCCATGTTGGCCCTGCAGATATTCATATTCCTGGCTTCAACATTCTATTTAGCCAGTGATGGTGATAAATTAATGGAGTATATACAATATACCATCCCTGCCGGCCGAGAACACTATTTTGAAAACTTATATAGCGAGATCGAACGGGTTCTAAAGAGTATCTTTTACGGGCACTTTTTAACAGCCATAATAATTGGATTAATGGCCGGCGTAGGCTTTTACCTTCTTGGATACCCATATGCCCTATTTTTGGGTATAATAACCGGATTTTTCCAACTCATCCCCATCTTAGGGCCCTGGCCCGTTTACACCGTACTCACCATCTGGGATCTTGTATCTGGTAATTACATCCGTGCCGTGGCTGTACTTTTATTCGGGATATTCCTGAGTGGAAGCGATATCTATATCCGCCCCAAACTTTCCGGGAAATACGCAGATATTCATCCCATGATATTTATCCTGGGATTCCTCTCCGGACCCTTGATATTTGGGTTGGTGGGATTCATTTTGGGCCCTTTGATTCTAGGGGTGGCATACGCTGCGGTGGTAGCCTATAAAAACGAAGAACAGATGGAAAATTTAATTGAGGATGAAAAAATAGGGAAACCTGGAGAAAAAGGGACTGATGAATAGTACCAGGATAAGATAATTGAAGTAGTTATCCCGAAAATTTTATCCCGAAAATTTGACCTGCTTACTTTTCCCCAATAACTCGTCAAATTCCATTCCCTTGGAAAAGGCCAACTCTTTATCCAACCGGAAGTTTTCCTGTTTGGTTCGGTACAAATCCTCCGGCCGGACAAAACGCCATTTTTCCCGTAAAAATTTGGCCCCTATGTAAGGTTGGGCTCCGAAAATATTAGAAAACTCCAAAAGAGCTTCTATTTTTTGAGAATTAATATAAATCCGGTCTTTGGAAGATGATTTAACTTCTATGGCTAAATAAATTTTGCCATTACCGGCGATAATATCTGGAAGCGGTTTCTTGGTTGCTCCTCCTGATGCAGGTGCCCGCATAGCAGCGCAATCCGCGTCCCACAACATTTTAACAAGTTCACGTTCCTCTCTGGATCCAGTTTTACTCATATTGCACCAAAAAACAATAATAATTGGATGATAACGCCAGGAAAGAATTAAATAACTTAAATAGACTCCTCGGCTTCATCGTATTCAATATTTTTGGCCAGAAAAGTTCCATTTTTACTAGGGCCCCTTATCCAATCTATTGAAGCTTGTTTAGCCATCATTTTGCTGTTTCTAAATTTAATATCTACTGTTATGCCCGAACGGCTTAATTCCGGATTTTTGGTAGTGAATCTGGAAAAGGTTCCCGTGTATCGGTAATTATTTTTTAAAAACCATTGGGTTATAATTACTCCGTCCATCTCCCCAATAACTTTTCCATCACACAAAACATCGCACTTTATTGAACCGCATGTCTTTTCCATTTTTATCATAAACCCACCAACATCTAGTACCAAGCCATAATATGAAACATTATGAATAAGTAGTTTTCTAATTTCAGCGGTATATGTGATTATTGATCCCTTTTCTCGTGAAAAAAGGATTCATAAAAAATAAGATTCTACCAAAAAATCAGTAAGATAAAAATGGGGCCGGGGCCGAGATTCGAACCCGAGTCGCGGGATCCACAGTCCCGTAGGATAACCACCTACCCCACCCCGGCACTTTGAATTGTTCATGGTTGTGGATGTAACTTATGCGATGCAGGGGCAGGGATTCGAACCCTGGTAGGCCTACGCCAACAGGTCCTAAGCCTGTCCCCTTTGGCCAGCTCGGGCACCCCTGCAAAGGTTACTTTGATTATCTGTAATAGGCCGTTAGTAATTCAAAACCTTAAAAGGTAGTAATGCTCCGGCCGGGATTCGAACCCGAGTCTTCGGCTCGAAAGGCCGAAATGATTGGCCGGACTACACCACCGGAGCATATGAATATTGGAGTTAAATTAGATGGGCCCAATGGGATTCGAACCCATGGCCGCCCGGTTATGAGCCGGGCGCTCTACCTGGCTAAGCTATGGGCCCAGAGCGCCGCCGACAGGGCTCGAACCTGTGACCAATCGGTTAACAGCCGAACGCTCTACCTACTGAGCTACGGCGGCAATTCCCAAGTAAAGCCTGCTAAATTTGCAAACTATTTTCTCAGTTGACAAGTTTATTAAAAAACATAAACAGACCGAGATGTAGTTTGAAGGTAGTAATTTATGGTATATAAACATTTTGGGTTGGCAATAAGGATATTAAACAATTCGAATATACTCCATATTAAATCTTTTTGTGATAAATAAATCTTTCAACATCTAATCACGATTTTGATATCGTTAGAGTGGTTTTTATCGTAAATATTTTATCTAAGATATTAGGGAATCTATGAATCTAATAAACAAAATTAAAGACTTCGAGATACTGGATCTACTGAACCAGGCCAATCAGATTACACTGAAAAATCATGGAGACACCATATCTCTGGAAAGGGCCATATTCCTTTCCTGGTGGTGTGATAAGGGGGATTGTGCCTTCTGTTACATGTCCACCCAGAAGCCACTCATCAAGGATCCTCAAAAGGCCCGAAGGAGGTTGGAAGCCATATTAGCGGAAGTAGAGGTGGTAAATAGGATGGGCTGGAATATAGAGTTCCTATCTGGGGGTTATGGTTCTTTTACCACCTCCGAGATCAGAGATCTGGCCCAGGAAATCTACCAGTTAACGGGCAGTCCGGTTTGGCTAAACGTGGGGATTACCAAGGACATTGATTCTTATGGTGAAGAGATTAAGGGCATAACTGGAGCTGTGGAAGTTGCCAATACTGATCTGCAGCGTCAAATATGTCCCAGTAAGAATCTGGATGATATTATGGATATGTTAGAACTGGCTGGAGAGCTGGGTTTTAAGAAGGCCATCACCATCATTCTGGGATTAGGAGAGACTCCTGAGGATCTTAACTACCTGTTTAGCCTGATTGAAGACTATGGTATTAACCGCCTAATATTTTACTCCTTAAACCCCCATGAAGGCACTCCCTATGCCCGGAAACCACAACCGGCGTCACTGTATTATGCGGGAGTGGTGGCCGCCACTCGGATCCGCTTTCCGGATCTGGAAATCATCACCGGGACCTGGATTGATAACCTGGCCAATATAGGTCCGTTAATACTGGCTGGTGCCAATGGACTAACCAAGTTTCCTCTATTTTCCATGTTTGGAACTGGGAAGGGTAGGAGAGTGGAAGAAGAAGTTCATTGGGCTGGAAGAAAACTTGAAGGAACCTTCACTGATGCTGATAGGCTTGTGGGGTCCAGTTACCGCAGGGACCTGGAACCCTTTGTAAAAAGATATATCAAAAGGTGTCTCAATAATAAACCAAAGAATGAGGATAGACTTCTCACCCTTAAATAGGAGGAATCGCTATTAAAATGAAATGCGGATTAGAAATTCACGTTCAACTTGATACCAATTCTAAACTTTTCTGTGACTGCCGCACCAACTACCAGGAAGCGGCACCCAACCATAATATCTGCTTTGTATGCCTTAACCAACCAGGTGCGAAGCCATATCCCCCTAACCATGATGCCATAGAGGGGGCCATAAAAATCGCTTTGATGTTAGGTTGTAAAATAACTCCAGAGCTAACTTACTTCCAGAGAAAACATTATGACTATCCGGATTTATCTTCAGGATACCAGAGAACTTCCATTCCCATTGGTTTTGAAGGAGATCTCAACGGAGTCCGGATCAGGGAGGTGCACCTGGAGGAAGATCCCGGACAGTACAAACCTGACCTGGGAATTGTGGATTTCAACCGCTCTGGCATTCCACTCATAGAAATTGTAACCGAACCCGACATGACTTCACCTGAGGAAGCCCGTAAATTCTTAAGAGAGCTTATCCGGGTACTGGAGTACAGTGGCAGTGCCCGGGGGGAAGGTACCATGCGGGCCGATGTTAACATCTCCCTGGAAGGTGGTAAACGGGCAGAAATAAAAAACATAAACTCCATCAAGGGCGCCTACAAGGCCCTTAAGTTTGAAATGGTGAGGCAGAAGAACCTCATTAAGCGGGGCATAGAAGTGAAACAGGAAACCAGGGCTTTCCTGGAATCTCAGATGATCACCGTCCCCATGCGGCTTAAAGAAGAGGCCGATGACTACCGTTACATACCCGACCCTGATCTGCCCCCTATGCTGGCGGAGGAGGAACGGGTGGAATACGTGCGGGAACACATGCCAGAACCATCTCACATCAAGACAGAACGATTCGTAAAGGAGTACGGTATCCCTGAGGATCATGCCCGGGTGTTAACTTCTGAAATCGACCTGGCCGATGCCTTTGAGGAGGTAGCCCTGGAAGTGGACCCTAAATTTGCCGCCCTCTGGATGAGGGATGAGGTCAAAAGAGTGGTATACTACAACAAGTTGAACTTCAAGGAAAGTGAAATCACCCCTGCGCAATTGGTGGAACTGTTTAATATGTTGCTGGATAAGAAGATCACCACCAAAGCTGGACAGAGGATCATGGAGAAATTACCTAAAAACTCCCAGATGCCCAGTACCATTGCCGAGAAAATGGGGTTAATGGGGGTGGTTGAAGAGGATGAAGTTCAGAGGGCCGTTAGGCAGGCTATTGAAAACAATCCGGAAGCGGTTAAGGACTATTATAATGGTCAAAAGAAGGCCCTTAACTTCTTAGTTGGTCAAGTAATGAAATTAACCCGTGGAAAGGCCGATCCTTCCCACACTAACCAGTTAATTCGAGATGAGTTGGAAGCAAGGGCTTAAACTTATGATCTGCCCTGTCGGTATGGGGGAAGGCTTATGGCCAAGCGTGTTTTGGATATGTTGCTCTGGCATCCTGAGAAGAAGATTAGAAATTGCACAGTCACCTTCATACATCGGGGAATCCCTGGAAACCTGAAAAGAATAGATGGTAGTGAAATTAAATCATTAGAAGGCGGATTTATGATATTGGAAGACGAAACCAAAATCCCCTGTCATCGTGTTATAAAGATAGAATGTGATAAAGACTTATTATGGGAAAAACATTATAAGGAGGGATAAGATGAGTAGTTCAGCCCTGGTGAAGGACTACATGACCAAGAAGGTCATTACCGTCACCCCTGATACATCCAACGAAGAAGTCATCGAACTTATGAAGGTCACTGGTCACGATGGATTTCCAGTGAAGACTAATGGGAAGGTTATGGGCATGGTTACTGCATTTGACCTGGTTTTAAAACCATGGTTAAGGAGTGTGAGAGAAATCATGTCCACCGATGTGGTGGTTGCTGATCAGGAGATGACTATTAACGATGCATCCAGAGTCATGTTTCGCATGGGCATATCACGTCTACCTGTGATGGATAGTGAAGGACATCTGGTGGGTATTATAACCAACACTGATATTGTGCGTTCCCATATTGAAAGATCAACACCCATGAAGGTTAACTATTTCAAGAAAACCCTGGAACAACTCTACGATATTAAAACCAAACTTATACATAAAACCGTTCCCATTAATAAACTACGGCCCACCCAAAACCGTATTTATGCCGATGAACTTCAAGGGCGTACCTATGAGCTTGAAAGGGGTCTGGCTGAGCCAACCATCGTGGTTGAAACTGGAGATCGTTTCATTTTGGTTGACGGACACCATCGTACCGTGGCTGCCAGAAAATTAGGATACCAGGAGATAGATTCCTACGTAATAAAACTGGACCGTGATCTTAAACTGGGTATGGAAAAAACCGCAGATAAGAATGGTATATTCTCCTTGGATGATATACAAATCATTGACGATGCTCAACACCCTTTAATAGCTATAACCACTAGTTTACGCCAGGAATCTAGTAAAAGAGATAAAAAGGAGGATTAGGGTGAAAGAGAAGGTTATAAGGGATGTTTATCAGGTTTTAGAGGGCCGTCGCAATCACCCGGTGGACTCCTACACCTCCAACATCATGCAGGACAGCCAAAAAAAGGCAGAAGACAAGATCCTGGAAAAAATCGGGGAAGAAGCTGCTGAGGTAATAATAGCTTCCAAAAACAATGAGAATCTGGTTCAAGAATCAGCGGACCTGATATTCCACATTTTACTTCTTCTAGTCTATAAAGGAGTGGAACTGGAAGAGTTGCTGGATGAATTTGAGAGAAGAAGGGGTTAATTTTTTTATGGCTCAAGTGGAGATGGCCATGAACTTTGGATTATGTAATAAATAATATTCCAAAAAATTTGAGGTTCGCCATGTTATACCGAGAACTAGGTTCAACCGGGGAAAAGGTTTCTATACTGGGATTTGGATGCATGCGACTACCTGTTAAGGGTCGATATGATAAAATAGATGAGAAAAAAGCTTCCAAACTCCTTGATCATGCCCTAAAAAATGGGGTGAACTACCTGGACACCGCCTACCCCTACCATGGCATCAGCAACTCTGAAGGTGGTAATAGTGAAGTTTTCCTGGGAGAGTACCTGTACCAGCGGGACGAACGTAGTCAGGTTTACCTGGCCACTAAAATTCCCACCTGGCTGTTAAAAGAACCAGAAGATATGGATAGATTTCTTGACGAGCAATTAAAACGCTTACAAACCGACCAAATTGATTTTTACCTTCTTCACTCCTTGAAAGAAAAAAACTGGTTTCACCTGGAGGATCTGGGGATTTTGGAATTTTTAGATTCGGCAGTTGCTGATGGACGAATAAAATACACTGGATTCTCATGTCACGATGAAACTGCCTTCTTTAAAGAAGTGGTGAACTCTTACCAGTGGGATGTATGCCAGTTACAGTACAACTATCTGGATGAACAGATCCAGGTCGGTAAGGAAGGCCTGGAATATGCAGCGGAGCGAGGCATCGGTACCCTTATCATGGAACCACTAAAAGGTGGAGTTCTGGCCAGACAGGTACCCTTCGAGGTGGCGAAGCTGTGGGAAGGATCCGATTGGACACCGGCAGAATGGGCGTTTCGTTATCTCTGGAATATTCCACAGATTGATGTGGTCTTAAGTGGGATGAACACCATGGAACAACTCCTAGAAAACCTTAAAACAGCGGAAAAGGGGTGGCCTGATTCATTATCCCCCTGGGAAAATGAGGTCATGGAACAGGTTAAACAGGCCTACAAGGACAAGATCACCGTGGAATGCAGTGCCTGCGGTTACTGCATGCCCTGTCCTTCGGGAATAAACATACCTCAGTGTCTAAGTTACCTCAATCAGGCCGCCATGCTCAACGACATTACCAATGTCCGGGGACAGTACTACTTCATGTTAAAAGACACTGAACACGCTTCTAACTGCCTGGAATGTGGGCTTTGTGAAGAGATGTGTTCCCAGAGACTTCCCATCCGCGAAAAACTAAAGGAAGTAAAGAAGACCTTAGAAGAGTAGTGAATTAATCTTTTGGAATTGGAGTTGATATGCTATGGAATTTCAAGAATTGATTGAAAACCGGTACAGTGTCCGCAGCTACCAGGACAAAGTTGTGGAAGATGATAAAGTGCGAAGGGTCCTGGAAGCTGCACGTATTGCTCCCACAGCTGCAAATAAACAGCCTTTCAGTTTGATTGTAGTTGAAACCAGGGGTAAAGAAGAAGATTTAAAAAGCATATACCACGCGGATTGGTTTTCGGAGGCCCCCCTGGTGATATGTGCCTGTGCAATTCCTTCGAAGGGATGGACACGTCGAGATGGGCGTTGTTATGTGGATGTGGATGTGGCCATTGCCATGGATCATCTCATACTCGCTGCAGCTGATTTGGGCCTTGGCACCTGTTGGATAGCTGCCTTTGATTCTCAAGCAGCACGGAAGATATTAAAACTACCAGAAGAAGTAGAACCACTAATATTCACCCCTTTAGGCTATCCTGCCGATGAATCCGGCACCAAAACTCGAAAGGAGTTAAAGGAATTGGTTCGTTACGAGCACTGGTAGTTTTTGGAGTGATAGATTATTATTAAACCCAAATTTTTCTAAGGAATATGTTTACAGGAGGCTAAAAATTGAAAAAATCAATGGGCGCTAAAACAATTGTGCACCCCACTCCGGTCTTTGTGGTGGGAACCTACGATAAGGAAGGTAAACCAAATGTTATGACTGCAGCATGGGGAGGTATATGTTGTTCTGTGCCACCCTGTCTTTCAGTATCCCTGAGAGAAGCTACATACACCTATCACAATATATTGGAGCGTCAAGCCTTCACGGTCAGCATCCCCTCAGCCGAATATGTTAAGGAGGCCGATTTTTTTGGAATTACATCAGGCAAAGATTTGGACAAGTTCCAGGCCACTGGATTGACCCCCCAGAAAAGTGAAGTTGTGGATGCACCATATGTAGACGAGTTTCCATTTGTTTTAGAGTGTAAATTACTCCAGAGCCTTGAAATCGGACTGCATACACAATTTATAGGCGAGATTATGGACATTAAAGTGGAGGAGGATGTTCATAAATCCGATTCTTTACTGCAAAAAATAAAACCCCTAATTTACAGTCCAGATGATTCCGCTTATTACCGTGTGGGAAATTTCGTTGCCAAGGCCTTTTCCGTGGGAAAACAAGTTAAGAAGTGAACTCATTAGAACAATACTTATTATTTTTTACTTGTTTTTCCCTGAACTTCTTCCATAAATCTCTTCTTAATATCTTCTGGCTCCATGGGAATTACAGGAACATCTGCATTTCCCGGGAGAACCTTCAAATGGACGAATACTGGCCCTTCAGCATCTAAAACCCCTTGGAAATCAATCTTATCCGTGAAGAAAAAAGTTTTCCGGAAGCCAATAGCTTCTGCTACCTTCTTAAGATTGGTGGTGGAACTGTAGGTACACTGACTACCGGTGGAACCATAGCACTCGTTGTCCACGACCACCAGAACCAGATTCTTGGGATTCTGATTGTATATGGTGACCAGACTCCCCAGGTTCATCAGAACTGATCCGTCCCCATCCAGGACTACTACCGTGCGGTCCTGGGCCAAGGATAGTCCCAGACCTATGGAGGAGGCCATGCCCATGGATCCTAACATGTAGAAGTGGGTGGGAGAATCTTTAACATGGTATAACTCCCGGGAGGGGAACCCGATGTTACAGATCACCAGTTCATCATCCAGATATTCGCAAATTTTACGGATGGCTTCTATTCTCTGCATTTTTCACCTTCTAACTCACCAGAAAGTAATATCCAACAGTATTCCTAGGGGTGCTTCACCGGCCTCGGCCAGAATCCAGGCTTCGGGTATAAGTTTTAAAGCATCTTCCGGGGTTTTGGGGTTAAGGTAAGCTATTTTCAGGGCATCCAACACTCCGGGGGTGGCCTTTCCCATGGGTATCTGGGCGCTCATGAACTCCCCTTGGGTGCCACGGTGACTCATTATCATCAAAATGGGAATCTGGTATAGTTTGTACAGGGATGCCAATACGTTAACTGAGTTTCCCAGCCCCGAGTTTTGCATGAGAATGGCTGGCCTTTTACCGGCTAGAAAGGCCCCCGCACATATACCAAAACCTTCTTCTTCCCGGGTAACGGGTATGTGCTTAATTTCAGGATCACAATCCACCAGTTGCATTAGTTTATCAAGGTTAACGCAGGGCAAGCTAGCTACAAAATCTATTCCTGCATTTTTAAGTCCGTTAAAGACAGCTTCACTGCTATCCATTTGATACACCTTGATATTCCAATGTTATTAGTGGGCTTAATCCTTGTATTCTAACCCTTTTTTTAGATGATCCAACTAAAGTTAAATAATTAGTTTTCTGTCATATCTTTCCAATTGATGTTCATTTCCTGGCATAAATCTTTTAATTGGAGTTCTAACTTCTCATCAATTGGAATTCCCTCTTTTTTGAACTTTTTAATGTTTCTCAGTTCCATATCGCCTGGTATGAACACGTTGGGAGTAGCCTTTACTTCGGCTATGAAATCATC
This sequence comes from Methanobacterium sp. CWC-01, assembly GCF_030323845.1. NCBI lineage: Archaea > Methanobacteriati > Methanobacteriota > Methanobacteria > Methanobacteriales > Methanobacteriaceae > Methanobacterium > Methanobacterium aridiramus. The sequence goes on from NZ_CP040735.1 coordinate 1,174,031, forward strand.
CACTTCCGCTTTGAACTGATCCAGATCCACAAAACATGAAGGGTCTATAACAGCCAGAAGATCCCCTTTGGTGCACTCTACTTCTGGGTTGGCGGTCCCGGTCACGTATTTGCCGTAGGCAGCACCCACCAGGGGTCCGGACATTATTTCAATCATGAACGCCAGAGCATATCCCTTATGGGCCCCAAAGGGAAGTATAGATCCTTTTATGGCTGCACAGGGATCAATGGTAGGGTTACCCTCCGCATCGAGAGCCACGTTTTCTGGTAGTTCCTCTCCCCTACGCATGGCTTCCAGGATCTTCCCCCTAGCCGCAGCAGAGGTGGCCATGTCCACGGAGACATAATGGCTATTGGATGGTATTCCAATCGCTAGGGGGTTGGTACCAAGTATTGGTTCCTGGCCTCCAATGGGAGCCACGGCTGGTTCGGTGTTGGTGATAACCAGTCCGATAAGGTCCTGCATGATGGCCATGTCTGAATAGTATCCTGCCACTCCGAAATGGTTGGAGTTATTGATGCCCACCATCCCTATACCTGCACTTTTTGCCTTTTCAATGGCCATTTCCATTCCTCTGTAGGCAATAACATGTCCAAAACCATGGTTTCCCTTAAGTAATGCCGTGGCTGGGCTTTCCCTTTCCACCGTTACTTCTGCTTTGGGATGGATGGTGCCCACTTTGAGTCCCTTGATATACTGGGGGAACCTGCCGATTCCATGGGATGAAAAACCTTTTAAATCAGCGTCGACGGTTACCTCAGCTACAATGGTGGCATCTTCTGCTGATACTCCCAGTTTAGTAAGAATTTCTGTAATTAGGTATCGTTCCTGTTTGATGGTAATTCTCATTCCAACACCTCTTTTAAAGTTCGATCCATGATTTTTCCATAGTTTTAAGTTTTACCTGTCCTTTCCCATCGGCCACAACCTTACCTATCTGCTGGGCCGGATAGTATTTCGTAATGATTTTTAAAGTCTGCTGGACGTTCTCTGGATGGGTGATAATGGCAAAACCAACCCCCATATTGAAAACACGGTACATCTCTTCCAGAGGAACTCCCAGTGAATAAATTGACTCAAAAACAGGCATAGGATCTGGTAGATTATCTAAATGGTAACTCAATCCTTTTTTGAGCCTTTTTAGGTTGTTAAAACCGCCACCTGTAATATGGGCCAGACCATGAACATCCACTTCACTTAAAAGATCCATAACCGGCTTAACATAGATGCGGGTCGGTTCTAAAAGTACCTCCCCCACGGTGATATCAGGATAATCGGGTAATGGATCTGATATTTTTAGCTGGGCTTCTTCAAAAAAGGCTTTACGAGCCAGACTTAATCCATTGCTGTGAATACCGCTACTGCCTATACCAATTACAGCGTCTCCTTCCCGAATTTCTTCCCCACTAATTATTCTGTTGGTGTCTACTATCCCAATACCTGTTCCTGCTAAATCAAGATTATGCACTATTCCGGGTAAAGAAGCAGTCTCACCACCAATCATGGCGATATTAGCATCCAAAGATCCTTCGGCAAGTCCTTTGCCAAGCTGTGATGCTATTTCAGGGTCTGGTTTTTCCACGGCCAGGTAATCCACCATGGCTAATGGTTTGGCACCCACACAGAGGATATCATTTACCACCATGGCCACGCAGTCAATACCCACTGTGTCATATTTATCCATAAGCTCCGCGACCAGTATTTTGCTTCCCACTCCATCGGTGCTCATGGCCAGGGCTTTATCACCCAGTCGTAAAAGAGCGGCGAAGTGACCGGTGTCGGTAATTACATCTTGAAGTTTCAGGGTAGATTTAAGCTGAGATACCATAGCCTCCACTGTGACCTCTTCCAGGTCTATATCCACTCCTGATTCAGAATAGGTTACCATACAATCACCATATTATTACTATTAGATTTAATATTAGACTAAAATGAACATTACTACTGCAAGAATCTTAAAATATAGATAGGGGATAATCCCCTAAATTTCCTCCTATCCTCTAAAGAATCTTACTGTATTCTAACTGTTTCCAGATTCATGGGGGTTTTTGTTTCAATTTTATAGCTACGGTAGATGCTGCTGGCCAGATCCAGGGTTTTGTAATTGTCACCATGACAGACCAATATCTTCTCGGGTTTGGGTGAGATGCGTCTAATGTAATCCATTAGTTGTTTACGGTCAGAATGACCACTAAAACCTTCTATGGTTGTGATCTGCATCTTCACGTTGTAAACGTTAGTTTTTCCATCTTCTTTGAGTGGTATCTCCTTCCAACCCTTCTGGATTCTCCTTCCCAGGGAACCTTCCGATTGGTACCCTACAAAGACCAGGCTGCTTTTTTCATCTTCACAGAGCCATTTGAAGTACTCCACTGAGTTTCCCCCGGTGAGCATACCGGAAGTGGATAGAATAATGGCTGGTTCCCCTTCTATGATATCTCGGCGTTTTTCAATACCGTTAACCTTGTGGAAGACATCGGATATGAAGGGGTTTCGACCCATATGGAATATCTGGTCCCTTAAATCCTTACTCAGATACTCTGGTCGGGCGGTGTGGATGGCGTTAGCTTCCCAGATCATGCCGTCAATGTAGATAGGGACTTCATCAATGATTCCATGCCTCATATACTCTTCCAGAACTATCATCAATTCTTGAGCCCTTCCCACTGCAAACACCGGAACCAGTACCTTACCACCCCTTCCCAGAGTGTGGTATATGGTTTTTATCAGCTTTTTTTCGGCATCGTTTCGGGTGGGCTGCACATCATCGTGGCCTCCGTAGGTACTCTCCATAACCAGAGATTCTATACGTGGGAACTTGGATACTGCTGGCTCCAAGAGCCTGCTTCGTTCAAATTTGAAATCTCCGGTGTATACAAAGTTGTGTTGTCCGTCACCGATGTGCATGTGGGTGATGGCCGATCCCAGGATGTGACCGGCGTTGTGGAGTGTCAGGCGGATGTCCGGGGCGATATCTGTTACTTCCCCGTAATCCAGGGTTATGGTGTGTTTAATGCACTTTTTCACATGTTTAACGTTAAATGGGAGGGGACTATCTTCTCGATGGGCTATATCAATGTGATCGAGTTGAAGAAGCGTCATGAGGTCTCGGGTAGGGGTGGTGCAGTATACTGGCCCATCATAACCGTAATGATAAAGGTAAGGAAGGAATCCAGAGTGGTCCAGGTGGGCGTGGGATATGATCACCGCATCCAGATCGTCTAAAACAAATTCTGGAACGTTTAAATAGGGGTAAGAACTTTTATCATCGCTTCCCGCAACGTTAACACCACAATCAAGCAGTATTTTACTGTTACTGGTCTGTAAAAATAATGAGGAACGGCCGACCTCTCTAAAACCACCTAAAGCCGTTATACGGGCCCATTCATTTTCCATATAAACCGGCCGGTGTATACGATTTCCCAATTCCTGTAAAATTTTTTTCCTCTCTTTACTATTCTTTCTGAGAGTTCTTCTTATCCTTTGAATTACTTCGGAGGATATTGGGGGTGTTCTAAGAATTTTAGGGGCCCAACCTATCTGTTTTACGATCTCTCTGGAAGTAGCCCCGTATTTACCTATTACCAATCCTGGCTTTCGGGCTTCGATAATAACCTCGCAAGTAACGTCATCGAATGAGATGTTAGTTATCTTGGCATCCTGGGGAACGATCTGGTGGATGTGGTCGATGGAGGCCTCTGGCTCCATGAGCACAGACTTGTCCGAGCGGATGATGATCCTTTTGCGGAGGTCCTTGGCCAGATCCCGTATAAGATCACCATTTTCAGTAATGATCTCCGGATTTTTGGTGTATATGACCACCTCCGGTCCCTCGAATTCCACTTTGGCTACTTGCACTCTTTTGGGCAATCTTTGTACTATGGTATTTTTGATTTCTTGAATCTCTGAACCCATAACATCACGTCTAGAAAAATAGAAATAAAGTCCGGACCTTAAGGTCCTTAAAAAAATTAATTAAAAGTAGATTAGATGATTTGTTTAATCTTTTTTTCTACTTCTTCCTCACTTAGTTTTTTGAAGCCTTCCTCGGCGGTGATGGTGGCCACCACGATGCCGTTTCCAGAATAGGTGTCACGTTCCATGGCGGCTTTTATAGCTCGAATGGCAACATCAACTCCTTCTTCCACGTAAAGGTCTTCACTATAGCGGTCTTCCAGAACCCCATACGCAAATGGTGAACCTGAACCGGTGGATATCATCATATCTTTAACCACTCCTCCGGTGGGATCCAGTGAATATACAGCGGGGCCCTTATCATCCACTCCTCCCAATAGGGTCTGGACGAAGAAGGGATAAAATCTGGATGAATGTAATATGTTAGAAGTTAAGGTGGCTGCAGCCTCTACACTCATTTTTTTGCCGTTTCTTAGCCTGTAAAGGGCGATTTCGGCACTGATGTATTTCATGAGGCTTTGGGCATCTGAAACTGAGCCAGCGATGGTGGCTCCAATATGATGGTCAAGTTTGAATATTTTATCGGCAACCTTGTGGGCGATCAAGTTGCCCATACTGGCCCTTCTTTCGGTGGCAAAAACAACTCCATCTTTACAGGTTAAACCCACAGTTGTAGTGCCTTTAAGTCGATTTTCATCATTCATAGATACACCTCTATTAAAATAAATGCGAAGTCAAAAAATAAGTTTTCTAATGGCTACTTTAATATTCATGGTATATAAATATTACTAGTTAAGGTTTTTACCCTTTAACGGCCTTTTAAGGCCTTTTTTTTAAAGATTATACCATTCTAAAATTGTTTTTAAGACATGATTTGAGCCGTAAAAAAAATAGAAAAAAAATAAAAAAGGGATTTATTAAGTTATTATTTCATCTAACCTATCTTCAGCTATCCCATTTTTGATTTCCATTGCCATTCTGCGGCCCATGCTTAATGGTTCTCCGTAGTAGAGGTAGCTGTAGGCAGATCCGTTCATGAAGGTGTTGGTTCCACCGTCGGACCGGGCACTCATCTCAAACACTACCACTTCTAGGTCATCGTTAACCAGGGTCTGCATACAGAATGGACCGTTGAATCCTGGCGGTACCAATCCTTTGGCACCTTCGGTGATCTTGTCTCCTATATCAAATGCCTGTGGGAGCAGTGATTCTCTTAAAACTACTGGGTGATTACCGGTTACAACATAGGATGCGTTAACACCCATATCGATCTGATCTTTAGCAGGAACTCGGACCAAACCGTCTATGGTAGATTCGTATCTGCTGTCAATCCCCATTAGTTCTACTTCATCCTTTAATCCTGAGAAGAAGTAGTGGATACAGTAGTTACAGCCTAATACATATTCTTCAATGTGGGCCCCTTTTATATCTTCTTCTTCGATCCAGTTTCTGGCCATCATAGTCTCAATTTTCTCGTCGTACTCTTCAGTAGAGTTAGCGACGAAGTACCCTCTTCCTCCCCGGGCTCCGGGGAATTTAACCATAACCGTGCCGTCAATATCAGCTGGATTTTTTATCTTTTTAGGAATTCTGACCCCGGATTCGGTCATCAATTTCCTTTCCAGATCCCTTTCAGCTTCCCAACGCAGGATATCCCGGTTTCCAAACATGGGAACGTTAAAAATGGTTTCTATGTTATCCAATCCTGCATAGGCCACAAATGAACCGTGTGGGAATACGATACTGTTCATATCCCTTAATTGTTCCTGCACTTCCTCATTAACTATGTCACTAAAATGATCGACCATTATATATTCATCACAAACTCCAAACCTTTTATAAGGAACCTCACGACCCTTTTCACACACTACTGCGGTCCTGAAGCCCTCTGTTTTTGCGCCCTGAAACATATGTAAGGATGAGTGGCTTCCTAACGTTGCAATAGTAATGTCTTCCTTATCATACTCATCCAGAATGCCCATAATTTTTTGCCGGTCTATTTTGCTCATGGTTTATTTCCTCCACATATTCCACAATACAATGAGTTAATAGCATATGGATTGTATGAGGTAGTTATTTTTTTCGTCTTGATCTTTCGTATCACTATTCATAAAAATAGTGATATTTATATTAAAAATTAGGCGAATAAGAGAAGATGATAGAATATTCTGATACAATTAAAATGTCATAAAACTTTAATTTTAAAAAATTAGCAAAAGCAAGGCTTATTAGCAAATAATAGTTTAAATAATAAAAAAGAAATGAATTATCTGTCGTCCAAAAGAACCTTCAATTCTCCGCTTTCTATGTCCATAATAAGTCCATGGATTGGTACATCATCGGGAATAAAGGGTGAACTTTTAATTTCTTCTACTACCTGGATTACGTTGGATTCTTCCCCGTCAATAGCCCCAATCCATTCTTTTATGTCAACTTTGGCTATTTCTTCCGGGTCAATGCCCCGTTCTTCCATGGTGCTTTTTAGTTTTTCAGGGTCCACGTTGGCCATTCCACAGTTGGTGTGACCAATGACCATTACCTCTTCCACTCCCAGCGCAAATATGGAGGCCGCCACGGATCGAATTACGTCCCTGCCTGCCACGGTGTTACCCGCATTTTTAATAATCTTGGCATCACCTCGTTCGATTCCCAGAGCTGGCTCTAAGAATCCGGTGAGTCGGGTGTCCATACAGGTAACAATAGAAAGCTTTTTTTGAGGCATGTGACTCATTTTTTTAGGCTCAAATTCTTTGGTAAAGTCTTGGTTAGCCTTTAGTACCTTGTCAATCATCATAATATCACCTAAAAATTAAATTTAAAAATAAATAAATGGTGAGGAAGCTATTCCTCACTTGGTTCTTTGTCAACCACAGATAGCGGTGGCTTTCGTTCCCGATCGTATCCAGGATAGTAGTCAAAGACATCTTGTAGGTTGCGGTTTACCTTATGGAAAATTTTGGCCAGTGGTATTTCTGCGGGGCAGACTTCTTCGCATTGTCCGCAGTTGGTACAGGAATCCACCATATGAATCATTCTCACAAAGTGGAACATTGGTGAAGGAGGAATTTCTCCTTTTCCTACCCAATCATCTGATTCAGACTCAATGGTACATTTAATGCACCAGCATATTGGGCAGGCTTCTCTGCAACCGTAACATTTTATACATCGGTCAAATTCGTCCATGTATGCATCTATCTCTAACAGGCCACCTTCGTCTCCGAAGTCTTTGGCTTGCCATTTATTGGCCAGATTTACCATGGCTTTATCGATGTTGGCTCGGATTTCAATGCCCTTAGGTACTGGGTCCTGAACCTTTAGGGCTCCAGCATCTATGGCCTTCTGCAGGATTTCGGCACCTTTTTCTGAGAATACTTCTACGAAGGTAGCTTTCCCGGCTAAAGGCCCTATTACGCCCCAGTTACCCATTGCTATGTCTGACATTACGGGTATATTGTTTTCACATCGTCTACAGTTGGTTCTTCGTCCATAGCCTTGCTCTTCCAGTTCGTCGATGCTTATCTCTTTTTCTTGGTCAGCGGTTTCGATTATAAGGTTTCCTTTGGCGATTTCTTCTTTCAGTACATCGTCAGGATCCAGATCGTAGAATTTTTCGATCATTTCTCTGGCTTTAACGGGAGGCATGGTTCCTCCACAGTTAACGCCAATCATTACCACGTTTTCTGGGTCTATCTGCTTTCTTTTCATGAGTTCCACGATGCTCATTGCATCGCAGGGTTTGGTAGTCACCGCGATTTTCATATCCTTGGCACCGTTCAGGTAATTGCTCAGGGTATTGCAGATATTGAGGGTTCCACAGTGTAGTGAACCAGCTGTTTCTTTGATCTTTTCTGGGTCACTGATTAGGGTGGGGACTGCGTCATAAAGGTCTGAACCTTTTTTAACGGCTAAAACTGCATCTACAATTCCTTCTTCCAGTAAGAATTTCATTATAGAAGTTACAGCTCCTCCGCATTCTCCACTTTCAGCAATTTCCTCATCGGGAGACCATGCATAATACATATCGTTTACTTGCACCATGTTAATCACCCAGCCTCAGCTTTATTTTGTCTCCACGAGAATGGACCGAGTTCTTTTACTTTTTCACTTACCATGGTCATTGTATTGGCGAATTTTTCACCTTCAGAGGCAGATATCCAATCCAGGTAGAATCTTCCTTCATCAATGCCCAGGGTAGTTAGGACTGTTTTTAAGGCAGTCATTCGGCGATCACATGCGAAATTTCCTCTATCGTAGTGGCAGTCTCCAAAGTGGCATCCTGCTACCATAACTCCGTCTGCACCTTCATCGAATGCTTTTAAGATGAAAAGTGGGTTTATTCTACCAGAGCACATTACTCTGATCACACGGACGTTAGGAGGATATTGCATCCTCGCGGTACCGGCAGTATCTGCCCCTCCATAAGAACACCAGTTACAACAAAAAACTATTATTTTGGGTTCCCATTCCATAAGCGTCTTCTCCTTTTAATTCTCTTTTTTTTATTAGTTCTATGAACATTTAGGATTAAGGTGCATAAAATATTTGGGAAGTGAGGATTCATCCCCACTTCAATTTATTTACTTGCCTGCCTCCAGAGGAAAATAGGAGAATGGCGGCATTCCCTCTTTAACTCCTCGCTGGTATCCATAGGTCTCCTTTATCTTGGAGTTTATTTCGTGCCAAATTTTAGCTAGTGGTATTTCTGCGGGGCAGACTTCTTCGCACTGTCCACAGTTGGTACAGGAGTCCACCATGTGTATTAAACGTTCCATGTGGAACATTGGAGATGGTGGTAGAGAGCCTTTTGCTAACCATTCTGGTCCATCTACTTCTAGAGTACATTCTTCACAGTAGCAGATGGGACAGGATTCCCGGCAGCCATAGCACTTAATGCATCTTTCGAATTCATCCAAGTACTGGGCGAAGGTAGCCATTATCTCGCCCCTACTTTCGTCGAAGTCTTTGGCTTGCCATTTATTGGCCAGTTTAGCCATGATTTTGTCGATGTTGGCCCGGATTTCCACACCTTTGGGTATGGGCTCCTGGGTGTTTAAAACTCCGGCGTTGATGGCCTTGTCTAAAACGTCTGCACCTTTTTCTGAGAATACTTCTACGAAGGTAGCCTTCCCAGCTAAAGGTCCTATGACACCCCAGTTACCTAGGGCTAGATCTGCCATTCGGGGAATGTTAATCTCACATCGTCTGCAGTTGGTTCTTCGTCCATAGCCCTGGTCTTCCAGTTCGTCAATGCTTATCTCTTGTTCTCCCTCAGCTGTTTCTATTATAAGATTTCCTTTGGCGATTTCTTCTTTTATTACAGCGTCAGGATCGGTTTCGTAGAATTTTTCGATCATTTCCCGGGCCTTAACGGGAGGCATGGTTCCTCCGCAGTTAACCCCCACGATAATTATGTTATCTCCGTCAATCTGCTCACGTTTGATGAGCTCTACCATGGTCATAGCATCGCATGGTTTGGCAGTGACGGCGATTTTCATATTTCTGGCACCATCCAGATATTTTTCTAGAGTTTTGGCCATGTTGAGGGTTCCACAGTGCAGAGAACCGGCAGTTTCTATGATCTTTTCCGGATCACTGATTAGGGTGGGAACTGCGTCATAGAGGTCTGAACCTTTTTTAACGGCTAGAACTGCGTCCACAATACCATCTTCTAACAGAAATTTCAGTATAGTGGTAACTGCTCCACCGCATTCACCGCTGGCGGCTATTTCGTCATCCGACCCCCAGGCGTAGTACATATCACCTACTTGAACCATAGGATCACCCCGCTATTTTCTCTACACTGGCAGCTGATACTTTGAGTTCCGGCATCTTGGCGAATGGATCTAACTGATCTCCACTGGTTAGTATGTTTGCTGCACTTTCAGCAAAGTGGAAGGGTATGAACACCGTTCCTTTAATGATGTCTGGAGTGACTTTGGCACCGATTTCGATTTCTCCGCGTCGGGTTTTAACACGAACCATCTCTTTATTTTTAATGCCAAGTTCAGCTGCGTCTTCAGGATTAATTTCAACCCATCCAGCTGGTACTTCCCGATCCAGGGTTTCTGATCTTCGGGTCATACTACCAGTGTGCCAGTGGAACAATGTTCGTCCAGTGGTGAGTATGAATGGATACTCTTCGTCTGGATTTTCGGCTGGTGGCTTCCACTCGATGGCTTTGAATACGCCCAGACCATCGGGAGTTGCAAATCTTTCGGCGTGGAGAATAGGAGTTCCAGGGTGTTCTTCATCGGGGCATGGCCAGTGAAGGGCTTCTGGTTTGGATAGCCTTTCTTTGTTCATCCCGGCGTACTGGGGAGTTACAGTTCTGACTTCCTCCATTATCTCATGTGGGGAGTTGTAATTGAATAAATCAGATCCCATTCTGGTGGCAATGTCAGAAACTATGGCCCAGTCGTCCCTTGCTTCACCAGGTCCTTCAACTGCTTTCCGGATATATTGCACCCTTCTTTCGGTGCTGGTGAAGGTTCCGTCTTTTTCAGCCCAGGACATGGCGGGTAGCACTACATCTGCTAACTGTGCGGTTTCGGTTAAGAAAATGTCCTGCACTACTAAGAAGTCCAGGTTGTTCAAGGCAGCTTCCACGTGTTTTAGGTCAGGATCGGATACCATAGGGTTTTCGCCCATGATGTACATGCCTTTGATATCTCCATCGTGAGCGGCGTGCATCATTTCCACCACGGTAAGACCGGGTGTACAGGACAGGTCACTGCATCCCCAGGAACATTTCATTTTCTCTCCCAGTTCCTCGTTGATTACTGCTTGATATCCGGGGTATACTACCGGGAGAGCTCCCATGTCACATGCTCCTTGCACGTTGTTTTGTCCTCTTAATGGGTTTACTCCGGTTCCAGGTCTTCCGATGTTACCGGTGAGCATGGCCAGGTTGGAAGTGGACATAACGTTTTCGGTACCGACGGTGTGCTGGGTGATACCCATGGAGAATAGAAGAGCAGCGTTGTCTGCTTTAGCGTACATAATCGCAGCTTCTCTGATGAGTTCAGGGGCCACTCCGGTTATTTTTGCTACTTCTTCAGGCGGATACTTTTTGACCATGGCCTTTAATTCATCGAAATCCGTGGTCCGGTTTTCTATGAACTCTTTATCTTCGAGGCCTTCCTCTATGATCACGTTCATCATACCGTTTAAGAGGGCCACGTCGGTCCCGGATTTGAAGGGTATGTAAAGGTCAGCTTGTTTGGCAGATGGTGTGAACCTGGGGTCTGCCACCATGATTTTAGCGCCCTTATCCTTGGCTTGTAAGGCCCTTCTCCACATAAGTGGGTGTTGTTCAAGGGTGTTGGTTCCAATTAGGAACACCACATCCGCATGAGCACAGCTTTCCAGTGAGTTGGTCATAGCTCCGGATCCAAAGGTCTGGGCCAGCCCGGCCACTGAAGGGCCGTGACACAGTCTTGCGCAGTGATCTACGTTGTTGGTTCCAATTACGGTTCGCACAAACTTCTGAAACACGTAGTTTTCTTCGTTGGTGCATCTGGCTGAGGAAAGGAATGCCATTTGTTCGGCATTTGCTTCTTTCATTTCACCTAATTTGGATGCAACTAAGTCCAGTGCTTCGTCCCAAGTTGCTTCCCTAAATTTACCGCCTTCTTTGATTAAAGGGGTGGTTAATCTATCGTCTCGGTGCACGAATTCGTATGAAAAATTACCTTTAGGGCATAGTTTTCCTTCGTTTACCGGGTTTCTTTTCCATGGTTCAACTCCGACAAGCCGTCCATCAACGCTTACCAAGTTGAATCCACATCCACATCCACAGTATGGACATGTGGTTGGTGTGTATTCTAGATTCATGATCTACCTCCTGGAATGTTCACGAAATTTTTTGGTTTAATAATTTGGTCTAAAATGAATTTCATTATGAATTTCTATTATATATATTAACATTTGCGGTACGAAAAAACTCCCCTTTTGTATGAATAAAAATAAAAAAAATTAAGGGAAGTTGAATTCCCTTAGTCGCTTCCTCTCAGGTAGGTCCACCAGTAAATGGCACCTACAAATATGGCTCCACCAATGATGTTTCCGATAGTGGCAGGAATCATGTTGTTAATGAAGAACTGACTCCAGGTTACTCCACCGAGGAAAATTCCCATAGGAATAAAGAACATGTTTGCAACAACGTGCTCGAATCCGGTAGCAACGAAAGCAAATATTGGGAACCAGATACCGAATATTTTACCAATAATATCGTCGGAAGCAATAGCCAGATACACGGCCAGACAAACCAGCCAGTTACATCCAATGGCTCTCCAGAACACCTGCATCCAGGTTAAGGAAGACACGGATTTACCTGCGGCAATGAATTTAGCGCCTCCTAATGCTTTGGTTTTAGCTACGGTCATAGCTCCAGCAGCCCATGGATCTACAGCCAGGATACCAGACAGATAGGCTAAACAGTAGGCGACGAATAGAGCTCCAACTAAGTTGAAAATCCAGCTTACTATCCAGTTTCGAGCCAGGCCTCCCACACTTGCTTTTCCTTTTAACAGACCCATTGGCATGTACATACAGTTTCCGGTAAATAGTTCTGAACCGGCAATTACCACCAGCATCAGTCCCACGGGGAACACTGCACCAAAGAGTAACTTTACAATACCTGGTGGAGCACCTGCGGCTGCCAAACCACCAGTAACAACTTCGGCCAAAAGGCCTCCAAACGCAATATATGCACCAGCTAAAAAGCTCAAGATAATCAAGTTGCTTAGCGGAGCAGATTCTTTTAGCTCTGCTATGGCAACACATGCCTTGGCTGTATCAGCAGGTGACTTAAACGACGATGCCATATTTTTTCACCTCTTAATTCTACATAATTAATGATTATAAGTTCTTGTTTCCTAATATAACCTTTTACTGTTAATAATAAATCGAAAGACATATAAGCGAAACGCAGATTAATGTGTATCGAAGGTAATTAAGTCTTTTAAAATGCTGTGATTCATTAAATTGGCTAAAATCACCTTTTAAAACAAATTATGCGAATTATATTATTAAGTATATTATTTATAAAAAAATGTTGAGACTATTAGAAATGAGTTCCCCATACAATTATAATTCAAAATAGTATAAAAATAGGTATGGGGTGGCCTTTACTTAATTAGGATTTTTTACCCCTGATTTGTTCCTGAATTCTTTTCTGGATTTCTTCTTCATCCTTTCCTATTATGAAGTCTTCCAATTCTTTGTCCAGGATTTCTTTAGCTTGTCCATAGATCTGATCTTTTACTTCGGCATCCAGTTCATCTTCATCCATTGCTATTATGTGTTCATCTAATTCTTTTTCCAGAGTCAGGTTGCACTGTCCAACAATATGATCGAATAACTCTTTTTGAAGATCATCTTCTAATTCACAATTAAGGTGCGCTTTAAGTTTTTCATCATAATCCTTTTTCAAATCAGCTTTCATTTCTTCTTTTATAGCTTCTGAACGTTTTTCTGCCATTGTAAAAACCCCTTCCTTTGATAATAGAAATTTATTTACCTATTGTATAAATCTTTTTTCTTTTTTTTGTCAAGTAACCTAAATCCATGAACTTTTCACAGGATAAAATTATAATCAAAAATCTCCCAATAATATATTATATGAAAGGCAAGGTCCTTGGCGATATACTGCTGGTTAAAGAAGATCAAGATGATCTCCAGGAACTCCTCAAAATCCCTGGAGTAAATAAAATAGCTAAACTAGGTTACATTAGTGGACCTCAAAGAAAGCCCGAAGTTGAACTTTTATGGGGGGAGGGCACCGAAACCATCCATAAGGAGAACAAATGTCTTTTTAAGATGGATGTATCCCAGGTGATGTGGTCTAAAGGAAACACTGCCGAGAGGATCAGATTGTCAAAACTGATAAATGATGGTGAAATAGTGGTGGACCTGTTCGCAGGGATAGGCTACTTTTCCATCCCCATTGCCGTCCATTCCCGGCCAAAAAAGGTTTACGCAGTGGAAATAAACCCGGTGTCCTACCATTATCTTAAAGAGAATGTTCTACTCAACCGGGTAGATGATATTGTAGAGCCACTTTTCGGTGATTGCCGTGACGTTGCACCACAAAAAGTGGCAGACCGGGTCCTAATGGGCTACATCGGTAACACTCATGAGTATCTGGACGTGGCAATGAATGCCATCCGGGATGGGGGTGTGATACATTACCACGAGTCAGTCCCTGAAAAGTTAAAGTTCATCCGGCCAGTGGAGAGAATCAAATCCGCGGCCATAGATCAAGAAGTGGAAATACTAAACCAGCGAATTATTAAAAAATATGCTCCTGGAGTTTATCACGTGGTGATTGACGCTAAAATAGGGATTAGGTGTTAACATGGACATTTTTGAGGCTATAAAGGGGAGAAGAAGTATTAGAAAATTTAAAAAAGATCCGGTGGATGATAAAGTCCTGAAGAAGGTGATTGAAGCTGGTGTCTGGGCCCCATCTGCAGGAAATTTGCAAAGCTGGGAAGTGGTAGTGGTCAAAAAGTCCAAAACAAAGGAAAAACTAGCATCTGCAGCTTATTTAAGAGAATTTTTAGCTGATGCACCACTGATACTGGTATTATGTGCCAATCAACACGTATGTTCTGTCACTTATAATAATCGTGGAAGAGAACTATACTGCATACAGGATGCCGCATGCGCTGGCCAAAACATCCTTCTCGCTGCCCATGCCATCGGCCTGGGGGCATGCTGGGTGGGTGCCTTTGATGAAGATTTGGTATCCCGTACACTTCACCTTCCTCCAGGATTGAGGCCAGTTGCACTAATACCAGTTGGTTATCCTGATGAAAATCCATTACCTCCACCCCGAGATGATTTGGAGGAATTTATACACTATGAGGGGTGTGAATAGTTTTTATCTTAATGGACTATACGAATATCTTATTTTGGCATAATCTAGTTGCATAATCAGTTCTTTGCAAGGTTCCAGGGCCTAATTTTAAGTTGTTTTTGAATTTTTTTTCAGTATATATAATATCATATATTATGTTAGAAGATAACCTTGTGGAGCTGGGGGGGGGGTGGGAGGGTCCTCGGGGAGTTTTGTATCTAAAAATCCTTGAAGATCTGATTTTAAGTAATTTGAAAAAAAAGCAGCTAATAAACTCTATTTTTCGCTGCAATGCGTTTTTAAAAGATATTTTCTCTTATAAAAGATAGTTTTAACTTTAAATTTTAAGAAATTTCGGGCAAAAATTATGAAAAAATGTAAAGCTTTTATATGAGGTCCGGCATAATTAAAAGTACAAGTCAATATTGTTCATGACGAACAATATTATTCGAGGGATGATCATGTCAGCAACAAAAATTCTCGTGGTGGAAGATGAAGGATTAACTGCCATGGAACTCCAGAGGAAATTAAGATACTGGGGTTATGATGTCCCCACTTTTGCCTTTTCAAGTAAAGAAGCCGTCCAAAAGGCTGAAAAAATTCAACCAGACCTGGTTTTAATGGATATCGTCCTCAAGGGAGAAGGAGATGGAATTGACGCCGCCCAGAAGATAAAGGATCTTTTTGATATTCCCATAATATATCTCACTGCACACGTAGATGAGCGAACCCGTGAAAGGGCAGAAGATACTCGGCCTTACGCCTATCTAATAAAACCATTCGAGGAGAATGAACTCCATCAAAAAATTGAAGAAGCTCTTTACAATCACAAAGCTGAAAAAAGATTATTACAAAGTGGGGAGTGGATAGATAAAAAATTAACGAATTCAGGAATAATCGTCACTGATAATAATGGGTGTGTAAGGTTTTTTAATGACCTAGCTGTAAAATTAACTGGATTTAGTGTTTCAGATGCATTATACAGAGACTTATCAGAGGTTTTTCCCATAAGTGCCATAAAAAAAGCTGAAAAGTCGGATACATATCTTAACAACATAATCAATGTTTACAGCACAGAATCTGATAGAACCACCCTAATAACTCCTGAAAATGTAGAAATTCAAATCAAGTACAATATCACTCCCATAGAAGACGATGAAGGAAAACTTCTTGGAGTAAACCTCATCTTTGAGGATGTAAGTCAGGAAGTGAAGAGTGAAGAAGCTTTACTTGAGAGTGAAAAATGGTTCAGAGGGATTTTCAAACAATCTCCCCTGGCCCTGGCGGTCTACGATTCCGAAGGAAAATTGATAGATGCCAACCCCGTTTGCCTGGAACTAGGGGATGCCAAGGATGTAGATGAATTAGTGGGTTCTGACATATTCAGAGACCTTAATATTAGTGATGAGGAATTTGAAATCCTTAATTCAGGTCATAATGTAATCTACGAAATTGAATTAGATCTGGGTAATAGGAGTAACGTTGTTCACTATAAAAAAACTGACTCCGGACAAACCTGTTTTGAAGTGTCCATAAGTTCTATTAAGTTGGATTGTGCCGCTAAACGTTATATTTTCGAATTTAGGGATGTAACTCATCACAAAATCATTGAACAAACTCTCCAGAAAACTTGTGATGATTACCAGGATGTTTTAGAAGGTATTGATACCAGTATCGTGGTCCTGGATTCAGAATTTAACTCAAAATATTTAAACCAGGCCGCCATTGCTTTATCACCCCTGCCGGTCCATGAGCTTGAGGGAAAAACTCTGGACAGTATATTCCCCTTCCTTTCTGATGATGTACATGATACTCTAAAAACTGCCATGGAATCTGAGATCCCTCAAAAACTAACCAAGAAATGTGAAATTAACCATGAAGATCAATATATCCAGTTAGACGTCTTTACCTCTCTTAGTGGTTTGAATATAATCTTAACCGACGTAACTGAGGAAAAAATCAGGGAGAACCAACTAAAAAGTTCAGAGGTTCTGTATCGATCCATGATCGAGGAACAGAACGATATTGTCTGTCGTTTCACTCCCGATGCAAAATTAACCTTCACTAACCCAGCCTACAACCGTTATTTTGGGGAAAATCCTGGAAGCTCAGTTTTTTCCATAGCTGGCTCTGAACAGGATAAATTCATGGAAATGATGGATCCGGTGACTGTCGGAAATCCAGTGACAATTTTTGAAGGACCACTGGAAGTCGCGGATGGGGATTTCCTATGGTGGCAGTGGGTTGTAACGGCCATTTTCAATGATGATGAAACTGTTTCAGAATTCCAGGCTGTAGGTCGCGAAATAACGCCTCATAAAGAAAAAGAAGAGGCTCTGGAGGCTCAGATTCATCATCTGGGTCTGGAGATGGAACAAAATGAATCTGAGTTTGAAGCGGTTAGGACTAGCCTTGAATCAGAAATTAAACAGATGAGGACTAAAGAAGAACAACTGGAAAAAACCAAGTATGAACTGCAGAAAAAACTCCAAATAAAATCTGATGAACTATCCAAAACTACAATTTCATTCAAAGAGCAAGTGAAATCCCTTGAAGAACGTGAAAATAATCTAATAAATCGCAACCGGAACCTTGAAGCTGAACTCAAAACAGTCCAGGTTGAAATGTTAAACTCCCAGGAACAGTTTGAAGTTGAATTGGCACTTCAGAAGCAGTCAGAAATGGAAATTCAAGAAAAATATCATCAAATGGAGATGGAACTACAAAGAACATCTGAAAAACTTAAAGATACCATTTCTAAATTTAACAACACCATTGAAAATAAGAATAAAGTCCTTAACGATAAAAAATTAGAATTAAAACAATTAGAGGAATCAACTCAATTTGAAATAAAGGCGTTAAAGGAAAAAGATCTGCAAAGTAGAGAAGATCTGGAAAAACGCGAAGAAGTTCTAAAAAATCTTTACCATCGTTTCCGTAACAATGTGAACATGATTTCCAGTTTAAACAGTTTGCAATCGGAGTACATGATGGATCAGATGGTAAGACAGTTCCAGGAAAACAGGAATCACATGAAAGCAATTGCCCTGGTACACCAAAAGCTTTATCAATCCCCTGACCTGGAAAATATCGACTTTCAGGAGTACATCCAAAGTCTAACCAGTTATGTCCTGCGATCCTCCGGAGTAAGTGGGGTCACCATAGATATCGAGGCTCCTGATCTCGCTGTGGATATGGACACGGCCATCATGTGTGGGATGATTGTAAATGAGCTGGTATCTAACTCTCTTAAGCATGCTTTCCCCTTACTGCGAGAAGGAACCATCCTTATCCAAGCGCACAGGGATGCCAATGAGCTTTCCATTACCGTAGCCGACGATGGCATCGGGCTGCCCGAATATTTTGATCTTGAAAAAGCAGAATCACTGGGAATAAAACTAGTTAATACCTTTATTGAACAAGTCAATGGCAGAATAAAGATCAAAGATGATATGGGTACTGAATTCCAGATAAAAATGCCCCTTAATCAACCGATGGCTCAAGTGGCAAACTCCAATAAAAATATCGCTAAATCCGCAAAATGAAGGTAGAGTGATGACTAAAAACTTAAGAATGGATAGGGAGGCCCAAGGAACTGATCTTGTAATGGCCGATAGTAATGTTAATAATGGGATAGTGAATAAATTAAGGGATCATATAATGGGCAAGATTAAAGTACTCATTTTAGAGGATGTACCTCTTGATGCGGAACTGGTAGAACTTGAATTAAAACGTTCAGGGGTAGAATTCGAATCAATAATTGTTGAAGATGAAAAGGACTACCTTGAAGGCTTGGAAGATTTCCAACCCGACATTATCCTTGCTGATCATTCTCTTCCCCAATTTGATGGTATAACTGCTTTGAATCTGGCCAAAGAACGGGTACCGCACACTCCTTTCATCTTTGTCAGTGGTAAGATGGGTGAAGAATTCGCCATCGAAACCCTAAAAAAAGGAGCCACTGATTATGTCATAAAGAATAATTTATCCAAGCTCCCTCACGCTTTAAACCGGGCTTTAAACGATGCTAAAAAAAGGGAAGAAAAGAAAAAGTATGAAGAGGCCTTAAAAAAGTCTGAAGAAAAGTATCGTTCTCTTTTTGAATTTTCTCCAGATTATATACTTCTTATGGATGCAGAAGGTGTTATCAGAGAAATAAATAAGGCTGCCGAAAGTTTTTTGGGATGTTCGCGGTTTGATTTAATAGGTGAACCCTTCAGGAAGGTAACCAGCACCATTAAAGTTAACAATCCTGATTATAAGGATCTTTTCCGTGCGGCAACCAAGGGCAAGGATGTTAAACCCTTTGAAATTGAAGTGCAAAAAAATGGTGACACCAGTTACGTGGATATTCGCCTGGTGCCACTGAAAAAAGAAGGCAGTATATTCGCCATTCAGATCATTGGAAGGGACATCACGGTACGTA
This sequence comes from Methanobacterium sp. CWC-01, assembly GCF_030323845.1. Classification (NCBI taxonomy): domain Archaea; kingdom Methanobacteriati; phylum Methanobacteriota; class Methanobacteria; order Methanobacteriales; family Methanobacteriaceae; genus Methanobacterium; species Methanobacterium aridiramus. Next base: position 1,193,233 of record NZ_CP040735.1, read on the forward strand.
AGGATGCTGAGAAAAAACTGGTCAGAAGTAAGGAGGAATTAGCTGATTTGAATAGTTACCTGGAAACGATTATTAATTCCTCACCCTTTGCCATATTCGACCTTAATCCTGATGGTGAAGTGAAATCAGTATGGAACCCGGCAGCAGAAAGGATTTATGGTTGGAACCGGAAGGAGGTAATGGGTAAAGTGTTACCTTCCGCGCCTTCTGATGAATTGGAAGGCCGTGAAGTAATTAACAAAAGGGTTCTCTCCGGTGAGGTAATCAATGAAATTGAATTGAGGGGTGTACGTAAAGATGGATCCTTAATTGATATTCTCATGGGCGCAGCCCCACTATACAGTTCTCAAGGTAATATAGAGGGGGTTATGTCTGCTTCTGTGGATATAACTGCTATGGTGGAGGCTGAAAAGCAGATTAAAGCATCTTTAAAGGAAAAAGAAGTTTTATTAAGGGAAGTCCATCATCGCGTTAAAAACAATCTGCAAATCATCTCCAGTTTAATGAGCCTTCAATCTAGATATGTAAAGGATAAAACTGCCTTAAAAATGTTTAGAGAGAGTAAAAACAGAGTCAGGGCTATGTCCCTTATTCATGAGCAGCTTTACCAATCACCAGACCTAAACCAGATTAGTTTTGGTGATTACATTGAAAGGATTGCCCAGCAGCTATTCAGATTTTATGAAGCAGACGTAAAAGGGGTTGAACTAGAAGTTAATGTGGATGAAATATTCCTAAATCTGGACACCTCCATTCCGTTAGGCCTTATTGTAAATGAACTTGTCTCTAACTCTCTAAAACATGCATTTCCAGATGATAGGGCGGGTAAAGTATCCATACGTCTTCAAACTCAGGACAAAAACAATATTCTAACCGTGGCCGACGATGGTATCGGTTTACCCAGTGACTTTGATATATCCAATAACACGGATTCTCTAGGACTTCACATTGTGCAAACCCTGACTTTACAGCTTAGGGGAACATTGGATATCAAAAAAAGTCCGGGAGCTGAATTTAAAATTACTTTCGCAGGTTAGTTCATACCTTAACCCTAGTTCATTGTTTGCACTGGATTTAGAATGAGAATTATGTTAAAAAAGGTTTTTTTTAGTATTATATAACCATTTTTTTTAATTAGATATCTTTTTCAGCACTTTGTCACTTAAAAACTGGGGATTTATGAATTTATCATACACTGGCAGCCGTTCTGTTAATTTGAATCCCATATCTTCGGTTATGCGTCGTAATTCTTTCATTCCGGGCCAGGGAGCTTCAGGATTGACATGGTCTGGGGTTAGGGGTGAAATTCCTCCCCAATCATCGGACCCGGCGAGTAAAAATATCTGAGCTGCTTCCAAGTTGAGGTTTGGTGGCACCTGCACTCCACAATCCGGAAAGAGGATTCGGGTAGCAACCACCATTCTTATCATCTCTGCCAGGGATGGTTCGGGATAGTCTTGCATGACTATTCCAGGTTTGCTACGAAAGTTTTGAATAATAATCTCCTGTATGTGACCGTATTTATCCTGAATCTTTCGTATTTCCAGTAGTGACTCTGCTCTTTCTTCCACAGTTTCCCCAATACCAATAAGAAGTCCGGTTGTGAAGGGTATTTTAAGCTTCCCCGCGTTTTTGATGGTTTTAATCCTTTTTTTAGGATCTTTACCCGGACTGTGCTGATGGGCCACGGTATTCATGATCCTTTCACTGGTGGTCTCCAGCATCAACCCCATGGAGGCATTTACATCTTTGAGCATTTTTAATTCACTCTTTTCAAGTACTCCCGGATTACTGTGAGGAAGTAAATTGGTTTTCTCAAGAGTATCCTCACATAGGAAATAGAGATAGTCTAAAATATTCTCCTGCCCAATTTTTTTCAAGGCATTAAGCACCAGGGGGTTCTCATCCGCATGTTCTCCAAACGTAAAAAGAGCCTCCCTGCACCCGTGATCATGGCCGTTGCGCACGATTTTCATTACTTCTTCCGGATCCATAAGCAGATTAGTCTGGGGATCCTGGGGGTCCTGTCGAAAAGTACAGTATCCACAATCATTGCGGCACACATTGGTGAGGGGTATGAAAACGTTCTTAGAGAAGGTTATGTTATTACTATCTCTTTTGAGGGAGGCTTTAGACATGAGAGATGGTATCTGGTCCCCTCTGGCATTTAAAATAGAGATGATTTCATTTTTAGATACTGGCATCGTGGCTTCCTCCCGTTAGGAAGCTAGGCTTCCAGCAGGGATATAACAACTTCCACAAACAGAGGACCAATCCCACTCTTATCCTTCCAGATCACCACAAAAATAGCTATATCCCCTTCCATAAGGCCCATACGATAGTCAGTGTGACAGTTCATGGATTCAAATGATTCTTTAAGCCGGTAAATGCCTCCAATATCAGTTTCGGTATTGATTGGTACCGAACTCCGGATCTGTTCATCCATAACTCCCAGAATATCTCCAGCTTCATCGGAGTATAAATTCATCTCCTTCACTCCCAGGTCCTTAAGTAACTGGTCAAGGGTTGATCCCAGTTCATCGGGTTGCACTCTTTTCCGACTCATGCCTCGGACGATCAACATCTGGGAGGTATCCATCGCGGCCCTAGAACCTTCAAAAGCTTCTAAGCCGCCCATTATCAGACCAGCAATGTTATGAGTTCTCATAATCCGTTACCTTCTTCGATTTCACTTTTAAGTTCTTTTAAAGTAGCTACCTTTTCTGCAAAGGCGTTGTGTCGATGAATACTTTCTTCATTAACCTGTCTAACTGTGATGAGGGTGTCGTCCGGCAGATGGGAATATTGATGAACGATCTTCTGCACCATGTTACGCACGCAGTCCTCCACAAACATGGGGTTCTGATGGGCGTGGAGAACCACCGCATTTTCATCGGGCCTTTTAAGCATTTCAGAAACTGAAGAACTCATGGAATCTTCAATTATCTCAATTATATCTTCGCCACGAATAATCTGATGCTCCGGTACTTCGATCATGATCATTCCTATGCCTCGTTGATTGTGGGATGAGAAAGAAACAGTGTCCAATACTTTTTCGGTGGTTTCCTCGTCTAGGAATTCTAAAAGTTTTTGTTTGGAAGTTTCTTTAACTGTTTCCTGGGCACAGGGGCAGACAGTCATCCCCACTACTTCGGCACCGATCATTTTCCGGATGAGCACCTCCCCATCTTCTCCACGGATACCACTGGCATCGGCCATGATCTTGGTCATCTCCTGGGTCTTCAGACGGGTGACTGGCGATTTTTTCATGATCATGAAGTCGCTTTTCATGCTTACCTCGGCATGAGTGGCATACTTATGTTTGTTTAGGAGTGAATGAACAATACTCGCGCACAGAGACTCGATTTCGACTGCAGTTTTATCAAGAGCTTCCTCGAGAACTTCACTTATAGCCTCAGGGTTACGAGACATGTGAATACCTCGCTGTGTGCTGGGAAGATCCACAAACGCGTCAAAAGTAGGAATGAGAACTATGGGTCGTTTACCCTCCCTCTCAATTTTTAAGAGTTTTTTTACCCCGGTGACTCCCACTCTGGTTAAGTGAACGGGGACGCTAGGTGTCTTATTTTGAGTATCTGGCATGCATATTTGGTCCAATTTCTTTCCACTCCTGATCCCATCCTATTCTCCAAGCTCGAAGATTTAAAAGTAACTTTTCATTGTCTTATATTAACAGGATTGGTATTATACATAAGAAACTATTTCACTTATTATATCTTTTGTGATATTTGGGGATGTGATGATGAAAAGCACATGATAAATCAGCACTTCTTCAGTATCATCAGAAAATCCTGAATTTCCATATCCTTTATACTTTCTTTTTCTATTTTAGAGGAATTGAAAAGTTTTTCAGCCCTTTCTGCTAATATTATCCCGGCTTTGTCCTTTTCTATCACCACTAAAACCTTCTTCGGATTAAAGGATTGAATTTTTCGCTCCAAATCGCTTTTAACATGTTCTATTTTGACTTTTATCGGTTCTAACGCTTTTTCAGGAAGTTTAGGGTTAAGAATTCGCATATCTTCAATCTGAAGCGGCACTCCCGCCACCACTATCCTCTGGGGGTTAACTCCCCACCGGGTCAATGATTTCTTAAAGTTTGCTTTGGGGGTTAAGAAAATGAAGTCTGAAGAAAGTTTACCTACTTCCTCCTCTAAATTTTCAGTTTCCATGACTCCAAAGTCAATTAGTAAAGTGTCAATTTTATCTCTGATTTCCAGAAGATTCCCACAGAATATTTGGGCCTCTTCCAGCGATAGATTGTGATCAGGTCTGGAAGTGTAAATAAACTCTTCAGTTTCCAACAGCAGGTTAATAATCTCACCATACGTTTTTGAATCAATTTTCCCTTCTTTGGGCTCTTTTAAACCTTCACTTGTCTTTATGGATTTTCCGGCCTCTTTTATCAATGTTTGGGCCTGTTTTAGTCTTAACTGTTCCATCAAATCTCCTCAGAATGTAAAAAATGGTGAAAAATTATCCTCTATGCGTTTGAATAAGTTTTTAGTTTCCTCCTGAACCCTGGACATTTCAGGGGAAATTTGAGAATGTTCTAGTGTTTCTTCCTTCAATATATTTATCATTTTCAGGTTGCATCGCTTCAATGCCTCCAGATGGTAACCGCCCTCCAGGGTCAGAACCCGGGGCTGGGATTGATTTGAGATTTCCATGGCCATCCATTCATAAAAATCATCATCCAGAAGCATTCTGGATAATGGATCATCCCGGTGAGCATCGAAACCCACATCAAAAAAATAAAAATCGGCATTAAAATCTTTAAAAACTGGTCTTAATATTCGTTGGAGGATGTATATGTAGTCGGATGTCCCCGAACCCGGAGATAGGGGAATGTTAAGGTTGAAACCTTCTCCTGCCCCCTCACCAATCTCTTCTAAGAAACCTTCTGATGGGAAAATAGTATGTGGGTCCTGGTGAATAGAGATGTAAAGGACATCGGGATCGTTATAAAATATATGGGCTGTTCCGTTACCGTAGTGGACATCGAAGTCGAATATTACAAATTTTTTAATCTTTCTAACTTTTCGTAGATATTCCAGGGCCACCGCAAGATTATTAAACAAACAGAAACCCATGGCACGTTCTCTTGTAGCGTGATGGCCGGGTGGCCTTACCAGCGCATAAGAACTACTGAATCCATTAAGTACAAGTTCGGATGCTTTTATGGCCCCTCCAGCCGCTAGCTTGGCTATTTCATAGCTTTGAGGAGAGGCGTAGGTGTCAAAGTCAAGATAGCCGCCACCGCGTTCACAGAAGGTTCTAATTCTTTCGACGTGGTCTGAAGTATGCACTCGCTCTAAATCTTCTTCTTTTGCCATATATGGCTCAAAAATGGGAATATTCCCTATTAAATCAGCTTCTTCCAGGCCTTTAATTATTTTGCTGAGTCGGTCTGGGGATTCAGGGTGATTAGGGGTTTTATGTTCCAGGTATTCTGGTGAATAGACCAGGGCCATCATTTTTACCTTCCCCAAATTAATGAATTTGAAAGTCTAATTTTTTAGCATACTAAAGGAGTGTTGCTACCAAATTAGAGCATCCTTATCGAGCTTAAATCTTCCTTCACTATGTTTAAAACGGTCTGTGTGTAGGTTCTTTGGACATCTGGCTCTTTTAAGAGCTTTTTAATGAAGTTATCCAGTTCATTGGTGTCTTTGAACCGGGCAATGAGTATGGCATCGAACTCCCCTGTCACGTCATACATGCATAGCACGTTGTGGTGGTAGGCGGTACGATCTTCCCAGTTTCTTAGGACTCCGCCCGTCACCCTTACTCCAATGATGGTGGTCAGGTCATAGCCCAGTTTTTGGTGATCGATTACCGGTGCAAATTTCTTTATCACCCCATTTTGGGTGAGTTTTTCCATGCGGTTATGTACGGTTCCAATGGATATGTCCAGTTTCTTAGCGATTTTTCGGTAGGAGATTCTCCCGTCTTCGTTAAATATGCTGATTATGTCACGATCCAGATCATCAATTTTCACTGTATTCGGTAGGCCACTTTCTTTCATACAATTTCACCTTTATATGAACAATGATTATATTATGATACTTTCTATCATATATAAATATACAATTTTTATTATAGCTTGGAAAGGTTTTAAGTATAAGTTCTGACATTGTATTAAATAGGTGATCACAAAATGGACCCCCTTAACGATGAAACTGTCAGAATGAGGTACATAGCGCTGGTTAAAAAAGGACTTATCGATGATTTAGAGTGTAGTTCTTATGACAGCAAGGAAGATGTAGATCCGTGCATGACCCGAAAGGTAAAGATATTTGAGGATTACTTCTTACCGGGAACTGTGCTTTTAAGTGATAGGGCCAATTACAAACTACGCATCGAGTACCCCATGGAATAGTGGTCAATCACCTCATATAAGAGATTATAATAGGCTCTTCATGAGTCATTTTCTTCTTTCTCTTCATTTTCTCTTCTTTTTTTAATCTTTTGTTCTTTGCCTATAGATTGTTAACCTGCCGGTTTTGGTGATGGCATATCTTTCCATTCGCGAAGATTTCTTCACCAAACCGCCATTAATCAGGACCTTCAAGTGTTTGTAGGCCATTGGTCTGGATATGCCAATTATCTTTCCAAGTTCCACGGCCTTTAACTCCTGTTCGGAGAGGAGTTCCAATATTCTGAGTCGGGTCTGGGATAAATCCATCTTTAAAATCGGGAGTCTAATGATTTTCTTCCCGTAACAGGTGTATAGTTCATCCACTTCTTCCAGATTGGCTACAAAATTTAAAAGTGGCCCAATTTCTCCACTGCCAAATGCCACCAACACTTTGCCATGCTTTTGTGCTCCTTTGATCACATCAGCGATTTTCTGGCAGGACTCCAGCATATCTTCGCTCTCAATTATTATTTCACCACCTTTCAGGAAAGATTCGAGTTCAGTCTTCTGTTTTTTGTTATCATGGAGACTTATCAATCCATCCGGTTGGGTCTTCATTGATGCGTTGAAAAGGCACTGGCCTCGCAGATTAGTTATAAGAGTTTTCATGCGCACACCTACATTTTATTTTATCATCTTACTATATAACTGTCTACTTCTAAAGTTACATGAAGCTGCTGTCTTTATAAGTAAGTGGGATTTACCTAGGCTTAACCAAAAATGGGGGAATTATAACGAGCGCATCAGAATTAATATCAGTGGAGAATCTGTCAACTCGACAGTTGAATGTGGAGATTAAGAAAGCTTTAGCTCAAGATAAATACAGAATAACCCTGGATAATCCTGGAAAATTGGATTCCATTGCTGTAGGTTTGAACTCTGGCGTAGATATACTACTAAGGGGAGATGTGGGGGACTTTGTAGGGGCCCTTAACAATGGTGCCTTCATCGAAATTGATGGTAGCACAGGTCGTTACGTCGGCGACAATATGACCTCCGGAGAAATTATAGTCAGGGGTTCTGCTGAAGACGGAGTGGGATTTGGAACTTACAACGGAACTATAGTAGTTTATGGTGATGCTGGAAACGCGGTAGGTCAGCTCAATAAGGGTGGAACCATAATTATTGACGGTAATATGGGAAACCTGGCGGGGCTGTACATGCTCAGTGGGGATATTATCGTCACCGGAAACGCCGGTGTGGATACCGGTGATTGGATGATTGGCGGCACCATATATGTGGCTGGAGACTTTGAGACCGGTGCCAACGGAGCCATTAATGAACTGGATGAGGATGATAAGTCCAAACTCTCAAAATTATTCTCACAATACGAAATCGAAGCAGATATTGACGGATTCAAAAAGATCGAACCCAAAGAGTTAAGACCTTTCTACGGGGGGAATTAAATGAAACAGATCCTTTTAACCAATTCTGAAAAGTGTGATGGCTGTAATGACTGTGTTGAAGCCTGTGCTAAAGTCAACGGGGAAAGCAGCATCTTCCTACACAAGATGACCGATGGATATCAGGCCATCCTGTGTCAGCAATGCATCAATCCATCCTGCATGCGCGGTTGCTTCCGAGATGCCATCTACCGGGAGAACGATGTTGTTCATATTGACCAGGACTCCTGCGTAGGCTGCCGGCTGTGTATGCTCATGTGTCCCATTGGCTGCATCACCCACACCGAAGACCAGATCCTGAAGTGCGAGCAACAGTGCCTCCAATCAGAAAATGATATCCCAGCTTGTGTTAAATCATGTTCTGAGGGCTGTTTAGAAGTGGTTGATGTTAAAGAGTTTGCCACAGGCTTGCAAAGAGGTTTCGAAATCGAGAACAACCTCACCAAACCTTCTTCTACTCGGGCTATGTCACCTTCTAATGACCTGGCCATTGCAACCCAGGGATTATGCGTATTCTGTGGAACCTGCGAAATTGTGTGCCCCACCAACGCCATAGAAATTGTGGGCGACCATGCAGAAATTGATAAAACCAAGTGTATAATGTGTGGATCGTGCACTGCAGCCTGTCCAGTACTTATACCAACTGGAGCAGGAAGTATATGGGATCCTAGGACCATTGCCGATATAAGATACACTTCCAAGGCAGGAAAATATGTATTGCGAGGTTTTGGAACCGAACGCAGATTACCAAACTTTGACGACATAATCATACTCCCTGCCCAGGCATCCATTGCACCGGTGGATAAATACCGGGAAGCCTGTAACACCAAAGTGGTTCTGGGAAGTCGGTACGCTGAAAATCCCTTGGAACTCGCGACTCCGGTTCTGATTGCCGGGATGTCCTTCGGAGCTCTCAGTGAGGAGTGTAAATTGGCCATGGCCAAGGGATCTTCTCTGGTAGGATCCTGTGCCAACACTGGAGAAGGAGGAATGCTGCCCCGAGAAAGGGAATATGCGGATAAACTGATGGTTCAATACTCATCCGGACGTTTCGGTGTTTCAGCAGACTATCTCAACGTGGCTGATGCCATTGAGGTAAAGATAGGTCAGGGGGCTAAGCCAGGTATGGGAGGACACCTTTTAGCAGAAAAGGTAAGTCCCAAGGTGGCTAAAATTAGGGGAATACCCATAGGAACCGATGCCCTTAGTCCAGCTCGGTTCCTGGATGCCACCCAGGACGGAGACCTGGCCAAACACATCGAACTGATAAGGGAAGTAACCGACTGGCAAGTACCTATTGTGGTCAAATTAGGACCAGGAAGAGTACACGAGGATGTGCAACTGGTGGCTGAAGCCGGAGCCGACGTGATCTCCGTGGATGGTATGGAAGGAGGAACCGGGGCGGCACCAGCAGTGGTTATCGAACACACGGGAATACCCACCCTGGCGGCCCTGATGGAAGCGGTACACGGCCTGGAGGAAATCGGAATGAAGGACACCGTGGACCTTATCATCACTGGTGGAATACGCAGTGGTGCCGACGTGGCCAAGGCCATGGCCCTGGGAGCAGATGCAGCTTACATCGGAACCGGAGCCATGATCGCCATGGGCTGTGTAGCCTGTCGTATGTGTTACACTGGAAAATGTCCTGTGGGGGTGGCCACCCAGGATCCAACCCTATGTGAGCGTCTGGATATAGACGTAGCGGCCATGAAGGTGGCTAACTACATTAAATCCATGACTGAGGAGACCAAGATGCTGGCCCAGCTTGCCGGTCATGATGACGTTCGTAAGTTCGAACCAGATGATCTGCGGGCTTTGAACTCGGATACTGCCACCATAACTGGTGTAAGGTTGACCGGGACTTAAATTGAAGGGAATTTATTTTTCCCCATTTTTTTTTATTTTTTAAGAAAAAATTATTTTTATATTGAGAATTGACTCTCTTAGTGTGCTGTTTAAGACATTAGTGGGATATTAAATAGTTAATCCGTATTTATTTAATTATAGGTACTAATTTACATTAAAAGGTAAAAAATAAACGGTAAATAATAAAAAAAAGAAAAAAATAGATTTTTTGCTGGTTTTATTCCACAGGTTCGTATTCTGCGCTTTCTGCAAAGATTAAAGCTACGGATCTACCTTGGAACATCAGTAGATAACCGTATCCTAATAAGAATACAAGGAAACCAATGAGAATGAACATCAGTATTCCTCCGACCAGACCAATGATAAGTCCTATTACGGTTAGAACTACCATTAGCACGATCCACCAGATGATATAATTTCCCCATCCAATTGCTCTGATTCGGTCGAGTATTTCGCTGTATCTCAAAGCTGCGCCGATCTCGCCATCGTAGTAGGCCATGTTAGCGATACCAACATAAGCAAATATGCTTATGATTATAGCGAGTAGAATTGCTATTATGAAGAAGAGCAGTGCAATCCCGTTAAATGCCACATTACTGAAATCTCCGGTTCCTGCGAATACAAATGCAAGCAGATAGAAGATTAGGGGTATTATTGAGTAAATTATACCAACAATTAAAATCTTTAGACCATCAATAAATAGTTCTCCAACATCGTCGAAATCTGGAATATCATCAATACCAGCTAAAGTTGATTTTATGATTCTTAAGTAATATCCAAGGGCGATAAAGTTTACAATCGGGATTATCAGGATAATTCCCAAAATAAGTAACTTTACCCAATCTTGAATGGGATATTGCAGAGAATCACTTATGTTTTCTCCAACATTCATTTTGTTTCACCTCAAAGGGTTTATTTACAATACGTTAATATGAAGGTCTTAAGGGATAAAAATTTCGGTTTTTCAAACTTAATAATAGTTTGACCTAGAAAGAAATGTTTGTAGAACTGAAGATCGTGTTAAAAATTTCATATTATTTATCGGCTTAAAAAACTAATTAAATTATAACAAAGAAGAATAGATTTTTGCTATCTGGATTAAAAGATGTATAAAATTACTGAAATAATCTAATATTCCAATTATTTTTTTGTAAATAATCCAGGGTCCATTGCTGATGCAATTATACTGATCTACTAGAAGCTTCCTGATCTCTCATTGGGCTATTAAATGATTTGAACAATTAAATGTTTAATAAAAACCCACCAGTTACTTAATTCGTAGATAAATTGCTAAATTATACTTTGATAAAGCTAAAGGATGAAATGGGATTTGATAGAAATTGTTTGGGATAATATAAATACTGCAGTGTAGATAACACATGACTTGAAGTACAAATTCAATAGTCAATATTATGTATAGCAGTGGAAAAAAACTTGCTATGATCTTAAAATTGAAAATAAGCTTTAATATCATTAATAGGTGAAATATATTGAAATGGCAATTCATCGTAGTAATCCTCCTGGCCATATTTGGAGTGTTCCTATTCTTCTCAGCCCTTTTAGGTCCAGTGGACCCGGTGGGAAGACTGGGATTTGTTAAATTCGCTAATCCGGACATGTTCCCGGGCCATCCTCACTCTGAAGTCTTAGCCCAGTATGGTCAACAGAGGGGATCTAAATGTGTCCTGGTAGTGCACTATGCTGGAGATTCGAACTACCGGCACTACACCGAGAACAACGTCACCATAATTGAATTGGCATTTGTAGATAAGGTTAACCGGGCTAAAACGGATATAGATTGGAATGACGTTCTACAGACGTTCATATACGGCATACCCAAGGACCGGTGGCAGTACAAAGCGGATGGTAAAGTATTTGATGACTACGACGAGGCCATGGCTTACGTTAAAAAAATAGCCAGACAGAAAGGTCAACAAGGCCCCATACCCATGGTTTACCATGGAACTGCCCGGGCAGGCAACCCCATTATCAACCAGGGATGTGGATTCCCATTATACGTCCAGATCTGCTGGTATGAGTACGGGCGATTCGCTGCTTACTACTACATCGTAAAGGGAATGATACAGCCCTATCTGAGTCTGCCCTATCGTACCTACGAATGGCTACATGCCTCGGAACTTCAGTATTATTACACCGAAGGCATGCTGGACTACGAATAAAGAAAAAATAAGAGAACTTATGGAGTATTTAGGGATTGTATCCGGGGGACTGGATATTCCCTGCAAGGATTAGATATTTCCCTGCATTATATTTTTATATACTAAGCCTCAGCATTAATATTACGGCGTTCAACCAGTTCTTCAATCAGTTCCTCCACCAGTTCCAGTGGGGCGGAGGTTTTTATCCCCGTGGGTGTGAAATGGGTGGGAGAAGCCATGTAACCCGCAGCTTTGAGTAGATCTAACAACTCCATCAGGGGGGGTGCACTTATTTTAAGCTTACTGCAGATGGTGTGAATTTCATAAAAAGTAGGGGGTGCCTTTGACTCTGCTTTACAGAGTTTTAAAAGTTTCATGGCATCTTTTCGGCGATTTAAGACTAATTTTTCACTTTTTTCAATCATTCCTGATATAAAATCAGAATCCTGTATATCCCCACACCACAGGGGACCAGCCACCCGCAGGGAATGTTCACAGCGAGGGCATCTGGCATCAACAAGGGGAGCCATACCATAAAAGACCTGACGGTTAAGGCAGCGGGGACAGTAGGCAATGTAACCCATATTATTCAGGGATTTATCAGTTTTTTTAGCCCCTTTACTGATGGTGGCATAGATACGCAGGTAATGTTCAGTGCTATGGGAGAACTTGAAGGTTAAAAACTTCTTATACCGGGCAAAAGACAGCGATAAAAACCCGGCCAGTATCCTCAAACCATTTTCATGACAATACTCAGTTTTAAGTGGTTTAGAGCCGTACTTCCTGATACAGGGTTCCGGGTAGGTGCCACACAGGGCCGAAGTGTCGGTGGCAGTCACAGCCAGCATACTATTCCGAGGAAGGTTTACTGCAGCCGAGTCTATGAAAGGAGAGGGAGTTCCAAAGGGATCAATATCTACCACGTTGAATTTGCCCTTACAAAGACGTAGAATCAGGTTAGCATCCTTCTGACAGACAGTGATGTTGTTTAAACCATTTTTTAGGGAATTATCCCTGGCCAGGGCCACTGCCCGGGGATTGACATCGTTTATCACCACCCCTTCTACCCCTGAAACCTCTTTCGCGTAGCGTATTCCTCTGATACCACTACCTCCAAAGGCATCACAGATACTTAAACCCTTCTCTATTTCGGATTTAAATTGCTGAATGGCCAGCACCGACAGATCCCGGTTTAATTCCATAACCGGATTGTAAAAAACCGGAGCCCGGGAGGATACTTTCTCGAAGGGGGGGATCCTGATTTTCACCTGTCCCTCATTTATAAGCACATGATCCATAAATTAAACCTCAAAACATCCATCTTATAATGTTTCCATTATACGCCTATTAAGAGTAATTATAATGTGAGTAATATTAATTAGTTTAGGAGTTGTTTCATGTTCCATTCACTCTACCTGGAAAATGCAAAAACCGGAAAAAACAACTGGTGGAGATATCTTTTCACCCTATTAGGTTCATTAGGGCTGGCGAGCATAGCCGCAGGACTAATAATAGCGCTTATAGTAGTTATTTACACTGTTCTTAATTACCCGGTAATTAGCCCGGATATGATAAATACTCTAATCTCCATCAACAACCCGCTATTTATAATTCTCATTACCGGAGTTACCTACGCCGTATCATTCTTTCTTTTCTACCTTTTTGTACGGTTTTTGCATCATAAGAACTTTAAAATGCTGGTAAACTATGGGGTGGGATTTCGTTGGAGGATGTTATTAAAGGGGGGCTTCATATGGTTCGTGATACTCTCATTACTGAGTTTCCCAGATTTTTTACTCAATCCTGGCGCATACCAGGTGTCCCTAAACTTTGAAGCCTTTTATCTACTGCTGGGTTTAAGTGCATTGGTCTTCCCGGTACAGGCTTCCTTTGAGGAATTACTATTCAGGGGGTACCTGATGCAGGGCATTAGTCTCATCTCCGAAAGGCCCATCATTCCCTTACTGCTCACATCAACCCTATTTGGGCTGGTACATTTTTTCAATGGAGCTAACCTCGATCAGAGCCTGTCCATAGTGGTTTCTACTTTCCTTATTGGTCTAATGCTGGGGATCATTGCCTTGGCCGATAATGGCCTGGAGACCGCCATGGGAGTACATATCGTAAACAACCTCTTCGTGGCATTGATATTTAACTCTGCAGACTCCGGCCTGCCAGGACTACCTTCACTCATCACCGCACCCGCTTCCAATCCATTTACAGGTATACCGTTCCTGATTCTAGCAGTAATTTTAATGTTAGTGGTCCTATACTGGAATCAGATGAGGAAATTAGGGGAAATCTTCGGAGCTAAGTAGATTATGGATTTAGTTACGATAATAAGACGCAATAGGTTCACAGGCCCTAAATTTTAACTTCATGAAACATTTTTTAAGGCAAAGAATTAGAATGTATGTATCCAAAAAACCGACAATTATGTATTTTTTTCCCTTAACGTTTTAAAATCTCTGTAAAGGGAGTTTGATTAAATTTGAGTGATATCATGATACCCATTGCTAAACCCCTAATTGGCGAAAAAGAAATAGAAGAAGTGGTTAAAGTATTAAAATCAGGAATGATAGCCCAGGGTCCACGGGTGGCCGAATTTGAGGAAAAATTTGCGGAATATGTAGGTGTGGATCATGCCGTAGCGACAAGTTCAGGCACCACCGCCCTGCATCTGGCCATGCTGGCGGCAGGAATAGGAAAAGGTGACGAGGTAATAACCACTCCTTTCAGTTTCGCCGCCACAGGTAATTGTGCATTATACGTTGGGGCTTGTCCGGTTTTTGTAGACATAAACCCCCTAACTTACAATTTAGATCCTTCTAAAATAGAAGAAGCCATCACCGATGAAACCAGGGCTATCTTACCGGTACATCTCTATGGGCAGCCAGCTCAGATGGATAAGATAAACCGTGTAGCCGGGGATAATGATCTGATGGTGATTGAAGACGCGGCCCAGGCTCATGGGGCCCTTTATAATAATAAAAAGACAGGATCCCTGGGTGATATGGGGTGTTTCAGTTTTTACCCTACCAAAAACATGACCACCAGCGAAGGGGGGATCATAACCACGAATAATCAGGAAATAGCCGATAGTGCTAGGATATTAAGAGCTCACGGTGAGAAAGAACGTTACAGCCACGTGGTTCTAGGCTACAACTTTCGTATGACTGACATAGCGGCAGCCATTGGTTTGGTGCAACTGGAGAAGCTGGATGATTTCAATGAAAGGCGTTTAGAAAATGCTGAATATTTAACCGAACACATAAAGGAAATACCGGGTATAGAACATCCTCATGTCCTGGAGGGGGTAAGACACGTGTTCCACCAGTACACTATACGGGTGGGTGGAGGTAAAAGGGATGAATTCATGAATTTTCTGAGTGGAAACGGTATCGGAACTGGAATCCATTACCCAATACCCATATACCAACAGAAATTATATCAGGACTTGAATTTTGATGCTGATTGTCCGGAAGCCGAAAAAGCGGCTCATGAAGTCTTATCCATACCTGTACATCCCAATTTAAGCGTTGAGGATGTTGAGAAAATAGTCAGCGTACTATCGGAAGCGGGAGATAAGCTGTTTTAAAAATTACGCAAAATTAAGGAATGTATTTTAAAAAATGCATGGAGGAGCTCCTTTGGGGGGGGTGATTATTGGATAATCACGAATGGAATTCCTCCAGCATGATGCCTTTAAGTAATAGGCAATTATTACTCAATGTTAAATTTGTATAAATACTTTTCGATTGAGCAAGCATGGACCATGAATATTGCATGAACCTCTTGATCTAAACTTTTTTATATTTCAAAGGAAACTGGGTGACTTGGTAAATGAATACTAAAAAATGGTTATGATTGGACAATTTTAGAAATATTTGGTGGGATTTAAGACGATGTAATACTTAATACCTTATTGAGATTTTATATTTTCATCTAGGTAAGTACTAAATAAGGGTTAAAGGAGAAATCTTAGACGCTTTTTATGAATTTTTTTATCAGTATGAAATAATAACATATACTTTAACTTAGGCCGATGGAATTAATATCAATTAACTATCTTAAAGGTATCTTAAAGGCCTAAGAAATGATTATATCTAAAGTTTCTCTTTAACGGCCATAACCTTCTGGGATAGTCCTTTATCCGCATCCCGACGGTCGTCTATTTTTATGCTGGTAGCCACCCTAAGAACTCCCTTCAGAAAAACGGCTTCATGGGCCTTTTTAATAGCATCAAAGAGTTCATCGGGATCTTCGCTTTCCAGTTGAGTCCCCATTCCACTTAATTCATATGTTATACCAGTTTCTTCCAGTGCAGATACTGCCGCAGCAATATAACCACTCAGGCTGGTTTCAGAGGTTCCTATGGGGATTATGGTCAGTTCCGCGCATATCATAGTTTTATTTATGTTAACTAGCCCATATATCATTTATGAGATCCCTGGACCGGGAAGTCTTCAACCAGGACCTTTTTAATAGGATAGAAAAGGTGATAACAGATTATTCACTTATAGGTCCTGATGATAAGGTTGCTGTAGCCCTTTCCGGTGGAAAAGACAGCGTACTAACTTTATATGCCCTTCATGGTTTTAAAGAAAAATTTAACTTTGAACTGGTGGCCATAGCCATTGATGAGGGCATATCCGGTTACCGGGCTGACGGGCTGCATATAGCACGTTTGCATGCTAGTAAATTGGGAATAGAACTTTTAGAAAAGTCGCTAAAAGAAGAAATGGACATCACCCTGGATCAGGCAGCTAATTTTCATCATACCGCCTGCATTCCCTGTGGAGTTTTCCGGCGTTACCTGTTAAACCAGACTGCCAGTGATTTAGGGGCAGACAAGCTGGCCACGGGTCATAACCTGGATGATGAGGTTCAATCATTTTTAATGAGTTTTGCTCGTGCCGACACCCGACGTTTTGCTAAATTCGGACCAAAACTGGACCGTATCCATCCCCGGATGATACCCCGCATCAAACCTTTATGGGAGATTCATGAGAAACAGGTGGGCCTCTGGGCGGTATTAAATGACCTTGAGGTTCACATGGCGGAATGTCCCTATGCTTACACTTCATTTCGATCTCACTTGAAGAATTTTCTTAATCAGCTGGAAGAAAAACGTCCCGGAACCAAGATGAATCTATTAAAATCCTTCCAGAAATCTTTCCAATTTAAAAAATCTCGGCTGAAGGTGGCTGATCTTCACGAATGTCAACGTTGTGGTGAACCATCATCATCCTTGCTATGCAAAGCCTGCGAAATAAGAGAAGAAATAACGGGGGATTAAATAATGAGGGATCAATAATTGGAGGATGAAATGTGAAGTTAGGTGTATTTTCATGACCAACTCTGGAGTTATCCTAAGTTAAGGAGTTAAATTGATGGAAACTCATCTCTGAACTTTATCGGCGGTGGTGAAATATGCCCCTCCATGAATCTCTTCCTGTAACTGTTGCACGATTTCTGACGCTTCCTGATGATTCTGAGCTTTTTTGATGATCCGCATATCTCTAACTTTAAGATTCTTACCGCAAACACATTTTTTTGTTTTAAAACCAGTTTTAGAGTAATTCACACGTCCACAAGTGCATCGGAAGATAATGTACATGATATTGGCCTATAGCTATTTTTTACAAAGATCTTCAATCACTGGATCTCTTTTAATCAATGATGATTGATAGGATTATCACCTTAAAATAGATTGAGCAACACAACTGTGAAGGATATTATAGGTCTAAAAGCCAATCAACTGATTAAACAGAGGTAATATAACGTTAGAGATGGATAGTAGGGTCCCGATTGTGCAGCCAATATTGGCACCCACTACTACCAGGAGCACCCGGAATAAACGGTTTCCCAATAGTTCTTTGAAGCTCTCACATTTACCCAACCCCCCGAGATCATCCATTGAGGCTCCCCTTAACTTGGCCTCAGCTATTCCGGCGAACCATCCCGCGGATAGAAGGGGGTGGATGGAGGTGATGGGGGCCACCAAAAAGGCAACCACTGCGGATAGGAGTCTGGATCCGGCCAGGAGGGAACCTGCAAATGAAAGTCCTCCTGTCAAGAGTACAAAGTGTAAAAGGTTCATCTGGATGTTGATCCCCTTTAGAAATGCCAGTAAGAAGATTATGATGATAATTACGGGTATTAGAAATAATATTAACTTGCCCACCGGAAATCCGGTTTTTTTAATCTGGTTTAGCTGGTATAGGGGAGGTATTTCCTGGGGATGTTCCAAGTAGTGCTGGATTCCTTCCTGGTGGCCAGCTCCCACCACTGCTACCACATCACCTTCCTGATTGAGTAGCATCTGCGCCATGTAAGCATCTCTTTCCTTCACCAAAACTTGATACGCCTTAGGGGACATTTTCTGGAAATATTCCATGACCTCCGCCAGAGCATCTCCCTCTTTAATACTTTCCAAGTCCTCCAGTTCATCATCCTTGCTGAAAAATGATCCCAGAATCCCGTAGAAAAATTTCAATTTCTCCCACAGGCTCATTTGATTCAAAGCCCTTTGCAGGGTTATTTGAATATCGCGGTCTATTAGGGCTATTTTGGCACCTACCTGTTCTGCAGATTCAATGGCCACTATCATTTCTGCACCCGGCTTCACACCAAGGTCGTCCCCGATCTTTTTCTGGAAATAGGATAAAAAGGCACTCACCAAAAAGAGGGTTAAATTATTCCCTTTGATAATTTCACTAATTTTGGGCTTCTTATTCTCTTCATTAACCCCATTTTTTTCGTTCATCAGATTATGATAACGGTTGGGGTCCAGTTCCACAGCCACTACGTCTGGTTCACCCTCCAGTATGGCTGTTCTAACCTCTTCCACGCTGGGTTGGGACACGTGGGCAGTTCCTATAATCTTAAGCTTTTCTGGTGGCATTTTTTCACTTCTGGGCTTCAATGACCCCATTCTGGTAAACTGGAACTAAGTCAGAGGCATCTCGTTTCAGGCAGAACTTGATGTCCTTCTCAAAGCCCAGTTGGCGGAGATTGGCCGCGGATAAAGATTCATGAACCGTTTTTTCTATTTTTTCAATGTCAGCACTGGCTAAGACAGAAGCCAACGCCATTTCATCTAGGGTGCAACTGCTTTGCAGGTGCGAAATTATTGCTCCTGCACCTAAAAAGTCTTCAATTGCAAATCTGCCGTTTACACCAGCCATAACCACTTCAATATGGTTATTAGCTTGTTCTAGGGCCTTCCTGGCTACAGACTTAGCGTTAATAAATGATCCTATCATGGGGATGCCCTTCATACTTCCCAGTATGCGGGTGCCATTGCTGGTAGTCAGGATCAGGGTTTTTCCCTGGAACTTCTTGATTTCAACGGGGGAATTTCCAGTGTCGAATCCTTTCACAGTTGCCCCTTCCCTTTCTCCAGCCAGGATGGCCTCTTGATGGGAAGCTAGACTTAAAGCCTCATCTATTTCTAGGACCGGGATGATTTCTTCAAAGCTTTCCAGAGCCACTGTGATGGTGGTACTGGCACGAAGTACATCCACCATTATAGAAACATCTTCAGAATACGAATTCTCTAAAGTTAGGGAAACATACATGGGTACACCAAAAATAGAAAGTTTAGGAAAAAAAAGTTTTTTGTTATATTTTCTCAGCAAAAGCAAATCGTCTTCTAACTGAAGTAATTCTGATTTTGACTTCCTCACCAACTTTAGTGTCCGGTACGAAGACTACGAAACCCTGGACACGGGTTATCCCGTCGCCTTCCTTACCTACATCTTCAATTTTAACTTCATACTCTTCGCCCTCTGCAATGGGGGCGGTCTGTTGAGTTTCATCTTCACCGTACAATTCAAATCACACCCTGAAGACCAAGATAATTTGATCTTGATAAGGACTGATCTTTCTATTATTGTATATAAATATTGTTGTAAGGTGTCTAAATGCTATTATTTCCTATTTTTAGGCTACATAAGGCTTGTTTTGCCAGGATCCAAGGAAGTTATATTATGACATTATGATATTCCCAGATAACTCCCTGAATAAAATTATGATATTTCCAATTAAACTCCCTGAATAATATATATAGTGTGCCATCTGTTGATCTATCATGAAAGTTGTCACCACACCCATGTGCAGGGGGGTTGTAGTACTGGCCGGAGTACCTGATTTCATAGTTTCCAGTGATCCCGATTCCACTGATGCCGATTTGGCGGTGGTATTATGGGAGACAAAAACCACTAAACCTTCATTGAAGGTCAAATTAAACACTTTCACCCAGATAAAGGATAGTATTCAGCATCTGGCTGATAAAATGGGAACATCTCCTCTTAAATTTAACCTGGACCATTATATCCCAATAAAAGGGGAGGAAAGGAAAAAAATAAAAGTTAAGGTTTACTCTATTTTTCTTAAAGAGATAGTTGCTGACATGGGTTTCACCCTGGTGGAAGATCAGGCCGATTTCATGGTATATCCTGATTATCTTCGTAAAAAAATATCTACTGAAATCAAAGCTGCAGGGGATAGGGCGATTGAGATTCCCTCCCATAAGAACGCGCCCATTGACCCTCTGGAAAGAGCTCACATGAGGTACAGTATCCTGGAGAAAAGATTATGTACGAGACTTTAACTTATACTGGCGGAGTACACAAGCATGAGGAGATGAATGAGCTTATTGAGGATCTTGGTGGGTTTGTACTTCAGGAAACCGTCAGTCAAATGGACCTGGTATTAACCCTGGCTGTTCCTTTGGAAGATGTGGAAAAAGTTCAAGAAAAGGCTAAAGAACTATTGGGAAAGGTACGGCTGGCCCCCATGGCTGGCACTGAACTGGCCATAGTCTCACCCACCCTGGCCCGGCAGCACCTCCCTCATTCAGCCTGTGACATCTCCGAATATTTACGGCGATTTGGAGCCAAGGATAATATGATCGGTCTGAAGAGAGGGGCTGGTAAGGGTATATCAAATATATCGGAAGAGGAAAAAAGGCTCATAGAGGAACATGACCTGGCGGTATTTGCCCTGGGAAGTTTCCGGGAGTGCATACTCAAAAAAACACATTTATTTGAGGATCTGGAAATACCGGTAGTGGTGACCGGGGCTCCAGAAATTGATGTCGATGATATTCCCGGTGCAGATGCCTACGTGAGTGGCTTGGGAAGAATACCCCGACGTTTAAAAAGAGGAGAAAATATCCGTGCCCTTAAGAAACTGGCGGAAGTGGTGGAGGAAATAATCAATAACCGGAGAATGGATATGGGCGATGATCCTCCTATTGTTCC
Organism: Methanobacterium sp. CWC-01; assembly: GCF_030323845.1. NCBI lineage: Archaea > Methanobacteriati > Methanobacteriota > Methanobacteria > Methanobacteriales > Methanobacteriaceae > Methanobacterium > Methanobacterium aridiramus. The sequence continues at coordinate 1,214,375 of NZ_CP040735.1, forward strand.
CTCTATACTGGTTAAAACTGAGATAGAAAACCAAGTTTCGGCCATTAAGAAGGTTTATTCTCCGGCGCCAGTGGTAAGTCAGTTGGACGGAGTCCGGGTCAAACTGGATTATGACCAGTATCACGAAGAAATTGAAAATCTAATGGTTCAAGATTATCGCTTAGGTGATATAGCAGATATAAAGCGTTCTTTCATGTACAACTACATACTGGTCAAGCTTTTATCTGAAACCTCCTTGGTGGAACCTTTGGAACAGGAATCATCCCAAAAAGTCACGGCTAAATGATAACGTTCCTTAAGATCGGGAGCGATCTAAGATTGGTACTAACAATCTAAAACCATTGAGGACACCATGAAAAGGATTTTACAGGTCGCTGGGTTTGTGTCCGTTTTTTTCCTGGGACTTCTGATCCTGAATTACTACATTCTTCATACTCTGAGTAATCTGTTTGTTTTACCCGTAAACGGGTATTTTTACCTTCTGGTAGTTTTATCAGCGCTATTTTACCCTGTTGCTGCAGTTTTGGAACGTATCCTGTCGGACCGGCTCAGCGGCATATTCTATACCCTGGCTGCCTCCTGGGTAGGGGTTTCATTCTTTTTACTGTGGGGTATTGTAATATATCAGATACTTGGCCTATTTTATGAGTTACCCACCATGCTGGCCGGAGCAGTAATTGTCTCTTCAACGGCCTTAGTCAGTGGGTTTTCAATCTATAATGCATTTTGGTTAAAAATTAAAGAATTTAGCCTTCCTTTACCGGGTTTAAGCCGGGAAATGCGGGTAGTTCAGTTGAGTGATGTTCACCTGGGCCCTATTAGGAACCATTCTTTCCTGGGGGATGTAGTTGCAAAGTGCAACCGACTAAATCCGGACGTAGTATTCATAACCGGGGACCTGTTCGATGGCAGTTCCCAGATAGATGAGAGGATCATAAAAGCACTTAACCAGTTTAAATCCCCGGTTTTCTTTACTCCAGGAAATCATGACTACTTTCAGGGCTTAAGTGAGGTTTGCAACGCCATATCCCTCACTCCAATTCAATTGTTGCGCAACAAAGTGGTGCAATTTGGTGAACTGCAGGTGGTGGGTGTAGATTACTCCTACCACAGTGGATATCTTAAAAATACACTAGATGAATTGGAGATTGACAAAAATAAACCCACAATACTTCTCTATCACTTGCCTGATGATTTTGATGTGGCCAGAGCGGCCGGTGTGGATCTGCAACTTTCCGGCCACACTCATCAAGGCCAGTTTTTTCCCTTCAATTTCCTGGTAAAATTAAGATTCCCCTATTTAGGTGGATTTTATAATAATGGCAGTTCTTTTTTACATGTTTCACCAGGAACTGGGACCTGGGGCCCACCTATGCGGTGGGGGTCTCGTTGTGAGGTGACTTTGCTGCTTCTGAAGCCAATTTGATGGATATGAATTTTCTGAATACTCTCGGGATTCTTAATATAATCTCTGTATTCTAATTATTCTTCGCTGGATTTAGAATAGTCACTACTATTATTACACACAACGTTAGCACGGTTAACATTATTTTATACATTTATATCACTTTTTATACCTATTTAAGGTTATTTAAGGTTTAAAACGTCTTATTTACAAAAAGCCACTAAAGTATTGAATTTAATTCGAAGAGTTGAAAAGAAAGGATTAAACCTAATTCACTCCACACAGGGGAGTTTCACATTGGGGGCATGTGGTATTTTTACAGGGGACTCCCCGTTTTTTGCGAGATTCATATCCACAGTTCGGGCATTTACAAACTAGGGGTGGGCCGGCTCCCATTCCTTGGCCACCATAGGATTTTCTTAGAATCAATGTTGGGTCGGTTCTTTCGGGGTGAAGATCATCATTAATAAGTTTTATATCTTCAGACTGACAGTCAGGACAATTATGATATTCTTTTCCAGAATTCAACCATTTAAATCCACATATGGCGCATATGTACCGTTCTTTGTCTGTTATAAAATCATCTCCGATGATGGTAATGGGGGTTCCCTCTATTAAAGCTTTAGATATCTTCTTACGGGCAGAACTCAATATCCGGTGAAAGGTGGGTTGCGAAATTCCCATTACCTCTGCAGATCTTTTCTGCTGGATATTATGATAGTCTCGGAGCCTTATTGCTTCGAATTCGTCTATTGTTATTTTTACAGACTCTAAAGAATCCATATTGGTACCTTCAGGTTTGAAACAGCGAATTTGAGGTTCTTCCAATATCCTCCTTAACCTTCTGGGTCTTGACATAAGCGAATATATATTCAAAAATGTTTATAAACATTCGGCCATTTGGAAAAATTCAAACTTTATATAGTAGTTATGAATATATATTCATAATAGTTATGTACGTTAGAACTGAATTTGGAGTGGATCATATGGCTGATAAAAAGAGCTACAAATGCAATAAATGCGGATTTGAATGGCACAGTCCTCAAAAAACCTATACAAAGTGTCCTGACTGTGGATCTGAAGATATTAACACTATAAGTGCTGGGGATAACCCACAAAGACCAGTAGGACAGCCAGGGCAAGGAAGAAGAAGGGGATATGGTGGATCGGGCATTGGTGCCGGACCTCCCAGTAAATGTAAGTGTACTCAGTGTGGATACGAAACGGTAAAAACTCCCGGAGTCCCCTGTAGGACATCAAACTGCCCAGAGTGTGGCGCACCATTGTGTGGTGCCAATTAAGGAGAGATGACTATGACTGTTATATGTGTCCCCATAATGGATAATCAAGGTATTTCATCTCCTATTTCCCAACACTTTGGAAAAACACCTTACTTTGCATTAATTACTTTTGAAAATGATGAAATTAAAGATATAGAGATAGTGGAAAGCTTAGGAAGGCATGCGGGAGGTACCATGACTCCTGCCGAGGCGGTGGCCAACACCAAAGCCAACATATTATTATGTGGAAATCTTGGTTCCAAAGCCATCCGGATGCTGGGAGAAAAAGGAATTGTTGTTTATGTTGGGGCATCAGGCACGGTTGAAAACGCATTTGAACAATTACAAAGTGGAATGTTGAATTTAGCCGATGATAGTGCTGGCTGTAGTGGTGGTCATTGATACCAATACTGAAAGATGCCAATCCTGAAATAGAATTTACTGAGAAAGGATGAATTTTCAGCAGAATATCGGAATAATTCATATTATGAGCCTATCTGATAATTGGAAAGCTTTTCATTTAATAAGTAGGTTGAAGTGGAAAAATGGAGTCTGATGAAAATAAAGAAAATGAACGTAAAATAGCAATTATGGAAGAAGATATTGCTATCACGAAAAATATGGCCCAAATAAAGCATAAAATTGCTGTTATGAGTGGGAAAGGTGGGGTTGGTAAATCCACCGTTTCTGTAAATCTGGCCGTAGCATTCAATCAGAAGGGTTATCATACTGGTATTTTAGATGCTGATTTCCACGGCCCCAATGTCCCCCTGATGTTGGGAGTGGAGGGAAAACATCTTGATGCTGATGAAAGAGGAATTTTACCAGTATTAACCAAAGAGAACATCAAGGTCATGTCGGTAGCATTTTTACTACCCTCAAAAGATTCTCCCGTAATATGGAGGGGTCCCAAGAAGACCGGCGCCTTAAGGCAATTCCTGGGGCATGTAGCCTGGGATGAACTGGATCTGTTGATTGTGGACAACCCTCCTGGCACGGGAGATGAGCCCCTGACGGTTTTACAGTCCATACCATTCTTGGACGGGATTGTGATTGTCACCACACCCTCCCCGGTGGCTCTGGAAGATGTTGAGAAGTGTGTGTCCATGGCCAAATCATTAAACATCCCGGTGATTGGGATTATAGAAAATATGGCTGGATTTGTATGCCCTAAATGTGGTGAAGAGAGTTTTATTTTTGGCAGTGGCGGTGGAGAGAGGATTGCCACTAAGATGGAGATTCCTTTCCTGGGAAAATTGCCCATAGACCTCGGAAATGTCTCTGATTCAGATGAAGACATGCACATCATTACCCAAAATAATAATTCTTTATTCTCGCAGAGAATAATGGAAATTGTGGACAAAATCGAAGAACATATAAAAAAGAGGAGTGATTGAATATGAAAATAGCTGTTGCGGCTACTGGAGAAAATTTAGATTCCGGTGCCAGTCCCGTATTTGGCAGGTGCCCGTATTTTATCCTAGCCGACGTGAATGATGAAATTCAGGAAGTTAAGGTCTTAAACAATCCGGCTATGACTGCTGGTGGAGGTGCGGGAATTCAGGCGGCTCAATTACTGGCCGAAGAGAAGACCAAGGTAGTGATTTCTGGGGCGGTAGGTCCCAACGCCTTTGAAGTGTTAAGACGCTTTAACATAAAAGTTTACGAAATCCAACCCGGTACTGTAGAAGAAAACTTAAAACTCTATAAGAAGGGGGAACTGGAGGAAATTACGGTACCAGGCCCAGAAAATAGGGGTCGTGATGGCGCTGGAATGGGTGCGGGAATGGGTGCCGGACGAGGTGGTGGTCGAGGCGGCCGCGGTGGTGGCCGACGATTCTGATAGTTGAGGATGCAAATGAGAATAGCCGTTACCGGAGGAAAGGGAGGAACCGGAAAATCAACAGTTGCCACATCTGTAGCCTATGAAATGGCCAAACATGTTAAGACCCTTCTGGTGGATTGTGATGTGGAGTGTCCCGATGACCATTTGCTGCTTTCCATCAGCAGGCAGAAGGTGATGGATGTTGAAACCTTACTCCCTTCCTTTGACCAGGAAACCTGCCAGAAGTGTGGTACCTGCTCCAGAGTATGCCGACAGAATGCCATCGTATTCGTGACCGGTGAATATCCTTTTTTGATACCGGAACAATGCAATGGGTGTGGAGCATGTATACTGGCCTGCCCTGCAGGGTCAATAACCGAGGACAGCCAGGTAATTGGAACAATATACCAGGGCAAAATTGAAACTCGGGAAGGAAGTACAGAAACGGAAATTGCAGAAAATTTTTTGCTGATTTCTGGGGAGGTAGAGGTGGGTTGTGAGGCCAGCACCCTGGTGGTGAATGCCACTCGCAAATATGCTTCTCAATTGGAAGAAGATTACCCAATAACGGTTATAGACACCGCTGCTGGGACTCATTGTAATGTAATAGCTGCTTTAATGGATACAAATCTGGTATTGGCTGTCTCTGAGCCAACACCCCTTGGAAAACATGATTTGGGCCTCATCCTTGAATTACTGGAAAAAATCGGACTGGAAGCTAAAATTATTATAAACCGGGCGGATCTGGGAAAACTTGACCTTATAAAAGTCCTTGCTGGTGAGATGGGATTGGAAGTTGTGTTGGAAATCCCTTACCAGAAACGAATACTGGAAAATTATTCTAGAGGTGTCCCTGCCCTTGGTGACTTGGTTTCTCAATTTGTTGTTGACATGGTTGAAGAAACTCGGCTGGAACAATCTTCTGCGGAGGAAAATCAATGAAAACCATTACCATTCTTTCCGGTAAGGGTGGGGTGGGTAAGAGTACCTTAACCTCTTCCCTGGCAGTTCTTCTGGGGAAAGAAAATAAAATCGTGGCTGTCGATTGTGATGTGGATGCCCCTAATCTCGGACTAGTTTTAGGATTAGAAGAGGGTGATTTCCAGTCCTGGGAGTCGATAAAGGCCACTGAAAAGGCACAAGTGGAAAAAAATAAATGTAAATCCCGTAAAGCCTGTTTAAGTGCTTGTAAATTTGGGGCCATTAACTGGCTTAATGAAGAAAATATGCCACATATCAATGATTTTCTGTGTGTTGGTTGCGGGGCCTGTGTGGTGGCCTGTCCGGAATGTGCTATAGAATTCAAACCAGTAGAAAATGCAAAAATAGGGATTGGAGAAACTGATTATGGATTCCCAGTTGTATCTGGTCAGTTGAAGATTGGTGAATCTGGTTCGGGACGAGTGGTGGACGCTGTTAAAAATAGGGCCTACCAGTTGGCTGAAGATCTTCAGGCTGAATATTTAATAGTAGACTCGGCGGCAGGCATAGGTTGTCCAGTTGTAGCCTCGGTTCGGGGAAGTGATTATGTGATTATGGTTACTGAACCCACACCCGTGGCTTTCGCCGATTTTCAAAGGGCCCTGGAGATGGTGAGGTTCTTTGGTATTCCCCATGGAATGGTAATCAACCGCTGGGATATTAACGAAAAATTCGCCAAAAAAATTGAAAACTACTCTAGAGCTGAAAAAATTCCCCTATTGGGTGAGATTCCCTATGACAAGAGATTTGTAGAAGCTTTAATAAATCTTAAACCGGCAGTAGTTTACGAAAAGGATTTTGAAGAAATTTTCAAAGAAATACTTAGCTTTTTGCCAATGCTGGGGTGATAGAAACCAATTGTCATAGATGGTTCTACCTTTTCTAATATTCCCAAATTTTCAGTGATTTCATTCATAATAATTCAAGGGGATCTCCATGGATTTAAAAGCTCAGGCCAATCTAAAAAGAGGAGAAAACGTTGCAAAGTATTCTAGCCTGGCTAATATTTTCCTAGCTTCCTTAAAAGGTATAGTTGGTGTTTTATCTGGCAGTATAGCTTTAATAGCCGACGCAGTCAATTCTTTTTCAGACATATTCGCTTCTCTAGCAGTCTACATTGGGCTCCGTTTTTCTCAACGAAAGCCCGACCAAAAGTTTCCGTATGGCTACTACAAATTAGAAACATTCTCTTCGCTTATAGTGGCTCTAATCATTATTTTTTCGGGGATTGAGATTGCCATCGAATCCTTCAACAGTTTCTTAAATCCAGAACCAATCGGAATACCCCTGATCAGTTTGTCAGTGGCAGCCATTTCCGCCATGGTAAACCTGATGTTCTCCCGGTATAAGGAAAAAGTAGGGAGGGAAATTAAATCACAAGCCCTGATAAGTGATGGAAAACATAGTTTAATCGATGTATTATCTTCATTAATCGTTTTTACAGGTATATTTTTGGCATATTTAGGTTATACTTCTATTCAGGGTGTTGCTGGGGTTTTTGTTGCCGTTCTCATCATTTATATGGGTCTGAAACTGGGAAAGGACGCCGTTCTGGTTCTGTTGGATGTGGGTATGGACCCTGAAAAAATCCAAACAGTCCATTCACTAGTAAAATCAATACCAGGAGTAGAGGGAATTCATGATATGAAAGTTCGAAGATCAGGGCCCTTCGTATTTGCAGAACTTCATCTGGAGACCAAAAAAGAGCTTCCCGTGGAGAAAGCTTATGAACTCTCCGAAAAGGTGAAGGTCAAGGTAAAAGAGGTTATAACCGAGTTGGACACCCTTACCGTACAGATAGAACCAGCAAAAAAGGATATGGTGCGTTTTGCAATCCCCCTAGAAAATAATGATGGCTTGCTGTCAACAGTATCTAATCACTTCGGTAAAGCATCTTATTTTTTAATAGCGGATGTTTTTAAAGGGAATTTAAAAAGTTTTAAAATAAAGGTTAATCCTGGAAGAAATCTGAAAAGAAAGAAAGGCATTAAATCCGCTGAATTTCTGGCCAACGAATCTGTGGATGTGCTCATCGCTGGTGAAGATGTGGGTGAAGGGCCCAGTTACGTGTTAATGGAAGAATTGATTCAAAAGGTGGATGTTGAAGGCGATAATTTAGAAGATATTTTGAACAACGCCTATAACATGGTTCGATGATCCCGTTCATTGCCCGTAATGATCCCAGTCCTTCCTGTATAATGTTTCCAATTATCCGCCCATAAGCATCGGCGTCACAGCCTTAATATGTTTTCCCTGGGATTTTACTTCATCTAAAAGTGCTTTGAATAACTCTGCGGTCATGGGTTGGGGTAAACTTCGATATACGTATGATTCCAGCATAAATTCCAGGGCCCTCTCTTCCGCCAGGCTTAGCCCGTACTTTTTGTATTTTTCTCCGGGAATGAAAAGTGGGTTTTCATTAAAAGGGATTTCGACTATCTTATTCCCCAGGTCAGTGCCGGGTAAGGGCTCCGCGATACTTATGAAGTAATCGTCCAACATTAATTCGTCAGCAAAATCCAGAGTGGCCTGGAAGTCTTCATCATCTTCACCTGGATAGGCCACGATAAATGAACCGGCAATTTTAAGACCATACCTCCGGGCAGACTCCACGGCATTTCGAACTTCATCCAGATTTATTCCCTTCTTCATTTTCTTTAAAACATTTTCACTTCCGGATTCTATGCCAAAGTACACCCATTTATTCGTATATAGATTGATGGACTCTAAAATTTCATCATTGATCAAATCTACCCGTACATCAGGGACGGTAAGGTTAGATGAACCAGTTAAATTTGATATTTCCCTGAGAAGATTGCTGAAGGCTTGTTCATCAACCTGGTTGAACTTGGGGCTGCCGTACAAAGAACCGGTACCTCCACTGATAGCAATTCTACGGGCCCCCTTTTCCATAAATTCCTTTACTTCGTTAATTATATCATCTGCAGGCCGACTTCTCACTTTTCTACCAAAAAAGCAGGGGACCTGGCAGAAACCACAGTTACCAGGACATCCCCGATGTGTTTCAATGTAAACGTTAGCACCTCTGATACTTTCCGAACTAATATTTTCAGGTATTAGGGGGATTGGCCTTTTTAGGGATGATTTTGTTCCTTTAACAACTTTTGGGTTGTTATTTACCATTTCTAAATCAGGGTCAAGGGTCAACTGTGGGGTTGAATCTTTCTTGGGAGACAGTTCTAGCTCTTTTAATATTTTTAATACCGTAACTTCTCCCTCTCCCTTGAGTATCAGATCTACGGGGAGTTGTTCCAGGGCCAACTCTGGGACCTGGGTGACCGGGCCTCCCAGAATTTTATAACCCGGTAGGTTGAGGATTTGGTCCCGGTATTTCAATAGGTGAATGGTTGATTGGAGGCTTATAAAAATTACATCTGCTTTAGGAATATTCTGAAAGCCTTTTTGGAGGGTGACTGAGTATCCTGCATCTTTCAGAACCCCACCAATCACCATGCTGCCATAGGTGTAATATTCCGGGGTTAAAATCGTTATTTTAAAATCATTCCTCATCTGAAAACCCGTAATCTCCATTTATGTTATGCAAACTTGTCATTGTACTGATGGTTGGCCTATCATAGGCCTAAATCCTATTTTTTCCGGACCCCAAAGAAGTTTATGGCTTCAATCAAGTCTTCAAATGCCATTAACTCTTTTTTAAGCACGTCTTCTTTACTGAGGGTACCACTCATTTCTCCATCAACAGTAAGTTTGTCTGGGCCGCGAACCACAAGTCTTTCAACTCCGTCCTGACTCAATATCTCGGTTGCCTTTTTGTCATGGACAAAGGCTCTCCCGGGGATGATTACAGTTTCTTTCAGGTCTTTCAGGTCCAAATCTTCCAACTCTTCATGGGTTATGAGGCAGCCAATATCCTGGTCCGCAGCCACCACGTTCACCAGATCAGACGCACCAATATTTTCCATAATTTTTTCGAGGAAAGGCTTGGCTACTTTACCGGTTAGTAAAGTGGCTTCAGATTTTATTTCTGAGAGAATATCCACATATTCTCTTTTTTTATCCAGAGATAAGGCGAATGGAGCGTCAGTTTCAGGATCACATAGGGGCGTCCCTGTTACTCTGAATTGGTAGTCCCGGTTTATTTCGCGCACCATGTCTTCAAACTCTTCTAGACTATGGGGGGTTAAACCATTGATAATTGGCTCATTGCCTAATATAAGCCCCTGGTTACGGAAATTAGCAAATCTCATAAGAATCAGTGCATTCGCTCCCCACTCTTCCAGGTCGTTACATGTTTTTAACAACTCTTCCCCATCGTTTACTCCGGGCACGATCACCGCTGCAGCATGAACTTCTGAGTTTTCACAGAATATTCTAAAAGCCTCTACCGATGCTTCAGGGGTGGGATCCTTCATCCAAGTCTTTCGGAGCAGGGGGTTGGTGGAAAAAATAGTGTAAGTTACCTCCTCCACTCCATGAGCAATGAGTTGCTCCGCCATCTGCGGATCATCTATCCCTTTCCCACTGGTATAACCCAGGTGAATGGGCATTCCCCATTGTGAAATTGCCGAGGTAAGTTCTAATAGATAGGGATAACAACTTAAATCGCCACCACCACTGATATTTATTTTCAGATCTCCCCCCCGGTAATTTCCCATCATCAGAGAATTTTGTAGGTTTCCTAAAACCAGGAATGGGGGTATAAACTCAGTTTTCGTCTCCCTAACACCTTCAGTACAATGTTCACAGCCCAATTTTCCTGGTGAACATTGTCTACATCCTAAAGGATCTAAGGTCTTCACTTTACGAAAATAACAGTATTTACAGAACCCTCGGCAGTTTTTACCGGGTATTCCGCCTATATCGGCAATTATCTGCATGCTATCTACTATGTCTTCATATATTATATAGGCTATTTTTTTGTTCTCCTTTTGTAAGGAAAGTTGAACGTATTGGGACAAAATTCTTCCGGTGGTCTACATATAAATCTTTCTACTTGAATCAAAAAGAAACTTTAATAATATACATGGGAGAAAATGAGGTTCGTATACCAAATTGTACCAAATAGGGTTTAAACCCGGGATAAGTAGCCTTTTTTCTACTTTTTCTGATATGGTACGAAGAATTGGTATACAAGAATCTGTAGGAGGGAAATAATGGCAAAGTTTGAAGATAAGGTCGACTTGTACGACGACAGAGGCAACCTTGTTGAAGAACAAGTACCTATAGAAGCCCTCAGTCCGTTAAAAAACCCTGCCATAAAAAGTATTGTGCAAGGTGTTAAAAGGACTGTAGCTGTAAACCTGGAAGGTACAGAGAACGCTTTAAAGACTGCAAAAGTCGGCGGACCAGCATGTAAAATACTGGGTCGAGAAATGGATCTGGACATCGTAGGCAACGCTGATGCTATTGCAGCCAAAGCCAAGGAAATGATCCAAGTAGATGAGGGTGACAACACCACTGTCGATCTACTAGCCGGCGGAAAAAGGGCTCTGGTGCAAATACCAGACGCAAGGTTCGAAGCAGCAGCTGAATACTCAGCCGCACCACTGGTAACTGCTTCAGCATTTATACAGGCCATAATTGATGTCTGCGACGTCAATATGTATGACGCCAACATGGTAAAAGCAGCCATCTTAGGACGATACCCACAATCCGTGGAGTATATGGGTGGAAACATCGCCACCATGCTGGACTTACCACAGAAACTGGAAGGCCCTGGATATGCTCTACGTAACATCATGGTAAACCACGTAGTAGCCGCAACCTTGAAAAACACCATGCAAACATCTGCTCTGTCCAGTATTCTGGAACAATCCGCTATGTTTGAAATGGGTGACGCAGTAGGTAAATTCGAAAGAATGCACCTTCTCGGACTGGCTTACCAAGGTATGAACGCAGATAACCTGGTATTCGACCTGGTTAAGGACAACGGTGCCGAAGGAACTGTAGGATCCGTTATCAACGACCTGGTGGACAGATCTGCTGCTGATGGAGTCGTAAGTGTAGAAAAAGAATTAAATGGATTCAAAGTCTACGGAACCGACGACTTAGCTAAATGGAACGCATACGCCGCTGCAGGATTAATTGCCGCGACCATGGTCAACCAAGGTGCTGCCCGTGCTGCCCAAGGTGTATCCTCAACCATTCTGTACTACAACGACATTCTTGAATTCGCAACTGGATTACCAAGCGTAGACTTCGGCCGAGCCGAAGGTGTAGCTGTAGGATTCTCTTTCTTCAGCCACTCTATCTATGGTGGTGGAGGTCCTGGTATATTCAACGGTAACCACATCGTGACCCGACACAGTAAAGGTTTCGCCATCCCATGTGTGGCTGCAGCCATGGCATTAGACGCCGGGACCCAGATGTTCTCACCTGAATCAACCTCCGGACTTATCAAAGAAGTGTACAGTCAAGTGGACGAATTCCGAGAACCACTAAAATATGTGGTGGAGGCCGCAGTAGACATAAAAGACCAAATCTAATCCAATTGGGGGCTAAGAGTTAAATGGACATCGAGATATTTCCACACCGATTATTAAACGCAGAAACCACTGAAAAGTTGCTAAACGAACTGGAAGTGATGGAAGGCGTTAAAAGGATGGTGGTACACGGACCAAGACTTCCACCTGTGAAGGAAGGAAGTTCAGATCGGACCATAACCATCCAAGGCGAGAAAGTACAATTACAGGTACAAACCGGTAGGATACTTCTTGAAATTGATGAAGAAGATACTATCAGTGATGTAAGAGCGATATGCGAAAATCACCTTCCCTTCGGTTTCAACGTTTACGTGGGAACCTTCATCAGGAAGGAGAAAACAGTTACCGACGATATTAAGTACGCTGGTCTTGACCAGATACCAGAAGAAATGATCGGGTTAACCGATCAGAACGCAAAACTCAGTGAAAGAACCACTGTAATCAAGAGGAAAGACTGAACATGATTGGCAAATGCACCCACGTTGTAGACTGCAGAGAAACCATGGGAATGGGTGAAGGAGGCGGAATAGCGCAGCGCGGTACTTTTGCCGAGTGTGGAAATGAGGTATTGGCTATAGCAATGTCTCCTGGAAGGAGACACATTACCAAGCCAGTCTGTGAAATCACGTTTGCCCTGCGGGAAGCTAACATTCTCACCAGCACGCTGGTACTTAACGCAGGAGCAGGAGTGCCTCAGGATGCACCCACAGCTGGATCTGGGAGCCTCATGGGCCTAACGGTCAAGGAGGAAGAACAGATCAAAAGGTTTAAAGTGGTAGTAGTGCACCTGGGAGGGGTAAAACACCATATCATATACAAGGCCCGCCTGATTCTCAGGCATGTTGACCGGCCCTGTGTGATTATCTGTGAATACCCGGTGGACTTTGAAGATTTCGCAAAAATTGGTGTCAAAACTAAGGCTGTTATGCCCGAAGAACCCAATACCAAAGGTGAAATTGTGGACATAATAAGCGGAGTTATTAGAGGAGAAACTTGTCCCCAAGAAAAATTGGATGAGATTATTAAAAAGGTGAGATTAGCATTAGGAGGTGCATGATATGGCACAATATTATCCTGGAACAACTAAGGTTGCTCAAAACCGAAGAAATTTTAGTGACCCTGACTACGAACTAGAAAAGCTCAGGGAAATCTCAGATGAGGATGTGGTGAACATCCTGGGACACCGGGCTCCCGGTGAAGAATACCCAAGCGTACACCCACCTCTGGAAGAGATGGATGAACCAGACGACGCCATTCGCGAAATGGTGGTGCCACTTGACGGTGCAAAAGCAGGAGACCGAGTACGATACATTCAGTTCACTGACTCCATGTACTTTGCCCCAGCTCAGCCATTCGTCAGGTCCAGATCATACCTGTGCAGGTTCCGTGGAGCCGACGCTGGTACCCTATCCGGAAGGCAAATTATAGAAACCAGAGAAAGAGACCTGGAAAAATACTCCAAGTACTTGCTGGAAACCGAATGGTTTGACCCAGCCAGAAGTGGTATCAGGGGTAAAACTGTACACGGTCACTCCCTCAGGTTAGATGAAGATGGTATGATGTTTGACATGCTGCGAAGGCTGGTCTTAAACAAAGACACCGGCAAAGTGGAAGCAGTCAAAAATCAGATCGGCGACGAGCTGGACGAACCCGTAGTAATGGGAGAACCACTGGATGAAGCTACCCTCAAAGAAAAGACCACTATCTACCGAAAAGATGGTGAAGCATACCGCGACGACAAGGACGCAGTTGAAATACTGCACCGAATACACGTGGTCCGATCCGAGGCTGGTTTCAGTCCTGAATAATCAGGAGGTGTATGATTATGGCCGATAAGATGTTTATAAGAGCATTGAAAGAAAAATTCGAAGAAGCTCCTGAGGAAACCAAGACCACCTTCTACAAATACGGTGGATGGCAACAGTCCGAGAGGAAGCGGGAATTCGTGGCCGCTGGTAAAGAAGTGGCTAAAAAACGTGGAATTCCTCAATACGACCCTGACGTGGGTACTCCACTGGGTCAAAGGGTCCTCATGCCTTACCAGGTTTCAACCACCGACACCTTCGTGGAAGGTGACGACCTTCACTTCGTCAACAACGCTGCTATGCAGCAATTCTGGGACGACATCCGAAGGACCGTTATTGTGGGATTAGACTCAGCCCACAACGTTATTGAGAAAAGGTTAGGTAAAGAAGTTACCCCTGAAACCATCACTCACTACCTGGAAACTGTGAACCACGCTATGCCTGGTGCTGCAGTTGTCCAAGAGCACATGGTGGAAACCCACCCAACTCTGGTGGCTGACAGTTACGTGAAAATCTTCACTGGTAACGACGAAATTGCAGACGAAATCGACTCTGCCTATGTCATCGACATCAACAAAATGTTCCCAGAACACCAAGCCGAAGTTTTAAAAGCTGAAGTTGGGGACAGCATGTGGCAAGCAGTACGTATACCAACCATAGTATCCCGTACCTGTGACGGTGGAACCACCTCACGATGGTCTGCTATGCAGATTGGTATGTCCATGATTTCTGCCTACAAACAAGCTGCCGGGGAAGCCGCAACTGGTGACTTCGCTTACGCAGCTAAACACGCAGCAGTTATCCACATGGGTACCTACCTACCTGTACGACGTGCTCGTGGGGAAAACGAACCTGGAGGTATTGCCTTCGGATTCTTAGCTGACATCTGTCAGTCCTCCCGTAAGTACTACGAAGACCCTGTCCGAGTATCTCTGGACGTGGTGGCTTCCGGTGCTATGTTATACGATCAGATCTGGCTAGGTTCCTACATGTCTGGTGGTGTTGGATTTACCCAGTACGCTACCGCTGCCTACACTGACAACATCCTCGACGACTACTGCTACTTCGGTAAAGAGTACGTAGAGGACAAGTTCGGAGTAGCCCAAGCACCTAACACCATGGATACCGTGCTGGACGTAGCATCCGAAGTAACCTTCTACGGCCTGGAACAGTACGAAGAATACCCTGCACTCTTAGAAGACCAGTTCGGTGGATCTCAGAGGGCAGCTATCTGTGCAGCAGCATCCGGTTGTTCCACTGGTTACGCCACTGGAAACGCTCAGACTGCTCTTAGTGGATGGTACCTGTCAATGTACCTGCACAAAGAACAGCACTCCAGGCTCGGATTCTATGGATACGACCTGCAGGACCAGTGTGGTGCATCCAACGTATTCTCCATCCGTGGAGACGAAGGATTACCACTGGAACTGAGAGGAGCCAACTACCCCAACTACGCCATGAACGTGGGTCACCAAGGGGAATACGCCGGTATCTCTCAGGCTGCACACGCCGCCCGTGGAGACGCATTTGTACTTAACCCACTGGTTAAAATTGCCTTTGCCGACGACAACCTGACCTTCGACTTCTCCGAAGTAAGGGCCAACTTTGCCAAAGGTGCTCTACGAGAATTCGAACCAGACGGTGAAAGAGCTTTAATTAGCCCAGCAAAATAGGTGTTACGCAAACACCTATTTTTTTTATTTATTTAAAAAATTAAGAGGAGGAATTATATGGAGGCTATGATAGCAGGATTAGGTGTTGTTGCTCTTATGGGTGCAGCTGCTACCATTGCTGGTGCTGCAGAGGATCTGGAATCCGACGTTGGTTCACAGAGTAACCCCAACTCTCAGGTACAACTGGCACCCCAGATGGGTAACTTACACAGAATGTTCAACAAGGCTGTCTCAGGCGAACCCGTCTCCATGGGTACATGGGCCGGTATAGCTGGTGGCGTAGCTTTTGTTCTATTAAATTCACTCAGCCTACCTGTCATATTGTCTATTGCATCAGGAGCAGCCATAGCAGCTTTGGTTCATGCCACTTTCGCTACTTCATCCCATTTGGGAAGGATAGTGAGTCAATCTCAATTTAATCAACCACTGTTCCTGGATGTTGTTACCCAGCACTTAGGACCAATTGCTGGCCACGGATTTATTACAACGTTCTGTATAGTAGGATTATCATACCTGATGACTTTACAAATACCAGGTTTCGCTCACCCCTTCGCATTGCCATTTTTAGCAGTTTTATGGGGTATAACCATCGGAGCCATTGGTTCATCAACTGGAGACGTTCACTACGGTGCTGAAAGGGAATACCAGCAGTACCCATTCGGTGGAGGTATTCCTGTAGCTATTCACGGTGACATCACCCGGCAATCAGAGTTAGGTCCCAGAAACTCAATAGATGTTGTATACTTCTGTGCCAAATTTGGAGGACCAGTAACTGGTTTCGCTTTTGGACTGATAGTATTCCTTAGCTTCTGGGTCACCCTGGTCTTTGGATTAGCTGGTGGAGTAGTCGCATCTTTCGTGATAGTCTTACTACTGATCTACATCAACAACCGAATCGAAGTATTTGCCAGAAACAAATACGGACCATATAAGGAGTAAGGAGGTTTTATGATGGACCCATTATTAATGATCGCTGCTGTAACTGTTGGCGGGGCCCTTATTGGTGGAGGTGTACACTTCATACCAGTGGGTGGTGCTCCAGCAGCTATAGCAACAGCTACTGGTGTGGGAACTGGTACTGCCATGCTGGCTGCTGGTAGTGGTATGACTGGACTCATAACCGCTGCAGCCATGACTGGACAGCCACTCTGGCTCATATTAGCAGCCGGAGCCGGTGGTGCAGCTTTAATGATAGCCGTAACCATGCTGGTAGGTAACTGGGTATACGTTTACGGTGTGGGCTGTGTGCCTGTATCCGCAAAGGTAAATACCGACCCAATAACCAAATTACCGCAAGAGAAGTACGTAACTCCCGGTACAGAAGGACACGGTATTCCAACGGTGTGTTTCGTCAGTGGGGTAATTGGTGGAATATTAGGTGGACTAGGTGGAGGCCTGATTTACTGGGCGGTCTACGAATCACTGGTCACTTTACCAGCTTACATTCCGCTGATAAGTGGAAATACTTCTATTGCCGCAGCCATGGTCGCAGGAATATTCGCATTAGGTACTTTCTTTATTAACGCAGTAATTGCTTCCTACAACATTGGAGGTACCATTGAAGGATTCCACGACCCCAAATTCAAAAGAATCCCTAAAGGTGTTTTGGCATGTCTTATTGCATCCCTTGTTACGGGATTAATTGGAGTATTACTACTTAAAGGAGGTGTCTTCTAATGTCAGTTGCAGCAGGGGGAGGCGGCGAGTCCGCTATAGACCCAAAGCAAACTTTGGCCCTGGGAGTTGTAGGCGGAATTATTGGTATATATGCCACCCCTATTGACCCCGTGATAGGACCACTTCTGGCCGCATTAGGAGCTGTTTGTGCCATTATTTGGGGCGCAGACGCCATTGCGCGAGTTGCAAGCTATGGTTTAGGTACCGGTGTACCTTCCATTGGATACATGTCCCTGGCCATCGGTGCCATAGGTGTCATAGCCGGTTTAGCCGGTGGTATTTTCATCGGTGCGAGCTACGCTATATTAGCACCCTTGATTGGAGTACTGTTAGCCGTCATATTAGGCGGTGTAGTGGCTCTGCTTGGTACCAAAGTAATTGGAATGAAAATACCTGTCCTGGTTTCATGTACCATGGAACTTTCTGGTGCAGCTGCCATATCCGTCCTCGGATTCTCAGCCGCAATTGCCGGAAGTTACTTAATGCCAGCCATATTAGTCAGTGTAATTTCCACTGGAATTATTGGTGTGCTATTTATAATGAACACCATGGCCATACAGCACCCATTCAACGCCTGTTTAGGACCACAAGAAAACCGGGTTCGAACCCTTAAACTGGCCGCAGCCACTGGTTTCATGGCAATGGCCATTACCGGATTACTCGGTATCGGATCCTCCAAAGCATGGTGGGTAATAGCTGTTCTTGGTGCCATCGCTTGGTTCATATCCATGAACGCATTCATACAGGCATCAAGTGAAGAAGCTGCATCTGTCCAATGGTCTGGTATGTGGCCTAAAGAGGAGGAACACTAGGAGGAATAAAAATGGCAGAAATGTTACCGTTAATACAAATTGCTCCTGAATCCAATTTAACCCACGATCCATCCACTGGTATCATAGGAGCGGCTTTAGGCAGAGATGTCGTAATCGTCTCCATGGACGGTGTAAACGAACAATTAGGTGTGTTAGAGGTTGCAGTAGAAGATTTATACACAGCCCTTGATCCAACAACCGTATCTGAAGGTTCCTATCCTGGAAGGGAAGGAGTGTACCTTACCGCTGGTAAATTAACCAACATGGTTTATGGATTCGTCTTAGGGTTAGTACTACTGCTGGCCCTATTGTTATAGGAGGTGTTAAAGTTGGCTGAAAAGAAATCACCAGCAGAGGGCTGGCCTGTGATAAACGGGGATTACGTAGTAGGTGACCCTGAAAGTCCTGTTGCAGCTGCTACACTGGCTTCTCACATAGAACAAATTCCAGTTGATGCGGGGGCGGCTATTGCCGGGCCTTGCAAGACTGAGAACCTGGGTATTGAGAAGATGCTCGCTAATCTCATCTCAAACCCTAACATTAGGTTTCTGGTTCTGTGTGGATCTGAAGTGCAGGGACACATTACTGGTCAAAGTATAGAAGCACTCCACGCCAACGGTGTTGACCCCGAAAAAAGGAAAATTATCGATGCTACTGGAGCTATTCCTTTCATCGAGAACATTCCTGATGAGGGAATCGAGAGGTTCCAGCAGCAAATGGAAATTGTCAGCATCATCGATGTGGAAGATGCCGCGGCTATACAATCTAAGATCAAGGAATGCATCGAAAAAGACCCAGGTGCATTCGAAGAAGAAGCAATGGTCATCGAAGTAAAAGAGGGTGGCGAAGAAGAGGAAGAAGGTGAAGAAATACCGCCAGTTACTCCTGAAACTGCTTTAATCGATGCAAGAATGCGCAGTATCCAAACCCAAGTTAAATCAGTTGGTAGTTTACAGAGGATATCCGCAGGTATGTATGCCGGTAAAGTTCAGGGAATCATGATCGGGTTGATCTTCATCCTGACTCTTGGAACCATACTGCTCTTACAATAAGGGGGTTTTTAGATGTTAATATCAAATAAACCTAATATTCGAGGCATACGTAAAGTAGCAGCAGATGTAAAATACCGAGCCCAACTGATTGGTAGAGATCAGAGACTGTTTTCTGGACTCATTGCCACCAGAATTTACGGTATGGCTCTGGGATTCATCCTAGCACTTCTCTTGGTAGGTATTCCAGTCCTATGGGCTTTAATGACCAGCAGTGGGGCTTGATAAAATGGCTGAAGAAGAAAAAAATGTAATACCACGTCCCATAGTTCCTGCCGATGAGTTTAACAAGGCTAATGAACGATTAGACGACATGGACGAAAAAGTTGAGTTCACCTGGGGTGAAATATCTCAGAGAATGGGCCAGCAAATAGGCAGGGATATTGGTATTCTATACGGAATCGTAATAGGACTAATAATCCTGTTTGTGGCTTTCAACGTGGTGAAGGTAGGAGCAATCTTATCCGCCTTTGGTGGAGTCTAAATATTAAGGAGGTCAATTTATGTTTAGATTTGACAAAGAACAAGTTGTGTTAGATATTGCTGGCGTCAAATGTGGAGGACAGCCAGGTGAATATCCAACTGTTTTAGCAGGTACCATATTTTATGGTGGACACAAAATTATTGAAGATGAGAAGGCCGGTATATTCGACGCAGAAGCAGCACAGAGCCTAATGAAAATACAGGAAGAAATGTCTGATACAACAGGAAACCCACACTGGGTTCACACCTTCGGACAAACTCCAGAAGCAATCGTTAAATACCTGGAGTTTGTGGGAGAACATTCGGACTACCCCTTCCTGATTGACTCAACCTCAGCAGAAGCAAGGATCGCCGGTGCAAACTATGCAACCGAAGTAGGACTGGCAGATAGAGCAATCTACAACTCCATCAACATGGCTGCCGATCCATCCGAAATTGTGGCTGTGGGAGAAACAGACCTGACCGCATCAATTGTCCTGGGTTTCAACGCCATGGACATGACTGCCCAGGGTAAAATAGACATCTGGGAAAATGGTGGAAGTGTACTGGATAAAGGGCTCCTGGAAATGGCTGCTGAATCCGGTATCGACAAACCACTGATGGACGTAGCTGTGACCCCTCTGGGTCAAGGAGCAGGTCCTGCAGTTCGAACTTCCTTCATGCAGAAAAGCAAATGGGGATACCCATCCGGAGCAGGTATACACAACGTACCATCTGCTTGGGACTGGATGAGAACCTACAAAAAACCTGTAGATAAAGGTGGAATGGGACACCCAGAAGCCTGGCCAGTAGCCGACGTAGGATCCAACCTCATCATGCAGATGGCTGGAGGAGACTTCGTGCTCATAGGTCCTATTGAAAACTGTGAAATGGCATTCCCTGCATGTGCTATGTGTGACATCTTCTTAGCTGAAGCTGCTAAGGATATTGGAACCGAGCCCATCGAAGAGCACCCACTCTTCAAACTACTCTAAGGCGATTTTCGCCTTAGATATATTTTTCTTTTTTTGTAATTAGTTTAGATAAAACTCAATTTTTCATAATTCTCTAATAATAATCCTCTATTTAAAAAAAAATAGGTGGAAACGTTTTTAAATAAAGATTAATTAATTATAGGAGAGAAAGTATATATGGAGGAGACGGGAAACATACTTCCGGTGATAATTTGATTCAAATCTTCCTGCTAGTAGGAGCCTTAGCAGTTTCTTTGATCTTGGTTATCAAATCTGCTGATGTTTTTGTTGATAATTTAATAGAAATTGGGAGTGCCCTGGGTATATCCCAGATAATCCTGGGAGTAACAGCCTCAGCTATGGGGACTTCCCTTCCTGAGTTCGGTTCAGCTCTGATAGCTTCCTTATCTGGTAGTGTGGATATTGGAGTAGGCACGGTTATTGGTTCTAATATCTGGAATATCGCGGGCATCCTCGGTATTTCGGCCACGGTTGCAGGGGGGATTGGGGCCAGTAAGGAAGGATTGAATCGAGATTGGTTGATGACTCTTGCCACCGGCTTAATTCTCCTATTTTTCATGTTTTTTGGAGATATTAATTGGGTAGCTGCTCTGGTAATGGTATCACTTTATGGGGTCTATTTGTGGCTTTTAATAAAATCCCAAAGGAGTAAAAGCATCCTGAGAGAACAAAAATATTACCAAAATAATCATAAACCCGAGAAAAAGGTGTTGGACAAGAAAAAATTAGGATTTGCATTGCTGGGACTCCTGGGCCTAATTGTGGGTTGTCGAATACTGGTCTACAGTGGGGTGGAACTAGCCCGTATCGCCGGCATACCCGAGATGATCATGGGACTTTTCACCCTGGCCATAGGCACCAGCATCCCAGAACTGGTGGTAACTCTGTCGTCGGCTATGAAAGGTCTTCACGATCTTTCTATTGGGACGGTACTGGGCAGTAACACCTTCAACATACTTATAGGAATTGGAATACCTGCACTAATCCTGGGAGTGCCGGTGGAAAGACTTTCTATAGTCTTTGATGCACCGGTAATGATTCTGGTCACGGTGCTGTTAATGGTGCTGATTAGAACTGGAAAGATGAAATTAAATAGATCAGGGGGAATAATATTAATTGGAACCTACCTTTCCTATGCCATAATCAGGATATTTATACTATCTTAGGGGGATGATCAGGAATGTATGAAAAAATTATGGTCGCCAGTATGGGCCAATATATGGATCAGATTATGGAACATACCTTAAACCTTCTAAAGGATCGGAAAACCGAAATAATGGGCATATATGTAGTAGAGACTTCGGTCCCATTTTTAACACCTAAAAAGGTGAAAGAAATGATGATCACTGAATTAAGGACTAAGGGCAAGGAAATACTGGACCAGATGGAAAGAGTCTTCGAGGCTCCTGGCTGCGATGCCATAAAATTTAGAAAAATCCTGTTGGAGGGTGATCCCGCCGAAGAAATAGTTAAAACAGCAGAAAAAGAGGGTGTGGATCTTATAATACTGGGAACCGGAAAGAACATTGTAGACAAGCGTCTTTTGGGCAGTGTTTCTGAGAAGGTTGTTCACTCGGCTCCTTGCACCATTCTTCTGGTAAGAACTACTTGAGTGGATTCTAAGACTTTTTTTTAATTTTTTTATCCATTCTTTGGTGGTTCAATTATTTTCATAAGATTTATAACTATTTTAAATAAATCCTAATCTGGAGATTTTAAATTAGGAGGGGATTATTCTGTCACTTTTTAAGAAAATTCTAGGTATCGGTCCAAAACCAGTTATGGCAAAGAGTAAGTTCATCACCATTGAAGATGCTAAGATGGCCACCTTTACCAAGAAGGCAGTGGGTCAGGGGTATGGAACCTCCCTGCGGCCGGATGTGTACTATATTGTCGCCTCGGTGGAACTGGGAAATACCACCACCAAGTGTATCTTAACTGCTACCAACCTTAATACCAGTCGCACCTACCTTCTGGACAAAACGGTAAAGATGACCAGGGATATCAGACCTCCTAGGAAGGGTGAAAGAGTATTCGGAGAGACAGTCTGGCATGTAGAGCTAACTAAAGAATCGGTATCCGAGATGGTCCGAGACACGATCTTGGAGTCCATCAAACGTTCTAAAATTGATCTAGAAAAGGATTTAGATTTCGTAGTAAGATCCACCGGGGTCACTGCTGGTTTCGCATCCCCGGAAGAAGTGGGAGAGTTGATCATCGCCCTGGCTGATGGCTGTCTGGATGCGGGTATACCTCCCCGCAAGATGTCTCCGGCCATATCCAAAGAGGCCCTGCCCAAAAGGCTACAGGAATTCACCCTGCTGGATAAGGTAATGTTTGATGGTGCGGTAGTAAGCGTAGTACCGCCCACCGGCCGATCGGTTGTGGCCAACGAAATGGAGGGTGAGCTGGTAACTGCCGGTATAAAAGCAGGTGCAAAGTGGACTGAAATTGATTTCAGAAACCCCTGTGTCTCTATGGACTTTGGAACTACATTAGCAGGACGTATAGTTAATAATGATCAACCCTACGCTCGAACCATCGGTAACTTCTGCGGACTGGCAGGAGCCATTTCCGATGCGGTTATCCGTGGAACAGAGAAAGTTGATCAAAGGGGAGGAGCAGCCCTTGATCTGTACTCGCGGGACATCCTTAAAAAAGCAGACTGGAAGGCGGCCCTGGAATACGCAAAACAGGTGCATGAACACGTGGATATTAGAAAGGTGCCTGAAAACCGGGATCGGTTTGGAACCGTACCTGTAGATCCCGATGCTGCCAACAGTGCAGGAACTACCCTCATAGGCTGTGATGTGGGTGTCAATGGTGATAAGTTGCCGGAACTGACCAAAATTGGCCATAAAATATACGAGGAAGCTGGAATCCACACTATCTTTGCCACCCTGGACCACGTAAGTGCCCTTGTGGTTAAAAGGTTAATTGATGAGGCCGTAGAGGAAAAGGTCATCGAGGAGGGTTCGGCATTGGGAGTTACCGGACGTGCGGGTATCACCGGTAGAAAACCCGAATTCATCATGGAATATGCTAAACCCTATTTTAAAGACGTTTTGTTTGTTTCTGATGCTCTTGCTCTGGGGGCGGCGGTAATGGCTCGTTGCATGAATTCCATGGGAACTACCAAAATACCCCTGGGCGGTAGACAGGGTGGACCTTGTATCCTCGGTCAGCGCAGAAAACTACAGCAGAAGGGAAAATGAAGCAACCATCCTCATCTTTCCCAAAAATATATTCCACGCTATTCGAACTAAAAATTACGGAATCTAGATTCTGAGGGATTTCATGGTAATTGCAGTGATCATGGCTGGTGGTAAGGGTACCAGAATGCGATCAAACCAGGAGAAACCTCTTCTGGAAGTACTGGGCCAGCCTCTGATTCAGAACGTAGTGGATGCGATTTTTTCTTCGGAATATGTGGAAACGGTCATGGTGGCCACCAGTATTCACACTCCACAGACCGCCAGGTGGGTTAAAAACAAGGGATTGGCCAGTATAGATACTCCAGGCCGGGGCTACGTGGAGGATATGGCATATATACTTTCCCGGCCAGATCTTCATGATAAAATTATCCTCACCGTCACTGCTGATCTACCCCTACTCACCGGGGAGGTGGTTGATGAGGTAATCCAATACTACCTTCAGTGTCAAAAACCTGCCCTGTCGGTGATGGTGCCGGTGGAAATTTTCTATAAACACTGTCTTCAGCCCAGTATGGTCTGGGAAAATCTGGTACCATCTGGATTAAATATATTAAGGGGCAAAGACACAGAACAAGATGAGGAGCTTCTTGTCCTCGGCAAATTAGAAGTAGCCTTAAATATTAATAGCCCCGAGGACATAATATCCCTAAAAAAACTTGGGATGAACTCCTGCAGGTGATGTTTATGGTGGAACCAGAGAGGAAACTTATAAAAGGGGAAGAAAAGGTATGGAGCGAGATTAAGGGTTATCAAGTGGCCACTAGTAACGCCCGTATCTTGGGGGAGCTGGAAGAGCTCATAGTAAACGATCGTACTGGTAAAATAACCGATGTGGTAATCAAAGTTGATAAAGGTCGAAATGTACAGGTTAAGGGTGCTAAAAAGAAGGGAGACAATCTCCTGATTCCATTCGGCAAGGTGGAAAAGGTGGGAGAATTTATTATCATCTCCGAATAAACCCACTCCTATTTTATTTAAATTTATTTAATGACCGGGATCTCAGATTTAATCAATAATCAGGTTTAATCAATATTTTAGAGTCCCAGATAGTTCTTTTTAAATTCATCCCTTAAGATAAGTGCAAGTAATCAATTCTTTTTGAACAATGTGCTTCGTATTTTATATTATTTATAAAATATGAAAAATTAACAAAAAAAGGAAAGAAAAAAGGAAGTAAAGATAATTTTTACATTCCTTTCAGACTCATATCCAGCATGCGTTTGGTCTCTGTAGCCAGTTCTGGTGGCAGACCAGTTATGTCCATGCTCAGGAATCCGCGGACGATCATACTAGCAGCTTCTTCCTCAGTAAGACCCCTGGACGTCAAATACAGCACTTCTTCTTCAGCTATCTTCCCTACCGCGGCTTCGTGGGATAGTTCCAGATCAACAGCACTACCTTCCAACTCAGGAACAGCGTAAATCAGGGAATCATCTGATAAAACCAATCCATGGCATTCCAAGTGTCCTTTTGAATCTCGCACTTTACCGGCCAGATGTCCCCGGGAATATATCTGGGACTGGTCTTTGGACACTGCTCTGGATATCATTTCGGCACTGGAACCACGACCTTCCAGGATAACCCGGGAGCCCAAGTCCAGAATAGATTTCTTCTGACCACCTAGGATGGATTGAAAAACAACCTTAGAGTTCTCACCCTTACAGTACGCAGTAGGGTAGGACTGAATGGTTTTTACGGGACTGGTGAGTATGTAATTGTTGATGTAAGTGGCATTGTCCTCCAGGACCACGGCAGTGCGGGGTCTGACTTCTACCTGCTCCCCCCAGTTGTGGACCATGGTATAACTGATTTTTGCATCTTTCTGGATGTAGAACTCAGAAACACCGATGTGTAGGGCGGATGAAATATCATCACCGGTGGCACATCCGGTGATCATGTGAATTTCTGAGCCTTCTTCTGCGATTACGATATTGTGGGCTGTTTGAGCTAGTCGATTATCACCAATGAACATACAGGCCTGGATGGGAAACACGGTTTTGGCTCCAGGCAGGGCGCGGATGAAAAATCCTCCGGGTTCGCCTAGAGCTGTCTCTGCAGTATATTTGTCCGTATCGACATCAATGGCATTCCACATATAGTCCGATAGCCAATTATACTTTTCCAGGGCATCCCTAATATTCAAAAGTTCTATAGATTTAGAGCGGGATTCTGCCAAAATTCCGCTTTGGTCCATCATCATAAATGAACCTCCCCGTTCATCCGCTCCAGGGTCCACACCCACTTTCAGCATGGTTTCCTGATATCTGCTGGGAAGCTGATCCAGCGACTCAACCTCTTCATGTTCCCCTGCTTCTTCTTTTTCAAATTCTTCCAGGTTAATGTCTTCTCCCAGGGTGGCTTTCTTCTTTTTGGCCTTCTCTGCCTTTTTTAGTGTATCCCGCAGCATTCTACGCACCCCTTAAAACCTTCTTTTCTCACATGCTCAAGTATTTCATCAGGAATTCCTGAACAAGCTATTTTTCCATCCATTAAAACGTGGGCAGTATTTGCGGTGACGAAGTTAAGGATGTAACCCAAATGAGTGATAAGTAGTCCTGATTTCTCTCTTAATGCTGGTTTTTTATCTTTATCCAAAAGAATATTGATTTCTTCGGCTAAGAGCTCCACATTCTCAATATCTACCCCTGAGTCTGGTTCGTCGAACATGATGAAGTCTGGTTCTTGGGCAAGTAGCTGTAAAATTTCTGATCTCTTCACTTCTCCCCCGGAAAAACCCAGATTGACATCTCTCTCCAGGAAATGTTCATCAAATTTGAGTTTCTTGACCATGCCCATCATTTCCGGGCTTAGTTCTTCTCCAGTTTCGTGATGTTCAATTTTTAAGAGATCCTGTAACTTGACCCCTCTAATTGCAGGTGGATTCTGGAAACTCACACCCACACCCATCTTCACCCGGGCCGTGGTTGAGTAATCAGTTATATCTTCCCCTTTAAAGATTATCTCCCCTCGGGTTACATTGTACTTCGGAAATCCTAACAAAGTCATGAACAAAGTGCTTTTGCCTGATCCATTAGGCCCTAGGAGCACATGAGTTTCTCCCTTGTCTATGTAGAGGTCTATGTCGCTTAAAATTTCTTTCCCATTAACCTCAACCGCTAAATCGGTTATCTCCAGTAGCAGTTTAACCACCTCTATGGTCGTTTTTTGAGAACTGATATGGTGAAAATTAGTCCAATCAGTGTTAAGGTTTATTGATGTATTGTCATAAATAAATAACTAAAAACGTGGAAATCAAAATTATTGACATTTATCAAAATAATAACTCATTTTTTCAATATAGAATCCTTATCTAATGATATTATTCCAAAAAATAACATTATAGAATATTAAAGTGGATAAATTCTGTTAATAATTCCCAATCACCGTTAAACTTGGTTAATAATTTGTTTCGGGCTGTTTGTATACTCCTACTTAATAATACCAGGGGGCGGTGAGATGATAAATAGTTTAAATAGCTAATAATTCAATAATAAAATAATTAGCCAGCCTATAACCTAAAGAGTTCATAAAAGAACCGAACGGGTGATATTAAAAAATTCTCCGATGTTATTCTTACATATAAATTTTTCGAATTAGTCCGGTAAGTAAGCTTTATAATAACTATACTTTAACTCATATACGTACATTATAGGTACACCATGAAGTCAAGGAGGAAGCCATATGGCTGAGGATGATGTGAAAATTGTAATGTTTTGTTGTAACTGGTGCTCCTACGGTGGAGCTGACACCGCTGGAACCGCAAGGATGCAATATCCTCCAAATGTAAGGGTCATTCGGGTAATGTGTTCTGGAAGGATTGAACCCCAGTTTATTCTGAAGGCGTTCCGGGAAGGCGCCGATGGTGTAATCGTTGCTGGTTGTCACCATGGTGACTGTCACTACGACGCCGGAAACTACAAACTCGACCGTAGAATGAGGATTATATACAAATTGGCTGATGATCTTGGAATTGGAAGAGAAAGGATTCACCACGACTGGATTTCCGCATCTGAAGGTGAAAAGTTCGCGGAGACAGTTAAAATGATGGTGGATCGCATCCAAAGTCTGGGTCCATCCCCACTAAAGGCACAATTAGAAGCCCCAGAAGAATCGGAAATGGAGGCTTAATATGGCGGATAAAATTAAACTAGGAAATGTATGGCTCAGCGTATGTTCTGGATGTGAACTGTCTATTGCGGACATACATGAAGCCATTGTCGATGTTCTGGGATTGGCCGATTTTGAATTTATGCCAGTTCTAATGGACGTTAAATATGATGAATGGAGTGACGTGGATGTTGCCATTGTAACCGGAGGTATTCGAAACGATGAAAACCGGGAACTGGCACTGAAAGTAAGGGAAAAAGCAAAGGTAGTCATAGGATACGGTACCTGTGCAGCTTATGGGGGAGTCTTTGGATTAGGAAACCTCCACACCGTTGATGATTTAACTCAAGAGGCTTACATCAACTCAGAGAGCACCTACAACGATGAAGGAATAATACCCAGTGAAGGAGTACCTCATCTGGAAAGTAGGGTAAGACCGCTAACTGATGTTATTGATGTTGATTTACTCCTACCTGGCTGCCCACCCCGATCCGATCTGGTAGCCCAGATTGTAATGGCCCTCTTAAAAGGAGAAGAACTACCAGAAATACCACAAACCAACTTATGTGAAGTTTGTCCAAGGGAAAAGCCACCAGAAGGAATGGCTATGGACAAAATTATCCGACAGTTCGAACTTGGAGAACCGGACCCGGAAATGTGCTTGGTACCTCAAGGATTAGTATGTATGGGGCCTGCCACTACTTCCATATGTGGTGCTGAATGTCCCATTATAGGCATCAAGTGCCAGGGATGCTACGGACCTACCTTCAATGTAGTCGACCAGGGCGCCAAAATGATCAGTGCCATTGGTTCTGACTTCGGTGTGGAACGTGATAAAACTGTGGATCCCGAAGAAGTAGCCAATGAACTGGATGATATAGTTGGAACTTTCTATACCTACACACTCCCCGCGGCTCTTGTGCCCGCTAAGGTGAAAAAGGAGGGTAAATAATGGTTACAATTAAAATGGAACCTGTGACCAGGATTGAAGGTCACGCAAAGATCACAGTGGACCTGGATGATGCAGGAAACGTTCAGGACACCAAACTCCACGTTATGGAATTCCGTGGATTTGAAAAATTCCTGCAGGGAAGAAATATTGAAGAAGTACCAAGATTAGTGCCCAGAATATGCGGGATCTGTGATGTGCAGCACCACCTGGCCGCTGCCAAAGCTGTGGACGCATGTTTTGGATTCGAACCTGATGAAATTCTTCCCGATGCCTACAAGATGCGGGAACTCATGGACTGGGGTTCCACCATGCACTCCCACGCCCTGCACTTCTATTTCCTGGCGGCTCCAGACTTCTTAGCCGGAAAAGACAGGAAAACCAGGAACGTATTCCAGATTGTTAAAGACGCTCCAGAAGCTGCTTTACAGGCAATTGAACTGCGAAAAAACGCTTTAGATATTGTGAAAGCCACCGGGGGGCGACCTATACACCCTACATCATCTACTCCGGGAGGTATCTCCACCAGTCTGGACGATGAAACCCAGAAAGACCTTCTAAAGAAGGCCAAGAGGAATGTGGAATTGTCTGTAGCAACTCTGGAACTGGCCAAACCAATATTTGAAGAAAATATTGACCTGGTCAAAACATTAGGGTACATGGAAAGTTACCACTGTGGACTGGTTAAAAACGGTGTATGGGACATGTACGACGGAAACGTCCGCATGAAAGACAAAGAAGGTAATATGTATGCCGAATTTAAACCATCAGATTATCTGGACTACATCGCCGAGCATGTTAAACCCTACTCCTGGCTGAAATTCCCCTATATAAAAGACTTAGGATATCCGGACGGAGTTTACAGAGTTTGCCCATTATCTCGGCTCAATGTAGCCGACAAAATGCCAGATGCAGCTCCTCTAGCCCAGGCAGAATTCGAAGAATTCAGAAAAACCTTTGGTTACGCCCACGAACCTTTACTATATCACTGGGCTCGACTCATTGAGTTACTGGCATCCGCCGAATGTGCTGCTGATACTTTAGAAGGAGATTTGTCTGGTGATAAGTTCCCAGGTCCTCTGGAAAGAACTGCTGGTGAAGGTGTAGGAATAGTGGAGGCTTCCCGAGGGACACTAACCCACCACTACGCCTGTGACGAAAATGGAATGGTCACCAAAGCCAACATTGTAGTAGCTACCATCCAGAACAACCCTGCCATGGAAATGGGTATCCAGAAGGTAGCCAAAGATTATATAAAACCAGGTGTTGAAGTAGACGACAAGATATTTAACCTAATGGAGATGGTTATAAGAGCCTACGATCCATGTTTATCCTGTGCAACTCACCAAATCGACAGTCAAATGAGACTGGCTACCCTTGAAGTCTATGACTCAGAGGGACACCTTGTGAAGAGAATCTAAATTGATGGAGAAAAACCATGATAGTAGTAAATAAGGACGACTGTATTCGATGCGGAGCCTGTGAAGGCGCTTGTCCTACTACTGCCATAACCGTATCCCCTGCAGATGTCATCTACTGTGACGTTTGTGGAGGAGAGCCCAAATGTGTGGACATATGTCCCACTGGCGCTCTTAAAACTGACGAACTGGCAGTAGATGATGCTGGCACCACCCAGACTCGTATCGTATTCAACCCCGACTTGTGCAACGAGTGTGGGGACTGTGTGGAGGTGTGTCCTCCCAACATTCTTAAATTGGATGAGGGCACCGTCCAGAAAATACCCCTGCATGGATACTGTGTCATGTGCCAACAATGTGTTGACGTGTGCCCGGTAGATGTAATTGGCGTGGAAGGTGTTATTGAACCCAAAAAGAGCGATCTGGTCATAACTGGACCTATATTCATCGCCGATTGCGTGGGTTGTGGAATGTGCGTGGATGAATGTCCTGTGGACGCCATCACCCTTCCAGAAATCGGTGGAAAAATTGAAATCGATGAAGACACCTGTATCAAGTGTGGCGTCTGTTCCCAGACCTGCCCCTGGAATGCGGTATTTATCTCCGGTAAAAAGCCCGAAAAACGTTCCAAGGACATGCTCAAATTTGAACTGGACGAAGAAACTTGTATCGGCTGTAATCTATGTGTAGAATCTTGTCCTGGCGACTTCATCAAGCCAAAACCAGCAACTCTCACCGTTGACCTCCCAGAGATATGCACAGCCTGTGGACTTTGTGAAAGACTCTGTCCTGTGGAAGCCATTGATCTGGAAGTTGAATTGGGACCAGCCAAACCTGCCTCGGAAGAGGGCCTGGTTTGGGACGAATCCAAATGTGATTATGTCGGAGCTTGTGCTCGCATATGTCCTAATGACGCCATGAGGGTAGTAACCAAGACTGGTTTCCAGGTGCCTGGAGATGAAGAAGTTGGTGGCGAGCCAGCCTTTGCGATGTGTACCCGTTGCGGTGCCTGTACCATGGCCTGTCCTAACGAGGCTTTAACGCTGGTTGAAATGGATAAAGTGGTAGACGGACAAATCGTTAAAAGAAACCGGATCCAGTACAGTCCTGAAAAGTGTACCCAGTGCGGTGACTGTGTGGAGGTATGTCCTTACGACATGCTGAAACTTACCGACGACAAAGTCCCACTCAAAGGATTCTGTATACTCTGCGACCAGTGCATACCAGCCTGTCCACACGAAGCCCTTTCTCTTAAGTAAAACAAAATATCTTAGGTGGTGCGAACCCACCTAAAATAACTTTTTTTTAGGACTTTTTTTAGGAATTAAAATTTATTTGGATTTCAATTCTAATTTAAGTGAATTGATAGTTCTAGATATAGTTCTAGGTTTTTTCAGGATCTTTTTGTTTTCTCCGGTAAAGATATATGGCCAGGGCCATAACCAACAATATCAGGACTAATTCTTCCAGGAAGGATATTTGCTGTGATATTTCGAGGTATAGCATTCCGAACTGCCAGCCCAGCAGGCCGAGTATGAATCCCCTTAACAGGCTACCCAGAAGAGTAAAAATTAGATAATCCCGGATACGGTAGCGTATAACACCACAGAATATACTTATGGCCACACTAGGAACTACTGGAATAGCCCGAAGAATGAATAATATCAGGTTATCGTTTTTTTTGGAAGAGAACTGGCCTTTTGCCTTCGCGATGTCTCCCCAAGATACCCCCAAATATTTTCCCCACCGTCTAATGAAGGGGCAGCCCAATAAGTAACCAATGGCATACACAAAGAGGGAACCCAGGGTCACACCCGCTGATGCAGGCAGAACCACATACGTTAAGAGTGTTAAAATGTTTTCCAAAGCCAGCGGATAACCTTTCAGTATTAGGAAGCTGCTTCCCATTATAACCAGGGTGGAAGGTATGGGTGCAATTATCTCCTCGATAATACTGGCCAGGAAGACTCCCAGGGTACCATAATTTAAAAAGAAAGTTTCGATGCCCAGTATTATTTCTTCTAACACGGTATCACTGGAATTTTAATGGGTCAACTTGTTCACATTTGTTGATTTAATCCTGGACTTCCACATAAATTCCATGCTTATCCAAGTCTATCTCCACTATTTTTCCTGTAATGGAGAGGGGCTGATTCAGTATATCAAGTAAGTTAATATTTTCGCCATCAATTTTAATGGATATGACATCTTCCATTATCTTTTCTCCATTGGTACTGTAGACGCTTGATTCACACATTTTTTCGCACCTCATTTTTTTTAAGAATAAACACATTTTCCTTGGTTGTCTAAAACTTCTCCTTCATTCATTACCAAATTACCCCTAACCATGGTCATCACTGGCATCCCTTTAACTTTAAAACCTTTGAAGGGAGAATATTTGGCTTTTGATTGGAATTTCCCAGGGTCTATCATCTCTTCCCTATCAAGGTCTACCACTACCAGATCGGCGTCCATGCCCTCTTTAATAAAGCCTTTGTTAGGAATATTAAATATTCTGGCAGGATTTTCACATAAAAGCCTTTTTAAATCATATAAAGTAAGTTTTCCCCGATTCACAAGGGTTAGAAGCAGTGGAAGTGCAGTTTCCAGGCCAGGAACACCGGGTGGGGCATTCCACACATCCTGACTCTTTTCCTCCAGGGTGTGGGGGGCGTGGTCCGAGGCGATGATATCTATTCCAGCCAGTTCGGCGATTCCCAGTCTATGTTCATCATCCCTCAGGGGGGGGTTGGTCTTGGCCAGGTTTCCCCAGCGCTCCAGATAAGAAGCATCCAGGAACAGGTGGTGGGGAGTTACCTCGAAACTCAACGGCAATCCCCCCTTCTGGGCATATTTCGCCATATGGAAGGATTTTTGGGTACTCACGTGGCAGAGATGTATTTTCTGGTTTATCTTCTGGCATAGAGTTATTGCTTCAGCCACGGCAACCTCCTCTGCCATTGGGGGGCGTGCTTGGGCGTACAGGATAGTTTCATTCCCTTCCCTTTTCATGGTCGAGGTGAATTGGCTTACGATAGTGGAATCCTCGGGATGTAGGGACAGGGGCAGTTCCGGATCACACCCCTTTAGGTTCACAGAAGCTTCCTGTAAAAAGATGTCATCCACCAGATCCATGAATATTTTGAAGGACGCTGGTCGTAATTCTGCAAGTGATCCCATATCGTGGGGGTCCTTAACCCCAGCATGTAGTCCAAAGTCAACCAGACTCTTCTTTTCAGCAATCTTGAGTTTTTTCAAAAAAGCTTGGGGGGTGCTGGTGGGAGGTATGTTGTTGGGCATGTCCAGTACGGTGGTGAAGCCACCAGCAGCTGCTGCCGCTGAACCACTGCGAAAATCTTCCTTATGGGTCATACCCGGATCCCGAAAGTGCACATGGGAATCGATAAGACCCGGAAGGACTAACTTACCCCTCAGATCCAGGGTTTCATGGGATGGTGTTGGTAACTTTTTAATGGAATATATCTTCCCCTTTTTTATTCCCAAACAAACCTTTCTGTGGTCTAGTTCGAGTTTGCAGTTGGTGAGACACAGATCCAGCATTACAAACACTCTCCTTATAAGAAAGAAGGA
This sequence comes from Methanobacterium sp. CWC-01, assembly GCF_030323845.1. NCBI lineage: Archaea > Methanobacteriati > Methanobacteriota > Methanobacteria > Methanobacteriales > Methanobacteriaceae > Methanobacterium > Methanobacterium aridiramus. Next base: position 1,248,083 of record NZ_CP040735.1, read on the forward strand.
ACAGGAATGGTTATTTTTTAGTAATTTTCCCGGGTTTTGTATTCACTTCATCTACTCTTTATTGAAATAATCATATAACTTTGATGAAAGTCAAATAGATAAGCATGGACTACACAGTGGACTTGGTAAAGGAAATTCTGGCCCGGGATCGGAAAACCTTCCTGGAAGATGTGGCTAAGCGACCGGAAACAAAAGATGTTGAATCTGATATCCCCTTACTGGCCGATTTTACTGAGTACAACCCGCTCCACAAGGGCCATTTGCACTGTCTACTGGAAGCTAAAAAAGCAATTCCAGAGGGAATCTTTGTGGCAATAGTTCCCGGTCTTTTTGAACGCAGCGGACGGGGATTGCCCTACATACTAACTCGTCAGGCCAGGGCCAAGGCAGCAGTGGCGGTAGGTGCAGATGTGGTGGTGGAAGGCCCACCGATGGGTATAATGGGATCAGGACAGTATTCACTATGCCTGGCGCGCATGTTCCGGGCGTTAGACGCAGATTATATCCCCCGTGGCTACAAACCCAGCCAGGAATTCACACCCCTCTTAGAAACCATCAGTAAAGGCAGGGGAGTGGCTCCTAAACCTTATCGTATGGTGGACATGGAAAGTGGGGAGGTTCTGCTTCAGGGAAGGCTTAATGAGGATAATTATGTTATCATATCCCTCTCCAAATCTTTAACCCGGATTGGTTTCGACTTCAAGGATAAATTTATTTTCATACCCCGTATAGAGGGCGTTAGTGGAACTATTATAAGGGAAGCAGTTGTCTCCGGGAACCTGGAATCTGCACAGCAAATGTTACCGCCCCAAACTATAGAAGTCCTAGAAGAAGAGATGAACCAGAAAAGAGCACCTCTCCATGGAACCAGGGACGTGGAGGGCATTTTATACACGGCCAACCAGGCCAATCCTCATGATTTGAAGGCCCTGGCCCTGATTGATCACCGCACCCGGGAGGCTATCCTGGAAAAACGTCCTTTTAATTCTATTGACGAGTTAAGATCATGTATTGCTCGTGGTTTCAGCCGCCACCATCCAGAAAGAGTTCTATCCTCCTTGGAAGCCAGAATCGATGGTGACACCATTAGCCGATACATTGATCATTATCCTGCTGTCATACGTATATTAAACTATAAAAATAAAGAAGTCCTAAGAGAATTTAAAATGAGAATATCACAAAGGAGGCTAGAGATATGCCAGTGAAAAAAGGAGATTTTATAAGACTGGACTACACTGGAAGAATCCAGGAAACTAACGAGGTCTTTGACACCACCAACCAAGAAGTAGCCGAAAAAGAAGAAATTATTACTGAAGGTAAAGCTTATGGAGCCATCCCCATAGTCGTGGGCGGCGGACACATATTACCAGCTTTAGATGATGCTGTTGAAGGTATGGAAGCAGGAGAAGAAAAAAATGTCGATGTTAGTCCGGAAGATGGTTTCGGCAAGCGTGACTCCAACCTTCTGCAGATGGTCCCCATGCGTGAGTTTAAAAAGCAGGGGATTAAGCCCCAAGTGGGAATGGCCATCACTTCCGAGGGCCACACTGGCATTATCCGAACCGTCAGTGGCGGTCGGGTCACGGTGGACTTCAACCACGAACTGGCCGGTAAAAACCTGGAGTATCAGGTTAAGGTGGAAGAGATAATCGAAGATGACACCGAAAAGGTCAAAGCCATGATCCAGTTACACTACCCCAACCCGAATCTGGACCCTGAAAAACACACGGTCCTGGTGGAAGATGGTAAGGTAGTCATTTACATGGATGAAATGGCTAAATTCGACCAGCAAAGATCCTACATGGACATAACTCTTGCTAGATTCCGTATTGCTCGGGATATCCACGAGAACATGGACAATGTTTCCAAGGTAGAATTTGTGGATGTTTTCGAGAAGAAGGAAGAGGTCGAAGAAGAAGAGGAAGTTCCAGAGAAACTTCCTGAAGAAGAAGTGGTTGAGGAAAAACTTCCTGAAGAAACGCTTCCTGAGGAAGCCGAAGAATAATAAAAATAAATAGGTTGTAGAAACCTGGTTTCTACTCCTACTAACTATTTTTTTAACTATTTTTGATTAAATACTATTTTAGATTTTCTTGGCTTTTCAGTGCACCAATTTAAAGCACGTGTTCTTGGATTGGCCGTCTACGAACTTATCATGGCCAGGTAACCATCTTGGGAACCCTGACCATTTCCACTCTTTTCTTGACGTCAATTGGCCAATTTTCCTTATCAAAACCCTTCTGGGCCAGGAATCCGAACAACCAGCGGGTGATGCCGATACCGGTACATCCGGTCCACAGAGTTTTTTGATGGGCCTCTTTGATGGAAAAACCTTCCGTAAAGTGGGTGCCGTGTACGTTGGCAGAAACCGCAGCCACTCCCTTATCGGCTCCAGGAACCACCAGGCGCATCTCATATTTGGGTACATCCGGAAATTCAATTCCCCTATCCTCTAATTTTCTACCCTCCAGGTAGAAAGGGTCATCACCTACTTCGGTGTACCATTCCAGCTCCATCTGGTCGGCTAATTCCTGTGAGATCTCCAGGGTGGCGTCACGAATTTTTTCCACCTGTTCCGGGTGGCCCAGCCACACCAGTTCCACCCTCTGGAATTCGTGAACCCTGTCCAGGCCCTTGGCTCCGCCGGCCTCCCAGCGGTAGGTCCAACCGCTACGATCGAACAGGGAAATAGGAAGATCCTTTTCATCTACCACTTCATGTGAGAAAAACTCGTAAAATGGCTCGCACTGGGCTGGTGCCAAGACGTAGGATGGGTCCTTCAATCCCTCTTTCAGACGATGGATGGGCACCTCTTTGGTGATGGTTAATTCATTTTTAAACTTCTCAAAGAGTTCTGGGTCCCGGCGAGGAGCAGAACAGTAGTACATTCCTTCGGGGAGGCCTTCCAGGTAGCGCATCTTGTTCATCACTGGGATGGGAATGAGTTTGGGCCACATGCACTCCTCGAAACCCAGTTTATAAACCAGTTTTTCCAGGAATATCTCCTCCACAGCCCTCTGCAGTGTGATGAGTGGAGGCCCATAGAACCACTGCCCTTTACCAGGAAACTTTTTAACCCACCCCAACCGGGCTAACTCCTCAGTGGGATCTCCGTCAAAGAAGATTTCCTGTTTTTTACTCTTGAAAACTATGGTTCCCGGTTCAATTTTGGTAACCTGTCGAGTTAGGATATCAGTGGATGATTCTTCAGAGGAAGTATCCGTTAATATACCTGCTTGGTTCTGGACTTGTTTTACCACCCGATCAACCACATGGCGACGAATATCTGATTCTTCTAATTTCTGGAATTTAATTATCATGACCCCGTCTTTGAAGCTGGAATCCTGGACATAGGGCATTTCACCTACATCCACCATCTCCCTGGTGGGTATGCGGATTTCATAGAAATCAACTGAAATTTTACGGACTCCCAGCCGGTACTTGGGACCTAAAAGTTGTGTTAAAGGTTTTTTTATCCTTAGGATGGCGTCATGGGCTCTTCCTCTTCTACCGGAGACCAGCTTGAGATGCAGGGTGTCCCCTTCTAGGCTCCATTCCACCACACGGGAGGCATCTTCCTTCTGTTCCGGGGGCACTCCTTTGAGGAAAAGGTCTTGGTTGGCATCGTTTAGGAATTCTTTAATATCATCACGGGCCTCTTCAGCATCTTTACTGAAGGTGATTTGGCCTTCTAATGTAAACTTCATATTTCATCACCATCTATTTTTAACACTTTTTCTACCAGGATCTCAGAAAAAATAAGGTCATCGAGAGTTGCTAATACTCTTGTCACAGATTCACCGCGAATTTCACATATAAAGTCATTATCTACAACTTTTGACTCCAGATAATTCCGGTTATCAGGTTCTAGGGATTGGTAGGCAATTATAGCCTGTTTTTCCGCCTGATAATGGAAGGTTAGCCGAGCAGTGATCTGCATACTATGATTTTAGGGGAGATTGCTTAAAATATTTTCCGCGATATCCTCCACTGCTTTTAGAGCCGGAGAATCAGGATAATCAACCAGGGGCAGACCTTCCATATCGGCTTTCACCACATTATAATCCCGGGGGATACTTCCTAAAACATTTAAACCAATTTCATTGAGTTTACTGGTTACGAAGGCTTCTTCATCCCCACTGGAAACTTTATTTATAACGGCAACCACTTCTTCCACTCCGATATCCTTAGCCAGTTTCCTGATACGGGCGGCGGTTTCTAAAGATTTGAGTCCGGGTTCCACCACAATAATCATCAGATCCACGGCTTCTGCGGTACGTCTTCCCAGATGTTCAATTCCCGCTTCCATGTCTAAAAGAATTATTTCGTCTTTTTTCAATATAAGGTGCCTTAAAAGAGCTTTAAGGAGTACTGAAGCGGGGCAAACACATCCATCGCCCCCTTTATCCACGGTACCCATCACCAGGAGTTTCAAACGTCCTTCTTCATCGTAATTTATGGAAAGGGATTCCGGAAGATCAGATATCTTGGGGTTCATCTTGAAAACTTCTCCAAAGGATGATCCTGGTTCAGCACCGGTCCGGTCTTTAATCAGGTCCTTCATTTTAGATATGGGAGTTATAGGGGTGTGTATTCCCAAACTTCCCGCCAGATTCATGTCCGGGTCGGCGTCGATGGCGAATACCCTGTAGGTTTGGGATAGTATACAAGCCAGGGTACCAGCCAGTGTGGTTTTTCCTACTCCTCCTTTTCCAGTAACCGCGATCTTCATACTTTTCACCAACAAAAACTGATTAATAGCCCCTCATCAACAGAGGTCAGGGATCAATAGATCTACTATGGTGGCTGGGGTTTAATTACTTAACGAGTATAAAATTTGTTAAATTCTACTATAAGGTGGTCTGAACTAGGTATTAATGAAATTTTAATCCGATTTATAGATTTTCAGGGTTTATTGGCCCGAATTTTTAATTGGATTAGAACCGTTGCAGGGTTAAACTGAACAGTTTAGGAAGGTTTTAGGGTTCTTGGGGCGGATTATGATCATTTTGCTATCAACCCTTGTCACTTCGCTCCGGGGATGGGGAGTGGAAAAAGACGTGGTCTCCTATTTCCTTGTGAAATGTGGATTTAAAGATGATTTAGTATAAATTGCTTGTCATAACTTCATAAATGATTGAAATGTTGTAGTTTGGTTCTTTTTTGTTAATTGGGTCATTGGGTGGGGCACAGTGTATTTTAGGAATGGATCTTTTTATGAATTCTGATTAGCTTGGCTTTATTTAGTTGNAAGGTATGTTGGGGAAAATAACAATGGATTGGGTTTATCTATTTTTGGTCTTGTGAATTCCCTCTAAAGACGTCTTAAATCGAAAAAAAAGCTGTATGGCTTGGAATTTGCGAGAATAAAACCAGAACCTTTATAAGTCCTGTTACTAGATGCAATTCTATACCAAGATGGCTTATCATGTGATATGATGAGACACGGAGGCGGTATAATCAAGCGACAAGTAAATAAAGCGTTGCTATTCGCATTAGCGATAGTGATATGCACTTTACCCCTCTCAGGGGCCGTAGATAGTCTGAGCACAAGTCAAAGCACCAGCGTTTCACAAGTTACGAACATCGACTCAGCAAATTCGGCTTCAGTTGCAAAACCAGAAGTCAACGCGGCTTCCTATTACTGGAAGAAGAAAACCTACTACGTGAAAAAGTACAAGTACAAGAAAAAGTACCGGAACGGCCGCTACAGGTACGTCCGAGCCGCATACTACGTTAAAGTCACCAAATACGTGAAAGTATACTACAAATCCAGTTACAAATCCAGCAAAGGTTCTAAAGGAACCGGAGACTGCTGGACCAACAGTGCAATACTTTACAATCAATTGAAAAAACAAGGATACAAAGTAAGAATCATTCAATACGCCACCAGCATGTCTTCCCGACACCGATCCGTACAATACTACAAAAACGGCAAATGGGTAAACTACGACTACAAAGGCAACGGATACGCAATGCGATACTGGTACACATCCAACTACGTCAACGGTAAAGTAATCCAGAGTTGATGGATCCATAAGTGCATAAAGTGTGTGGATTTGGGGTGCAAGCTCTTAATCCTCCAATATTTTTTTTAAAATAATTATACTCCATTAAAGAGTAGTTTTTTGATTTTTCTACCCAGTTAGATGATTTTCTTATTATTTGAAGAAATCAAAGGCGGATTCTTAAGTAGAGCAAGAAAATTATTCATATTCTACATTAAATTTTAATGTGCAAATGTGCAATGATCATTCTGATAAAACGAATTTAACTTTTTTTCATGATATTTTATGCTGGTAATTTTAGCCATTGCCAAGTCTTATATATTATAAATTCACAAACTAAATCTACTATTGATTTCTACCTGGTTTTGATTCCGAGTAATTATATGACCCAACTGGTGGAAGCCTAAAATTTATTAGATTATAGAATTAAACTTTGACAAGGAGGAAGAATAGATGGTAAGAGCATACACTAGAAAAGAGTACATTCGTAAAATTCCTGGTTCCAGGATTGTTCAATATGACATGGGTAACTTATCAGGTGAGTTTCCCCTTACCGTAAGCCTGGCCCTTAAGAAACAGGCCCATCTCTCTCACAATTCTCTGGAAGCTTCTAGGATAGCTTCCAACAGGTACATGCAGAGAAGGGCTGGTAGAATGGGTTACCACTTGAAAATAAGGGTATATCCTCACCACATAGTGCGTGAGAACCCTATGGCTACTGGTGCTGGTGCAGACCGGGTGCAGGATGGTATGAGAAAAGCATACGGAAAGCCAGTGAGTTCAGTGGCGATAGTTAAAGCTGACCAGCGTGTCTTAACAATTAGAACCAACAAGAAGAACTTTAAGGACGCCAAAGAAGCACTCAGAAGGGCTGCCATGAAGTTTCCAGTCCCCTGTAAGATAGTAATCGATGAAGGGGCAGAACTGGTTAAATAGATTTAAATTTTTAAATAGTGCTTTAAGTAGTACCTTTGCTGGTAAAAAGAAACGGATAAAAGAGGGTTAGCATGGAGTTTGTCAAATTTTTCGAGGAACTGGGAAAAGACGATGTTGATGTGGCTGGTGGAAAGGGGGCTAACCTGGGGGAGCTAACCCAGGCAGGCATACCAGTACCCCCCGGGTTTGTGGTTACTTCTGCAACTTACCAGAAATTCGTGGAGGAGACAGGAATCTTCGACACCATTATGGACATTCTTAATGCCATTGACGTCAACCAGAATCGAGAACTTCAGGATGCCGCTCGAAGGATAAAAAAGATCGTCATTGACACTCCGATGCCGGATGACATCAGAAGGATTATCATAGAAGCATATAATGCTTTGTGTCTTCGTATTGGCTCTGATGACGTATTTGTAGCCATCAGATCATCTGCTACCGCTGAGGATCTCCCTGAAGCATCATTCGCAGGCCAGCAAGATACTTATCTAAATATAAGGGGCGATGAAGACGTCCTTAAATACGTTCAGAAATGCTGGGCATCCTTGTTCGGAGCCCGAGCCATATTTTACCGGGAAGAAAACAACTTCGACCACGACAAGGTTTACATTGCGGTGGTGGTACAGGAAATGGTGAATGCTGAAAAGGCCGGAGTTATGTTCACCGTTCACCCATCCACCGGTGAGGAAAAAATTCTAATCGAGGCCGCCTGGGGTCTGGGCGAAGCAGTAGTATCTGGAACAGTTACTCCCGACACTTACTGGGTGGACAAGCAAACCGGGAAGATCAACGAACATCAGGTAAGTGAAAAGAACATCATGTTCGTCCGTGATCCTGAAAAGGGCAATACGGTGAAGTTACCTGTGCCTGATGATCTTAAAAACAAACAGGTTCTAAACGATGATGAAATATCTAGCCTGGCGGAGCTGGGCCGGAATATACACAATCATTACCAGTTCCCCCAGGACACCGAATGGGCCATCGAAGGGGGCCGTATTTTCATGTTGCAGTCCCGGCCAGTAACTACCCTTCAGGAAGTATCTGAAGTGGAAGAAGGCGAAAAAATAGATCGGACTATTATTACCAAGGGACTGGGGGCCAGTCCTGGAATGGCTGCGGGAACGGTAAAGATCATCAGCAGCACCGATGAACTGGACAAAGTTCATGAAGGAGATATATTGGTGACGGTAATGACCACCCCGGATATGGTTCCGGCCATGAAAAGGGCTAATGGTATCATAACCGATGAGGGCGGGGTCACCTGCCACGCTGCTATAGTATCCCGTGAATTGGGAATCCCCTGTGTGGTGGGGACCGGAGAAGCCACTCAAATACTCCCTGAAAACAGCGTAGTTACCCTGGATGGTAACAAGGGATTAGTATGGGAGGGTAAACTGATAGACACCACAAAAAAGGAAGAAACCACCGAACAGCAAGTAATGGTTTCACCATCCCTGTTAACTGTGACTGAGGTAAAAGTGAATGTCAGCATGCCTGAAGCAGCCAGAAAGGCCGCAGCTACTGGCGCTGATGGTGTAGGATTACTCAGAACCGAACATATGATGCTCACCACTGGAGTACATCCCAAAAAATACATAGTGGAAGGGAATGAAGATGAACTCATTCGGGTACTGGTGGAGAACATACTAAAAGTAGCGGATACCTTCTACCCTAAACCAGTCTGGTACCGAACCCTGGACGCACCCACCGATGAATTCCAATCCCTGGAAGGTGGAGAAGGCGAACCACATGAACACAACCCCATGCTGGGCTGGAGAGGTATCAGAAGAGAATTGGACGAGCCGGATATTCTCCGGGCAGAGTTCAAGGCCATCAAAAAGCTCCACGAACAGGGATACACCAACATTGGCATCATGCTACCCCTGGTGCAACACCCCGACGAGCTGAAGCAAGCTAAAAATATAGCCCGTGAAGTGGGCCTTAAACCTCAGAAAACGATCGAATTTGGGGTAATGGTGGAAACACCCGGGGCAGCGATGATTATAGAGGACTTCATTGCTGAAGGACTGGACTTTGTGAGTTTTGGAACCAACGACCTCACCCAGTACACCCTGGCCATTGATCGCAATAACGAGAAAGTGGCCGGTTTATACACTGAAGGTCACCCTGCAGTGCTTAAACTCATTGAAAGAGTAATCATAGAGTGTAACAAGGCTGGGGTGAAAACCAGTATCTGTGGACAGGCGGGAAGTATCCCAGCCATTGTGGAAAAATTAGTAGAACTGGGAATAACCTCGGTATCTGCCAACACAGATGCTGTGGCTGATGTCCGGGAAACTGTGGCCCGGGTGGAGAAAAAACTTTTACTCAAAGCTGCACGTAAGATGATGCAACAATAGGAGTACAAAACTCCATTATTTTCTTTATTTTAGGTTTTACTTCTAAAGGCCATTTCCAAAGGCCATAATAATTCTATGTTTTAGGGATCATATGCAATACAAGGGAATGTCCCGAGAAAAGGTCATTGAAAGTCTCAGGGAATACAAAAAAAAGGACTTAACCTATCAGTCCGGCAGGATATTGGGATCCATGTGCACCTGCCCTCATCCAGTAGCCCTGGAAGCATACTCTATGTTTTTAGAATCTAACCTGGGGGATCCTGGGCTTTTCCCTGGTACTAAAGACCTGGAAGATGAAGTGATAACTATTCTGGGCGATATGCTTGGAAAACCTGATGTACATGGTCATATCATCACTGGGGGGACGGAGGCTAATTTAATGGCTGTGCGGGCTGCCCGTAACCTTAGTGAAATTAAAGATGCCGAGATCATTGTACCAAAATCCGCCCACTTTTCCTTCAAAAAAGCAGCGGAAATGTTGTGTCTTTCCCTCAAAGAAGCTGAACTGGATGAGAACTACCGGGTAGACCTAACTTCAGTGGAGGATCTGATATCGGATAGGACGGTGGCTGTGGTAGGGGTGGCCGGCACTACTGAGCTGGGAAAAATAGATCCGATACTGGGATTGTCTGAGATCTGCATGGATAACGATATTTACCTCCATGTGGACGCTGCTTTTGGAGGATTTTCCATACCCTTCCTGCGAGATGCTGGATATTATTTACCAGAATTTGATTTTAAGATTCCGGGAGTTTCATCCATAACCATAGACCCCCATAAGATGGGTCTGGCCCCTATACCCACCGGTGGGATTTTATTCCGTCACAGGAAATATCTGGAATCCATGAGTATAGAAACACCCTACCTGACTGAAGACCGGCAATCAACCATCGTAGGCACCCGGACCGGAGCCAGCACCGCTGCTACCTGGGCCCTCTTAAAACACCTGGGAAGAGACGGTTACCGTAAAATTGCTACCAGATGCATGGAGTTAACTGATTTCCTGGCTGATGGTATAGAAAAGGCTGGATTTGAACTGGTAACCGAACCAGAACTTAACATCGTGGCTTTCCACTCTCCCAAAATGACTATGGATGAAATATCCCAGGGAATGATGGATAAAGGATGGTTACCTTCTGTTTCTGCTTACCCCGCGGCTATTCGCATAATTGTCATGCCCCATATTAAAAAAGAGCATCTTCTTAAATTCTTGTCTGACTTAACTGATTTAAAATCCTTTTAGGAGTAGAAGTTCACATGGTAGAAAAAGGCAGAAATATCAACACTCCACTAACTCTAGATGTGGTCCAACAGTTGAAGGTTGGTGATCTCATCATTATATCTGGCAGCATTTTCACCGGCCGCGATGCAGCCCTACCACGCCTGGTTAAACTCATAAAAAAAGAAGATACCCCATTTAAATTGGAGGGAGCAGTTATTATGCACACGGCTGTTAGCCAAGCAGGCATATCCCCCACCACCAGTAACAAAGTGGAAATCGAGGAAAGCATTGCTCCATTATCCCGGGCCGGGGTACGCATACACCTTGGTAAAGGGGCTCTTTCCCCAGAAACGATAGATGACTTGAACCAATATAAATCTGTTTTTGCAGTCACCCCCCCGGCGGCAGCTCTCCTCACCAGTAAGGTTATCTCCTCTGAAGTAGTTGCCTTCCCTGAAGAGGGTATGGAGGCCATTCATAAACTTGAAGTGCGGGGGGTTCCCGGGATAGTGGCCGTGGCCCAAGGCGAATCACTTTACTAAACAATCTACACGTCGTATCTAGCCTTTATTTTATCTTCATCTCATTTTATATTATCTTATATTATTTATGGGCAGGTATATTCACAGGGCTTACCAAAGGCGATGTCTCCTGCGTCACCAAGCCCCGGAACAATATAACCGTCACAGGTAAGTTCCTTATCAATGGAGGCCGTGTATAACTCCACATCAGGATGTTGGCTAAGCACTTTTTCTAATCCCTCCGGGGCCGAGATTATGTTAAACATAACCAATCGTTTGGGTGTTCCCAATTCTTTAATACGGTCCAGTATGGCCACTAAAGTGTTCCCGGTGGCCAGCATGGGATCAGCCACAATCACTATTTTACCGTCAACTTCCGGAAGCCTCAAGTACCCCACTTCCACGGGGAAGGGGGGTTCATCACTCCTCCACGCGCCAGCCACTCCGGACTGGGCCTCCTGGAATACCCGCATAATCCCTTCCACCATGGGTATGGCGGCTCGCAGTACACTGACCACAATTAGATCGTCCCAGTCCTTAATCTTCACACCCTTTGCGGTACCCATGGGAGTTTCCACGTCAAATTCTTCCTTATCCAGACTGTTGGCAAATTGGTAGCTGATTAACCGCCCAATTTCTCTCACTCCTGCTCGGAATTCAACACGCCCCACGTTGCGTCTTCTAATCCTGCTTAACCGCTCCTGGACCAGTAGATGGTTAACTTCTATCATCATTTCTAATCTCCTTTAATCCATATATTTCCGATTATTATAATAGTAAACAGTGGGTTAATGATGTATTCTTTTTTTTGAAAATATAAAGTGGTAGAAGAAGATATTATAATATGCAGACTAGGGGGAGATGGAAATGAGGAGAAATCTGCTGATAGTGGGGGTTATATTACTGGTTTTAGTGGTGGCTGTTGGAGTTTATTTGACATTACCTCGTCAGGTCCAGGATACAGGTAATCAGACTGAGGTGTTGGCTGAAAACCTGGAAGTGCCCTGGGCAATGGCATTTTTGCCAGACGGAAGGATGATATTCACTGAACGACCAGGGAGGGTAAGTATTCTGGAGGGTAATCAGGTTAAGGTGGTGGGAAACGTTAACCCCACTTCCACCGGTGAATCAGGTCTTTTAGGTGTGGCCGTGGATCCTGAATTTGGCCAAAACCGGTACATCTATCTTTATTACACCTCGGGCAGCTTCAATAGGGTGTCCCGCTTCCAATTAGGTGAAAGGTTAGAAAATGAGACCATATTAATAGAAAACATTCCCGCCGCCCAGATACATGATGGGGGCCGATTGAAATTCGGTCCTGATGGTAAACTGTACATTACCACAGGGGATGCTTCTCAACGGCAACTGGCCCAGGATACTAATTCACTGGCGGGTAAAATACTCCGAATCAATCCAGATGGCAGCATACCATCTGACAACCCCTTTGGAAGCTACGTGTACAGCTACGGACACCGCAACCCCCAGGGAATAGCTTGGGGTAGTAATGGTATTATGTATGCTTCTGAACATGGTCAGAGTAGTAACGATGAGATCAACATCATCACCAGCGGTTCCAACTATGGCTGGCCCAACATGGAAGGTAATCAGACCTCCCCCGGTATGGTTTCACCCTTACGTGCCTTTACCGAATTCACCCTGGCCCCGTCTGGATTGGCCTACTCCCAGGGAAGCCTTTATCTGGCTGGTTTAAGGGGGAATCAGCTTAGAAGAGTAAGATTGTCGGTGGATGGAAGATCTGTGGTGGGGGAAGAGGTTTTGTTCCATGATCTGGGCCGTATTAGGGATGTGGTAGAGTATGGTGGTTACCTCTACATCTCCACTTCTAATCGGGATGGTCGGGGTATTCCTAAATCAGGAGATGATCGGATCATAAGGGTGAAGGTAAGTTAATCCGGGTTCTATGGTTAATCCCGGCCCATAATCACTTTCTTACCCTTAGGGGATGGTAAAACCTTGATTTCTCCTCCCTCAAATTCGAGGTCCAGTTCCTGGCCCTCGAAGAGCAGGTGCAGGAATAAGGCCAGGGCCGATACCTCGGAATGGGGTTGGCTGGTCACGGCCACATTCCAGTCGGCCTTCTGATATACCTCGGTAGGTACCCGGGGCCCGCCTACCACTACCAGCTTGTCCTTTTTGGAATCTTTTATGTGGGGAGTTACATTCTGGACAGGTTCTCCGTACATGGTAAGATGGATTATCTCTCCGTCATTCTTTTTCCACTCCTCTAGAAGGTTTTTCCAGTTTTTTTGATAATCGATCTGGAAGGAACCACCCCATCTTTTCACCACATCCCGGACGTTTTCCATGAGTTTCTGGTCATGGTCTCCATCCAGGAATACTCCTGATGCTCCAAATGCCCGGGCAGTTAAACATACATGTGTAGTAATTCTAGCGTCACGTATCCGCCGGTGATCCAGCCTTAAAACCTTTACTTCCACTCTCATCACCCCATAGTCAGGATTAAAACCATTACGAGCAGGGCCAACATTCGGGATAATTCATTTGTAGCCCCCAATATATCGCCTGTGGTGTATTTGAACTTTCGACGGGCTATCATGGCCATGATCAGGCCCATAACAACGCCTCCTAATATTCCGGTTATTCCAGTGTACTGCACTGCAAAATATCCTATGAGGATGCATATAGTCAGGGAAATGCCCAATAATCTGGGACTCATATTTTCTATGAAATGGGTGCCGGTACCATCACCTGAGGGTCTGGAAAAAGTGGCACAGGTTACCAGGCCTAACTTGGCTGCTATTTCAGATACAACAATTATCATTACCAATAGCTCCACCGGAAGTGCCGATAGGGATGTCACAGTTACAAGGGCTACAATTAAAAGAGATGAAAGTCCTCCGGTCCCAATCCTTTGATCCCTCATAATTTCTATTCGTCTTTGGGGATTTCCATGGGCCATAAGCCCGTCTCCAAAGTCTATCAGCCCGTCCAGGTGGTGTAACCCGGTAATGATGATGGCGAAGCTGTATATCAGGGCAGCAGATATCAATTGGGGTAGGTGTATTACACCTGTAATCAGAAAGGCCACTAAACCTACTAATATTCCAATGAAACCACCAATTAATGGCCAGGTCCAAGTAAATCTTGCCATTTCCTGTATGCTGGTATGAATATTTAAGGGTAGTATGGTGGAGAAAGAGACCAGTCCCAGGAACCCTTTCCAACCGTTGATCCTGTTACTTTTATTACCTTCACCTTTTCGAACTGGGGCATCTAATCTAACTTTACTTGCCATGTTATTCCTCGAATATTTTGGACATGCAGCCGGCCACTAATCCCGCGCACACGTCATCCAGCATAGGGCCCAGTTTGCTAATTATGCCCGGTTTTTTCTCATCATACCTTTTAAAATTGAATATGGCCTTGGTACCGGCTATTTGATTGGCAATGGCCATTCCCAAGACCTCGTCTGCATACAAATAGGCCGGATCATCATCCACATCCACGCCCAGCACCCGATGACGCTGGTAATCATCTTCTACCCTAATGCCCGCCAGGACTAACGAAATCACGTTTATGTCCTGTAAAGCTTTTATTAATTGCCCTTTAATCTTTACTCGAAGTTCAGGACTGTCATCTACACCTACCAGAAGTTCTGTCCCGGCCGCCACCAGGTCATCTATTCCCACCCCGGATGCATTCAAAAATTGGGTTATGGAAAGTGGATACCCCGCATCCTCCAGGGCTAAACGGGTAGCTTTCAATACGCATTGGTGGGCGAATTCTTCTATTTCCTGAATTTCATCGGGATTTTCCTGGGTTTCTAAACCTTTACACAAAATTAAAATGGGCATAGGTTGGTTTTTGAGATGGGCACCATCGATAGCACCTAATTCCCATAAAACAGTTGATAGGGTATTTTGAATGTTAAGTATTAGTTTTAGAAGGGTGCCTTGGTCCAGAACACGGTCTACAAGCACCATGGTGGAGATAAAAATATTTTCAAAAATTGCAGTTCCTGTTCGTGACTCACCGGCACTGATAATGGTAGAAACTGGCCCAATGGTCACCATTTCATTTTTTATTCTTGTGGAGGGGGTTAGGATAACTGCTGCTGGCTCAGGTAGTTCTTTTTTTAAAACCAGATCTGCAATATATCTTTCTTCGTCTAATTTATCCCCAGTGACATCTACTTCCAGAACATGATTGGAAAGTGATCTGAACTTTCCCCAACCATTAAAGTTCTTCGACCTCCCGAATAGGATAAAATCCTTTTTTCCCTCTAAAATAACCTCATTCTGGTTCATTACCAGATTAAAATCATCGGTACATAGCTTTACTTCCATCTAACCACCTTTCACACTAGCATATAATAGATATGAAGGATATAATTTATATAGGTGGTCTTATGAAAGTGCATTTAAGGGTCTTTGTCGAGGTTGAAAACTTAGGAAAGGCCATGAACGCGTTAACTGATGCAGGTATAACTGGATTTTATGTTTTAGAGTATAAGGGAATGTCTCCTCAGGATTGGAAGGGTTTTTCTATTAAGGAAGATCCCAAATCTGCCATTAGTCTTATTCGGGACCTTGCAACCGATGCAGTTCTGATTTGCAGTGTGGTGGAAGAGGAAAGGGTGGAAGGAATTGTCAAATCAGTAACTGATAACCTGGAAGGAGAAAAATATACCATTATGGAAGTTCCTATCCGTCGTATAATCGTTAACTATGGCGACAAGGAAAAAGCAGAAAGGGCTGAAACCTGGTTACTGGAAAAAGAAGTTTCATGCTTTTACTGTGGAGAAAATGCCATTCAAAGAATCAGAATAGATACTAACCGGGCTAAAATATGGTGCACCAACTGTGGTGCCACCCGCCACTACACCATCAAAGGGGCGGAAAAGGGGGTATCGTAGATGGCAATTGAAAAGTGGAAATTAAAAAAATCCGCGAGTTGTTTTAAATGTGGGGATGCTACCATCCACGACATTGAAGTGGACACCTACACCCTTAAGATAACCTGTAAAGATTGTGGATTTACCCGTTATTATAAATTCCACATGGTAGAAACTCCACCAAAGTGTGATTAGAGGCCTTAATATTCATTTTTTTCATTTTTTTTGACCCTCGAAATATCTATTTAAGGATCTATCTAAAAAAAAGGAATTTAAGATTTTTATAATTATTTAAAATAGTGATCTTATGGTAGTAATTATCGACCCCCAAAATGCAGGAATAGCAGGTAATATGGTTTTAAGCGCATTAATTGACCTGGGGGCTGATATAAATGGCACGAAAAGTGTTATGGAATATTTTACTTCTCCTTTTGGCCATATCGATATAAAACTGGAAAAGTTAAATAAAGGAGGTTTGGCTGCTACCCATGCTAAGATTGACGCTGAGGACCAGGATTCAATTAAATATGTAAAACTGGTTAAGATTTTAAAGAATACAAAACCTGAAGAAATGCCTTCTGGGGCATTTGATCTTTCCATGAATGTTTTCAAAACCCTGGCCCGGGCTGAAGCTCGGGTGCATGGTGTTGATTTAGAAGATGTTCATTTCCATGAGGTGGGTGCTGCAGACGCGGTGGCCGATGTAATGGGCTCCGCCTATGCCTTTTATGATTTAAAATTAAACTTACATAAGGTATATGGCCTGCCAGTTGCCATGGGTGGGGGTATGAAAAAAACTAAACATGGATTGATGAGTATACCCGCCCCTGCTACTCTGGAAATCTTAAAAAACACACCAACCCAGGGTGGCCCGGTATCCGAAGAGCTCACCACCCCCACCGGTGCAGCCTTATACGTAAATCTGGTGGATGAATACTGTCAGTTTCAGCCCTTCTTGACCAGCAAGAGAGCTGGCTATGGGGCGGGTAAAATGGATCTGCACTTTCCCAATGTTCTAAGGATAATTAAAGGGGCCTCGGCCCTTCCCACGGATCAAGTGGCCATCTTGGAGACCAACTTAGATAATGTTTCCGGAGAGATATTGGGAAATCTTTTCCAAAAGTTAATGGCTCAGGGAGCATTGGATGTTTCCATGATACCAGTATTAATGAAAAAAAATCGTCCCGGCCACCTGCTGCGGGTAATTGTCCGTCCACAGGATTGTGACAGGATATCTGAGGCCATTATACGAGAGACAGGTACTTTAGGCGTTAGAGTCATGCCGTTTGTCCATAGGAACATCCTGGAGAGGGAGATCATCCCCCTAGAATTTGAACTAGCTGGAAGTTATGAAAAAATTCGCATAAAAGTGGGAAAGATTGGCAATGAAATTATAAACACCGCCCCTGAATATGAAGACGCACGTCAGATAGCAGAAAAGATGCAAATCCCCATTAAAGAGGTAATCCGGATGGCGGATGAGGCATTTTGGCACCACATCTCCCGGGAACAAATAATCTAAGTTAATCTAAGTTATCTATGGACATTGTTAATGTAAATTAGGAGTTAAATAAATGAATTTAAAACCTAGGGCCATATCCGTCCTATCCGGTGGTTTGGATTCCACAGTGGCCACTACCTACCTTAAAGATCATTACCAGATCCATGCTGTGACCTTTAATTATGGTCAACGAAGTGCTGAAATGGAGATAAAGTCATCCCAGGCCATATGTGATGCCTTGGACATCGAGCACACGGTCATCGACCTTCCCTGGTTAGCTGCTCTGGGAAACTCAGCCCTCACCAGCCAAGAAGAGGTCCCCCAAATTGGGATGGATCAACTGGATAATAAGGAACTCTGTGACCAGACTGCCCGTAAAGTGTGGGTTCCTGGACGTAACATTGTATTCACAGCCATTGCAACTTCATTTGCAGAGTCTGAAGGAGCCAAAGCCATAATAGTGGGCTGGGATCAGGAAGAAGCAGCCACCTTTCCTGATAACTCCCAAGGGTTCCTGAAAGCATTCAATAAAGTCCTGGAAATAGGTTCCCCGGATGAAATAGAAATAGAGGCCCCGCTTATCAATCTGGAAAAGACTGGGATAGTGGAATTAGGAGATAGGGTTGATGCCCCTCTGCATTTGAGTTACTCGTGTTACCTGGGTGGGGAGGAGCATTGTGGGACTTGTGAATCCTGTATGAGGCGTAAGAGGGCTTTTTATAAGTCTGGAGTTGTTGATAGAACTGTATACAGTGATTAGACTCTATTGTTATTAGTCTAAAAAAAATTTACTAAAGAAAAGTCCTTAAAAATTAAAAAAAAGGTTAATGCAGGGTTAAACCCACATTTATTTTATAACCATCAGGGGATCTCCGGCATTGACGGTGTCACCCTCCTCTACGAAGACTTCCTCTACCATTCCAGATTCAGGGGCGTGTATGTTATTTTCCATCTTCATGGCCTCTACCACAGCCACAACGTCTCCTTCATTGACTTTATCCCCTGTTGTAACCTTTAACTTGAGGATCATGCCCTGCATGGTAGATGAGACCCCGCCCTCCACTGGTCCTGTGGGGGTCTGGTTTGCTGGCTCAATTTCCATGTAACCGGTGGGAACCACCTTTACTTGGAAAACTTCTCCATCCACATCGACCTGGTAATCGGTGGGGACAGTTCCCGTGTCATTGGATGCACCATCCTCTTTTGGAGGTTCCAAGGGTTCTTCTTCTAATTCTCCCCTAAGGAACTTGGGTGCCACGGCAGGATAAAGGGCGTAGGTCAGTACATCTTCTTCTTTATTCACAATACCCAGTTTTTCTGCCTCAGCGCGACATTTCTCCAGTCCCGGCTCCAGGAGGTCGGCGGGCCGGCAGGTTATGACCTCTTCATCCCCGATGATCTTCTTGGAAACCTCGGGATCTATGGGGGCTGGTGGCCTACCATAAAAGCCCTTCATGTACTCTTTAACCTCTTGGGTGACGTTTTTATATCTTTCTCCGCTCAGAACATTCATAACTGCCTGGATACCTACGATCTGGCTGGTGGGGGTTACCAGGGGCGGATAGCCCATTTCCTTTCGGACCCGGGGCATTTCATCCAGCACGTCCTGGTAACGGTCCATGGCGTTTTGTTCTTTAAGCTGGGAAACCAGGTTAGAGAGCATTCCCCCGGGTATTTGGTATATTAAGACGTCAGTATCAACCCTCTCAGTTATGGGGTCTAGTATGCCACTGTATTTTTTCCTAATCTCTTCGAAGTACTTCTTTATACGGTTTAAGAGCTTCAAATCCAGTCCCGTATCGTAGGGGGTGTCTTTTAAGGCAGCCACTATACTCTCAGTAGGGGGTTGAGAGGCTCCCCAGGCCAGTGGAGAAATTGCAGTGTCTAAAAGGTCTACTCCGGCTTCACATGCTGCATAGTAACTCATGGGGGTCATACCGCTGGTACAGTGACAGTGCAGGTTAATAAGTAGGTTAGTTTCTTCTTTAAGAGTTTTAATAAGTTCATAAGTATCATGGGGAGAGATAAGTCCGGCCATATCTTTTATAGCCAGTGAATCACAGTCTTTAGCCTCTAATTCCTTGGCGAATTCCACATACTTCTCTAGAGTGTGGTAGGGACTGGTGGTGTAACTGATGACAACCTGTACATGAGCACCCTGTTCTTTGGCCACCTTAATAGACATTTCCATGTTTCGAATGTCGTTCAAGGCATCAAATATCCTGAAAACGTCCACCCCGTTCTCGTAGGACTTCTCCACAAATCTGCGTACGATATCATCCGGGTAGTGCTTGTATCCCACCAGGTTCTGACCCCGGAGTAACATCTGCAGTGGGGTCTTAGTCACATGTTCTTTTAGTTCTCTTAACCTTTCCCAGGGGTCTTCGTTGAGGTAGCGGATACAGGAGTCAAAGGTTGCTCCTCCCCAGGACTCCAGTGAAAAGTATCCCACTTTGTCCATTTCCTCGGCAATGGGCAACATATCCCTGGTCCTCATACGGGTGGCCAGTAGTGATTGATGGGCATCCCGGTACGCTGTTTCAATGATCCTAATCTTAGTCATGATGACCCTCGAAGTTGTTGAAATTTACTAATCTTAATATAGATAGTCAAAACTGGCATATATATTTCTCAAAACAGGATGAGGCTTTAGGGTAGATCAAAAGCCAGCACACCAATAGTTAAACTCTAAAAAGTTAATATTATAACCTGGAGAAATTCAAATGAGTATAAGAGAAGGTTTTGGCAAGTACTGGCTGGCAGGACTTATCTTCAGCATTATCTTTGGTGCAATAACCACGGTTTTAAACTTTTTCAGTACAAATCTAGCTAGTTACGCCATGAATTTACTACCCGGATTAATTGGCGGCCTTTTACTGATTGTAACGGGGGTGCTGATTTTCATATTCGTACCCTGGATAGTGGGGCAGCTGGTGGTGTGGGTGTACCGGGAGTTCATTGATAAGAACTCGTAGGGATAAGAAGTCTTAGGCAGAATATTAGGTATAAACCACCTGGCAAACGATGAATTCCTGGTTTTCGTAGACCAATTGGGTGTAGTCTGGCTTAATCTGATCTATGTTTTTTTCAATGTCCTGGCTGAAGTAGAACAGGGGGAAAAACTCGTAATAAACCCTTTTAATATGCAGTTTGCTTTCATCTGGTGGTGATAGGACCAGTTTTTTATCATATACAATATAACCGATGCTTTCATTCATCATGGCATCTAAGGTGGCTGTAGGTAGACTTTTAAGGCCATAATACTCAAAACCGTAGTGCATAGGCACCCCTGCCTGGGTGGCCAGGAACATTCCCGTGAACTGGTTGGATATAAGGATGGAACGGTTTTGATTGCCATTTTCCTGGAACCAACTGGCGAGATCCAGCTCGGCGTCAGATGGCGGCGCGATTTGGATATCACCATAGTCGCTCTTAACGGAAAAAGAAGCAATATCCTGACTGCTGACTGTTAAAAATCCGCTTAAGGTAGCCAGTATAAATATCAGTACCATAACGGTACACCTGAATCGTGGGGAGGATGAACGATGGTAATTTTTCAGATGATTATAAAATTGATGAAGGCCCAACCCCGCCAGTATGGAGAGGGGTATGAGGATGTAGATCATCACCCGATAGGATATAACGTTGATACCGATAAGGTAAGAAACGCTCAGAAGGAGCATGGCTACTATCCAGACGATAATGAACAGATCCTTTTTTCTAGGCTGCTTTAGTGCTCTTATTAATCCTAAGAGTCCAAAAACACATGCTAAAGGCCCTAAATTTCCAAGGTAACCTGGGATACTTAAGGGGCGGTTAGTAACCAGCGAGGTTGCAAAGCCAGTTGCGGCAGTTATTCCCTGAGCTAAAACCGATCCAAATACCTCTGGGTACAGGAATAACAATCCCATGACAACAATGATTAGGGTTAATATTGGGGGCAATAAGAATGCTCCATAACTCTTAAATACTTCCACATCCCGGTAATACACTAATTCAACTAGACTGATAGCGCTAACCGTTAATAACAGGGTTAAGGCCGCTGCCAAATGGATCCCCATGATCAATATCAGTATTAAACCCGATAAAACTGCTATTTTAACTCGATTATCTCTTATGGATAGATAGTAAAGATAAACAGCCAGGGGAATGAAGATCAGGGCCAGGTTTTCTGGTACTGGAAGGATCATCCTTTTGAAAAGATAGCTGGATATGAGTATAAACCCGGCCGACACCCCAGCCAGTTTTCCATAGAACTTATAAGCTACATAGGAAGTTGAAAAAACTACCAAAGCGGTTAGAACTGGTTGTAATGAGCGCGCGACCTGGAAGTAGTCAGTCTGGAATAAATTTCCAAGACCAGCCAACAGGAAGTGGAAAAGAGGAGGATAACCTATTTTTTGCCCCACTGGAGCGTTTAATAGGGGAGTGGTTAATGTTAACCCGTATTGGGAGTAAACCTTTGCATACTGAACGTGGTAGATGATGTCCCAGCTGAGGGGCCATTGATACTTCAGGGTGGGGATCAGTGCCAGCAGTAGAGCCACCACTGTGGGGATGGCCAGCGCGTATTTACCGTATTTTTTCAGTTCCATGTTTTCATCCTGGAATTTTAAGGAGATAAAAAATCTAATCCCACAGTAGATATTGGGGGCTGATCTGGATAAAAAGATTTCCACTGGAATTTATGCCACCAAAAGTAGTGCACTCTTTTTTTATTATATAAAATTATGATTTTATTACATTGTAAAATGGTCATTTTCAACTCAAAATACAAAAAAATTAATAAGGATTAGTTTTATATTAATAAACGATATAATTAAAGGTTTTAAAATTTTCGATGGTGCAATATTGCTTTATAAGAGCAATAATTTTATTATATTCACTGGAAATCTATCCTAAATTATTACTTACAGTCAATATCATCAATTATTTAGTAGGTGATGAATGTGGATAACAGGAATGGTATGGGTTGGTTAAAAGATTATCCCGACTTCCGGGATTACAGTGTGAGTCGAAAGAGTTTAAAACCGCTTATGGATAAAATGGGCATCGCTGATCCGTTAAAGGCAGCCCCTGAAAACATAGATCTCAGGGAATGGTGCCCTCCTGTGGAAGATCAGGGACAGCTAGGCTCCTGCACAGCTAATGCAGGAGTGGGAATGGTGGAATATTTTGAGAAAAGAGCATTTGGTAAACATCTGGATGCCTCACGCCTTTTTTTATACAAGGCCACCAGAAACCTTATGAAGGTTACTGGGGACACCGGGGCCTACCTAAGGACTACCATGCAGGCTCTGGTCCTTTTCGGAGTACCTCCCGAGGAATACTATCCCTATGTGGTGGAAGACTTTGACTTGGAGCCACCAGCCTTCACTTATTCTTTCGCGCAGAGTTATCAGGCCTTACAGTACCTTCGTCTTGATCCTCTGCAGACTGATACAGAAGTTCTTTTAGACAGAATCAAAACCAATCTAGCCGCGGGACTGCCATCTATATTTGGCTTTACAGTATACAACTCCATACAAGATTCAGCGGCCACTGGTAAGATACCTTACCCCTGTAAGGGAGAGCAGGTCATGGGTGGACATGCCGTGATGGCCGTGGGCTACGATGATAAAATGGAAATAAAAAATTCTTCCTGCAAAAATAAAACCACCGGGGCTATATTAATACGAAACTCCTGGGGGACAAAGTGGGGTAAAGAGGGATATGGCTGGTTACCCTACGAATACGTTACTAAAGGATTAGCCACTGATTGGTGGACACTGATAAAAAACGAGTGGGTGGACACCGAACAATTTGGTATAGAAGAGTAAGTTTTGAAGAATAAATTTGTGATTAATGGATAGATGGGTGTTTTACTCCATCTTCCTGGTTTAATTTACTTTTAACTTAAAAAAAAGAACTATCTCTCCCTTTCCCCGGCAATAAACTCATCCACCATCTCCCTGGCCAGATCATCGGTGTACTGCTCAGGGGGGTGTTTCATGGTAAATGCAGATATGGAAGTTAACTGTCCGCCTATTCCCCGTTCCAGGGCAAGTTTGCAGCAGCGCACGGCATCGATGACACAACCAGCCGAGTTAGGTGAATCCTCTACTGAAAGACGTAATTCAATGTTCATGGGAACATCTCCAAAGGTTTTACCTTCCATACGAAGGAAACAGAGCTTATTATCTTTCTGCCAGGGTACGTAGTCACTGGGACCTATGTGTATATTTTCTGAATCCAGCCTTTTTCCCAATACGGATTGAACTGCTTCAGTTTTAGATTCCTTTTTAGAATCCAGACGGCTGCGGTTGAGCATGTTTA
Organism: Methanobacterium sp. CWC-01; assembly: GCF_030323845.1. Classification (NCBI taxonomy): domain Archaea; kingdom Methanobacteriati; phylum Methanobacteriota; class Methanobacteria; order Methanobacteriales; family Methanobacteriaceae; genus Methanobacterium; species Methanobacterium aridiramus. The sequence continues at coordinate 1,271,822 of NZ_CP040735.1, forward strand.
AAAAGTCTGTGTTCCCACCGGTGTTAAGTTGATAGGTACGTTCCAGTTTGACTCCCCTTTCCCGGAAAAGATTGGCCAGGGTACGATGAGTAATAGTAGCACCTATCTGTGCCTTTATGTCATCACCCACTATTGGTATTCCTTTTTCTTCAAATCTGGCCGCCCATACCGGATCGCTAACTATGAACACGGGCATGGAGTTTATTAGAGCTACACCCGCCTCCAGAGCACATTCTGCATAGAAACGTACAGCTTCTTCAGATCCTACGGGCAGGTAGTTCACCAGAATCTCCACATCTTTATCCTTTAAAATCTTAACAATCTCTTCTTTGCTTTTTTCTGATTCTTCTGAAACTACAAAGGTATGATTTTCATCAAATTCCGCCATGTGGGCAGCTACTCCGTCTAATACGCACCCCATTTCAACTTTAACTCCTGATGGTGATAAGTCTGGACAGAATACCTGGGTACAATTCGGTGGGGCGAATATGGCTTTATTCACATCTTTACCAACCTTGCGCTGGTCTATGTCGAAGGCAGCCACCACTTCCAGATCAGAAGGCAGATATCCTCCAATATCCCAGTGCATGAGTCCAATAGCATCATCTGCTTCCTTATCCTGATAGTAGTAAATACCTTGTATGAGTGAGCTTGCACAATTTCCTATGCCAATAATCGCGATCCTTATCTTATCCAAATCTAACACCTTCTCCATACGCCATCTTAAAAAATGGTGCCTAGGGTTCGTTATTTAAAATCAATATCACCATTCTAAATAATAAGCCTTTTAACTTCTCTTAGGGTAACCTTAGCCTAGATTTACTATTAAATGTTTCGATCAACTGGCCATGTAATCTTATAAAACTTAGAAAAACACGTTATTCGTCTTTTTTTATTCCTACTACCCATTGGATTAATCTAAAAAAACATGACTGGTTATTGAATAAAGCTTTGCAAATTTAACATTCCCATGAATCCGGCCCAAGTGAGACCTAAACTCCAGATCAGGATACCTAAACTCATCCAGATAACTAACTTTTCTTTTTTAGCTCCTAAGGCCATTCCAACGGCGGTTCCCAGTGGCGCACCAAAAATAAGTGGAGAGATTAACCCCAGGCCCATGACTCCATACTTATTCCAAATCTGATACCACCGATGGTGTTGAGTCGGCTCATTTTTATACCTCCATCTGAGGATGCGGTTTCTCAAGTTAGCACCGGTGAGGGCCACAACTAAAACAGCAAATATGGAGCCGGCCATGGATGCCAATGCGATAATAACCGGATTTAAACCCAAAGCCAGACCCAGGGGAATGGCTAACCATAGTTCCAGTGCACTGGTTGCAAAAACTGCTATCACTGATTCTAGGCTCATATTTTTAAAAAAGATTAACCCTCTCGCTGCTCTTTTTCTGTCCCACGGTGACAATAGAAGTTGTAAAGCACTCCTATTTTATATTTTTGTGCCAAAGGACAGGTGGGACACAGGCATCCCAGTTCCATATCTACACAGCTACTTTTCTGGGTGATGCAGAAGACGTTTTCTCCCTTCCCACAGTCCTCATAGGTGGGGCAGATGGGGCAGACACAGTCACCTTCCATTTCTTTAAGCTTTTTAGCACGATCTTCCTCACTTAAATTTCTTAGTTCTTCCAGCAGTTCTTGGAATAAATCCATTATATCACCTTAAAATCTGTAACCAACAACCTAAATGACGGATATGGCCAGGAATACGAAAATCCACCAAAATATCACCAGGAACACCGTGGTAATCAGGGGCAGTTTAGTTAAGTCAGGGTTCATAGTCTTTGAACCAACCCTCCAGGTTAGGATAAGGATTAAAACCAGTATAAGGGTGTTAACTATTCCCAGTATATTCAGAGGGTTTTGGTACATTACCCACATCCACACCAGAGTAGCTATAATCGAACCCATCCATATGAGTGGTGCTATTGCAGCACCCACTCTGATAGTCAGGGCTTTTAACTCTTCTGACTTTCTGGATTTGATCATGAGGGTGAAAAGGACCATGACACTTCCTAGAGCCACTATAATCCCTATAAATTCAATGAAAAGGGTTGAAATTGGTTTGGCAAAAAATTGCTGTTTAAGAAGTGGCAGGGTAAATAGGGCGGCCAATGCTTCGTTAGCTGGGAAAGTTTCAATCTTCCCGATGGCGATGGAGTATTTACCCTGGTTTTGGGAGTTGAAGACCTTTATGGTGTAAGTCCCGTCCGGCACATCCAGGGTAGCTTCCGGTCCTTTTAAGTAGAAGTCCCCTCCAAACTCCTCAAAATAGGGAGTCCAGGTGGAATTGGTTCCGTTTAAAAACATCACAATATTCCCGGTTTGGTCAGTAACTTCCGCTGATATAAATTCGCCCCCCTGTCCAGGGCTGGTGGGGACCAGCAAGTTCACATACAACTGGAAGGGCTGATCTGACTTTATCTGGTAATAAACAGGCTTCCCGTTGAGTTGGCCATAGAATGCCTGGGAAATTTCTGGATTTTCCACAATAATTGGATTTTCCGCGGAAACCGCAGCTCCAGTATCCAGTCGGGGTTGGTGAGCACTCAAAGCATTTAGAGATAAAAATAAAACCAGTATAATTCCTATAATTAGTCCGTTTTTTCGGGGTTCGGACTTCATAAGTTTATTTATGCGTTAGGATTTTATAAGGTTTTCTTTTAGCCAATATTCAGGAAATTCAGACATATTTGAAGGATTAGAATAATTGATTTGATTATGGATTAAACCTATTTGCTGATCTATATCATTTTTTTAGGCTATTAGAGAACTTAATCCGGATCAAGCACTAACTCCTGCATTTTAAAATGAAAACTATTACTCTACAATCACTAATAAGGTCTCAGGTTCTATCCCTTCCTTTTCCTTTAGGATCCGCCGGATATATTCTAAATGTTTCTGAATTTCAGGATTTTTTATATCAGTTATGGTGCCATCCAGCTCTGCTAGGTTCACATGGGGTTCCGGGTCCATTTCGTAGCGGATTTCACCCTTGTAATGAAAGCTCGTTATAATTCCCAGTTCAACCAGAAGTTTTAGATTCTCGTAGACCGTGGAACGACTCACATTGGGGTGAGTGGCATTAATTGTCTGGTAAATTCCATTAAAGGATGGATGGGTATTTCCCAATTCATTTAATATTCTGATCAACTCCATCCTTTGGGGAGTGATTTTGATCTTATGTTTTTTTAACAAATTCTCCATGAATGATAGTTGATTACATCAAATAAAAAATTATCGAAACAAAACTTATATAGAACCAAGTTCTATTTAAAAACAACTATCTTCCAGACTGGAACTTGACTAAAGGAAAAATAAATGAGATGGGCCAAAATTTTAAATAAATGGCTTTAAATAAATAGATGGCCATTGAATCGGGGGAATGAGCATGGAAAGGAAGAAAAAGAAGGTTGCCTGGGGGATTACCGGTGCCGGCGATAAGATTCTGGAAACACTGGAAGTGATGAAGAAAATAAAGTACAAGTACGAAGATGAGGTGGACATTGAAGTGTACATCTCCAAATCCGGTGACCAAGTTGTGAAGTACTACGGAATATCCAACCAGATCGAAGAAAACTTCGATAGGATCTGGGTTGAAATCAATGCCAATGCTCCTTTTCTAGCTGGCAATATCCAGTTAGGTAAATATAAATTCATGCTTATCGCACCCACCACCTCTAACACTGTGGCCAAGATAGCCATGCGAATGGGTGACACCCTAATTGCCAACGCCGCCATAATGGGCCAAAAAGCTGACGTTCCCCTTTATATACTTCCATCGGATTACGAAGAAGGCGTGACCATCACCAAACTGCCTAATGGCAAGGATTTAAAGATCACCATCCGAAAAGAGGATGTGGAACACGTGGAAAAACTGGCTAAAATGCACAGGACCTTCATGATAAAGGACCCGGAGGACATTGAAGAGGTTTTCAACCAACATTTTTCCAAATGATATGAGTTTAACGGCTTTCTGAAAGATTCTGTTTACATGTAGATTCATAACTTTTTTAAATCCAGTTAACATTATAATTACCATTCTAATATCCGGGGGTGAATATTTGAAACGTGGAATTCTATTAACGTTCATTTTAATTTTAGGTGTAGTGACTATTTCTGGATGTACTGAGGAAAAAACAACCAAATATTATGATTCGGTAGATGTTTCCTTCCAATATCCTGTCGATTGGACCATCAGTGAGGAGCTTACCATTGAGGGAGATGGTGTAAGTGGAGAGATTCAGACCTGGCATCTGTTAGATGGAGAATCATTTGAAGATTATGTGAATTTGACAAAGCCAGCTTCACAGTATATTCAGAAGGAGGGCTTGGTGGATATTGAAGGACATGAAATCTACCAAGTGGAAGCTTTTTACGACGGAATTCATTATTATCAGTCTTATTTCCCTGAAAAGGATGGGAAGGTAACTTCAATCTTACTGAAGGCTTCTGAGGGTGTAAACGCTATCGAAGGTTACCACCTGATTTTGAAAACTTTCTCCGAACATTTTTAAAGGGATTGATGGATTGAACTCCATACTCTTCCATATCTTTTGAATAATGAACTCTCCACAAGTGAAGTCTTCATCAAAGGAATTATAATCCGGAAAAATTTATCAACTACTTCAATCATAACATAAATGTACATGTAAGAAAAACGGCAGCCCTCGTATTAAAAACGAAATTAAGCGGGAGGGGAATAAGGTTGTTTTTTTTGATCTCCGATAACTGCCGTGGGGGTAGGGATTTACCAATTTTTTAATTTTGGAACCACTACTCCTGTGAGATAGATCACAAGAATATGAAGATGTTTGAGGTGATAAAATGCAGGAATTATATGAAAAAATGGTAAATGAGGCCTTAATGGCCCAAAAAGCAGATGTTGCGACTATTAAGAAGAATCGGGGAACTGACTTTAAGATTAAAGATACCAAGGCCTACCTGGATGTGGTGGAGAAGATGGAGGCCGTTGGTGACCAGAGTGAATCGGTCATCAATCTCCACGTGGATTCGGTGAAAACTCACTTTGAACTTTTAAACAGCCTCACCGACACCATTCGCCCCGAAGATGACCCCTTCGTGGAGCACTATCAAACCCCGGCTATCCTGGAGATCCTCGGCGAAGAAGATTCAGACTTCCAGGCCAGTGTGGATAGATTCATAGACGCGATATCAAGTTCTGAAGCCCTCATAGGCCGGGAAGTGGTCCGTAGATACGGTGGATTCTATGGCCCTACTTGTGTGGTGGATTTTGCCCTCATACCCGGTAGTACCAGTAACCTAGTGAATCAGATTCTGCAGACTGTAGATGCACCACTGGAACATAAACAGGCCATCTTATCTGCCAAATCATGGGGAATGAACACCTCTTATGGTGTGGGGGAAGTATTTGCCCAGGAGTTAGAAGCAGGAGCCACCCTATCCGATGCCATCGATAAAGAAGTGGCTATGGTCCAGCAGATCTACGAGAATCCGGTGGATGCCCAAGCCCAACTTATGGATTCCCTGGGACACACCTCTTTCGACGTCCGCAAGTACATGGCGGGATACAAAGATAAAATGAAAAGGACCATCATGGCCGCGGTAGATGATGGGGTGCACTATGGAAACATACTCACCGTGCCGGCCTACTGTGTGGGTGATATTTCTCATCACATCGCCCAGTCCACCTACAACATGTGTAAGGATGATGTGATCATGGGGGTTATAGAGGCCACCACGGCAGTGATGGAATCCACGCTAAAAGCAGCTCTTCCCAATTTCAAAAGCGCAGTGGAGATTTTATCCCTGGCTACAGGATCATCTGCCTGTGCTGTGGAATACATACTGGAACTGGATGGGTTTAACGCACCCATGGTGGTGGACATGTTAACCAAAAGGTTCCACAACTACGTTCAACTCTACCCTACCCGGGGTGCCGCGGCTGAACTGCACAACTGTGATTTCATGGACATGATATACCGGGGATGGAACCACCTGGACACGGCTCGACGTGCCCAGAACGGAACACCAGGAAAACTCACACCCCGTATCGGAAATTTCACCGTGGATCTGGAACCAGTACACCAGAATGAAGTTATTATGAACCCACAACGCTACACCTATCCGGCCTGTGCCATAACTGTTCGCTTCTCAGCATTGATGCGTCTGGCTGACTACCCCTGCCTATTAACCAGTGAACCAGTCACCGCCACTCTAATGACCAACATCATAGCCCTGGACAAGGAAAACCCCGCATCACCAGCCCGAACCTGTAAGAGCTGTGCCTCAGCCTGTCTGGTGGACTTCCGCCACAACCATTGCCAGTGGAAAGAAGCCGTCTAAGGATGTGAAAACATGAAATGTTATGTTTGTGCACAACAGGGAAAAGAAACTGACGCTCTGGCCATATGCATCGTATGTGGGATGGGATTATGCCAGGAACACATCATACGCCAGGAGGTTGAGCTATGGGAAGGAGGATATCCCTTCCCCTCGGAGAAGGTAAAAAAAACCCTGCCCCGCATACTCTGCCCATCCTGCTACAACGCTCTGGAGGGGGAATAGTAGATGGCTTCTCTGGCTAAACGGGCTATAGCCGAACTGGTAGGGACCTTCCTACTGGTTTTTTTTGGAGCAGGGGCTGCGGCCATCACCCTGATGATCAGTGCCGGTCAGGATCCCACCACCACCTTTAACATTGGAATTGGAGTTTTGGGGGGCCTGGGCGACTGGCTGGCCATTGGATTGGCATTCGGATTCGCCATTATGGCATCAATATATGCCCTGGGTTCCATTTCTGGCTGTCACATAAATCCTGCGGTAACTATTGGTTTATGGGCTGTTAGGAAGTTCCCCAGCAGGGATGTGTTACCCTACATCATAGCGCAACTGATGGGTGCCTCACTGGCCAGTCTGACCTTTGCCATGATTGTGGGTATAGATGCAGTTACCATTGGTGGTTTAGGTGCCACAGCACCCTTCCCTGGTATTGGTTACGGACAGGCCATCCTGGTGGAGGCAATTGGGACTTTCATATTGATGCTGACCATCATGGGAGTCGCTGTAGACCGTAGAGCCACACCTGGATTTGCCGGGATGGCCATAGGATTAACCGTGGCTGGTGTTATCACCACCACGGGTAATATTGCTGGAGCATCCCTCAACCCAGCCAGGACCTTCGGACCCTATCTAGGTGACCTGTTGCTGGGCGGAAATAATCTGTGGAATTACTTCCCCATTTACGTCATCGGGCCAATTGTGGGCGCCGTGGTGGCAGCACTTCTCTACCAGTATCTAACCAGCGAAGATACCAGTATTTAACCAGAAATATAATAAAAAAACTCTTTTATTCTTTTTTTTTAATTTTATTTATTTTCATCCGGCTCTGTCCCGTAATGCAATGGTGGATTAACCACTCGCCCCTTATCATCGATTTTCACACCTTCGTTTTCTAATAAAGCTTTTTTCATATAAAATCCGCCTTGAAAACCTCCAATGTGCCCATCCGAGCGAATAGCTCGATGGCAGGGGACTATGATGGGGAAAGGATTACTCGCCAGGGCATTGCCAACCGCCCGGGAGGCCTGGCCATTGCCCAGATACGCAGCAATGAGTTTGTAGGTACTGACACTTCCCCTTGGAATCAGGTGTTCAGCGTGCAACACTGCCTTTTGAAAGGGCGGACACTCATCTAAAGTTACCATTTCAAGGGGAAAGGTAACATCTTCTCCTTCAAGAAACGCTTTGATGTCTGTGGTAACCGCATCAATTTCCCTGCAGGAAGAGGGCTGAGCATCCGGGTAGCTGTGGGTGGCCTGATCTAAAGCTGAGTAATCTGGTTTGGAGATTATAACTCTGGTAATTTGGGGCTGTCCATTGAATATGGACCATAATATTGCTACTGGTCCAAAAGAAGTTGATTCAAGGATTTTTATTTTCATCTTTTCAATGGTTTTTAATTATTAACTATTATATAAGTCAAAAACTAAGGAAAATATGGAAGATTAGATTTAAACGATATTCAAACTTAGCATATCTAAATGGGCCCCCACAATGGAAGTAGGATATCTCCTGTTTTATCATCGATAAACTATTTCTTAATTATTTCTACAGAAAGCCTGTTTAGCTTTTCAGAGCCACAATATCCTGCACATCCACCAGTTTCCACACGTAACTGCGTTCTTCCTGGCATATTTTTTCCAATGGTTCTTCCGGTGAATGTCCCAGTGCAGCTAAGATTTTAGGAGAAAGCTCTTTTTCTTTTATCAAGTCGACGAACATTCCCCTCACACTTTTTTTTTCATCTTCTTCTACCACAGAGTTTATGGTTCCCTGCAGGGTCACAAAGCGGAAATGAGACATGTCCGGATGGTAACATTCGATCTCAACTGCAACTTGGGGATCTTCATTTAAGAGCTTCACTTTCTTTCCGTATTTGGTGGAGAGGAAGTACAGGAATCTTCCATCAAACACATAGAGAAAAGGGGCTATATAAGGGTATTCGCCCTTAAACGCAATTCTACTAACGTAGCCATCTTTAATTAAACTGTCGTACTCTTCTTTATTCATGAAGGGTATTTTATGCAATTCCATGGTATCACCATTTTACATTCCATCATTACATTTATTATCTTAATTATCATTGATTATTTTTAACCACAGGATATGAAGCGTTTATCCAGGCCCTCATACTCCCCAGTACACTAACCACATCACGATAACCCTTCTGAAGTAGATAACTGGCCACCATGGTTGATTTAAATCCTGAATCACAGTAAACCACAATTTCCTGTTCTTTAGGAATTTCTTCTAATCTATGTGGGACTAAACCGGCGTATATATGCTTTGAACCTTCAATGAAGCCTTTTTCACGGTCAGCTAACTTGCGAACATCTAAAAGGTTGAAGTCACCATCGAACTGTCTATCCCGGAGTTGTTGGACTGTCTGGAGTTTTAAGGTTTCCACATCCTGGGCTTGAAGATACCAAGATGGGAATCCGCCCGAAAGATATCCGTATAGATTGTCAAAGCCTGCACGGAGCAGTACCCGTTGCACCATATCTCGAGTACCATCCCGGTCGTCCACGATTATAATGGGGTCCTGGTAGTTAAGGAACCACCCGGCAAAGGCGGGCACACCTTCCCTCCAGATGCTCAGACTACCTTTTATATGTCCTCCGGCGAAACTGGTTGGTTTACGGACGTCCAGGATCTGGAAGCCATTTTTTTGTAGTTTGATTAAATTTAAAGGAGATACAGGTCTAAGGTGAAGAAGCCGACCCAGAATTGGAGCACCATCCTGGTTTAATTTTTCCATGTTCCTGAAATAAGGCGGATAATACAACTCTTCTTCAGATTTTTGGCGGATAAACTCCTCTTTACTTAACTGAAGCTGCTGATTAGTATTCATCTCATAACCAACGGTGGAGTAGTCCTGTTCCCTGATGTCGGCTCCACAAACTGACCCAGCACCGTGGGCTGGACAAAGGATCACATGTTCGCCTAGAGAGAATATCTTGGTAAATAGACTGTCGTACAGTAGCTCGGCCATCTTTGGGCGGTTTTTGACTCCGTAAAAGTCGATCCTCCCTGTTTCTCCAGCGAAAATAAGATCGCCTGTAAAAACCATCTGAACAGCATGGGAAGCACTCAAATCCCGAAGAACCAGGGATATACTTTCTTTAGTATGGCCCGGAGTTTCTAGAACCTCCAACTCCATGGATCCCAATTGGAATTTATCTTTCTCATTAACCGGATTCCCATAAGCAAAATCAAAGTGGGCTCCATGATATATTTCGCCACCAGCAGCATTCTGAAGTTCCAGGGAACCAATTACATAATCCTCGTTACGATGGGTTTCGAAGATATATTCGATTTGAAGATCATTTTCCTGGGCTAGATCCTGGTAGATCTCCACATCCCGCCTGGGATCTATAACGGCTGCTTTCCCTCCATCTCCTAAGAAGTAAGAGTGGTGGGCTATACCCTCAGATTTTATCATCCTAAAAATCAAGCTTAAACCACCTATTTGCTATTTAAAACTTCAGGGATGATTATAGTATTATCCAGATTAGATTTAATTTTATCGATGCAAACTAAATTATTAAATCACCCGGATACACAATAATTTTTAAATAGATCTTTTGGGAGGATCACATGGAATATATTATAGAAACCCAGAACATCACCAAAAAATATGATGATTTCACAGCAGTGGACGGTGTAAACCTGAAAGTGCCTAAAAATAGTGTATATGGGGTTTTAGGGCCTAATGGCGCTGGTAAGACCACCCTGATCTCTATGCTGTGCACCATACTGCATCCCACCGAAGGTTCGGCCACCGTGAACGGATATGATATTGTTAAGGATCCAAAAAAAGTAAGAGAATCAATTGGAATCGTTTTTCAATCCCGGGCTCTGGATGACATTTTGACTGGAAGGGAACATCTGGAAATGCACGCTGCTCTGTACGGAGTACCCAAGGATCTACGGGAAAAACGCCTGGATGAGGTACTGGATCTCATAGCCCTGGGGTCCAAGGCTGATGAATTCGTAAAGACTTACTCTGGAGGTATGAAGCGAAGACTGGAGATAGGAAGGGGCTTAATACACCATCCTAAGGTCCTGTTTCTGGATGAACCCACCCTGGGTCTGGATCCACAGACCAGGGAGAGTATCTGGGAGTACATACAGAAGTTAAATCAGGAGGAGAAGGTCACTGTCCTTATGACCACCCATTACATGGAAGAGGCTGACAAACTATGTGATGAGGTGGCCATCATAAATAGGGGAACTATAATCACCGCTGACTCGCCCAGCAATCTCAAGCGGGAGTTGAAAGCAGATACCATCACTGTAAAGGTAGATAAACCTGAGGAATTCATGGAAAAGGCACAAAACCTGGTTTTCGTTAAAGATATCTTTGCAGTTGACTCCGAAATCAAGATGATGGTGGAAAGGGGAGATTATCTGGTCCCAGAGATCGTTAACTTTGCCAATCAGAATGATATTTTTGTGAATTCCATTGAACTAGAACATCCCAACCTGGAGGATGTGTTCCTCAAATACACAGGAAGATCCATAAGTGAGGGAGCCTAATATGCCGGAACTGGAGGGAATTTATACTATCTGGCTCCGGGAGAACAAAAGGTTTGTTAGATACCGTTCCCGTATATTAACCTCAGTGGTAACTCCACTTTTATGGTTGCTCATCTTCGGAACCGGACTGGGTTCAGCCGTACGTTTTGGTGGGGGTGTGGGAGGATACCAGGCCTTTATTTTCCCAGGGATCATAGGTCAGACTGTACTTTTCACCGCTGTTTTTTCCGGGGTCTCGGTAATCATCGATCGTCAATACGGATTCCTTAAAGAGATACTGGTGGCACCTATTTCCAGGCCGGCTATTGTTTTTGGTAAAGCATTGGGTATAAGCACCACGGCCATGATACAGGGATTAATACTCCTATTACTGTCCTTCCTGGTAGGTATCCAGATGACTCCTGAAATATTTATTCAGAGTGCAGTGGTTATCCTATTGATCTCCCTTGGTCTGGCAGGTTTAGGTCTCTTAATTGCTTCTTTCACCGATAGTATGGAAGGATTTAACCTCATCCTCAGCTTCATAGTTCTCCCTATTTTCCTTCTTAGCGGAGCTCTCTTTCCGGTCACTAATTTGCCATCCTGGCTTCAAGTAGCGGTGTATCTAGATCCATTAACCTACGGGGTGGATGCCCTCCGGGCCATAATCCTGAAAACCTCGGTATTACCTTTGTATGTGAGTTTGGTGGTTGTGAGCCTCTTCGCACTTATCATGGTCTTGTTATCAGCTTTCGTCTTCAGCCGCAGAGAACAGGAGTTGATGTAGAATCTTACTTCCACAGTAAGGATAAAAAGTCTAATTGAGGATAACTATATGACCTACTATCTATTGCCCATATCTTTGACCTTCCTGATTTTGTACCTGTTCAGCTATGTTTTATTCAAGAAAGGTTACCTAAGAAGATCTCGTCACGTACAGATATGGAATATCCTCATTCTGATAACATTTTTAGTATCAGTAGGGGCGGGAATGATCCTTATAGGGCTGGTAGAATACGGGTTAGCTCTTCCCATTAGTAAAGATTTCCTGTACTGGCATGTGCAAGTGGCCATTGCCATGTTTGCAATTTCCATCTTCCACATACATGTTTATTGGAAATCGTTCCGTTCTTACACCTTTGGCCGGAGGTCTCGTCATTGAAGAAGCTATTAACGGTCCTTTTAATCGTTATATTGGCTCCTATTGCCGTTTACGCCTGGAATGACTGTCCTTATGGGCTGGTGGATGATCCTTTCCCTGGTCAATGTCCCCGCTATGTAGATACTAATCAGGATGGTATCTGTGATCTCTCCCAGTCTTCCCCTGATAGTATTGATAACACCAGCACCACCACTACTGATAACTTGACTGGAAGTGGTAGAAGAAGGGGAAGCCAAGAGAATATTACTCCTAGTGAGATTAATGAACCAGAACAAGTGCCTGGTGCTAATTTTTATCTGATACCCCTGGTAATATTGACTTCCATTTCCTATCTGGTCACTTACTTCCTCTATCTCAACCATAGATTAAAAAGAAGGCCCTACTATCGTATCTGGAATTACATACTAACCGGTAGTTTTCTGGTCTCGGGGATTACAGGAATAGTGTTGATAATACTGATAAACTTTGGTATGCAAACGCCTTGGAATATGTCCATTGACTTCTGGCATGCTGAATTTTCAATTATAATGGCAGTGACAAGTATATTCCATGTACATCTTTACTGGAAACAGTTTAAAGGAATTTTCAGGCTTTAAATTGCATTAAATACGTGTGAAAATTAAAGATCATGTTGTGATCACCTGATAAGTATTATACCCATTAAAGTATAAGCGATTCAAAGGATTATATGATTATTATATGAGAAAGTTTGAAATAACGTGTGCCTTAAAAGGTAATTGATCTTTATAATGGAGGATACCGAATGCCTGATTGTCAAAGATGTGGAACAAAAAACCCAGACGGGGCCCGATTCTGCTCGGGGTGCGGCTCGAAGTTAACCATATTCCCCCGACTTGAAAAAAAATCCAAGAAACCAGAGAAAGCCAAATCAGAATTAAAACTACAAGTCATCCTGGCGTTAGTTGTACTGATCTTGATCATTGTGGCTATTTTAATATCATTTATACCCGGAGTGGGTATTAAATTATGAGATGATCAAAGGGCGTTATAATCAGGATTGAACCATTTAAATTTATTCTTTAATTAGCCCCACCGGAATCGTATCCACACCGGTGCCCGGGGTGAACCTTTGAAGATCTCATTTACCTTTATCTCGGCTGGCAGCGGTCGGGATGTTATCAGAACCTCAGATTTCACGTCTGAAGGTATGGGAATCTTAAGGGGGCCCTGATTTTTTTCGAGTATTTTCATTATGGACTTTTGTTCAGCAGTGCTGTATCCAGTACCTACTTTCCCGAAGTATTTTCCATCCTTCTCCATCAGAAGGGCTCCGAAGGGTATGCTGCCTGTACTTTGGGTGGCACCGATGATATTTACATCTACAGTTTCTTCTCTTTTGATCTTTATCCACTGACCAGTCCTCTTGCCGGGTTCGTAGGTTGAAAGTGCATTTTTCAGTACCGCGCCTTCAAAACCATCTTCCACATACTCCTGGAAGTGTTTTTTCACCTTGGAACTGGTCACCAGGCGGAAGGGCATTAGTTTCACCCGCTTAGATGGTATTATATGGTTTAAGAGTATTTTTTTCCGGTCTTTAAGGGGTTTCATGGCGAGATCCTCTCCCTCCCAGCGGAGTATGTCGAACACATGATAGGTGGCCGGTATCTTCTGGGACAGGATCTTGATCTTGGTTTTATCTTCCACGTTGCGTTTTAAAAGCCTACGAAAGCCTCCAGGTACGGTTAATTCCCCATCCAGGATCCAGTCATCACCATTCACTTTCATAAGAGCATCCACAACTTCTGGAAACTTGCGCGATACCTGAACGTGTCTACGGGTCCATAATCCAATTCTTTTCCCCTTCGACTCGGCTAAAAGTCTTTCCCCATCATATTTGGGTTCACTTATCCAAGTACCTGCCAAATTAACGTCTAAATTTTTCAGTTTAGCCAGCATGGGCTCTATCTTCATTTTCATCCACCATGGCCAGCATTTTCTCCAGCTCTTTTTCCAGAGAACGAGTTTCAGGGGGTTTTAACTCCGGTATTATCTCTTCACCCAGGGCTTTCTTCTCAATGAGTTCCCGCAGTTCCTGGGTGTATTTTTCTCTATACCGGGTCCAGTCAAAGTTAATGGCCATCTTCTCCACTACCTGCATCCCCTTTTCTAATACTTCTGGATCCACCTCAGCTTCTATGATCTCGATCTCCTCAACTGATCGGATCTGTTCATGATAGAGTATCTGCTTCAGGAGGAACCCCTGCTCGTAGGATGTTAACATACCCATGTATTCGTTGGATCGGGCCACCCAACGAACCACTGCCACTTTATCACTGTCCTGCATTGCTTTTTTCAGCATCTGGAACCCCTGCGCTACCCCTCCCTTTTTGGGAGACTCGGTTCCAATGTAGTAGGGTTTGCCAAGGGCAACTAATGGTATTTCGTAGGATTCGCAGAACCCTAAAATTTCCATGGTACGGGTGGTGAAGGGACGCAGATTCTTGATTTCATCTTCTGTAAACTGTATGCACTCCCCAGCGATATCAATGGCCCTCACAATATCTTCGGGTTTAAGCTCTTCCCCGTCTTTCGCACACACCTTCTTGTAACGAACCCGGCCGCAATCGGTTTTATGCACCAGATGGAACCCTATATGCAGGTTTTCACTGGCAGCGTACAAACGGATCGGTATAAAAATAGTTCCAAACTTCATTGCCCCTGACCAGATGGATCTCATAGATTTCACCCATTAATTTTTTGTTTTAGTTCCCATAAACTTTTCACTTATCCAAGGTTTCCATAAAAATTAATTTCAGTATAGACAGAGATAATCTAAAATAATTAAACTAAAATGGGTAGACTATGGTTGGAATAGACTTCAGCATGGAAAATATTAAAAAATGCCTATGTACCAAGTGTGCGGTCCAGATTGAAAGCCAGTGCGTAAGGGACAAGCAGAAGATCATGTTACTCATGACCCAGCAGGACTTGGACAGTCCCATGAGGATGGATGAGGAAAGAGTCCCAGGACTATACTGCTCTACAGGTAAGGCCATCTGTCAGGATATTGATACAAAAAAGGTCTGCAAATGTAATGAATGCTCCATCTGGGATGAATATAAGTTGGAACCACAACGTTACTTCTGCAGGGATGGTTCGGCCCGGATTATTAGATGATTTGATTTAAAGTCTGTTTATGATAATTATGTCCCTAGATCAGTTTGTAAATAGTATCCCTCTCGGCTGGCACTCTTCCAATTTCTTTTATAATTAAGGCCATCTCTTCCCGGGATAAATACTCACCATGGGCTGCTCCGGCGGCTACGGATATCTTATCCTCCATCATGGTGCCCCCTAAGTCATTAGCACCACAACAAAGCACTATTTGTGCCATTTTTGTCCCCATTTTTATCCAGGAAGCCTGGATATTGGGTAGGTCTCTACCAAAGACAATTCTGGCCAGGGCATGAAGTTTCAGGTCGTCCATACCACTGGCCCCTTTAGAGGCATTACCCAGAAGGTTATTCTCATTGAGGAAGGTTAAGGGCACAAATTCTGTAAATCCCCCTGTCTGACGTTGTATATCGCGCAAAATAAGCAAGTGCTCGATCCGGTCCTCCCAGGTTTCCACGGTACCGTACATTATAGTGGAAGTGGTGGGGATCCCCAAAAGATGAGCTTCAGTAATTATCTCCACCCACTGGGCAGTGGATACTTTATTAGGGCAGATCTGCTTCCTAACCGAATCCACCAGGATCTCTGCGGCTGCACCAGTCATGGTATCTAAACCGGCCTTCTTAAAGACACTCAAAGCCTCTTTAGTACTCACCTCTGACGATTTAGCTGCATGATACACTTCGACCGGTGATAGTCCATGAATCTTAATGTCATAATTTGATTTTATAGATTTAATAAGGTCTAAATAATATTCAACAGTCATGTGGGGAAGCACGCCTCCAAATAAACATACTTCCGTGGCTCCCACCTCTTTGGCTTCCCTGATACTATCTAATATTTCGTCGGTGGTCATTTCGTACCCGATATGGTTCCGGAATGAGCAGAAGCCGCATTCGATGATGCAGCGGTCGGTGATGTCGATGTTTCGATTGGCTACGAAGGTGACCCGGTCACCCACGATCTCTTGACGAAGCTGGTCAGCAGTGTCGAATAATTCAAACGGGTTGTATTTAACCAGCATTAAGGCGTCTTCACGGGTTATGTCTCCATCTAAGGAGCGATCATAAATATCGGATATCATGTGATGAAACCTCCCTTTAAGGGGGACACATGGATATTATACGTTCCGTATTTTAAGATTTTGGTCCGATAAATTATTTGAATTTTATGGGATCTAGAGAATTGATCTGTGAAAAATGAGTAGCATTGGGGGGGGACTTCTGGGACTTTTTCCTCTTATTAGAAATTAGTATAATGTATTGATGGGAGGAATTATGACAGGAGTCCCAGAAGTTGGGTACCTATTAACCAATAGGCAATTAATAGGTCTTTTTTATATAATAAATACCTTTCGATTTTAGGGGTAGGAAAAGCCTTCATATGGGATGTGGCGAATGATAATTACCTGCACAACTTATCGGTGGTTGAATCAAATTTACTAGAGCTCAATCTTTTTGATCTTCAGTGGCAGCTCACGATCCTCACAGTATTCGAATAGTGTAACCACATTGGGTACAGCGGATCACTCCCGTTGAACAGGAAGGCACATGACGAACCTAGTACTTTCTTGCTGTTATTGGTATTCCTAGTCCCTCTTAAGGGCTATGCGTTATTCAGTATTTTACATTCAGGACATTTTTCCAAATCCTTCCCATTCCATAGTATTTCTAGTAATATCCATATTTGTTGTTATTTCTGGTAATTTAATTCCAACTCCTATAAAACTACTTTAGGCCTTTATGGGTGAAACATCACGTATTTACGGATTAATTTAGAAGTATCGTCTTAGATTATCACCAACTATAAAAGTATATTTGGACCAATAGAATTTTGTTGGTCAGGGGGATGAAAGTTTTATGGTTAAGTTAATCAAATCCACGGTCAAATGTTACCGGAAGAAGACCAAAAAGACCGTGGGTGGTAAGAGGAAGACATACGAGTACAACCAATACTTGGTCCCTCTAAAAATATCTGATCAACTGGAATGCGGTCTGGATGTTTTTGTGGTCCTTCAGGATGAACTAGATGGTATGTTTAATGATGAGGGAGAATTGGTAGGTGATCAAGACGAGCTTCAGCGTCATATTGGTGTCTATCAGAAGGAGTTGGATGAACTGGAATGGAAACATAGTGAATTATCCCGTTCTTACAAAGAGTTAGTGGCTAAAAATATGAAGAATAACCAGCAAATCCGTGGATTAACTGCTGAATTGGAAAATCTTCGTGTTAATAACCAGGAACTGGAAACGAATTTGAAAGTTGAAAGAGAAAACTACCAGACTCTGGAGAAAAAACATCAGTTAGATGTGAAAAAAGCCGAACTTCTTGAAGAAGAACTTTCGAAGCACAGGGGAGACTTCTGGACGGCTATAAGAAGTAAATTAGCCAGTAAAGAAGAAAAAGATCTATAAGGAACTCAAGTGACTAATTTATCCCATTCAATTTCATACTAAGTTTTGTTTAATACTTTTCAGCTGCTCTCACCCAACCTTTATAATTTCATATCTTAATATACTTAACAGGGGTAATATAGGGAGTTTAAACCATGAAAGATTCACGTCCAACTTACCACCCGGAAATTGCACAGGTACGGATTATTGATGGTCAGAATAACTTTCCCATAAGCTGGCTTAACACCCAGGGGTACTGTGAGTACTGCATTTACCTGGAGAATGTTAAAGGAATCACTGCCCCACGCACCATGGCTATGAAGAGGGGAAGCAAGGTTCATCACGTGCTGGAAGAGGAGTTTAAAAAGGATGCGGTTCCCACCACCATGGAAGAAATGATGGAGACTTCCAAAACCGTTGAAATACTTTCCCGGGAGTTATATGTGGAATCGGCTCGTCATGGTATTCGAGGACTTATTGATGAGATATGGATGACTCCTGATGAGTTCATAATTATCGATGATAAACCGGGAAAAATTGCTTATTCCTCCCAAATAAATCAGGTTTTTGGGTACTGTCTCGCCTTTAAGGACAAATATGGTGATGGGCGCAGAATAATTGCTTCTCTACGCCAGAGCACTTCTGGGGATGTTTTCTGGCAGCATTACTTTGATGAAAAAGCTGAAAACCGGATAAAAAGCATTGTTCATCATGTTCATCAGGCTCTCTTGTTCAATGAAGAGTTTTTAGCTACTGAAAATCCAAATAAATGTCGTAGCTGCCGTTTTAGCGCTAAATGCGACCGTCGGATTGAACCCTAACTGCAGGCTCCGATACCTTTAAATATGACGTTCAACTAAAAGGGGAGTGCTGTATTACCACAGCCTTTTTTACAAATTAGTCCCGTGGGGTAGTGGTAATCCTGCTGGGCTTTGGACCCGGCGACGGCGGTTCGACTCCGCTCGGGACTATTTCTTTTAAAGGGGATTACATGGAAACCATATTATTGGCAGGTGTCAACACCCGGGCTGTGGCCTGTTCCCTTAAGAAACTAGGATATAAGGTTTATTCTGCAGATTACTTTGGAGTCACAGATCTGGAAAACTGTACGGATCTTTCACTCCCTATACTGGAACAAAGGGCAGGAGTATCGTGTGGTCACTTCCAAGAAGATTTTAACCCTTTTGATTTAAAAAATGAAGCCCTCTCCATGATAGACGAGGTGGACTGGGTGATCTGCCTTTCTGGTTCATCACCCTCAGATTTCCCTGCCAGTAAGGTATGTGGAAATCGTTCTCCCGGAGTTGATAAGGCCCATCTGTACCGGGCTTTAAGGGATGACTTCCGGATGCCATTAACTTATATGCCTGAAAGCCTTGAGGAAGCTAGGGAGATCACACGACAGTACCCGGATAAAGAATTCATCATCAAACCTAAAGATGGTGCAGGGGGATATGGGGTAAGGAAATGGGATGATCCTGAAAACTGGCCTGAGGACTGGCTACTGCAGGAGCACCTACTCGGTGAGAACATCAGTGCATCGGTTCTCAGCACTGGAAAAGAGGTCAGGACCCTTATTACCAGCAGCCAAATTGTGGGTGATGTTAAACTAGGCCAAAAAGAGCCATTTGGATACGCGGGTAACATCACCCCCTACTGTGGAACGGCTGACATCGTGCAATTGGCAGAGATGGTGATCGCCCATCTGGATCTGGTGGGATCTAATGGTGTGGATTTCATAATCAATGATGGGGAAGTTTATGTACTGGAGGTAAATCCCCGAATTCAGGGTACCTTCGAGTGTGTGGAAAAATCTTTGGGGATTAACATGGCCGAGGCCCATATGGAGGCCTGTCATGGAAATATGGTGCCCATTCCCTTACCTGAAAAATTTGCTGTTAAAATGATCGTCCATGCTCAGAAAAAGTCCATAGCTGGTAATATGGATTTCAGGGGCATCCACGACCTCCCCCTGGAGGGGGTAATAATCGAAGTCGGGGAACCCGTGGCCACCGTCCTTAGCAGTGATAATATGATGGAAAATGCTTTGTATAAGGCCCGGTTAAGGGTGGATAAAGTCTATGAAAATTTACTCCCCTTAAAGTAGGTCCTTAAAGTTAGGTTCTTGGTAGAACCTCAAAAAACATCTTGTAAGGAATGATAAATCTTACCTAACCAGGAACATGTACTGGGTTACTGTAGGCAATTTTTGGCGTATCAGCTTCATCTCTGGTCGGTAAATAAAAATTTCATCCCTTTGACATTCTTTCCTTTTCAAAATCTTACAGAATATCCTTGTTTCCAGTTTACCGGCCACACGAGCCCCAGAAGCCATGGTGTCCATTTCGATGTAGATGGGTAACTTCAGAATATCCTGTTCAGAATCATTTAACATGGAAACAACCAGTTCCAGCTCATTCCTCTTAAAACGATGACGGGAGCCATCCACACCCATCACATGGGGTTTATCTTCAGTTATAAGCTCAGATAAGGTTTTTCTCTGCCGGGGAATATGTCGGTTAAGACTCAGGATCTGTTTTTTTAACAGTCGATCCGACCGATTCGGGTCCTGTCTCATACAACCAATTATTTAAAATAGTAAACTATAATATCTTCTAGTACAGTGGTAAGCCTGGTGGTTAAATGGACATTGACATTGAACAGTGCCGTGAAAACGACAAGATAAAAAAGATTATTTCTAACAGCGGACTTCCGATCAAACATATCAAGCTACTTTTAAGGCTTTCTGATGCTATCTACATCAACGCCATCAACTACAACGTTATGGTGGAAGATAATCGTTTTATCCTACTACTCATATCTTCTAAACCCGATAATAAGACTGGAATATTTAATACCATTTCCCTTACCAACGTTTTATTCCGTCTGAAGGAAATTGAAAGGAACAACGATGATCTGAGCACGGTCTGTGAATTAAAAGATAACATGCTGAAGGTAACAATAGATCTGAAAACTTGATTGGCTCTTTTATATTATCTTATTAAGTGAGCAAGAGCGGATGCAATTGCAGAGATGATTTAGATGGAAGCTAACGATTATTATAAACGCATAATGGAATTGGCGGACCTGGATGTAGAGCCCAAAACCATGGCCGAGTCTCGTACAATTTTGGATGAACTTGAAGAAAGGGAAGAAGAACTAAAAAATCTGCATCTCGAATTAAAAAGAGACATCCGCTATATAGAAGCGGTTTATTTAAAGCGAAAGAGGGAACAGAATCAAGTATTCAATCAGAACCAAGATGTTATTCCCAAGAAACGTTTTGGTAAGAAAAAAGAGTCTCGTGTTATGGTCTTGAAGAAATTGGAAAATGAAAAGAAAGAAGTTTTAGAGCCCTACTATAAGGTACGGACCATGGCTGAGCAACTGTTGAATGAAATGAACGATGCTAAAAAGCCACTACAAGACTTTGTAATAGACAAGATGGGTCTTTGAATGACAAGAAAACAAATTGAAAAAGCTTTTCTATAATGAGAGTTCATTATTGCTATAGGAGAGAGGTGTGAAGATGAGTATAACAATGGACTATTCCTGGTATATTTTTGGTGTTATTATTGGCGGTTTTATTATAGTGAGTTTGCTGATGCAGATTTTAAACCGAAACCCTGCTGAGTAAAGAATTACATAGATACATATTATACATTTATTTTTATCCTCGTTTTTATTCAGAATCTATTAGGGCAATGGATTCCTCTGTACCCCAATTACAACAGGAATTACAACAGTCCTAACACACTCAAAATGAATATTATGGTTCCGATCACGATTAAAATTGTGCTCAGAATCATGGCTCCTGAAATTAACATGAAGACCTTGGCCATCTTGTCCGGATCTTTTTTAATTTCTTCCCAATCGAAATTCCATAAAAAATCTAGGTTCAATTTACTTCACCACAAAAAATGAAGATTAGACATCTATTAAAAACAAAAATATTGGGCGATAATTTATTCCTTCCATCGGCTAGTTAATTCAACGGGAAGGAGTATTAAAAGGCCCAATAGATCATTCTTTTCAATTTTACAATCGAGTGCTGCAGCGAACTGAGCGTGATCTGCAGATCGGTCCATTGATATGGGTAGGTAGGTTTCTTCTCCAACTGCCATAGTGTGCCCGTATTTATTGGCTGCGTAGGCGCTGATAAAAGATATGTGCTTGGCATTGATGGATATCTTCTTGATCTTAACTGCCTTTATCTGACCGGCCTTGAATTCCCGGTCTTCATCGGCAATAATGGCACGAACTTTCCCGGATATGGTGCCGATCTGGAAATCAATAGGTGGTTTCTCGTGATCATGCAAATCCCTTTTAACCTGATCCAGACGAGTTATTATTCTAACCATTGGCTACCTCCGTTTCTTCCATGGTTTTTTTGATCATTTTAAGCCGTACAAAGTTCTCCCTTTCCATCTCTTCCAGGCGCATCTCAATGTATTTGACCGTGTTTTCCAGTCGGGGAATAATAATATGCTCCAGGGCATTTACCCTTCTTTTAGTTGACTCTATTTCCCCTGCCAGGAGCATGATGGTTTTTTCGATCTCTCCCAGTTCAATTATGAGCTGGATGGATTCTTCGAACTTCTTAGCAGCTTCATCCAATTTCACCGATGTGTCCATAAATCCATAGCCACGTTCCACAATGGTACGCTGTGCAGTTTCTGATTCGATCAGTGGCACCACAACTCCCATCACACTTCTAGAGTCAATATCCACATCCACAGACTCAGTGACGGACATGGCAGCCTTTTTAACAGCTAAATCGCCCATTATGATCTGGGCAGCGGTAAGATCCTGATAGGCTTCCTGCAATTTCTCAGCCACATTTTCTCGGGATCCTTTCACTCTCTCGAGGATGTTGAAAAACTCCATAATAAGGGCATTCCTTTTTTCCTTGAGGAGACTGTATCCCTTCACTGCAAGTTTTTCTCGCTGTTTTAATTTTAGAAGCTCCATCCGTGTGGGATTGACGCCTTCTATCATTTCTTGTGCCATTTTATCCCTCTATAAGGTGAATTGGGTTATTTCTGGTCAGGGTGGTATTTGGGAATGTGTTCTGCACGTACCCGTTTGAGTTCGGCAATGGGCAGCAGACTCATTAACTCCCAACCAAGATCCAGGGTTTCCTGGATAGAACGGTCTTCATCCTTGCTCTGGGTGATGAATTTACCTTCAAAATCATCTGCAAAGGACAGGAATTTCCGGTCACGCTCGGTCAGGGCTTCTTCACCCACCACAGCCATCAGATCTCTCAAGTCACGTCCTTCGGCATATGCAGAGTATAACTGGTCTGAGACACCGCTATGGTCTTCTCTGGTTTGTCCTTCACCAATTCCACCACTCATCAGTCTGGAAAGTGATGGTAACACATCTACTGGTGGATAAATCCCTTTACGGTGTAAATCTCTGGAAAGCACGATTTGTCCCTCGGTAATGTAACCGGTAAGGTCGGGAATGGGGTGAGTAATGTCATCCTGGGGCATAACCAGAATTGGCATCTGGGTGATGGAACCTTCCTTACCCACGATACGGCCAGCCCTTTCGTAGATACTAGAAAGGTCAGTATACATGTAACCAGGGTATCCCCTTCTTCCAGGCACTTCATCCCGAGCTGCTGATATCTCCCGCAGTGCTTCGGCGTAGTTGGTCATGTCGGTAAGGATAACCAGTACGTGCATGTTATGCTCAAAGGCGAAGTATTCAGCAGTGGTTAAGGCCATACGGGGGGTGATGATTCGTTCAATGGCCGGGTCGTCGGCCAGGTTCATGAACACGGTAACTCTTTCCAGGGCACCAGTTCGCTCGAAGTCCCGCATGAAGTAGTTTGCTTCTTCGTGGGTAATACCCATGGCCGCGAATATAACTGAAAACTCGGATTCTTCGGCCAGTACTTTGGCCTGTCTGGCGATTTGGGCCGCCAGATCGTTGTGCGGTAAACCGGATCCGGAGAAGATAGGTAGCTTCTGTCCTCTTACCAGGGTGTTCATCCCGTCGATGGTTGATATACCCGTTTGGATGAACTCTGCTGGGAATTCTCTGGCAGAAGGATTCATGGGACTTCCGTTGATGTCCAGTTCCTTTTCTGGTATGATTTCAGGACCACCGTCGATGGGTTTGCCGGTACCGTTGAAGACACGTCCCAGCATGTCCAGTGACACTCCGATATGAGCGGTTTCTCCGGTGAATCGGACCTTGGTGGTGGAAGTGTTCAGATCTCTGGTTCCTTCGAAGACCTGTACCACAGCTATATCGCCTTTTACCTCCAGGACTTGTCCCCTTCTCATTTCACCATTGGGCGTTTCAATATCCACTATTTCATTGTAGGCAACGCCTTCCACACCTTCCACAATCATAAGGGGGCCAGCCACTTCGGAAACAGTTGTGTATTCCCTGGTTTTGATATTGGCGTTCATCTTCATACCTCACTCGTCTGTTTAACTATTTTATCCTGGATTTCTTTCACTTTTTCGTCAAATTCAGCTTCAGGGATAAACTTCATCCTTCCGATATCTTCCTTAACGGATAAGGCTGTAAGATCAGCAGATGCTGCTCCTCTTTCCAGAGCTGCGGTGGCATGTTCCTGGAACATTATAATGGTCTTAAGCATCTGGTACTGTTTTGATGAAGAACAGTAGGTGTCTACTTCGTGGTAGGCGTTCTGTTGCAGGAAGTCCTCCCGTATCATTCGGGTAGTTTCCAGGGTGATCCTTTCTCTGTCAGGAAGTGCGTCTGGTCCTACCAGTTGCACGATCTCCTGAAGTTCAGATTCTTTCTGCAGAAGAATCATGGCCTCATCCCTGGTTTTCCTCCAGTCGGCACCAACTGAAGCGTCCCACCATCCTTCTACACTGTCCACGTAAAGTGAATAACTCTGCAACCAGTCTATGGATGGGAAGTGTCTTTTATCTGCCAGAGATGCGTCCAGTGCCCAGAAAACCTTACAGATACGCAGGGTGTTCTGAGTTACTGGTTCGGATAAGTCTCCACCAGGTGGTGATACAGCTCCCACTACACTAACAGAAGCAGTTTTATCTTCGGTACCCACGGTTGT
Source organism: Methanobacterium sp. CWC-01 (assembly GCF_030323845.1). Classification (NCBI taxonomy): domain Archaea; kingdom Methanobacteriati; phylum Methanobacteriota; class Methanobacteria; order Methanobacteriales; family Methanobacteriaceae; genus Methanobacterium; species Methanobacterium aridiramus. Next base: position 1,296,662 of record NZ_CP040735.1, read on the forward strand.
AACTCGGCCAGCTCGTTCATAGAACTGGGCCAGACGTGAAGCTAGATAGGCAGGGTACCCCTCTTCACCAGGCATTTCTTCCAACCTTCCCGAGATCTCCCTCATGGCCTCGGCCCATCGGGATGTGGAGTCTGCCATTAAGGCCACATCGTATCCCATATCACGGAAATATTCGGCAATGGTTATACCCGTGTATACACAGGCTTCCCTGGCTGCCACAGGCATGTTAGAAGTGTTAGCAATCAGCACGGTTCGGTCCATCAGTGGTTTACCAGTTTTCGGGTCCTCAAGTTCTGGGAATTCTTTCAGAACCTCGGTCATTTCGTTACCTCTTTCACCGCAACCCACATAAACGATGATATCAGCGTCGGCCCATTTAGCCAACTGTTGCTGGGTTACAGTTTTACCGGATCCGAATGGACCGGGTATAGCTGCGGTTCCACCTTTAGCCACGGGGAAGAAAGTGTCCTGGGCTCTTTGACCGGTTACTAAGGGTATGTCTGGGTCTAACTTGTCTTTGTAAGGCCTACCCGTACGCACTGGCCATTTTTGCATCATCTGTACTTTAACAGGCCCTTTGTCGGTTTCAACTTCAGCGATATCCTCCTCTACAATGTAGTCCCCTTCTGATACTATGCTCTTCAGGGTACCGGATACGTTCGGTGGGATCATTATCTTCTGGGTCACCGCAGAAGTTTCCTGCACTTCCCCGATTATGTCTCCCCCTTTAACTTCGGCACCAGCTGTGGCTAAGGGTTTGAAGGACCATTTTTTGTCCTTTGGTATGGATGGAACGTCCACTCCCCTTTCAATGTAGTCCCCAGTTTTGATCTTGATGGTTTCCAGTGGTCTCTGGATACCGTCAAAAATGGAACCAATGATTCCGGGTCCCAGTTCAACTGATAGGGGCCCTCCCGTAGGTTCTACTATTTCTCCGGGCTTCATTCCGGCTGTTTCTTCGTAAACCTGGATGGTGGCGGTGTCGCCTTCAAGTTCGATTATCTCACCGATGAGCTTGTCTTCACCAACCTTAACCATCTCGTACATCTGAGTCCCTCTCATACCATCAGCGGTAATTACAGGACCCGCTATCTTAATTATCTTTCCTTCGGCAGTCATTCTACCATCTCAACCCCAATTACTCGTTTAATAAGCTCCCGGATAGGATCAGATTCCCTATCTATCGAGCCGGTTTTATCTGGTATTTCAATTATCATGGGCAGTGCACCTTCACTGCTCATCTTATCTATCGTAGCTCTGTAATGGTCTCCAATTTTTTCGGTGGTTATTATAATGGAATATTCTTTTCGAAGTTCTTCCAGCTTTTTTCCTGCTTCTTCCATGTTACTTACAGGAAATCCGTCTTTAATTCCTCCCAGCATGAAACCGGTAACTGTGTCCGGATCAGCCATCACTGCTATTGCTGATTTCATATTAACATCTCCTTAATCTGAGCAGGAGAATATCCTTCTTCCCTTTTTCCACGAGCGATGATCTTCAGGTTTTTTATTTCCATTTCTTTTCTACTTAGAAAACCGATCATGGGGCCAATTCCGAACTGGTTTTTCAGGGATATTTTTTTTGCAGTATCGTTCACATGGTTATCCAGGGCGGTTTCAAAGGCGGATATGGAACCAGTTTCGTTGTAATCAGCCATAGCTCCTGATAGTATAGCTGCGTAGTCGCTTCCTTCCAGACCACTAACCACTCCAGCCACATCTTCTGTTTCCAGAAGATCCTTCAGCTTCCATTCCCGAATCTGGTAACCATCACTGATCATGTAGGGTTCTATATCCTCAAACTTCAATCCATCAACCTTGGCCCTTAAGATGATTTTCAGGTTGGTGCTGTCCACCATGTCCCCTACGTAATTTTTTAGATAAGAAGTGTTATCATCTTCTGGTGTGGCAACCGTCCTTAGAAGGTTCTCCAGGAGATATTTATCCAAAGAGGCTTCTAATGGTAACAGCATCCCGGTTTCCTGGTAGATGGGAATAGCATCCTCCAGTATAGGTGCGTATTCAGTTCCTTCCAGGGCACCTAATACTTCTGTGATGTTATCGGCCTCTATTAGGGCGTCAAGTTTATCGGTTAGATCTCCATAGGGAACAATAAGATCAAGTGTGTCGTCAGCGTTTAATCCCACTGCTTTGGCGATTACTATGCTTTTTATGTTCCGGATGTCCCATTTTTTCAGTAAAAACTTGAACGCGTCTCTACTGTTTTCAGGAGTAATCCTTGCTACTAAATCATAGTTTTCAGCTAAAAGAGTATCCAGAGCCTTTTCAAGAGGGTACTGATCGATGTATTTGGCGTAATCTGGGTATCCCCTGAGATAATTTTTAACTTCTTCGATGTTTCCTGATTCTATGATTTCAGAAAACTGTTTTTCGTTGAAGATCCTTCCCATTCTGGCCCTAACCCTTGCGTTGGGATAGGTATAGGGGAACATGCTAAGCACTGGTTTGATGGTTGATATGTATACTATTGCCCCGAATATTGCCAACACAATAACTAGAAGGGCTAGAAAAGCTTCCACTGATGGAAATCCCAATCCATTTATTAAAGAAGTTATATCTTCTACCATGTGAAATCTCCTCTATTTCTATTGGAACAATATTCCTGCAACTTCGGATCGCAGTGACTTTTTAAAGCGTTGCATCCTTGCTTCGATGGTGTTATTAACCTCTATTTCGCCATTTTTCGTTTTTAGAACAGTCCCACCAATAGTGGGGATGTTTTCTCCCATCTCCAGTTTAGTGGGGGTGTTGATTTTATCGGTGATCTCTTTTTCAATAGATGGTAAAGAATCCTTTACCTTAGTTACATCGCTTTCTTTAACGAGTACAACAAGATCTCCTCCTCCAATTTCAACACCTGCTTCGGTAATCATTTTTTGGAGAGATGTTTTGTATTCAGCGGCGTCTGAAGAAGCAATTTCTGTAAGCTTTTCTTCGGCTTTGTTGAAGGCTTCTTCTATCATTTCTTCTCTAGCCTCAAGTTCCATTCTACGGGAATTCATCTTAGCTTCTGAGATGATCTGTTGATATCTCATTTTAGCCTGTTTTTCTGCGGTTTCTAAGATTCTTTCTTTCTCAACTACTGCTTGGACTTCACCTTCAGAGAGAATGGATTCTTTTTCCTTTTCTGCTTTAGCTAATATGGCCTCTGCTTTAATCTGAGCATCGGACATTATACTTGAGACTATCTTCTCTTTCCCGGAACTCATCTCGATCATCCCAGAAGTCCACCAAATACCATCAGGAGTATTGCAATCAGGAACCCGTAGATAGCCTGAGTTTCAGGCAAGGCGGTGAAGATGATACCTCTGGCAAACATGTCTTCGTTTTCAACAACAGCTCCTACTGATGAGGATGCAGTGATACCTTGGCCCATACCAGAACCAAGACCAGCGAATCCTATTGCTGCTCCAGCACCTATTGCTACCAGACCTGAGGTTGTAGGCAAGTCTTGTCCAGACATAATTGTGAAAACCATGAGCAGTATAGCGATCAAAAAACCGTAGATAGCCTGAGTTTCGGGCAAAGCAGTGAAAATGATACCTCTGGCGAACATTTCCTCGTCTTCTGCCACAGCACCCACACTTCCTGCTGCTGCTATTCCTTGTCCTAATCCTGAACCTAATCCAGCGAAACCGACGGCTAATCCGGCACCGATTGCTGCTAATGCTGTTCCTAAAGCTATTTCTACCATTTTATTTACCTCCTATATCAGTATACTTTCTTTTAGTGCGGAAATCCCTGAATTTTTGGCTTCCTCCTATGTAAAATTGAGCGAAAAACTCAACGTAATGCAAACGCAATGAATTGATAAAAGCACCCAGACTTTGGAATGCTAAATTTGCGATTTGTCCCCCAATGAATATTAGGGGTGCAATAATAATTCCAATGAAGGGGATCATGTCTGCAACGATTCCTGTTAGGATGTTAACTGTGGTGGCAATCCCTCCAGTGGAAAGACACAGTGCCAGAAGCCTGGCGTAGGATAAAAGAGTACCCAGGAAACCGGAAACGTCCATTAATCCAAACAATCCGTTGAAGTAAAGGAGCATTATCAGACTGGCAGCAATGACTGGGCCTCCAATATAAATTCCGCCTACCAATAACAATATTACTCCTGCTTCCAGGACAAACCATGGTATCTGGGCTCCTAAAGCTTCTCTCAAATCTCCCCTAACTATGTTGTTGTAGGCACCTATGACTAATCCCATGTTGATGTGAATGACACCAACCAGGAGTGCCAGTATCAAAATGTTTTGGGGGAACACGAAGGAGTTAATAGAGGGGATTGTGGTAGGAATTGCGGCACTGGGATCTCCCCATATAAATCGAGGTACGAAGTCTCCAATGAAACTGTTGGTAGCTGCTCCCAGAATAATGGCCCACACTCCACAGGCAATCATTATCAATCCAAGATTGGCCCAAGTTTTACTGTTTCTTCCCAGGCCCCTAAATATGATGAAACCAACCAGGGCATCAATTATCCCGTAACCAGCTTCTGTAAGACAGAAACCAAAGAAAAATGGGAATACAATGGCCATAAGGATGGTGGGATCAATCTCCCTATAATCCGGGGGAGAATACATGTGTACAAACATTTCATACGGTTTGGCAAATCGTGGGTTATCCAGATGAATTGGAATTTTATCAGTTTCAACATCCGGATCTGAAACATCAACAATGGAATGACCTTCAGTTGAGGTCTCAATGGTTTCCAGAGCAACATTCAATTTTTTCTCAGTTACCCAACCTTCGAACATCAAAGTATTTTTGGTTTCACCGAATGATGAGAAAATCTCGCTGCGCTGTTTTTGTATCTCTAACTGTTCTTTGAGACCTTGAAGTTTGGTAATCCATTTATCAGCTATTTCAGATAGATCGTTCAAAACCGATTCCTTGTTTTGGGTAATAGTTACTATCTCATTTTCTGATTTCTGTATAATATCACTGGGGGTACCGGATAAGCCCGAAATCTCGAATCTTTCAAACTCCAGCTTACGCAGCTGACTTAAAACTTCGTCGCCATGTTTTTTTAGGGTAACAATGACCAGTACCTTAAAGTTTTTCAAATCGCTTTCATGGTCAAAAATCACCATTTCCTCAGGCAAATTCTTTAAAGTTCCTTTAAAAGTATCAAAGGATTCAGAAGATATTTTTCCGGCAAAATAAGAGACATAATCAGATCCTTCCAAAAAAGAGAGATCCACATCAAAATTTAAAAGGTTTTGGGAGACTTTAAGAGCATTCTCCAGTTCAGATTTTCTATTATCAAGTTGGTTTAACTTTTCTTCGAGGGGCTTGGTTTTGGAAGCAACCTCGGCCAATGTTTTATCAGCATCTTCTATAAGATCTTGAACCTCCAACTCTTCAATATCTACTTTTTCAATGGGAGGAGGGCTTATAAAACCTTTAACCATGGGTAGAATCCCTTTCTCCTTTTTCTCCATAGATTTTAAAAAATCCAAGGTCCCGGTGGTCTTCATCAAAAGAGAAGAAATTTTCCCGGTAAAAGGAGATGTACCCGAAGGTTTGAGAATTTGTCTCCATTCTGCGTCTTGTTGTATTCGCTCAGATATATCCTCGATTTGGACTAAGCCCGCTTCGTGAAGTGAACTCACTGCAGAATCAGCGTACTTGTCTAAGGTGATTATCTTGAGCTTTTTCATCCTTGCCGGCTTGAACATGGTACTCACTTATAATATGCTTTTTACAATGACCTCTGCAGCTTCTTCAACCATACCGGTAGCTTTATTTTTAGTTTGCTCTACTTTTTCACCAGTTTCATGGTTTATATGATAAGCTTCTTTTTTGGCGTTGGTTTCGGCTTCAAATAATATTTTTTCTGCTTCACTATTTGCCTGTTCTTTGGCCGTTTCAATGGTATCGTAAGTTTTTGATTTGGATTCTTTGATAATCTCAGAAGATTTAGCTTTTGCGTCTTCTATGAGTCTATCGGCGTCATTTTCGGCCTTTTTAATGGTAGTGATAGCTTCAGATATTGTTGTCATTTAAATCACCCTAATATGACTATGATAAACGGAATTCTATTTTGAGTTATATTTATGATTTACTATTTAATTTTCAGGGGAAAAGAGCGAAATTTTAGGCACAAAAAAAACTTTTAATCAATGTTAAAAAATTCGTCTAACTTTTTGATATCTGGACCATCGTAATAAATCTCTTCAATCTCAAAAAGCTTTCTGAAAGGAGTTTCCCTAACCTTCTCTTCATTTACATGAGCAACCAGTGCTGGAAGTCTCCCAATCATGAAGATACCAGTTCCCAATTCCCATTCAAAACCTAAATCTGAAAGTATTCCGGCATTGGCTCCATCAATATTCATACGGACGCCTTTGGTTTTGAAGAGTATTTCTTGAATATTTAGGGCTAGTTCGGTGTGAATTCCAAAACAATCGTATTTAATGGCCATATCGATTAGTTTCGGCGGCCTGGGGTCTTCTTGATGGAATCTGTGGCCAAATCCGGGAATTTTCTCACCCTTACTCCGGTAGCGATCCACTACCATCTGGGCCGCGGTTTGTACCAAGTCGACACTTTCCGAATCAATTCTTTCTATTTCCACATGCTTCAAGGCATCCTGTAAAACTTTCATAGAAAGTTCCAGAGCTCCGGCATGGTGTTTGCCAAAGGATAACAGCCCCCCTGCTACGCAGGAGTTCATGGAAGATCCGGTAGAAGCCATTATTCTGGCCATCTGGGTGCTGGGAGGGGTTACTCCGTGGTCACAGAAGGAAACTAGAACGGATTGTAACATTTTGGACTGACTTTTTGAGGGAATTTCTCCCTTTAAAAGGAGGTAAACCATTTCTGCGAAGGATATGTTTTCAATGAGGTCTTCCTGGGGATATCCTCTGGTTGTAATTCGATTGGGTGCCACCTGAGAAATGGAGGTTCTCCATTTTGGTTTTGAGATTTTAATAAGATTTTCCACAGTTTCTCTTCCAATTGCCATTTTATTCACTCCAAAAATTTGGTGGCAAATATAACGATGACCTGCGGGGCTCCACAGAGCAGCAGGGCCGCATACACACTATCCGAACTCCGCTGGCCCTTTGTGGACCTATTTGTACCAGGCTTCCCAGGGCCGTTACCGTTCCACCCAGTCCCAGGGAACCAATACCTGACTTGTTAAGGGATTCGGTTATTTCTATTTCCAATTCTGATTGCTGGTCGAGACTCCGATGAGCCATTGCCTTGAGCATTAAGGATGAAGCTTCAAAATGAGTTCTACCAATGCCAACAGCAGGGACGGTGGGAGTACATCCCAGCTTAGGTATCTCTGATCTCATCCATGTTACCACTTCCTTAAAAAGCTTTCTATGATCCCTCTTGTGAAAAACGCTCCGAGTAAGGGCCCTTATCTCTGGCCCCCCACCTAACATCAGTACATGAATTTTAAGGCCTTCAAAATCTGCAGTGTCAACTAAAAACCCGGGAGGAACCAGTTTTCCGGGGTTGTTGTCCAGACCCTTCCTCTGCTCTATTCTCTCAATACCCTCTCCACGCACAGCCATAGGTCTACCTGGAAGTTTTAACAGGCCTTGACGAATCCCTTCCTTAATTTGGCCAAGAAAATTAGGCGGAAGGAGAGTATCATGCCCAATCTCTACTAGAACGTGTGGTACACCGGTGTCATCACAGAGGGGCACTTTATTTTTCTCCGCCAGCAGGGCATTTTCTAGCATGATCTCCAGGACCCATCTGGCGTTGGGATTTTCTTCCTTTTCCAGGGCTCGATGATAAGCCCCCAGTTGATCATCCCGAAAACTGGTACTGGCCTCAATAACGGTGTTTTTAACCATCCCCACCACATTAATCTCCATAAAATCATCCTTATCGTTATTATATAATAAATTAATTAAATTTTTTCGGGAATGGCCAGATCCTCACTCCCCAACTTGGATTTTGTTGCTTCCGGATAATAACGGTTGATCATGTCCTGAACCAGGCGTACCTGTCTGACACGCTCGGCGGCCTGGCTGGAGGTGGTATCCCAACCATGATGGGCAGCAACTGCTCCTCCTGTCTTTAGATATACTGGAGAAGCGCGTCTTATAATTTCTGGGGCCTCATAATGTCGTATGAACCCTCCAGAGGACTTAGGGTTTTCGGTGTGTATGTCCAGAGAAATGTCAATAACCTGCCGGATCTCGTGCATCATGGTCACCGATAAGTCACGTACTGGATTAAATGAGTCGGCTCCAATATCTTGCATCAGACGGGCCGAAGCAGGGTTTCCATGTCCAGTATGGGCTGAAATCTTGAAGTGAACATTGAAAGGAAGCTCTCCATCGCTTCGCATCTTAGAAAGCACCCATAGAAGTCCTTCGTCGTACAACACGATTCCCCTCACCCCCAGATTCACCGCTCGTTTAACATCTTCTATGGCGTATACCAGATTTTGGTAACCACGCAGACGGTATCCAATCCGGGCTCCCTCTTTGGTCTGAGCCGAAGCGCTAGTATCATAGGTAGCCCTGGGACCTACACTCAAAAACAGTTCCAAACCAGCTTCTCTGGCCATATCAGCCATTTCCAGTATTTCGGAGTCAGTAAGTAACATTATGCCTTTGGTCTGGGTTACCCGGTGAATTTGAACTTCAAAATGGTCCAGAGCGTCAATCAAACCTGACAGGGTCTCTGGCTTTTGGATTCCCGGCACCTCAAAACGGTATTGGGCCCCATCTTCAAACCGCTTAGGGGGCATTGATGGGCTATTATCGGCCTTTTTTATACCAATATTTTCTAAATAATCCTCTGTGTACATTAAATCACCTTTAAAGGTTCTTATCCTCATAATTTGACAAAATATTCATTAAATCATTCATATCAAGTGATTCTATCCTTTTTATTATGTCCAGGGTATCTGCATCAAATTTGGGATTCAGAGTCAGAAACTTAACTCGAAGATCATCCCAGCTAAAGGCTTTTTCTGGTTCTCCATGAGGTAGATAAACCGTATCCTTAAAAGATCCTTTAGTCGTCTTTATCATTACTTGGGCTGGTCTCATTTCAGGATAAAGTGCTTCGAAATCGGGATCGCACTCTATAGACACTTTAGAAGCTAAACTCAACACATCTTCGTTGATATGAAGTTCATGGGGGTGCAGATGGCCTTGAGAAATGGCCAAAGCCACAGTTGCTGGTAGGCTCTGTCTGATGGCTTCTGGTTCCTGAGGTGTGTAGTCTCGGTGTTCGGCTGCAATTTGGTAGGTCTTAACTTTCACTTCAACAACATCCCGGGGCTTAATTCGATATCTTCGGTGCAAAGATAACGTGGAATCTAAAGCGGAGTGTAGATGCCTGCACACTGGATAATTCTTGAAATAAACTCCTGCGATATGATAAGATTCATCTGGCGTTATTTTCCATTCGGTTTGTATTGTATCGTCCACTTTACACATGGAATTCAGGAAACCTTCCCTACCTTCCACTATGCTCCTGGCTCCTGTGAATCCTTTTTGGGAGAGTAGGGCTGAAAGCACTCCTGAATATGCCGCCCGACCCGGATGCAGATGTTTGGCCATACTGCCGGAATGGTCGGATTCCAGTAACCCTGCAGCCTGGGTACCGGCCAGGCCTAAACAATTCATATTTTCTTCCTCAGAAAGTTTTAACACTTTACCCGCTGCTGCTGCTCCAAACGTTCCACAAGTCCCGGTACTGTGAAACCCCTTGTTTCTGTGACTGGGATTAACCATCATTCCCAGGGATAATGTTACCTGATATCCGACTATCATGGCTTCTAGGAAATCTCTTCCACTTCTTTCCTCTGATTCTGCCAGTGATAAAGCAGCTGGTATCACACAAGCTCCGGGATGAAGCTGGGCCAGGCGATGTCCATCATCTAGATCCAGAGAATGGGCCGACACACCGTTGATCAAACTGGCCTCTCTGGCACTGGTTCTTGGACCGCCAATAACTGTGGATTGACCATTGGAACTGATGATACTTCTCATAATCTGGCCACTCCGGGTCCTTGAACCAGCAATGGATACCCCTAAAAAGTCTAAAAAACATAGCTTAGCCTTCTCTACAACTTTTAAGGGAAAATCGTTATATTCGGTATTACCAATGAAGTGGGCCAGTTCAGCAGTGATCATATGTATCCTAGGGGTAACGCCCATGAAGATAAACTTTTTGATAAGGTATCAGGGAGGTCTTAGAATTTCCTTTTAATCAAATTATAAATGAAATTCATTCAACCCTAACAGGGTAAACCCGATATATTTAGCAGAAATAGTCCTAGTGTCTATTTAATTGCATATCTGACAAAAATAGTGATTCACTCATGTCCCTGGATTCGGACCAATGGCTGGCTTAAGTGTCTCCTGGCTGAGGGGGGAACTTCGTAAAAGCCTTCCTCCAGATCCCTCACTATTTCCACCTTTTCTTTAGGAGCATCAACCACCTTGACACCACAACGGGAACATTTGTACCCTTTATCTTTTCCGGCCGACTTCATGCGTTTACCACATTTACACCGGGGATTAAGATTCTGATACTGTGGCCTAAGATGAAGTATCTCAATTTTTTCCACATTTAGAGTTCCTCTATCCCCAATTCCTCCGTAAACAATAACATAATCGCCTGGGGCAAGCTTACGCACCGTGTTTCTGAATCCCTTGGTGGGTTCGTAGGCTGCACACTCTATTTCCCCGGATGCATCTTTCAAGTTGAATATAACGTGTCCACCTTCGATTACATGGGGGGTGCTGTAAACTTCACCTGCAACCCGGTAGCATTGATACTGATCCATTCCTGCAATAGTGTCCGAGTTTTGGAGGTGCATGTCGGTGTGTTGGTTGGTTAAAAATACCATAACACGTTCAATGGGTTCTTCCGATTTAACCAGCTCCTGAGCTCTGGACACTGCTTCTTTACTTTCCCCTCTAATTCCATAAAGTACGGGACATGGGGTGTGGGGAGTAATGGCCATGTAACCCTCATCCAAGTTATCAAACGTTTCAGGATAGGTCTTCTGGTTCATCACACGCACTGAATCCTCATCAATTCTCCTAACTTCACCGTAGTTATCAACTTCTCGGTAGGCAATCAATTCGTAGGTTTTATCAGATAATGGGCATCCGATGGCAGCTAAAGCGCCAATAACTCCTCTGCCATTTTTATATTTAAAAACTTCAGCTTCAATCTGCTGGGCAAGTTGTTCTGCTTCTTCTAGGGTAACCATACACTGCACAGTCCGCAACGAGTATTCCTGCAGATCTTCGGTTATCGGGCCCTGATAGAACACCACTCCCGGGTTGGTGCGGGGGTCATCCATCTGTGATAACTCTTCCACCGTATCTAAAACTATCTTTTTAACTCTTTTGACATCCTGTTTATGATCCAAAACCAGTTTGAATGACACTGCACCGTTTCCTCGGGTTTTATATGGTGCAAATGGGTTGAGACGTATTAGGCGAGGTTCTCCTTTTAAAGTCATACCACAAGCTTTAAGTCTCTCCAGCACCACAGCACATACATAAGTGGTGCACATTCCACTACTGGAATCCGTGTCATCAAAACCTACATATAATAATATATTATTGTACATTGCATCACCGGGGTGATCTCCTGCCTCATGCCAATCTTCCAGTGCACAGAGAAGAGCTACTCTTAGACATCACTAAAACTTTAACCAACCATGGTTTTGAAACTTCTAATATATATGATCGGAGTTGCTTTGATCTGGTAGCCCGCCGCGAATTAATACTTATTTTAATGAAAGTCCTGGTGAATGTGGATGGGTTCAGCCTGGAACAAGCCCAGGAAATAAAAATGGTGGCTAACACACTCCTGGCTTCACCATTAGTGGTGGGAGTAAAGTCTAAAAACGAGTATCTGGAAGAAGACGTGGTTTACGAACGTCATGGCATTCCCGTCATTGCCATGGAAACCTTCCGCAACCTGATTGTCGACAACCTTTATCCGGAGGTATTCGCCGGGAGGGGTGGATATTACGTCCAGATTGATGGTCAAATTATTAAAGAGCTGCGTGAAGAGCAGGATTTATCCTTAAAGGAACTGGCTGATCTGGCCCATGTATCCCGAGAGACCATATATAAATATGAAACTGGAAGAGCCCGGGCCCATCCCGAAACCGCCATGGTTCTGGAGCGAATACTGAACATGAAGATTACAGTATCTGTAAATCTATTCCAGGTCCCTCTAACTGCTAAAGATGCAAAAATTGGGGAATCTGAACACAAAGAACTGGAAGAGTTGGGTTATGGGGTTATAAAGACCAACCGTACACCTTTTGATGCTCTGGCTAAACCTGACCAGATTAGGTCTAAGGATGCTCAGCCTATAATCGCTAATCTGGATAAGCAACGAAATCAAAAGCTACTGACTAAGATGGCTGTGAATCTAAGGGATATATCCTCTATAACTGATACCGAAGCAGCTTTTATACTGGCCAGCCGGCGAAAATTGAACTCCATTGAGGGAGTGCCGGTGGTGCACAACTGGGAGATGGAAGAACTTAAAAATTCCCGGGACTTTATGAAACTTTTAAAAGAAAGAAGGGATAACTAGGCTTCAGATATTAGAAAGCCTATAGAAAACTATTTATTTTCTGGAAAGAATCCCGAATGTTTCCCGGGCTTCACTTTCTGAAGCAATACCCACTGCCACCATGTCCACATAATCCAGGGTTTTCAGATATTCAAAAGCATCCTGGGGTGTCATTATCCCGGCAGCCAACAATTTTTTTCCAATTATGGTTTTGTCCAGTTCCAGAACCATTTCCCGCAGTTGGCTTCGCTCTTCTTCCAGGTTCTGTTCACAGTCCATCAGGTAGCCCAGCCGGTTTAAGGGTATCATGTACAGTTCAAAAAGATCTTTAACCAGAGATTCTAGGAGCATACGGGTAGTGTGGAAAGGACGATGGGTCACCAAACCGGGAATAGCTTCCGCTTCCTGGATGTGGTTCAACTTGTCTGCAATGAAATCCCAATCACCCTGGTCGGTGATCATGGCGTGGAGGAGCATGGCCTTAGCATCCAGGTTGTTTAGGAGTTCAATGTCCTCCTTTTCATGGTCATGGCGTACTGTTCCTATTACATCTATTTTCATGCCCTCATCCCGGGCCATTTCCAGGGCCTGGATCACCGGGGGGTAGGGTAAAAGCTGCATTCCCCTCACACCCCCATCGTAACTGGTTCTGATGATACGAAGCATGTTTTCGGGATTGCTGTAGAGGTCAAGCTGATACAGACGTGCTCGGTGTCCAAACTGCCCGGCTCCAATGAAGGGTGAAGTTCCCAACAGGGTACGGGGTAAAGAAACGTTATTAAGGTTTAGGCAGCCTTCAAACATTTTACTCCCACTTATTCTTTCCGAACCACTACTGCCGTTCCGTAAACCAGTATCTCCTGCATTATATCAGATATATCATTGGAATCGTACCGGGCGCTGATTACGGCATTAGCCCCCATATCCTGGGCATGTTGAATAGCCCTCCGCAGGGCTTCCTCCCTGGTTTCTTCCATCATACTAACGTATTCTTTGATCTCTCCTCCAAACATAGACCGAATTCCTGCTCCTATCTGTCCACCCACTCCCCGGCTACGCACGGTAAGGCCATAAACAAAGCCTTTAGTTTCTATAATTTCGTATCCCGGCACGTAGTTGGAACTTACGATTACAAATTCATCTACCGAAACCATCTTATCGCCTCACGATTTCACAATCTCTAATTTTTATTCATTATTTAATAACAAATATCCTTAAGTTGTTAAACAATATCTCTTATTCGGTATTTAAGGATTTATCTCTACTGTCATGTCTTAAATGATTATCACAGTTTTAAAGGTTAGTATACAGTAAATATGATATATTTTCCTAAATAATTCTATTTTCTATGCCCTCTCGGGTAACCCCTAAATGGTCAGCAAAGGTTTAAACGCCCTAACTCTAATACTATGAAATGAACCACAGTAAGCTGGTGAACATGATGGATAATATGAAGGTACTTATCGCTGATCAAATCAATGAAAAAGGAATAGAGGAGCTGAAAGAGGTAGCAGAGGTAGTAGTCCATACCAGTATCACTCCCGAAGAGCTTGTTAATGATATTAATGATTTTGAAGCCATAGTGGTTAGGAGTCGAACCAAAGTTACACGGGAGGTCATAGAAGCCGCCCCTAAACTCCGTATAATTGCTCGTGCAGGTGTAGGGGTGGACAACGTGGATGTGGAGGCCGCTACGGAAAGGGGTGTAATGGTGGTAAATGCTCCGGAATCCACCTCCATTACCGTGGCCGAACATGCTATGGGACTCATGCTTTCCCTGGCCCGGAAAATATCTCTGGCCGATAAATCAGTTAAGGAAGGTAAATGGGATAAAAGTGCATTTATGGGCATGGAACTAAACGGCAAAACCTTAGGAATAGTGGGAATGGGCCGTATTGGAAGTCAGGTAGCCAGTCGTTGTAAGGCCTTTGGTATGGACCTCATGGTATACGACCCGTACATCACTCCAGAAGCTGCTGCCGAGATCGGAGTCGAAGTAATGGACTTATATGGCCTATTAAGAGTTGCTGATGTTATAACCATACACGTACCCCTCACCCCTGAGACCAAACACCTCATAGCCAAGGAAGAAATGGAGATCATGAAGGATAACGCCTTTATTATAAACTGTGCCCGCGGAGGTATCATAAATGAGGAAGACCTTTACCAGGCCATCCTAGATGGAAAAATTGGGGGTGCTGCGTTGGATGTATTCGAACAGGAACCACCGAAGGACAATCCCCTTCTAACCCTGGATAATGTGGTATTCACGCCTCATATAGGGGCATCCACCCGTGAAGCACAGCGTGACGCAGCTATAATCGTGGCTAAAGATGTTAAAGAAGTTTTAAAAGGAGGATCACCTAAAAATGTTCTTAACATGCCGGTCATCGACCCCAAGACCTTCCAGCAGATTAAACCATACTTAAGTCTGGTTGAAAAACTGGGAAAATTCTTAATACAGACTGCTGAGGGTAATATAAATGAACTGGAGGTTACCTACTGTGGGGAACTGGCCAAGATGTCTAATCATGATATTATCACCCGGATACTGCTCCAGGAAGTTTTAAACCCCATACTCACTGAACCAGTAAACCTGGTAAACGCCGCCACCGTTGCCCAGAACAGGGGTATCATCATCACTGAAGGAAAACGCAGTGATGCTGGAGGATATAAAAACCTGATTAAGGTGGATATGAAGGCCGACGCCAACCAGGTGAGTGTGGAGGGAGTTTTCTCCCGGGAACCCAAAATCGTAATGATAAACGACTACAACGTGGATGTTGAAACTAAGGGGACCATGCTCATCGCTAAATACAAGGATATACCCGGGATAATAGGTTTCATAGGAACCAAGTTAGGTGAACATGGTATAAATATCGCCAAGATGCAGGTGGGTAGACAGGAACCCGGTGGAGAAGCAGTTATGGTTCTGAAAGTTGATCAAAACGTTCCCCATGACGTGGTGGCCGAACTGAAAAAAATGATACACGTTTACGATGCAGTGGCTGTCAACCTTTAATTATAAAGGTTGATAAACCCCTTTTTATTATAAAATAGTATGAGACTCTGCAGGATAAGGGAGGTAAAAAAATGGATAGACCACAAATGATACAGATTATTGGATTTTTAGTCCTGGTGTTGATTTTTTATCTGATTTTTACAGCATTCATGTAATACCGTATTCGTGTAATTGACAGAAAAGGATGGCTAGCTCTCAAATAATCTTGAACCTAATTTCAGCCCCCATACTGTCATAAGCCCTAATGCTATGCTCATCGTATGGTTCAGCAATTATTAAATGGAAAAGACCATTTTTAGAGAAAAAGTAGAGGTCCGCTTTGGAGGGGCTGGCATTATAGCCGGGGTGGCTGTGCACCGAACCTATGGTCCCGGTGATAAGGGGCTTCATGAAGGTCTGCATAACAGCTCCCTGGTTAGAGGTTTCCCCGGGAAGAAAAACAAGTCCTTGGATTTTCAATGTATTAACTTTTATTTTTCCTTCTAGAAGAGCTGCGAATTCGTTAGGATGGGACTCTCTAGCAATACTAATAATTTCATCAATTATCCCGGCATCTATGTGCACTTCCTGGAAATCTCGTTTGTCATTACCCAGTAAATATCCAATAAACTTGTCTAAGATACCCGGGTTATCCTCTGCAGGTATTCGGTCTGCCATTGGAGAATCATCACTTTAATTTTTTAAGACCCTTAAAAAATTCAGGGTCAAATAGGGGCAGTTCCCAATCTACAAAGGCCTTTTCACGAATTGAAACCACCTTTTTTTCTTTCAGGGGATTGTAGCCTTCTACCTCCACATCTCTACGGTAGATGCCCAGCCCACGGCGCTGCCAGGAGGGTACTTCATTAATATTAATTCCCCTCTTGAAAAGTAAATCGTGCAAGTCTTTGCTTTTTTGTTTTCTGAGGATTTGCACTGTTTTTTGGTAGGAATGTTCCTTTCGCAGTGTCCAGTAAGCATATCCATTAAGACAGTTTCGCCAGGCTTCGCTTTGCCTTTCCTGGAAATATTTTACCACCATTTCGGATGAAAGAGGTATGATGCGGGAATCAAAGGATAAGGGCCCCGATAACTCATCAGAATCAAGATTTTTCATCATGAGTTTCTGGGTAAAACTGCTGCTTATAAAACCAGCAAAAACGGAATCAATCTTCTCCACCCGTCCTGCGAAGGGTATCTCTCCCAGCAAAATGTTAATCTCATCAGAAAAAGTGTACACCATAATTGGGCTGAATTCCTGGAAAACATCGACTCCCACACTGGCCATTAAAGTGCTGAAGGTCTTATCGTAGGGTTTTTTTAAATCCAGTTCTTTCGCCAGCCTTTGAAAGTTTCTTCCGTCAGCTCTTATCACTACCTTAGAGCTGCAGGGAATTTTCAAATTTGAATAAATTTCACATTCTTTCATCTTGAACATCTATCCTGTGTTGGGACATTATATGTGGAGACATATGATGAGTTGCAGTGATAAATAAAATTAAAGTCTAAGTGCCGACCTGAAGATTTTCATTAAGACTATTCAGGAGTTTAATGGCAGAATAAGCGGCCATAACGCTGGTTTTTGGGTTAATGGCACATCGAACGTTTTCAGTAACGGTCCTAAATTCTCCAAAGTCACCCACCACCCGGACTTCATGCATGTTTCGGTCTACTTGGGGGTCAGCGATTATCTGCACCTCGATTTCCATACCGGCTGCAATGCTCAAAGTGGCTGCCACGTTAATGTTCATGGGAAACTTCTCCACCGCAGCACTGGCCTTTCCCTGATAAAGTATGGTTTCTTCCTTGGTTTCGATACCAAGTGAACGGGGGGGTTTTCGGGTAATAAGGGTTGCATTTTGGATTTTACCAATTGAAGCTGCTTTCATACCGTCTAGACCAACTATTGCCCCGGAGGGGACGTGAATCTTGGCATTATTCTTTTTAGCTATAGATTCAAGATTTTTCCTTATTTGGGGGTTCATAAGCCCCCCCACACTCATGATCAGCACATCTCTACCCTTTTCTAAAATAAGGGGAACCATCTGTTCCACAGCCTGAGGGGAAGCAGCCTCGATAACCAGGTCCACTTCGTCCAGCATGTCCTCCAGGTTCAGAACCACCCTGCCATCTACCTGGGACGCCAGATTTTCCGCCCTTTCCATATCCCGATCGTAGAAAAATGCAATTTCGACGCCGAGCTTGCCCTCTTGGGAAAAATTAGTTATTATGTTAGCTATGGCGCCGCAACCTAGAATTCCAACCTTCATGAACTTATCTTCCTACTGTGGAGACACTGCAGGTTCTTTTATCTCGGGGCTAATTAACAGTATGTCCCCCACGGCCTGCACCCTCTCGTAAGGTATATCTATACTACCTTCTTCTTTAAGGGGCCGGATTTCGTCAGTTTCGGGTACTATACGGATACTCTTGGTTATTACGTCCTTAATGCCCACACTTTTTTTGTCATGATTTATGGCAACTGCCTTCAGGGTTGAAACTCTTCCTTTCTTAATGTTCAACACAACGTCCTGAATCCGTCCCACGTATTTACCGCGGGTGGTGTACACATCCAAGTTGTATAGATTTGTTAACTCCACCATATTAAACCACCTGCCTTTTTTTATCATTTTCCCGGTCTTATCCTTTTATGGAATGCCCCAGGATGTTACCTTAACTAAATAAATTTAAAAACCTCACCATACTTAAATATTTCGAAAAATAGACACCGTTAACTTAATTTTATGATAAAAAAACTTAAAATGCAAATCTAAAAATTGTATTTTCAATTAAAATGGAGAAGTATTGTTTTTTTGGCTATCCTCAAATACATCGATCCTATTGTATTACTACAATTTTTACCAAAAATGATTGTTCTTCAGATAATGGTGGGATTGGCGGTAACAAGCACATATCTTTCACTTAGAACCAAGAAAGATGACAGAACAGAATTTAGATTGGTCTTTTAAATCATCTGAATTAATATTAAATTAATATTAATAGGCATAATTAACCTAAACTTGATCCATATTATTTCTTAAGGTGACACCATGTGGGATACCAGTAACGATTACCGGCTTAAAGTGGCAGAAAAGTCTGTTGAACTTTTTATAAGAACTGTGGACCGGGCCAATCTCAAGGGAAGGTGGAGTAAAAAACAAGCCCTGGATGCTGCCCGTAAAATGGTACCAGAGATCCAGTCGCTGTATTATTCTTACCTTTCCCCGGTTGAAATGGCCGAGAGCACACACCTGAAAACATTGGAGGCACTTGCCCAGGAAGTAATGGAAGCATTGGGAGGTGAGTCCTGGAATCGCCAGTTCCTACAGATGGCGGATCGTGGTGAAAGGGAAAAAGTGGAGGAATCATTGGCCAAGATAAAGTTCTTCCTAAACACCATCTACGGTCTCAGGCAGAGGATTCTTTTAGGAGAGATAAATGACCCGGTAATAGGTGTTGACATGAAAAAAGGGGAAATTCTCAGTGTGGCAAAACATCCAGCTGCTTTAAAACTTTTAATATGTAATTTAAACCTGGGTGAACGTGCAATAACTGTGGTTACCAATGATTTAACCCTGAAAGATGGTGATAAAGTGGCGGTGGCCCTTCTACCTCCTGAAAACTTCTTAGGTATTACCAGTGAAGGAATGTTCCTGGGGGCTGGAGACGGTGTTTTAAAGGATGTGGATGGTGATATAGGGGATATTCCTCGTGGTATTCCATTAGAAGCTCTTAATGAGGCCCGTAACCTGGTGGAAGCATTTTTGAAATGCTAATAAGAAGTGAATCAAATTATCCGTAGTTGAATTTTTTTTGGAATTAAATAGTAGTTTTCAGCCTTAAAGTTCCATTTGTTAGTTAATCGCCTATAGTAACCCTATAGTAACCCTATAGATCTTTTTATGGCTGTAAGTTCTTCCACAAGTTCTTTATAACTAATTATCAGTTCGTAATAATCATCAAGCAAATCCCTTAAATCGTCATCGTGGATAATGGCCACACTATCCCCTACATTAAATCCTTCCATCAATCGTGGCATGGCCTTAATGTCATCCTTAGTGATTTCTCCCTGCAATATCCTGAGCTGACCGTCTGTGTACATATCATCACCCATTACTAATGATCAATGCTTATCTATACCCACTCATCCGATAACCACCATCTTGGTGCGGGTCATATCTTCAAGCGCATATTTAACACCCTCCTTGCCCATACCACTCATTTTAAAACCCCCAAATGGCATGTTATCCGTCCTGAAGGTGGGTTGTTTATTCACAAGAACAGACCCTGCTTCTATATTTTTCACCGCACGTTTAGCCCGGTTTATATCCTGAGTAAAAACCCCTGCTTGTAGACCATATTGGGTATAATTGGCCATTTTATAAGCTTCTTTTTCAGTTTTCACTCTTATAATGGGGGAAACTGGTCCGAAGGTTTCTTCCTGGACTACCTGCATATCTGGTTGTACATGGTCCAGGACGGTGGGTTGGTAGAATGACCCCTTTCTTTGGCCACCACAAAGAAGCTGTGCACCCTCCTTAACAGCATCTTCCACTTTATTCTGTACAGTTAAAGCAGCCTGTTCATCAATGAGTGGTCCCATGTCGGTTTTAGGATCCAGGGGATTGCCTACCTTTAATTTTTCAGTTTTTCGAATTAAATCCTCCAAAAAATCATCTGCCACCTGATCCTGTATGATTATCCTCTTAACGGCTATGCAAACCTGCCCGGCATTAAGATAGGATCCGGCCACAGTGGCGGAGACAGCTGCATCCAGATCAGCGTCTTCTAGGATCACCAGGGGATCGTTGCCACCCAGCTCCAGGGTAAGCTTTTTCAAACCAGCTTTCTGTGCTATGGACAATCCGGTGGGAACACTTCCAGTGAAGGATATTTTATTGATCAGGGTACTGGTAACTAATTCGTCCCCGATCACACTGCTTTTGCCAGTTACACAGTTAACCGCTCCAGGGGGAAGGTGATACCCCATGATTTCGGCCAGTTTCATGGCAGCCAGAGGGGCGGTGAGGGATGGTTTAAGGACCACCGAATTTTTGGCAGCCAGGGCGGGTGCCAGTTTGTGGATGGCCAGATTAACTGGATAATTAAAGGGAGTAATGGCCGCCACCACCCCTAATGGAATTTTTAGGGTAAAACCAAAAACACTTTTACCTGCGATAGCCGCGTCCATGGGCACTGTTTCTCCATATATTCGTTTACATTCCTCTGCAGACAGCTGGAGAGTCTCCAGAGTGCGTTGCATTTCCATACGTGAGTCTCGTATAGTCTTTCCGGTTTCCAGGGTTATCAGTCGGGCCATGTCTTCCTTATTCTCCCTGAGCTCCTGGTGTACGTCAGTGAGTATCCGGGAAAGCTTTCGGGAAGACATCTCATCCATCAATTTACAGGCCCGATTAGCGGCTAAAATGGCCCCCTTAACGTCTTCTACATTTCCCAGGGGAACTTTATCCACCAATTCATTGTTGAAAGGATTAATAACAGGTATATTATTATTTTTATCCTCTAATTTGCCATTGATCAACATTTTCATGCTTGAACCTCCTGGTGGTGTCTTAGCATAGGTTAGAAGAAAATTAAATTAAAAAAGTAAAATCAATAGTCAAAAATAACATTGGTGCTGTTTTAAAGGCTTAGGTACCGTTTATGGTGTCGCCTAGATTTTGAATGTTATTGGTTACATTTTGTACTTCAGTTTTGTTAATTTCATCACCCAGACCCTGCAGGTAATTTCGGTACACTATGGCGGCAATTATGGCTATAACTATTATGCCTCCAATAATGAGGATCATTTCTGCTCCAGTCTGCCCTGATTCATCATTCACCATTCCAATAGTAAAACCCCCTTTCTATGAAAATCCTAATAATCCGGGTCCTAAAAGTGTTATAACATAAAATATGGCGTAAGCTGCCGGTACTAAGAGTAGAGCATATTTCACTCCCTTCTTGGCACTTCCATACATGACAATACCAATTAATAAGCTGGCAATGATGGAGTGTATGATTATATATCCTGTGGCGGACATCATAGCTGCGTCTTGCAGTGCATTTGGTTTTCCTATGACCTCAATAAATGAAGAATAGGTCATAATCATTCCTAATGCAAAAGGTGCGGCTATAATGGCGGCTATAACCAAAAACATCACCGACATCATCACGTTTGCTCTTCGCTCCCTTTGAAGAGATAAAACTGCTCTCAGGTCTTCCGCTACAGTTTCGATTACATCGGCTAGACTTCCACCAACCCTTCTGCCTTCTAATATCATACGGAATGTTCTATCAAGATTTTTGGACTTCAGACGCTCCCCCATCGATAACAGGGATTCATCAAAAGTGCTTCCAATTTTTATTTCGATTACAGTCCGTTTAAGCTCATCGTAGAGTGGTCCTTTACCGTGTTTAGAGATATCTTCCAAAGCAGTCTCAATACCCACCCCGGCGCGTAATAATGATGCAATCTGCCTTAGAAAATCAGGAGTTCCATTTTCAATGGCATCTACTCTTCTTTCCATTAAGAAGAACAACCATGCACCAATAAGAATAGCAGGAGCAAATAGTCCTAACAGAATTCCTAAAATGGGATTTATTCCAAAAATTGAAAATAACACAAATGCAACTACTGCTAATCCGAAACCGACTAAAACAAGTAAAGTTATAAGATCAGAAGCTTTAACGTACATCCCTGCACGAATAAGTGTCTCCTGAAGTTTTACAAGATACCTATCTGGGAATATTCGGTCCATGGTCTCAGATACTGGTGCTAGTGGGGGGGGTATCAAGGCCATTTTTTTTCACCTACTCATTAATTATGTTAGCTTATTATATATTATATTATTATAAGTAAGTCACGGTTTATTGATTCTTACTTCACTAGACATTTTTTATAGGTTAGACTCTTCCTAGAAACTCAACCGTGAATCTATATTATTCAAGACTTTAGATCTTTTTGCCACCAGTACCATATCTTCCACTCGAACTCCAAATCTTCCCTCCAGATAGATCCCTGGTTCTACAGTGATCACCATTCCTGATTCCAATTTTTTATTCTCTCTTGATGACAGTGAAGGCATTTCATGAACCTCCAGACCCACCCCGTGGCCGGTGGAATGAAGGAAACTTTCACCATAGCCATATTCAGTTATAATATCTCTAGCCACCTTATCGATATAAGAAGCCTTGACTCCTGGTTTAATGGTTTTTATGGCCTTATTTTGGGCTTCAAGTACTATATCAAAAATTTCCTCTTCCTTTTCTGTCCGGATCAGGGTACGGCTGGTGTCTGAAGCATAATGATTATGTACTGCTCCCCAATCAATTACCAGGGGGCTTTCTATATTTTCTGAGGATGTGGATGCATGGGGAAAACTGGAACGTCGCCCCGACGCCATAATAGTATCAAAGGCTGGTTTACTTGAACCATTTTGTCTCATTAGATATTCCAGTTGGGCTGCAGCATCCTCTTCAGTACCACTCATTTCCAGTTCCATTAATGATTTTTCGGCGATGTTGATTGCCTTCTGGATATGAGAAATCTCCTGGTCTGATTTTATAACTCTTGACCTTTCCACCAAGTCCGTCACCTGAATTTCAAAGTCTCCACCCAACTTCTGGTAGGTGGCAATGTTAAGGGAGGGTTCCACTCCCAGATTAACCGGAAGTACCTTCTTGAGTTTAGGTAAAGATTTTAATTCATCAACCTCAATGGTAGATGTTTCTTCTGCCTCTTTAAGGTCTAATTTAGGAACCAAGAGTACGGGATCATCTTTAAGTAAAAAAATTGAAGTGCTGGTTGGCCAGTAACCACTTAGATAAGTTATATTTTCTGGTTTGAAAATCAGGAGAGATTCTATTCCTTCCTCATGCATCTGGTTGATTATTTCAGGAATTTCCATTGAAACCTCCTTGACTATGAAATAATATATATATCATGATTTTTTTTCACTTGATTTCTTATTTTGATGTTTTTGGGTATTTATTTATTAAATGAGTTTCGATCTTCTTTTTAAGATTCTTTTGTACTTGGGGGGGTATTCTTCGAGTAATGGGCTGGGGAATGTAACCGAAATCCGGGTCTTTGAACTTCAATCCTCCAAAGACTACCTCTTCCTTATAGCGTGGAATGAAATGCCAGTGGACCTCTGGTTTCGGATTCTTTTGGCGAAAAGTAGCGTTTTTAAAACAACTCCAGTTGAAGAGCGTGGGGTTGAAAATGGTTTTCAGAGTTTCTTCCAGTCTTTTCACAATTAACCCGAATTCTGTCCATTCCTCTTTTTTTAATCCAGAGAGATCTTTACAACCTTTCTTTTGGGCAACTACGCAGGTACCCAGATATCTCTGACTGGGTGCGAGGAAAATAAGCCAGTAGGTTGTTTCCCATATTAAATCTCCATATCCTTCTTCTATTTGGCAGTATTCGCAAGAAACATTCATCTAATGTACCCGTATATTTAAATAATGGTTCTATGATTTTTAATCATGAAATATCCTCGCTGTGATTAATGAAATATTCTATTTTTTATATTAATATTATTATAAAATCTCATATTAAGTATTATTATAAAATCGGATTAAAAATTATTTGCATTGGAGTGCTAATTTAGATTATTATCCTATCAAAATCAATTTCAGCGGCTTTTTTGGTTACGGCGAAAATTATTATAAGTAAGACATTGGTTTTATTTAATATGGTGAAGTTTACTTCAAGAGAAATTAGGGATATAATAATCTCTATGCTGGTGATTGCCGGCGCTTTCGCTTATATATTCAGTGGAAGGAATTTAAATATCTTCTTTTATCTCATACCTGTTACTCTGGTGTCTGTTGGATTGGGGTTCGTTCTTCACGAACTTTCCCATAAATTCGTCGCAGTACATTACGGGTTTTATGCCGAGTATCGGATGTGGGTGCAAGGTTTGATATTAGCCCTGGTGACTGCCTACTTTGGTTTTGTATTCGCAGCACCGGGGGCGGTTTACATTCACGGAGAGTACATATCTAGGGAAGAGAATGGGAAAATTTCCCTGGCAGGGCCCATGACCAACGTAATTTTGGCATTTATTTTCATGGGCATAGCCTTTCTTTTCCCGTCTCCAAGCCTCATATACCTTATGGGGATATTAGGATTCACGGTCAACAGCTTTTTAGCCCTTTTTAACCTCATACCCATCAGTGTGTTTGACGGTGCCAAGGTTTTTAAATGGAACCCAGTTATTTGGGGCCTTTCAGCAGGATTATCCTTTTTAATGGTCGTTTATTCCATGTTAGGAAGTTTAATGTAGGATCTGGTTAAATGTTCAGAGAAATCCCCGTCACATATTTTGGATGCACTCACCGGGCTGTTAATCCGGAAAAAACAATTAGCAAGGTTGAAGGGAAACTGAAATTTGCAGGAGTGACCCGAATAGCCGAGATAACTCACCTGGATCGGGTGGGAATACCAGTGTACTCCGCCATCCGGCCCGGAGCAGCAGAGGGTGCGGTGAGTATATATGCTGGTAAAGGCGCAACCAAAATACAAGCCAAGGCTTCGGCCATGATGGAGGCATTTGAGAGGTATTCTGCAGAGTTTCAGGCTTCAGACAAGGTTAATATAGTTTCAAAGGTTTATGAACCGGGTGAATGTTTGGATCCCCGTTCGCTGATCATCCCCCGGAGAATATCTGATCCTCACTCTGAAAAAATAGAATGGATACCAGCTCTGGATGCCAAAACCGACAAAAAACAGCTTATACCTGCTAATGCAGTTTATCATCCATATCAGCCACGGGATGGGGTTCATCTTTTCAAGTCCAACACCAACGGCCTGGCGTCAGGCAACGTCCTGGAGGAGGCAGTTTTTCATGGGCTGATGGAAGTGGTGGAGAGAGATGCCTGGAGCATATTTGAAGCACGTAAGAAACATAAAAAAGAAGTTATATGTGATGAAACTCAAAACGAGCTTATTAGAACCCTTCTGTATAAATTCAGGAAAAAGGGGGTGGATGTTAAGCTGGTGGACCTCACTGCCGACATAAAAATAACCACCATAGCGGCAGTGGCCGATGATACGGTACTTAAAGATCCGGCTCTTCTGACCATGGGGGTGGGCACCCACTTGGATCCGGAAATCGCGGTAATAAGGGCCTTAACCGAAGTGGCTCAGAGTCGTGCCACCCAGATACACGGGACTCGGGAAGACACCAACCGGGCTGTTTTCATGCGAAAAGCAGGATACGAGCGCATGAAACGCATTAACAAACATTGGTTTGGGGATTATAAGGAAAAAATTGACGTATCCCAGATGGAAAACAAGTCCACCGCTTCCTTTAAGGATGATCTGGAAATTTCCTTGGATGAACTTATAAAAACAGGCATTAAAGAGGTTTTATATGTTGATATCACCCGTCCAGAGATTGATATTCCAGTAGTCAGGGTTATAATACCTGGATTGGAAGTATACGCTGTGGATCCTGAACGGATGGGTAAAAGAATCATGAATAGAGATATTTTTTAGGATATTTTTAGGTCATGGCCCGGTTATGGTCCCAAGTTATGGTAATTATTTTGGTGAGTTTTTGAAACAAAAATTGATGAGGCGGGCTCTTTTTCTTTCCTACTTCACCATCATATATAATATTGCCGAGGGTACCTTATCCATCCTCGCTGGAGTATGGGCTGGAAGTGTTTCATTAATTGGATTTGGCCTGGATAGCGCAGTTGAATCCCTTTCTGCAGTTATAATGGTATGGAGATTTAGGAAGGACGACCTAGAGCCAGATGAGGAGGAAGGGTTGGAAAGACGGGCCTTAAGGTATGTTGGTTATACCTTCCTCATCCTGGGCGGATACGTTTTGTACGAATCCTTTAGCAAGCTTTATAATGCAGAAATTCCTGAACCGAGCTTACTGGGAATAATGATTGCATTGGCATCCACAATTGTAATGCCCCTGCTTTTTTACCTTAAACATAGTACCGGGAACGATCTTGGAAGTAAAAGCCTGATTGCTGACTCAAAAGAAACTCTATCCTGTTTTTTTCTCTCCATAGCTCTTTTAACTGGTCTTTTATTGAACTATTTTTGGGGTATTTGGCAGGCGGACCCGCTTATTGGGCTCCTTATATCTGTCTATCTATTGAGAGAGGGCTATGAGATCTTGTTCGGTGAAGAAGATTAAATTAATAAATCCTACTTTCTTATTTAACCTGTTAATTTCAAATGAATACTATTTTTATGGGATTAACCCATCTATTAATGATAAATATGAAACAAGTTCTAGTCATAAGGGGAGATTTGCCCATGAGCAGGGGTAAAATAGCTGCCCAGGCCTGTCATGGCAGTCTTGGTGCTTATAAGAGGGCTGATAAATTAAAGATTACCAAGTGGGAAAGAGAGGCAGAAAAAAAGGTTGTTTTAAAGGTTAAAAATGAAGAAGAGCTTTACCAGATACATGAGTTGGTTAAAGCAGCTGGAATTCCCCATTACTTGGTACGGGATGCAGGCCATACCGAACTACCCCCGTCTACAGTGACCTGCCTGGGAATAGGGCCAGATGAAGATGATAAAATCGATAAAATAACCCAGGATCTCAAACTTCTCAAGTAATGATGTGGTGTTTTAGATGGAGTGGGTAGTTAAGATTGGGGGGAGCCTGTTCCCCAATTATGCCATAAATCTGGCAGAATCTCTTAAGAATAGAAAGGTCTTAATAATATGTGGTGGTGGAGATTTCGCTAATCTGATAAGGCAATTGGACCATCAAATTCATTTTTCGAGATCTGCCAACCACCATGCCGCCATAATGTGTATGGACATTCTAGGAAGA
The DNA here is from genome assembly GCF_030323845.1 of Methanobacterium sp. CWC-01. NCBI lineage: Archaea > Methanobacteriati > Methanobacteriota > Methanobacteria > Methanobacteriales > Methanobacteriaceae > Methanobacterium > Methanobacterium aridiramus. Next base: position 1,324,042 of record NZ_CP040735.1, read on the forward strand.
CTTCTGTCTGATAAAATCAAGAACGGGGTAGCAGTATATTCTCTGGAAGATGCAAAAAATACCATAAAAGCAGGTAAAACTCCGGTATTGCTGCCATCAAAGCTTATGCATTTCCTGGACCCCCTGGAACACTCCTGGAGAGTTACTTCCGATTCCATCTCACTCTACTTCGCCCACCTCCTAGAGGCGAAACTATTAATAGCCACTGATGTAGATGGTATATACACGCGGGATCCATCCCAGGATGGGGCCCAGCTACTAAGGAATATTGATGATAGAAAACTACTAAATTTTGGTGAAACATCTGTAGATGATAGTTTTGCGGAGCTTTTATTCCAATACCCATCCACATGTTATGTTGTTAACGGAAAGTATCCCGAAAGGGTTCTATCCATAATGGATGGCGAGAGCTCTATATACACGTTCATTGGAGGAGATTAAATGGATAAAATAGAATGTACATCTTGTAAACAAGAGATATCCCCTGTAGAGACCTATGTAAAATTTGAATGTCCGGAATGTCAGGAGATTCTTTTCCGCTGCCAGAAATGCAGAACCTTTGGCCACATGTATCAGTGCAAGTGTGGATTTAAAGGACCTTAAGGACCTTATAATTGGAAATCTTACTAGAAACTTTTAGAATACTTAAAAATTTATGGGAGGAAATAGTATGGGAGATGTGGTTGCAACTATAAAACTCATGCCGGAAAGTCCTGATGTGGACTTGGCAAAAATTAAAACTGATGTGGAAAGTTCCATGCCATCTGGAGCTGAATTACACAAAATTGACGAAGAACCCATTGCTTTTGGCCTGGTGGCCCTTAATGTTATGGTTGTGGTGGGAGATGCCGAGGGCGGAACAGAACCAGTGGAAGAAAATCTGGCTCAGATTGATGGTGTTAACAGCGTAGAAGTTACTGACGTCCGCCGGCTCATGTAGCCTGGATGTCAATTTTTCTTATTTTAGTTATCATAAATCCATTCTTTATAATAGCAGATTCTGTTAATGGAGTCTATTTTTTTTCAACAAAATTTTTTTTAAACTGTGAATCTCCAGAAATAATCTTCAATAATAAATTTTTAATAATAATTTTTTATAAAAAATTATTAATAATGAGGATCAATCTTACACTGACATCTATCGAAAGTTGGTGGAAATATTGATTGACTTGATCCTGGCCTGTTTTATCGGCATATTCTGCGGTGCAGTAACCGGTCTGATTCCCGGGATCCATGTTAACACAGTGGGAGCCTTTATTTTCGCATCTTCTAATTTTCTACTAAATTTCTACTCTCCTGAATCAATTTGTGTCTTCCTGATATCCATGTCCATCAGCCATGCCCTACTGGAGTTTATTCCATCCATGTTTCTGGGTGTTCCTGAAGAAGGAACGGTACTATCCGTACTACCTGGACATCAAATGCTGCTTCAAGGCAGGGGAAAAGAAGCCATCCGTTTAGTGGCTCTGGGGGGGTTTGGATCGGTTATGGTGGTGATAATACTGTTACCAGTGTTCATGATGGTCTTACCACCACTTTACGGGCTGCTGAAGCCATATATATGGATAATGCTCATTATAGTGGTTATCGTGATGATAATTCGTCTTAGCAGGGATAAAATGGCCATGGCCTGGTCATCATTGATATTCATACTCTCCGGGATTATGGGCTGGACCCTTCTAAACTCATCCCTGCCCACCAGTGTATCCTTTCTATGCATGTTCACCGGTCTTTTTGGAGTGAGTACCATGCTTTACAGCTTATCTCAGAACTCTTTTTTACCCAAACAGGATCATTATCACAGGCTTACCATAAACACTGATGTGATTAGAGGAATTTTTGCAGGAGGGATTGCAGGAAGCATACTAGGTTTCCTGCCAGGTTTAGGCCCGGCCCAGGGTAGCATGATAGCCCAGGAACTCAGTGGTGGTAGTGATACTGAGAATCAAAGGGAAGGATTTCTGGTGGCCATGAGCGGTGTTAATGTTTCTGATGCTTTATTTTCGTTAATGGCCATTTTTTTGATTGGAAATCCCCGAAGTGGAATCGCTGTTTACGTCAACCACCTGCTAAATGGGGTTAATTTTCCCCATCTCCTGGTTTTCATATTCGCATCGATAACCGCAGTATCAGTAGCACTGATTTTATGCCTAAAACTGGGAGACGCTGCCGGGAAGAATCTGGAAAAAGTCGATTATAATAAATTAACCTGGTATGTAATCATATTCATGAGCTTCTTAGTGGCTTTATTCTCATTTATAGAGCAAGCTAACGTTCTAATGGTGGTATTGGTTTATATTACATCCATATCTCTTGGTTTACTTCCCCATTATCTTGATCTTAATAAGTCACACCTTATGGGGGTGTTAATAGTGCCTGCTATTGTGGTTTATGCTGGATTATGATGTTTACTGGATTATAATCACTTCCTGACATATTTCACCTACCGCCTGGCTAAATTCTTTAAAATTAACACCCGGAAATGGATCTATAACGCCGATATCAAACCTCCCATCCAAAACATATTTCAAATCCCTGATATCAGCACAGTAAACCTGGGAATTCTCACCTTCTGCTAATAATCCCTGTTTTTTCTCGTTAATATTCACTGGAAATCCGTTAACTTCCAGATTAATGGTAGTCATCCTGGCAGCAGGATACCAGATGTCATTAAAAACTACTTTACTGGCACCTGATTTGAGGGCAGCTATCCCCAGGGTCCCAGGTCCGCATGTACAGTCTAGAACACTTGGATTCTGATATTTGCTCAATATTTGATGAAGAGCAATTATTTTAGGGTTAGATGGTTTTGGAAACTCCAGATGAATTTGACTCTGGTTTTTGTAGATGCAAATCGGTCCACATGTGGTTTTTAGGATGTCGCACCTCAAGTCGCACCCGGCCAGAAGCTGGTAAGTGTGTGGTGATGATCCCGAATCTCTAACCCCCACGGTTACTTTCAAATCACCTTTTAAGACTCCTTTAACCTCGGGTACATCTTTGTAAATTCTCAGAGAACAATTTTCATCAATATCATCAGTTAAAAGGATCATGGAATCTTTCTCTAGATAAGGAGGGCCTTTTAAAGGATATCCGGGTGTTATTAGGGGAGTTCCAACCTGGCGTAGAGTAGAGTTCCGATTCCTTTGCCCTTCTTCCATCATTATCGCCAGAATGTGGGCCATCACATAATCCAGGTGGCGACGTCCACATTTGCATCGTTTCCATGGGGCGTCAATGTTTTTTAACTCAACTTGCTCTATTAAAGGCCGAAACTTTTTCAGATCAGTATTCTCGCAGCTTTTGCAGGGCAAGTAATGATCCTCCAGACTTTTCAGAACCTCTTCACAACTTTTTAGGAAGTGGATCCCGCAAGAACACTTGATATTCATGGACTTAAATAAGGCAGTCATTTTACAATATCTTTTCCTTACGTTGTCCCAAGATCTCTAGAATAGGAAGTAGATATGGGAAGAGCCAGTGGGCACTACTAACTGATTCTTAGTAATATCGGAATTTTTTCAATAGAAAAACCAGCATTGATCTGCTTAAAGATAATCTCAATGTCATATGGAATTAAAATTTATAATCATGGCTTTGAAAACATTTTTATTCCATAAAAGCAGTGTTCGAAAAGCCTCACCCCTGCATAACAGGGTCTTGGGATCAATTTTTTCATCTCACTCTGAAAATATTATGTAACGGCAGAAACTTACCAATCCTCTAGTCCCTGGGGTTGTGGGATATTGTGGAGTAAAATTAGGCTTAAGCTTAAATATTTGATACGTTATATAAATAATCGAGTTTTATGAGGGACAAGCGTAAAGAGATTCTTAGAGATCTTTTGGGTGAATTTGCAGATGAGGATGCAGATGAAGCAGAAGCCTCAAAGAAGAGTGAAGAAAACTTAGAAAGATCTGATGAAGAGTCTGAAACTGAGGGGAGAGCTGAGGAAGGTTTTTTTGCCAGAGATGATGATAAATTCAATCTGGACAACTTAATAAAGGAACATTCAAAAAGGGGTTCAAGACGTCCTAAAAAAGCTAGACAGATGTCTGAAGCTTTTAAAGCCGAAATTATTGAGGAAGGTCTTATCCCCAAATATAACGTTGCTTTACCCCGGTTGTCAAAGAATGAATTAAATCTTTTCAACGAGATCCGGGAAAAACTAGTGGAAGTGGCTGTGGCCCAGGGTGAAGAATTCCAGGTTGATGAAGACTCCTTTACTGGTGAGGTTAAGCAATTCCTGCGCAGCAAGGGCATAAGGGATGTGGATCGACTGGCTACCCAGATATCCCAGGAGATGCTGGGTTACGGCAAACTGGATCCCATGATCAAGGACGATGATCTGGAAGAGGTCATGGTAATTGGGACCGATAGAACGGTATTTGTATACCATCGAAAGATAGGAATGATGGCCACCAATGTTGTTTTTGAAACTGATGAAGATATCCGGGCCATCATCGATGTCATTGCCCGTCAGGTGGGTAGGAGAATAGACCAACAGATGCCCATTCTGGATGCTCGTTTGAAGGATGGGTCAAGGGTAAACGCAACCATTCCCCCGGTTTCTGCTGATGGTTCCACTTTAACCATTCGTAAATTCCGTAAGGATCCCCTAACCGTGGTGGATTTAATAAACTTCAAAACTCTTTCATCACACCTGGCAGGTTTCCTTTGGGTCTGTACCGATGGTATGGGTGTTAAACCCTGTAACGCCATCATTGCGGGTGGTACCGGTTCTGGTAAGACCACCACCCTCAACACCGTCGCTGCCTTTGTACCCCCACGGGAAAGGATCATAACCATTGAAGACACTCTGGAACTGCAACTGCCTCACACACACGTTCTGCGTATGGAGACCCGCCCACCCAATATTGAGGGTCAAGGTGAACTCAATATGGACACACTGGTTAAGAATTCACTCCGTCAAAGGCCAGATCGTGTTATTGTGGGAGAAGTTCGGGGAGGAGAAGCCACAACTCTGTTCACCGCGCTAAATACTGGTCACTCTGGTATGGGTACGCTTCACTCTAACACTGCCAGGGAAACCATAACTAGATTAGTCAACCCTCCTATGAGTGTTCCCAACATCATGATACCTGCTCTGGACTTTATAATCATGCAGAACCGTATGTATCGGTCTGAAGGAGGATCTATGCGTAGAGTCACTGAGGTGGCCGAAGTAGTGGGTATGGAAGAAGGTAACGTCCAGCTAAACCGAGTGTTCGAATGGAATAATGTTACTGATAAAGTTGAATATGTGGGAATCGCCAGTCAAACTTTAAGAGATATAGCCGAACTGAGAGGTATTGGTATAACTGAGATAGAAGAAGAAATAGAAAAGAGAAGGCTGGTACTGGAGTACCTGGCAGATAACAATATAAGGTCCATCCATGAAGTGGGACGTTGTGTAAACAGTTATTACCGGGACCCTGATGAAATGATGGACAGAATATTATAGAATCTTGGCAAGCAGAATGAAAAGGTGTAAATAATGGTTTTCGAGGGCCTTAAAAAATTTTTTAACCGTATAGGTAATTTCACTGTTGACTCATCCCAGAAGGTAGGTGAGGGGGCTCAGAAGGTTAGTAGTGGAGTTCAAACCCCGGTAAAGAGAGTGGGAAAGATCAAACCCCGTAAACCCGCTGTAAAATCTCCTTTTAAACCCAAGAAAAAGGATGATGATGAAGGCCTCAAATTCAAGGCATCTACTACCCGGTCCTCAGCTCCCAAAAGAAGTATTAAACGTATGAATATGGATAAAGATGAAATTGCCATATTTCGGGAGTTAATTGACAAGAAATATGAAAGGACGGATACTGATTCTACAGAAGAATCTCAAAAGACTGCCATTCGGAAAGCATCTTTAGAAGAAATTCTTCGTGAAGAGGAAAAGAAAGGTGTTGATCCTAAATTAATCTTAGGATTAGGTGTGCTTTCCTTTGGGATAGTGTTCGTGGTCTTGATAATTTTAGGTATAGGTCTGGAAATAGGGCTTATCTTCGGTATTTTGATTATCTTATTAACTGTATTCCTCATATATCTACCAAAAATGAAATCAGGGGGCCGATCCACTGCTGCTTCACGAGAAATACCATTTGCCCTTAGACAGATGGCCACTGAACTCCGGGCCGGAATGGGACTCCATGACAGTATGCGGTCAGTGGCCACTTCAGGCTACGGTCCTCTTTCTGAAGAATTTGCTCGGGCCTTAGAGGAAATAAGGTATGGTCAAACTACGGAACAGGCCCTAATGGATATGAGTGAACGAATAGATTCTGAGGGTCTGAAAAGAGCCGTGTATCAGATCACCCGAACACTTACCAGTGGGGGAGATCTGGCCAAAACCCTGGGGGTTATCGCCGAGGACACCGCCTATGAAATGAGGATGAAACTCAAAGATTATGCCCAGAAGCTAAACTCATTCACCATGATTTACATGTTCATAGCCATTCTGGGACCGGTTATCCTCATGGTTATGCTCATCGCGGCTTCCACTGTTATGGGGCCAATGATCCCACCTATATTGCTACTCATCATGTACCTCTTCTTCTTCCCGGCCATTGTAGCCTTCATGGCCTTCATGATCAAGAGGCTGGAGCCCAAGCTTTAAAATAAAGTTTAAAATCAAATAAGAAATGGTTCATCGGTTCCTTACACCGGGGATCATTGATTTTTTTATTTTTAAAGAAGGAACATGTTCATTAATTGCAGACCGGCGATGAACAACAAGGTTATACTGAAGAAGCCGTAGTCTTTGGAATCTAGTCTAGTTTTAGCCCGGTAGGTCTGGGTATTTTCAGAATAACCCCGGGACATCATGCTCAGGTAAACCTTTTCCCCCTGTTCAAATGCTCTAAGGAACATCATAGTGATTGTTTCGCCTACTTTTCTTAACCTCCACTTATAAGAGGTCTTCTTATTGAATATGTCAAAGCAGCGGGTGGACTGGGCATTTAATATATTCTCAAGTTGATCGTAGAAGAAAAAAAGATATCTAACGGTGAGGTTCAGGAGCATAGCCAACTGGTGGGGTACTCCTAATCTCTGTGCGGAGGCCACCAGGTCCTGCATGGAAGTTGATGATGATAAAAACACAATGGCCGTAACTGCAACTACCATTCTAGAGAGGAGTAAGGCTCCGAAAAACAGACCATAATCTGTAATTTGTAACCAACCAAAAGGTCCGGTCCAGATCACATTTCCTGGCTGAAAGAACGGTTGTATTAGGGCCACGAATCCTCCGAATGGGATGATGAGGGCAATCCGCTTTAAGGCATATTTAGGGGTAACATTAGATATGGAAACCAGGATTAAAAGGTATACTTCCATTATGGCCAGAATCATGATGTTAGCACTGGAAACTGCGTATATTATGATTAACATTGCAGATATGAGTTTTATCCTTCCATCTAAGTTGTTCATGAAGCTTTCTTTACGAGCTTCTCGATCGATTTCAGCCAGTCCTTCCATGGTATCTCTTCTTTTATTTATTATGAAAAGTATATAAAAAATCAGTTAGGTAAAAAAGCAGTTGGGAGCTTAAAAATAAGCTCCCTTAATTATTCTGGACCTTTACCTTTTTCTTTTGCTGAGGAAGGTTGCCAATCCCAGCATCACTAGCACCACCAATATTGTCCCGAAAATTAGGGCTGCAACACCACCCCAGGGATTATCTTCCATTCCCGGTATGGCGTAGTCAGGTAATGGTGATTCGAATGTTGCTTCAGATTCAGGGACTTCCAGACTTTCTGCAGCACTTTCCAATCCGTCTGGATTGCTGGATGCCAAGAAGGGTGCTAGAATGGCTATAACTATGGCTATGGCCAGACCACCCATCACTAAGTTACGATTTTGGGTGTTCATTGCAGGGCCTCCTGTTTACTACTGCTAACCCAGTCGGCTAACAAGTCTGATCTCACCCTGTCGATTCCCAGAACTACCACTACAGAGATCACACCTTCAATACATCCAATCACAGCGTGATAAAGTCCCATGAAGGCAATTCCTTCTGCCAGTGGGAAAGTACCAGCCCAGGCCATTTCAAAGGCACAGGCAATGGATGCCAGGAATATTGAGGCCCATGATGCAATAAAGACTGCTGGTACTCTTCCAATTCCTTTGAGTGTTTTGTAAGCATAGAATCCAACAAAACCACCAATAATTCCCATGTTGACTATGTTGGCTCCAAGAGCCGTCATTCCACCATCTCCAAATATCAATCCCTGTAATATCAGCACAATGGACAGAACCAGTACTGCAGCCCAGGGACTGAAAAATATAATTGCTATCAATGCTGCGCCTACCATATGACCACTGGTTCCCCAGGGTATTGGTATGTTCATAGCCTGTATTGCGAATATACCTGCGGCCAGAACGGCCAACAGTGGAACGTTCCTTTCGTCCAAGTTCGATCGGGCCCATCTAAGCGAAATACCTAGCGCTACCAGGGCAATGATCCAGTAGATCGCGCACTGCCATAACGGAATAAAACCATCTGGTATATGCATATTTTTCCCTCCTCTCTTTTCACACCATGACTGACCAGTATTACTTCACAGCCAATTTAGGTGAACTTAGTAATACTCCTTTAAAGGCCTTGAAATTCATTTTAACTGGTAAAATGAGGTTTTATTTATAATCATATAAAGGTTTCTGTTAGTATTACTGAATGGTTTTTTTCATTATTTTTAGTATTAAAAATTTATTACAAAAACGTCCCTTTTTGGCAGGGAAGTAATACGCAAACTTTATATATATAGATCACCACAATCTCAAAATATCATTATAAATCATTAATAATTCGGTGATACATGTGGCACCTAAACCAAAAGAGATGAAGGACGATTTCTGGAAATCAAAGGATATAAAAATCTCTATCGGGGAGATAGAGGAAAAAGATGGCAATAAAATCGGAGAAGAAGTCCCCATGGGTCCAACTCCCAAACCTCATGTAACCGATCTGCGATCATGGGATATGAAGCTACTGGATCGGTACCAACCATTCTACGCACCATTCTGTGATATGTGCTGTTTGTGCACCTTCGGAAAATGCGACCTAACTGGCAAGAAAGGTGCTTGTGGGATTGATTCTGCGGCTCAACAGGCGCGGATAGTGCTTCTAGCGTGTAATATAGGTACAGCAGCTCATGCTGGGCACGCACGCCACCTGGTGGAACATCTCATTGAAACTTTCGGGGCAGATTTCCCCATCGATTTAGGGATGAATATTGACATCGAAGCTCCTTTAATCCGAACCTTAATGGGTAAGAAACCGGAAAAGCTGGGCGATCTTAAAGAAGTGATCTCTTATGTTGAAGAACAAATGTCCCACCTTTTATCTGCTTGTCACACCGGGCAAGAAGGAAGTAGCCTTGATTTTGAGTCTAAAGCACTTCATTCGGGGATGATGGATGATTTAGCGCGTGAAGTCGGTGACATTGCCCAAATTGTGGCCTTGAACATGCCAAAAGGTGATGAGGATGCACCTCTCGTGGAAATGGGAATGGGAACTATCGACAGTAAAAAGCCAGTTGTGCTTTGTATAGGTCATAATGTTCTTCCAGGTGCTGGAATAATGGATTACTTGGATGAAACCGGCCAGGAAGAGGATTTAGAGGTCTGTGGTATATGTTGTGCAGCCATAGATGTAACTCGTTATAACGACCGGGCTAAAGTAGTGGGCCCCCTCTCTAAACAGCTTAAATTCATCCGCAGCGGCGTGGCTGATGTTATTGTTGTTGACGAGCAATGTATACGTACGGATGTACTTGAAGAAGCATTAAATAAGAATAGTGCGGTTATCGCCACCACCGATAAGATGTGTTTAGGACTTCCCGACATGACCGATGAAGAAGCCGATAAAATCGTTTCCAAACTGGTCAACAAGGAAATATCTGGAGCCTTAATCCTCAATCCTAAAAAGGTTGGGGAAGTCTCGGTTAAAGTGGCTAAAATTTTATCACCTGAACGTGAAAAACTTAAACTTTTGCCGGAATTAGATGAAATACAAAAAATAGCCGCAAATTGTACTGAGTGCGGATGGTGTAATCGTGTTTGTCCCAACAACAAGCCAATGATGGAGGCTGTTGTGGCAGCAGGTAAAGGTGATTTTTCCAAGTTCCAGGACTTATACGAATATGATGTATGTTACAGCTGCGGTAGATGCGAACAAGAATGTGAAAGAGATCTTCCTCTGATGGATATCATAACTAAAGTGGGAGAGCACTTCGTTAAAGATGAGAAATTCAATATCCGGGCCGGCCGAGGGCCAGTACAAGATGTAGAAATCCGAAGAGTCGGGGCTCCACTAGTTCTAGGAGATATACCTGGTGTTATAGCTTTCGTGGGATGTTCAAACTATCCTGATGGTGGGAAAGAAGTAGCTGAAATGGCCAAGGAATTCTTGGAACGTAACTACATCGTGGTCGCCACCGGCTGTGGGGCCATGTCCATTGGTGAATACAAGGACGAAGAAGGAAAAACACTCTATGAACAGTACAGTGGAGACTTCGATGCCCGAGGTCTGGTAAATATGGGGTCCTGTGTATCAAATGCCCACATTTCAGGTGCATGTATTAAAATAGCCAATATATTCGCCAAAAAACCCCTGGAAGGCAATTTCGAAGAAATAGCAGACTACATCCTAAACCGGGTAGGTGCTTGTGGTGTGGCTTGGGGTGCTTACAGTCAAAAAGCAGCAGCGATTGCTACTGGAGTTAATCGCTGGGGTATCCCAGTGGTTATTGGGCCACATGGATCTAAATATCGTCGGCTATATTTGGGCCGAGCTGATAAGAAAGAAAACTGGAAAATAAAAGATCTGAGAACTGGTAAAATAATGGATGGCGAGCCAGCCCCAGAGCATTTGATATATGCTGCTGAAACTGTGGAGGAAGCTATGCCCGTGATAGCTAAACTGTGCATAAGACCGACCGACACTGCCAAGGGAAGACAGATCAAATTAAACCATTATATCGATATTTATAAACGTTATTTTGGTGTACTGCCCCCGGATATAAACCTTTTCGTTCGCAACGACAAGGACATACCAATCACTCATAAAAAAGAAGTGAAAGATTTACTGGAAGAAGTAGGATGGGAACCTAGGGAAATACCCCAGGAACCATCCCTCATGGGATTGGATGGTGATTGAATTGAGTAACGATCGTGTTATACCCTGGCAACCCACAGTTATTGCCGGACCCAAACAAGCACTCCTAGTTACACCTGAGACTGCGGAACTAATGATTCGAAAATCTAAAAGGCCTTTATTTATTTTAGGGCCGCTGGTTAAGGAAGAACCTTTACTTTCCCTATCCAAGGGAATAGCTGAAAAATGGAACCTACCAGTGGTAACTACTGGAGATGCTTACAAAGCCTTCCGGGAAATTGGATTGGATTCTACTGCTTATGGTGCCATTGAAATCGTAAATCTACTGAAAGACCCCGAATGGGATGGTGTAAATGGTGAAGGTCAACATGACCTGGTTATTTTCTTGGGATGCATCTATTACCTGGCTTCCCAGGGTCTATCGGCACTGAAACACTATGCCCCTCATCTGAAAACACTAACCATCTGCAAATTCTTCCATTCCAATGCTGATGCATCTTTCCCCAATATGAAAGATGAGGAATGGTTAAAATATCTGGCAAAGATGGCAGGACAATAATTAGTCATTATTTAGCACAAAAAGAGGAATAACGGAGGAAATTGGATGTTTGAGGATATACCGGTTGATGTAAGCCCCATGTACGAGGGTGAAAGAATAAGATCCGCTAACATGTTTGTGGAGCTGGCTGGTCCCAAGTCATTGGGAGCTGAACTGGTTCAAGTGGAAGAAAACGTTGAGGACGGTAAGGTGGAGATCATAGGCCCAGAACTGCAGGATATGCAGGAAGGCGATATTCATCCCTTGGGTATTTTGATTGAAATCCAGGGAGAAACATTGGAAAAGGAACTGGAAGGTGTTATCGAAAGGAGAACCCACGAACTATGTAACTACATAAAGGGGTTCATGCACCTTAACCAGCGGGACCAGATCTGGTGTAGGGTTAGTAAAGAGGCCCTAGAAGCAGGATTTAAACTTGAAGATCTGGCCAAGGCTTTGTCCATTTTATTTAAGGAAGAATTCCCCATAATTGAAGCCATAGCCATTACCATCATGACCGATGAAGATAAGGTCAAAGAATTCGTCGAAAAAGCCGGTACTCAATATGAACAAAGAGATGCCCGGGCCCGTGAACTCTCGGATGAGGATGTTGACGTTTTTTACGGTTGTGTGATGTGCCAGTCCTTTGCACCCACCCACGTTTGTGTGGTTACCCCCGACCGTACCGCTCTGTGTGGAGCCATCAACTGGTTCGACTGCCGGGCTGCAGCTAAAATGGATCCAGATGGGCCCATATTTGAAATTGGTAAGGGCGAAGTTTTAGACGAAGTTAAAGGCGAATATTCCACGGTTAATGAAGTCGTGGCTGATCGATCACAGGGCACCTTCGATAGGGTATACCTGCACAGTGTTTTTGGATACCCTCATACTTCCTGCGGATGTTTCGAAGCAGTAGCCTTCTACATTCCTGAACTGGATGGAATTGGGATTGTGGACCGGGACTTCCGGGGAGAAACACCACTGGGAATACCATTCTCGGCCATGGCCGGGCAATGTTCAGGTGGAAAACAGGTGGAAGGATTCACCGGACTCAGCCTGGAATACATGCGTTCACCAAAATTTTTACAGGCCGACGGAGGCTATGAGCGGATAATATGGTTACCTAAAGAAATTAAGGAATCCCTTTCCGATTACATCCCTGAGGATCTCAAGGATAAAATCACCACTGAAGAAGATGCAGCCAACATAAAGGAAATGCGGACGTTCCTGGAGGAGAAGGGACATCCCATAATGAAAAGGCTGGAAAGTTCTCAGGAGGTAGAGGAAGTAGAAGAAGCTCCTGCCCTGGGGGAAGAACCCGTAGAATATGCTGAAATGAGTATGGAGTCTCTACCCCTGGCCCCGATGGCCTACGCCCCTGAACTTACCATGCCCGCATCGGGAGGAGTGAAGATCATCTTTAAAAATGCTAAAGTCTACGCAGAGAAGGTGATTATTAAAAGAAAATAACTAAAAAAACATCTAAATGGTAATCCATCAAGGAGAATTAATTTGATAATTGCAATCAGTGGCAAGGGCGGAGTCGGCAAGACCCTGGTGTCATCCCTCCTCATAAAGGAGCTATCCAAAACCGGGAAGGATATTCTGGCCATAGATGCTGACCCTGATTCCAACCTTCCTGAAGCCCTGGGGGTTGATGTGGATCGTACCGTGGGAGATATCCGCGAAGAACTCAAAAAAGACACGGCCCAGGGTAAAATTCCCACTGGAATGAACAAGTGGGACATCCTGGACTACAAGATCATGGAGTCCATTATTGAGACTCCAGAATTTGATCTTTTGGTCATGGGGCGCCCTGAAGGGAGTGGATGCTACTGTGCGGTTAACAACATGCTTCGCAGGATCATTGAGAACCTTTCCGAAAACTATGACCTCATTATCATTGACACCGAAGCCGGACTGGAACACCTGAGCCGACGAACCACTCAGAACGTGGATTTAATGCTGGTGGTTACTGATAACTCCAAGAGGGGGATGTTAACTGCCCATCGCATTGGAGATCTGGCGGGTGAACTGGAGATACAATTCAAAGAACTGTATCTCATCTTGAACCGGGTAAGGCCTGAAATAGAAGAGGATCTTATTAAAAAGGCCCAGGAGACCGGTCTTGAAATTTTGGGGATTGTACATGAAGATGAAGAGGTCACGGAATACGATCTGGAGGGAAAACCTCTGGTGGAATTACCAGATGATTCTAATACTGTAAAGGCAGTATCCGGGATATTGTCCCGAATTTTAAGAGAATAGGGTGTGGGTATATGGATAAAATATCGCAACTTCTTAAACTATTGGAAAAAACGGATTATGTAGAAATAAATGAGTTTCGTATGGATTTTGATGAACTGGAACTGCAACTGGCCCCAGCCATGCAGCGAGTAATGCAACAGGCGGTGCAACAACAGGCGGCTGTTAAGAAAGTTTCTGAGAAGATGGAAACCCTGGAATTTATACCACCAGTACAGGACTACCCTGGAGAGGTAGCAGAGGTTCAACTGGGGGCTGGAACCCGCAAGCCAGTTTTTTTAGGCGGACAAAAGGCCCTATACCGTTTCGAGGAGCCACAACCCAACCCACCGGTGGTAACTTTCGACGTGTTTGATATTCCCATGCCCGGACTACCCCGACCAATAAGGGAACACTTCTCCGATGTCATGGACCACCCTGGGGACTGGGCAAAAAAGGCGGTGAAGGAATTTGGGGCCAACATGGTTACCATTCACCTGATTGGAACCGGTCCCAAGGTCATGGACAAAACACCTCGTGAAGCGGCTCAGGACATAGAAGAAGTACTGCAAGCTGTGGATGTGCCACTGGTGGTAGGGGGATCTGGTGACCCGCAGAAAGACCCAGTAATCCTTGAAGCAGCCGCTGCCGCTGCCGAAGGAGAAAGATGTCTTTTAGCATCGGCCAACCTGGATCTGGACTACAAGAAGGTGGCTAAAGCTGCTGTTGATTACAATCATGCCGTCTTAAGCTGGGCCATCACCGATGTTAATATGCAAAAAACCCTCAACAAGTACCTGATGAAAGAGGGACTCACCCCCAACGACATAGTCATGGACCCCACAACTTGTGCCCTCGGTTACGGTATCGAGTTTTCCATTGACGTCATCACCCGGACCCGACTGGCTGCCCTGAAAGGTGACAAGGACCTGCAGATGCCCATGAGCTCTGGAACCACCAATGCCTGGGGATCCAGGGAAGCCTGGATGAAAAACGATGATTGGGGACCCACCGACTATCGGGGGCCCATCTGGGAGATAGTCACTGGCCTGACCATGATGTTATGTGGAGTGGACATCTTCATGATGCTGCACCCCTTATCAGTGCAGCTTTTAAGTGAAATAGGCTCCACTTTCACCAAGGAGTACCTTACAACTGATGTACCAGACATATCCAACTGGATAACGGAGCTGGAATAGGAGGTTATGAGTATGCAAGTTACAGCCATGGATATTTACAAATTACTCCCCAAAACCAACTGCGAAGATTGTGGAGAGGCCTCCTGCATGGCCTTCGCCACTAAACTCTCCGAAAAAGAAACTCAACTGGATCTGTGCACGGAACTGGAACCGGAAGCATTCGCCCAGCTGGAGGCCCTACTTGCCCCTGCAGTAAGGGAGATCACCATCGGTACCGGTGCTAAAACGGTCATCATTGGTGGAGACGAAGTATTGTATCGCTACGAGTTAACCTACTACAATCCCACTGCCCTGGTGATTGATATCGCCGATAACCTGGCCGATGAAGAGTTCCAGGAAAGGGTTAAGATCATCGAAGACACCGAGTTTGAAAGGATTGGAGAAATGCTTAAACTCGATGCAATAGCCCTCCGAAATACCTCTGGAGACACAGCAAAATTTGCTGAAGCCGCAGCCAAGCTTAGAACCACCAGATTCCCACTAATATTATGTTCCTTTGATCCTGCAGCCATTAAAGCCGCCCTGGAAAAAGTTGGGGATGAAAGACCCCTTATCTACGCAGCTAACGAGACTAACATGGAAGAAATGGCTGCATTAGCCCTGGAATATGATTGTCCCCTGACCATATTCTCTCCCAACGACCTGGAGAAGATGAAGAACATCAGCCGGGCTTTAAGGAATAAGGGAATAACTGACATTGTTCTGGACCCCGGAACCTTCGTGGAGGCCGGTGTCGGGGACAGTCTGGATGATTTCGTTATGATCCGCCGGCTGGCAGTGGAAGAACAGGATGAAGACTTCCGGTTCCCCATACTGGGTATACCCGCCCTCACCTGGTTATACGAAAGGGATGAGATCCAGGGTGGTATCAGAGAGGCCACCATCGCCGCCACCCTCATGAACAAATATGCAGACGTTCTAATATTCCATGGAACAAACATATGGGAACTGATTCCGGTCCTGACTCTAAGACAGGGCATATACACCGACCCCCGGAAGCCTCAGGCAGTGGATGCTGGACTTTACGAATTTGGAGATGTGAACAAAGATTCACCAGTATTGATGACCACCAATTTCGCCCTCACCTTCTACACCGTGGAAGGGGACATTAAGGGCAAGGCCAATGCATACCTACTGGTACTGGACACCGAAGGTCGAGCAGTGGATGTTTCCCTGGCGGGAGGCCAGCTTAATGCCGAGGCAGTAGCCGATCTTATCAAGGAAACCGGTATAGAGGATAAGGTAGAAACCCGCACACTGATCATACCCGGGCTAGCAGCCCCGGTTAGTGGTGAAATTGAAGATGAAAGTGGGTGGGAAGTTATTGTGGGTCCCAGGGACTCTTCGGCTGTGCCTGGGTTCTTATCGGACATAAAAGGAAAATCTTGATTGGATTTGGGAAAGTGATAACATGAAAACCCTGATGGTGGTAGATCCCAGGCGTTGCAGTGAATGTCAAGACTGTATCAACGCCTGCCAGAAAGAACACGGAGTGGCTCGTGTAAAGAAGAGCAGTACGGTGCCTATATTCTGCATGCAATGCCACCCTGATAAGGCTCCTTGCGCCAGGATATGTCCAACTGGGGCTATTAGGGAGGATGAAGGCACGTTAATGGTGGATGAGGATGCTTGTATCCTCTGCCGCCTGTGCATGATCGCCTGTCCCGTGGGGATGATGGTAATTGACGAGGATCATAAGTGTATGCAGAAGTGCACCCTGTGTCTGGATGCTGAGGGTGTAATCCCGGCCTGTGTAGATGCCTGTAAAGATAACGTTCTAAAGATATTCTCGGTGGAGGATCTGGAAGAACTCAAGAAAGATCTTTCCTTTACTGAAGTTTTGAACGAAGCTATGAAGGCCTACCAAGACAAGGTTGGATAATGAATAGCGTGGCCCAGATGGATCTGGGTCTATTCCTACTTTTTAAAAAAATAAGTTTTCAGTAAAAAAATAATAAAAAATTATACTGGATAATCCGGAATACTAATAGATGTTGAAAGTGTCCAGAATAATCTGAATTCCTTCTTCAGCGTGCTTAAGGATTTCTGGATCCCCTGCAAACCACAGATAGTACAAGAGACCTAGCTTTTTATAGGAAACAGCCAGTATGTCGGTGGGGACCACCTCATTGTTCTCGGCCACCACTTGATAAATCTCCATACCATCCCTGGCGAACAAGTCCTCCGAGATTATAGTGCTATTCTGGATGGACAGCACATTCCTTAACATTTCTGCAAATTCTTTAGAGGTTATATCTTCTACGTCTGCTTGTCGGTTAAGGGATAGGTTGATGGCGCTGTTTGCATAGAAACCCTTCACTATTTTTTTGGGATCGGGGGTATCCATGAGGTCCCATTCACCTGGATAATTGAAGGAAACTTCCCCATTGTCGTAGGTAAGTATCCTCCTTTCTTTTGCAGTTTTCCTGATTTTATTTATAGCTTCCTCTGCCTTATCCTGGACATATTTATATTCATCTTCGTGGAAAGTTTTCAAGAGAATGTCTATAGCGTCTTTGTTACCAATATTTCCCAATGCTTCAGCAGCTTTTCCTCTAACGTGCCTATGCTTTTCTAGTGATCTTCCCGGGCTTAAAGAATCAATTAAAACCGGAACCGCTCGTTCATCTCCAATCCTTCCCAGAATCTCCGCTGCCCTTCCTCGCACACGCCAGCTTCCAGTTTTGAAGACATTTATAACGGAAGGAACGACCATATTTCCCATTTTTATCAAGGAAGAACCCGCTTTCCATCTTACATCCGCATCATCATCGTCCAGGGCTTCTAAAAGAATGGGGATGGCCCGTTCATCCTTCATCTTACCCAGGGCTACCGCGGCATATTTACGCACGTGCCAGTCCTTATCATTCAGGGCCTTAATTATGGGTGGCACCGCCTCTTCGTCACCAATCATACCCAGGGCATTGGCGGCGTGTCTTCGCACAGTCCAATCGTTATCTTTCAGGGCTTTAATCAGTGCTTCAGTGGCCTGGATGTTCCCAATTTCTCCCAGAGCCCAGGCAGCTTTCCAGCGCACTTCTTCATCAGGGTCTTCTTCTAAAGCCTGGATCAATGCGTCGATGGCTGATTCCTCTCCGATCATCCCTAAAGCTTCTGCAGAATTCTCTCTAACCCCGGTTAATATGGTGTAATCTTTATGCCAGTTTTTGTAAAGTAGAGAATTAATCAGGTGCTCCACAGCCCTCTTATCACCCACCTTTTTAAGACCAAAGGCGGCTTCTTTTCGGGTGATGTAATCATCATCATATAAAGCATTGATTAGTCCTTCCACGTCCCCATTCTCTATTAGTTTATCAATATCTGGTTGTAATGAGTTCATGTTCCACCTGCCCCTCTTCTATATTATCTCCTCTATTATTTACTTTTTTAATTCTTATAATATCTTCTTTAATAGTCCTAAAAGATTAGGATGTCCTTTAATAAGTCCCATCATCGATAATTTTGATATTGATTCTAAATCGTGTCCCTCTAAAAATTTGGTTATTTCATTGAAGTCTTCATCAACTAGTTTATCCATAATACGACGATATTTAAGGGAGTTTTTGATGTTATTTCCCACCTTAGCTCTGCACTGTTTTTCATAATTTTTCAAAAAACGGGTAGAAGTATCATTTTTTTCCAGGGCTTCAGCGGCCACTTCCCCGGCAATTTTAGCACACTCTACCGTGGTGTGTATTCCACCGCCACTAAGAGGTTCCACCTGGCCAGCAGCATCACCTACCAGAAGGAAACCATCGGTGAAGGTCTTTTCCACCACGCCCGAAAGAGGAACTCCTCCCACGTTAAGTTCAACGGGAGTGGCCGGTAGTTGTGATGTGAATTTTTGGAGGTAATGATAGGCCGGGTATGGAGAATTCCTAACTCCCACCCCTACGTTGGCCAGACCCTCACCTTTCGGAAATACCCATAGATAACCTCCGGGAGCTGTATTTGCCCCAAAGTAGAATTCTACGTAGTTGGGGTCTACATCCATTCCCACCATTTCATATTGGGCACAGGAACCTATATCTTGGGGCCTTTTTTGAGTGTTAAGACCTGCCAGTGGGGCAATTTGGGATTCAACTCCATCTGCAGCAATCACCAGATCAGCTTCAATCTCCATGGTTTTTCCCATGTGTTTGGCCACCACACCACATACTTTTCCATCCTTTCTTACCAGATCAGTGACCATGGTTTTAACCATAATATCGGTCCCTGCCCGGGCAGATTCGATGGCCAGATGTTTATCAAAGGCTTTTCTTTCTAATATATATCCTTCTACCTTTTTTCCCCTGAGTTTAGCCCGATTACCATCAGGAGAACATATGGTTCCACCATATATCTCGGTGCAGATGTATTTGTTTGAAGGTTTCATATCCAGGGTCTGGAAGGTGTTGCAGGTTGTAGCTCCGGCACACTGAACGGGAGTTCCGATTTCCTGACGTTTTTCAATCATGAGCACGTCTAAGCCATGTTTAGATGCAAATAATGACGTAGTTGAACCTCCCACCCGTCCTCCTATTACCACCACGTCGTACTTCATTTTCCACCTTCCATTTTGATGGCACCCAGGGGACATACTTGGAGACAATAGCCGCAATTATCACAGCCTTCTAAGATCTCCAAGACGTTTTCGGTGATTTTTAGGCAATTTTGTGGGCAAACAGCAACGCAAACTCCGCAAACTCCGCAAATATCAGGAAGCCTTTCTATTTTAGACACCCCATGGACTGTTATCTCGAAAGTTAATAACCATTGATAGTATGGGATTATGACTCTTATATAAATTACCTCATTACCTTAACTCCTGTTTGTCTTATCGTAGAGATTATTCAGGATTTATCTGGCTATAGGTAGTGTAAATTGAATGTTTTTAGTTTTAAACTACATTGATATCTGTAAATACATCAAAATCAGTAAATTAGGGGAGGATGAAGTTAAATTAAATGGAAAATAGTCCCAGCAACAAGCTAACCGTTAAGTTAATATAGGATATCACACCAAGTTCGTTGTATGCAGGGGTGCCCGAGCGGCCAAAGGGGGAGGACTTAAGATCCTCTGGCGTAGGCCTTCGAGGGTTCGAATCCCTTCCCCTGCACTGTGGTTGGTTTTAAATTACTGCCCTAGTGGCTCAGCCGGTAGAGCGATACCTTGGTAAGGTATAGGCCGGGGGTTCGAATCCCCCCTAGGGCTTATAAACATTAATTTAACTCTAGAATTTAATAATTCACTTTAATTTGCTTCCATATTATTATTTGTGAAAACCCTTTTATTTATTGAAAGTGATTTTATTCTGAGGGACATAGCAATTGGGCTATTAATGTGGTGATCTAATGGAGCGAAAAATTATACAGATATCTGATATTCACTTTGGGGAGAAAACTTTCTCCCATGACCTGAAATACAATGTTCTAAAACAACTCGAATCTGAAAATCCAGATCTGATTGTTGTTTCCGGTGATCTGACTACCCAGGGATATCTGCATGAATATGAGGATGCCCTCACTTTCCTGGAAGAACTTAAAACCATAACCAATACCTATACCATACCGGGGAACCATGATGCTCGTAACGTTGGGTTGATCCATTTTGAAAAGTTAATAGGCCATCGTAAATTTGTTCACACCGACAAAAGTGGCGGCTTTGCAATTATTGGCCTGGATTCATCAGAGCCAGATATAAATGATGGTCAGATTGGGGTGGATCAGCTGGATTGGCTGAAGATGCAACTGGACAAAATACCCAGTGATTTGTGTAAAATTGTTACCTTCCACCATCATCTTTTACCTATACCCCAGACTGGCAGAGAAAGAAATATACTCCTGGATTCAGGTGATCTTTTAAGGGTATTTTCTGATTATGGGGTTGACTTTGTCTTAAATGGCCATAAACATGTTCCCAATGTGTGGATGATCGAGAAGATGGTCACCCTTAACTCCGGCACGGCTACCACACGTAAGTTGAGGGGAAATACCCAGGCTTCCTACAACCAGATTCTGATTAACGAGGATAAGATAATCGTGAATCTAATTAACAGCCAGACCGGTTATAAAAAGGAGATGGCAAACTACTCAGTTAAAGTTGATGGCAGTGAATATTTAATCTGTTCGTATTGTCACAACTCGCCGCACAGTGTTTAAATCAAATTAAGGAAAAGGTTATAAAAAATTCACCAGGATCAGGATCAATCTGAAGAAGTGTTAGAATGTCTAAAGCATTGGATATAGTAATGGCCGGAGTAATATCCGGAATCGTGGCCTACACCACCTCTCAGTTGGGAGTTACAGGTACCATCATAGGGGCCGTAATAGGTTCCATGCTATATCAGGTAATGTCACACATTTTCAGGGAACCACTGGACGGAGTTAAAACTCAGCGGGTGGAGCGCAGCATCTTTTACATCTTCCCATTGATTGTAATTCTTATAATAGAAATTGTGTACTTATTCTACATTTTTTCACTTCCACAGGGAGATTTATTCTTCTTACTGGAGAGGGCCACGGGCTGGAATCTGTTCCGGACCATCGGATTAGCACTCATAATAATGGGATTATTCCCCTTTGTTGAACGCCGACTGGGCTATGAAAAAAGCATATCACGAAAGTATGGTTATGTGGTCTTGGCCGTAGGGGTGGTGAAACTTTTAGGCGGGTTTGCGGACTTAAATTCGGCTATTGTAAATTTATATTCGCCCATATTTTATCAACTCAACGAAATAATCTCTATTATGGTAGTTATAGCACTTCTGTACGTGATAATTGCCATCACCAGGGAATCGGTGACTGTTATCTATGAAAAAGATCATAATAAAGAGAGTGAAGATCATCAAATGAATCAGAAAAAATAGGACACAAACTGATATAATGACCAAGAGAGCGAAAAACAGCACCCTTAAAGCGGTTCTGGATGTAATATTATATGAAAGTCCTTCCACCCAGGATGAAATCGCGGAAAAACTGGGATTGACCCGTAGATACGTAACTAAACTCCTTCAACCCCTGGTAAAAAAAGGAGTGGTCCGGAGAGCATATATACTTGATTTTAAGAAGTTTGACGAGTTCTCTGAGATTTTTCAGGAAGAACCCACATCCCGGGAACATGCTGGATCCTACTTGATTAAGGAAATGCTCAGTGACATGGCCAAACACGTTTGTCAGCAATTGGAAATGTCTTTTGAGGCTTTTCTTAACCATGATGCGGTCCTGGCTGAAGAAGCCCTCAGATTAGATTATATAACTAATAACATGCTGGAAAAGGTTCGTTCTTCGGTGGAAACTGCCGTGTCCATGAACCCCTATTCAGAATTCAGTAAAACCATGGTATTTGGAGAAATAGCCTTTGATCTTGAGCGTATTGGTGATCATTCATGCCATATAGCTAATTTTGCTTTAAACGAGTCCTATGATGTTGATGGGGAGATGATGGGGATCATAAAATCTATGTATGATACATCCCATAAGATGATAACCCATTCCATGAACGCCTTTTCCAACGAAAAACTGGAACTTAAAGATAAAGTCATGGACGCTGAAGAAAAGTTGCATAGCCTTCAGGGCGAAGCAATGAACAGGATTGCTCATCAGATGGCTGAGGATGACCTGATGGATCAGGAGAGATCCACCTACTACATTTATCTCTCACGGGTGGTTAAGGCTTTCGAACGGATTGGAGATATCTCCATCGAGATCATAGACACTGCCGGTGAGTTTTACCGTAATATACCCCGTACCACCACCCCTGAACGGTTTCAGGGTAGGTATAAATTAGATTAGGTGTTGCTTTATTTCTTTTTGTTTTTAGATTAATCCATTAAGAGCTCTATCTTACTTTTTTAAATTTCGGTTTTTTTTCTTATTTTTCTTAGGTGGTTATATTTGGGGGGTGTATTGGCCTTGTAATGGCTTTATTATCACTTGCAGGTATTAAAAAGGAAAAATTAGACTTGGAATATGTGAAGGATAAAATGAATGGTTTGGTTGGAAAGTGACAGTTGTTGTAGAATAGTTCAACTATAATACTCAGATTCTAAAAGAGTTAATCATGCCTTCGTTATCCGTGTCTAAAATCTTACGGAAAGGCTCTTCTCTGGTTTGTTCTTCATGGACATGGGCTAAAATACCGGGGATTCTACCGATAATAAACATTCCAGTTCCTATTCTCCAGTCAAATCCTAAATCAGATAATACGGCTGCATTAGCCCCGTCAACGTTCATTTTCACTCCTTTATCTTCACTTAATGTGTCTTCTAAGTGAATGGCAAATTGGGAGTGTTCACCAAAGCAACCATATTTTTTGGCAAGTTTCAAGAGTCTAGGGGCCCTAGGATCCTCTTTGTGATAGCGGTGACCAAAACCCGGAACTTTTAGGCCTCTAATTAAAAAATCTGATAGTAAATCATTGGCGACATTGATTAATGACCGGCCATAGGATTGTGATGCTTGTACTCCATCTTGTAACATCTTCATGGACTTTTCTATGGCTCCAGCATGATTTTCTCCGAAAGCCAGTAGACCTCCGGCTATGCATGCATTTAGAGAGGAGCCTGCGGATGCAATGAGTCTTGCCGACTGTGTACTTGGGAGTGTTAATCCGTGATCACAAAAGGAAACCAGAACTGCACTTAACATTTTCTCCTCTTTTTCCGTGGGTAAATCACCCTTCAAGAGCAGATTTATCATGGCTGGGAAGGATATATTACCAATCAGATCCTCCTGTGAATATCCCCTGGTAACCAGCTGATTAGGTTCTACCTTCGTTATTGAGGTCCTCCAGCGTGAGTATCTGGTTTTGAAAATGTTATTAAGTCCATCCTGAGTTATCATTGGAATTCTTTTAAGGAAGGGTTTACTATTTAAATCTAATGCTTTTAGCGAATTAATGTTCATAAAAAGTGAAAAATAATTTAGATACGGCCTATAAGGCCTTTATTTAATTCACTTATAGTGTTATATTAAACACAATTAGTAACCTTTAAATAGAATGCTAAGTCAGTGTGGATTGAGGTGATTTAAAATGGACACCAAATATATAATCGGGATCATTGTGGTCCTTTTAGTAATTGTGGGAGCCTACTTCGTTTTAGCAGGCGGAAGCAGTCAAGAAAGTATTAACATAGTTGGTTCAACTTCAGTACAACCTGTTGCTGAGAAATTAGCAACGGAGTACATGAAAAAGAATCCGGATGTGAAGATAACAGTTCAAGGCGGAGGCTCCAGTGTGGGCATTAAAAGTGTACAAGATGGTACCGCAGATATAGGGACTAGTTCCAAGGAGTTAAAAGACAACGAATCTGCCGGACTAACTCAATACGAGATAGGTAAAGATGGAATAGCAGTCGTAGTAAACAGTCAAAATTCAGTCAGTGGATTAACCTTAGAACAGGTTAAAGGAATATTCACTGGTAATATCACCAACTGGAAGGAAGTAGGTGGTGCTGATGCTCAAATTAACGTCGTGGTTCGTGAAGACGGATCTGGTACCCGTGATGCTTTCCAGGAAATTGTGTTAGGAAAACTGGACAACGGTACGAAAGTATCTTTTAAGAAAGATGCTATTGTGCAAAGTTCCACTGAAGCTGTGCAACAAACTGTGGTACAAGATCCTAACGCCATAGGTTTCATATCCTTTGCGGCAGTTAAAGATGCAAAAGCTCTGCAAATCGATAACGTAGCTCCTTCCGAATCCACTATACTGGATGGTACCTACAAGATCCAGCGACCATTCCTCTTCCTGGTTAAAGGAGATGCCAGTGGGGCTGTAAAGGCTTTCATTGATTGGGTAAACGGTGCTGAAGGTCAGGCCATAATCAAGTCCGAAAAACTGGTCCCAACCGGTAAGCAGGTCAGCTAGATAAAATAGGAAAATGGTGGTTCAACCACCTTTTTATTTTCTTTAACGACAGAATATGCGGAAGAATTTTTTGAGTTGAAAAAAACCTTTATTAACGCCAACGGGCATCTAAAATATCTCCAGTCCTCTATCACTATATAATTATAAATACTGTTAGTTGGAAGTAATTTCTAATAGTATTTTTTATGGTGATTAAGTGAAGTTAAAAATCGGCTTAGGATTGTTGGTAATATTAATAATCATCATTGCAGTTTACAGCACTATCAGCACTGAAAATCAGTATGAAAGAATAGATATCGCCGGATCCACTTCGGTTCAACCCGTGGCAGAGGCACTGGCTCAGGAATACATGAAAACTCATCCCAACGTGAAGATCAACGTGCAGGGGGGTGGTTCAGGCTTGGGGATACGAAGTGTATCCCAGGACATAATAGCCATTGGTACCAGCTCAAAAGATCTAAAAGCTGATGAAAGGGGTTCTTTGAAGGAATTTGTTATTGGTAAGGAAGGGATAGTGATTGCAGTAAATTCTGAAAACCCGGTAGATGATCTGAGTAAAGATCAACTAAAGCAAATCTTCTCAGGTGACATAAAGAACTGGAAGGATGTGGGAGGGCCTGATGCCTCTATAAATGTGGTAGTACGCGAAGATGGCTCCGGAACCAGAAAAGCCTTTGAAGATCTGGTGATGGGTAAAGATTCTAAGGTTATAAGTGATGCCATTGTGCAGACTTCCACAGAGTCTGTAAAGCTGGCCGTAAAACAAGATCCTAATGCCATTGGATATGTATCCCTGGCTCATATGAGTGGTGATGTTAAGGCTGTTGAGTTAGATGGAGTTTATCCTTCATTGGAAACCGTGCTAGATGGTTCTTATGAGCTTCAAAGGCCATTCCTATTCCTCACCGCAGGAGAACCTGAAGGTGCTGTTAAAGAATTCATTGACTGGTGTTTAAGTCCCGAAGGACAGAACATTGTAGCGAAAGAAAAAGTGGTACCAGTTTCAGTGTAATAACAGAATACAAGATTTTTCAATTAGAACGATAATTTGAGGTTATGATAATATGTCTAAGTGGACTGAAGAGTATTTTGTTGAGAAAGGGCTACTATTAACGGCAATATCTTCGATTATAATCATAGCTCTTATAATAATCTTCATTTTCCAAGAAGGTATTCCGGCTCTGGAAAGTGTAGGATTTTTCAACTTTATTTTTGGAATGGACTGGAGTCCATCTGAGGGACAATATGGCGTATTTCCAATGATCATAGGTTCGATAGGCATAACTCTACTTTCCCTACTAATGGCAGTTCCACTAGGATTATTATGTGCCATATTTTTAGCAGAAGTAGCTCCCAACAGAATGAAGAAGATATTAAAACCTACTCTACAAACTCTGGCGGGTATTCCTTCTGTGGTTTACGGATTTTTTGGACTTATTCTATTGGTCCCCTTCATGCGGGTCCAGTTTGGAGGCACTGGTTTTAGCATGTTCACGGCATCCATCATCCTAACCGTAATGATCCTACCGATTATTGTCAGCGTATCCGAGGATGCTTTGGTTTCTGTACCTCAAGAATACAAAGAAGCTTCTCTGGCTCTTGGCGCCACCCACTGGCAGACCATTAAAAATGTAATTTTTCCGGCTGCCATACCGGGAGTGATAACTTCCGTAATTCTGGGAATGGGACGTGCCATTGGTGAAACTCTGGCCATTATCATGGTAGCTGGTAACGTGGTACAGATCCCCGGTTCAATATTTGACCCGGTACGGGCACTGACCTCTAATATTGCCATTGAGATGGGTTATGCAACGGGTGTACACTACAACGCCCTGTTTGCCACAGGTATCGTGCTCATATTCATGATCATCATACTCCTGGTCATAGCCAACTACCTCCACTACAAGAAGAAGGTGACTATTGGGGGCGGGTACTTATGACCGCATTCAGGACTACATTTAAAGTAAAGGGGGTCTAATTAATGCACAGGATTATACCCCCAAAAATCGCCCAGAAGATAATGAACAGTATTTTTTGGGCTTCAGGAATACTAACCATATTCATATTATTATTCATAATTGGCTACGTCCTTTTTAAGGGATTGCCGTTTGTCAGTTTAGAATTTCTGTTCACTGATCCCATAGATTCTGGTAGATCAGGCGGGATATTCCCCATGATAATGTCCAGTATTTACGTGACTCTTATTGCCGTTCTAGTGGCTGCACCCCTGGGTGTAGGGGCGGCTGTTTATCTGGCTGAGTATGCTGGTGAAAACAAAACAGTTAAACTGATTAGATTTGGAGCCGAAACACTGAGTTCCATACCTTCCATAATATTTGGATTGTTCGGGTTGGCATTTTTTGTTGTGTATTTAGGTCTAGGATGGAGTGTACTCTCCGGTGGCCTCACTCTGGCCCTAATGGCTTTACCCACCATACTAGCGGCTTCTGAAGTTTCTGTAGAATCGGTTAACAAGTCATATGCCGAGGGAAGTCTGGCTTTAGGGGCCACCAAGTGGCAGACTGTTTACAAAGTTATTATACCTGCCGCACTACCCGGAATAACTACAGGAATAATACTGGGAATGGCCCGGGCTATTGCCGAAGCTGCAGCAGTGTTGTATACTGTGGGCGCTGCTCTTTTGATACCCACTTCACTATTGGATCCAGCACGACCTTTACCACTGCACCTTTATATCCTCGCCACGGAGGGCATATCTCTGGATAATGCCTGGGGGACAGCAGCGGTGATGGTGATTCTAATCCTCATAATTACTGTAGCCACCAATACGCTGGTGGATCGTTACCGTAAGAAGATGATGGGGCGATAAAAATGGAATATAGAATAGAAGCAGAAGATCTGAACGTTTACTTTGATGAATTACACATTCTAAAGGATGTAAGCCTAAAAATCCCTAAAAACAACGTAACAGCCCTTATAGGGCCTTCTGGTTGTGGAAAATCGACTTTCATCCGTAGTCTGAACAGAATGAACGACCTCATAAGTACTTTCCGGATGGAAGGAACTATCCTGCTGGATGGTGAGGATATCTACAAACCAAAAGTAGACGTAGTCGAATTGCGCAAAAGAGTTGGCATGGTCTTCCAGAAGCCCAACCCCTTCCCCAAATCCATATTTGACAATGTGGCTTATGGTCTGAGGGTACACGGAATAAACGATAAAGATGTCTTAGCTCAAAGGGTGGAAGAGGCCCTTAAAGGAGCAGCCTTGTGGAATGAGGTTGAAAATATCCTGGAAAAATCGGCCATGGGGCTTTCGGGAGGACAGCAGCAACGTCTGTGCATCGCCCGGACCATTGCCGTGGAACCGGAGGTTATACTTATGGACGAGCCCTGCTCTGCCCTGGATCCCATCTCCACCACCAAGATCGAGGACCTGATACACAAGTTGAAGAAGGACTACACCATCATCATCGTCACCCACAATATGCAACAGGCCACCCGGGTTTCTAAATACGCGGCATTCTTCCTCCATGGAGAAATAGTGGAGAGTGGTCTCACCGACCAGATATTCCTGGAACCATGTGATCAACGCACTGAGGATTACATCACTGGCCGATTTGGCTGATTAAATTTATTAAATGGGGTTATAAAATGGAGAAAAGACATCCAAGGATATTGTTTAGAAGGAGATTAAAGGAATTAAGGGAAGATGTAGAGCAGATGGGTAAAAAAACCATGCAGGCCTATCGGGATTCTATTAAAGTCCTTTTTAATTATGATGAAGAGAAGGTAAGGAGTGTGAAGGACGCTGCTCAAAAGATTGATGAGATGAACTACGACCTGGAACACAAGACCCTGGGCATCATCGCCGCTGAACAGCCAGTGGCTGGTGATCTGAGATTTATTGAGGCCTGTATCAAGGTTGGGAGTCATTTGAAAAGGATTGGCTATTTGGCAGGCAACATCACCGAGGTGGCCAAGCAGATAAAGGATGAGGAGGTCCCTGAAAAACCCATGGATGATATTGTGCACATGGCCGATATCGTGGAGAACATGGTCAGCAAGAGTCTCACCACCTTCCTGGGCCAGAACATGGACACCGCCCGGGAGCTTAGAAGGGATGATGATAAGGTTGATGACCTATTCGACCGGGCCATGAACGATGTTACCAAATGCATGATCGATGACCCGGAAACCATCTCATACCTGGTTTATCTGTTGTTCTTAGCCCGTATACTGGAAAGAATTGCCGATCGGGCGGAGAATATCGGGGATCGCACTATCTTCATGATTACCTGTAAAAAACCATAGGAAACTTGTATTTTTTTTCTTTTCTTCTTTTTAATTCTTTATTATAGTAATTAAAAACTAAATAGACTTTATTCAACTAACTTAATTTAAAAAAAAATTATCACTCTTTCAACCGGCCAGTGGCTTTCCTGGCGGCCCAACACTGAATACAGACACCTATGGGCAGTCCAGCGGTGTGTGTATCGGCGGTGCGTATTTTAACATCCAGGGCAGTGGTTTTACCACCCAGGCCCATGGGTCCAATACCGGTGGCGTTGACTTGGTTTAAAATCTCTTCCTCCAACCGGGCCAGTCTTTCATCTGGGTTTTTGGCTCCCACCTCATCCAGAAGGGCCTTCTTGGCCAGTTTAAGTGCCAGATCAGAAGATCCTCCAATACCCACTCCTATCCGGATGGGGGGGCAGGGCTTGCCACCGGCAGCCAGCACAGTATCCAGGACGAAATATTCAACTCCTTCTTCTCCTTCACCGGGAAGGGCCATTTTAAGGGTGTTGTTATTTTCGGAACCGAATCCCTTGGGGAATACCGTTATCTCCAGATAGTCACCTTCCACTAACTCCACGTCGATCTGTGGTATTAACTGACCGGTGTTGTTCCCGGTGTTCTGACGGGTGAAGGGGTCCACCACGTTGGGTCGGAGGGGTATTTCTCGGGTGGCACGTTTCACTCCCTTTCGGATGCCCTGGTAAAGGTTTTCCACATGAACATTTCCCAGTTTCACGAATATGATGGGCAGACCGGTGTCCTGGCAGAGTGGAACTCCCATATCCTCGGCGGCCTTAATATTATCCAAAACCGCTTCCAAGTTAAGGCGGGCCACCTCTTCGGTTTCATTATCATAGGCATCCTTAAGGGCCTTCTTTACATCAGACGGAAGTTTAATCACTGCTTCCTTAAACAGGCGGCAAACTTCCTCCTCCACTCTCTCCGATGCTATCATAAAAATCAGTTAATAAAATAAATACTGATGATCAGTATTTCATGATCATCTTAACTCTTTCCAGTTCCTTGGCTACACGATCTCTTTTTTCGGTCATTATATCCTCAGAACTTATCTTCAGGGCCTCGGTGGGGCATACTGACACGCAGAGTGGTACTTCCTCACCCTCACACAGGTCACATTTGGTGGCAATTCCATACTCATTAATTTGAATGGCTCCCACGGGACAGAAATCGCGGCACAGGCCACAGCCAATACAGGCTTCTTCGTGGATGATAATAGCCCCATTTACCTCTTCTATGGCCTCCTCTGGACATACATTGAGGCAGGGGGCCCGGTCCTTAGCACAGTGCAAACAGAATAGTGGCACTCCACTAACCACTCGGATGGCATTTTTGGGACATATACGTTCACATTTGCCGCATTCATCACAGAGTTCGGGCCTTGAAATCAGTTCCTTCATCCTCAGGCCTCCTTATCCAGGGCCTTTTTAGCCCGGGTGTTGGCAGTGACAATTTGTACAAGATCTGAGCCTCGGTGGGATCTTTTCTTCACGCCAGAAATCTTTTTGATGTGTTCGAGTTGTCTTTTGGCTTGTAATTTGTCGGTATCCACCTTGGCTATGGCGCGCTGGGAACAGGCCTTAATACAGGCTGGTGTATCCAGATCAGGGCACTGATTACATTTATGGGCCTTACGCTCGTGGATGACCACTGCACCAAAGGGACAGACCATCATACACAGCCCACAACCGATACAACGATCTTTATCAATTCCTTCTTTGCCGATGGCCTCAGTGGGACAGATTAATTCACAGGGAGCATCCTCACACTGCTGGCAGATGATGGGATAGTATGATCCTTCCACTTCCCTCACCAGAATCCCGGATGTGCCATGAATCTGGGCACAGGCTTCCTGACAGTCCAGGCAGCCATCACAGAGTTCCGGTTGGATTATTATTTTTTCCAAGGATGGGCCTCCTATATTTTTAATTCACTGCACAGGGCATCAACTTGGTTCTGGATGCGCAGACGCTCCTGGTCAGTGAGGTGTTTAAACCTTTTCTGGGCGTTTAGGTACTCTTCTACTGGTTTCCGCTGCAGGGGACGATAGGTCACCCTGAACTCGCCCTCAACAATCTCGTAAAGGATCCAGGAGCCGGTTTCAACAGCCAAACGGCCCAGTTCTATGGTTTTCGCGGGATCGTATCCCCACCCAGTGGTGCAGGGTTGGTGGAGGTGAATGTAAGCCGGTCCTTCAATTTCCCTGGCTTTCTGCACCTTTTTAACAAAGTCTTCTGGATAAGAAATGGAGGCGGTGGCCACGTAGGGCACTCCATGGGCGGCCATTATCATGGGAATGTTCTTTTTGGGTTTATCTTCTCCAAAACTCTCCTTACCATGTGGACTGGTAGTGGTAGAGGCTCCATAAGGTGTAGCCCCACTGCGCTGCACCCCGGTGTTCATGTAGGCTTCGTTATCGTAACAGATGTAAATGATGTTGTGTCCACGTTCCATGGCTCCGGACAGGGCCTGCAGTCCAATATCTGCAGTTCCACCATCTCCGGCGAATGCAACTACTTGGGCATCTTTTCCCTGTGCTTTGAGTGCTCTTTCAACTCCTGACGCAACTGCTGCCGCGTTTTCGAAGGCTACATGTACCCAGGGAATCTCCCAGGCAGTTTCTGGGTAGGGAGTAGTGATAACCTCCAGACAACCAGTGGCAGACACGGCCACTGTGTTCTTGCCCAGGGCCTTCAGGGCCAGCCTGACCCCTACTGTGGCTCCGCAGCCGGCACATCCTCGATGTCCAGGGGCCAGGAATTCTTCTTTACTGATTTCCATTAGACTTCCTCCTTTTTCAGTCCTATCCATTCCACCTCACGGGTGGGATTTTTAGTTTTAGCAATGATTTCCCTGATGTGTTCTGGGGTTATGTCTCGTCCACCCAGTCCAGCAATAAATCCGTATGTATCAGCGTTGGTTTTAGCTTTAATTTCGTTATAAACCACTCCTCCCATTCCAAAAGAGACATTCTTATCCAGAACCGCCACTTTGGATGCTTTTCCCAGGACCTTCACAATCTCCTCCTGGGGGAAGGGACGGAATACTCGCAGTTTTAAGAGTCCTACCTTCTCTCCCTCTTCTCTAAGGGTGTCTATCACATCTTTAATAGTGCCACAAACAGATCCCATAGCTACGATGATGATCTCAGCATCGTCACACCGGTAGTTTTCAACTAAATCATATTCTCTTCCGAATATTTCCTTGAAATCTTGATCGGCCTTGGCAATGACCTCTTTGGACTTTTCCATGGCTTTTTCTATGGCATAACGGGCTTCCATGTAGTATTCCGGATCAGTGAAGGTGCCGATGGACATGGGGTTTTCCGGGTCCAGGAAGGCATAGGGTTTGTAGGGTGGTAAGAACTGGTCCACTTCTTCCTGGCTGGGCACATCCAGGGGTTCCACGGTATGGGTTAAAAAGTAGCCGTCAATACAGACCATGCAGGGTAACAGCACTTCTGGATCTTCAGCAACTCGATAGGCGATTA
Source organism: Methanobacterium sp. CWC-01 (assembly GCF_030323845.1). Taxonomy (NCBI): domain Archaea; kingdom Methanobacteriati; phylum Methanobacteriota; class Methanobacteria; order Methanobacteriales; family Methanobacteriaceae; genus Methanobacterium; species Methanobacterium aridiramus. The sequence continues at coordinate 1,356,755 of NZ_CP040735.1, forward strand.
ACACAGCATCTAAGGCCTCTTGAGCGTTTTCTGCATATATCTGCAGCCATCCGGAGTCACGTTCAGATATGGTGTCCTGCTGGTCATTCCAAATACTTAAAGGAGCAGATAATGCCCGGTTGGCATCCACCAGGACCACTGGGCTCCTCATACCCGCAGTGGCAAATAATATCTCGTGCATCAGGGCCAGTCCCTGTGATGATGTTGCAGTGAAAACCCTAACACCTGCACTTGATGCTCCTAAAGCGGCACTTATAGCGCTGTGCTCTGATTCTACCCTAATATACTCGGATTTCAACTCTCCGTCTGCCACGAACTTAGCCAGATACTCAGATATGGTGGTCTGAGGGGTAATGGGATAAACGGGCACCACATCTGGTTTAGCCATTTTCACTGCTTCGGCCACGGCCCGGTTGGAAGTCATAACTTTTAATACCATTTCTATCCCCTCTCCATTTTAATAGCTTCAACTGGACATTCTTCAGCGCATATGCCGCATCCTTTACAGTAATCGTAATCAATGTCATGTTCTTGGTTTATACATCCCTCAGGACAGAAAAGAATGCAGTTATCGCAGTCTATGCATTTATCCTTATCCAGGACTGGCTTGAAGGTCCTCCAGCTTCCAGTTTTGTTCTTACGGGTGCTGCCTGGTTCTTTAACTGCTGCTCCTGTGTTTACCATTAGATCACCTTAAATTATTATTTCACCTGTTCATAAGCAATTTCAGCTGCCGTGGCGTTTTTCTCCCCAATTTTACCAGGGAATGTTTCTTTGGTTATTTTTATAATTGAATCAAGGGAAACTTCTTCGGTTACCTTGGCAAACGCTCCTAACATTACTGTGTTCACAATGGGGACGCCCAGAGTCTCCAGGGCAATTCCGGTAGCGTCTATGGTGTGTACTTCTACACTATCCAACTTCAAATCCTCTTCAGTATTGATAACTACTTTACCCCCTTCTTTAAGACCAGAAACTATGTCCACAGCTTCGAGTAGTGTTTCATCCAGCACTACCACATAATCGGGGTTGTAAACTTGATATCTCCTTCTAATAGGCTTATCATGTATCCTTGAGAAAGCCATTACTGGTGCGCCTTTTCTTTCAGCACCGAAAAATGGGAATGCTTGACAGTATTTTCCATCTTCGAAGGCTGCTTTTGCTAGTATCTCTGCGGCGGTTACTGCTCCTTGTCCGCCACGTCCGTGAAAGCGAATTTCGATCATCTATTTACCTCCATTCCTCATAGTTAATCATTATAAATTTTTAATATATATACGTGTTGGATGATTGTTGATATATTATGGGGACTGATTTTTTAGCAAAAAATTAGTACCAATAGGCCAAAAAAGAAAACTAAAAAATAATTTTTAATAATTTTGATCTACTACCTAACTTAAATTAGAGGGATAATGATGAGCGAATGGATAGAAGTGGAAAAGGAAACGGAAGAAAAAGATAAAGATGATCTGTGGGAACCTGAAGCTATAGGGGAATCAATTCAGGGGATCTATATAGAAAAAGAAGAGAATGTGGGGCAGTATAAGAGTAACATGTACTTCATCAAAACTGAGAATGGAGAAAAAAAAATCTGGGGCTCCACCGTCCTGGATGATTTGATGGGAAAGGTGCCCCTGGGCAGTGAGGTACTCATAACCTATCAGGGTAAGCAGCCCTCAAAAACGGGGAGAAACCCCTGGAAAGATTACAAGGTTCAGTACCGGCCTGTGAAGAAATAGTTGACGAACTTTAGTTAGAATCTGATTAACATCCTGGTAAATAATAATTTCAATCTTTGGGAACAATCCTATGAAAATACTCATCGTCACCGCCAAACTGGCCAGTCCGCTGGTTACAAAGGTCACCGCCCAATCAGAACATGAAGTTCATGTTTTAACCTTTAACACACCCATAGCTGCTTTTCTTACACCCCGTCGCATAGTTGCTGAACTGGATAACATATCAGGGATAGAACTGGAATCTCTGGACATGATCATTACTCCGGGGCTGATAAGAAAGGATGTAAGTTATGTGGGGGAGGTTACGGGTATACCCACCTACAAGGGATCCACTGATGCTGCTGATTTGGGAGTGGTGCTGGAGATGCTGGATAAAATTGACCTGTCATCTAAAAAACCGGCAGATAAGCTTATAGAAGACGAACTCAGGAATCGGGCACTTAAATACATTCAGGACTTTGAAGAAGACTCTGAAAACATTAAAAAACTACTTAAAAAACCTGAAAACATTATGGTGGGGAACCTCCCCGTGGGGGAGGACTTTCCCATGCGAGTTCTAGCCGAAATAGCCAATGCCCCCCTTCTAAGCCCTGAGAAGTTGCTGAGAAGGGCAGAATACTTCGTTAGATCCGGTGCTGATCTGGTGGATCTGGGCATGCTGGCCGGAGAAAACCTCAAAAGTAGAATACCGGCCATGATTGATCTTTTAAAGGATAAACTAGACGTACCCATCAGCATCGACACCCTCAACCCGGCAGAGATTGAAGTGGCAGTTGAGTCCGGGGTGGACCTGGTTTTAAGCCTGGACCACGGGAACTACCAGGAACTGCTAACCCTGCTTAGAGAAAAGGAAGTGCCTGCAGTCTTACTCCCCACGGATTACAGCCAAAACTGGGTGCCTAGCACCTGGGAAGAGCGAGTAAGTTCCCTGAAGAGCCTCATAGAAAAATGCAGAGACCTGGAAGTCATTGCTGATCCAGTTCTGGATCCGGTTAACAGTAAAAGCATTGTGGATTCGTTCTTAGCCTGTCGCCAGTTTAAAAGTGAAAACAGAGTTCCCCTATTTTTTGGGGTGGGAAACGTAACCGAACTGTTGGATGTGGACTCTACTGGAGTAAACACTTTATTATCAGGTATAGGGATGGAACTGGGGGCAAGTATACTCTTCACACCTGAAGAAAGTGGGAAAACGGTGGGAAGCGTCAAAGAACTGGCAATATCATCTCAAATGATGTTCCTGGCTAAGAAAAGAGGTTCCATACCCAAGGATCTGGGAATTAATCTAGTGGTTTTCAAGGACAAGAGGCGTGGTGAAACCCTGGAAGAGGCCCTTGATGTTCCGGAAGTGGAGGGAAAACCTGATTACACTTTCAACCAGGACCCTGCTGGCAGTTTCAAAATCACCGTTTCCAACGGCCTTATAATGGCGGTGCACTATCAGAAAAGTAAGCCCCAACTTACTCTAACCGGCATTGAAGCCAAGCCTATTTACGATGAAATCATTAAAAGAAGGCTGGTAACCAAATTGGAACATGCTGCTTACCTGGGATCAGAACTTCAAAAAGCAGAAGAGTCAGTGAAATTTGGCAAACATTACGTACAGGACTTTCCCATTTTCCAAAAGTTTCTGGAGAAGTGAAGTTAGGTACAATTTAGATGTCAGAATGCAAATCAGGATAGTACTATGAAATGTGACTATTGTGGGTCAATTCCGGTGGTCATTCACCGTAAGCACTCCGGACAGAAACTCTGTAAAGATTGTTTCATCCAGAAAATGCAGGAGAAGGTCTTAAAGGATATAAGAAAATATAAACTGGTGGAAAAGGGAGACAAAATACTATTAGGGTTATCCGGTGGAAAAGACAGTGTCATGGCCCTAGATATCCTAAAAAATCTTCATGAGAGGGGTATTGTTGAAGTGATGGCAGTGACCATCGACGAGGGAATAAGTGGTTACCGGGCGGAAGGCGTGGAAATCGCCACTAAAATCGCCAAAGAAATGGATATAAAGCATAGAATAGTTTCCTTTGAAGAATATTTAGGAGTTACTCTGGATGAACTAATGAAAAAACCCCAAAATGGGGCCTGTACCTATTGTGGGGTTTTCAGACGATGGATACTCAACAAAGTAGCCAGGGAGGAGGGTGCCACTAAAATTGCCACCGGTCACAACTTAGATGATGAGGCTCAGTCAATCCTGATGAACTATCTGGAAGGAAATCTCGATAATTTGACCCGGATCGGTGTAAAATCCCAGTCCAAAGATCCCCGGTTCACCGTGAAAATCAAACCTCTCCGGGAAGTACCGGAAAGGGAAATAGCACTTTACGTACTGGCCAGGGAACTCAAGGTTCACCTGGCAGGGTGTCCTTACGCTGGTGATTCTTTTCGGGCCGAAGTGGGGCAGTTTTTGAAGGAAATATCCCTAAAACATCCCACCATTATGTACTCCACCCTTCGTGGATTTGACCGAATAAAACCAGTTCTGAAGAAAGAATTTTCCAGAAAATCGCCTCTCACCCGGTGTAAAGTATGTGGTGAACCAGCAGCCGCCAATCTGTGTAAGGCCTGCAGCTTCCTAAAAGAGAGGAATGAATAAATCTAAAAGATACACTAGTTAACTTTATACTTGTAGAATCTGCATATAAACCCGAAGTGATTAGATGAATATTACCTTTATAATGGGAGAAGAAGAAAAAAGGATGGAAATTATGGGGGGTAAAATCAAAGACCTACTTCAGGAGATGGAAATACCCCTGGAAACTGTGGTGGTTAAAAAAAACCAGCAGATAGTCATCGAAGAAGAATCCCTGGAAGATGGGGATACCATTGAGGTTATAAGGGTTATATATGGGGGATAAACTTTATCAACTTTCTTATGATCTGAATTAATTGAAAATTAACCTGGACGTGAACCATTGGAAGACCAAGAGCTTCTGTATGATATTGTGGGTAGATATTTCTCGGTTATAGAATTTGTGGATGATGAAGACGCATCCTACTTCATGGTTGGGGATTATAGTACTGAAAAATTTACTGCCCTGGTTGAGGAACTGGACCAGGTAAATTACTTACCCTATATTGATCCTGATGGACTGTATTACCGGATACGACTGGCCCAGAAACCAGAGCAAAAAGATTCCCGGATTCATATAAACTTGATACTATTTCTGGCCACCCTGGGAACCACTCTGGCAGCTGGTTATCTTCTGGGAAACAGCTGGCTGGCGGCAGTAGGATTTGCAATAGCTCTTCTGGCCATAATAGGTACACATGAAACAGCCCATTTTATTTACGCCCGTAAACATGGTGTTAAAGCTACATTGCCCTACTTCATCCCGGCTCCCACTATAATAGGCACCTTCGGCGCAGTTATAAACGTCAAATCTCCCATCCCCAATCGTAACGCCCTCTTTGATTTGGGATTAAGCGGCCCACTGGCTGGGCTTCTGGTAACGGTGCCGGTTTTGATGATTGGATTGAGTATCTCCACGGTAACTGTACAATCAACAGGGGCCATGCTTTTCACACCGCCTCTTTTAATGGATATTATAGCCTACTTCACTGCCCCTGCCGTGGCTTCGGGTCAGATGATATTTTTACACCCAGTGGCTTTTGCCGGTTGGGTGGGAGTGGTGGTGGCCATGTTAAATCTGATGCCGGTGGCTTTCCTGGATGGGGGCCATATATCCAGGTCCATTTTCAGTGAAAAGATACACTCGGTAATATCCATGTTAGCCGTGGTGGTAACCGTACTGTTAGGATGGATCCCTATGGCCCTCCTAATGTTGATAATACTCTTCAAAAGCAAGACACACCCGGGGGCCATGGATAATGTGGCCCCCATCACCCGGGGAAGAAAAATAATGGCCATCATGGCCCTGATCTTGCTTATACTGTGCTTATCCCCTGTACCATCTTAAATGGATACGACTCAATACTTATATGAAAATTAGACCCTGAATGAATTAGCGTTAAAAAAATTTAAGATGATCTTATGAAAGTACACTACGAATGCGCCCCCTGTTTTCTAAGACAGGCCCGAGAAGCCCTGGATCTGGCTACCGATGATGAAAAATTAAAGCTGGAGATCACTTCCCAGTTAACCGATCTCATAGGTCAGAGATTCCAACCGAATGCATCTGCCAATGAGATTGGCACCGAGATGCACCGCACCATCAAAAGAGAAACTGGTAACCATGATCCGTACCACCAGGAAAGGGCTAAATCCAATGAAATTGCCCTTAAATTTCTACCCCAAGTAAAAAAGATCTTAAAAGAGGATCCCAGTCTTAAAAACTATTTAAAAGCTGCCATCGCTGGAAATCTCCTGGATTTTGCTGCTTTGGGCCTGGATATCGATATGGAGGCTATGATCCTGTCGGCCATGCAAAAAGAATTAACTGTAGATAATTCTCCTGAACTGGAAGAAGAACTTAAAAAAGGCCGAAATGTTTTATATCTGGCGGATAATGTGGGAGAAATAGTCTTCGACAAGTTGCTCATAGAAGAAATCCAAAAATATGAAGTTAAGGTCACCGTGGCCCTCAAGGAGATGCCCATTTTAAACGATGCCTGCCTGGAGGAAGCACGGGATATTGGTTTAGATGAGTTTGCAGATTTAACCACCATCGGAACCGATTCAGTGGGGGTGGTTTATAAAGATGTTTCATCAGACTTCCTGGAACTCTTTTTCCGATCAGATATGGTAATTTCCAAGGGCCTGGGTAACTATGAGGGCCTTACCGAAATGGATTTAAAAGATAAACCTGTTTTTTGTCTATTCAACGCCAAATGCTCCCCGATAGCTCGGGAAATAGGTGTAGAGGTCGGTGATAACGTGGTCTTAAAGCTGTAAATTGAGATTTAAAAGTTGAGAGCACCAAAAATATATTCCCTTTAAATGACAATCAAGCATTATGAGCAGGCTATTTACTATCCTAGGAATCATGTTCCTGGTCGTGGTGATAACTGGTTGTACTTTCCTCCCTGGCACCCAGAACAATTCCAGTACTGGTTCTTCTGGCATTAACTGGAACACCGATATGAACACGGCATTTCAGCAGGCTCAGGCTTCCAATAAAATGGTATTCGCTGACTTTTACGCTGACTGGTGTCACTACTGCCAGGAGATGGATAGTGTAACTTACACTGACCCTGATGTTCAACAACGGATAGCGCAAAGTTATATTGCGGTTAAGATTGACACCGATGACAACCCTGATTTAAGCTCCCGGTATGCAATCTACGGTTTACCCACCATCATCATCTTCAACTCTAATGGACAGGAAATAAAAAGAATTGAAGGATACCAATCTGCCAGCCAGTTACTGAGCCAACTATAGGAGTAGGGGGATGCAAACCGGTTTTATATTATCATTCCTGGCGGGAATGGCCTCCTTATTATCGCCATGCGTGCTGCCACTCATACCCATCGTTGTTGGATATTCCATTCTGAATCGGAGTTTAAGAGAAATTTTTGCCTTCACCGGCGGGTTTTTTTTAATCTTTGCAGTTATCACCATACTAACCGTTATATTTACCGCGGCCCTGAATGCATATCTTCTCCATATAAGGATGCTGGCTGCAATCATCCTGGTTTTGGTGGGGATTTTTTTCATATTCAACCCCCAGATTCCAAGATTATCATTTAAATCCAGTACTGAAGGCGGTGTCGTGGGATCTTTTATACTGGGACTATTGACCTGTCTGGCCTGGTCCCCCTGCTTTGGGCCCTATGTAGTGGCGATAGCAGCATACAGCACCGCCACGGGCAACGTGCTCTACAGCGCCCTGAACATGATACTGTTTGCTGCAGGTTTCTCTCTCACCCTGTTCATACTGGCTCTTCTGGCCTCTAGAATAAACTTTGAGAGAATTTCAAAATACTCAAGCACGATAAGGATCATATCCGGTCTGGTTATAGTGCTGGCCGGAATTTATTTGTTGTGGGGCTTGTTGTAATGAGCTAAGAGGTAGTAATATGAGAGTGGGCTTTATAGGTTTTGGTGAAGTGGCCTCTACCCTGGCTAGGGGTCTTATGGGGGAGGGTGTGGAGGTCTACACCTGTCTGGAGGGAAGAAGTGTGCGGACCAAGGAATTGGCCAGATCAATGGATGTTCAACTGTGCAGTAACAACCAGGAAATGGCAAAAAAGGCGGAAATGATCTTCTCGGCGGTTACACCATCCCAAGCAGTACTGGTAGCCAGGGAATTGGACCATATCCAGGGGGTTTATGTGGATCTCAATAACGTATCTCCCGCCACCGTTAAGGAAGCTTTAAAAAATGTTGGAAGCTCCGACACCGTGGACGCAGCAATCCTAGGCAGTGTCCAGCGAAATGGTTTGAAGGTTAAAATCATAGCTTCAGGGGCGGGTGCAGAAGAATTCGAGAAATTAAATGGTTATGGTATGAATATTGAGGTCATTGGGTCAGAACCAGGCCAGGCCTCCGCCATTAAGATGCTGCGCAGCGCCTACACCAAGGGGGTTTCAGCACTTCTTTTGGAATCCCTACACGCCGCCTACCGGATGGGCATAGATGAAGAAGTTTTAAAATACATATCACAGACGGAAGGGCCTGACTTTAAAGAATCAGCAGTTTCTAGGATGACAAGCAGTTTCTATCATGCTCGGCGAAGGTCTGAAGAGATGGAAGAGGTGGTAAAGATGCTTTCTGCTCTAACCGAACCTTTCATGAGCAAGGCCACCCTGGAATCTTTGGTGGCCCTGGCCGATAAGCTGGGTAAACTGGATAAAAGGCCAGCCAACATGCACCAACTCTTCCAAAAACTGGATAAACCAGATCATCAGGGTTAAATCTGGACGGAACGTTCGCATTTTCGAATTTCTTGGGCCTGATCTTTAATTATATTACAGTCCTTTGACAGAATAATAATTACCTAAATCTCTGTAGGGTGGCTTTTGTGAAAATCAACCAGATGAAAGAATGTAAAGAGGCCCTCGCAAAGTTGGTGGGTAAAAAAGTAATGGATATCCGTTTCGAAGTCCAGGGTCGGGAAAAGGACTGCTGGAGATTTTACATAGACACTGATGATGGGGTGTTTACCATGACTTTCTGCCGGGAATGGGAGTGTCCGGTGGTAAGCCATAGCACTGAACACTTTAATATAACTAATTAACCCACCTGGATTCGCACTCTCCAGCCTCTCTTTTTACTAACCATACTGCCCTGGAGGGGCACAATCTGGGAATCTAAAAGCAGCCGGAGGTAGGTAGCATCTCTGGCCGGTAACTTCAGTGGACTTTTAATTTTACGTTCTGCAGTTTTAAGGAGGCAGGCAATCATTCCTCTCTTATCCACATACAACCAGGCGGGAAGGCCCTCCTGCAGGGAGGATAATTCAAAACTGCGAAGATGAATACCGGCATCAACAGTATAGGGAGCTTTGGAACGAATCTTCTCCCCATTCCTGAATCTTTCATGAGCTTCCTGACTTTCCATCCCCTTATCAGCTGATGATGCCACGAACCATGCCCTATCAATAACTCTTTCTACCTTCTGGTCAGGGGGTATGATTCCTTCCGTCTGGTAGTGTCTTATAAGGTCAAAAACCTCCCGGCGAGTGACATCCTCCTCCACACAACTCAAAGCCAGGCGGGTGAGAACCGGCCCATATCCTGCCTTTCTAAGTGAAGCCCAGGCTGGCGCTTCTTTACGGTACTTGCGTCCCTGGACTATTTCTTCCACGGCAGCAGCGTTCAAGTGAGCGATTTCTAAAAGGCGCGGACGGGAATAGTTGTTCAAGCGGTCCAGGAGAACTTCCAGGTTTCTTTTTCCCGGAATATTTTCATGGTCAATTTCTTCTTGCAATATTTTCACGGTGGAAATGGGAAGCAGTTTTTGGACACTCTTCGGTATTTCTAAGTTATTCTCCAGGATTTCCCTGCGTATTATGCGTCCTGAGATCTTTTCTTCTCCCACCTTTGATTCAGGAATAAAATGAAACTCCATTTTATTACCCAGAACCTTACCCAGAAATTCGTTAACCGCATACCAGCGTATCACATTACGGTTGGGTAAATTACGGGGAATCCCGCTGAATATTCCACTTTTTACAAAGCGAGAGGCGTACTTCTTAATCTGTTCCGGTCTTACATCGGCGGCATCCACATAATCCCGCACCCCATCCTGGATCATCATAGCAATCCTTATGGGCACGGTGTAGGCCATGGTCAGACGATGGTGTAGGCCTTCAATGGGAAAAATTCGATCTGCCCCGGCTTCCAGGGCCATCCTCTTCCGGGCATCGTAGTCCGCGAAGAAGGGGGCGTGGTTGGCACTGTAACCCTTGTTGAGGTAGATAACCACTTCCGTGTTTTTCTCATCGGCTACTTCCCGGGCCTTTTGGATGAGCTTAACATGTCCATTGTGTACGGGGTCAAAGTCCGCGCTGATTCCGATCATCGTGCTTCCTTAATTGCTGTTTTTATTTCTATAGATTCAACTAGTAATATATAATTTATAAAGAACTTTATTATGATAAAGGAGTACAGAATAGAAAATAATTCATTAGGTAATAAAAATGGCAGACCTGAATCAGAATTCAAGTAAACAAAATTTGACCCTAGCCGGATTTCTGTTTTTCTTAGTCGGCAGCATAATTCTAATGGGAATCATAACCGGAGAAATTTTTTATCCAGATGAACTCACCTACACCACTGCCCAGAGCATGATCAGTGATTTAGGCTCTACAGTACCTCCCAACAGCATCATCACCCAGCCATCAGCCACAATTTTTAACTGGACCATGATTATTTCTGGAATTCTTATATTGGTGGGTAATTATTTCCTGTTCCGATATTTCCGTGATAAAATCGCTGGAATCCTCATTGGACTTTTGGGTTTGGGAGTTCTGGGTGTGGGAGTATTCCCCGGTAACATCACCCCCCAGCACCCCATATTCTCCCTGACCGCATTTGCAAGCGGAGGTCTATCTGCTATCTACTCCTTCAGATTAATCAAATCACCACTCAAGTATATGGCCCTCTTGTTTGGAGTTATTTGTCTGTTCTTCCTGTTCACGTCCAACATGTTCATGCCCCTATTGGGTGGTGGTGGTGTGGAAAGATGGGTGGCCTATCCCGTGGTATTGTGGTTCCTGGGCTTCGGCGGATACCTCATGGGATTATCTGTAACTGAAAAAAGCGGGGATTGATTCCTTTTTAAGATTTCTCAATTAAATACTCAAAAAAATTAATGTTTTTCACTAAAAAATATTTTTAAACCAGGGAGGACTAAAGTTCTGGGGAATCTCCCATCAAAGAAATCTCCTTTTAGTTCAAATTACTTGGAGAACCAGTTATTCCTGAGTATTCCACTTCAGCCAGCCACTTACTTCTACATTCACATTCAAAATCTTCCGGAATGGTCTGGGTTATGTTGGACTGGATGATCATCTCTTTCAGGGCAGAGTTACACTTTTTACAGTTGTAAGGCCCCCTGCGGGTACCAAAACCGGCGGTGTCCATGATAACCGGTATCTTGGCCAGACTGCGAACTCTCCGGATTATTTCCATAACACTCCATATCCAGGGCGGCTGATAAGAACCCTTCCTCCAGAGAATTTCCATTAAAGTACCTTTATGGATGGTGGAGGGGCAGAAAGAAATCCGGTCCACTCCAGATTGTTCAGCATACTCGGCAGACTGGATGGCATCAATTATGGCTTCCTTTTCACTGGTCAGGATGGGCTTTACAAGTAAATAGGCCTTGGATCTTATGGGGTATTCGGATTTAAGTTCCTGGATTGTTTGTACAGCCCGTTCAAACTCTGCATTGGAAAAACCCTTATTTATGATGTTCATCCGGCGTCTTTCATCCCCGGTTTCTAGACCCATGGCCACCTCGAATATTTTACCCGGCAAAGCCTCACAGCACTCCTGGAGCACTTCTTCGATGACGTACTCGGGGCGGGACTCCACCACCACCTCTTCAATTTCCGGGTAATCAGCCAGGGATTTAAGAATCTTCCTCCTGGCTTCTGCTGGGACTTCTTTCGGATTAAGGAAGCTGCCAGATACGAATAACTTCACCGCGGTGGGACCCTCCAGGGCCTGTCTTTGTATCTGTTTTTCGAAGTGTTCATGGAATATTTCCAGCATCTCCTCTGCCGATACTGCTTCCAGTGGTGAATCCGCCACGTAACTGCACATAGTGCACCCCCCTGAACCTGAAAGAGCCCAGGCACAGCCGGAGGTGGGTAATACCATGAATATGGTCCGGCCGGGGCCAGAGTAGAGTAGGTCCTCGCTGGACCAGCTGGCAGCCAGTTCTGGTGGTGATTTTTTATCAATCCTTCTAAGAGATTTCTCCCGAAGCTCACGGTTTAGCTCTTTGATTTCCATCATTTTTACCTTCTAACAACTCAAGATCTATTATAGTACTCTGAAGATATTATTTAATAAATCTGATAATCTAATTTCTCACCAAATCGAATAATCATATTAAGGTGAAATACGTGGTCCAGGAAATCAAGGTTAAATCAGTCCTGAACAAGCAAAGACATGTTGATGACTGGTTTTTGTCGGGTTACTCCCTCAACCCTTACTCGGGCTGTTCATTTAACTGTGTATACTGCTATACCCGAGGTAGCAAATATGGGGAGCATCAGGTGCCTGGGCTGGCAGTCAAAATCAATGGCCCCCAGGTACTGGTTAAACAGTTGAAAAACCAGGCCCGAAAAAAAGAGTACGCATTTATAGCCCTGGGATCAGCTACTGATCCTTACCTGCCACTGGAGGAAGATTATAAGATCACCCATGAATTTCTCAGGATTATCCTACGCTTCCAGTTTCCGGTGCATATCCTGACCAGATCCTCCCTGATTTTAAGGGATCTGGACCTTTTGACTAAGATTGGAGAAAAGGCCATTATTCCACGGGAACTACGGGACCGAGTGGGTAAGGGAGTTATCATCTCCTTTTCCTTTTCCACCATGGATCCGGAGCTGGCCCGGATATTTGAACCCGAAGCCCCGGAGCCAGATGTAAGGTTAGAAACCATGAAGAAGTGTAAAGAGGCCGGTTTCAGGGTCGGGGCGGTGTTCATGCCCCTGCTACCCTATCTTTCTGACACCCCGGAATCTCTGGATTATATGATTGGCCGGGCAAAAAAGCAGGGGGCAGATTTTGTTCTGGCGGCTGGGTTGACACTATTTGGTGAAGGCCCTGCTGATTGTAAAACTCGTTATTATGAGACCCTGGAGCAACATTTTCCAGAGAAGGTAGAGGAGACTCGTGCCCTTTTTGGAAATTCATTTGCACCTTCCCGGAAATATCAGCGAGAGCTATACCTCAGGGTGAAGAATTTGTGCAAAGACCACGGAATCAGAAACAGGGTGTATTGAAAAATAAAAAAAAGAAGAAGAAGTTTATTTAGAAGCTGTCTATTACTTCTCCTAACAGTTTTATGGATTTTTCTTTGTCAGGACCAATTGGGGAACCGGCTACGTACTGGGTTACACCCATTTCACCGAGAGCTTCG